>JBBCIM010000001.1:0-96023 GCA_037200245.1 Pseudolabrys sp.
GTGCCGTACGGCACGCCGCCGGCCATCGTGCGCTCGCTCAACAGGGCGGTGAATGAGGCCCTGGCGTCGCCGGAGGTCAAAGAACGTTTCGAGGCGCTCAACATCGACAGCCGCAAGAACACGCCGGAAGAATTCCGCGCCTTCGTCAAGGAACAGACCGAGCGCTGGGGCAAGGTCGTGAAGGAAGCGAATATCAAGTTGGGTTGAGCTCTCGCCGTCATCCTGAGATGCGCGGCAGCCGCGCCTCGAAGGATGGCGGCACATGATTTGGGGCCGTCGCCCTTCGAGGCCCGCTTCGCGTTGCTCGCTCGCACCTCAGGGTGACGGAGAAAGGTCGATGTTTTGTCCCTAGACCCACCCTTGATCGCCCGGCCCGATCGCACATCCGAAAAAGCCGCGCATCCTGCCGCCGCCCGGCGCGTGGGACACGCACGCGCATATTTTCGGTCCGCCCGATAGATTCCCCTACACGCCGGGACGCGGCTACACGCCTCCGGCCGCGCCGGCCGAAAAACTTCATTGCGCTGCTCGATCGTCTCGGCTTCGCGTGCGGCGTCGCCGTGCAGGGCAACGCGCATGGCTTCGACAACCGCGCCATCCTCGACGCGCTGGCGCGCTATCCGCAGCGGCTGCGCGGCGTCGCCATCACCGACACGCGCATCGAGCCGGAGACGCTGCGCGACTGGCACCGCCTCGGCATGCGCGGGCTTCGCTTCCATTTGTTCTCCGACGCCGGCAAGCCCGGCTATGTGCGCGGCGTCGGCTTCGACGTATTCGAAGTGTTCCGCAAGGTCATGGCCGAGCTCGGTTGGGTGGTGCAACTGTTCTGCGACTGGCGGATGATGGCTGAGGTGGCGCCGCGCTTACGCGAGATTTCGCGCGCCACGCCGGTGATCGTCGATCACATGCTGCATATTCCAGCCGAGCGCGGCGTGAACGATCCGAATTTCCAGGCGCTGCTCAAGCTGGTGGGCACGGGCGATGCTTACGTCAAAGTGTCGGCGCCTTATCGTCTGTCATCGCAGTTTCCCGATTATCCGGACGCTAGGCCGTTCCACGACGCGCTGGTTAAGGCCAATCCCGAGCGGCTGATGTTGGGGCACCGACTGGCCGCATCCCTCGATTGCCGCGGCGGCGATGCCGGACGACGGGCATCTGCTGGATTTGTTTTTTGCCTGGACGCCAGACGCCACCGTGCGCCACAAGATTTTGGTCGAGACGCCGGAGCGGCTGTTCGGGACGTGACCCTTGGCACAGGCCGGATTCACGGCCTTTTTCAGCCCTTCTCACGCTCGCCTTTTTGATGCATCGCAAATAGAGCACCGGGCCTTTGTGGCAGATTGCCGGCAGAGGAGAACGGCTATGAAAACAGCACATCAGCGGACCGTGGACAGCATGGCTGCCGCGGCGGAGCGCATCGGCGAAGAGCTTCTGCGCACCAAGGATAAAATCGCGCGCTCGGCGGTGGATACCGGCGAGAATCTCGGTGAAGACCTTCGCCGCTTGCAGGCCGATCTTTCGGCCATCAAGGACACGCTTGCCGGCTTCGGCAAAACCTTAGGCGCTGAAGCCAGCGGCGCGGCCTCGCGCATCGGCGCCACAGCGTCGGATGCGGCCGGCGCATTCGCCGAAAATGCCAAGAAAGAGACGCAGTCGATTATCGCCGACCTTGAGAATTTCGCGCGGCAGAATCCGCGTTATGTTCTCGGCGGCGCACTTGGGCTCGGACTGGTGCTGGGTCTGACGCTGCGGAGGCGATGATGTTTTCCGCCTGCATGAATATGTGCGTGGGGCATTTCAAACAGCGCATGCGCACCTTGACGGTGACGGTTGTGCTGATGCTGGCGGCGGTGAGCGCTGTGCTGGTCGCCATCGGCTTCGGGCAGTCGCTGCTCTATGTGTGGCTCCAGCAGATCTACGGCACCAGGCCGGCGCTGGCGATCATTGGCGGCGGTTGGGCGGCGCTCGGCGCGATTTTGTTTCTGATTGCCTTCCTGCGGTCGGGCTCGCGGCATCCACCGGCACGCGCTGTCCCGACCGCGGCAGTGCCGAGCGGCGGGCGCGCGATCGACGAGGCCGTCGCCGCCGTGCAGCAGGGCTCGCGCGAATCCATGCTGGCGGCGCTGGTTCTGGCGGTGGTCGCCGGCGTCACGCTCGGGCGCAAGCTGTAACTACTTCACTTCGACGTTCGCTTGGGTCGCGACTTCTTTCCAGATCGCGATGTCCTGCTTGATAAACGTGGCGAAGGCCTCCGGCGAATTGCCGACGGTGGCCATTGCCTGCTTTTCCAGAAGTGACTTCGTTTCGGGATCGCGCAGCGCCTTGACGATCTCGGCATTGAGCTTGGCGACGATCGCCGGCGGCGTGCCGGCGGGCGCCAGAATGCCGTGCCAGGCAATGGCATCGAACCCCGGATAGCCGCTCTCGGAAATCGTCGGCACTTCCGGTGCGACCGAAGAGCGGTCCTTGCTGGTCACGCCTAATGCCAGCAGCGTCCCGGCATTCATATGCGGCAGCGCCGTGATCGGATCGGCAAACACGACCTGGACCTGACCGGCGAGCAGATCGGTGACCGCGAGCGCGGTGCCGCGATAGGGGATGTGTGTCATCTTCACGCCGGCCTTGCTGTCGAACAGTTCGGCGACGAGATGATTGGCGGCGCCGACCCCGGTGGTGCCGTAGTTCAGCTCGCCGGGCTTGCTCTTGGCGACCGCGACGAACTCCTGCAGCGTTTTCACACCGAGCTTGGGATTGACCACCATGATATAGGGATAGGCGGTGGTCATTGAGACCGGCGTGAAATCCTTGATCGAGTCGTAGGGCAGGGATTTGTAGACGGCGGGATTGATCGAGATCGGGCCTGACTGGCCGACCAGCAGCGTGTAGCCGTCGGGGTCGGATTTTTTCACCAGTTCGGTGCCGATGATGGAGCCGGCGCCGCCACGGTTCTCTATGAGGATCGGCTGGCCGACGTTTTCGCTGACGCGCTTGGCGACGATGCGCGCCACAGAATCGGCGCCGCCGCCGGCGGCATAAGGCACGATCAGCCGGATCGGGTGCGACGGATATTCATCGGCGGCCGCAGCGCCGATCGACGCGGTCAGCGCGCAGACAAGCGCAAGACACTTCCAAGTTGCCGGCATGATATCCTCCCCGTCGTCGTTGCCGCTTATGCGGCGTGATTTTCGGCGATGCTGCCCGGTCTACGGCGAAAATGCCAGCCCGCCGTGCTGAGCGCGCCGTTGCGCTTTTGCGCGCGCCGGACGATGCTCCGCCCCATAAAAAAATCGAGGAACCCCAATGCTGCATAAACCCGGCGTCACTCAAAGCCTTGCCCGTCTCGTCGTCACCGCGCGCTGGGAGGACATTCCGCAAGACGTGCGGCATCAGGCCAAGCGCTCCTACATGAATTTCTTCGCGGTTGCGCTGGCCGGCTGCCGTACCGGCCCGGTCGAGATCGCATTGCGCTCGCTGGCGCAATTCTCCGGCGGCAAGCAGGCGACGGTGGTCGGCCGCGCTGAGCGCATTGATGCGCTGAGCGCCGCCTTCCTCAACGCTGCCGGTGCGAACGTCTACGATTTCTGCGACACGCATCTGAAAACCGTGATCCATCCGACGGCGCCGGTGGCGCCGGCGACGCTGGCGCTGGCCGAACTCCAGAAGACGAGCGGGCCCGACCTGTTGCTCGGCTCCATCGTCGGCCAGGAAATCCAGGCGCGCATCGGCCTGGCGATTTCGCCCCATCATTATTCGCAAGGCTGGCACATCACCTCGACCTGCGGCGTATTCGGCGCGGCGGCGGCGGCCGGCAAGATGCTGGGACTTAATGAGCAGCAGATGGTATGGGCCATCGGCACCGCGGCGACGCAATCCTCCGGTCTTTGCGAATGCCTCGGCTGGCCGGCCAAGAGCGTCAGCGTCGGCAATGCCGCGCGCAACGGGCTATGGTCGGCGCTGCTGGCGAAGGATGGCTTCGAAGGGCCGCCGGAGCCGCTCGCCGGCGTGCAAGGTTTCTACGCCGCCGTGGGCGAGCCGCCGAAACTTGATCTGGTTACCGACGGTCTCGGCGAAAGCTGGGAGATCATGAACACGTCATACAAGCCCTATCCGGGCGGCTTCGTCATTCATCCGGTGCTGGATTGCGTGCTGGACTGGCGGCGCGACAATCCGAAGGCCGAGGTGACGCGCGTCGTGGTGCGCGGGAACCCGCTGCTCGCCGACCGTACCGACCGGCCGAATATTTCGACCGGCCGCGAGGCGCAGGTCAGCGTGCAGCACGCGGTCGCCGCCGCGCTGGTGACCGGCAAGGCCGGGATCGAGCAGTTCACCGATGCCTGCGTGCGCGACCCGCGCGTGGTGGCGCAGCGCGGCAAGGTCGAAGTGGTGCGCGATGCGTCGTTCAGCACGATCGCCGCGGCGGTCGAGATCACCACCGCCGACGGCAAGGTGCACAAGCTCGAGCAAAAGGCGGTGCGCGGCAGCGACGTCAATCCGATGAGCGACAAGGATCTCGAAGACAAGCTGCGCACCGCGGCGGCGGGCTGGGAGCCGCGCTATGACGTCACGCCGCTGATCGATGCCATCTGGTCGCTCGACAAGAGCGCGGATGTGTCGAAGCTGGCGGCGATGGCGGTGCCGAAAGGCTGACGCCCGCGCCGCCTAGCTTGCCGCGGCGGGGAAGGGCTCGGTGTAGAACTCGCCGTCGCGGCCGAAGTACATGGCTTTGCGGCCGCCGAAGAACACGCTGTAACGCGCGCAACCGGCTTTCATGATCTGGCGCAGGAATTCGGCGTAGCCGATTTTCTTTTGCTGGATCGCCTTTACCGTGGCGGCCACCGCCGCGCTGTCGAAACGCGCCGCGATCGGCGGGCTAGCCGTCAGCGGCATCGGCTCGTCCACGCTTTGGGCGTCGGCGCCATAGTAGGTATTGCGCAAGGCGATCAGATCCGCGTTGTAGCTGGTGACGCCGGCGCCGGCGAGCTTTTGCACGACGACCGGGAAGGGTGTGTCGGCGAAGCTCGCTTTCATGCATTCTGCAATGGTTTCGGTATTCATGGCTTTCATCCTCACTTTACTTTGTCACAGTCGTTCACGGCTTGGATCAGACGGCGCAGACCGCGATGAAGCGCGCCGACGTCGGTGGCGGAAAGGCGGCGCGCAAGCTGCGCGTGGCTCGATCCGGCGGCTTTGGTGATCTTTGCGAGTGCGTCGCGTCCGCGCGGGCTGAGTAAAAGAAAAGGCGAGGCGCGGTGATCGGGGTTGGGTTCGAAACCCGCCCAGCCTTCCTTCACTAGCAGATCGGCGATGCGTTGCACGTTCTGCCGCGAGACGCCGAGACGGCGGGCGATCTGCGGCACGGTGCGCGGATCGGTCGAGGCCGCGCTCATAACCTGCCAGCGCGCCTGGGTCTGGCCGACGGTCCCCGCGATGTCTTCGCCTTCGTCGCGGAAGCGGCCGGCAAGCTCGAAGACGTCGGCGACGATCAGCGGAATGAGGTCTTTAGCGTCCCGGTTCATGGTAGCAAGATGGCAAAATGACAATATGTTGTCAATATTAATAAGGCAGTTCTCGCCCCGGTGCAGCGCAACATGGTTTGGAGCGAGCTACGCTGCCTTCTTCCACAGTTGCGCCGAGGCGAGACGCGCGCCTTCGGTCAGCGACTGCAGCTTCATCCAGACGATCTTGGTGTCGACCTGGACCCGGCCGGCAAAAGTGCCGAAGCCGCAATCGACGCCGCCGATGATGTTCTCGCGGCCGACGACGCCGGCGAAATTCAGCAGGCGGTCGGCGACCACTTCGGGATGCTCGACGGTATTGACCGTCGAGTCGATGACGCCCGGCACGATGATCTTATCGTCCGGCAATTTCACGTCGCGCCAGATTTTCCATTCGTGCTCGTGGCGCGCATTGGCGGCCGGGAACGATACGGCTTGCGGCCTGGCGGTCAGCACGACGTCGATGATGTCTTTGAGCGGCACGTCGGTATGATGCGGCGCCACCGTCGAGCCCCAGCACACATGCATGCGCATGCGGTCGGCCGGGATATCGCGGACGGCATGGTTGAGAGCGGCAACGTTGACGGCGATGATCTTGCGGAAATCCTCGATGCTTCTGTCGAGATAGACCATGTGGCGCAGCATCGCGAGATCGGGACAGTCGAGCTGAAGAATGAAACCGGCGTCGACGATGGCCTTGTATTCGCGGCTCATCACGTCGGCGAGGGCGTAGACGTAAGCCTCTTCGGTTTTGTAGTGGCGGTTCTTGAGATAGCGCGCGATCTGGCCGGGCGAGGGCGAGGTCATGAAGAATTCCTCGGCCTTTGCGCCCTTCATGGCGCTTTTGGATAGCTCGATATCGGCCAGCGCCGCCGGCCAGTCCTTCCACGTCACGTCGCCGGAGCACGTCGGCCGATGCTGGAACGGCGAGGCGAAATGGGTGAGCAGTTGCGCCAGTTCGGGAAATTCCGGTTCGCCGGTGCCCATCGGTGGCGAGCTTTCGCCTTCGAAGCCGGTGAGGCGGTCGAGCACGTGCACGGTGTAGTCGGTGCGGCCCTGCTCGCCGTCATTGATGATGTCGAGGCCGCACGCGACCTGGTTTTGCACCACGCCGATAATGGCTTCGCGCACCGCAGCGGTGAATTCGGCTTTGCGCGCGCCCGGATGCGCCTGCTCGGCGAGCAGCAATTCGACGACCTTGGCGGTGCGCGGCAGACTGCCGGTGTGGGTGGTGAGGATCCGGTCGGTGCTACGTTTCATGATCATTGCCCGATAAGTCATGCGCGGGCTTGACCCGCGCATCCATCTCTTTTGAGGATGGATTGCCGGGTCGCGCCGCTACGCGGCGGCTCGGCAATGACGGGAGAATATCAAAACCCCTTCACGACTTCCTTGACGTGCTCGACGGCCGGCGGCCCGGCGAAGGTGTGCCCGACCAGCTTGCGCCACTCCTGGAAGTCGGCCGAGTTGCGGAAATCCTTGGTGTGGTTCTCCACCGTCGCCCATTGCACGAACAGCCGATAGCGCGACGGCTGCTCGTGCGAGCGATGCAACGACATGCCCGTGCAGCCTTTGGCGCGCTTGAAGATCGGCGCGGCCTTTTTCACACCGGCCTCAAAGTCGTTTTCCTTGCCGGGCGTGACGTCGATCTGTGCGATTTCCATGATCATGATGCGGTGTCCGATTGGGCGGGACCGGCATTATGAGCAGGCGGCATCCCGCCGCAAGGGTGGCGCCCGCTCATCAGCCTTGCGTTACAAAGCCCGCAGCCGGCGCAGCGCCCAATAACTGACGGCGCTGGCGGCGATCGCGACGACCAGGGCGAGCCAGGTGCCGCCGTCGGCGTTCTGGAACGGCATGTCCTTGGTGTTCATGCCGAAGAAGCCCGTCACCAGCGTCGGCGGCAGCAGGCAGGCGGTCAGGATCGACAGCGTGAACAGCCGGCGGTTGGTGATTTCCTGCATCTTGGCGCTCATCTCGTCGAGCAGCAGCCGCGCGCGCTCCTGCAACGAACCGACCTCGTGATCGATGGCGTCGAGCTTTTGCGCCAGCGCCCGCATCGCCTGCGCCACGGGCGCATTGTCTTGCGCCATGCGCGGTTCGAGGCGGTGAAACATGCCGCGCAATTGCGCCAGTTGCCTGTGCACCCGCACGGCCTGGAGCCGGACCTTGCCGATGCGCGGGCGCTGGTCTGACGGCTGGTCATGCATGACATGCTCCTCGACGGTATCGAGCTCGCTGGCCAGGCGTTCGGCCATGCGGCCGACCGCGTCCGCGAACTGGTCGATCACCGCGTCGAGAAACGACACCGCGGTCGGAAAGCGCTTGCCGGACTCGATGGCGCGGCGGTTGGTCTCGATCGAATGCACCGGCGTGCGGCGCGCGCTGATCAGCACGCGCTCGGTCATCACGAAGCGCAGCCGCACGATGGCGTCGGTGGCCTGGGAAATTTCCTGCTGCAGATCCGGCACCACGCCGACGATTTCCTGGCCGAGGATGTCGAGGCGCAGATGCTCGTCGGGACCGAGCAGCGTTTCGCGCGCCAACTCGGACAACTTGCCGTAATTGGCAACCCAGGCGCGGCAGCGGGTATCGGCGAGCGACAGATGTACCCAGGTCCAGCCGACATGGCTGGCAAGCGCCTGCTCGAGCTTCTCGCCGGCGATGGCTTCGGCGCTGCCGTCGGGCTGGAAATGATAGATCCAGACGATGCCGGATTCCGGTTTGGCGTCCGCGATGTGGCTGTTGCCGGTGGCGGTGGTCATGGCTTTCAGGTCCCTGGCTCGCACGTTGGAAATGCGAGTTGGGTCCGCCGCTCATGACAAGACGATGACAGCCCGAAAACCCCGGCGCTGTTGTCAGACTTGCGCGTATTCCCCCCCGCCCGAAGAAACGGTCCTTGGCATCGTCGGTGGCGGTATCGCGCACCGACTTGATGGTGGCGACCTTGGCGAGCGCGCGCTTGACGCCGTCGCGCGCAGCGATCTTGTCGATCCAGGCCTTGATGTGCGGGCGCTTGGCGAGGTCGATCGCCAAGAGTTCAATGTTACGCAGCCAGGGGAAGGCGGCGATATCGGCGATGGTGTAGTCGGCGCCGGCGACATAAGCCTGGGCGGCGAGCCGCTGCTCGTAGAGATCGTAGAGCTTGACCGCCTGGGTGCGATAGCGACTCTTGCCGTAGTCATTGCCGCCCGGCGCGAAGCGGCTGAAATGCACGTGCTGGCCGAACATCGGCCCGACGGTGGCGACCTGCACCATCAGCCATTGCATGACGTCGTAGCGCTTGACCGGATCGTGCGGGATGAACTTGCCGGTCTTCTCGGCAAGATAGAGCAAAATCGCGCCCGATTCGATCACCGTATAGGGCGTGCCGCCGGGGCCTTCGCTGTCGACGATCGCCGGGACTTTTTGCAGCGGATTGACCTTGGTGAATTCCGGCGTGAACTGGTCGCCCTTCCACACGTCGACGATCTTGGTGTTGTAGGGCAGTTCGCACTCCTCGAGCATGATGAAGATCTTCTGCACGTTCGGCGAGGTCAGCGCGTAGAGGTCGATCATTTGGCGGTCTCGGTTGTGTGGGAATGGTCGGCCGCGGCTTTGCGCAGGCACGCGGGGCACAGGCAATCCTGGGCCGCGTCGAGCATCGGCAGCCGGTAGGGCTCGGCTGCGCACCAGCAGCCGCCTTCCAGGTTGCAGTCGAATGCCGCGCCGCATCGCGCACAGGCGAGCTTTCGCGGCGGTTTGGCGGTTTGCGGCTGCATGCGGGTCCCGGCCGCGCCGGTGCGCGGGTGTCACATTACAGAATCGAATCGACCGTAATGCAATGCCATGATGATTCTCTCGCTCGTCGATACCGTTGGCATCACCGGCGCCGCCCTCACCACGCTGTGCTGGCTGCCGCAGGCGCTCAAGGTCATGCGCGAAAAAGATACGCGTGCGCTGTCGCTGCCGGCGACCGCGGCTTTCACCATCGGCATTGCGCTTTGGCTGGTCTATGGCGTGGCGATCGGCGATTGGCCGCTGATCGGCTCCAACGCGGTGACGCTGGTTCTGATGGCGCCGATTTTGGCGATGAAGGTGAAGTATGGCTAGCGCATGATCTCGAAAAGTGGGAACCGGTTTCCGGTTAAGATCATGCGCAAGAAAATCTAGTCTGGCTCGCCGCCGCCGATATAACCGCCGATCTTCCAGCCGCCGCCCTCTTTGACATAACAAAGCTGGTCGTTGCCGGTCGGTGCGATGGCGTCGGCCGCGACATAGCCGGCCTTGCCCGACGGCGTGACGACGCGCACGAAATTCGCCGACGGCGACGGGTCGGAGCTGATGCGCACGAATTCCAGGCCGAGTCTGTCGATCACCGGCGCCGTACTTTGCGGCGCCGCTCGCACATCGATGCTCGTCGACAGCGGGTAGCCCCATTCCGAGGCGTCGCTTTGCGTCGCCTTGAGCAAAGCGTCGAAGTCCTTGCCGCTATAGCCGGGATCGGCCGGTGCGCAGAGCGCGCCCTTGTGCGCGCGCGAGGCCGACGCGGTCGGATCGTCGGTATAGCTGAACAGAATCTCCCAGCCGGCGCCGTTCTTGTTGTTTAAGCCCAGCGCGGTCGCCAGATTGTCGATGCCGGATTTGCGTTTGTCGGCGCCATCGCGGCTGTCGTGGTCCCAGAAGAAGCCTTGGCCGACCGCCATGCCGGCGAGCGCTGCGCGGTCCTTGCGCTGCGCGACCTCGCCGAGCTGCTTGCGGAAGGCCTCGAAGGTCGGGTCGTTGAGCGGCATCGGCGGCACAATCGCGACCGGCTTGTAGGGCTGCGCCAGGGCGGGCGGCGTGGCGCGCTGTGCGTTTTGCGCGGACGCGGGCAATGCGCCTGCCGTCAGCAGGCCAGCCACCAGAAATGCCACCGGGATACGTCGCATCAATCAGCTCCCGCGCCGGACATTAGCACAGGGGGAGCGCAAAAAATTGCGGCCCCGGCGGCAGGCTCAATGCCGCTAAGGGACCGCAAGAGGGGCTTTACGCATTTACGCAACTAAACAACCGACCGGAGCTTATTAGCGCAGTGCCATGACGCGCCGGTGACACCGTCGCCGCCTGTGGATTCCGCCGCCGCCGAACCGCTATAACTGGCGGGCAAACCTCAGAGATTCCCGAAAGATTCCAATGCCCATCAACTGGTCCTATATGATGCCGATCGCCATGCTGGTCGGCTCCAACGTGTTCATGACCACCGCCTGGTATTGGCATCTGCGCTACAAGGAGGTGCCGCTGTTCAGCGTCATCCTCATTAGCTGGGGCCTTGCCTTCGTCGAATATTGCCTGGCGGTGCCGGCCAATCGCATGGGCAGCGCGGTCTATTCCGCGGCCCAGCTCAAGACCATGCAGGAAGTCGTCACGCTGATCGTGTTCGCGGTGTTCTCAATCGTCTATCTAAAGCAAGGCATCACCTGGAACCATGTGGTCGGCTTCGCATTGATTGCTTCGGGGGCGTTCTTCGTCTTCAAAGGCCCTCTCTGACGGGGATTCTGCGGCGGCCAGAGCAAAGGAGCGTCGATGTCCACGTCGCTCCAGGCGCTCAACGCCGTCAATTTCTTTATGGCCGACGTGCGCGACGGCCTCGGCCCCTATCTCGGCGTCTTCCTGCAACAGCAACAATGGTCGCCCACGCAGATCGCAGAGTGTCGGCGCGGCGTTGAGCACGACGCTCGGCGGCGCGGTGGCAGAGGCCTACGGCTATCCGTTGTCGTTCATCGCGCTCGGCAGCGTGGCGCTGGTCGCGCTGGCGCTGTGGACGTGCGCGACGCGATTGATGTCGGAAGCCTGCGGCGACAAGCGCGCATTCAGCCCGGCATGATTACTTCGCCGGCGCCAGCCGCAGCACGCGTCCGGCGCTATTGTCGGTAAGCAAATAGAGCGCGCCGTCCGGGCCTTGGCGCACGTCGCGAATGCGCTCGTGCAGGTCCTGCAACAGGCGCTCTTCCTTGACGGCTTTGTCGCCGTCGAGTTCGAGCCGCGACAGCAACTGGAATTTCAGCGCGCCGTTGATCAGACTGCCCTTCCAGCCCTTGAACAGATCGCTCGTGACGAAGGCCATGCCGGACGGCGCAATCGACGGCGTCCAGTGCCAGACCGGCTGCTCCATGCCGGGCTTGGATGTGCTGGCGTGAATCCGGCCACCGCCATAGTCGACGCCGAAGCCGATCACCGGCCAGCCGTAGTTCTTGCCCTTCTCAATGATGTTGATCTCGTCGCCGCCTTGGGGCCCGTGCTCCTTGTTCCCACAATTTGCCGTCGGCCGGATTGAAGACGAGGCCCTCGGCATTGCGGTGGCCGTAGGACCAGATTTCGGGCCTGGCGTCGGCCTTGCCGACGAAAGGATTGTCTTGCGGCACCGAGCCGTCCGGCTTAATGCGCACGATCTTGCCGATGGTGTCGGCAAGGTTCTGCGCGGTCGTCGCGCGGCCGGAAATGATCGCCGAGCGAGACGAACAGATTGCCGTCGGCGCTCTGCGCGATACGGCATGCGACATTGTTGCCGCTCGACGGCGGGCCGTCCTGACGAAAGATTTCTTTGACGTTATCGAGGCCGGTTTCGCCGGCGTTGAGTTGTGCGCGAGCCACCGCGACGTTAAAGCCGGAATCGGCGTTGAAGCAGAAATAAATCGTGCGGTTCTGCACAAAGCCGCCGTCGAGCGCGACGTCCATCATGCCGGCCTGGCCGCCGGTCGTTACCTTCGGCACGCCGGACAGCGGCGGCGACAACTTGCCGTCGCGCTCGACGATGCGCATACGGCCGGGCCGCTCGGTCACCAGCATGCGGCCGTCGGGCAGGAACGCAAGCGACCAAGGATGCACCAGGCCGGAGGCGACGGTTTCGACGGTGAGCGGGCCTGCGGAAGAGGGGGAACGTCTGCGCCTGCGCCAGCGACTGCACGAGCAGCAGCGCGGCGAGAGCGGGAGTGAGTTTCATGCGTGTCATGTAGCGACCAAACGCGGCACCATTGCGATTGGTTGCATGACTTAACTAGCGCGTAATGCGCAGCAACCGCATGACGGCATAGACCAGCACGGCGGACAGAATAATCAGCGACATTGCCCAGGTGAAGCCGCCGGCGTCCTTGGTGAAGGGGCAGGTCGGAGACGTTCATGCCGAAAATGCCGGAGATGAGCGTCGGCGGCAGCAGGAATGCGGTCAGCACCGTAGGATGAACAGATGCCGGTTGGTTTCGGCGGCGAGTTTGGCGGCGATTTCGTCCTGCAACAGTCGGGCACGTTCCTGCACCGCCACGATCTCGTGATCGAGGCCGTCGAGACGCTGCGCCAGCCGGCCGCTGGTCAGGCCGATGCGGGTCTGCGAGGTATTTTCGTCCGGCGCCGACCAGCGCCGGAACAATAGCCGCAGCGTCGAGAGCTGGCGGTGCAGACGCACGGCGGTGCGGCGCGCGCGGGTCCGAGCCTGCGGCGTTCGTCAGCCGAGACTTCGTCGATCAGGCTTTCCTCGATGGCGTCGAGCGTGTCGGATAATTCCTGCGCCACCAGCGCCACGGAGTCGGCGAAATGGCTGACGATTTCCTCCAGCAGCGCGATGGCGTCGGGAAATTTCTTGCCTTTGCCGAGCGCGTCGAGCGTGCGCTGGATGGCGCCGAGCGCGGGCGCGCCGCCCGCTCACCACCAGCGTGTCGGTGAGCGCGAAATGCAGACGCCCGAGTTCGCGCGCTTCGCTGGCGGATTCGCGCAAAAGGTCGGCGAACACGCCGGCGACGCCGCCGTCGATCGGCTCGAGCAATTGATGCTCGTCGTCGGACAAAAGGATTTCGCGGGCGCGCTCGGGAATGGGCGCAATCTTGCCGATCCAGTTGCGGGCATAGATGTCGACGAGGGGACAGGTGAATCCAAATCCAGCCGCCCGGCTCGGCCAGCGCGCCGGCAATATCGCGGCCGGCCAAAGGTTCGGCCTGGCCATCGCGGAAACGATAAGCAAAGCTCAAACCGGGGAAAATCCGGATCGGCCTTGGCCGTTTCGGGTTTAGGCGTCTGCCGCGCCACATGATCCAACATGGGCCACCGCTCTGCGAGGATAAGTCGCAGCGGATCATGCAATTTTTGCGCCGGAGAATGGCTTAGTGGCGGTGGCGACCGCGAGGCGGCAGCACGGTAAAGCCGCCCGACCCCGATGAACACCAGGGCCGAGCAGCAGCGCGACCGCGAACAGGCTGCCCTCGTTGTCGATCACGCCATCGACCACGTTGGCGCGGGCGATGCCCACGGTCACGACGGTGGCGGCGACGACGGGTCGAGAGGGCAAGCGTGATGCTGGCGATCAAGGCGGCGACTGCAACGGTGCGGCGCTCGTGGCCAAGGGCACGGCCGGACGGGGCCGCAAATCCGTTATCCTGGAGGTCTTCGTGGCGCATATCGCACCTTTGAGGCAGCAATAAACTATCCGATGAGAACCTAATAACTTCGGAAACGGACTTTGGTTCGGCCCGATTGCGGCATAGCAGTTCAAGAACGGGGGCGTTTTCGTGACGGCATGGTTAATGAAAGGTTAAAAATCCTCCTTGGGCTGGGGCTTCTGGGATCACGCTTGTCCACAAAAAGCGGTCAACGGGGCCCGCGAACCATGCGTGAATCGGGCGACTCACTTAGTCTGCTGTGCGCGGGCGGGCGTCCATTTGCGGCATCGATTGCGGCCCTTCGCCTCAGGCCGGATCGCCAGACGACCAGGGGTCCCTTCATGTGGATGCTGCCTTCGCTGAACCGGCCGGCCCGCCTGGCGTTCTGCCTCAATGCCATCCGGACTGCGGGATGCGCGACGCCGGGGCATGGTCATTCTCGGCGCCGACCAGGCCGCCGATATTCCCTACCTGCCGCTGCCCGACAACTGGACCGCCGTGTGCCAGCACCGGACGACAAATCCCTGGTCGCGGTCATGAACCGTTTCGTACGCGATTATCCGGACCTAGCCTGGTACGGATTTCTGCAGGACGACCTGCATGTGAAGACGCGCGATTGGGATACGCGGCTGATCGAGGCCGCCGGATCGAGCGGCATGGCGTCGTCGAACGATCTGTTCAAGGGCGCCGCTACGCATGACCTCGGCGACCGTCTATGGCGGCGATCTGATCCGCGCTTTCGGTTTCTGGTGCCCGACAGAACTCGAGCATAATTTCCAGGACGACTTCTGGAGGAGGTCGGCCGCACCTGCAACAATTGGGTCGTGTTGATGGACGTCGTGGCAGAGCATCTGCACGCCTTCATCGGCAAGGCGGCGAACGATCCGACTTACCAGCACGGCTTCGAGCCCATCAACCGTGATCAGGCGGCGTGGGAGCGCTACAAGGCCCAGTCCGGGCTTACGGCAATTTGCTGGCGCGCGTGCAGGCGCTGGTCAATCGCAGTCAGGCCAAGTCGGCTTAGTACCCCGGAAAATATTGGCTATTGCGCGGCGAGCAGCGGCTCGGGCTGCCAGTCCATCGCAACATAGCCGGGCTCGGCCGCGATGCGGTCGATCCAGTCGCACACCGCCGGATAGCGCTTGAGATCGAAATCGCACTGATTGGCGACGTGCGCGTAGGCGTATAGCGCAATATCGGCAATGGTGAATCGGTTCGCGACAAAATACGGATATTTGGCGAGATGCATCTCCATCACGCCGAGCGCGCGGTCGCCGTTTTCCAGCCAATCCTCAAAGCGCGTGGCTTTTGCAGGTCGCGGCCGCCTTTGATCAGCGCCAGCCAGAAATAGGCGGCGCCGTATATTCGGCTCCAGACTGTGCTGCTCGAAGAACATCCACTGCAAGGCTTCGGCGCGCTCGATGCGGTCTTCCGGCGCCAGCGCGGTGCCGCCGGCGACGTACCACAGGATCGCGTTGGATTCGGCAAAGATGGCGGTTGGGCGCGACTTCGAGCAGCGGCACCTGGCCATTCGGATTTTTCGCCAGGAATTCGGGCGTACGGCTTTCGCCCTGGAGGATGTTCACCTCGACAAGGTTGTAGGGAATGCCGAGCCGGGCCAGCGCAAGGCGGACCTTGTAGCTGTTGCCGGATCGCTGCATCGAATAGAGCGTGTACATCTTTAGGCACCCCGAATATTCGGCGCGATAGAGCAGACAAAGCTTGGCAATTGCGTGACCGTAGGGGGCACGAAACGCCTGCCGAACGCTTACATACGAATAATTTATTCCGCCGCAACCCGGTGCGCGCGGGCATTATTCCGCCAGCGCGTCGTCATCGGCAGGTTTAATCGGCGTGAAGTCGCGATGCGCGATGAACTCAGGCGCATGAACTTGGTGATGTGATTGGAAACCGCGCACAGCGTCAAATAGACGATCTTGCGCGGGTAGGGCGTGATATTGGGCGGCGAGGCGTGCACCAGATTGCCGTGAAACATCAATACCGACCCGGGCTTGCCGGTTGGCGCCACAATACCATACGCCGCCCGGCGGCGCGGCCTGCGCGCACAATTGCGTCACCGTCTCCTTGTCGAGTGTCCAGAGCGGATAGGACGTCGTCGATTTGTCATGGCCGGCGGCGAACACGCCTTGCTTGTGACTTTTCGGAATCAAGAACAGCGGGCCGTTTGATCGGCATCACCCTCGTCGAGGAACACCGCGATGTTCATGGCGCGCGCCTCCGGCATGCCGTCGTCGCGCTGCCAGGTTGCCGTAATCCTGATGCCATTGCCAGACGTCGCCTTCGAAGGCGGCCTTGGCGTTGAGCTTGAACTGGTGGACGTAGACGTTCTCGCCGAACAATTGCCGCAGCGGCTCGACCAGGCGCGGGTGGCGCGCCAACAGGCCGAATACGGGGCTGAAGGTTGGGTGCGCGGCGAAAGCGGTGCGCGGCGCGCCGGTTTTTTCGCGCCAGACTTCCGGGCGATCGAGTTTAAGGATGCTGTCGGGCTTCGGCGCGCAGCAGCGCGATCTCTTCCTCGGAGAAGCAGTTCGGGAAGAAGACGTAGCCCTGTTCGTCAAAGGCCTTGAGATGCTCGGCGCTGAGCTTCATGGCGTAAACTCCCTCAGGTCGCTTCGGCCGGTGACCGGCTCTTGAACGCCATATTAGGCGCGGCCCGGAAAAACGCCACAGGCTTGGAAAGTCGATGGCGCGGTGCAATAAAGCAGCGTCGGCGGAACCGGCCGTCCCCGGAAAATGACGTCCGTGAGCCATCAACAGGCTTGATGAATTCATCAGCGTTTTGCGGCTTGCTGTCGCCCTATTGGCCAATTACGACAGAGTTCTCAAGGTACTAGACCCAGATTCGGAGCGTTCGATGGCCTTCCTTGCCGACTACCTGCAGCGCATCAAGCCGTCGGCGACCATTGCCGTGACGGACAAGGCGCGCGCGCTCAAAGCGGCCGGCCGCAACGTCATTGGGCTGGGCGCCGGCGAGCCCGATTTTGACACGCCCGACAACATCAAGCAGGCGGCGATCAAGGCGATCGAGAGCGGCCGCGCATCGAAGTATACCAACGTCGACGGTATTGCGGAGCTCAAGGATGCCGTCGCCAGGAAGTTCAAGCGCGAGAAACGGGCTGGACTACAAGCCGTCGCAGATCACCGTCGGCACCGGCGGCAAGCAGGTTTTTGTACAACGCCTTCATGGTGACGCTGAACCCGGGCGACGAGGTCATCATCCCGGCGCCCTATTGGGTCAGCTATCCGGACATGGTGCTGCTTGCCGGAGGTACCCCGGTGGAGATCGTCTGCCGCATGGAAGACGGCTTCAAGCTCAGCGCGGCGGCGCTGGAAGCGGCGATCACGCCGAAGACCAAATGGCTGCTGCTGAACTCGCCGTCGAACCCGACCGGCGCCGCCTATACGCGCGCCGAGTTGAAGGCGCTCACCGATGTGCTGTTGAAATATCCCGACGTGCACGTCATGACCGACGACATGTACGAACACCTCGTCTACGATGACTTCGTGTTCACGACACCGGCGCAGGTCGAGCCGGCGCTCTATGATCGCACGCTGACCATCAACGGCGTATCGAAAGCCTATTGCATGACCGGCTGGCGTATCGGCTATGCCGGCGGCCCGGCACCGTTGATCAAGGCGATGGCGATGATCCAGTCGCAGTCGA
The DNA here is from genome assembly GCA_037200245.1 of Pseudolabrys sp. Lineage (GTDB taxonomy): Bacteria > Pseudomonadota > Alphaproteobacteria > Rhizobiales > Xanthobacteraceae > Pseudolabrys. The sequence goes on from JBBCIM010000001.1 coordinate 17,568, forward strand.
CGTCGAACCCGTCGGCGGTGTCGCAATGGGCGTCGGTCGAAGCGCTCAATGGTCCGCAGGATTTTATCGCCAAGCACAACAAGATTTTCAAAGAGCGCCGCGACCTCGTGGTGTCGATGCTCAACCAGGCCTCGGGCATCAAGTGTCCGATGCCGGAAGGCGCGTTCTATGTCTATCCGTCGTGCGCGGGGACCATGGGCAAAACCACGCCGAGCGGCAAGAAGCTCGCCACCGACGAGGACTTCGTCACCGAACTGTTGAAGCCGAAGGCGTCGCGGTGGTGCAGGGCACGGCCTTCGGGCTCGGGCCTGCGTTCCGCATTTCCTACGCCACCAAGACCGACGACCTGGAAAGAAGCCTGCCGGCGCATCCAGCGGTTCTGCGGGAATTTGAAGTAGCCGGGACCGCGCAACTTACATCCGCCTCCTCACCATGAGACCGGTAAGTTGCTAATCTCACGGCATGATTCTCCGCGCCGTTGCGACCTTTAGCCTTCATCACCTTGCTGCTTTCTCCTGTCTCGGCGCAGGAGAAAGTCACCGTCGGCACCCAGCAACTGGCGACCAGCGGCGCGTTGTTTCTGGCTGGCGTCAAAGGGCTACTTCAAAGCCGAAGGTCTCGACGTCGACATGACGGCTTATCCGGCCGCGCAGGCCGTGGTGGAAGCGCTGGCCGGCGGCGCCACCGATTTCGGCGTCGCCGCCTTCAGCGGCGCGGCGTTCAATCTCGCCGGCACAAGGGCGCCAATCAAGGCGATCGCCGCGCAGGTGCGCGAGAAGCGCGATTTTCGAAGGCAATGAGATCGTCGTCTCGAACGCCGCTTATGCCAAAGGTCTGCGGCAGGCCGGAGCAACTCGCCGGCAAGTCGGTTGGCGATTACGAGCTTGGCTCGACCGTACCATTTTCAGATCGGCCAGATAGCGGCGGCCAAGGGCTTTGACGTTGCCAGTGTCACCTTGAAGCCGGTGCAATCGATCGACGCCATGGCGCGCGCCCGTCGGCACCGGCGAGGCTGATGCCACGATCCTGCCGGCGCAATATGCGCGCGAAATCCTGGCGGCGAACCAGGCCAAAATTGTCGGCTGGTACTCCGAGCTGGGCGAGCAGCAATTGGGCGCGCTGTTCGTCTCGGCGACAATGCTGTCGACGCGGCGCGCCACCGTCGAGAAATTCGTGCGCGCCTATCGCCGCGGCGCTGCGGATTATACCGCCGCGCTGATGCGCCACGACAAATACGGCAAGCGCATCACGACGCGACATCGCAGAGCACAGCCTTGGCGATCGCGCGCTACGTCTATCCGGGGCAGCCGCTGGCCGCCGCCGCGATCGTCGTCGAGGCTGGGGCTTACTACATGGATCCGCAGGCGCGGCTCGACGCCGGCGGACGTCGCGCGCCAGTCGAATGGTACAAGGCGCAGGGCCTGGTCGATAAAAGCGCCGACGCGCGCGCGGCGATGGATTTGAGCTTTATCAAATAAGCTTGAAAATTCGGCCCTTGCCAGCCAGGGCCTCACCTGAAACGATATCGGTACGGGCCGGATACCGAGGTCCAACTCCCGGCCAGTCAGGGAGGTTGCCATGAGTCATAACGGCAGTAGCCCAAAGGGTCCCCGGTGCGTCGCGCTGGTGGGCCATTCCAGAGCGGTAAGACCACGCTCGCTTGAAGCGATCCTCGCGCGCGCACCGGTGCCATTCCGCGCCAGGGTACCGTCGAAGCCGGCTCAAGCGCCGGCGACGCCAGCAAGGAAGCCCGCCATCACAAGATGAGCGTGGAAGCGACCTTCGCCACCCACCAGTCATGGGCGACAGTTACACTTTTATCGAGATTGCCCGGGCTCCGTCGAATTCATCCACGACATGCGCGCCGTGCTGCCCGCGGTCGATGCGGCGGTCGTGGTCCTGCGAGGCCGACGACAAGAAGGTGCCGCAGCTCCAGTTGATCCTGCGCGAACTCGAAGACCTCAACATTCCGCATTTCCTGTTTTTGAATAAAATCGACAAGGCGGACCGCCGCGTGCGCGAGACGCTCAAGCTGCTGCAGCCGGCCTCGCGCGTGCCATTTGCTGCTGCGGCAGATTCCGATCTGGCGAAACGACATCATCTCCGGTTTCGTCGATCTCGCGCTCGAACGCGCCTATGTCTACAAAGAGCACACCGCGTCCGAGATCATCGAGCTTGCCGGCGAGGACCGCGACCGTGAGAAGGAAGCGCGCTACTCGATGCTCGAGACGCTTGCCGATCACGACGACGAGTTGATGGAGCAATTGCTCGAGGACATGGAGCCGCCGCGCGACAAGATATTTGACGACCTGTCCAAGGAATTGCGCGAACGCATCGTCTGCCCGGTGCTGCTCGGCGCCGCGACGCGCTCGAACGGCGTGCTGCGTCTGCTCAAGGCGCTGCGCCACGAGGCGCCGACAGTGGCGGAAACGGCGGCGCGGATCGGTGTGCAGCCGGGCCACGACGCGGTGGCGCTGGTGGCTCAAGACCTTCCACACGCCGCACGCGGCAAGATGTCGGTGGCGCGGCTGTTGTCCCGGCCAGGCCGGCGACGGCACACGTTCAAACAACGTCCCAACCGGCGAGGTGGGCCGCGCCTCGGCCGTGTTCAAGCTGATGGGCCAGCATTTCGACAAGCGCGCCCAAGCCACTGCGGGCGAAACGGTTGCTTTCGGCAAGCTCGACGCCGCCAAGACCGGCGATACTTTGTCGGCGGGCAAGAAAGTCCACGGCACGCTTGGCCGCGTGACGCCGTACGCAGCCGGTGCTGGCGATCGCGGTGCAGGCCAGGAACGCAAGGACGACGTCAAACTCGGCGCACGCCTTCACCAAGATGACCGAGGAAGACCCTTCGCTCACGGTGATCCACAATGCCGAGAGCCACGAGGTCGTGATCTGGGGCCAGGGTGAAATGCATTTGCGCGTCGCCACCGAGCGCCTCGGCGACCGCTACGCGGTGCCGGTGACGACACGGGCCGCCGACGGTTGGTTATACGCGAAACCCATCCGCAAGCCGGATCACGCTGCGCGGCCGTCACAAGAAACAGTCCGGCGGTCACGGCCAGTTCGGCGACGTGGGTGGTTGTGGAGATCAAGCCGCTGCCGCGCTCGTCGGGCTTCAAGTTCGAAGGACCGGATCACCGGCGGCGTGGTGCCGCGCAATTACATCCCGGCGGTGAGGAGGGCGTCGTCGATGCACTCAAGCCACGGCCCGCTCGGCTTTCCGGTGGTCGATGTCGCGGTGGCGCTGATCGACGGCTCGTACCACACGGTGGATTCCTCCCGACATGGCGTTCCGCACCGCCGGCCGCATCGCCATCGTCGAGGGTCTGCCGCAGTGCCAGCCGGTGCTGCTGGAGCCGATCCATCTGGTCGAGATCGTCTGCCCGAGCGATGCCACGGCCAAAATGAACGCGATCTTGTCCGGGCGCCGCGGACACATTCTCGGCTTCGACACCCCGCGAGGGCTGGCCCGGCTGGGATCTGGTGCGCGCGCAGATGGCGGAAGCTGAGATCGGCGACCTTATCATCGAGGTGCGCTCGGCCACCGCCGGCGTCGGCTCGTTCACCTTCACCTTCGACCACATGGCCGAGCTCACTGGACGCCAGGCGGACCAGATCGTCGCGGCAAGAAAGAACGCCGCCGGCCGGCGTAGCTTTCTTTTTTCCCTCTCCCCCTTGTGGGAGAGGGTGGATCGCGCTGAGCGCATGCGAAGCGCGAGCCGGGTGAGGGGGAAGGTCCATGATCGCAGGATCGCCCCCTCACCCGCCTCGCCATAGCGAGTCGAAGACGCGCGTAAACGCGCTTATGGCTCGGCACCTCTCCCACGAGGGGAGAGGGTTGAGCAAAGCCTCCCGCATCCGTGACTTGCTTGTGATGGCGCGCAGCCTTACCCCTTGGACGCGATCCAATGGGACCTTGCCATGAACGTCATTCGCCGCCGCGGCTGGGAAATTCCCGACGGGCTCGCCACGCCGGAGCATCTGTTCTTCAACCGGCGCAGCTTCCTGGCCGGCAGTGCGAGCGCCTTGGCGATGGCGCCGGGGCCTGGCGTCCGCCCAGCGCGTCACAGATCTGGCCAGCATGCCGGATCCCACAAGCGATCTTTATCCGCCCAAGCGCAACGAGACATATACGCTCGACCGGCCGATCACCGACGAAAAGGTCAACGGCAACTACAATAATTTCTACGAATTCGGGTCGCAGAAGACCATCGCCTCGACCGCGCAGGCGCTCAAGACCCGGCCGTGGATGATCAAGATCGACGGCCTGGTGGAAAAGCCGTTCGAGATCGGCATCGACGATCTGATCCGCAAGGTGGGCATCGAGGAGCGCACCTACCGGCATCGCTGCGTCGAAGCCTGGAGCATGGCGATTGCCTGGAGCGGTTTCCCGCTCGCCAAGCTGGTGAAATTGGCGCGGCCGCTCGGCTCGGCGAAAATATCTGCAGATGCAGACCTTCATGGATCCCAAGACCGCCTTCGCGCAGAAGCAGACTTGGTTTCCCTGGCCCTATACCGAAGGGGCTTACGATGGCGGAAGCGACCAACGATCCTCGCCTTCCTCGCCACCGGCGCCTATGGCCACCCGATCGCCAAGCAGCACGGCGCGCCGATCCGGCTGGCGGTGCCGTGGAAATACGGTTTCAAGTCGGTGAAGTCGATCGTGCACTTCACCTTCACCGACCAGCGGCCGAAAACCTATTGGGAAGCCTTGCAGGCGCAGGAATACGGCTTCTGGGCCAACGTCAATCCGGAAGTGCCGCATCCGCGCTGGAGCCAGGCCAGCGAAGAGGTCATCGGGCACCGGGGAACGGCGGCCGACGATGAAGTTCAACGGCTACGGCGAATACGTCGCCGATCTCTACAAAGGCCTCGAAAACAGCGAGCGGCTGTGGGCATAAGCCCCTTACGCTGACGGCGGATCATTCTTATGTCGCAGGGAACGCTATGGAGGCTTTCTTGCGCGCATTCATTGCCTGTCTCGTTGCCGCCGCCGCCATTCTGAGCGCGGGCGCCGTCGCATGCCGCCGACGAACCGGACCTGATCTTCAGGCGTTCGACCGTGTTCAAGTGGCTGACGCCGAACGACAAACTCGCCACCTATGGCCTCGACGATCCAGAGAGTGGAGGGCGTTGCCTGCCACTTTAACCGTGCCGGAGCGCGGTGGCGTGAAGGGCTGGCTTGGCGTTGCCGAGGAAGTGTCGGATATTTCATTGGCGTGCCGGCAGATCGGGCCGATCAAATTCAAGGCTAAATTCGATCAGGGCGAGGACGTCTTCCGCAAACGCCGGTCGTTGTTCTTCAAGAAGATGCAGATCGTGCGCGGCTGCGACGTCAAGCGCAACGTGCTGGTCTACATGGTCTATAGCGACCGTATTATCGAAGGCTCACCGAAAAACTCGACCTCGACGGTGCCGGTGCAGCCCTGGGGCGGCGAAACCACCGTGCAGAAATGCGCCGACTGGGTCGAGAAATAGACTAGACTGAATACGGCAACAGGAGACGGTACGGTTATGTCGACACCTGACATCCAAGGTATTCAACGCGCGGTCGCTAACGCGCTGCATCAGCATTGGAAACTCTACCTCGCCGAGGGCGTCATTCTGGTTGCGCTCGGCTTGATCGCCATTCTCATTCCGCCGATCGCCACGCTGACGGTGACCATCCTGCTCGGCTGGCTGTTCCTGATCAGCGGTGTCATGGGGCTGGCGACGACGTTCTGGATGCGCCAGGCGCCGGGTTTCTGGTGGGCGTTGCTGTCGGCGGCGCTCGGCATTTTGGTCGGTGCGTCATTGCTGGCGATGCCGGCGAGCGGGGCGGTGTCGCTGACCATCGTGCTGGTGTTTTTTCTTCATGATCGAAGGTGTCGCCTCGATCATGTTCGCGCTCGATCACAAGCGCGAATTGTCCGGCCGCTGGGGCTGGATGCTGAGCGAGCGGCGTCGTCGATCTGGTGCTGGGGCGCGATGATCTTTGCCGGCCTGCCGAGCACGGCGGCCTGGGCCATCGGGCTTCTGGTCGGCATCAATATGGTGTTCGGCGGCACCGCGCTGATCACCATGGCGCTGCACGCCAAGAACGCCAACCCGGCCTAGCAGTGCGCACGGCAGAATATACTGTCGATTGTCCTTGAGTCTGACTTCGCGCCGGACGGCAGCCGCCGCCGCAGGGCTCCCACGACTGTATGCGTGGGACGCACCGGTCACGCCGTGCCGATTTGATGTTACACATTGCCTCCAAGGAGTCGCCGGCAAGGTCCGGTCAAGTGCTCCGCGTGGGGAGGCGTATGTGAAGCTGAAAATTATCGTTATCGTGTGTGCCGTCGTCATTGCGACGCTGATGCCCTCGCGCGGCGTGCGGGCGGAAACCTTTCCAAGCCATCCGGTCCGCGTCATCATTGCGTTCTCCGCCGGCGGATCGGTCGATGCGCTGGGCCGCATCGTGGCGCAAAAGCTCGGGGAATACTGGGGCCAGCAAGTCACGGTCGAAAACCGCACCGGCGCGCCTCGGCAATATCGGCGCGCTCGCCGCGGCGCGCTCGGCGCCGGACGGCTATACGCTGCATTTCGCCACCCAATCGCTCGCCGTCAACGTCACGCTGGCGCCGATGGCCGAACTCGATCCGGTCAAGGATTTCGAGCCGGTGATGCTGGTCGCATCGGCGCAGGACATCCTGATCGTGCCGCCGGACTCGCGGTTCAAGACGGCAAAGGAACTGGTCGACTTCGCCAAGGCCAATCCGCGCGCGCTGACCTATGGCACGCTTGGCACCTCGTCGAGCGGCAACATGGCGGTGGCCGTCTTCGCGGAAATGAACGGCCGGCTTGAGATGCGGCAGGTGCCTTACTCCCAATCGTCGCAGCTCACCACGGACGTGATGTCCGGCCGCGTCGACGTCTTCTTTCCGACGACGGGCGCGCATGTCGGCAATGTCGTATCCGGCCGCGAGCGTGCGCTCGGCGTGTCCGGCCCTAAGCGCGCCGAGCAACTGCCAGACGTGCCGACCTTCAGGAGCAAGGCATCAATTATCCCGACGCCACGAGCTGGTATGCGATGTTTGCGCCCAAGGGCACGCCCAAGGACATCGTCGACAAGATCAACCGCGATATCGCCCACGTGCTGACCCTGCCGGATGTGCAAGCGCTGCAAAGCAAGCTCGGCTTTGTCACCATCGGCGGGCCGCCGGAAAAGCCACGGCGAGTATCTCAAGAGCGAAATCGACAAATGGGGGAAAAATCGCGCAAGACCCTCTTTTCGTCGGCAAATAGCGCAGCACTGACGGCACTCACCGGGAAGAAATCAGATGGCGCAGACCTTGCTGCCGACCCTCGCTGGTCGGCTCCTATCCGCAGCCGGACTGGCTGATCGACCGCACGGTGCTCAGCAAACAGACGCCGCCGCGTACCAAGGCCCAGGAACTGTGGCGGGTCGATCCGCAATGGCTTGAGCAGGCGCAGGACGACGCCACGTTGCTGGCGATCCGGGATCAGGAGCGCGCCGGCATCGATATTCGTCACAGATGGCGAGATTCGCCGCGTCAGTTATTCCAACCGCTTCGCCACCGCGCTCGACGGCATCGATCTCGACAATCCCGGCACCACCAAGAGCCGCGGCGGCATCACCATCACCGTACCGCGCGTGGTCGGCAAAATTGCGCGGCGGCACGCGGTTGAAGATCCGTGACGTGAAATTCCCTGCGCGCCAATACCGACCGCACGATCAAGATCACCGTGCCCGGTCCCTTCACCATGTCGCAACAGGTGCAGAACGACTTCTACAAAGGACCCCGAGGAGATGGCGCTCGACTACGCCGTCGCCGTCAATGCTGAGATTAAGGACTTGTTCGCCGGCGGCGCCGACGTCGTGCAGATCGACGAGCCCTATATGCAGGGCGCGGCCGGATTTGGCGCGCCAATTCGGGCTCACGGCGCTCAACCGCGCGCTCGACGGCGTCACCGGCACCACCGCGGTACACATCTGCTTCGGCTACGCGCTCACGACCAAGAACAAGGCGCCGGCGTACGATTATCTGGCGGAGCCTGAGGGTTCGCTGGCGAAGCAAATCTCGGTCGAAACCGCGCAATCCAAGCTCGACTGCTCGACGCATGGGGGCCTTGAGCAAGACCATCATCCTCGGCGTCATCGATCTGTCCGACATCGTCGTGGAAACGCCCGAAGTGGTGGCCACCCGCATCCGGCGCGCGCTGCCTTACGTGCCGGCCGAGCGCATGGTCCATCGCGCCCGATTGCGGCATGAAATATCTGCCGCGCGACGTTGCCTTCGGTAAGCTGGCGCGCGATGGTCGATGCGCAGCCATCGTCCGGCGTGAGCTGGCCGGCTGAGGCGGTCCTACTGCTGGACCTTCGCCGACTTCCGCCTCGGCGAGCTTTTCACGCCAGTCCCTTGCGTTTGAGCAGGTAGGCGTAGGCCGAGAGCGCCAGCAGCACCGCGCATACGATCAGCAGCCCGAGCGAAATCGGCCGCGCAAAGAAGATTGTGTAGTCGCCGTTCGACATGATCAGCGATTGGCGCAGGCTCTGCTCGAAAATCGGCGAGATGACCAGGCCCAGCACCAGCGGCGCCGGGTCGAACGAGAACTTGCGCAGCGCGTAACCCAGGACGCCCATGATCAGCATGATGTAGACGTCGACTACCGAATGGCTGACTTCGTAGACGCCGACGATGCAGAACATGATGATCAGCGGGTAGAGATAGGCGTAAGGAATGCGCAGCACGGTGACGAACAGGCCGACCAGCGGCAGGTTCAGTGCCAGCAGCATCAGGTTGCCGACATACATCGAGGCGACGAAGCCCCAGAACACGTCCGGATGCTCGGTGACGAGCTGGGACCCGAATTGACGCCGTGCACCATCAGCGCGCCGATCAGCACCGCGGTTATCGGCCCTGTTGGAATGCCGAGCGCCAGCATCGGCACAAAGGCGCCGGTGGAGGCCGAGTTGTTGGCCGATTCCGGTCCGGCGACGCCGGCGACCGCGCCATGGCCAAACTCTTCCGGATGCTTGGAAACACGGCGCTCCAGCGCATAAGACAAGAAGCTCGAAATAATGTGCGCCGAGCCCGGGATGATGCCGATGATGAAGCCGAGCACGCTGCCGCGCACGATCGGCATGAAGGCTTCGCGCCATTCCTGGGCGGTTCGGCAGCAGTTCGCGGAATTTCGGCGCGATGACTTCGCCGACCACGGTGTGGCTCGGCGTCGACAGGATTTCGCCGAGGCCGAACAGGCCGACCGCCACCGGCACGATGCCGATGCCGTCGCCTAACTCGGCAAGGTCCAAAGCTGTAGCGGAAATGGCCGGTCATGTTGTCGATGCCGATCATGCCGAGCAGCAGGCCGATGCAGGCCATCAGCAGCGTTCGCACCAGCGACGATGACGACATATAGGCGAGGAAGATCAGGCCGAGGATCAGCATCGCGGTGTATTCGGGCGGCCCGAATTTCAACGCGATTGTGGCCAGCGGCGGCGCCACCAACGTCAACATGATCACGCCGAACGTCCCCGCCACCCATGAGCCCACGGCGGCGATGCAAAGCGCAGCGCCGGCGCGGCCTTTCTTGGCATGGCGTTGCCGTCGATACACGTCATGACCGAGGATGCTTCGCCTGAATCCGCATCAGGATCGACGTGGTCGAGCCCGCCATATTGCGAGCCGTAATAGATGCCGGCGAGCATGATGACGGCCTGCGTGGCGTTCAGCCCGAACGTCACCGGCAGCAATATCGAGATGCCGGACAGCGGCCCGATGCCGGGCAGCACGCCGACCAGCGTTCCGACCAGGCAGCCGAGAAAGGCGTACCAGAGATTGTCCGGCTGGAAGGCGATGGCAAAACCATGCGCCAGGCTGATCAAGGTGTTTTCCACGAAGGGATCCTAGAAGCTGAATTCCGGAAGCGGCGTTTTCAGGCCGTAGACGAAGGACACATACGTGAACGTAACGATGGCGAGGCAATAGATGCCGGCACGCAGCGGATTGCGCCGCTCGATGACGAGCAGCAGCGCGAACATCATCAGCAGCATGGTGAAAAAGAAGCCGAGATGCTCATAGAGCGCGATCGCTGCCGCGGTGATCACCGTTACCATCGCGGCATGTTTGCCGTCCTGCCAGCCGAGTTCGGCGAATGGCGCGGTTTCCCGGGCGCGCAGATCAGCACCATGCCAAAGATAATGGTCAGCGTGGCCACGATCTTGGGCAGAAAACCGGACCCGGGCATCGACAATTGTCCGGTCGGCAGATCGCCGGAGAGCGCGATGATCCCCGTGCCGAAAATGACGAAAAAGGCGCCGGCCACATGATCCGCGCGGAGAATCATATTTTTACCCTTGCTTGCGATCGAGATCACGGCTTCGTCGGTGCGCTTGCCGTCGATATCCCAGAATTTCTGGAAGTTCAGGTCCGTCGAGATAGGCCAGTTCCTGGCCGGCATTGGCGAGCACGGCCATGAAGGCCTCGCCGTGCGCGGCCTGCTTGATGGCGGCGCGCAGCGTGGCGACGGCCGGCGCCGGCGTTGCTTTCGGCGCGAAGATGCCGACCCACAGATAGTATTCGACGTCGTAGCCGAGCTCCTTGAGGGTAGGCACGTCGGGCACGAATTTCGAGCGTGTGGCGCCGAACGAGGCCAGCGGCCGCGCAGCTTGCCGGCTTTGATGTGTGCCAGCGTCGCCGATACCGATTGCGTCGTCACCTGGGCATTATTGCCGAGAATGGCGGTGATGGCGGGGCCGCCGCCATTGGTCGGCAGGTGGCGAAGCTTGAGCAGGCCGGTCGCTTTTTCCAGATAGGCCAGCGGCAAATGCGTGGCGCCGTAGAGCCCGCCGGAACTGAAGACCATCGCGCTATCCGGCTTTTTGGCGGCGTCAATGAATTCCTTGAGCGTCTTATAAGGCTGCTCGCTGTTGACAAGCAGCAGCACCGGATCGGCAACCAGGCGCGCCAGCGTGACGAAATCGTCGCGCGTGGTCTTCACCGGGCGGCCGAACAGCTTGTCGACCTCGGCGTAACCCGAAATGCCGGTATTGTGCGACAGGATGGTGTAGCCGTCCGGCTTGGCGGAGGCGACGACTTGCGCGCCGACCTGACCGGCGGCGCCGGCCTTGGTCTCGACCACGACCGGCTGTTTCAGGATCGGCTCCATCGCGGAGGCCAGCGGCCGCGTTACGATCTCGTTGATGCCGCCGGGCGGAAAGGCGTTGATGATGGTGATGGCGTGCGACGGAAACGCGTCTTGCGCGATAACCGGCCCGGTCGCGAGCGCGGCGGCCGATGCGGCGGTGCCGATGACGAATGTGCGGCGATCCATGGTGTCCTCCTGACGCTTTTTCTGATTATTCTTGCAAACACGAAAGCCGCGCGATCACCCGATGGTGACGCGCGCGGCGCCGGCAACGATTAAACCTCCGCTCCGCTAACCCTGCACGCGGCCGATGTCCCTGACGGCGTCTTCGATGCGCGCGGCATCGGCGTCCCAGAATTTGGCGAAAGCCGGCGCGTCCAAATACTCAACGTCCTGACCGAGATTGGCCATCGCGGTCTTGAACTGCTCGGTCATCGCCGCCTGCTTGAGCACGTTGCCGAGGTAGGTGATGACCGGGCTGCGGCGTGCCTTTCGGCGCAAACATGCCGACCCCACAGGTAATATTCGACGTTGTAGCCGAGCTCTTTCATCGTCGGTACGTCGGGCAGGGGCCTTCAGGCGGTCGGCGCCGAACCAGCGCCAAAGGCTTTGCCTTGCCGGCCTTGATCTGCGCGAGGCAGGCAGACACCGACGACACCAGCACCTGCGCATTGTTGCCGAGGAACGAGGTCAGCGCCGGGCCGCCGCCATTGGTCGGCAGATGCCGGAATTTCAGATTTCCGGCTGCCTTCATGTAGAGCGCCATTGGGATATGCAGCGCGCCGTAAAGGCCGGAAGACGAGAAGATGATCTGATCCGGTCGCGCCTTGGCGTCGTCGGTCAGATCCTTGAGCGTCTTGTAGGGCTGCTGGTCGTTGACGATCAGTACGCAAGGATCGGCGACGAAGCGCGCGATCGGGATGAGAATCGGCGCGGGTGAACTTCACCGGGCGGCCGAACAGCTTGTCGACTTCGGCAAAGCCCGAAATCGACGTGATGTGCGACAGCAGCGTATAGCCGTCAGGCTTGGCGGAGGCGGCGACCTGGGCGCCGACGGCGCCGGCGGCACCTGCTTTGGTTTCGATCACGATCGGCTGCTTGACGATCGGCTCGAGGACGGCTGCGAGCGGACGCGTCACCACGTCGGAAGCGCCACCGGGCGGAAACGGATTGATGACGGTGATGGCGTGGGACGGATAAGCGTCCTGAGCGAAGCCGGGCCGAAGGCCCAGCATTGCGGTTGCGGCAGCGCTGCCGGCAACAAACTTGCGTCTGTCCACGTGATCCTCCCTGGAGTGTCGTTTTTTACCGGCGTTTGGCCGGCCTTATTGTTGGGGCGATGCTATCGCCCGCGGCACGCGTCAATCAAGCATCAATGATCGCCACCGCCCGCGTCCAGCCGGCGGAGCCGCCGCGCACCTTCACCGGAAAGCAGCTCACCGTGAAGCCTTTGGCCGGCAATGCCTCGAGATTATGCAGCTTCTCGATATGGCAGTAGCCGATCTCGCGGCCGCCCGGTGACCTTCCCAGATCAGCTTGGGGTCGTGGATCTCGGCGTATCTCTGTTTGGTGTAGACGAAGGGTGCATCCCAACTCCAGCCGTCGATGCCGGTGACGCGCACGCCGCGTACCAGGAGATACATCGTCGCCTCGCGGCCCATGCCGCAGCCCTTGGCGACATAGTCGGGGCGGCCATAGGCGACACCCGCGCTGGTATTCACGATGACGATTTCAAGCGGTGAAAGCGTGTGGCCGATGCGTTTGAGCTCGGCATCGACATCCGCCGCGGTTGCGACATAGCCGTCGGGGAAATGGCGGAAGTCGAGCTTTACGCCCGGATTGATGCACCACTCAGCGGAACCTCGTCGATGGTGATGGCGCGTTTGCCGCCGTCCATCGTCGAGGGCGAAGTGATACGGCGCATCGAGATGCGTTGTGCCAGTGCGTCGAAAGCTTCACCCATTCGAAGCCCCAGCCTTCGCCATCGGGGAGGTCTTCTTTTTTCAGCCCCGGGAAAAACTTGAGAACGTCGACGGCCGTGTCCTCGTGGGTGAGATATTCGATGCGGACCGTAGCCCGGTGGATCGGCGGCGACGTCGTTTTCGAGTGGAACTGAAATATCAATGATCTTGCGCGCCATTCTTGTCGACCGATGTATGAGTGACGAATTCGACGTCAGTCTCAATCACGGCAATCGCACTGTCCAGGAGAGAAAAATGCCCGCTTATTGGGTTGCGCGTTCCAAGATCAACGACCCTGTCGAGTACAAGAAATACACCGACCTGGTGCCGGGCATCATCGCCAAGTTCGGCGGCAAGGTGCTGGCGCGGGGCGGCAAATTCCAGATCATGGAAGGCCCGGACAAATTCCATCGTTTCATCGTGATAGAATTCCGACCATGGAGCAGGGCGTGGCGTGCTTTACGTCGCCGGAGTACGACAAGGCCGCGGCCTTCGGCGCAGTGGGGCCGGCGAGGTCGAAACCATCATGGTTGAGGGACATAGCCCACCTTTGCCTTAATGTGACCCTCTAGCCGAACTCGGCCGAATACGCGTAAGATGCTGCAAAAGAAATCAACGGGGAGACGTCTATGCTGTTTAGTCTCAAATCGCGAACCTGTGCCTGGATCGTAGGGGCGACCGCCGCCTTTGCGGCCTGCGCCATGGTTGCAAGCAATGCCATGGCCCAGGACAAAGAGCCGATCAAAATCGGGCTTCAGCATGGCACTGACCGGACCGCTCGCCGCCAACGGCAAGCAGACCTTGCTCGGCATGAAAATCTGGGAAGAGGAGACCAACGGCAAAGGCGGTCTGCTCGGCCGCCCGGTCAAGCTGGTCTATTACGACGACCAGTCGAACCCATCGACGGTGCCCGGGCATCTATACCAAGCTGCTTGATGTCGACAAAGTCGACCTCGTCATCAGCGGTTATGCCACCAATATGATCGCGCCGGCGATGCCGGTCGTGATCCAGAAGAAGAAAACCTTCGTCAGCCTGTTCGGCCTCGATGTGAACTCCGAGTTCAAATACAAGAACTACTTCTCGGTGCTGCCGACCGGTCCAAGACCAAAGAATCCTTCACCGAAGGCTTCTATCAGGTCGCATTGGCGCAGAACCCGAAGCCGACGACGGTCGCATTGACCGCCGAGGACGCGGAATTTTCGCGCAATGCCTGCGAAGGCGCGCGCGCGATGCCAAGACCTTCGCGTCAAGATCGTCTACGACAAGAGCTTCCCGCCGGGCACGACCGACTTTTCGCCGATCGTGCGCGCGCTGCAAGCCTCGAACGCCGACCTCGTCATCGTTTGCTCGTATCCCTTGAGCTCCGTCGGTATCGCGCTGGCTGGTCAACGAGATGAACTACAAGCCGAAACTGATCGGCGGCGCGATGGTCGGTCTGCAGGGCCACTGTGTTCAAGCTGAAGCTCGGCTCCTAGCTCAACGGCATCGTGAACTATGAGACCTGGGTGCCGTCCGAGAAGATGATGGCGCCGGCGGCCGAGTTCTTCAAGAAATACCAGGCCCGCGCGGGCGCCGAGGGCGTCGATCCGCTCGGCTATTATCTCGGCGGGTGGGGTTACGCTACGCCGGCATCGTCGGCGAAGCCATTGCCGGCACCAGAGCGTCGACGACGCCAAGATTGCGGATTACTTCCGCAAGGCCACCTTCAGGACCATCATGGGCAACTGGAGCTACGGCCCCGGCGGCGAATGGACCAAGTCGGGCATGATGCAGGTCCAGTATCACGACGTGAAGGACGGCAACGACATCGAGCAGTGGCGGGGCATGGCGGTGCAGACCGTGCTGACCCCGCCGGAACTCGCCACCGGCAAGGTGGTCTATCCTTACGAAAAGGCCAAGTGAGCGAAGCGAACCGAAAAGGCGCAGTGAGCAGACACATATAGCTTACGCGTCTCGGCAAACTAAAAGCGGCGCAGGGAGCAATCCAGCGCCGTTTTTGTTTTTTTACCTCTCCCCCGTTAAGATCGGGGGAGAGGGAAGCAAGCTACATCCCCAGATAAAACTGGCGGATCAGGTCGTTGTTGTTGAGTTCGTCGGCCGAGCGGCCCTCAAAGGCGATCTTGCCGTGCACGATGACATAGCCACGGTCGGCGATGCGGATGGCTTGGGGTGAAATTCTGCTCGGCCATCAGCACGGTGAGCTGGTAGTGGTCCTTGAGCTGCTTGATGGCGTCGATGGTGCGCGCGACCAGGAGCGGCGCCAGGCCGACCGACGGCTCGTCGATCAATAGGATACGCGGCGCCAGCATCAAGGCGCGCGTCAGCGCCAGGCATCTGCTGCTCGCCGCCGCTCATCGAGCCGGCGAGCTGGCTGCGCCGCTCGGCGAGACGCGGGAAGGCTTCGAAGCAGAATTCGAGATTGCTCTTGATCTGCGCGCGCGCCTTGGGGCCGGCTCGCACCCAGCAGGAGGTTTTCTTCGACCGTCAGTTTCGGGAACAGCCGGCGGCCTTCCGGCACCAGCGCGATGCCGAGGTCGACGATCTCTTCGGTCTTCATGCCGACCAGATTGTGCTTCTCGCCGTCGATTTCGGCGATGATGCGGCTTCGGCGGGCTTAACGATGCCCATGATGCACTTCATCAGCGTGCTTTTGCCGTTGCCGTTGGTGCCGAGCAGCGCCACGGTCTCGGGGCGGCCCGCACGTCGATCGAGACGTCATGGATGACGCGCACCGCGCCATAGGCGGCGTGAATGTTTTCGATGTGTGAGGCTACTGGCCAAGATAAGCCCTCACCACTTCGGGATCGCGCACGACGTCTTCCGGCTTGCCGTCGGCGACCTTCTTGCCGGACACCAGCACCGCGAGCCGCTGCGAGAAGCTCATCACCGCGCTCATGATGTGCTCGATCAAGATGATCGTGATGCCGCGCTCGTTGAGTTGCATCAGCAGCTTGAGAATGTCGTCGATCTCGGAATGCGACAGTCCGGCCATGGATTCGTCGGCGATCAGCAGCTTCGGCTCGGCGGCGACGGCGCGCGCCAGTTCCAGCTTGCGCATTTCGACCTGGGTCAGATCGCGCGGCATCTGCCTTGGCCTTTTTCGCTAGCCGACCATTTCGAGCAGTTCAAGGCAGCGCGAGTCGAGTTCGCCAGTGGAGCGCAGCAGGCCGACGCGCGCATGCACGGTGTACAGCAGCGGGACGCGCAGGTTGTCGACCAGATTCATGCTGTGAAACGGTCGCGGCCAGTTGGAAGCTGCGCGCCACGCCGCGATGGGTGCGCTGATGGCGGCCAGGCCGTCCATAGGATGGCCGTCGAAAAGCACGCTGCCGGCTTCGTTTTGCAACGTGCCGCAGATACAATTGACCAGCGTGCTCTTGCCGGAACCGTTCGGACCGATCAGGCCGAGGCGTTCGCCCGGCTGCACTTCGAGTTCGATGCCATCGAGCGCGACAAAGCCGCCGAACCGCTTGCTGATGTTGGTCGACATGCAGAAGCGGGCTCATTGTGGCCGCCTCCAGGCACGAATGCGTTCCTGCACCAGTCCGACCAGGCCGTTAGGGCGCGATGATGACGAAACCCACCAGCATCAGGCCGACGATGAGGAGGTTGACCGCCGAAGAGATGGTGACGGTGGCATATTGCTGGGCCGAGCCGAGCAGGATGGCGCCGACCAACGGACCGACCCAGCTCGTAGTGCCGCCGATCATCGGCATGGCGATCGAGTTGACCGCGTATTCCAGGCCGAAGGCAGACGACGGTTGCAGATAGCCGATGTAATAGGGGAACGGCGCGCCGGCCATGCCCATAAAGGCGCCGGAGATCGTTGTGGCGATCAGTTTCACCTTCAGCGTCGGCACGCCGGACGCCTCGGCGGCGAGTTCGTCGTCGCGGATGGTGGCGAAGCCGAAGCCAAGCTGCGAACGCTCGATGGTGCGCGCGGTGATCAGCGCGATCACGGCCAGCAGCAGCATCAGCCCGAACAGATATTCGATGTAGTTGACGGTAATGCCGAGAAATTCGATTTCTTCCGGCCGGATGATGTAGGCGCCGCGCGAGCCGCCGACGAATCCAGTTCACCCACCAGCGTCTGCAACACGACCGCAAGCGCCAGCGTGGCGATGGCGAAGAACGAGCCGCGTAGCCGCAGCGTCAGATAGCCCATGCCGAGGCCGGCAATGTAGCCCATGCCGAGGCCGGCAATGCCCGACACCAGCGCGCCGATCACAATCAGCACCGGAACCGGCACCGGGAAGAACTTGTGCATGAACACCGAGCTATAGGCGCCCATGGCGAAGAAGGCGGCCGAGCCGAAGTTCACATAGCCGCAATAGCCGCCGAGAATGTTCCAGGCGGTCGCCAGCACGATGAACTGCAGGATCGTATAGCTGGCGAAATACAGATAATCGACGTGGACCCAATGCGCGAAGGCCATGACCACGGCGCCGACGGCGACTGTAATGAGCGAGAATTTTGCGGTGTTCACGTCAGGTCACCGTCCCAATAGCCCGGCCGGCCGGAAGGCCAGCGTGAGCAGGAGAAGCCGAACGAAACGGCCGGCGCCCAGGACGGGCCATAAAACGTCGCGGTCAGGCTCTCGACCACGCCGAGCAGCATCGCCGCGATCAGCGTGCCGGGCATGCTGCCGAGGGCCCGCCGAGCACGCAGATGGCAAAGACCCCGGCCGATATATTCGCGGCCGACGGAGGGCTCCACCGGTGAATGATGATCAGCAGCGCGCCGGCCACCGCCGCGGTGGCGATCGAGATGCCGAAGGCGACGCGTTTGATCTTGATCGGGTCGACGCCCATCAGTTGCAGCGCGAGCTGATCCTGCGACAACCGCCATGATGGCGCGGCCGACGAAGGTCTTGGTGACGATGATCTGGATGACGCCGAACAGCGCCAGCGCCGCCAGGCAAGGCACCACCATGCGCAGCGGCATGTCGATGATGCCGATATGGATGCTGGGCCCGATATAGGCGGCCTCGACGTAGCGGTAGTCGACGCCGAACACCAGGATCAGCGACACCTCGGTGACGAACAGCAGGCCAAAGAAGAAGGCGAGGCCGCGCAGCGATTCCTGGCCGCGCTTTTCGAACGACAGATAATACACCTGATAGACCGCCGCCCCGAGCGCGTAAACACCGGCAGCGCGACGATGCTGACCAAGATCGGGTCGACGCCGAAATTGATGTTGAAGAAATAGGCGATGTAGGAGCCGAGGATGACGAAGGCCGGATGTGCGATATTGACGATATCGAGCATGCCGAACGAGATCGATATGCCGGCGGTGACGGCGGCATAGAAGGCGCCGAGCAGAAGCCCGGCGGCGATCGCATTGATCAGCAGATCCCAGGAAATATCCATGCCGTCCCTGACCGGACCCTCGTTTGCGGCACGTTCTCGTGCGCGCCGACGGGCCGGCGTTACTCCCCTTGCATCCACTTTGTTGTTATTTCCGCAGACGCCGTGGACATTGCGCCGCAGTTTGCAGGATGGCGGAAGCCTTTGCAGACCGTTGATAGATCAAGAGAACCCAGTTGCACAAGACAACAAAACGCCCGCCGCCGGTGTCCCGGATAGCGGGCGCTTAGACGAAAGTGGGCAGATCAGGCCGCGGCTTGGCGACGCACGCCCTCCGGCAACTGCATCGGCTTGTTGGCGCTGTCTTTGAACTCGACGGTCATGAAGACCATTTCCTTGTCGCCGAGGTTTTCCAGATCGTGCACCCTTGAACTCGTCCTTGCCGTAGGTCTCGTGGCGCGTCTCGCCCGGCTGGTAGGTGTATTCGACGGTGGTGCCGTCGTGCACGTGCTGACGGCCCCTTGCCGCCGGAGACCGAGGTCCAGAATAATCCAGCACATGGCGGTGGAAACCGATGCGCTCGCCGGGGGCGAGGCGGATGATCCAGACGCGGCTGCGCTCGTTCTCCGACAGCAGCGTCGATCGACGCAGGGGTTCGGATTTTTCGCCTCGCGCGCGAACTCGGCGGCGATGTCGGTGGGCCACGCCGCTTTGTCTTTTTTCTCGGGGGCCTTGTCGAGCATGGTCATTGCCATGGGAATTCCTCCAATGCGATTAAGGTGTCATATATAGCAATTCTCCGTAAACGGGAAGTTTGAGGAAGATCAATTGGCGGGGTCTAAAATGGGGCACGCGATCGTCATTGGCGGTTCGATGAGTGGGCTGCTCAGTGGGCTATTGCTGCGCCGCGCCGGCTGGGACGTCGATATCTATGAGCGCGTCGACAGCGAGCTGTCCGGCCGCGGCGCCGGGATTGTCGCCCAACAGGAACTCATCGAGCGCCTGCGCAATCTGGGCCTGGTCACCGACCAGCTCGGCGTCCACATCACGACCCGCAAGATTATCGACGCCTCCGGGCGCCTGACCGAAGAGGTCGAATGCCCGCAGGTGCTCACGGCCTGGGAGCGCGTCTATAGGCTGTTGCGCGACAACTTTCCGCCGGAGCGCTACCACCGCGGCCGCGGCCTTGCGAAAGCGACGCAGGACGCCAGCAGCAGTGACTGCGCACTTTTCCGATGGTGAAACCATTGAGGCCGATCTCCTGATCGGTGCCGACGGCATCCGCTCGACCGTGCGCCAGCAATTATTGCCTGAAGCCAAGGCCCCCTTTACGCGGGCTATTCCGCATGGCGGGCCTTGATCGCGGAAAGCGCAATCCCAGCCGACACGCATCGCGAACTGTTCGAGTTCATGTCGTTCGGCCTGCCGCCGGGCGAGCAGTTCCTCGGCTATCCGGTGGCGGGTCCGGAAAACGATCTGCGTCGCGGTTACCGCCGCTACAACGTCGTGTGGTACCGCCCGGCGGACGAGGCGACCAAGCTGCAGTGGTGCTGACCGACGACAGCGGCAAGACACACGCGATTTCGATTCCGCCGCCGCTGATCAGCCGCGCCGCGATTGCCGAGATGCGCGCCGATGCCGAGCGGCTCCTGGCGCCGCAGTTTCGTCAGATCGTGAAGCTGATCGAGGAGCCGATTTTGCAACCGATCTACGATCTGGAGTCGCCGCGCATGGCCTTCGGCCGCGTGGCGATTGTCGGCGATGCGGCCTTCGTGGCGCGCCCCGCACGTCGCGGCCGGTGTGTCGAAAGCGGCGGACGACGCCGCGGCGCTGATTGCCGGTTTGCAGCAAAGCGCCAACGTGGAGAGCGGCCTCAAGCATTACGAGGCCGCACGGGTTGCTGAAAACTACCGCATCATCGAGCGCGCGCGGCACTCTCGGCGCCTATTTGCAGGCGACCCAGACGCAGGAAGAAAAAAAACCGCGCCGGCCGGCACAGCACCAATGCCGCGGTGATCGAAGAAACCGCGACGCTGGATTTTTTGTATGCGTGATTATCCCTCCCCCAAAGGGGGAGGGATAAGAAGTCACATCCCCAACATCTTCTTCGCGTTGCCGCCGGCGAGCGCGGCGCGCATGCTGTCGTCAAAGCTCTCGACCGAATTGATGTGGCCGATCGGGTTGTATTCCAGCATGTCGAAGGGATAGTCGGTGCCCATGATGACACGGTCGAGACCCATGGTCTTTACCAAAGTCTCGAGCTGCAACGGCGTGAACACCACGGTGTCGAAATAGACCTGCTTGAGATAGCTGGTCGGCGGCTTCGGCAGGCCGGCCTGGCAATTCCGAGCGCGCGCCCCAGGCGTGATCGATGCGGCCTGAATAGGCGCCGAGATAGCCGCCGCCATGCATGGCGAAAATCTTCAGTTTCGGGTGACGCTCCCAGCACGCCGTCGAAGATCAGGTAGTGCAAGGCGAGGGTGGTCTCGAACGGATTGCCGATGATGTTGTTGAAATAGAAGCGCGACAGCCGCTGGCCTTCCGTGAAGCCGTTCGGATGAATGATCACCAGCGCGTCCAATTCCTCGGCCTTCTTCCAGAACGGTGCGAAGGCGGGGTCGGACAATTCTTTGCCGTGCACGTTGGTGAGAATCTCGACGCCCTTGAACTTGAGGGTATTCATGCAGCGCTCCAGTTCCTTGGCGGCCTCGTTACCGTCCTGCATCGGCACGGTGCCGGTCGGGATGAAGCGGTCCGGATGCTTGGAGACGAATTCGGCGATACCGTCGTTGATCATGCGCGCGGCAGGCACGGCGTATTCGAGCGCGACCGTGTGGTAGCACTGCGGCGGCGGCGGCATGACGAGCTGCACGTCGACGCCCATCCGGTCCATGTCTTCGAAGCGTTTCGTCGTAATTGCCGCGGATGCGCGAGCCAATTATCGGTTTCCCTGCTTGGCGTTGAGCTCCTTGGTCTCGGCCGATGCGAAGTGCCCGAGCGGAATGGTCGAGAGGGTCCAGATACGGCTTGATGTATTGCGCGGCGGCCGGAACGGCGACATGACTATGCGCATCGATGGTGACGCTTTTCGGCCGCGCGTCGCAACCCCGGCTTGCCATGTTTGCGCGCCGCGGTGTTCGCGTATTTATTCCAGATTGCCATTGGTCTTTCCTTTGTATCTTTCAGCGGTCACTATCATTTTATCCTCACCCTGAGGCGGCGGCGAAGCCGCCGTCTCGAAGGGCGAGGCCGGTGGCCATCCCCATCCTTCGAGACGAGCGCTACGCGCTCTTCTCAGGATGAGGATGGATTAAAACACCCCCAAATGCTGCCGCAGATCCACGCCGTCTTTGCTCAATTCCGCCGGCGTCGAGACCACCGCGACGCGGCCGGTGTTGAGGATGACGATGTCGTCGGCGATGTCGAAGACGAGCTTGGGATTCTGCTCGACCAGCACGATCGACAGCCCGCTCTCCTTCAATTTGCGGATGGTGGTCATCACCTCGGCGACGACCTGAGGCGCCAGGCCCTCCGACGGTTCATCCATCAGCAGCACGCGCGGATTGCCCATCAGCGCGCGGCCGATCGCCAGCATTTGCTGCTCGCCGCCCGACAGATGGGCCGCGATCTGGCCGCTACGCTCCTGGAGGCGCGGAAACATCGCGAATACCGTTTCGGTGGTCCAAAGGGCGTGATTTGGCGCGTGCTTGCTGCCGGTATCGGGCTTGCGCGCCGCCACCACGAGGTTTCCCGCGCACCGGTCAGGCTTTTGAAGATGCGGCGGCCTTGCGGCACCAGCGCCACGCCGCGCGCGGCGATCATTTCCGGCGACAGGCCGCCCACCGGCGCCCCGAACACCAGCACTTCGCCGCGGCGCGGCGGAAGGAGTCCCATGGTGACGTTCATGCAGGTCGATTTGCCGGCGCCATTACGGCCCAACAGGCCCAACATGCGTGCTTCGCCGAGCTCAAACGACACGTCCGCCAGCACGTGGCTGTCGCTGTAGAAAGCGTCGACATGCTGCAGACTTAGCGCGCTAGCACTAGTGGCCAAGATAGACCTCTCGCGTGCGTGGATTATCGACCACCTCGGCGCGGTTACCCTCGACGATAACCTCGCCGAAATGCAGCAGCGTGATGCGTTCGGCGAATTCCAGCGCCACGTCCATGTTGTGCTCGATCATCACCATGGTGACGTCGCGCGGAATCGCCATCAGGCATTCGTGCACGTCCGCGCCTTTCGTCGATCGACAGGCCGGCGAAAAGGCTCGTCGAGCAGCAGCACTTTGGGCTTCTGCGCCAACGCCATGGCGATTTCGACTCGCCGCCGTTCGCCATAGGACGTCTGGGACAGTGGCCGCTCGGCGAGGTGGGCAAGCCCGACGCGTTCCAGCGCGGCAAGCGCATGCTCGATCAGATGGCCCTGGTGCTTGATGTCGATCAGCGGGTTCCAGCGCGCCGGCGACAGGCCGAGCAGCGCCAGCGAGATGTTGTGGATGATGGTGTCACGCTGGAACAGCGTGATGATCTGATAGGTTGCGCGCCATGCCGAGATGCGGGCGCTGCCGGCTCGGCGTTCGCGGTGATGTCCTGGCCGAACAGTTGAATCGAGCGGAATCCGCGTCAGTTCGCCGGTTATCAGATTGAACAGCGTCGTCTTGCCGGCGCCGTTCGGGCCGATGATGAGGCGGCGCTCGCCGGGCTCGATGTCGAGATTGACACTGCGGGTGACATGCAGGCCGCCGAAGGATTTGCTTAAGCCCGTGACGGTGAGCGCGTTCATGGCGTGCCCCCCGTCTTGGCCATGATGATCTTGGCGCGGCGCGCGCGCTGGCCTGTCGCCATGCGCCACAAGCGCACGCTGCCGGGCACCAAACCATCCGGCATCAATATGACGATGGCGACGAAGATGGCGCCGAGCAGGAAATTCCAGCGTTCGATAAAGCCCGAGACCACGGTCTTGACCACCACCACCAGCGTCGCTCCAACGATCGGCCCGAGCAGCGTGCCGGGTCCACCGGAAATCACCATCAGCAGCACCTCGGCCGAGGAGGTCAGGGCCAGCGTCTGCGGGCTGATGAACTGCGTGTAGTAGACGAACAGGATGCCGGACACGCTGGTGAGCAGTCCTGAAAACAGACAAGCGTAGAAGCGGATCATCCAGACGTGATAGCCGAGCGCGTTCATGCGGCGCGGCTGGTCGCGGGTGCCGCGCAACGCCGCGCCGAACGGCGAGCGCACGGAAAATGGTGACGACGGCGAGCGAAATCAGGAACATGCCGAGCGTGACAAAGTAAAATGTATTGGACTGGTCATCGAATAGCCGAACGGCGCCGGGCGCGCCGGCACATTGATGCCATTGTCGCCGCCGGTCAGGCTGATCCAACGATAGGCGAGGCCCCACAGGATTTCGCCGAGCGCCAGCGTGATCATGATGAGCCGATGCCGGTCGAGCGCAGCGACAGCACGGCATAGATCGCCATCGAGCCGAGGCCGACGATGAGCGACACGATAATCGCCGCGGGATGGCCGAAGCCGGCCTGCAACATGTAGCCGGTGGTGTAAGCGGCGATGCCGAACAGGCCGGCATGGCCGAGCGACACCAGGCCGCCATAGCCGACCAGAATGTTCAGCCCCATGGCGAAAATCGCGTAGAGTAGAATCTGGCTGGCGACGTTGATGTAATAGATGCCGTGCATCCAGAACGGCAGCGTCAACAGCGCCAGGCCTGCGACGATGAGGGCGAAGAGGCGGCCGGACATGTTTGGCTTCATGGCACCTGCCTGCCGAACAGGCCTTGCGGGCGCAGCAACAGTACCAGCAGCATCGGCATGAACAGAACGAAATAGGCGAGCTCTGGCAGCAGCGCCTGGCCGAAATTATAGATGAAGCCGACAATAATGCTGCCGACGAAGGAGCCGAGCAGGCTGCCGGTGCCGCCCAGAATGACCACGACCAGCGCCAGCGGCAGCATGTCCTGATCGAGCCCGGGGTAGACCGACAAAATCGGCCCGCCGATGATTGCCGGCAAAGGCAGCCAGGCCCGCGCCGAGCGCAAAGACGATGGTGAAGAGTTGCGACACGCGGATGCCGACGACCCGCGCCATGTCAGGATCGTCGACGCCGGCGCGGATCATGGCGCCGAGCCGGGTGCGGTCGAGCAGCAGCCACAGGCCGATGGCGACGATCAGGGCGATAACGATGATCGCCAGCCGGTACATCGGGAAGCCAAGGGCGCCGAAGCGGACGAAGCCGCCGAGGCCTTCCGGCGTCGTTACGTTGAGCGGGTCGCCGCCCCAGACCATCAGGCAGAAATCGGCGGCCATGAACGACAGGCCGAGCGTCACCAGCACCTGC
This sequence comes from Pseudolabrys sp., assembly GCA_037200245.1. GTDB lineage: Bacteria > Pseudomonadota > Alphaproteobacteria > Rhizobiales > Xanthobacteraceae > Pseudolabrys. Next base: position 42,331 of record JBBCIM010000001.1, read on the forward strand.
GCCAACTGGTCGCCGGGCAGGCGGCGCAGCAACAGCCGTTCGGCCAGCGCGCCGAGCGCTGCCACGGCGAGCGTCGCCAGGATGGCCGCAAGCCAGAAGTTCAGTTTAAAGCCGAGCAGGCCGACAACGAATGTCGCGCCGATATAGGCGCCGAGCATGAACAGCGAGCCGTGCGTCAGGTTCGGAATCCGCATCAATCCGAAAATCAGCGAGAAGCCCGCCGACAGCAGAAACAGCAGTCCGCCGAACGTGACGCTGTTGACCGTCAGCACCAGCCAGAAATTCATATCCGAACGTTTCCCGCGTGCCGGCGTCTCATCTCCCTCCCCACACGAGCCTTTGCGAGTGGCGGGGAGGGGTTGGGGGTGGGGGGCTTTTTGTTGTGCAGATGAAAGTGTCCCCCCCACTCCGGCGCGCATCGCCGACGCGATGCTTGCCGACCCTCCCCACCGCTTTGCGGGGGGAGGGTTAGGCTCGTTACGATTTCAGTGGCGGGTAGTTGCGCGAATAGACTGGCGCCTCGAGGAACTTCTTCTCGTCGTAGGTCCAGAACTGACTGACGTTGTGATAGGTCTTGATGGTCTTGTTGACGAGCTTGCCGTTCACCTTCTCGAGGCGACGGATGAAGAAGTCGCCGACCACGTTGCCGAAATGGTCGTATTTCATCGGACCGCGCGGCGAATCTTTCATTTCAACCGAACGCAAGGCTTTCATGAAGGCGTCCTTGTCGTCGGACTTGCCGTCGGTCTTTTCCAGGCCCGCGGCTACCGTCGCGGCTGCGACGTAAAGACCGGCGGCGTAGAAGCCCGGGTCGACGCTGTAGTCCTTCTGCATCGCCGCGACGAAGCGCTTGTTGCTGTCGGTGTCGAGGTCGAGCGTGTAGGGGCAGCAGCTATAGAGGCCGAGCGCCTCCGTCGCCGAAGCTGCGCAGGAGCGCGTCGTCGCCGCCGGTTTCGCCGGTGACCACCGGAACTTCAATCCGGCCGCGGCGTATGTTTTCAGGAAACGCAGCGGGTTCGAGCCGGCAAAGCCCTGGCACACGCCGTCGCAGTCCGCGATCTGCGCGACGAAGGGCGTGTAGTCCGGCGTCACCAGCGGCGGCCAGATCTTGTTGATGATCTTGCCGCCGGCTTCCTCAAAGGTCTGCTGGAAGCCGCCCATCTGTTCATGACCGAAGGCGAAGTCTTCGGAGATGGTGACGACCTTTTTCAACTTAAGCTCTTTGGCAGCGAAATCGGCCATCGGATGCATGGCCTGCGCCGACGTAGCCGAGGGCCGCAGGAAGTAAGGGTTCGGACGGCGCTGCGTCATGTCCTCGGCGCCGGCGAGGCTGAGCATCGGGACCTTCTGCTCTTTGATGTAGTCCGTGACGGCGAGCAGTTCGAAGGCGGCGAGCGGCCCGAGAATGGCGTCGACCTTTTCGCGCTCGACCAACTCTTGCGCCTTGGTCTTTGTGCCGGCCGGATTGCCGCCGGTGTCAGCCGAGATGAACTCGACCTTGCGGCTGCCGAAGGTGTAACTCTTTTCTTTCAGGAACGTGACGACGCCCTGTTCCATCTGGATGCCGCCTTGCGCCAGCGGTCCGGTCTTGACGGTCAGCAAGCCGAGCTTGAACGGCGCGGCCTGGGCGATGGCTGGCGCAGGAAATTTGAACGTGGCGAGCGCCGCGCCTGCGGCGGTCGCTGCCATAAATCGACGACGAGTGACCTTGCGAGACATAGCATTCCTCCCTCTGCCGCCCGTGACCGGGCTGGTATTTTTGATGGGCGGTACGGCCGCTACGGCTTATATGCCGCGTTGCCGCCATCATCGTCTAACGGGTTCCACGATGTAAAGCCCTGTCGGCTGCCCACTTCGTGGGCCTTACTCGGCGGGCTGGACCAGTTCGTCCTTGCCGGTCACGGTGGGCGCGGCAGACGGTTTTCGTCCGGTGATCCAAGCCGACAACTGGTCGAGATAGAGATACACGACCGGGGTGGTGAACAACGTCAGCGCCTGGCTCACCAGCAGGCCGCCGACCATGGCATAGCCCAAAGGCTGGCGAAATCTCCGACCCGGTGCCCTGTCCAAGCATCAGCGGCACGCCGCCGAGCATCGCGGCCATTGTCGTCATCATGATCGGCCGGAAACGCAGCAACGCGGCGCGGCGTATCGCATCGAGAGGCGACAGGCCATGATCGCGTTCGGCGACGATGGCAAAGTCGATCATCATGATGCCGTTCTTCTTCACGATGCCGATCAGCAAAATAATGCCGATCAATGCGATCAGGCTGAAATCGAAATGAAACAACATCAGCATCAGCAGGGCGCCGACGCCGGCCGATGGCAGCGTCGATAGAATCGTGATCGGGTGAATGTAGCTTTCGTAAAGAACGCCGAGGATCAAATAGACGACGATCAGCGCCGCCAGAATCAGGACCGGCACGGTCGACAGCGAATCCTGGAAGGCTTGGGCGTTACCCTGGAACGTGGTGTTGATCGTCGGCGGCAGGTTCAAGTCGTGCTGCGCGTGCTCGATGGCGTCGGTCGCCTGGCCGAGCGCCACGCCCTGCGCCAGATTGAAGCTGATGGTGATCGCGGGGAATTGACCCTGATGGCTGATCGACAACGGCTGTATCGGATGCGTGGTCCACTTCGAGAAAGCCGACAGCGGCACTTCGCCCCCGGTCACGGGGCGACCGCATGAATATCTTGTCGAGCGTCGCGGTATCGCCTTGCAAGCTGGGCAAGACTTCCAGGATCACGTAATAGCTCGATAGCTGGGTAAAATATTGAGCGATCTGCCGCTGGCCGAACGCGTCGTACAACGTGTCGTCGATCGACCTGCGCGGTCAGGCCGTATTGCGAAGCCTGATCGCGGTTTATTTTCAGAGTCAGCGTCGTGCCTTCGCTCTGCTGGTCGGTCGCGACGTCACGCAATTCGGGCAGGGTTTTGAGCTTGTCCAGCAGCTTCGGCGCCCAGGTGTTGAGTTGCTCGATATCCGAACCTTGCAAGGTATAGTGGAACTGGGTTCTTGAGGCGCGCCCGCCGACCCCGGACGTCCTGCGACGCCTGGAGAAACATCCTGGCGCCCTGGACCTTGTCGGTCTGACCGCGCAGGGCGGGCGATAACCTGGTCGGCGCTTGCCGAACGATCCTCACCGCGGCTTCAGCGCGATGAACATGCGGCCGGTATTGGGCGAGTTGCCGTTGCCGCCGAGGAACATGGCGACGTGATCGACCGCGGGATCGTTTCGCACGATGTCGCCCAGCTCTTGCTGGTGCCGCATCATCTGTTGCGGCGACACGTCCCTGCGCCGCCTCGGTAATGCCCGACAGAAGACCGATATCTTGTTGCGGGAAGAAAGCCTTTCGGTATGATGATAAGAGGAAGACCGAGAGCGCCAGAGTCGCGAAGAACACGCAGAGTGTCGCAAAGCGAAACTTGAGGACGATATCGAGGCCGCGCTCGTAGGCATGCAGCAAAGCGTCGAAGGCGCGCTCGCTCCACGCATAGAGCTTGCCGTGATGCGCTTCTTTCGGCGGTCTTAGGAAGCGCGACGCCATCATCGGCGTCAGTGTCAGCGACACGAAGGCCGATACGACGATCGTCATCGCCAATGTGACGGCGAATTCACGGAACAGGCGGCCGATGATGCCGCCCATCAGCAGCAGCGGTATCAAGACCGCGATCAGCGAAATACTGATCGAAACGATCGTGAAAGCGATTTCGCGGGATCCCCGCATCGCCGCCTCGTAAGGCGTTTCGCCTTCTTCGATGTAACGCGTGATGTTCTCGAGCATCACGATGGCGTCGTCGACGACGAAGCCGACGGCGATGGTCAACGCCATCAGCGATAGATTGTCGAGGCTGTAGCCGAACAGCCACATCAGGGCGCACGCCCCAAGCAACGCCAGAGGCACCGTTACGCTTGGAATAATGGTGGCCCAAACGCTGCGTAAAAAGACGAAGATCACCAGCACCACGAGGACAATCGTCAGCAACAGCGTGAACTGAACGTCCTTTACGGCCGCCCGGATGGTCTGGGTGCGGTCGCTTAGCGTGAAAATGTTGATTGCCGGCGGCATCGCGGCGCGCAGCCGCGGCAGCGTTTCGTTGATCTTGTCGACGGTGTCGATGACGTTGGCGCCGGGTTGTTTGAAGATCACAAGAATGATGCCGCGCTTGCCGTCGGCCCAGCCGGCCTGCGTAAGGTCCTGGGGCCCTACGACAGCCTGTCCGATATCGCGCACACGCAAAGGTGCGCCGTTGCGATAGGCGACGATAACGTCGTTCCAATCCTTCGCCTTGGTCAACTGGTCGTTGGTGTAGATGGTGTAGGAGCGTGTGTTGCCGCGGATCGTGCCTTTGGGATTGTCGACAGTCGCGAACCGGAAAGCGGCGTGCGGACATCTTCGAGCGAAAGGCCTTTGGCAACAAGCTTGGCAGGATCAAGTTGAATACGGATCGCCGGCTTTTGCTGACCGCCGATCAGAACCTGCGCGACGCCGGCGATTTGGCTGATCTGCTGGGCAAGCTTGGTTTCGACGTTGTCATCGACTTCCGTCAAAGGCAGCGTGTCGGATGTGGCGCCCAGCAAGAGGATGGGCGCGTCCGCTGGATTGACCTTGCGGTACGTCGGCGGGCTCGGCAGGTTTTTAGGCAATTGTCCGCCGGCGGCATTGATGGCGGCCTGCACGTCGTTTGCGGCGGCATCGATATTGCGGTCGAGATTGAATTGAATGGTGATGGAGCTTGAACCGACGGCGCTGGTCGATGTCATCTGCGAAACGCCGGGGATCTGCGCAAACTGGGTTTCCAGCGGTTGCGCGATGGTGTCGGGGCTGGCACCCGGCAGGCTCGCGGACACCTGGATGGTCGGGAAATCGACCTGCGGCAGCGGAGCGACCGGCAGACGCGGATAAGCGACGAGGCCGACAAACAGCACACCGACCATGATGAGCGATGTTGCGATCGGCAGCCGGATAAACGGCGCGGAGATACCGCCTGCCATGGCTAGGGCACCTTTTGTGAGGTGTTTGCAGCCTCATGCTCGGCGGCGGCGTTTTTGTCCGACTCCCGCGGGTCGACCTTCGCGCCCTTCGTGAGGCGGTATTGGCCGGCGACGACGACGCGTTCACCGGCTTTCAGCCTTGCAAGACGACCGTCTGCGTCACGCCTTCGTCGCCGACTTTGATGTCGCGCATGTCCGCTTTGTTGTCGTCGCCGATCACATAAGCATAGAGTCCGCTCGGACCGTGTTGGATTGCATCGTTCGGCACCACGGTTGCATTCTTTTTCGTTTCGACGAGAAGCCGAGTGGCGACGGAAAGCCCAGGCCATAACGCGTTATCTTTATTCTGAAATGTCGCCTTCATCCGGATCGTGCCGGTGGTCTGATCGACCTGATTGTCGACAAGCGCGAGATGCCCTTTGGCGAGTGTCTTCGTTCCGTCGGTCGTCAGTGCGATCACCGGCACTGTGCCGGAGGCCAGTGCGTCGTTGATGGCGCCGACATTTTCCTCGGGCGCGGTGAATACCACCGAGATCGGTTGCAGCTTCACAATCGTGACGATGCCGGTCGTGTCGCTCGCGTGCACGATGTTACCCGGATCGACCAGCCGGAAGCCGGTCTTGCCGGTCAGCGGCGAGCGAATCGTCGTGTAGCTGAGCTGCGTCGTCGCGTTATCGATTGTCGCCTGGTCGCCTTTGACCTGTGCCGACAATTGATCGACCATCGCTTGCTGGGTATCGAGTTGCTGGCGTGACGCAAAACTCTGCTGCGCCAGCGTGCTGTATCGCTGAAGATCGAGCTGGGCGTTGTGCAGGTTTGCCTCGTCCTGCGTCTTCTTTGCAGTTGCCTGATCGAGTGCGGCCTGGAAGGGCCGGGGATCGATCTCCAAGAGCGGATCGCCCTCGTTTGGTGCGCGCGTGGCCCGCTTTCAAGTTGGTCACGACTTCCGGCGGAATGCCGCACCAGGTGCCGTTTTCAGCCGCATACTTGATCATCTTAACTTCCGCTGCGGAAAACGCATTGAACAGGCCGCAGGCTTCCTTGGCATTGGCCTTGCGCTCGCCGGCAACCTTGATCGCGGCGGCCTTCTTCTGCGCGTCATCGCGCAGTTTCATGAAGGCCTGCACGCAGGGTGGCGGTTCCTGCTGCGGTGTCGGTACTGGCTGGAACTGGGCCAAAGCCTGGCTGGCGGCAAACAGCACCATGCACACGGCAATCGATAATGCGCGGCGCAACTTCATAGAGAATCCTCGGCTGCCCCCGGCGCATTATACAGGCTGTTGGCCGGGCGGTGCGTTATAACAACCTAGTGAATGCGTCGGGAAGGCGGCAAATCGCCCTGCAACGTGCCAAATCCTTGCCCTTGTGGCCGTCCGGCGCAAAGCTCCCACGCCTCCAACCGGTTCAAATCCACCAAAATCCGTGCCCAAAGCCCATGCCGAAGACCGATTTCCGCACCCCCCGGCTTTATATCGACGCGCCGCTGGCCGCAGGCCAAGCGGTGCCTCTCGATCGCGACCAAGCCAATTACATGCTCACCGTGCTGCGGCTCAAAGCGGGCGACACGGTGCTGCTGTTCAATGGCCGTGACGGCGAATGGCGGGCGGCGCTGGCCGGAACCGGCAAGCGCGCCGCGGCGGTGCCGGCCGAATGCGTGCGCGGACAGCCGCAGCCGCTCGATCTGCACTTCCTGTTTTGCGCCGCTCAAGCACGCCCGGCTCGACTATCTGGTGCAGAAAGCGGTCGAGATGGGTGTGTCGCGGCTGCAGCCGGTGATGACCAAGCACACGCAAGTGTCCAGGCTCAATCTCGACCGCATGCGCGCCAATGCCATCGAAGCCGCGCAGCAATGCGGCGTGCTGCACTTGCCGGAGATCATGGAGCCCGCGCCGTTCAGGTCGGCCACCGGCAACGCCGATGCCGGGCGCATCCTGGTGTTCTGCGACGAGGCGGCCGACGTGGCCGATCCGCTGGCGGCGCTGGCCGAGGCGCGGCCGCAGGCCGTCGCGCTATTGCCGGCCGAAGCGGTGCGCGCGGCGCTGCCACTCGCGGTGCTGATCGGACCCGAAGGCGGCTTTTCCGAGGAAGAACGCGAGGCGTTGCGTCGGCGGCCGAATGTGGTGCGGCTGGCGCTCGGACCGCGCATCTTGCGCGCCGACACAGCCGCGGTGGCGGCGCTGGCCTTGGTGCAGGCGGTCCTGGGAGATTGGCGGGAAGCGCATGATCTTGTGCAAAAAGTTTCGGCGCGGTTGCCGGCAACTGGCCGGCAACCTGCGCCGTTAACGCGTCTAGCACTCTACGCACAACAAAACGCACAACGCATACACACCAACGCGACCGATTTAATCGCCAAACAAACGCGGCCGAACCATTGGACAACGGTCGGTCTAACGCCACAACGCAACTACCACCGTCATTGAAAACCGGCGCGGACAACACGACACCGGGTTACTGGGCTCCCGCAGAGCGCGATCAAAGCCCCTCCTGCCTCGGACATTCATCGGCGGTACTCAGATGACACACGAACTACAAACAAACTGCAAAACCGCCGCCAGTCCGATTCGCGATCAAATGATGCAGCGCGGCACTATAAGTTCCGAGTCGATTCAGACGCAAAGCTGTGTACGAATCGGCTGCACGAGAAAAAACTTGTGATAAAGTTGGGCAGCTTTTCTTTGGTATTATTATTGCGCAGGATCCTGTCCGGAAAAGACCTGGGCCGTTTCGGAATCTTGCGCTTGTAGGAGTTCGGTCATGGTGCGTCGGTTCGGTTGGTTGCGGTGTTTGACGGTCGCGGCGCTGGTCACCTTCGGTGCGGCGCTCGATCAGGCCCAGGCGGCGAATTTCCTGGAAAAAACCTTCTACATGAGCGGCGCCCGCTATGACGGCGCGCTGCCGCCCTGCGAAGCCGGCCTCGGCAAGATCGCCGCGCGTTTTGCCGAGAAGGAGGGGCGGTTCTGGAATTCGGACCTGCGCATTCTCGATTTCGAGCGTGTCCGTGAGATCGCCTATCGCCCCTGGGCGGCCGGGACCATTCCACGCCGGTTCTGCACCGCCGTGGCCCTGGTCAATGACGGCCGCAAGCATGCCGTGAACTACTGGATCGGCGAGGATACCGGCACGATCGGCGCCACCTGGGGCGTCGAATGGTGTGTGGTCGGCGTCGACCGCAACTGGGCCTATAACCCGCGCTGCAAAATGGCCCGCCCCTGAGCCCTGCGTCGCTCATTGCCGGTTTGTTCTTGTATTGTTCTCATCTGTAGGCTATGGTGCCCTGGAACCGTTGAGCTAGGTCAATTTCCGGTTTGTTCTCAACGGGCCAATTCTTTGGGGGCATCCATGGCTCGGTACCGCGTTGCGGAGGCGGCCCGCACGGCCGCCGTTTCTCTCAGCTTCCTGTTCCTTTTTGCCGTCGTTGCCTTCGCGCAAGAGGCGCCAGACCGGCGGCAGAGCGAGCCCGGCAAATTCGACTTTTACGTTCTGGCGCTGTCCTGGTCGCCGTCCTTTTGCGCGGCAGCGCAGGAACAGGCGCCGGACCGCGCACCCGACCAGCAATGCGGCGGCCGGCCTTTTTCGTTCGTGGTGCATGGGCTGTGGCCGCAATACGAGCGCGGCTTTCCCTCGTTCTGCCAGGTGCCGGCGCCGCGGCTCGACCGCAACATCGTCGGCAGCATGCTCGACCTGATGCCGAGCCCGCGTCTGATTTTCCATGAATGGGATCGCCACGGCACCTGTTCGGGCCTTACCGCGCACGCCTATTTCGAAACCGTGCGCAAAGCCCGCGCCGTGGTGAAAATCCCAGCCGATTATCTCGAACTCGACAAGCCGATCACGGTGTCGGCCGACGACGTCGCCGACGCCTTCGTGAAGGCCAATCCCGGTTTGTCGCGCGCATCGATTGCGGTGGCGTGCGACAGCAAGCGCATCAGCGAGGTTCGTGTCTGTATCGGCAAGGATTTTTCCTTCCGCGACTGTGGCGAAATTACGCGCGGGCCTGCAAACGCGACAAGCTTGCGATGCCGGCGGTGCGCGGCAGTTGATCATTATTTTATCCGGCCCTTGAGTCTGCGATCGCGTTAAGTGGCCACTAACGATGGACGCGCGTGGCGTGGGGATAACCCCGGCGCGTCGAGAATTCGCACAAGACTCTTGTAACGGTTAGCGCCAATTCTGCCGCCCGCGATCATACGCGGGGAGAACGCGGCCATGAATCGTATCAAGGATTATGCGGGTTTTGCCGGATGGTTTTGCCGGCCTCGGCTATATCGTGCTGTGGCCCGTCACCACGCGCGATCTGGGCGGGCCATCGTTCGGCGCGTCGATTTTTTGCTACGACAGCGGACCGGGCATCACCAACTATCTGTGCAATTCGGCGCATTTGCTGCAATTGCCGCCGGGCTTGCACATGCTGGGCCTTTTGTCGGCGGCCTTCGTCACTACGCGGCTTCTGGCGCATTCGATCAAACGCGTGCGGCGCGTCGCGAGCCGCGGCAAAATGGATGCGGCGCCGACGAACGTCAGTTCCGCCACCGTGGCGCTGCGGCGCTTGCACAAACCGCCGCCGCCACCGCCGCGGCGCGCGGTGAAACCGCGCACGCATTTCGGACTGCGCGGCATGCCACGGTGAATGCGGCAAGAATGCGCAAAAATCTTGAAGGTGTGGCATAAGCGGCCGTTATCTTGAGAGCGGAGCTTCCAACCGTTGAATTATCGCCACGCCTTTCACGCCGGCAGTTTTGCCGATGTGTTCAAACACGCCGTGCTCGGCCGCATCCTGCATTATCTGCGCGGGAAAGAGGCGGCGTTCCGCGTCATCGACACCCATGCCGGCGCCGGTCTTTACGATTTGACCGGCAACGAAGCGAGCCGCAGCGGCGAATGGCATGACGGTATCGAGCGGCTGCTGGCGGCAAGGCTCGCCGCGCCGGTCGCCGCGTTTGCTGTCGCCCTATCTGGAGGTGGTCGGCGCGCTCAACGAGCCGGGCCGCCTCAGGCTTTATCCCGGCTCGCCGGCGATCATCCGCGCTTGGCTGCGGCCGCAGGACCGGCTGATCGCCTGCGAGATGGAGCCGAAGGCGGCAACCGCGCTCGCTGGACATCTACGCGGTGACAGCCGCATCAAGACGCTGGAGATCGATGGCTGGACCGCGCTGTCGGCCTATGTGCCGCCGCCGGAACGCCGCGGCCTGGTGCTGGTCGACCCGCCTTATGAAGAGGACAGCGATTTTCACCGCCTGTCGCACGACATGGCGGCGGCGTATCGGAAATGGGCCACCGGCATCTATGCGCTCTGGTACCCGATTAAGGGCCGCGCCGAACCGGATGCGCTGGCCAAGCGGCTGGCTCGTCTGGGTATCCCGAAGATCCTGCGCGCCGAGCTGATCGTGTCGCCGGTCAGCGATCCGACGCGGCTCAACGGCAGCGGCTTGATCGTCGTTAACCCGCCTTGGACCCTGGAAAAGGAGCTGGCCGGCCTGCTGCCGGCGCTCGCAGGTCTGCTCGGCCGCGACGGCAAGGGCAAATTCACCCTCGATTGGCTGGCGGCTGAGAGCTAGCCCCAGCCCCGGCTTATTATTTTGTTGCGTATATCTTTTCCGAAAACATTTCCCATTGCGCCCATCGAATTTAGGCGTCGCGTGTGCCCGGCGACATCCTGGCTCTTTCCACGGCAACTTAGTTGGTGTGTAGTTCCGGCATTGGCAGTGACGTTCAGCCTTCGATGTTTGTTGGAGGCCGGCGGAGTGACTGAGGCCTGGGAGGGCCGACGCTTTCCCCGAATGTGAATGTCCGGCCGAGCCGCCGTGCGTGGGGCCGGTGGCGGAGCATACGGGGAAAGGGAGCATCCCTATGGCGCAAACAGGCGTTGTAAAGTTCTTCAATGGCGAACGCGGCTATGGCTTTGTGAAACCCGACGACGGTGGACGCGACGTGTTCGTCCACATCACCGCGGTGGAGCAGGCCGGGCTGAAAAGCCTGAACGAAGGACAGAAGATCAGTTTCGACGTCGAGCCCGATAAAAAAGGCAAAGGCCCGAAGGCTGTGAACCTGGTCATTACTGGCTAGCTTTGCGCGCAAAGCCGTAACGGCGCGCGCCGCGGCGGCGCGTGAATTGAGTTGGAATTTCTCCAGTCGCGGGCTATTGAGCCCGCTCCTGCAGCGGCGAAGCTTTCCCCATGATGATTTTGCGCTCGTCTCCAGCCTCGCCTTTCGGCCGCAAGGTCCGCATCGCTGCGAGCCTGCTCGGCCTTGCTTCCGAGATCGAAGTGACCGAGACCGATCTCGACAATCCGGCCGACAGCGTGCGCGCGCAGAATCCAGTCGGGAAAATTCCGGTTCTGATCGCCGAAGACGGCGTTGCCTATTACGACTCGCGTGTGATCCTCGAATATCTCGACTATCGCGCCGGCGGTGGCCGCATCGTTCCGCGTGAGGCGCCGGCGCGCTTTGATGCGTTGCGGCTGCAGGCGCTGTGCGACGGCATTCTCGATGCATGCATCCTGCTGGTTTATGAAAACCGCTACCGTCCTGTCGACAAGCACGTGCAGCTTTGGATCGACCGCCAAAACGAAAAGGTCGCGCGCGGCATGATGGTGCTGGAAAGCGCGCCGCCGAAACTCGATCCGCTTCCCGATGTCGGGCAGATCACGCTGGCCTGCCTGCTCGGTTATCGCGATCTGCGTTTCGCCGGCACCTGGCGTAAGGATTATCCGCGTCTGGTGGCCTGGCACGACAAGTTCGCCGCCCAAGTGCCGGCTTTCGGCGAGACCAAGATCGGGCTCAACTAAAGGCGTCCGGAACGAAAAAAAGCCCCGGAGCGAACTCCGGGGCTTTGCGTACGAGACTGTGCTGCCGAATTAGAAGCGGTAGTTGAGACCGGCGCGCACGATGTTGGTCTTGTAGGCGGCGTCGGAGCCGACAATGCTGCCGCCGCGGCCGAGATCGACGTAGAGGTATTCGAGCTTGGCGGTCCAGGGACCCGCGATCGCCATTTCGAGGCCGCCGCCGACGGTCCAGCCGGTTTTTGTGGTTGTGGAATCGCCGAAGCCCGCGACCGATGTCTTGACGTCGCCGAAGGCGGCGCCGCCGGTCACGTACGGCAGGACGCGATCCCAGGCGTAGCCGACACGGCCGCGCGCGGTGGCGAGCCAGTTGTTGCGCACGTCGCAGCTCAACCCGCCGCAATTGCCGCTGCCGCGGATGCTGCTCCAGCCGATGTCGCCTTCGAGGCCGAGCACCCACGGGCTGAACTGCCAATTGTAACCGACGGTGCCGCCGATCAGCGCACCCGAGGTGTTGAAGCTGCCGGACGAAAGCGGCGCGGAGAAATCCGAACGGCCCCAGCCGCCGCCGCCGTTGATACCGATGTAGGCGCCGCTCCAGTTATAGGCCTGCACATAGGCCGGCGCTTTGGCTGGCATGACCTCGCGGCGCTGAATGTCGGCGGCCGAAGCCGAGCCGATGCCGAGCGCGACAAGACCGACGCCTGCAAGAAGAAGATTTTTCATGACGCACCTCACTACCGATTTGGAACCGGACGGTCGCGAATGCGCCGTCCCCCGATTGCCCAAACAACGCGGCCCCGCAGCAAACGTTCCGGGGCCGCCAACGGTCGGTTCGGCGGAGTGGCGCAATCGCCACACCGGCGGTATCCGTCGAGGCGCGCGCGGTTCGGGAAATGAAAAAAGCCCCGGACCGTAAGGCCCCGGGGCTTCTTGCAGTCTCTAAATACCGTTCGATTAGAAGCGGTAGTTGAAGCCGGCGCGCACCAAGTTGGTGTTGAAGCGCGCGTCCGAGCCAAGGACCGAACCGCCACGGCCGAGATCGGCGTAGAGGTATTCGACCCTTCGCGGTCCACGGGCCAACCAGCGCGGCCTCGAGGCCGGCGCCGACGGTCCAGCCGACTTTGGTGGTGGTCGACGAACCGACGCCAGCGACGCTGGTCTTGACGTCGCCGAATGCGGCGCCGCCGGTCACGTAGGGCAGGAAGCGATCGAACGCGTAACCGACGCGGCCGCGCGCGGTGGCGAGCCAATTGTTACGGGTTTCGCAGGTGGTGAGGCCGCAAGCCGAACTGCCGCGGATGTTGCTCCAGGCGCCGTCGCCCTCGAGGCCGAACACGGTCTGGCCCATCTGGTAGTTGTAGCCGATGGTGCCGCCGATGACGGCGCCCGACGTGTTGAAACGGCCGGATGTAAACGGGGCCGAGAAGTCGGAACGACCGAAGCCGCCGCCGCCGTTGATACCGACATAAGCGCCGGTCCAGTTATACGCCTGCACATAAGCGGGAGCCTTGGCCGGCATGGCCTGGCGGCGGGAGATATCAGCCGCGTTGGCCGAACCCATCACAGTCACTGCGGCGAGCGCACCGATGCTCGCCAGAACTAAGCGCTTCATTAGTAAAACCTCCAAGAGATGGGAAAGCCCCCAAGAACGAGGCCGCACAGTATTCGTAATCGACAGAACGTCTAGTGTATAAAGGACACACTACACATCAAGTTATCAAACGTATCGTCTTGATTATGACCGTGAATTGCCACTTTATCGCCTTGATTTAATCAGCATATCGAAGTTCCAAGATCGCACGAATACTTGGAACTTTAGGATAGAATCTGGAACCGGCGCAACGAAAAGCCCCGGGCAACCTGCCCGGGGCCTCCTACGCCACGTGAGGCGCAGTCGCTCAGAAGTGGTAGTTGATGCCGAACCGGATCATGTTGGCTTCGTAGCCATTGGTCGTGCCGGTGATCGAATAGGCCCGGTTGCTCAGGTCCATATAGAGATATTCGACCTTGGCCGACCAATTCGGCGTAAAGCCGACTTCCATGCCCAGACCGGCGGCCCAGCCGACGTGTGTTTTGTCTTCGGAAAGGCCCGCGATTTCGCCCTTGAGATTGCCGTAAGCGAGACCTGCGGTGGCGTAGAACAACATGTTCTGCACGGCGTAACCGCCACGGGCGCGCAAGGTGCCAAACCACGGGTTCGAGAACTTGTAGGGGGCGAAGGTGTCGTCGGCGCCGGTGATCTGTAAATCGGTTTCGCCGCCGAACACGAACTGGCCGTTCTGCCAGTTATAGCCGCCCTGCAAGCCGCCAATAAGCCCGCTCGGCGAAACGTTGACGTTGGTGATCTTGCCCCACTCGTAGCCGAGATTGAGGCCGGCATAGGCGCCGGCCCAGTTGTAGATTCGGTTATCGACGGCCGGCGCGGAGTAATACGGCGCGGGGCCGCGCTGAATGTCGGCGGCGCGGGCCGAACCGGAAGCGGCTGCAACGGCCGCAAATGTCAGCGCCAGGATTGCTTTTTTCATTTGAACTCTCCACTCACTTCCGCAGGACGCCGAAGGCATCGGGCGGGTCACTTGCCGTTTCTTTCGCTTTGCTGGCGGTCGCTGTTTTGGCGCGAATTGCGTTCGCCAAAATGGAGCGAAGGGGCCGGCCTATCGGCGAAAGTTCGACCTTTTCGTGGAGGATTTATCGCGCCTTTTAAGTTAAGCGGTTATGAATTGCTAAGCATCAGCAAGCGTTATCCCTAAGGAACCGTTAGTCTTCAAGTATTACAGCGAATTGTTTCACCATGTCGAATGAGGTTCTATTTACTATAACTGCAGCGGCGCCGACGAACCGCGCGCCACTGCGGCGGAACTCGGAATTCGGATAACCTTAGGCTTGAGCGCAAAACGTCATGTCGGACAGTCATGTTTTAACTCCGCCGCGCGCCGCGCTGATCACCGGCGGCGGCCGCCGCATCGGCCGCGCCATCGCGCTGGCGCTGTCACGCGCCGGCTATGCCGTCGTGCTGCACGCCAACCGTTCACGAGCCGACGCCGAGATGCTTGCCGCGGAGATCATGAGCGCCGGCGGACGCGCCGCGGTGGTGCTCGCCAATCTCGCCGCGCATGACGACGTGGGCAAGCTGGTTCCGGCCGCCGCGTCGCTTGGGCCGCTGACGCTTTTGATCAACAGCGCGTCGGAGTTCGAGCCCGACGAAATCGAAACGCTGGAGCGCGCGCGCTTCGAGCGCGCGATGGCCGTGAACTTGGCGGCGCCTTTGTTCCTGACGCAGGCCTTTGCGGCGCAAGCACCCACCGGCGTCGATGCTTCGGTCGTCAACATCGTCGACCAGCGCGTGCTCAAGCCGACGCCGCGCTTTCTCTCCTACACGCTGAGCAAGAGTGCGCTGCACGACGCGACCACCACGCTGGCGCAAGGCCTGGCGCCGAAGCTGCGCGTCAATGCCGTGGCGCCGGGTCCGACTTTGCCGAGCCCGCGGCAATCGGGCGAAGATTTCGCCGCGCAGGCGGCGAGCCTGCCGCTGCAGCGGGGGCCATCGCCGGAGGATATCGCGGCGGCTGTGCTCTATCTGGCGCAGGCCAAAAGCGTGACCGGCGTCACCATCGCGGTCGATGGCGGGCAGCATCTGGCCTGGCACACCCCCGATACCGATCTCGCCGAGTAGCGAGCAAAATCGCCAGCCGCGTACTATCTTTCCCCCATGAACGGCACGCCCAAAGACGTCGATCCGGCCAGCGAACTCCGCGAGGAGGACGAAGAATCGTCGCTACCCGAACTCGATCTCAACGAGCAGCCGGCCGGCACGCTGGCCGCCGGCCGCGCGGCGATCGCGCGTTTCGTCAAGCACGCGCCGTCGGCGCCCGGCGTCTATCGCATGATCGACGCCAAGGGCGAGGTGCTCTACGTCGGCAAGGCGAAGAACATCAAGAAGCGGGTGACGGCCTATACGCGGCCGGTCGGCCACGATAGCCGCATTACCCGCATGATCGCGGCGACCGTGACGATGGAATTCGTCTCGACCGCGACCGAAACCGAAGCGCTGTTGCTCGAGGCGAACTTGATCAAACGGCTGCGGCCGCGTTTCAACGTGCTGCTGCGTGACGACAAGTCGTTTCCCTACATTATGATCACGTCGGATCACTGGGCACCGCAGATACTCAAGCATCGCGGCGCGCGCACGCGCAAGGGTCACTATTACGGGCCGTTCGCCAATGCCGGCGCGGTCAACCGCACCATCAATGCTTTGCAGCGGGCGTTTCTGTTGCGCTCGTGTTCGGACTCGTTTTTCGAGGCACGGACGCGGCCGTGTCTGCTCTACCAGATCAAACGCTGCTCGGCGCCGTGCACACAGGAGATCGATTTCGCCGGCTATTCCGAGCTGGTGCGCGAAGCCAATGAGTTTCTTTCCGGCCGCAGCCAGGCAGTGCACAAGGAACTCGCGGTGGAAATGGACACCGCCTCGAACGCGCTCGATTTCGAACGTGCCGCGATCTATCGCGACCGCTTGGCGGCGCTATCGGCGATCACCTCGCATCAGGGCATCAATCCGCGAACGCTGGAAGAGGCCGATGTTTTCGCCGTGCATCAGGCCGGCGGTTACACTTGCATCGAGGTATTCTTCTTCCGCACCGGACAGAACTGGGGCAACCGCGCCTATTTCCCGAAAGCCGATCGCACGCTGGGCGCGGGCGAAGTGCTCAGCGCCTTCATGGCGCAGTTCTACGATGACAAGCCGCCGCCGCGGCTGATTCTGACCTCGCACGACTTCGAGGAACGCGAGCTACTGGCCGAGGCGCTCTGCACCAAGGTCGGCCGCAAGGTCGAGATCGGCGTGCCGCAGCGCGGCGAGCGCAAAGAACTGGTGATGCACGCGCTGGCCAACGCGCGCGAGGCGCTGGCGCGCAAACTCGCCGACACCTCATCGCAGCAGCATCTGCTCAAGGCGCTGACCGAGACGTTCGGTCTGCCGCGCGAGCCGCGCCGCATCGAGGTCTACGACAACAGCCACATCTCCGGGACCAACGCAGTCGGCGCCATGATCGTGGCGGGACCGGAAGGCTTCCGCAAAAACCAGTACCGGAAGTTCAACATCCGCTCGACGCAGCTCACGCCGGGCGACGACTACGGCATGTTGCGCGAAGTCTTGCAGCGGCGCTTCAAGCGGTTGCTCAAGGAAGAGCCGCGCGACCAGGCTCAAGTGCTGAATGGCGAGTCGAGTTCTCTTACTTCATCTCCGCCGCAAGGGGGGAGGGAAGAGTTTGCTGCAAGCGAGGAGACGACGCCGCCGACGGAAATCGCGGATGTGATCGACTTCGACAGCGACGACGCAACCTGGCCCGATTTGATCCTGATCGACGGCGGGCAGGGTCAGCTCACGGTGGCGACGGAAGTGTTGGCTGAACTCGGTCTGCACTATCTCCCGGTCGTGTCGATCGCCAAAGGGCCGGATCGCGATGCGGGCCGTGAGACCTTCTTCATGCCCGGGCGCACCTCATTCAAATTGCCGCCGCGCGATCCGCTGCTGTATTTCGTCGAGCGTATGCGGGACGAGGCGCATCGCTTCGCCATCGGCTCGCACAGGGCGCGACGCAAAAATGATATCCGCGAGGCCGGATTGCAGGAAATCCCCGGCATCGGGGCGACGCGAAAGCGCGCGTTGCTCCATCATTTTGGCACTGTGAAAGCCATCGAGCGCGCGTCCCTATCCGACCTCGCCAATGTGTCCGGAATTAATGCGGAGACAGCGCGAAAGATATATGACTTCTTCCACGAAAAGGCGGCGCAATAGCGCCCTCAATCAGGAACGCTGCAATGATCATCCAGCGCCAGGAAGACGTTACGCCGGTCGTGGTGGATGCCTATAAGAATATCGAGGACGCGCGCTTACGCGAGATCGTCGCCTCGCTGGTCAAGCACCTGCATGCCTTTGCGCGCGACATTCATCTGACCGAAGAGGAATTCCAGACCGGCATGCAGATCATCGCCAGAATGGGGCAGATGAGCACCGCCACCCATAACGAGGTGGTGCTGATGGCCGGTTCGCTCGGATTTTCGGCGTTGGTCTGCCTGCTCAACAACGGCAATAACGGACAGACCGAGACCACGGCCAATCTGCTCGGTCCGTTCTGGCGGATGAACTCGCCGCGCACCGAGAACGGCGCGTCGATCGTTCGGTCGCCGACGCCCGGTCCGGCGCTGTTCGTCAATTGCTGGGTCAAGGATACGAAGGGCAATCCGATCGCCGGCGCGGAAGTCGATATCTGGCATTCCTCGCCGGAAGGTTTCTACGAGCAGCAGGATCCCAAGCAGGCCGACATGAATTTGCGCGGCAGTTCATGACCGACGCTCAAGGCCATTTCGGATTTCGCAGCGTCAAGCCCGCCGGCTATCCGATCCCGATCGAGGGCCCGGTCGGCGACCTGTTGCGCGCCGGCAAGCGGCACAACTTCCGGCCGGCACATCTGCACTTCCTGATGTTCAAGGAAGGCTTCAAGACGCTGATTTCGCAAATCTACGTCAATGACGATGACAAGCTTGAGACTGACGCGCAGTTCGGCGTGACCCGCGCCTTGATCGGCGATTATGTCTGCCACGATGGGCCGGCACCCGCGCCCGGCGTGCAAGGCGAGTGGTATTCGCTTGATCAGATCTTTGTCATGGAACCGGGCAAGAGCCGGCTGCCCAAACCGCCCATCGAGTAATCGGGGATACGGCGCGGGTAGGGCGTTGACCTGACCGCACCACGGGTGTTCCTTGACCGTCATGAAAGCCGACAACCCTGGGCGTTTGCCGGCGCATACGCTCGCGCTGCCGAACCTTTTGACCTACGCGCGCATCGCCGCCGTACCGGTGGTGGTCGGGCTGTTGTATTGGCAGAGCATTTTCGACGGCGCCCTGTGGCTGCGCTGGGTCGCGCTGGCGATGTTCATCATTGCCGGCGTTACAGACATTCTAGACGGCTACCTCGCCCGCATGTGGGGCCAGCAGTCCTCGCTCGGCCTCATGCTCGACCCGATTGCCGACAAGCTTCTGGTGGCGTCCTGCCTGTTGATGCTGGCGGCGGACGAAACCATCCGCGGCTGGACGCTGCTGGCCGCCGTTATCATCCTCTGCCGCGAAATCCTGGTGTCAGGCCTGCGCGAATTCCTCGCGGGCTTACGCGTCGGCATTCCGGTGACGCGCCTCGCCAAGTGGAAGACCACCGGGCAACTGGTCGCCATCGGATTCTTAATCGCCGGCGAAGCCGGCGAGAAAGTATTTCCGCAAACCATTCAAATCGGCATCGGCCTGCTGTGGCTGTCGGCGATCGTGACGCTCTACACCGGCTGGGACTATCTGCGCGCCAGCCTGCGTTATATGATCGACGAATGACCATCACGTTGCGCTATTTCGCCTGGGTGCGCGAGCGCGTCGGCAAACCTGAAGAAGACATCGAGGTTCCCGCGGGAGTTTCCACGGTCGGCGAGCTAGTGGTGTGGCTGGCCTCGCGCGGCGAGGAATATGCCCATGCCTTCGCCAATCCGAAGGTGATTCGGGCGGCCATCGACCGCACCCATGTGCAGCCGCAGGCCGTGATCGGGACCGCCAAAGAGATCGCGTTTTTCCCGCCGATGACCGGCGGATAGCGCCGCCTGCGCCGGCAGGCTACATTGGCGCCATGACCGCTCAATCCATCGTCCGCATTCAAAGCGGGCCGTTCGACGCCGCCGCAGAGGCCAAGAGCCTTACGCGCGGACGCACCGATATCGGCGCGGTGGTGACGTTCACCGGTATTTGCCGTGGCGACGAAGCTGGCGAGCCGATCGCCGCGCTGACGCTTGAGCATTATCCGGGCATGGCGGAGGCCGAGATCGAGCGTCACGTTGCGGAAGCTATCGCGCGCTGGCCGCTCGCGGGCGTCACCGTCATTCATCGTCACGGGCGTATTGCGCCAGGTGAAGACATTATGATGGTGGTGACCGCCTCGTCGCATCGCCAGGCTGCCTTCGCGGCGGCGGAATTTCTGATGGACTATCTCAAGACCCGTGCGCCGTTTTGGAAACAAGTCGAGAAGGCTGACGGGAAAGCCTGGGTTGAGGCCAAGGAAGCCGATGACGCGGCCGCCGAGCGCTGGGCTTCGCCCGGCCGCCGTGCTGCGGAATAGCGCATGATCCCGAAAAGCATGTCCTCGACACCGATCGGGGATGGGGACCGGTTTTCGGATAAGATCATGCGCAAGGTTGGGAGGGGCAACATGGTTCCTGTCGTGGTCGCGGCCGCGATCATCGCGCTTGCAAGCAATCCGGCGAGCGCCGGCGACGTCACCTATTACGAAGTGCCGCGCGGCGCGCATCCGCACGATGTAGGCGCCGGCGTCGGACGGCAAGGTCTGGTACACAGCGCAGAGTCAGGGCGCGCTCGGCGTGCTCGATCCGAAAACGCGCAAGGTGGAGCAGATTTCGCTCGGCGAGGGCGCAGCCCCGCATGGCGTTATTGTCGGTCCCGACCGCGCCGCCTGGATCACCGAAGGCGGACAGAACGCCATCGCGCGTTTCGATCCGGCGACCAAGGCGGTGAAGCTGTTTCCGCTGCCGAAGGAATTTCCCGACGCCAATCTCAACACGGCAACCTTCGACCGCAAAGGCATTCTCTGGTTCACCGGCCAGAACGGCGTCTACGGCCGGGTCGATCCGGCGACCGGCAAGGTCGAAGCCTGGAAGGCGCCGAAGGGCGTCGGACCTTACGGCATCACGACGACGCCGAACGGCGACGTCTGGTACGCCTCGCTCGCCGGCGATCATATTGCCAAGATCGATACCGTGAGCGGGGACGTAGCTGTCGTACCGCCGCCGAAAGCGGGCGTCGGGCCGCGCCGCATCTGGTCGGATTCCAAAGGACTGCTGTGGGTCAGCTTCTGGACCACGGGCGAGGTCGGCCGCTACGACCCGAACGGCAAGACGTGGAAGGTCTGGAGCCTGCCGAAAGCGTCGTCCGGCTGCTACGCCGTTTATGTCGACGACAAGGACAAAGTCTGGCTGACCGACTGGAACAGCAACGCCATCGTACGCTTCGACCCCGTCACCGAGAAATTTGAGAGTTTTCCGAGCAACCGCCGCAATTCGTCGGTGCGCCAGTTGCTGGGTCGGCCGGGCGAAGTCTGGGCCGCGGAATCCGGCACCGACCGGCTGGTGGTCATCCGCGATTAGGCAGCAAAATAGCGCCATGCCGTTCGATTCGAGCCTGAGCCGCCGCCACATTCTGCAAATGCTCGCAGGCGGCGCCGCTTTGGCTGCCGGTGTCCGTCCCGTCCAATCCAGCGAGGCGCGGATCGCGGCCTTGATCGACAGCGCCAAAACGCTGCCGACGGTGGCGCAGCGCATCGACTTCATCGCAGGCGCGCTGCGCGGCGCGCGCTATCGCGGCTACACGCTTATCGGCGGACCGCACCGGCCGGAAAAATTCGTGGCGCGCGACGACGGTTTCGACTGCGTCACCTTCTGCGAAACTGTGCTGGCCGCCGCCAAATCGAGCAATCTCGACGAATTCGAACAGATCTTACGCGTCATCCGCTATCACAACGGCGTCGTGGCCTGGCGCGAGCGCAATCATTATTTCTTCGAGTGGGGTCAGCACAACGTCGAGAACAAAACCTGCCGCTGGGTCAAGCTCGATGGTTCGGTCGATTTGCAAAAGACGGTGAGTGCGGAACGCGGGCTCGGCCGACGCCGATTTCCGATGACGGTGATCCCGCGGGACGTCATGCTGGCGAGCAAGGGTGAACTTGCCGCCGGCGATATCGTCGGTTTCGTCACCGCCCGCAAGAATCTCGATTACTTCCACGTCGGCTTTATAGCTTTCGGAAAAGACGGCGAGTTGCTGCTGCGCCATGCATCGCAAAGCAAACACCGCGTGCTTGACGAGCGCATGGACCGTTTCGCCGCGCTCAACCGCGTGCACTACGTGACGTTGCTGCGGCCGGAAGAGAAAACGGCATGACTCTTTGTCATGGCCAGGCTTGTCCCCGCCATCTCGCTTAGGGACGCACTGCTTTCCTAAGCGAGGTCACCGAGACAAGCCCGGTGACGACACATACTCAGGCCGCCGCGGCCTTGGCGAGCGCGTTCACTTCCGCGGTATAGTCCTTCCATCAGTGTCTTGGTGATGCCGCCCGGATTGAAATTCCAGTGGGCGATCTCCGCCACCGCGGTGACTTCCGCGGCAGAGCCGGTGATGAAGCATTCCGACATCTCTTGGAGCTCGTCGGGGAGAATGCGGCGCTCGATCACCTCCAGCCCGCGCTTGCGCGCCAGGCCGATCACGGTCTGACGGGTAAGGCCGTCGAGGAAGCAGTCGGCCAGCGGCGTGTGGATTTTGCCGTCCTTGACGAAGAAGATATTGGCGCCGGTGCATTCGGCGACGCGGCCTTCCCAATCCAGCATCATGGCGTCGGCGTAGCCTTTGCGCTCGGCCGCATGCTTGGAGATGGTGCAGATCATGTAAAGGCCGGCGGCCTTGGCGCGGCACGGCGCGGTCTTGGGATCGGGCCGGCGATAGTCGGCGAGATCGAGACGGATGCCCTTGAGCCGCTGCTCGGGATCGAAATAGCTCGGCCATTCCCAACTCGCGATGGCGAGGTGGATTTTATTGTTCTGCGCCGACACGCCCATCATCTCCGAACCGCGCCAGGCGATGGGTCGGACATAGGCTTCCTTCTTGCCGTTCCTGTCGACGACCAGCTTCTTGGCGGCGTCGATCTCGGCGACCGAGAAGGGGATTTCGAAGTC
The DNA here is from genome assembly GCA_037200245.1 of Pseudolabrys sp. Taxonomy (GTDB): domain Bacteria; phylum Pseudomonadota; class Alphaproteobacteria; order Rhizobiales; family Xanthobacteraceae; genus Pseudolabrys. The sequence goes on from JBBCIM010000001.1 coordinate 64,880, forward strand.
GAGGATATTGGCCGACCGTTTCAGCCGTTCGGAATGCGCGGTCGACTTGAAGATGTTGCCGCCATAGGCGCGCTCGCCCTCGAACACGGCGCTCGCATAATGCAGGCCATGGCTGAGCACGTGCAGATTGGCGTCGGCCCAGGGCACCAGCTTGCCGTCGTACCAGATCACCCCGTCGAGCCGGTCATAAGATTGTGCAGCCATTTTCGTCTCCTTACGTTCCCGAGCCCCGGCCTTCAGCCGTTCCTTTTGCCGCCTTGATGGCGCATTTTCCGCGCCTATTCCAATACTTTGCGTCGTAGGGCGACACCCGGTATGACAGGCGCCAGTGCGGCGAAGGCCCTGTCAGAACGCCCTTTGGAACCCAAGACCGGGCTTTCGCGTACGATCATTTCGCCCGTAACGGCCTTTTTGTAACATAAAATCAAAATATGTCAACATGGCTGACATAAATGTGAGCGCAAAAACGCCGGCCGCGAATGCCAGCCCGGGTGATCGCCCGGCCGGCGGGTCGACGGCCGGCACTGCCGATCCGACTTGGGACATTATCGAGCTGCTGTTTTTTGCCTATCGCGATTTCGTCGGCGATCCGGACGAAGTGCTCAGCAAGCTTGCCTTCGGCCGCGCCCATCACCGCGTGCTGCATTTCGTCAACCGCAATCCCGGCATGAAGGTCGCCGACCTCCTGGAAATTCTCAACATCACCAAGCAATCTCTCGGCCGCGTGCTCAAGCAAATGGTCGACGACGGCTTTGTGGTGCAGAAGGAAGGCGCGCAGGATCGCCGGCCAGCGGCTGCTCTATGTCACCCCCAAAGGCGAGGCGCTGGCGCTCAAGCTTGCCGGCTTGCAGACCGCGCGCATCGAGCGCGCATTCGCCGAACTCGGGCCCGGTGCGCATGATGCTGCGCGGCGTTTTCTGACGGCGATGATCGATGCCGACAATCGCGAGGGCGTGCTGCGGCTGATCGCGCGCGCCGACCGTGCCACCAAGCCGCGAAGCTAGATGACCCGCGTGCAAGCCACGCTCCCGGACGACGCGCCGCATCTGCTGGTGGTCGATGACGACCGCCGCATTCGCGATCTGCTGTCGCGTTTTCTCGCCGGCGAAGGCTATCGTGTCAGCACCGCCGAGGATGCCGCCGACGCCCGCGCCAAGCTGGTGGGCTTGAGCTTCGACCTGTTGATCCTCGACGTGATGATGCCGGGCGAATCTGGCTTCGATCTGGCCAAGGCGATCCGTGGCACCTCCGACGTGCCGATCTTGATGCTGACGGCGCGCGACGCCGCCGAAAGCCGTATCCAAGGCCTCGAAATCGGCGCCGATGATTATCTGTCGAAACCCTTCGAGCCGCGCGAATTGTCGCTGCGCATCGCCAATATTCTCAAGCGCGCCCAGCCGGTGCCGCCGCCGCCAGTTGAATCGGTGCGCTTCGGGCCCTTCGTCTATCATCTGGCGCGCGGGGAGTTGCGCCGTGGCGAGGACGTCGTTCGTTTGACCGACCGCGAGCGCGACATGCTGCGCATTCTGTCGACGACGCCGGGCGAGACCGTGGCGCGGCTGGCGCTCGCCGGCAACGGGCGGCACCGTCAGCGAGCGCGCCGTCGACGTGCAGGTCAACCGCCTGCGCCGCAAGATCGAGCTCAATCCGGCCGACCCGATGTTCGTGCAGACGGTGCGCGGCATCGGCTACCGGCTGGTGGTGACGACATGACCAGCCTCGACAACGGCATTGCGAGCATCCGCAACGCGCTGGTCCGCGCCGAAGATCTCTGGCGCCGCTACGACGCCATTCCGCCGGTGCGCCGTGTTCATGCCGCGCTCGGACAAATCCCCGAAGGCTGGCGGCGGCTGAGCCGTCTGCTCAACAGCGTAATGCCGAAGGGCCTCTACGCGCGCGCGCTGCTGATCATCATTCTCCCGATGGTGATCCTGCAATCGGTGATCGCTTTCGTATTCATGGAGCGGCACTGGAACGGCGTCACGCAGCGGCTGTCGGCCGGCGTGGTGCAGGACATCGGCGCGCTGATCGACATCTATCGCGGCTACCCGCAAGACGCCGAGTTGGCCCAGGTCCGACGCATCGCCCAGGAGCGGCTCGGCCTGGTGGTGGATTTCTTGCCGATCACCGAGATGCCGCCGCCGGGGCCGAAGCCGTTCTTTTCGCTGCTGGATCAGGCGCTATCGGAAGAAATGCGCAAGCAGATCGGAAGGCCTTTTTGGATCGATACCGTCGGCAAATCGGCGCTAGTCGAAATCCGCGTCCAACTCGACAACACCGTCATGCGCGTGTTCGCGCGGCGAAGCGCGGCCTACGCCTCGAATTCGGAAATCTTCCTGCTGTGGATGGTCGGCACCTCGCTGGTGCTGATCACCGTCGCCATCATCTTCCTGCGCAACCAGATCAAGCCGATCCTGAAACTGGCCGATGCCGCCGAAAGCTTCGGCAAGGGCCGCGAAGTGCCGAACTACCGCCCGCGCGGCGCGCGCGAGGTGCGGCGCGCGGCGCAGGCTTTCATCGAGATGAAGACGCGCGTCGAACGCGCCATCGAACAGCGCACCACGATGCTGGCCGGCGTGTCGCACGACCTGCGCACGGTGCTGACGCGCTTCAAGCTCGAACTGGCACTCATCAAGAAGAAGACGCCTGAAGTCGAAGCGATGAAAAAGGACGTCGACGAGATGGCGCGGATGCTGGAGGCTTATCTCGCCTTCGCGCGCGGCGATCTCGGCGAAGCCTCGGCGCCGACCGACATGGCTGCGTTCCTTGAAGAGCTCAAGCTCGACGCCGAACGCAATGGCCACAGGACGATAGTGGCGTTCCACGGCACGCCCATCGTCACGGTACGACCTGCGGCCTTCAAGCGCTGCCTCGGCAATCTGGTGTCGAACGCGGCGCGCTATGCAAAGGCCATTTCAATCACCGGACACCGCGACCACCGCTATCTGACCGTATCCGTCGACGACGACGGCCCGGGCATTCCGGCGGAATTGCGCGAGGACGTGTTCAAGCCGTTCCTGCGGCTCGACGATGCGCGCAATCAGGACGAGGGCGGCACCGGATTGGGATTGGCCATCGCGCGCGACATCGCGCGATCGCACGGCGGCGACATCACGCTCGGCGACAGTCCGCTCGGCGGTTTGCGGGCGACGGTGCGGGTGCCGGTCTAACTCAAACAGAATTTAAGCTGCGTCGGCTTCGGCCACGCCTTCGTCTGCCGGACGGCGGCGCCGGCGCGCGCCGCGCAGCACGCATTTCGGCAACGCGCAAAGGTCGTCGAGGAATCCGGCCCAGCGCGCGCCGCTGGCGAGACCGCGATCAAGCGCGGCCATGGTGCGGTCGAGGGCTTTCCTCGTCGTCGTCGAGCCAAACCGTCAGGACACGGCCGAACATCAGCGCCGCGCCTTGTGCGCGCAGCGCGCCGCGCGGGCCCGAGGCGCCGACGCCGGCAGCCTCCAGCATCCATTTCTGCGAGCGCACCGCCGTGGCGTTGAGCGCCAGCGCGAGGCCCGGATTGCGGCGCGCCGAACGCATGATCGAGCGCACCGCTTCCTTATAGGGGGTCAGCGCTTCGATGCGGCGCATGAGCACGTCGAACAGCCGCTCGCGCGGCGGCTCTTCGGCCATGTCGGCGTCGCCGCCGTCCAGCACAATAGTGTCGATGTCCTTGATATGAGCGCCGAGGACGGCCAGCGTCGAACCGAATGAGGAGCGCAATTCCGAAAGCTTGATACCGGCGCGGCCGGCGACTTCCGCCAGACCGATCTCTTCGAAGGAATGCTCGGCCAGAAGCGCCATCAGCGCGTCGATTGCCTTGTCGCGATTGCCGCTGCCGCGTGGCGGGACAGGGGGAGTTTCGGCGCGTTTCGGGGTCTGACGCTTCGGTTTGCGGACCATGACGGCCTCCATTGTTCGTTCGACCTAATCTAGGCCCGCAATGGCGCCGGTTCTAGGGCAGGGAACTTTTGATTTGGGCCTTAGCCCGCCAGCTCGCGGGAACGCTTTGTCGCCGCAGCGATGGCCCGGGTGAGCAGATCGTCGAAGCCGCCCGGTCCCATCAGCACTTCGAGCGCGGCAGCAGTGGTGCCGCCGGGCGAGGTGACGTTCTGCCGCAACGTCGCGGCGTCGAGATCGGAGCGATGCAGCAGCTCACCAGAGCCGGCGACGGTTTCGCGCGCCAGATGGGCGGCGAGATCGGGCGGCAGACCGGCGGCAATGCCGGCCTTGGTCATCGCCTCGGCCAGCAGGAAAACGTAAGCCGGACCAGAGCCGGACAGCGCGGTGACGGCGTCGATCAGGCCTTCGTCGCTCACCCACTCGACCTTGCCGATGGCGGCGAGCAGGTCGCTCGCCAGTTTGCGCTGGCGCGCCGAAACTTTGGCGTTGGCGACCGCAACGGTGATACCGCGGCTGATCGCGGCCGGCGTGTTCGGCATGGCCCGCACGATGGCCGTTCCGGCCGGCAACGACTTTTCGAGGAAAGCCGAGTGTGCGGCCGGCCATGATCGAAAGCACCAGCGTCGATTTGCCGACATAAGGCGCGAGCGGTTGCACCGCGCCGGGCGCGGTCTGCGGCTTCACCGCGATGACAACGGCGGCGGCTTGCGACGCCTTCTTCGGATTGAGCGTCACGCCGCGCCGCGTCAGCGCCTTCACCGGCCTCGCCGGCTGCGGTTCGATTACCGCGACTTTTTTCGGATTGAGCCCGCGCGCCAGCCAGCCGTCGAGCATGGCCGAACCCATCTTGCCGGCACCGACAAGAAGAAGGCTGGCAATCGGTTTAAGCGGTTGCGGCTTGACGCTCACGCCTCGCCCGAGGTGTCAAACATGGCGGCGTCGAGCGCCTCTCGCGCCGGCTTGCCGGCCCAGACCACGAACTGGTAGGCGCTGAAATACCGCTCGCAGGTGTCGAGCGCGGTGCCGAGCAGCGCCTCGCATTGCTTGCCGGAGGCTTCCGTCCCGCCCGCCAGCACCAGCGCGTGGCGGTACATGACGATGCCCTCTTTGGTCCACAGGTCGAAATGGCCGACCCAGAGCCGCTCGTTGATCAGCGAAATCAGCGCCTGAACCTCGGCGCGCCGCCGTTCGGGAACTTTGAGGTCGAAGGCGCATGCCAGGTGCAGCGCCTCGATGTCGTTCATCCAGGTGTAGGATAGCTGGTAGTCGGTCCATTTGCCGGTGACGAGAATCGTAATCTCGTCCTCGCCGGATCGCTCGAACGACCAGTCGTTGCCGGTCGCCAAGCGCTCCACCACGTCAAGCGGGTTGATGCGAGGTTCATCCGCGTAGCTGATCAGGGACATGACGTCTCCGCTTTGCGAAGTTTGAGCGAAAAACGCACGGCGCCGCACGCGTACGGGACGAAGCGACCCGAACTGAACACGAACTACATTTTGACGCAGGGGATACGGGCTACCTTGACGGCGCAAACGAATCACTAGGCGACTTGACTATATCCCTCTCGATTCAGCCCGCCAAAGGCATCTTCGAACCCTAATGAGCAGTGATTTGCGACTCCGTGGCAACCGCGCCCAGCAGAATCTCCACAGACAATGCTGCGTCAATTTGAATCAGATGGGGATAAGTAGGCGGAGCGCGGCCAGCAAAAGTGGGCACCGGTTTTGCGTCCGGCCGCGCGACCCCAAACAAAAAGCGGTGCCTAAATTTGAGTCAGTCGAACAGACTCGATACCGACTCTTCCGCCGCCGTCCGTCCGATCGCTTCGCCGATCAGCGTGCCAATCTGCAGCACGCGGATATTGCCGGCGGCGCGCACTTCCTTGGTCGGCTCGATTGAATCGGTGATGACCAATTCCTTCAGCCGCGATTTGGCGATGCGTGCGACCGCGCCGCCCGACAGTACGCCGTGGCTGATGTAGGCGTAGACTTCCTTGGCGCCTTGCGCGAGCAGCGCGTCGGCGGCGTTCACCAGTGTGCCGCCCGAGTCCACGATGTCGTCGACCAGGACGCAGGTAAAACCGGTGACCTCGCCGATCACGTTCATGACTTCGGATTCACCGGCGCGCTCGCGGCGCTTGTCGATGATGGCGAGCGGCGCGTTGATGCGTTTGGCGAGGCCGCGCGCGCGTGTCACGCCGCCGACGTCGGGCGACACCACCATGACGTTGTCGAGCTGAAAGCGTTCGCGCACGTCGCGCACCATCAGCGGCGAGGCGTAGAGGTTATCGGTCGGGATATCGAAGAAGCCCTGGATCTGTCCGGCATGCAGGTCGAGCGTCATGACGCGGTCGGCGCCGGCGCGCGTGATTAGATTGGCAACCAGCTTGGCCGAGATCGGCGTGCGCGGTCCCGGCTTGCGGTCCTGCCGGGCGTAGCCGAAATAGGGGATCACCGCGGTAATGCGCCGCGCCGACGAGCGCCGCAGCGCATCCATGATGATCAGCAATTCCATCAGGTGGTCGTTGGCCGGATACGAGGTCGACTGCACGACGAAGACGTCGGCACCGCGCACGTTCTCCTGAATCTCGACGAACACTTCCATGTCGGCAAAGCGCTTGACGACAGCCTTGGTCAGCGTGGTTTTTGAGGTATTCGGCGATTTGCAGGGCCAGGGCAGGGTTGGAATTGCCGGCAACGAGCTTAATCGCTCCGTTTTTCGACATTCCAAAATCCTCGTTTTGACGCCAACTGACGAGCTTTCAGGACGCTCGGCGGCGTGGTCATAACAAGGCGGGGAGGGCGCGGCAATATGGCTCGAAATCGTTTTCCCGAAGCTTTTTCCGGCTGTTAATGAACCCGTGACGCCGCCAAAGTCAGGGTTTCCCGGGCCGAAACGGCATCGTCGGGTGCCGGACGGCGGCGCGGTATAGGCACATATTCGGGGTTGCTGGGAGCCGTATTAGCCGCATTCTCGGTGGGCAGCGGATCGGCATTGGCCTGGAATATCCGGAAAATTCCAGCCGCTTCCGGCGACGGGTCGCGCATGCCGATGACGGCAGCGGGCTCGCTCGCCACCGGTTGCGCACCTGGCGCCACGTCGGGCGAGGTCAGGAACGCCGAAAGCTGCTCCATGCTGCTGCGCGCGATTCGGCGCAGCATGGCGTCGTCGGCGACTGTCCAGGCATCGCGAGGATGGATCTTGGCCGTCTCCTCGCCATTGATGCGGAAGGCGCGGCGCTCGTCGCCGTCAAACACATCCCAGACCCAGGCGATGGTGGTTTGGCCCTTCACCACCTTGGCGGCGAGATAGCCGCGCACGCGATAGGCCGACGTCGCCTCGCGCGAGATCACCGCCATGCGCCGGACCTGCGCTTCGTCGTTGAGGTTTTGCACCAGCGTGCGGAATTGCGCGGGCGGCGGACCGTCGATGGATTCGAAGGCGACGGTAGCGCCGCGCGGTGCGGTGGCGAGGCCTGACGGTCCGTCCTGCATACAACCCAGCCAACGCTGCCGCACAGGCGGCAGTCAGCACAAGAGCCAATCGTAAGCGGAGAAAACCCGCGGCGCGCGATGCGCTACGGCCGTGACCCAACTGCATTGACACCCCAACGGCCTATTTTTGTCGTCGTCCCCTCGGCCGAGAGCAAACCGTAGCGGCAATGGTGTAGTGCGGTCAATCGGCGAGGGCGATGGCGTTGATATGCCGTCCGTAATCCGGCTCGCTCAGATGTGTCGAGCGGCGGAAACTATAGAACCGTTCCGGATCGGCATACGTGCACAAACCGAGATCCTCGAATTCCGCAATGCCGGCCTGTTGAATGCGTGCGCCGATATAGGCGTTGAGATCGAACATGGCGTGGCCGCCGCGTTCCGCCGCTGTGAAGAAACGATCGTTGCCGGCATCTGCTTCCAAAAAGCGCTTAACGAATTCAGGACCAACTTCGTAATTCGGCTGGCTGATGGTGGGGCCAAGCGCCGCGGCAATGCGGCTGCGGTCGGCGCCGAGTTTTTCCATCGCTTCAATCGTTGCTTCGATTACGCCGGTGAAGGCGCCACGCCATCCGGCATGTGCCGCGCCGATGACGCCGCTTTCAGCGTCGGCAAACAGCAGCGGCCCACAGTCGGCGGTTGAGACGCCGATCGCCAGCCGCCGGGTGCGCGTCACGATCGCGTCTGCGCGGGGCCGCGCCTCCGGCGTCCACGGGGCGTCGGCGACGGCCACATCCGGCGAATGAATCTGATACGGCGTCAGCAAACGATCCGGCGCCACACCGAGCGTAACCGCCATGCGGGCGCGGTTCTCGGCAACCTTGTCCGGCGCATCGTTGGAGCCGACGCCGCCGTTGAGCGACGTATAGACGCCCTCCGACACACCACCGGTGCGCGTAAAAAACGCATGGCGCATATTGCCGAACTGGGGATAGCGAGACGGCTTGCAGCATCTGTGTCGCCCGGACCGGTATGACCTAGATCAATGAATTCAAACGGTCGTAGTTGCAAATAAAACCTGCTGTGCAGCCATGCGCGGCTTTAAAGGAGATAGCCATGCGTAAGCCATTATCCGCAAGCGTCGCCGTTTTGACGGCCTGTCTGATGGCCGTGCCGGCAGTGGCCGCGCCCTTGGCTGCATCCAAGGACTTGACGCTTCAGGCTGGGGGGGATTTCGTCGCTTTTGCTCCAAGTTCAGCACCGGCGGGGCGGTCGCGGCGGCCATTATCACCGCGGCGGCGGCGGTGGTGGTAATGGCGGCGCGGCGGCAGCGGGCCTCATCGGCGGCCTGTTTCTCGGTGCCGTGATTGCGACCGAGGCGCAGCGCCAGCGCGGCGTGAGTTACTGCGCGCAGCGTTACCGCAGCTACGATCCCGGCAGCATGACCTATCTCGGCAATGATGGCCGGCGCCATAGCTGCCCCTGATCGCTATCGCCTAACGCACAAATCCGGGCGGCACGCCGACGGAAGCGTGCGCGAAGCTTGCGACCTTGAACAACTCGCCCATGCCGGTGCGGCTTTGTCCGATCAGGCGGGACAGCGCCAAGTCGATCTCGGCGACGGCGGCACGCGCGACCGCCTTGTTTTTGAGCGCGGCGGCGCGCGTCTCGATGCCGAGCCGGCGCAAGAACGTCGCCTGATCGATCGGCCCATAGCCTTTCACGCCCATCGCTTCGACGGCGCGTGCCAGCGCCTGAAAGTCGACATGCGCGGTGAGATCGATCTCGCCGGGCGTGGTCAGCGGATCGGCGTAAGCGTGATGGCCGACCGCCTGCAAGGTTTCGCCGACCGCGGTTTCGGTGTGGCCGTAATCGATCACGAGCGCGGCACCGCCTTGGCCGAATAGCCGCCGGCCCAGCGCCATGGCTTCGCCGTTGCCCCGCCATTCGAAGATGGCGCCTTTCTCAGCCCCGCGCACGTCGGCCGGCAGCAGCATGTCGAAATGCACGATCGGATCGGGCGCCACCGTGAAAGCCAACTTGCCCGCGGCGTCGATTTCGACCTGGCGCTCGTGCCAGCCGCGCGCGCTCTTGACGACCTGATGCACCGGTAGCGCGTCAAAAAACTCATTGGCGATGACGATCGCCGGTCCCTTCGGCACATCGGCGAGTCTGTCGTGCCACAGCACGGCCATCGGCAGGCCTTCGAGCGAACGCTCCTGTGCCGCGCGCAATGCCGGACTGATCTCGACCAGATCGATGACCAAGGCGTCGCGAAAGGCCGGCATAACTTCCACGGCGCGGATCGCATCCTTCATCAAGGTGCCGCGGCCGGGGCCAAGCTCGATGACGCGGATGTTTTCCGGCGCGCCCATCTGCTTCCAGACCGTGGCCATCCACAGGCCGATCAACTCGCCGAACATCTGGCTGATTTCCGGCGCGGTGATGAAATCGCCGCGGACGCCGAGCGGATCGCGGGTCGTGTAGTAGCCGTAATCCGGGTCGCCAAGGCACAGCGCCATGTATTCGCCAACCGGCATCGGTCCCGCCGCCGCGATGCGCCGGCGGATTTCCAATTCCAGCGGCGCCATTTCGTCCATCAGGTATTCCGTTTTATCGGATGCTTCAGCGCGTAGACGATAAAGCCGACGCCCGCCAGAAACAGCGGTATCGACAGCAACTGCCCCATCGTGGCGCCGCCCCACAGGAAGCCGAGCTGGGCGTCGGGCTCGCGAAAGAATTCCGAAATCGTGCGCGCGATGGAATAGAGGACCGCAAAGCTGCCGAGGATGAGCCCCGGCCGCTTCAGGGCGCCGGCGCGCATCAATAACGCGAGGATTGCGAACAGCAGCAGTCCTTCCAGACCCGCTTCGTAGAGCTGACTCGGGTGGCGTGGCACCGGTCCGCCATTGGGAAAGACCATGGCCCAAGGGACATCGGCGGCGCGGCCCCATAATTCGCCGTTGATGAAATTGGCGAGGCGGCCGAGAAACACCCCGATGGTGCCGACCGCGCAGGTAATGTCGCCGAGCGACAAAATCGGCAGTCCCTGTTTGCGCGCAAACAAGATCACCGCCACCACGCAGCCGATGAAGCCGCCGTGGAACGACATGCCGCCGTTCCAAAGCTGCACGATTTCGACCGGGTGCGCGGCGAAGTGGCTGAAATTGTAGAACAGCACATAGCCGAGACGGCCGCCGAGGATGATGCCGAGCGTCACCCACAGCACGAAGTCGTCGAAGTCGGCGACGCTCAGGGGGGCTTGTCCGCCCCACAGCCGCTCGGAGCGCACCAGCATGCGGGCATAGGCCCAGCCGAGCAGGATGCCCGCGATATATGCAAGCGCATACCAGCGGATGGCGAAGGGACCGAGATGCACCAGCACCGGATCGAAGGCGGGAAAGGGAATGACGAACAAGGGCATGAGAGAATCCGGTTCAGCGTCGCCGTCGCACAACTAGCACGCCGGGTCTTGCAGCGGGATGACCTGATCGCCATTGTTCGCGCATGATCCCGAAAAGTGGGCGCCGGTTTTCGGACAAGATCATGCGCTCATGATAAAAAGCGCACTTATTGGAGAGAGCCATGACCCAGACCAGCAACCGGATTTTCGACGAGATGGCCCGCCTGATGAACGACGCCGCCGGTGTCGCGTCCGGGGTGCGCCGCGAATTCGACACGCTATTCCGGGCGCAGGCCGAGCGTATCCTGCGCGACCTCGACGTGGTCCAGCGCGAGGAATTCGAGGCGGTTAAGGAAATGGCCCGCCTGGCCCGCGAGGAAAACGAGGCGCTCAAGGTCCGGATCGAGGCGCTGGAAGGCAAGCTGGGGGCGCAATAGTCGCGCCCGTCCCGGCCTAAAGGTCGAATTTCTCATAGTTCTCGTTTCCCTCCGGTGCGAGGCGGACAGTCTCGCATCGCAGCCATGCACCCGGATGAGAAGGTAAGCTTTGTAGTTCACCTTCTTATCTGCTATGGATGGCCATGCCGAAGAAAACGAAGGAAGAGCCCGATACAGCCGCCGCGTTGGCGACGGAACTTCGCCTTCTGTTCGGCCGACTGAAACGGCGGCTCCGCGACCAGGCGAATGCGGACCAGTTCACGGGATCGCAGCTCGCGGTCGTGCGGCACTTGTATCTCGACGGTCCGGCGACCGTGACAACGCTGGCGAAGGCGGAGGGCGTACGCCCGCAGTCGATGGGCGCCACCGTCGCCGTCCTGGAGACGGCCGGTTTCTTGCGCGGCGCGCCCGATCCGGCCGACGGACGGCAGACGATTCTATCGCTGACCGAGACCTGCTTGCGGCTGATCAAAGCCGGACAGGCCGCGCGCGAGGATTGGCTGTTCCGGGCCATCCGGACAAATCTGACGCCCGCCGAGCAGGAGCAACTCGCCATCGGCGTCGCCCTGCTCAAGCGCCTCGTCGATACCTGATTCGATTCGGCTTCCGGCGTCTCGCGCGCGCTGCGGGGAGCGCGACCAGCCGCATTCACATCACTGGGACAGCACCATGCCGTTGACCACCCTCGACCAAAAGACCGCGCTCATCGTCGTCGACCTGCAAAAAGGCATCGTCGGTTATCCGACTGTGCATCCGGCCGGCGAGGTCGTGAAACGGGCCGCCGCGTTGGCCGCGGCCTTCCGCAGCCGTGGCTTGCCGGTGGTTCTCGTCAACGTCGACGGCGTCGCTCCCGGCCGGACCGAGCAGGCGCGCAGGCTTGGCCCGCTTCCGGCCGATTGGACCGAGTTCGTCGCCGAGCTCAACCGGCAGCCGGACGATCATGTCGTGACCAAGCGGACCTGGGGCGCGTTCATGAACACGGACCTCGACGCCTATCTGAAGAAGCTCGGCGTCACGCAGGTCGTGATCAGCGGCATTTCCACCAGCAGCGGCGTCGAGTCCACCGCGCGTCAGGCCTACGAGCACGGCTTCAACGTCACGCTGGCCATCGACGCCATGACCGACCTGAATCCCGATACTCACATCAACAGTGTCACCCGGATATTCCCGAAGCTGGGCGAAACCGGCACGGCGCAAGAGATCGTCGATCTCATCAAGACAAGGAGTTCGTAGCCATGGAATGGGGTCACTATCTATCCTACTTTTCCGGCGGCGCTTTTCTCACCAATGCGGTGCCGCATTTCGTCAGCGGCGTGATGGGGCGTCCCTTTCAAAGTCCGTTTGCCACCCCGCGCGGCGAGGGGTTCTCCTCGTCGATCGTGAACGTGCTGTGGGGGCTCTTCAACCTCGCCGTTGGCTACGTTCTCCTGCTGCGGGTCGGAAATTTCGATCTGCGCGCCACGGATCAGGCTGCCGGTTTCGGCTTGGGTGTCATCTTCATGAGCCTGCTGTCGGCCTACCTGTTCGGCCGCTTCAACGGCGGCAATTCGCCCGAGCTCAATTCTCCGCGGGGCGACTTTTCTGCGGATTTGTGAGCGGTCCGATGCACGGAACATTCCGCTCGCTGAACGGCTTCAACTACCGGGTCTGGGCCGGCGGCGCGATCGTGTCCAACATTGGCACCTGGATGCAGCGCACGGCGCAGGACTGGCTGGTGCTGACGCAGCTCACCCACAACAATGCCACCGCGGTCGGCATTGTGATGGCGCTACAGTTCGGTCCGCTGGTTCTGCTGCTGCCCTGGACCGGTTTTGCCGCCGATCATTTCGACCGGCGCAAGCTCCTCATCGCGACACAGGCGGCGATGGGCATGCTGGCGTTCGGATTGGGAGTGCTCATCGTCACCCGTCTGGTGCAGTTGTGGCATGTCTACGTGTTTGCGTTTTTGCTGGGTTGCGTCGCAGCGTTCGATGTGCCCGCGCGCCAGACCTTCGTCTCGGAGTTGGTCGTCGAAGCCGATCTGTCGAATGCCGTGGCATTGAACTCCACGTCGTTCAACGCCGCGCAGCTGATCGGCCCCGCCGTCGCCGGTATCCTCATTGCGGGCGTCGGCACCGGCTGGGTGTTCCTGATCAACGCCGCGTCGTTCGCCGCCGTGCTCGGCTCGCTCGCCCTGCTGCGCATAAGTGAACTGTATCCGAATATCAGGCCACTGCGCACGCGCGGCAGCCTCGTCGAAGGCTTTCGCTACGTCTGGAATCGGCCCGACTTGAAGGCCGTGCTGCTCATGTTGTTCTTAATCGGCACGTTCGGGCTGAATTTCCCCATCTTCATCTCGACCATGTCGGCCACCGTCTTTCACGCCGGCGCCGGTGAATATGGAATGCTGACGTCGACGATGGCGATCGGCTCGGTTGCCGGCGCGCTACTCGCCGCGCGGCGGGCAGAACCTCACCTGGGGCTGTTGTGCGCCAGTGCTGCCGTCTTCGGGGTCGGTCTTGCGCTGTCCGCGATCATGCCCAATACATGGACATTCGGCCTCGTGCTGATCGTCGTCGGCATAGCGGTGCAGACCTTCACCACCTCGACCAACAGCCTCGTGCAACTATCGACCGAACCCGTTGTGCGGGGGCGTGTGCTGGCGATCCTGATCGCCATTGCCCTGGGCGGCACGCTGATCGGCGCGCCCATCGTCGGCGGGGTGGCGGATGCGTTCGGCCCGCGGTGGGCGCTCGGCGTCGGCGCCGCTTCCGGCTTTGCCGCGGCGCTCGCCGGACTGCGATATCTCGTAAAGTACCGGCGCCTGCGGCTGCGGATCGATGGCGGCAGGCCGCGCATCGGGATGGACGAGGGTTAATAGCGCGCCGGTGAGGGAAAGCCGGCTGAGTTGCCCTTTCCGGCCCCCCCCGCTATAACCCCGCGCGATACGCGGCCCCCGGCACCCCTGGAGGCTTGCCGCGTTCGTGGGCGGCCGAAAAAGCCGCCTTTTTCCATTGGCTTAGATCGAGGATTGAAACATGGCGTCCGTCCAAGAGTTGAAAGCGACGGTGCGTCCGAAAGGCGGCAAGGGGGCCGCTCGGGCAGCACGTCGGTCCGGCACTGTGCCGGGCGTGATTTACGGTGAAAACAAGCCCCCGCTGATGGTCCAAATCGACCATGCCGAACTGCGCAAGCGTATCTACGCCGGCCGCTTCCTCACCACGCTTTTCCATGTCGAAGTGGACGGCGCCCAGCATCGCGTCATCCCGCGCGACTTCCAGCTCGATCCGGTCAAGGATCAGCCGATGCACGTGGATTTCCTGCGCGTCTCGGAAGGCGCCACGATCCGCGTCAACGTCGCGGTGCATGTGCTCAATTCCGACCAGTCGCCCGGCGTAAAGCGCGGCGGCGCGGTCAACATCGTTACCCACACGGTGCAGGTGTCATGCCCGGCGGAGTCGATTCCTGAATCGATCGACGTCGACATCGGCGATCTCGACATCAACCACTCCAAGCACCTCAGCGACGTCAAGCTGCCGCCGAATGTCCGCGTGATCGCCCATGGCGATATCACGCTGGTCACGGTGGTGCCGCCGTCCGGCTACGCGGAAGAACTCAAGGCCGCTGCCGATGCCGCCGCCGCTGCCGCAGCCGCTGCTGCCGCCGCCGCCGCCGCGCCTGCCGCGCCGACAGGCGCGCCCGGTGCAACGCCCGCGGCCACGCCTGCAGCAGGCGCCGCGCCTGCCGCCACGCCCGCGAAGAAGTAAGGCGGCGCCAACGCCGCTTGCCGACTTGGCCCGTCCCGGATGTAAAAATCCGGGACGGGTTTCGGCTAAACCAGGTCGGCACAGCCGGTGACGCCATGCTGCTTTTCGTCGGCCTCGGCAATCCCGGCGAACGCTACGTCGCCAACCGTCACAACATCGGCTTCATGGCGGTGCAGGCGATCGCCAGCCGTCACAATATCGCGCCGTGGCGCCGGAAGTTTCAGGGCGTTGCGGTGGAAGGCATGATCGGCGGTGACAGAGTTTTGCTGCTGTTGCCGGGCACGTTCATGAACGAGTCAGGGCGCGCGGTGGCCGAGGCGATGAATTTCTACAAAATCGCGCTTGGCGACATGGTGGTGTTTCACGACGAACTCGATCTGCCGCCGGCCAAGCTCCGGGTGAAGACCGGCGGCGGCAACGCCGGCCACAACGGCCTGCGCTCGATCTCCGCGCATGTCGGCAACGACTACCGCCGCGTGCGCATCGGCATCGGGCATCCGGGCGACAAGAAGCTTGGAGCGTCATACGTGCTGCAGGATTTTGCCAAGAGCGAAGGCCCTTGGGTGGAAACGATGTGCGACGTCATTGCCGAGAACGCAGGCTTGCTGGTCGAAGGCAAGGATTCGACGTTTCAGAACAAAGTGCATCTCGCCATGGACGCCAAAGGTTTTGGCGGCGACGCGGCGGACGAGACATAGAACCAGGCTTTATGGGACCAGGCGATCATGGGATTTAAATGCGGCATCGTCGGCCTGCCGAATGTCGGCAAGTCGACGCTCTTCAACGCGCTCACGCAGACGGCGGCGGCGCAGGCGGCGAATTATCCGTTCTGTACCATCGAGCCGAATGTCGGTGAGATCGCGGTGCCGGACCCGCGCCTGGAGAAGCTCGCGGCGCTCGCCGGATCGCAACAGATCATCCCGACGCGCATCACGTTCGTCGACATCGCCGGGCTGGTGCGCGGCGCATCGAAAGGCGAGGGGCTCGGTAACCAATTTCTCGCCACCATCCGCGAGGTCGACGCCATCGTGCATGTCGTGCGCTGTTTCGAGGACAGCGACATCACCCATGTCGAAGGCAAGATCGACCCGGTCGCGGACATCGAGACTATCGAGACCGAGCTGATGCTCGCCGATCTCGACAGCCTGGAGAAGCGTGTCGACAATCTGGAGAAGAAGGCCAAGGGCACCGGCGAGGACGCCAAGGCGGCCAAAGAGTTGCTCGATCTGGTCAACCGCGCGCTGATGCTGCTGCGCGAGGGCAAGCCGGCACGCTTTGTCGAGCGCAAGCCGGACGAGGAAAAGCTATTCCATTCGCTCGGCCTGTTGACGTCGGCGCCGGTGCTCTATGCCTGCAACGTCGAAGAGGCTTCGGCGGCCACTGGAAATAATTTCTCCAAGCTGGTCGAAGCGCGCGCCAAGGCCGAAGGCGCGGTCGCGGTGGTGATCTCGGCCAAGATCGAATCGGAAATCGCGGCGCTGCCGCCGGCCGAACGCGCGGATTTTCTCGAAGCTGTCGGCCTCAAAGAAACCGGACTAGACCGGCTGGTGCGCGCCGGCTACGCGCTGCTGCATCTGGTGACCTATTTCACGGTCGGTCCGAAAGAGACGCGGGCCTGGACCATCACCCAAGGCACCAAGGCGCCGCAGGCTGCCGGCGTCATCCATACCGATTTCGAGCATGGATTCATCCGCGCCGAAACCATCGGTTACGACGATTATGTTGCCACCGGCGGCGAGGCCGGCGCGCGCGAAACCGGCAAGATGCGGCTGGAAGGCAAGGAATACGTGGTTGCCGACGGTGACGTGATGCATTTCAGGTTTGCGAATTAGTGCGGTGCATGGTGTGACAAACCCGGTCATGTCGGGGTAAAAGGCCCGCCATGCCGAAGCTCCATTGGGAAGATTTCCAGCCCGGTGCGGTTGCCGTCTATGGCCCGCGGCTGGTGACGCGCGAGGAAATCGTCGCCTTCGCCGCCGAGTTCGATCCGCAGCCGATGCATCTCGACGAGGCGGCCGCGAGCGGCACCATTCTCGGCGGGCTCGGCGCCTCCGGCTGGCACACCTGTTGCCTGATGATGCGCATTATCGTCGACGGCTTCTTGCTCGATTCAACGTCGATGGGGGCGCCCGGCATCGAGGAAGTGCGCTGGCTGGCGCCGCTGCGGCCGGGCACCCGCATCCGCGTGCGCTCGACCGTGGTCGAAACGCGCTCCTCGAAGAGCCGCCCGACGATGGGTCTGGCGAAGATGAGCTTCGAGGTTCTCGGCGACAGCGACGCGACCCTGATGACGCTGACGACGACCTTCATGCTCGGCCGCCGCGAGCCCGCGTCATGAAATATTTCGAGGACATCCAGGTCGGCGACAGCTACGCGGTCGGCCGCCACACCTTCACCGCCGACGAGATCAAGACATTCGCGCGGCGTTTCGATCCGCAACTGTTTCATCTCGACGAGGCGGCAGCCGAGCGCTCGCACTTCGGTGCGCTCTGCGCGTCGGGCTGGCACACCGCCGTGGTGTGGATGCGGCTGATGGTCGATCATCGCCGGGGCCTTGCCGAAGCGGCGCGGGCGCGCGGCGAGCCGGTGCCGGCACTGGGTCCGGCGCTCGGCTTTCGCGAGCTCAAATGGCTCAAGCCGGTCTATGTCGGCGATACCATCGACTACAGAAGCGAAGTCATCGAGACGCGGCCGTCGGGCAGCAGGCCTCGTTCGGGACTGATGACTATTCTGTCGACCGGCTTTAATCAGAACGGCGAGATGGTGATTTCCTTCCTCAGCACCACCTTTGTCGAACGCCGCCCGGAGAAACCATGACTGCGGACGCTTTGGCTGCTGTGGAGCGGAAGCGCGATGAGCGCCGCGCGGTCGGCGTTGCCTGCGGCGCCCATGCGCTGCACGACGGCTATACCGATCTCATTTATGTGATACTGCCGATCTGGCAGAGCGAATTCGGCCTCGGTTTCGCGGCGCTCGGGCTGATGAAGACCGTGTTCTCCGGCACGCTGGCGGCCTTTCAAATTCCGTCGGGTTTTTTGGCCGAACGTTTCAGCGCGCCCTTGGTGCTGGCGCTCGGCACCGCGTTGGCCGGCTTCGGTTACTGTCTTGCCGGGCTGAGCAACGGCGTCATGTTGTTGGTGGCGTCGCTGTTTGTCGCCGGGTTAGGCGCCAGCACGCAGCACCCGCTGGCGTCTTCGCTCATTGCCCATGCTTTCGCCGGACCGCGCTCGCTGCGCGCGCTCGGCACCTATAATTTTGCCGGCGACATCGGAAAAATGACCGTGCCGGCGGCGGCCTCGCTGCTGTTTGTCGTGCTGCCGTGGCGTGAGGCGGTGGCGCTGCTCGGGGCCGCCGGCATCTTGGTCGCGATCGTCATTTTCATCGTTATGCCGCGCTTCCACGACTCAATCGACGCGCCGCATAGGAAAGAAAACGCCGGAGGCGGCCGCGGCGCGCGTTACGGCTTTCCGTTGCTGTTATCGATTGGCGTCATCGACAGCGCCACCCGTATGGCGTTTCTGACGTTCCTGCCGTTCGTGCTGACCGCCAAAGGCGCCGGCCTGCCGACCATCGGTCTCGCGCTGACGCTGGTGTTCGCCGGCGGTGCCGCCGGCAAGCTGGTCTGCGCCTTTATCGGCGCGCGCATCGGGCCGGTGGCGACGGTCTGGCTGACCGAAACGGTAACGGCGCTGAGCATCGTCGCGCTGCTGCCGCTGTCTCTCGAGGCCTCGCTGGTGCTGTTGCCGGTGGTGGGCATCGCGCTCAACGGCACGTCGTCGGTGCTTTATGGCTCGGTGCCGGAACTGGTTGAGCCGGCCAAGCGCCAACGCGCCTTCGGTATCTTCTACACCGGTACCATCGGCGCCGGCGCGGTGTCGCCGGCGATCTACGGTCTGCTCGGCGATGCCGTCGGCGTGACCTCGGCGCTGCTGGTGGTGGCTTGCGGCGTGCTGCTGACGCTGCCGATCACGCTGGCGCTAAAGCCGGCGTTGGCGAGCTTGCGTGCTAACGCTAACGCGTCGTCTTGATCTTGACCTGATGCACGACGGCTGACGGCAGCACGTCGAGATAGGGTCCGAGCAGGAAGGCCTCGCCCGAGCCGTCGCCATACATGCGGTTATGGGCGTCGATCATCGCCCGCACCGGGCGCTTGCAGGCCGAAATCGAGTTGACAATCAGGTCGTTGACGTCGCCGGCCCGCATGTCCCTGCTGTAGCGTGGATCGGCGGTGACCTTGCGCACCACGCATTCGGTGGCACGGCGCACCAGTGGCAACAGCGCGGCATCCTTCTGGCGCACCGACATCTGCCAGATGGCCGGATTGGATGTCATGGCGGTTTGAGTATCGAGCGAGACATTCAACACAAGCGACAACCCGAACGCCGTTTCGAGAATCATCCCCGTGGGCCCCGCGAATCAGAGTCTCCTATGCTGGTATCCCAGTGTGAGTCTGCCTGCACGAGAAACTTGAATCGCGGCGCCAAGATCGCGCACGCTGTTGAGTCTGAGTCACACGAGGCGGTGCGACGCGGGTGTGAACGAAACGAGTCCGAAGTGCGCTAAACGATTCAGAACGTAGATGTTTTTACGAAAAGCGGGAACCGGTGCCGGCCTTGTAAGGTTGTCGAGCAGTCATGTCAGTCAAAGCCGACAACGAGAATCTCATGACGCCCCAACACGACGACGTTGCACCGATGACGGCCGAGCAGGCGGCCTTGCTCAAGCGGCTGGCGGGCGATGCCTATGAGCCGGAAGCCTTCAGTCCCACACTGACACGGGTCGAAGCCCAGCGCCGCATCGTCAGCCTTAACGCAAAGCTGAAATTACAGGATGAGCCGCCGCATACGCTGTGAGCGTGCAACGGCCCAAGTTGCGCCGCGGAACGCATCCTGTGCCGCAGCGTTTTCCGTGCTGACGCGCCAAACAGGCAGGAGGAACTCATGACACAATTTCGCCATGCGGTGTTCGCCGTGGCGCTGGTCGCCGGCGCGACCGCGGCCAATGCACAGACCGCCGTCATCACGCGTGAGCCGGTACAGACCCAAACCGTCGTCACCACCACGCGGCCACTCGAGCTGTCGCCGGTGCAGCGCCAGACCGTTTATCGTTCGATCGTGCGCGAGCGCGTCGTTCCGGCGCAACCCACGGTCGCCTATCGCGTCGGTACGAGGGTGCCGGAGAGCACGCAGCTTTATCCGGTGCCGGAAACCGTCGGCGTCGAGGTGCCGGCTATCAAGCCGTACAAGTACCTGATGGTGAACAACCGCGTGGTGCTGGTCGATCCGACCACCAGCGAAGTGGTCGGCGAATTGGCGGACTAAACTTTAGCCACGTAAGACCGACTAAAGTCTGTGTACCGGGCCCCGGCTTCTTGCGAAGCCGGGCCTCCGGCATGCCAATTTTTCCGTGCATGCCATTTACCTTAGCCCTGCCGGGCAGACATGCGCTGGCTGTAAACGCTGGATTTTCCGCGCCTCAAGGGCCATATTAGGCGTCTAGGAGCCTTGAGTTATGTCGATGATCAACTACCGTGCCCCATCGGAATTGTTTCCCAGCCGTAGCCGCAAATCCCGCCGTCCGATCGGATATAAACGCTTTCCGACCGCGGCGGAGGCGATCCGCTTTGCGATCGAGGAATTGCCGCCTGAATTGCTGCTCGGCGCCTATCTTGAGGTCGAAGAGAAGCGTTTCGACGGCAACGGTATCCGCCAGCTTTACGAAAGCGCGGACTATCCGCTGCCGCGCAAAGCCGTAAAAGCCGCCAAGGTCGCCGCCAACTGACCCCATCACCGCCGCCGAAAAACGCGCCGGCTTTTGTCCGGATGGGAACCCTTCAGGTTGCGGCGCGTTTGACTGTCACAATTCACGCGATATTCGCGAAATTATTTGGAGCCGGCCATGGCCGATCGAACCGCCCTCGGAAAAATCGGCCTGATGCTCGGCATGGCAACGATCATGGTGATGATGATTGGCAGCGTCGTTGTCGCCGATCACCTGACGGGCCGCCTGCAACTTGAGGACGGCCTCGGCGCTGTGGCGATGCCTTCGGCCGAGCGCTAGATCATCACCGGCCCTCAAAGGGCATTCCGGCGCTTCGAGATCTTCAGTATCTCAAGGCAACAACCAAGTCCTGATTGTCGATCCGATTACGCGCGTCGTGGTCGACCAGATCACATCGTAAATAGGGTTTCCCGAAAACCGCCGCCGCCGGAAATTCCAGCGGCGGCGTCTTGCATTTAGCCCCTTAGACGGCGGGCCGTTGGTTCTGGCTCGGCTTGGGGCTCGGCGCGCTCTTCCACTGCGTGAGGCTGTCGGCGATCACCGTCATCGCCGTCATAGCCGCATGACTGAGGCTGGCGTAGCTCGCGATCTCGCGGCTGACGCGTTCGCCTTCGTTGCGCAGCATTTCGCGCACGCCCTGCAGTTCCAGGATGACGCGGTCGATTTCCTCCATCGACGCACCGGAGACCCGCCGGATCACCGCATTCAGATTATCGGCTGCCGGATCGGCAGCGGCCTGCTCGGTCTCGCTGCGCGGGCGGCGCAGGAACGAAACGTCGCGCCGGACGAATTCACGGATCTCGCCCTCGAAAGCGGTCGCCGCCGCCTGATCGACATCGCTCAGTTTTTCCGGAGCTTTATTGCGGTTCGGCGCGAATGCTTCCGGTCCGGTTTTCTCGGGACCAAGCTTGTCCGCACCAAGCCGCTCGGGTCTGATGGCCGTCATGGTCTACTCCTACTGGCGCAAGATGCGTTGCGCTGACGCTTCCCCAGTTATGCCGATTGCCGCATGCGAGTGAGGCGGCCGTGGGGCACGGGTCGGGCTGGGCGAAGGCAGGCTGGGGACTCATTGCGGCCGGCGGGAGCGTTAGGAAACTACCAATTCAGCTTGAAACGGGCGCTGATGCTTTTGCTGGCGTAAGTCTGGCCGACATCGGTCACCGCGGTGGTCACCTGCAAGGGGCCATAGATTTTCTGCGCTGCGCTCAATGTATTGTGGGTCACGGGATCGGTGCTGTTGGAAGCAAAGCTCGCGCCCAACGTCGTGCCGGTCGGCAGAATGTCGAATTTTGCCGCCCGCTCGCTGCCCCAGACCTGCGGCGTGAACGTCGCGGCCGTCGACGGCGCGGTCATCAGCGGCACATCGGATGGCGCCGGCGTGCCGACGCCGTAAGTCTGCGTGACCGAATAGCTGTTGAGCAGCGTCACCGCGAATTTGCTGCCGAGCGGCATCGAGTGCTTGAGCGTCGTGCGGATATTGCCCTGATCGTTGCTGGGATCGACACGCGCGTCGACGGTCGCAAGATCGGGCACGACGCCGACCGAAGCCCAGGCGGTGCCGGAATTGCTGCTGTCGCGGCGGGTCGGCAATGGACGGTTGGCCTGCGAATAGTCCGGCGCGTCGGCACCGAGGCCGAGATCGGCGCCGACCTTGGCGTCCCAGTCGATCGGCAAAGGCTGCTTGACGGCCACGGAGCTGGAGCCATCCGGCCGGTCGATGCGGCTCATATCGAGCCCGGGCCGATTGACCAGACTAGGCAGGCGCAGCGGCTTTGTTTTCGGATTGAGGCTCGCCGGATCGAAATTGAGCGCGTTGCCGAGCATCTCCGTGTCGTCGTCGGTCGAGCCGCGCAATTCGGGAGGCGGGGGGTCGCCGGTGGGATTCGTCGCCAGCGAGGCCGAGGCGTAATCGGCCCAGGCTTTGGCATTTTGAGCCAGGGCGGCGGCAGGGGACAGGACAAGCGCGCCGATCAGCGCCGCCATCGTCAGCCCCGCGCTGGTTAACACACCCGATCGCATACCAGCTAAATCCCCCGTGAGCCTTGTGCGTGCCATGGAACTGGGGCGAAGGTGTGGAGGCGCGGCCCGACTTTAGTTACCGCGCTATCAGCAAGGCCATGCCGAGGGCTCCCGGCACGATCAAGCCGGAGAAATACAATGAGGCAAGAACGAAGCGCTTCATCATGACGACCCTCGGATCGAGGATGTGTCGCGATGAGCGGCCTGAAGGTTCACCGTATTATTCCGGAATTGCCATGAAACCGGGAACCTGCGACGCGCGTTGGCACGATGGCTGAGGAACACTAACCGGGGGAGAAAACCAATGCCCGGATTGCTGCCTATCCTTCTGACCGGCTCTTATCTGCTGCTGGCCGTCGACAAAGTCCCCGAACTCAATGTTGAGCCGACCTGCCGCGCCGCGATGACCGCGGGCGTTCGGCCTACCCGGTCGCAAGACGACACCGCCTGCAAGCGCGACGAGCAGGCCGCGCACGACAAACTTACCCAGGATTGGGGACAGTTCGGCGACGGCGACCGTTCGCACTGCGTGCGGATGTCGACGCTCGGCGGCTCGCCGAGCTACGTCGAATTGCTGACCTGCCTGGAGCTCTCCAAGCAGGCCAATAGTCTGCCGCCCGACCAGCTTGAAACCCCCGCCCGAACGAAGCCGTAGCGGCCGGACCTATTTTTTGCCGGCGTAAGGATTGCCTGCGGTCGAGCCCGATTGCTGCGACAGCTTGTAGGCGGACAACGCCTTTGGCTTGTCTTTATCGGCCTTGGGTTTCTTCTTTTCCTTGACCGCGCGCGTCTGACCTTTAGCCATGGTTCCCCTCCGGGTTGAGAATCCAGAACTTGAATCTGAACCTACCGCGTGCCCGCCCGCAAGGGGGTAAGCGGGAACTCAACGGAACTTAAAGTTTCCGGCGCCGTTAGGAACCGAAGCGTACGGTGTTTCGCGTCGGATTGACCGACGCGGCCGGGCGCTGAGGGGAGCTGGACATGCGTTATTGGGCCATGGCTGCGGCAGGTATTTGCCTGCTGGGAATGAGCGTGACCGCCGGCAATGCCGCGGTCGGAGCGGGCGCCACGAAAGCCGAGGCGCCGATCGTGCTGGCGCAAAACACCGCGCCGAAGAAAGACGAAACCGTGAAGCAGAAGGTCAAGCGGGCGTGGAAAAACCTGGTCGGCTACAAGTTCGCCGTCGGCTGCCCGGTGGTGCTTGAACTCACGAAGAAGTCCGTGAAGGAAACCGGCAAGGACCGCGACGCCGCGCGTTCCAAGGTCATTGCGGCCAATCCGGGTTGCAGCGTCAAGGATATGTGACGGTTCTGTCGCTACGCGCGGCGCCGGAGCCTTTTAGCTTTTCGGCGCCGCGGACGCGCTTTTCATCTTGTCGTCGATACATTTGTTGACGACGTCGGCGCGCTTTTCGAGATTTTCGTTCGGGTTGCCCTTCTCGGTCTTCATCCAGCATTCCATTGCGGCGCGCGGGTGCGTCATCGGCGGTTCGGGCTTGGCGGGCTCGGCCGGCTTCGACGACGGCGCCGTCAAAGCGGCGAAGGGGCCGGGCGTATCTTTGCCATCGGTTTCGCAGGCCGAGAGCAGGCCGGCGGCCGCCATGACGAGCATGGCGCGGCGGACGAGGGCAAAGCATTGGCGGATATCGAAGGTCGAGCGGCGCATTCTCGGCGTTCCTTATCGCGTGCAGCCGCCCCCGGCTGGCGCGTCACGATTCGGGATTGAGCGCTATATTTGCCGCATCGCCGCCGTTCCGGCAACCGCGACTAGTGCGCGGCGACGAAGGCTTTGGCCTCGCCGAGGCTGGCAAATTCCCGCAGCGGCCGGTAATCCGGGCCATGCGCGTTCGCCGCAGCGCATTCCAGCACGACAAAGGCGTCGCCCTGCGGCTCGACCACCAGCGTCCAGTCGTCGCTTTTATACGGCGCGACGTCGTAGGCGCGGCAGAACGGGCAATTGTCCTCGTGTGCGGCCACGAGCTCGGCGACCCAATGGCCCTGGCAGGCGATACAGACGTAATGATTGCGGAACCAGGCCATTTGTCGTCTCCGGGGCGTGTCGAACGGCGAATCGGTTGCGTTAGGAGGCGATCCTTTTGGGGCAGGGCGAAGGCGTCAAGACGCCGTCCGCCGTTCGCTTCCGCGCACACACCGATTCGTTTTTCAAACGGCCAGCTCGCTTCGCCATTCCGGGACGCGCGTAAACGCGCTTATGGCGCGCGCCCCGGAATGACCGGGGAAACATCATGCGGCCGCGTCGGCGGTCACGCGCTTGATCTTGTCGATCTGCTTGCCGATCGCGCGCTGCGCCGTTTCGACGTCGTAACTGTTTTGCAGATTGAGCCAAAGCTGCGCCGACGTGCCGAGCGCCTTGCTCAAGCGCAACGCCGTGTCGGCGGTGATCCCGCTCGTCTCGGCGGCGATGCGCTCGACCCGCGTGCGCGGCACACCCATCGCCTTCGCCAGAGCGCCCGGCGAGAGATTGAGAGGAACGAGAAATTCCTCGCGCAGGACTTCGCCGGGATGGAGAGGAGAAAGTTTCTTAGCCATAGCGACCCTCCTTGGTCTGAAACCGGCAGCGCCGATTCCTGGCAACTAGTGATAGTCCGTAATTTCGACGTCGATGGGGCCTTGCGACGTCCATCGAAAGCAAATTCGGAACTGATCGTTGATCCGGATTGAATATTGCCCCTGACGGTCCTTGCCGAGCGCTTCGAGGTGATTGCCGGACGGCACCCGCAGGTCGCGCAGGTCCGTCGCGGCATGAAGATAGCCAAGCTTGCGTCGCGAGACCTTCACCAGATCGGCGGGAAAGCCTTTCGGGCTTTCGCCGTTGTAGACGGCTTCCGTGATGCGGTCCCGGAAGGATTTGATCATGTTTATATGTATCAGGTAATGATACAAATGTCAATAGCGATGTATCGTTCAATGATACATTCGACGAAAGGTCCATTCTACATATCGGTTCGATGGAGCGAAGAAATCATAGCCGCAAGAGGTGGATGCCCGGGCCAAGCCCGAGCATGACCGAACGGGCTACCGCCCCCTCTTCTTAAACCCACCCCGCATTCCGGGCCGGCCCAACTTGCTGCGCGGTCCATCGCCGCCACGCGCGGGAATCGACTCCACGCCCGGGCCCATTTCGTCGAGGTTGGGTTTGCGCGGCGCGTCGCCTGATCGCACTGGCTTCACCTCGTGCCAGGTGCCGATGCCCATTTCGTCCAATAGAGGCTTATGCGGGCGATCCACTTTCACAGCCCGCCTTAGCTTCGGGTCCTGCGTCACCATCACATTGCGCACGGTCGGATTGTCGACCACCGCCAGCTCGGTCTGGCGCAGGCGCTTGATCTCGTCGCGCAGGCGCGCGGCTTCTTCGAAGTCGAGGTCGGCGGCGGCCTCGCGCATTTTCGTTTCCATGTTCGCCAGCACGGTCTCGAAATTGTGGCCGATGGTGGCGGCGTCGCCGAACTCGCCTTCGCTCGATCCCCCGGTCGAGATCAGCACGTGGTCGCGCTCATAGACCGAATCCATGATGTCGTGGATCGAGCGCTTGATGCTTTCCGGCGTGATGTTGTTGGCGGTGTTGTATTCGACCTGCTTCTCGCGGCGGCGATTGGTTTCCTCGATGGCGCGCTGCATCGAGCCGGTGACTTGGTCGGCATAGAGCACGACGCGGCCGTCGACGTTGCGCGCGGCGCGGCCGATGGTTTGGATGAGCGAGGTTTCGCTGCGCAGGAAGCCCTCTTTGTCGGCGTCGAGAATGGCGACCAGCGCGCATTCCGGGATGTCGAGGCCCTCGCGCAACAAGTTGATGCCGATCAGCGCGTCGAAGGCGCCGAGCCGCAGGTCGCGGATGATCTCGATGCGCTCCAGCGTGTCGATGTCGGAGTGCATGTAGCGCACGCGGATGCCTTGCTCGTGCAGATATTCGGTGAGGTCTTCCGCCATGCGCTTGGTCAGCACCGTGATCAGCGAGCGGTAGCCGGCCTGCGCTACCTGGCGCACCTCGCCGACGAGGTCGTCGACCTGGGTGCGCGCCGGGCGGATTTCGACCGGCGGATCGATGAGGCCGGTCGGGCGGATGACCTGCTCGACGAAGACGCCGCGCGCTTCGTTCATCTCCCAATGGCTCGGCGTCGCCGAGACGGCGAGCGTCTGCGGCCGCATTGCGTCCCATTCCTCGAAGCGCAGCGGCCTATTGTCCATGCAGGAGGGCAGGCGGAAGCCGTATTCGGCCAGCGTCGCCTTGCGGCGGAAGTCGCCGCGGAACATGCCGCCGAGCTGCGGGACCGTGACGTGGCTTTCGTCGGCGAACACCAGCGCGTTGTCCGGCACGTATTCGAACAAAGTCGGCGGCGGCTCGCCCGGCTTGCGGCCGGTGAGGTAGCGCGAATAGTTCTCGATGCCGGCGCAGGAGCCGGTGGCGTCCATCATCTCGAGGTCGTACATCGTGCGCTGCTCGAGGCGCTGCGCCTCGAGCAGGCGGCCGGCGGCGTTGAGCTGGTCGAGACGCACCTTGAGTTCGTGGCGGATGCCGTGCATGGCCTGGATCAGCGTCGGGCGCGGCGTGACGTAGTGCGAATTGGCGTAGACTTTGACGAATTCCAGCTCATCGGTCTTGTGGCCGGTGAGCGGATCGAATTCGTGGATCGACTCGATCTCGTCGCCGAACAGCGACACGCGCCAGGCGCGGTCTTCATAGTGCGCCGGGAAAATCTCGATGACGTCGCCGCGCACCCGGAACGAACCGCGGAAGAAGTCGGCCTGCGTGCGCTTGTATTGCAGCGCGACGAGGTCGGCCATCAGCTGGCGCTGCTCGATCTTGCCGCCCTGCTTGAGCGTGAAGGTCATAGCCGAATACGTCTCGACCGAGCCGATGCCGTAGATGCACGACACGGACGCGACGATGATGACGTCGTCGCGCTCCAAGAGCGAGCGCGTCGCGGCGTGGCGCATGCGGTCGATCTGCTCGTTGATCGAGGATTCCTTCTCGATATAGGTGTCGGTGCGCGGGACGTAGGCTTCCGGCTGGTAGTAGTCGTAATAGGAAACGAAATATTCCACCGCGTTGTCGGGGAAGAACGACTTGAACTCGCCGTAGAGCTGCGCCGCCAGCGTCTTGTTCGGCGCGAGGATCAGGGCAGGGCGCTGCGTCGCCTCGATCACCTTGGCCATGGTGAAGGTCTTGCCCGAGCCGGTTACGCCCAGGAGAACCTGGGTGCGGTCGTGGCGGTTGACGCCTTCCACGAGTTCGCGGATCGCTTCCGGTTGATCGCCTTTCGGCTCGAAGTCGGAGGCAATGACGAATTTGCGGCCGCCCTCGGATTTCTCCGGCCGCGGCGGCCGGTGCGGCATCCACGGTTGCGCCGCGAATTCCGGGCGGCCTTCGCGCAGCAGGTTTTCCAGTGCCTGCGCGGTGGCGGCGACGCCCATCGACGCCAGCCCGCCCGGGCCGGTCGGCAAGTCGGCCTTGGGCAGCCGGTATTTCGGATCGCCGCCGCGTGCGATGCGCTCGGCCTCCTTGGCGGAGGCGGCGTAGGGGTCGGGCGGCGCGTCGCTCCCGACCCCAAGTTCCTGCGCCAGCGCCGGATCGAGCCCGGTGACTGGCGCGCCGGTGTAGTCGGATTGCGGCACTTCCTCGAAACCCTGACCTTTCGACTTCCGCGCCTGATGGGCGGCGGAAAAATCCTTGCGGCGGTCGAAGGAATTATCCGGCGGCGGCTGTAGCCCGGTGCCGGAACCCAGGCCCGAGGTGCCCTTGTTGATCGCCGGATTGAGCAGATCGGCCAGCGCATCCGGAGTCGCGGGCGAATCCGGGCGCGACGCCTTGGCGCGCGTCGGCCGCGCCGGATCCTTGGGCTTTTGGGGGGGCGAATTCGGGGTTTTGGCCATGAAGCCGAATATGGGGGGAGTCGAAGGGCGAGGGAAGGGAGCGCGCCCAGGGCACAACGGCCGGGCGCCCGTCCCGGTTCCCATTTCGGTAAGCATTCGAGCGTAAGCAAATTACTCACGTTCAGGTGCCAGAATGCCCGGAAATGCCCCGCATGATGTGTGAGATGCAATGACCGACGCCCTGATGGACACCGCGCCAAGTCCCGACGCCAGCGGCGGCATTTTCGAGCTGGCGCCGGTCTCGCTGTGGCTGGAGGACTTCAGTGGCGTGAAGGCGCTGTTCGACGCCTGGCGGCAGGCCGGCGTGACCTCGTTGCGCGAGCACCTGGGCGGCCATCCCGAGCGGGTCAAGGACTGCGCCAGCCGCATCCGCGTGCTCCACGTCAACCGCAAGACGCTCAGCCTGTTCGGCGCCACCGACCTCGGCCATCTGGTCGGCAATCTCGACCGGGTGTTCCGCGACGACATGCTGCTGACCCATATCGAGGAACTGGTGCAGCTCTGGGAGGGCAAGACCGAGTTCTCCAGCAACACCGTGAACTATTCGCTCGCCGGCGACCGACTCGACATCCAACTCAAGGCGGCGATCCTGCCGGGCTATGAGGACACCTGGGCGCGCGTGCTGCTCGCCATCGAGGATATCACCGCCCGCGAGACTGCGCGGCGTCAGCTGGTCGGCAGCGAGAGCTATGCGCGCGGTCTGTTCGCGCACTCGCCGGTTTCGCTCTGGGTCGAGGATTTCTCCGGCGTCAAGAAGCTGATCGACGAGATACGCGCGCAGGGCATCGCCGACCTGCGCGTCTTCACCGATGTGCACGAGGAATTCGTGCAGCGCTGCATCAGCGAGATCAGCGTCATCGACGTCAAACCAGCATACGCTCGACTTGTTCGGCGCGCCGGACAAGGCCCACGCTGTTGCGCAGCCTGCCGATGATCATGCGCGACGAGATGGAGCCGTGTTTCCGCGAGCAACTCGTCGACCTGTGGGACGGCAAGCTGTTTCAGCAGCGCGAGGTGGTCAATTACGCGCTCGACGGCAGCAAACTGAACCTGCTGTTGCAGTTCTCCGTGTTTCCGGATCGCGAGCACGACTGGTCGCTGGTGCAGGTCGCGCTCACCGACATCACCGCGCGCAAGAAGGCCGAGGCCTATCTCGAATATCTCGGCAGCCACGACGCGCTGACCAAGCTGCGTAACCGGTCATTCTTCGTCGACGAATTGAACCGCCTGGAGCGCAAAGGGCCGTGGCCGGTCACCATCATCATGATTGACCTCAACGGGCTGAAGGCCGCCAACGACGAGCTCGGTCATGCCGCCGGCGACGCGCTGTTGCGGCGGGCGGGCGAAGTGCTCAACACGCTCGTGGACAAGCCGGCGCGGGCGGCGCGGATCGGCGGCGACGAGTTCGCATTGATCCTACCGAGCGTCGAACGCGCCGAAGGCGAGGCGATGATGAAGGTGATCCTCGATCTTGTCGCCGTCAACAACGAGTTCTACACCGATTTCCCGCTCAGTCTCTCGATGGGCATTGCGACGAGCCAGCCGGGTGAACGGTTGGAAGCCGTGGTCAAGCGCGCCGACCTTGCCATGCTGGACGCCAAGCGCGAGCACTACACGCGGACGGATTACGAGCGCCGCGCGCTGGTGGCGTCGTAGGATAGGCTGTACCGCCCGCACGCCTGACGGCGAAATTCCCCGCGTGGCGGGCCTATCGCGCGCCCGCGCGGATGCTAAGTTACCGGCAAAACAAAGTCCTGGGAGGGAACGATGCCGGTGACCAAACTTACACGCCGCATAGTCTTGGGCGGTCTGGCCGCGACACCATTTATCCGCAGCGCCAATGCGCAGGCCGAATGGCCGGCGCGGCCGGTGCGCGTCATGGTGCCTTATCCGCCGGCTGGCGGCGCCGACACCACCGCGCGCATCGTCTATAATAAGCTCAGCCAGATATACGGCCAGCAATTCGTGGTCGAGAACCGCGGCGGCGCCGGCGGCACCATCGGCGAGGCCGTGGTCGCGAAGGCCGACCCGGACGGCTATTCGATCCTGCACGACGCCACCGCGTTCTCGGTCAACGGCGCGCTCTATCCGAACCTGTCGTTCGACTACACCAAGGACTTCGAGCCGGTGGCGCTGGTGTCGCTGGTGCCGAACATATTGGTGATTACGCCGACGCTGGAGTTGAAGACGATGGCCGACGTCATCGCCTACGCCAAGGCGGCGCCCGGCGGCATCGACATCGCCTCGTCCGGCAACGGCACGCTGCAACATCTGTCGCTGGAAATGTTCCGCTTCATGACCGGTACCAAGGTCAACCACGTGCCGTATCGCGGCGGCGGCATTGCGCTCAACGACGTGATGGGCGGGCAGGTGAAATTCTTCTTCTCCAATGGCTCGTCGGTGGTCGGCCTCATCCAGGGCGGCAAGGTCAAGGCCATCGCGCATACCGGCAAAGGCCGGCTGAAAAGCCTGCCGGACATTCCGCCGGTGTCGGACACCATCCCCCGGCTTCGAGGCCTACGAATGGAACGGCGTCTTC
>JBBCIM010000002.1:0-108412 GCA_037200245.1 Pseudolabrys sp.
ATGCGCGGGGGCGGACGAACCGCAATTGTTGCCGCTTCCCTGTGCGGCCTATGTTTGCTTGGTAAGGCCGCAGGGGCCGGCGCGCCTTCGCTGGCGCCGACGCTGTCGAATCCGGCGATGATGGTGTTTTCCCCGCCGGGCCTGACCACGGAAATCGATGTTACGGCGATTGGCGCCAGCGCCACCGTCAATCCAATCAGTGTGTCGAATCCCAGTATTCCAAATCTGCTCACGTCTGGCGGAAGCGGCAATATGAATCGGCTTCGATTCACGCCGAGCTTTCGTGCAGTTTATCGCACCGACAGCGATTGGGCCTTCGGCATCACCAGTAACTCGCCCTACACCCAGGAAACTTTGCCTCGTTCGAATTGGGCCGGCATGGTCTATGCGCGCGATACCCGAATCTATACGCAGAATTTCAAGCCGCAAATCGCCTATCAAATCGCCCCTTGGCTCAACATTGGCGCCGGATTGCAAATTCAAGCGATGCAGGCGGATTTGTCCCAAGCCTTTCAATTGTCGCCTGGCTACGGCAGCCTCACGTTTAGGGGCGAGGGCCTCGATTTTGGTTTCGCACTGGGAATGGCGGTGGCCGTGTCGCCGCGCACGCTGGTGGGCCTCGGCTATCGCTCGAAGATCGATCAGAAACTGAAGGGTACAATAACGCGGCCCGAGGTACCCGCGCTCGCGGTCCAGGCGGTCGCGCTGCCGGCCTCATTTACATTGCCGATGCCGGACATCGTTCATGCTTCGCTGACACACCGGCTGACTGGCACTTGGACATTACTAGGCGCATTGGAATGGACCCGGTGGTCTCGCTACGGCAGCATTCCAATTAGTGTGATGCCGTCTGGCGTTTTCGGAATTCCGTCGGTTCTCAATGGCCGCTGGCGCGATACCTGGAGCGTTGCAGGCGGTGCCCAATATCGATGGAGCACGGATATTGCATTGCGCGGCGGCCTAATGTTTGAGACAGCCGCAACTACCGATATTACGCGAACGGTTTCAACGTCCACCGCCGATCATATTCAACTATTGCTCGGCTTGACCTATGAGCTTTCGCCAATGCTCTCATTGGACATCGGCTACGGCCACAATTTTATACGCCATGTGCCTGTTAGCGTCGTGCCCGGCAATCCCTCTTATACCGCGGCTCAGGGCACGGTCAGGGGAGAGGCTTCGATCGCGGCAGATTCGTTACGTATCGGGCTGCGTTATTACTGGGGGCGAAACGTTAGAAAAAAAGAGTTCCGCCCATTGTGATCCTGCTTCGATCCTTCCTTTTACTCTCCTGCTTTCTCAAACTTGGACGACCCCATAGGAGGCAAACCATCAGCAGCGCCAGCGGAGGCCCAAAGCTACGCCCAGCGACTAGTGAATCTGCCGCATCAGTGACTGAACGGGAACCGATTAGAATTCGCTAGGGTCTTGGACGACCTCACAGCGGTTCTAGCTCCCAAGGATAGACGCGAATTCCGCACGTATACCAAAGCTCCAATCGCTCATAGCCACTCAGCGTACCTCGGCTAGGATCAGTCTTGACCTTATGTATCGGGGGATTGACGCCGCCGTTCACCGTGGCATAGCCGGCATCGCACATTGGCTGGGGTGCCGTTGGACTAATAAATTCAGTCTTCTGATTGAAGCGTGGATCCGCGTAATCCTGGATTTCCGTCCACCAATTATTCGGCGCCTTCGGATACGAACCTGTTTTGCCTTTGGTGAGGCGTTCGCAGGGCGAGGAGCTGGCACAGGTTGTTGGCGTCATAAGCCTTGTCGGCAATGAGGCCCGTGATCGGCCCGGCGGCGGCGATCAGGGTGGCGGCCGTCGCGATGTCGTTGACGTTGCCGGGCGAGAGCAGCAGCACGCACGGCCTGCCCTCGGCATCGGTCAAGGCGTGGATTTTCGTCGTGCGGCCGCCGCGCGAGCGACCGATAGCTTCCCTGAAGGCCGCCCTTTTCCGCCCGCCGCCGAACGGTGCGCCTTGATGTGAGAACTGTCGATGGCCACCGTGCCGATGACGCCGGTCGAGCCCGTCAAAGCCTCGAACATCTCGAACCAGAAGCCCTGCCGGCTCCAGCGGTTGAAGCGGTTATAGATCGTCGTGTAGGGGCCATATTCCGGCGGGCAGTCGCGCCATCGCGCGCCCGAGCGCAACATGTGGACGATCCCACTGATCACACGGCGGTCGTCCACCCGGTGCGCGCCGCGCCGCCCGCGCGGCAATAGCGGTTCAAGTCGCTGCCATTCGCTATCGCTGAGCCAATAAAGCTGTTTCCTCATCAAGGCCTCCTCGATTCGGAAAGCCTTGAATCACAACTCACGCCGCGCGGGAATCCTTATTGAGTACGGACCTTAGGGAGCGCCATGTCTTTCCCATTTCGCGTATCAAGTGTAAAATTGCAACTTACAACACATAATTCGGCCAACGCATAATTTTCCCGCCGTCTCAAAAGTTTAATTCAAATTGTATTCAAATATTGCATGTATCGCATATGCAATTTCCGCGCATTTCTTGGATTAACCGCGTCGGAAATAAAGGAACTCCAAAAAGATTACTCCTATACCTAATCAATAATGAATCGTATGCTGCTGAGTCTGAGCATGCCGCCGGGGGGTGGGGACCAGCGTGAGACGTCGTAGCGTACGGGCCAAGAAATCCGGTCCTGGAATACTTCTGCCTAAGCGTCGGCAACGGCTCATTATTGAGCCGATTGAGCCGCGCCAGCTCCTGTCCGCAACTCCCGTTGACGCCCATCAAGCCCAAAACGTCGCGCAGTCGATGCACGACAACTTGGCGCATTTTGAAGCCGTGCTCGCCGCGATGGAGCACACCGGCAATTTCGCCAACACCTTGCCGATGATCGCGGGGCAGACCCCGAGCGGCGAGGCCACGCTCGGTACCCTCGTAAAGCTGTCCAGCCTGCTCGACGCCGACGTGGTGACGCCGCTGACGGGGTACGTGCAGCAGATTGCCGGTGGAACCAACGTCCCCACCAACAGCGCGCAACTCGCCGCCGGCATTCAAAACGCAATTCAAAATGCCCTGAGCAATGGCGACCACGTTACGGTCACCGATAATTCGACCGGCGGCAATATCGACCTCATCTTCTCGCTCGATCTGCATACGACCAACGCCTTCTCGCTGACTATCGGTAGCAAATCGAATGTCGAGTTGAGCTTTCCCTCCGATCTGCAGGGCAAGGCGGGCGTCAAGGTCTCCGATTTCAATTTCGAAACCGTCATCGCCAGCAACTCGAAAGTGCTCACCGACGCGACCGCGCAGGGCGCAGGCTCCGACGATCTGAAGGACCACTTCACTCTCTCCGGTGTGGCAGCGGACGTCCGCCTCGACGTCAAAGCCAACATCCCGGCTGGCCACGAAATCGACGACGGCCTTCTGACGCTCGAGACGACCGCGGCAACGGCGCTCAGTTACGGCGGCGACTTCCACGTCGACTTTGCCCACTCCGTTACTGGCGATGAATTGGCGAAAGATGCCGTGGACGGAGCCGCGGGAAAGACAAGCTTCCTGACGGGCCTGGCCGAGACGACGATCGCCGTCGATCCGTTTCTATCGCTCGCCATCCCCGTAAAGATGACCGACGTCGATACGGATATCCCGGGCCTCGGCGCCGGTTTCTCCGGCGCCATCGGCCTTACCGGAAATGTTTTTGCCGGCAATTGGGCGGCGCAGGTTTCCGGCTCGGGCGTATCGATCTCGACGCTGCATGATTTCGCCGCGCTGTCGCCCGAAAAGATCGTGGCGCAGATGGAGTCCCTTGTTGGATTCTTCAGCAATCTGACCAACTCCGACCTGACCGACATCGAAATCCCGTTCACGCACGGCACGACGATCGGCGAAGTCCTCGATTTCGCCAATAATTTCAAGGAAAACGTCGTCCAGAAGCTGATGCCGGTGAACGATCTGCTCGGCTTCAGTCAGGGACAGACGGTGACCGCGGCGGACGGCGTATCCGTCGCCAAGCTCGTGATCACGCCGACGGCCGACGTATCCACGCTGCCCGCGACCTTTACGATAGACCTGACGGCCGACGGTCATACCGCGACGTTGAATCTGGCGGGCCAATACACCGACGATCACGGCAATCTTCATACGGTAAAGTCGGTTGACGATCTGGTCGGGGAGATCAACGACCTGCTCGGTGCCGCGGATCCCGATAGCGCGCTCGGCACATTGGCCAGTTCCGTCGGCGCGGTGCTTGCTGTCTCCAGCAACACTGAAACATTGGCGATCACCGCTGGCGCCGTCACGCTCGGCGGCAGCGTAACCGGAGGCGACGTTGTCCGGCTCACGGTCACCAACAGCAAGGGGCTGGCGGACGGGCCGGTCGCGATTTCGACGACCACCAAGACCACCGACACACTCGCCGACGTGGCAAATGAACTTGCCGCTGCCGTCAACGGCGACAAGACGCTAAAGGCCGCGGGTATTACCGCCACAGCGGCCAACGGCGTGCTGACGGTTGTGACCGAGCCCAACCACGGGACGACTTCGCTTTCGGCGCCCAACAACGCCATCGAATTCGAAGCCGTTCCGACCGGCAGCGATCTCGCGCCGGCCAGCATCGGGCTCACCGCGCCGAATGCCTCATTCAGAACTTTCGCCGATCTCGCGATCAATCTCGGCGAGGCTCTGGGCCTTGGCGACGACATCACACGCGTTGGCGACTTCCTCAGCGGTCTTGGATTCTCGTACGATTCCGATCTGAACGCGATCGAGTTCAATATAAGTTACGCCACGTCCTTCAGTCTCGGCAGCGATCCGACTGAGACGTTGGACGTCAGCGATGCGATGGTCACCGTCGGCGGGGACATCAGCCCCGGCGATACGTTGAGCATCACGATCGAGAATCCCCACATCGCCGGGGACACGGTCACCGTCAATTATGTCGTGCAGACCGGTGACACCATCGAAACGATCACCACCGGGCTGGTCGCCGCTATCAACGGCACCGCGGCAGTTTCGGACGCCGGGTTGCAGGCGACCGCCGAAGATTCGGGCGACGCCTTTACTATCGGCCACGCCAGCGGCACCGAAACACAGAGTTCGATCACGGTATCGACCGGGCTGAGCGGCGCTATTTCCTTCGCCGCCGGCTTCTCGCTCGGCGATCTCGCAAGCCTGTCCGGCAGCGGCCAGCTCAGCCTGACGGCGAGCCTTGCCGCCTCGCTCACGGTCGGGTTCAACCTCGATCCGCTCGGCGCGCAAGCCAACGGCGTGCAAATGACGGTCGACGGCGAGCCGTTGGGGCTTGCCACCAACATTTTCCATGCCCCGGTCTGGACGCTCGGCACCAAGGATGTCCCGATCGCCGCGATAACGGCGGATCAACTCGCCGGGGCGACTGGACTGCCGGACATGCAGATCATTCTGCGCGACGGCACTGTCGGCACGGTCGAAGTCCAGCACGGCCAGATCATCGACACGATCGGCGGCGGCGCGCCTATCGTCATTCCGGGCACCGGCACGGATCTCACACAACTCAATATCCAGGGCACTGTGGCTGCCGGCGAAACCGTTGTCGTCACCGTCGGTTACGACAACAACTCTCTGCAGGCCGTCAATTATACGACGCAGGCCGGCGATACCGTCAGCGATATCGCGGCCGGCTTGGCGGCCGCGATCGATGCCGACACCACGCTGCAAAAGGCCGGGATCACGGCCGGCGCGGCGGCCAACACGCTGGCGCTCTACAGCAAGGACAAGTCGGCGACGCTGGGCGGCTGGCATTCGACCGGCACCGAGACCTTCGATCAGCAAGCCGTGACCATCGGCGACCTGCTCACCGCCTTCAACGACTTCGCGACCGGCAATGTTGTTGTCACGGTGTCAGGCGTGCCGAACAGCGGCAAGCTCGACGTCACCATCGGCGGTTCGATCACCGACAGCGATCTGATGACGCTCGTGATCTCCGGCCCGACGCTGGAGCAGCCCGTGGTGGTTCAGCACGTCGTGGTTGCCGGCGATACGCTCGCCGACACGGCCGACATCATCAGTACGCTGATCAACAACAACACGACGCTTCAGACCGCGGGCATCACGGCCACCTATACCAGCGGTGACGGTTTCGTCCTTTCCGGCGCGACCTCGGTCACCTCCGATCCGCATTCCTTGGCGCTCACGTCGCACGGCGAAAGCGCGGTTGCATTGACCGGCAGCGTTACGCCCGGCGATGTGGTCAGTTTGACCTTGACGGGTGGGGCCCTCGGCACCGCGAAAGCATATGTCAGCTACACGGTGCAGACCGGCGACACGCTGTCGGATATCGCCGACGGGTTGCAGGCGGCGATCAACGGCAATGACAGGCTTATCGAGGCCGGCGTTTCAGCCAATATCGACAACGTCGATCCGCAAACGGTGCTGATCGGCGGCGACGTGCTGCTGACGCACAATATCTATTCCAACCACATCACGGCCAGCAGCGGCGGGGGGCTGCTTCTGAACGGCACACCAGTCGAAGGTGATGTGGTCGCCTTCAAAGTGACGCCGGATGGCGGAACCGCGAAGACTGCCGCCTATACCGTGCAGGACGGCGACAGCCCCGACGCGGTCATCGCCAAGCTCGCCGATGCGATCCATCTCGTCGCCCCCAGCGTCTCGGTCCACGTCGAAGCGGACGTCAATGGTGCCGACAGCATCAGCGTCGTCAACGACCGTTTCCTGGTCGACAATGGCGACGTCATCACGCTCGGCGTCGACCCGCGGCCCGGCGATGTGCTGCATCTCGCGGTCGACGGCCATGCCATCAACGTGGTCGTGCGCTCCGGTTACAGCAGCGAAGAAGATGTCATCGCGAGCATCGTGGATGCCATCAACGACCTGCATCTTGCCGGCGTTACCGCCGATCTCTCCGCCATCATCGACGGCGCGACGCTCGGCACGGTCTCGGTCCCGACCGCGATCGTGAACCTCCAGAGCTTCCCGACTTATTCGATCAATACCGATGGCGCAGCGGCGGCCGGCAACGTGCTGTCGATCGATGTCGTGCTGTCCGATTCAAGCCATGTGGTCGCGTCGACCGCGCTCAACGACGGGGATTCGGCTGCGCACGGGCTGGCCTATCTTGCCGATGCCCTGAACGCGCTCAATCCGACCGGCGTGACGGCGATCGTCTCGGGCCAGATTAGCGGCGCGGATCTCAGCGTGCCCGGCGGCGAGCCGTATTTGCACGATGCCGGCGAAAGCATCCAGGTGTCGGGCGCCGCTTCCGGCACGGTCTCGTTGAATGTCGGCAACCACACCGTCACCTACGACGTGCAGGTCGGCGATACGAGCGCCGACATCGTGGCCGGCCTGGTCGACGCCGTGAATGCAGCCGGGATCGAAGGCGTAGGCGCCAAGCTCACGATGCTGGTCGACGGCTCGGATGGCGTCACCGTTCGCGGCGAAGCCAGCGAAACGGTGAGCATGACGCAGGCGCCGGACATCGGCCCCGCCGTCAATACCGGCGACGTGCTCTCGCTTACCTTCGCTTCGACGCAACTGTCGGCGCCGCTGAGCCTCGGTTACACCGTCCAATCCACCGACACGCTCGAAACGATCGCCGCGGCGCTGGCCGCCGAAATCCACGGCAATGCGACGCTTCAGAGCGCCGGCATCGACGCTTCCGTCAGCCTGACCAACCCCGAACAGATCGTCGTCACCGGCAATCCGAGCGTCACGACCAATCCGCACTCGATGAGTCTGAGCGTCGACTCGACGGGCGTGATCCGCGTCACGGGAACGCCGGCGGCCGGCGACGTGCTTGCGGTCGCGGTGAAGCCGGATAACGCCGCCACGTTCACCGCGAGCTATGTTGCCCAGTCCACCGATAGCCAGGCGGACGTGATCGCCAAGGTCGCCGATGCGATCCGTGACGCGGCGATAGCGGAGGGTGCAAGCTTCAATGCCAGCGTGAAGGGCACCGTTCGCGGCGTCGGCACGCTTGAGCCGTGGGCCGGCAATCCGGACAACAACGGCGTTCTGACGGCCAGCTCTTCCGGCGGTATCCAGGTCACCGGCGCGCAGGTCGGCGAACACCTCAGCCTGAACGTCAACGGTCAGGAAGTCGACTATGTGGTCCAGAATGGACACACCACGTCGCAGGATGTGGTTGCCGGACTGGTGGACGCGATCAACAACGCCGGCATCAAGGGCGTCAGCGCGTCGCTGTCCGTCAAGGTATTGAACGCGTCGTTGACGATCCCGTCCGCTGCCGGCGAGGAGCTTGGGGTTGCACCGGGGGTCGGCGGCGTTACGGCCGTTTTCGATGCCTCGGACATGAAGATTCATCTGTTCGATGCGACAAGCCCGAACGGCCTGACGCCCGCGACGCTTGGCTTCATCAACGGTACATCGGCTTCCGTCAGCAAACTTCCTGAAGCGCCCGCCGGCGCCCTTGCCGCCGACACTTATTACCAGGCCGTCATTGTCGCATCGCCCGTGACGCAGGTCGATTACAGCCTGGGCAACGAATTCCTTCTCGCCATCGGCGGTCTGCCGCCGGTCAAGGTAACCATAGATCCGCTGGCGTCTCGTACCACGGCGGCCGCTTTCGCCGATGCGATAAATGAGAAATTGTCGCAGCTCACGCTCGATCCGACCCTTATCGGCCTCGATCCCGGCGTGGTGGTGGATCTCGCGCCTGGCCGCACGACGGGCCACCAAGGTGACATCCTCAGCGTAGAGATTCACAACCTGGTCCTCCCCGGCGGCGACAAGACAATCACCTATACAGTCGGTGCCAGCGAGACCGCCGCGCAGATCGCGCAGCATCTGGCCGACGCGATCAATCAGGATACCGACGTACTGGCCGCGTCCCTCAAGGCCGTGGTGAATGGGACGACAGTTTCGGTGTCGAGCGCCGTGGTCGCTTCCATCCTCGCCGCTTCTGTCAATAACCCGGCGGAAACGCTGACGGCTGCGACGGTCACCTACGACAAGCTCGTCGCCGCGATGGGCCAGGCCTTCACGGTTGAAGGCTCCGCCAGCAAGAACGATGTCATCACCCTGAACGTCAACGACAACGGCACGTTGTCGACCGTTTCCTACACAGTCGTGTCCGGCGACTCGCCTGCCAAGATCGCCACCAAGCTCGCGGCTCTGATTGCGGCGCAGAACGTCGATCTCAACGCCGTGGCGAACGGCACGACGGTCGTCTACAGTTCCAAAGCCGGCAACACGGTCGCCATCACCGACAGCTCACCGGCCGGCAAGAATTCCGAATTCATCGTTTCGTCGCTCACCATTTCGACGACGTTGTATAATCTGGTCAGCGCCTCCTCCGACAACGCCCTTCAGGCGCAGGCCGCGTCCTACGGCGTGTCGATCTCGACGGTCGATACCACCTTGTCGGCGCTCAACGGCACTGCTTTCGTCCAGCAATTGGGTTTCGACGGCACCGACATCGCCGGGTTGACCAGCCCCGTCGGGGAGATCACCAGCGGGCCGCTTTATTCCACCACGATCTCGGACCGCTTCTTCTTCAACAACACGGCGATCGTCGCCGATCTTACGCTCACGCTGAGCAATCTCGACCTGCAGGGTGCGATCGGGTTCATCGGTTTCGAGGCGCAAGGTCACGGCAGCCTCGAACTGGAAGCGGCACTGCGCCTGCAGTCGCCCGACGGAAGCGACTACGTTACCTTCCATCAACTGCTGAACGCGGTCAGCAGTTCGACGCTCAGCAGCTTCTTCAGCTTCACAGTCGGCGCGCCGGTTCCGGGCCAGCCCTGGGCCGAGCTGTCGATCGATTCGATCGTGCTGACGGGCAGCAACGAGGCCGGCAACGTCATTGCCGATCTCGCCAATGCGCTGGTGAGCCCGGCGATCGACATCGTCTTCGACAACGAGCTTCACAGCCTGTCGGATTTCATTCACGCCAAGCCGCGCGTCACCGTCACCGGCTTCGATAACATCAACGAACTCAAGCATCTGACCGCCGCCGATATTCTGACCGGTCTGCAGACTATATTGCAGGTGATCGACAACGATACCGGCAGCCAGATTCTCGACACCACAATTCCGATTATCGGCGTCAGCATCGGCGACCTGCTGAACTTCGCGCAGGACTTCAACACCTTCCTGACCAATCTCCAGGAAGACCCGGCCGGCACGGTTGCGCAGATCAATACCGCCATCAAGGACGCGCTCGGCTCGTTCGGCAGCAATGTCGACCTCAAGTTCCAGAACGGCGCCTTGATGCTGTCGCTCTCCTTCGAGGACGGCATTACCACGACGCTGCCGTTCAGCCTCGACCTTGCGACGCTGGCGGCGGACGCCGG
Source organism: Pseudolabrys sp. (assembly GCA_037200245.1). GTDB lineage: Bacteria > Pseudomonadota > Alphaproteobacteria > Rhizobiales > Xanthobacteraceae > Pseudolabrys. Next base: position 10,289 of record JBBCIM010000002.1, read on the forward strand.
CATTACCTTGCCGTCCGAGATCACCGACATCGTCGGCGCCAGCGGCAGCGGCGATCTTACGGTCACCGCGAGTGCCGCGCTCGGCCTGTCGTTCGGCATTCAGCTCAAGGCGCCCGCAGCCACCGCGGCGACGCCTCTGCTGAACGTCAACGGCGGCAAGGGCGTAGCCAGCAACGGCACCAGCGCTTCTGACCTCGTCATCGTCACCGGCGGCGGTCGTCAGTTTGCCGTCGACCTCGACGCCATCGCCACCACGGCGACGGCGGCGGTCAACGACGCGGCGAAGACGATTACCATCGGCGGCACCGCGACCGCCGGCGAGACCGTTTCCGTCACCCTCGACAATGCCAAGCTGGATGGCACCAACGCCGCTGGCAGCGGCGCGGTGACGGTCACCTACACGGTCCACGCCAGCGACACTCCGGAAGATATCGCCAATTCCATCGTGCAGGCGATCGGCTCCAGCAGCACGCTGTCGAAGAACGGCATCACCGCGACGGTCTCGCACGGCGTGGTCACGGTCACCGGCGCCGATTCCATCAAGACCAAGGTCGGCGGCAACGTTCAGGAACTGCTCGACGTCATCAACAACGCGGCCGAGTCCGCGGGCGTGGGAACCGGTTTCGCGACGCTCTCGGCCGACGGTTCGATCGTCTTTAACGACACGGCGCACAGTGCGCCGACCGCGCAAGACGCCGAGGCCCTCGGCTTCATCCCGACCGTTTCAGTCACCGGCGCGCAGACCGTTACCGCCGATGCCACCGGCGGTTTGACGGCTTCGGTCGCCAACGACAATGTTTCCGTGACCGGCACTCCCACGGCGGGCAACACCGTCACCGTGACGGTGAATGGCCACGCCGCGAGTTACACGGTCGTTGCCGGCGATCATCTGGCCGACATCGACCAGAAGCTGGTCGACGCGATCAACCTGCTGAAGCTCAACGGCGTCTCGGTGACGGTCGGCGGCGAAGTTGCGCTGGCGCATGACGATGCCGCGGCGACGCTGGGCGGCAGCGCTACCGTCGGCGATACGATCAGCCTCACCGTCCACTACGGCGCAAACCAGACCAAGGCGGTGACGTACACCGCCGTGGCCGGCGATACGCTGGCGAGCGAGGCGGTTGCGCTCGCCGCCGCCATCAATGCCGACAGCACGCTGGAAGCCGCGGGCGTCCATGCCGTCGCCACCGATGCGTCGGTGATTGTGCTCGGCGATAGCGCCACGCTCTCCGGCACCGTCACCCCAGGCACGGGAACCGCAACCGAGACCGTCACCGCCGGCAAGATCGAAGCCGTGGTAGGCGATACACCGCTGTCGCTCACCAGCAGCGACAGCATCGAACTGATCATCGACGGCGAGAAGGTTTCGCTGTTCATCGGCGCCGATGACGGGCGCACCACGATCACCGGCTCGCCGAAGCGATCGAACAAGCGCTCTCAATTACCAATGTCGACCAGGGCATCGTCGGCGGTACCGCCGGCACGCAAGTTGCGCTCGGAAGCCTGGTCGGCGTGGTCGTCGACGGCAATGGCGTTGCCTTCGTCGCGGCCGATTCCGCGCTTGGCGACAAGGTGTCGCTTGCCGTCAGCAGTGCGGCGCATCCGCCTGAGGGCGTCGAAGCGCTTGGCTTTGCGAGCGGCGACAGCGCGACCGATGCCAACGGCGTTTCGACCTTGTCTGCGACCTTGCCGGCGGACATCGATTTCACCAAAGCCTACCTGTTCCAGGTCGTCGTCAACGGCGTGGAGGGCACGATCAGCCTCGACGCCGATCCGGCGCGCACGACCGACGCGCTCTTTATCAAGGCGCTCAAGGTGGCGATGGGCTCCACCTTCATTGACCAGCACGATGCGGGCCTGGGCAGCAGCGGCAAGGTCCTGCTCGGCGCGCTCGTCACGCTGTCGAAGCCACCGACCAGAACGGCAGCACCATCACCTTCACGGCGCAGGATTCGCGCCTCGGCGCGCAGCATTCGCTGGAAATCCAGAACGTTGCGACCGCCTCCAAGGTCACGCTGCAGGTCGCCGACATCAACGGCACCACGTCTGCCGAAAGCCTCGGCTTTGCCACCGACAAGCAGAGCGCATCCGCAGCTCAGATTGATCAGCGCGAACTGACCGGGACGGCGCTGTCCGATAACGCCACCGGCCGCAAATTCTTCATCGACACGCCGAACACCGGTCTGACCCTGTCGCTCGGCGCCTCGGTCAGCAATCTCAACTTCTCGACCAATATCGGCCGCTGTCCGTCGGCATCGCTGACGGCTTGGCGGTGCTGGGCGCGCAGGAAGAGTACCAAGGCGGTTTCCCTGCGGCAGGCGACGACCATTTCTCGGTTTCGTCGACCGATCCGGGCTTCCTGAAGTTCGGCCTGAAAGACGGCGCGACGCTCAACGAGCGCAACGACACGATCGCTACGGCCGACAAGCTTTGGTTCAGCGAAATCGGCCAGGTTTCTCAGCTCCAGACGGTGCGGGTCGGCGGCAAGGTCACGGCTGGCGATGTGGTGGAACTCACCCTCGCCAACGCCATGGTGGCGGGCGCACATGTGAACTATCTGATCGAGGCCGGCGATACGGCCGACACGATCGGAGCCAAGCTGGTCGCCGCGATCAACGCGGACAATTCGCTGCATACGGCGGGAATTACCGCGTCGGACAGCCACAATGGCGTCATCCAGATCTACAAGGTTACCAAGGTCGACACCGCGCTCACCGGCGTCGACAGTCATGCGGCGACCGAGAACATCCACGTCGCCACCGGCTACGGCAATTTACTGGACGTCAGCAGCAACGTGGCGGTACAGGTCAGCTTGCCGATAGAGTTCCTCGGTATCTCCGTCGGCACGGTGAGCATCGAGATCGGCAATCTGCTCGGTGGATCGAAAGGCTGGGCGCTCGACGCCAACCCATGGACGCTCAGCCTTCCCGACATCAGCAATATCGGCGACGCGCTGGCCAGTAACTTCAATCTGTTCAGCTTCCTGAACAGCCCCGAGGCGGTGATCAACGGCCTCAATGCCGCGCTCGGCGCGCTGCAAACCATCTTCACGCAACAGGTCTTCGGCTATCAACTGCCCTTGGTCGGTCCCGCGCTTGGCAAGGCCGGCGATTTCATAGGTTCGATGCGGGCGACGCTGATCGGCGACCTCAACGGTCTGGTCAACGACTACAAGACCGCGCACAACGGCGCCGAGCCGACCACCGCCGATATCGTGCAGGAAGGCGTCGACGCGATGACGTCGGCGCTGGGCTTCACCGGCGGCTTCGTCGATTCGAACGGCGTGCATCACGCGGCGCTGATCACGGTCGATGCGGCGAACAAGACCATCGATTTCGTGCTCGACATGTCGCGCGACCTGTTCAACGGCACGGTGAACCTGAGCAGCAACTTCGGCATTCCCGGCCTTGGGATTTCCGTGCAGAACGGCGCCGTCAATCTCGATTTGTCGACGAACATCCACCTGGAGTTCAACTACGTCCAGGGCAAGGGCTTCTCGATGCTGGATTCGGCGGCGGGCCAGCACGCCGTGGCGCTCGCCTTCGCGCTCACCATTCCGCAGAATTTCTCCGTCGGCTTGACGCTCGGCATTCTGAACCTGACGGGCACCAACGGCAGCTACCAATTCACTAATGCCGACGGCAGCACGGCGACCGGCACCTCGCTACGCGGCGGCGTCTTCCTCGATCTGCATCCGAAGGGCAGCAACGATCTGGCCGACCTCGGCGCCACGACCACGCTGATCGAGGCAGTCGACGATGGCACCAACCAGATCGCGACACTCACGCTGCCCTCGATCCTCAGCGTCACGTCCGCCTATAATTTCCAGGTGGTGATCAACGGCACCGCGGTGACCGTAAGCGTCGCCGCCGACGAGCACCGTACCACCGAGGCCGAACTGGTGGATGCGATCAACGCTGCGCTCGGCCAGGCCACGATCAAGACCAGCATCGTCGATCCGCACGCGGCGGCGAACGCGACCGAGACGTTGAGCGCGCTCGGCGTCCATGCCAGCCTCGATACCAGCAGCAGCACGCACACGGTTTCCTTCAAGGTCGCCGATTCCGCACTCGGGGCGCATGGCACGCTTGCCTTGCAGGACGTGCCGATCGCCTTCTCCAAGATCGGTTCGAACCTGCGGGCCGAGGTCTCCGCCAATCTCGACCTCGATTTCAAGCTCAGGGCGGCGCTTTTTGGCGGCAGCCAGGCGCTGCCCTCCGTCAGCACCGAGTTGCTGTTCGCCTACCAGTTCGACAAAGTCCTTTTCGGCACCAATGTGAACGCGGTGAGCGGCGTCATCATGCCGTTCACCTTCCAGGACGTCACGCTCGACGTCGGCTCGTTCCTCAGCCAGTTCCTCAACCCGATTCTGCAAGAGGCCTACAGCATCATCAAGCCGGTGCTGCCGGTGCTCAATTTCGTCGTATCGCCGCTGCCGGGTATTTCCACCTTGCTGGGCCACCCGGTCAGCCTGCTGGACCTTGGAGCGATCACCAGTCCGAGCATGAAGCCGGCGATCCAACAGGTGAAGAACTACATCGCGATGGCGCAGCAGATCGCCGCGCTCGTCAAATCCATCGTCGATCTTGCCAATGCCAACGGCGGCGAGGTCAAGATCGATTTTGGCACCTTCCATTTCGGCAAGGCAACGGTCGGACCGCTCGCCCAGCAGCCGGGCGGCGGCGGCGCAGGCAATTCGGGCGGCTCGGGCGATTTCGATCCGTTCGCCGGAGGGAAGCTCCAGAACTACAATATCGACGCCAATCAGATTTCGTCGGTGTCGCCGTCGACGGTCGGCAGCAATCCGAAGGCCAGCGCTGCGCTTGGGCAGATGAACTCATTGAAGACCAAGGGTGGCTGGTCGTTCCCGATCCTCCAGGATCCGCTATCGGTGGTCCAACTGCTCATGGCCAGACCTCGAAGCCGGTAACTCTGATCCAATGGGATATGCCAAGTATCGAATTGGCGTATTCTCTGCGCGAAACATTCCCGGTCGCAAGTATCGGCATTCTCAGCCTCAATGCGATCATTGGCGCTAGCGTCAGCCTCAGCGTGCATGCGTCGTTCGGCTACGACACGCTCGGCATCACGGAATTCCTGCAGAATCACAACCCGATCTCGCTCATTGACGGGTTGTACATCGACGACTCCAAGGGTCCGCAGCTCAGCGCGTCTTTCTCGCTGACGCTCGGCGTCTCGGTGTCGATCCCGATCGCCGAGGTCGGCATCACCGGGACCATCGGCGGCAAGCTCAGCCTCCAGTTGTTTGATCCCAACAACGACGGCCGGGTACGCATCGACGAAATCGTCAGCCTGCTGGAGACTGGCAACCCGCTCAACCTGTTCGTCGTATCCGGCTCGATCTTTGCCGAGGTCGGACGTCTTCGTCTGGGTCGGCTTCAAGGTGCCGCTTATCGGCCGCATCACGCTGTTCGAATGGGATGCGACGCTGGTGCGCGCGACGCTGGTCTCCTTCGTGCTCACACCGCCCACGCATCCGGTGCTGGCGACCACCGCCGACGACGGCACCGTCACGCTCAACATGGGCGACCTGTCCGATCAGCGCATCGTCGGCGACACCAGCCCGGCCCACCAGCAGTTCTCGCTCAGCGGCAACGGCGGCGGCAGCATCACGATCACCTTCAATGGTGCGACCCAGACCGTCCACGCGTCCAAGGTCGTGGCCAATACCGCAGACAGCGATTCCGACATCACGTTGCGCAACCTCGACGTTCCGATCACCATCACCGGCGGCGACGGCAACAATTTCATCGATGCCGGCCAGTCGAACGACGGCGTGTTCACCTTCGGCAACGGCAACAACGTCATCATCGGCACCAATGCCGCCGATACGATCACTGTCGGCGACGGCAACAACACGATCATCGACGGTGACGGCGGCAACATCATCATTGCCGGCAACGGCAACAACTATGTCGCCAGCGGTGCGGGCGCCGACACCATCACAGTCGGCACGGGCAACAACGTCGTCGTCGGCGGCAAGGGCAACAACACCATCCAAGTCGGCTCCGGCAACAACATTGTCGTCGGCGGCCAGGCGACGTCGGTCATGACCACCTTCGTGCATTCGGGCACGACCTATACGGTGTATGGACCCGATGGAAACGGCGTGATCTCGAACACGACCACCGCAAACGACGGCGATAACCTGATCACGCTCAGCATCGGCAACAATATCGTCCTCGGCGGCAGCGGTTCGGATCACGTGATCCTCGACGGCGGCGGCGACAATTTCATCGTCGCCGACCTGGGCAGCGTCACCCTCGCGACCGATGGAACCAGCTTCCTTTCGAACTGGGCGGCGAACGGCCCGGCGAGCGTCATCAGTACGAAGGCGACGACGAACACCGGCGGCAGCGATTTCATCGACGCCCAGACCGCCTCGGGCGATAACGTCATCATGGGCGGCGCGGGCGCCGATACGCTTCTGGGCGGTGCCGGCACCAACATCATAATGGGCGACACCGGCTCGGCGGACGGCGGCCGCGCGGCAGCGGCGGTCTGTTCACCATTGCCGGCTCGGCCACCGGCGTCGGCAACGATAATTGTCGGCGGCGCCAGCGATGACGTCCTTTTCGGCAATTCCGGCAACGACAGCCTGTCCGGCGGTGCGGGCAACGACATCATGGCCGGCGGCGACGCCACCGTGGTGCGCGATCATGCCCTTGGCGCGGCCGGCATTGGTCAGCAGCTCTACCAGACCCGCGACGGCAGCCCCCGATGGCAGCGCCGGTTCGGATTCGCTCGATGGCGGCACCGGCAACAACATCATGATGGGCGGCGGTGGCGTCACCACTATCGTTGGCGGCTCAGGCAACAACGTTGAGCTTGGCGATTACGGCACCATCGATGCGACCGACGCCAACAATGTCGTCGTGACCAGCGCCGTCGACACCGCCGGCAACAGCGACGGCAACGACGTCATCACCACAGGCGACGGCAATAGCGTCATTATCGGCGGCGGCGGTGACGATTCGCTGGCCGCCGGCAATGGCGGCGATCTGTTCTTCGGCGACGGCGGCATCGCCACGCTGAAGAAGTCGGATTATTCGGTCATTACGGCCCACACCAATACAGAATCCGCCGGCGGTGCCGATACCATTACCGTGTCCGGATCGGGCAACAACGTGGCCTTCGGGGGGCGCCGGCAGCGACAGCATCACCGTGACCAGTTCGGGCAACAATATCGTGCTCGGCGGCCTCGGCAGCGTCGATGAAACCGTCGGCGTCATCGTGTCGAGCCACCAGGCCGCTTCCGATACCGGTACGACCGCGTATAGCGACAACCGACGTCATCCTCATCGGCGCCGGCGGCACCGGCAGCAACATCGCGATGGGCGGCGGCGGCAACGATACGATTACGATCGCTGCCAGTGGCAACAACTTCGCGCTCGGCGATTCCGGTTCGGTTACGGCGACGGTCGGGCTGGGCGGTTCGCTCGTCACCCAGTATGTCACCACGGTCGACAATGTCGGCGCCGGCGAAGAACAGCTTGGCGGCGACGACACCATCGACCTTACGGGCAATGGCGACAACGTCGTCATGGGCGGTGCCGGCCACGACACCGTCACCGTCACCGGCGGCGGCAACAACAATATCCTCGGCGACCTCGGCATCATGCAGGTGGTGAGCGGCGGATTCGACCTCGTCGGCCACAACACCGCATATGGCAACGGCAATACCGATTGGGACGACGTCATCAAGGTGCTCGGCAACGCCGGCACCGGCAACAACACGATCATGGGCAACGCCGGCAACGACTTCATCGACGTCGAGTCGCCGGGCCTTTACACGCATTCCGGCAATAACGTGATCTTCGGCGATTCCGGCGAGGTCAATCCATCGGGCGCGCAGACCATCGAGCAAGCCGACGGCGGCGCCGACACGATCACCATCGGCGTCTCGGCCGGGGGCGACAACACCATCCTCGGCGGCGCGGCCCGCGACGTCATTACCGTCCAGGGCGACGGCGACAACAGCATCTTCGGCGACATGGGCTCCGTCATTCCGGTCAACGGCGTGACGCCGGACCTGCATGGACGCGACACGACGATCGGAACCGGCGACCTTATCGCGATCGAATTGGGCGCGGATGGCAACAACGTCGTCATCGCCGAAGCCGGTAACGACACCATTACGTCCTCTGGCCTCGGCCTCAACGTGCTGATGGGCGATACCGGCGACGTCACGCATCAGCAGATCGGCGATCGCCTCTATCCCAAGCTCGTGACCAGCACCGAGATCGGCGTTGGCGGCAACGATACGATCACGGCGACGCTTGGCAACACGGTCATGGTCGGCGGCACGGGCAGCGACAAGCTGACCGGCGGCTTGGGCCCAAGCTACATTCTCGGCGACGATGGCGAAGTGACTTTCTCGCCGGAGGTCGCGCAGACCCACGTGCCGAAGAGCATGTACTCGACGCATTTCGAGGATGGCAGCGACGACGTCATCAATACCGGCGACGCGACGTATGCTTTCGCTATCGGCGGCACCGGTCAGGACACGATCAACGGCGGCGCCGGAAACGATTCCATGGCCGGCGACCAGGCTGAGATGGATTGGAATCCGGACGGTACGCGCCAGCGGTTCACCACGGTGGACAGCGATCCCGTCGGCGGTGCCCGGGACACCATCATCGGCCATGGCGGCAATAATAACATCCTCGGCGGCGAGGACGGCGACTACCTGGAAGGCGGACCGGGCAGCAACGTCATCATCGGCGACGGCGGCCACGTCTTCTTCACCGACGATCTTGAGAGCATGGCCGAGACTCTCAATCAGTTCCGCGATGGCCCGGATACTATTGTCGCCGGTGGCGGCCCCGGCCGCAATTTCCTGTTCGGCGGCGGTCCGGAGCACAACTTCTTTATCGCCAATCCGCTCAACGATTTGATCTTTAACACCGACGGCCATGTCGACATCACGCCGGAGCGGACCGGCAGGTTCAGCCTGCCGCCGTTCCTCGGCAACGCGCTCGTGTCGATGGTCGGAAACTGGTTTGCCCCGATCACGGAAGGGCTCGTTGGCGGGGTCGACACCCTCATCGCCGGGAACCAATACTATACGGGCTTGTCGGTATTCCAACGGCTCCATGCCCTGCACACGATGCAGATGCCGGCGCCTGCGACTTTTGCCGAACCCGGTTCGTTCGGTTCGGCGCCCGGCTCGTCTCCCCGCGGACAATCTGTTGCTCAACGACGGCTTTGGAAGCGTCCTCGGGAGCTCTTCATCCGGGACCGACCTGAATGGCTTGATCGGTTCGGATCTCAGTCATCTTTTCGACACCCTGGAGCCGGCGAACGACGTCGCGCTGGATGATGAACCGGCCGGCGAGGACACCCAGCGTGTCGTTTCGGCCTATCTGTTCGATAGCAACAGCGGCTTCTGGGTCCTGGATGAAGCCGGTAGCGAGACCGAAATCCAAGGTCTTGTCGGTTCGGACGAACGCGCCGAAATCTTGATGGACGAAGCCCGGCGGGTCGCCTAGGCAAAGGCTGGTTTCCTGGCCGAGGGCAGCCCAGCGCCGGTGTCGAGTTCCCATGCCTCGCCCGGTCGGGCCGGGCCGCTATCGTTAACTGCGACTTACGATAGTCGTTAAGGAAATAAGGTATCCGGCCCGCTATCGGGTAAAATAGTTCTGGGGTTCGATCCAAAAAACGGGGACTTATATGAACGATACAACAAAAAACCAGACACAAAGCGCGGCGACGACCTCGGAAGGCGGTCTGAAGACCACCACGGTCGGGCGCACGCGCGTGCACTGGGAAGACAGCAAGATGCAGAGCTGTTACGCCAACATTTTCAACGTCGCGACCACGCGCGAAGAGGTGATGCTGCTGTTCGGGACGAGCCGCGCCTGGACGCAGGTTACCGACGAACTCACCGTTGATCTCGCAGAGCGCATCATTCTCAACCCGATGGCCGCCAAGCGCCTCATGCTCATGCTCCAGCGCTCGATCGAGGAATACGAGCGCACCTACGCTCCGCTCGGTTAGCGCGTATGTCGGAGCCAGCGTCCACGGATGATGGCCCGCATTCCGCTGGCGAGCGGCGGGTCACAGATGCCGCGACCTGGCGCCGCCTGCTGTCTGCTCCGGACGAGAAGGCATTCTGCAGTGCCTGGCTGACGCTGCTTTGCGCGCAGATCGACCTCGCGCTTGGGCCGCTATTAGGCAAGACCGAAGTCGTCCGCCAGGGGATGGTGGCGCTTGGGTCGCCGAACACCCGAAAATACACGCGCATGGCGTGGCTTGGCACGGAGCGCGACACAGCCTGCTCCTGGCCAAGGCCGGCGAACGCGCCATCCAGGTACGGCACGGTGTGGTGCAGGTCGAGGATAAGCAGGGCGGGGCATGCCAGATCGCGCACCCCATCCTGATCGGAGACGGGCTCTATGGCGTGGTTGCGCTGGAATTGCCGGCGCAGGCCAAGGAAAGCCTCGACATCGCCATGCGGCTTGCGCAATGGGGCGTCGCCTGGTTTGGCCATCTCTTTGCCGACAAGGCGCGGGCCGGCAACGCCGATAAAGGCGAACTCGCAATCAGGTTCGGTGCACTGACGACGGCCCTGGCGGCCGGGCGTCACCAGCCTGCTGCCGAGGCACTCGCCACGTTTCTCGCCGATCGCCTGGATTGCGACAAAGTCAGCCTGGGCCGGCACCGTCGCTCTCAGACCAGCCTCATCGCGCTTTCGCATGGCGGGTTCGCCAGCGTGCGCAATACCTATCTGACTGCTTTGACGGCGGCGATGGACGAAGCCGCCGACGGCGAGGGGGCGATCCGATATCCGATGCCGGCTGCCGATCTGGCCACGCCGCATGCCGCACACGCCGCGCTCGCGCGCACCCACGGCGCCGACTGGGTACAGAGCGTCGCGGTTGATCTCGATCCGCAAGGCGAAGAACAACTCATCCTGGTCGCCGAAGGCCGCGGCAAAGCGCCGGACGAAATCGGCGACCGCCTGCAAGAATTCACCGGCGATCTTGCTCCCGCGCTTTGGCTCCGGCTTCGCGCCGAACAAGGCCCGGTGCAGCGGCTCGCCGAAATCACCGCGAAAGCCGCCCATGCGCGCCCGATTTGGCGTTACGCCGTTTATGCCGGGGTAGCGATTGCCGCTCTCGCCGCGCTCTTGATTCCGCTCCCCTATCGCATCTCCGTCGACGCAACGCTCGAGACCACCGAGCGGCGCGTCATCGCTGCCCCGTATGATGGCTACCTCGCCGAGGCGACGGCGCGGCCCGGGGATTCGGTTAAGGCGGGCGCCTTGCTCGGCCGCTTCGATGACCGCGACCTAAAGAATCAACGCAACGACGTCCTACAGCATTTGTCGGAGACGACGCGTGAACTGAACGAAGCCATCGGCATCATGGACCGCGCCAAGGCCAACGTCTTGATGGCGCGCAAAGCCCAGTTCGAGGCTGATCTTGCTCTGGTGAACGATCAATTGCGCCGTGCCGAGCTGCGCGCGCCGTTCGATGCCGTGGTTGTTGCCGGCGACAAGACGCAATCCATCGGCGCGCCGATGCGCCGTGGCGAGGCGCTCTATGAAGTGTCGCCGCTCGGCAGCTATCGGGTCGCACTGGAGATTCCACAGACCGATTTCGCGGAAATCGCCACCGGCCAGGATGGGCAGCTCGTCCTTTCGGCGTTGCCTTACGAGACGCTTGAACTGGGCATCACGCGGCTCACGCCGATCGCCCTCGCGCACGACGGCAAGACGGTAATCCGGGCCGAGGCCGATCTGTTGAACGTGACGGACCTGCTGCGCCCGGGCATGCAGGGCGTTGCCCATATTCGCATCGGCGAGGCGCGCGCCGGCTGGCTGTTCACGCATCGCATCATCGATTGGCTGCAGCTCAAATTATGGGTGTGGCTGCCGTGAGCGCCGGGGCAATGGCGTCCGCTCAGGCTCTCATGCCCATGCAGATGCGGCCGCGGCTCAAGCCGCATGTGGACTTCTATCGGCATCTCTATGGTGGCGAGTTTGGTACGTCTTCCACGATCGCGCGCTCGATCGCTATTATCGATTATCGGGACCGGCGGCCGATCTGGTCGGCGCGCTCGATGGATCGCGGACGATCGCAGAGATTTGCGAGGACTTTAGATCCCGGGCCGCCGAAGACGGACCCGACGCCGATCAGGCATCGGAGTTCATGCTTCAGCTCAACGGTCTCGGCCTGCTGCGGACCGGGATGCCGCCCTCCGCAGGGGCCATCGAGCGTCTGCAAGACGCGATACGCAGCCGGCAATTCAAGGCCGGGCTGAAGTCGCCTTTTGCTTTTCGTATTCCGTTGTTCGATCCGACCTGGCTTCTCGACCAACTGGCACCGGTGGGACGGTTGCTTTTTACCCGCGGCGCCGCGTTCATCTGGTGCTGCGTCGTATTGGCGGGCACGGCTTTGGGCCTCTACCACTGGCAAACGGTAACGGCCGATTTCAGCGATCGATTGCTGTCGATTGGCAATATCGGCCTCATCGCGTTGATCTACCCGATCGTAAAAGGGCTTCATGAGCTCGCCCACGGAATGGCGTTGCGGCAATACGGTGCCGAGGTGCGGCGCGTCGGCATCATGCTGCTCGTGCTTATGCCGATGCCCTATGTCGATGCCTCGGCTTCTGTCGCGCTGCGCAGCAAACGCGAGCGGATGGTCGTTGCCGGCGCGGGCATTCTCGTCGAGTTGTTCATCGCCGCCATAGCGATGATCGGCTGGGGCCTACAGCACGCCGGGTACCTTTCACGTACTCTGTTACAACACCTTCCTGGTTACCGGCATTTCAACGCTGCTGTTCAACGGCAACCCGCTGCAGCGTTATGATGGCTACTATTTGCTGTGCGATCTGGTGGATATGCCGAGCCTCGCATGCGCAGCACGCAATATGTGAGCTACCTGTTCCGGCACTATGTTCTGGCCGACCCCAACGCCAAGGCGCCGGCTGCGACCGGCAAGGAGCGCACCTGGTTTATCGGATACGGCGCCTTGTCCACGCTGTACAGAGTCTGGCTTGTGCTGAGCATCAGCTTTTTCGTCGCCCGGACTTATCCGCTGATCGGCGGCGGCCTGGCGATCTGGTCGATTGGCGGCATGGTGTGGGCGCCGGTGGCGGGGCTGTTCAAGCTCATCGCCCTGCCAAAGAAAAACATGCCCAGGCTTCCGGCGCTCAAACGCATCGGCGGCCTGACGCTCGCGTTAATCTTGCTGTTCTTTGCCGTGCCGTTCCCCCTGCATTTAGTGGCCGACGGTGTTGTCTGGCTGCCCGACGAAGCCAACGTCCGCACTCAGGCTGCGGGCGAAATCGTAAGAGTCTTGGCTGGTCCTGGATCCCAGGTTGCAGCCGGCCAACCACTGGTGGTTCTGGAAAATCAGGATTCGCGCAGCAAGCTGACGCGGGCCCGCGCCGAAATCAACGAACTGGAAGCCATGCGCACGGCGCAGGCCGGCCACGGCCGGGTCGTCAACGCCAGCAAGTTGGACGACCGCCTGTCTGCGGCGCGCCAGCGTTTGTCGGAAGCGGAAAAGGATGTCGCCAATCTTCTCGTGCGAAGTCCGGTCAGCGGTACGCTGCTTTTTGCCAGTTACGACGGGCTGATCGGCCGTTATCTGCCGAAAGGGCAATCCGCGGATGCGGTTATTTGGAATGGCGACACGGTCATCGTGAGAGTGCTCGTTCCGGTTGAGGACATCGACCGGCTCCGCAGCCGCGTGCGCTCGGTGCAAATCCGCCCGGGGTATGACGTCGATACCGTGCTGCCCGGGCATGTCCTGCGGGTCGTCCCATCGGCCGTCGACCGTCCGCCGAGCCTGGTGTTGTCCACCGAAGGTGGCGGCAGCATCGCCGTCATGGGCGCGGGGCGCGACAGCCAGCCCAAGGCCGGCACTCTCGACATCGTAGCCGAACGGCCAGCCTATCTAGCCACCCCGATGTTCCAGTTGACGTTCAATGCGATGCATCGTTGCCGTTCGCCTTCCTGAATGGACGGGCGATGGTCCGCTTCGACCTTGGAACCGAATCCCTTGGCCCTCGTATTGCACGGTGGGTGCGCCTGACCTTCCTGAAGGAGCTTCATGCCTAACCCCTTCACGCGTCTCCGAACGATCTGCGCCATGGCTCTGCTCCTGGTCGCAATAGGCAAGTCGTTACCTGCGCACGCGGATTCGGAATTTCTTTGCCAAGTAATGGCCAGTGACCGTGTCGAAATCGGCTCGCAGGTCCCGGGTGTTATCGAACAGGTCATGGTTGAGCGTGGCGACAAGGTGGAAGCGGGCCAAGTCGTCGCACAATTGCGTGCCGATCTTGAGCGCGTCGCCGTGGACCTCGCGTCGGCAAAGGCCAGTAACGACACGGCGGTGCGCGCCCGGCAGGCAAAAGTCGCCTTCGCCAAACGAAAGCTCGACCGCAATGTCGAACTCGCCGCCAATCATGTTGTCTCCGCCAACGATCTGGACTCCATGCGAACGGACTACGATATCGCACAACGCGAGGTTGAGGCGGCAGTCGCGGCGCATAACGAGGCGCAGATCGAACTGCGCAAGGTCAAGGTCGACCTCGAGATGCGCACCATCCGCAGTCCCTTCCCAGGCATCATCACGGAGCGAAAGCTGACGGCCGGCGCGCTCGTTCGCGACCAGCCCATCGTCGTTATTCAGCGGATCGACCCGCTTTTCGTGGAAGTCTCGCTGCCGGTGTCTCTGATGAACGCCGTCAAGCCGGGGACCAAGGCGCGGATCGATTTCGACACGCCGGGTGTCGCGTCGGTTGAGGCCGAAGTGACGCTGAGCGACATCGTGATCGACGCGCCTAGCGATACGTTCGGTGCGCGGATTGTATTGCCAAATCCCTCGGGCGCCATCCCGGCTGGCAGCAAATGCCGCGCTGAATTCTTGGCGGCGCAACGCTAAATTGTTCGCGCTTGAGAATTCCGCTAAGCGTGTAGAAGGCAATTCTACAAGTTCATATCGGATATGACGCGTCAGATTCGTTTATTGTGCCGTGCTGCGCGCAGTCGGCCTCATGCCATCACGAATGCTGTGGACAGCGGGCCGGTTCGTCGCGAGAGACGGGACAAGTCGCTGGTATCATCTTTCTTAAGATCGATATAAAGTTGTAAAGTTTCCTTGAGTAGTCCCGGGGGGGTACAATGGTTGCGTGGCGTTTGGGTGCATGCGTCGCGTTGGTTGCGTCCCTCGGAGTCGTCGCGGCCAGTACCGCCGCCGAAACCAACAAAGCGTTGCCTCCGGTCTTTTCGCTGTACGATCTCTATGCAGCGGCAAAGACCGATGCTCCGGCAATTATGGCCGCACAGGCCGGTGCAAACGCCGCGCAATACGGTGTGGGCGACGCTTATTTCGGGTACTTGCCGCGCGCCTCTTACATCCAGAACCGGCAGCGCGAACACCAGACCGTGATCAGCACCGATAACCCGGTCTACCAAGTCGGCTCGGGCACATTTGTCAATAAAGGCTATACGTTCCAGGGCCTTCAGCCGATTGTCGATTTCCCGGCGATGGCCCGGATCGCCGGCGCTTATGCCGAACGGCGCAATCAACGCAGCCAGTTCACTGCCGTCCAGCAGAAGATGACCTATGAGCTGATCGAGGCCTATCTTCTGGCGCTCGCGGCGCTCGACGATGAGCGGCTCGCTCGATCCGAAGAAGAAACTTATGCCGGCCATCGCAGTGAGATTCGCCAGCGGCTTGACCGCGGCATGGGCACGAAGACCGATTTGGCCGACATCGAAGCACGGATCGCCAAGGCTCAGTCCGATCGGATCGCCGCCCATTCGAGCGTGGCCAAGGCGATTACGATGTTGCAGCGGATCAGCGCGCAGCCTGTTCGAGGCGTGTGGCCGTTACGGTTTAGTTTCGCGATGGGTTCCCCGATCCCGAGCGATCCCGAAACCTGGGTGGACACCGGACGCCAGACAAATCCTGAAATCCGTGCGTTGCTTGCGCAGAGCGATGTTGCCGACGCCGAATTCAAGCGTCTGATCGGTGAACTTCTGCCGCGCCTCGATCTCGTCGGTTCCGATCAATATCTGGATGCAGGCGGCAGTCTCTACGGCGGCGGTGCAAAAACCGACCAGCGGATCGTTGAACTCCGGCTCACCATCCCGCTGTTCAATGCCGACGGCCGCGGTTACCCGCAATTCGCTGCCGGCGAACGGCGATTGCAGACCCGCTATGCCGCGCAAGATAGACAACTCGATATCGACCAGCGCATCCGCGCCGCCTATCTCGATGCCGTGCGCGATGTGCGGGCCGCGTCATCGTTGCGTGAAGCCGAACGCAACCGTGGTTTGGTTCGGGCGGACGTGAGTAGCCGCTTTAGGTCAGGTGTCGCGGGCGTTTCCGACCTCATCGATGCCGAGCGCGACTACGTGCGCTCGCGCCGCGAACTGCTCGCGGCGGGGTATAATTACCTGATCGCAATGATGCAGTTGAAGCGGCTGACTGGCACGATTGGCGAGGACGATGTGCGCTATATCGACGGGCTGCTTGATCGGTCGCACGCCTATGTAGCCGTGTCGCTGCGCTGAGATGGCCGACGATGCGGCAGCGGGCGCGACTGCGGCGCTGCAGCAGGCTTTGACACTCTACAAATCTGGCGATCTCACGAAGGCGGAGCAGGCGGCGCGTTCGGCTGTCATTGCGTCGCCGAATTCGGCGGAGGCGTGGAATCTGCTCGGCGTGATCCTGCGTACGGCCAATCGCCCGCAGGAATCGTTGCCTTGCTACCGGCGGGCGCTGCAAGGCAGCCCGAAGCATCCGGCGGCCTGGACCAATCTCGGCAACGCATACAAGGATATCGGCCGCACCGAGATGGCGATCTCGTGTCATCGGCGGGCTATCGCGGTGCAGCCGGACAGCGGCGAGCTGCACCACAATCTCGGCATCGCTCTGATGGCCGCCCGCCGGTACGAGGACGCCGTCGCTGCTTATAGCCGGGCCCTGCTGCTCAATCCAAAGCTCGACGACGTGCGTTGGGATCGTTCGCTGGCTTTGCTGGGAGCCGGGCGCTGGGCGGAAGGCTGGCTGGACTACGGCGCCCGCATCGGCGGCCCCGGACTGCCGCTCCGCGACTTGCCCGGCAGCGAATGGAGGGGTGAGATCAATCGTCGCGCCACCTTGCTGGTGGCGAGCGAGCAGGGGATTGGCGACGCCATCTGGTGCTGGCGCTATCTGCCGATGGTCCGCGCGCGCGTCGGACGGCTTGTGCTCGAATGCCGGCGGGAACTGGTTGAACTCGCGCGCGCCCAGGGTTTTGCCGATGAGGTCATCGCCTATGGCGATCCACTGCCGAAGGCCGATGCGCATATTTTTCAGTGCAGCATTCCCGGCTATTTCACCACAACGGTCCCCGAAATTCCGCCAGCGCCCTATCTGACGGTGCCTTCAGGCCGCACGGCGAAGCTTGCGCCGCTGATTGCGGCCGGTGAAGGTCTGCGCATCGGCATTGTCTGGTCGGGCAGCCCGACCTTCAAAGCCAATGCGGAGCGTAGCGCGCCGCTCTGGCGGTTTATCGAATGTTTCGGTCTCGCCGGGGTGACGTTGTTTAGCCTGCAGTTCGGCCCGCGGCGGCAGGAACTTGAGACCCCGCGCGAGGTGCCGGTCATCGATCTGACGCCTCATCTCGACAGCTTCGCCGATACGGCTGCCGCGGTCGCGGAACTCGATCTCATTGTCATGACCGACAGTGCGGTCGCCCATCTCTGCGGCGCGCTCGGCCGTCCGGTCTGGGTGCTGCTGCCATTCAACGCCTACTGGCTTTGGGGCCATGCAGAGACGACACCGTGGTATCCCAGCGTGCGGCTTTTCCGTCAGCGCGCGCGAAGCGACTGGCCGGGCGTCTTCGACGCGGCCGGCGCGGCGATGGTCGAGCGGCTCGCCACACCGTAACAAGGTGGCTCCCTGGACTTCAAAGACTACGTCAATAATTTCATAATCGCTCGAACTCGCGCGCTTCGCTCGGGAGCGCCATTGCTAAAGCAGCAGCGCGCACAGTCGAAACCGTCTGCGCCGCCATCGGCGAGCTTCACCAAGAACGAATGCGCCAACTACTTCAAAAGCTCAGGATATGCACCAAGCTAAATGCACTACGCTTTAGTTTGTCCCTTTTACCCTTGGAGCATGACCGCCGCGTCCCCGCGAGGTCGATCTGGTCGGCCTCCTCGGTGTAGCGCTTTGCATCTGAGAGCGTCGTGTGTCCGAGGATGGTTACGATCATCTCCACGATCGTGCCAGACTTCGCGAGCCGGGATCTCGTCGCCTTCCGCAAGCTGCTGGCTGTCTCGCCAAAAGAATCTTCAGGCGTGCTTGGCGTGACCGCTGACGCAACCTGGCGACATCGCGCAATTGGCGCAGCGCCCCGAAGGCGGCGACTCCGGATTCAAGCGTGGCTCGGCGCCGATCCAGTATAATAAGTTGGCCAACACGCAATATCCGGTCGCGGCAAACCAGATCATAGCGGCGCCAACGAAAAGCGTGAACGCGGCCCACCATGTATTCAGGCTCAAGAACAGAATCGACCCGATGATGATGTTGACGCCGACGGTCACGTAAATCCGTCGCTCAAGATACCAACGGTCGGTTTGCAAAAAATACAGGTTGCCTCGCATCGAAGTGTCGGCACCCAACATGGGCGTGAAGCCGAACAGGCGAAGCACATTACCGACCGGACAAAAGCCAGTCAGTGCGACGTTGATCGAGACGAGCCCGGTGGCGGTAACGCCGAGAATCCAGAGCGGGTTCACCAGCAGCGCCATGGCGGTGCTGAATAACAGCACGACGCCGGCGATCAACCACACCGTTCGCTCGATGTACCAGCGGTGCGTCGGAACAATATATAAGCCTGCGCGCAGTGCCATTGCGTAATCATAGGCTTGTAGCAGTACAGCGCAACCCGCTGAAGCGATTCATTTCTGAGAATTGATCGCGGTCAATCCAGAGCCGGCGGCGATAGTTTACACGCCAAAAAAGCAGGCGCGGTAGTCGCGAACCTCCAGGCAGGGATGAATTTGCTTATCAATTCTCCAGACGTGGAGTTGCGAGGTCGCCGTGGCTAAACGTGTCGCATGTGTCGGCGCTTTCTTGGGCCTGATCCTATTTGTCGTCATTTTTGCTTTTGCTCAGCCGGCGCTTGCGCAGCGGCAGCCGCTTTCGGTCAACCCCACGGCAAATTCGGTGAGCGAGCAGCAACTTCTCAATGAACTCAATAAGGTGGAGGGCCGTGGTTCGATCCCAGACGTCAAGTCCTACGTCATCGAGCACCCCGCTGGCCGCGCCTGGCAATCATTCCGCACCCTACGGCTTAAATGGATCGCTGGCATCGCCATTGTCAGCGTTTTGGCTCTGCTCACCGCTTTCTACCTTTATCGCGGCAGTATGCGCGTCGAAGCCGGGCCTTCTGGCCGCATGATCCTGCGCTTCAAAGTGATCGAACGCGTCGTCCATTGGCTTGTCGCCATCTCCTTCGTCGTCCTGGCGATTACCGGCCTCAACATAACCTTCGGGCGCAGCCTGCTGCTGCCTTTGGTGGGCCTCGAAGCCTTCAGCTTCGTTTCGGCAATGGGGAAATACGTCCATAACTACATTAGCTTCGCCTTCTTTATCGGCATCGGCCTGATGTTCTTCACGTGGGTCGGCAAGAACCTTCCGACCTGGGCCGATCTTGAATGGATGAAGATGGGCGGCGGAATGCTCGGCGGCGGCGAGCCGCCATCCTACAAGTTCAACGCCGGGGAAAAGATGATCTTCTGGATGGCCATGTTGGGCGGCAGCCTGGTCAGCTTGAGCGGCTTCGTCCTGCTGTTCCCGTTCTATGGTACCGGCGTGGGTGGAATGGAACTGACGCAGATCACGCATAGTCTTGTCGGCGTCTTGATGACAGCGGCCATCTTCGTGCACATCTACATGGGCACCATAGGCATGGAAGGCGCATTGGACGGCATGAAGACAGGCATGGTCGACGCCAACTGGGCCAAAGCTCATCACGGCCTCTGGTAAGACGAGGAGATGCATGCCGTCGCGAAGTCGAGCCAACCGGCCGAGTGATCAGACCATCAGTTTCTCGAGCCGAGCGGGCAACTCGCGCACGCGAATGCCGGTGGCGTGATAGACCGCGTTAGCGACCGCGGCGGCCCTCGCTTGGCCTCACCCAATCACCTTGTGTTTTCTGTAGTTCCGGGCATTGTCCCGAAAACGTGCAGATGAATGCAGGTAAGCCGCATGGAGCTTTTCACCACCGCCGAGGCCGCAAGCTATCTTCGTCTCAAGGAGCGCAAGATTTATGAGATGGTCGCCGAAGGCACGGTTCCGTGTACCAAGGTCACCGGCCGCTGGCTGTTTCCCAAAGCCGAGCTCGATCATTGGCTGGCTTCCAGCATCTCCCGGCCCGTCGGCCTGACGCGGCTGGAGCCGGCGCCGATCGTCGGCGGCAGCCACGATCCGCTGCTGGAATGGGCATTGCGCGAGAGCGGTTCCGGCCTGGCGACGTTGGCGGTTGGTAGCGAGGCCGGGCTTGCCCGCTTTGTTGCCGGCGAAACCATCGCTGCTGCCATGCATTTGCACGCTTTGGACGACCCGGCGGCTGACGCCAATGTCGCGACCATGGCCCGCCGCGGCGACGTACAGGACGCGGTCATGATCGGCTTTTGTCGCCGCGAGCAGGGCTTTCTGGTGGCGCTCGGCAATCCGCTCAAGATTGCCGGTATGGATGACGTTCTCGCCAAGCGGGCGCGCATCGCAATGCGGCCACAGGGCGCCGGTGCGCAGCTCCTATTGCTCGCTCTGCTGCACCGGGCCAAGGCAGCGCTTGAAGCGCTCGCCACCGTTAGCCCGGTGTGCCCCACCGGCCCAGATATCGCGCAGGCGATCCGCGCCGGCCGTGCCGATACCGGTATTGCGACGCGCTCGGTCGCCAATTCTGCCGGCCTCGACTTCGTTTCGATCGAGTGGGAGCCGTTCGATCTGGTGATGCGCCAGTGTGATTATTTCCGTCCCGCGCTTCAGGCGCTGATCAAGTTCCTGCACACCGATGAACTGACGGCTCGCGCGCAGGAAATGGGCGGTTACGATATGAGCGGTGCCGGCAGCGTAAGGTTTGTCATCTAATGAGCGCGAATGCCGCCGAAACTTGGCCGACCGAATTGCGTCTTCACAAGGACCGCAAGACGCTGACGGTCGCCTTCGAGGGCGGCGAGAGCTTCGATCTGCCGGCCGAATATCTGCGTGTGAAAAGCCCGAGCGCGGAAGTGCAGGGCCATTCGCCGGACGAGCGCAAGACCGTGCCCGGGAAGCGCGACGTCGGCATCATCCAGGTGCTGCCGGTCGGAAATTATGCGGTGCGGCTGGTTTTCGACGACATGCACTCGACTGGCATTTTCGGCTGGGACCATCTGCTCGACCTCGGCCGCAACTACACGCGCTATTGGCAGGACTATGTCGACGAGCTCGCGGCCAAAAACATGAGCCGCGAGCCGGCGACGAAGCGCTAGCGTCTAATAGGTTGCGCGACCGCCTGAAATATCGAACACGGCTCCGGTGGTGAACGAGCAGTCCGCCGAGGCGCAGAACGCGACCATCGCGGCGATCTCATCGACGGTGACGAAACGGCCGCGCGGAATCTTCGACAGCATGTAGTCGATGTGCTGCTTGGTCATCTGTTCGAACATCGCGGTCTTGGCCGCGGCAGGCGTTAGACAATTGACCGAGATGTCGTAATTCGCCAATTCCTTGCCGAGCGATTTAGTCAGCGCGATAACGCCGGCTTTGGACGCGGAGTAGGCAGGCGCGTTGGGATTGCCTTCTTTGCCGGCGATCGAGGCGATGCTGACGATGCGGCCATAATTCTGCGCGATCATCAGCGGTACGATAGCGCGGCAGCACAAAAACGGGCCGTCGAGATTGACGCGCATAACGGACCGCCAGGCGTCGACCGGATATTCCCAGGTGGTGGTGTTGGGCCCGGTGACGCCGGCGTTGTTGACCAGGATATCGATGCGGCCAAGCGCGCTCAGCGTTTCGGCTTTTGTGCGGTCGATTGCAGTGGGATCGGTCACATCGGCGGCTATAGCTAAGACGCGCCCGCGGTCTTTCAATTCGGCCGCCGTTTGCGCCGCTAGCGCCTGATCGCGGTCCCAGATCGCACAAGAAGCGCCTGAGTCCAGCATCCGCTCGACAATGGCGCGCCCGATGCCCTGGGCGCCGCCGGTGACGACGGCGTTCTTGCCGTTCAGATCGATCTTGTTGGCCATGTTTTTTCCTCCCGTTTCCGTCATACGACAACGGCAGGAAAATAGCCTCTCCGATCTGCTTTTTGTGAAGCGCGGCTCCCCTCGGGTATCCGGTGCTGCATAGTGTCGCGTTTGGGCGCAGCAGTAGGTAGTAGATGCAGGAAAATACGTAGGCGAATATGATCCCTGCGTAAGTATTTAACGCGCAGAGCAAATATTCGTTCCACGTGAGCTTTTTTGAACAGCGTATTTGAACACTCGGACACTACACTTACGCAATCAAACCTAGACGTTGATTCGCGCAAGCCTTTTGCCGACATCTTCGACCTAAGAGGTTCGACCTGACCGACACATCGCTTGGCCAATGGCACGAAACCGAAAGCGCGCGAACGCGCGTTCTCGTCATCGAAGACGACGCATCGGTGAGCATGGCAATTCAGAGCATGCTGACCAATCAAGGATGCGACACGGTGCTAGCGCCGGACGCCTCTCAAGGCGTCCAGGCATTCGAAGGCTCCAAGTTCGATGTCGTGATGGTCGATATCTTCATCCCCGGCACGGATGGGCTCAAGATCATCAAGGAATTCCGGCAACGAATGCCGACGTTGCCGATTGTCGCGATGTCCGGTTTCCGATTTCGCAATTCAATGGCTCCGACATTCGACTTCTTAGGCATGGCGTCGCAGCTTGGCGCAGCGGCCTGCCTGCGCAAGCCGTTCTCACCGCAACAGTTAATGGCGGCTATCAGTTCAAGCCTCGCGACGGCGTTTGTCGATAGTCACTCGGCCTCCTGCCGAGAGCCAGGATAAGGATAGATCCGATGACCCAGACCAATTCTCGTTTCAGCGTCCTGTCACCCCCGACACAAAACTTTCCGCCGCAAACGTTCAATCAGCTGCAAAACGAACTTGTGTCGCGCGCCCGCCTTTGGGCAGTCGATGAAGTGGGTGCCGCGATGGCGCATCAACTCAATGAACCATTGACGGCGTTGCTGCTGTATTTGCACGAACTCAAGGATCGGGGCGAGCGTTCGAACGGCACGGAGACGAACGCGCCTTCGACGCACGACATGGTAAAGCTGGCGCTTTGTGAAACGGAGAGGGTCTGCGACATCATGCAGCGGCTCGGCCATCCGTTCGAGGCACCGCCGGTCAATGCCGAGACCGCTGTGGCGCGCGGCCGCGCGGCGATTGACTCCTGGGCGCAGAATGGCAGCCGCGAGAAAGCCGCCAGGCCGACCACAAACATTCGGCCTCATACCATTGACCAGCTCTTGACGCCGCGCGAGCGCGAAGTGCTGACCTTGATCACCGGCGGCGCTTCCAACAAAGAAGGCGGTCGCCGGATGGGAATAAGCACACGAACGTTCGAGGTCCATCGCGCCCATGTCATGGAAAAGCTCGGCGCCCGCAACGCTGCCGATCTGGTCCGCATTGCATTGAGCGAGGCTCGTTGACGCCCGCTAGCGGATGCCCGGATTTGGCCGGCGCGTCCGATCGGATATTGGCGGAAGAGAAATTCCGCCTGGCGGTCGAGGCCTGCCCCAATGGCATGGTGATGACCGATCGCGACGGCACCATGGTGATGGTCAACACCGAAATCGAGCAGCAGTTCGGCTATCTGCGCGATGAGTTGATCGGCAGGACCGTTGACATGCTGGTGCCGGTGCGCTTGCGCGATCAATATTTTCTGCAACGTCAGGCCTTCAATCGCAATCCGCAGACCCGCCGTATCGGCTCCGGCCCCGCGCTTTTCGGCCTGCGCAAGGACGGCAGCGAATTTCCAGTAGAAGTCGGCTTAACCCCGATCCGCGTCAGCACCGGCCTTCTGGTGCTCGGTGTCATCGTCGACGTCAGCGAGCGCAAACACGTCGAGCGATTGAAAGACGAATTCGTCGCGACCGTCAGCCATGAGCTGCGGACGCCTATGACGTCGATATCAGGCTCACTCGGCCTGCTGATGGGGCAATGGGCGGGCAAGCTGCCTGAGCCGGCAACGAGGCTCTTGGCGATCGCGCACAAGAACAGTCAGCGGCTGGTCCGCCTGATCGACGATATCCTCGATATCGAAAAACTTGAGGCTGACCGTGTTGTGTTCCAGCTAAGCCGGGTCGACATTCGCCCGCTGCTTGACCAGGTTATCGAGAGCAATCGCGGCTTTGCGGAGAACTATGGCGTGCACGTTCGACTGGACGGTGCATCGGCCGATGGCGAGGTGAACGCCGATCCCGACCGGCTGGCCCAGGTCATCACCAACCTTCTATCGAATGCGATCAAGTTTTCGCCGAGCGGCGACGAAGTCCTGGTCGCAATGGCGAACCTGGGACACGTCGTACGAATCTCGGTGCGCGACCATGGCCCCGGCGTTCCTGAGGACTTCAAGTCGCATATGTTTGAGAAATTCGCGCAGGCCGACGCCACAAGTGCGCGCGAGAAAGGCGGCACCGGCCTCGGCCTGAGCATTGCCAAGCAAATCGTCGAACGTCTCCACGGCCATATCGGCTTCGACGACGCGCCCGGTGGCGGCACGATATTCACCGTCGACTTGCCGGTCTGGGACGCAGCTAGCGGGTGGGTCATCGATATCGACGCGCCGGTAGGCGCCACCCGTATTTTGCTGTGTGAGGACGACCTCGATACGGCGATGACCGTGCGGAATGGCTACGCGGTTCGAAATTTGCCACCGACTTCGCCTATACCGCCGAAACCGCGGTCGAGCGCGCCAACGGTACCGGCTATGCGGCCATTCTGGTCGATCTGAAACTGCCCGACAGCGACGGCGTTAGCCTCATTTTCCGCCTGCGGAATCAGGCGCACTATCAAGACACCCCCATTTTTGTGGTCTCCGTCGATCCGGGAACCGGGCGAGACGATGTTAGGTCGTCGGACCTCAACGTGCTGGGTTGGTTCAAAAAGCCCATCGACTTCGATCAGCTTGCCGAGGCACTGACTGCGTCCATCGCCACCAATAGACGACCGCACATTCTTCATGTCGACGATGACCACGATGTCCTCGCGGTGACGGCACACGCCCTCAAAATAGTCGGTGACGTGGTTTCGGTCGATTCCATCTCGGACGCCCGGAAGGCTCTGGCCGCCGATCATTTCGATCTTGCCGTGCTCGACATTTCACTAGGCGCGAATTCCGGCCTCGACCTGCTGCCGGACCTGCGCGACAGCAAGGGCAAAGCCATCCCCGTCATCGTCTTTTCCGCGCTCGATGCGGGGGTGGCATGCGACGAGCAGGTTCAGGTCTCACTGTCGAAGTCGCGTACGTCGATCGAGAGTCTTGTCGCGGCTGTGCGCGATCGCCTGGCACGCCCGCCAGGAGCTATTTTCCGGGAGGTCGCATGACGGCGGTTCGTATTCTGCACGTCGACGACGAACAGGACATCCGCGACGTCGTGGAGATTTCGCTCGGCCTCGATGCCGATTTTGAAACACGTAGCTGCGCATCGGGCGCTGAAGCGCTTGCTGTTGCCGAAGAATGGCCCCCCGACGTCATTGTCCTGGACGTGATGATGCCCGGTATGGATGGACCGGCGACCCTGGCTAGGCTTCAGGAAAGCAAGAAGACGGCGAAAATCCCGGTTGTCTTCATGACGGCCCGTGCGCAGAGCAGCGAAATCGAACACTTCCGCTCACTTGGCGCCGCCGGCGTCATTTCGAAGCCATTCGATCCGATGACCCTTGCGGCATCCGTCCGCAGCTACGTTACGCCGGCGCTTGCAAAGCTCGATGTCCTGCGTGATGTCTTTCTCAAACGTGTCTCCGACGACTCCGCCGCCTTGATAAACCATCGTTCGGCGCTGGATAACGGCCGGGCGGTCGCCGCCGCGCTGGCCAGCATCGAGCGCATCGCGCATGGTCTGGCCGGAGCGGGTGGCATTTCGGCTTCACTGAAATCAGCGATGCCGCGTCGGATCTCGAGATTGCCATCAAGCTCAATGGCTCGGGCTCTCCCGAGGAGATAGCGAAGGCGCTCGACGGCTTGTTGGCCAGCCTTGAAATGCGACGCACCGATCGCCCTCACTTTCTCCTCGGCGCCTAGCCAAGCCACCGGCGTCATCCGCCGCTAAAACTCGGTTGCCACGCCGACGCGTCCGACGTGTTCGCTGCCGCCACCATTGGCATAACTGCCGAATACGACCGTCGGCGCGGCTACGTTGAGCCGGCGTGCGACGCTGACGCTCAATGCCGCTTCACCGCGATAGAAGCCGGTGCTGAGCGCAACGGTGGTGCGGCCGATCTGGGATGGCATCATCGTGGGCGCCATCGCGGCGGTCGCGGCGATGCCGCGCCTTGCCTGTTGGTCCACGGTGTCGATGCGGGCGTTGGTGGCCGCAATCTGCGAATTAAACCCAGACATTCCGGCCTGGAACTGCTGCACATTGACCGCGTCGGTAGAGGCGCTGCCGCGGCGACGTTGGCGTTCGTTGCCGACCGAACCGACCGATACCGTGTTGGCTTGGTTGGCGATGGAGCCGCTGCCAATGGCTGCCGAGTTCGGCGCGGATGCCACTGCATTCGGCCCGAGTGCGACGGCGTTGGTACCGGTGGCGGAAGATCCGTTACCGAGGGCGGCAGAGTTCAGTCCGCTGGCGGTCGAGGCCGGGCCTAGGGCAACGGCGCCGCTGCCGGTCGCGGAAGATCCGCTGCCGAGGGCCGCCGCATTCGGTCCGCTGGCCGTCGCGGCGGGGCCGAGCGCGGTCGAATTGGTGCCCGTCGCCGATGCGAGATTGCCGAACGCGGCACCGTTATCGGCAGCATTGGCTCCCGTTCCCACCGCGACCGCATTGGCCGCCGTGGCGCCGGTGCCCAAAAGCAACCGCATCGGTTCCTGTCGCCGCGGCATTCTGCCCCGATGCCGATGGTACGAGGGGCCGCTGGCGATAGCATGATCGCCGATTGCGACGGACGAAACACCGCCGGTACCCTGGAAGTTCGCGAAAGTGTTGAAAGCGTTGTTGATACGTGTGTCGACTGACGTATCCAACGCCGTCAACTGGCTCACATTCACGCCGTCGGTCGGGTTGATGCCGGCCGCGACATTGGTGAGGCGGCGTTCGCCACCGGTGATGCCGAACGATACCGTATCGGCAACCGTTGCGATCGAACCGCGGCCGATCGCAACCGAGTTGGTGCCGCTTGCCACGGCTTGCGTGCCGAGCGCCGTGGAATTGAGGGCACTGGCGGCACTCGAAACGCCGAATGAAACGCCGTTGTTTCCCGATGCGTTGCTGGAATTGCCGACGGCTGTCGTATTTGTCCCCGGTGGCCGCGTGAGAGCATGCCGACGGCTACGGCATTCGCGCCGCTGGCCACGCTGGTCGAGCCGAAGGCCGACGCGTTGGCGCCGGATGCAACGGCGGAATAGCCAAATGAAGTGCTGTTGTCGCCGCTCGATACCGCATAGGGACCTGCGGCCAAACTGTTGGCGCCTGTCGCGACCGGCAAATTGGGCGGTGGCATGGTGGCAAGGGGCACGGCCGATGTGATCAGCCAGCTTGTATCCTGTGCCGAGGCTGTGGCGATGCAAGAAAATAATAGCCCGACTATCAGCGTAGACTTCAAACGCAATACGGCAGCACGCAAGTTTCGACATCGACGTCTCCTTCGACCATCTCAAGGGGTCAGAATTGAAGACGCCTCCCGAGGGAACCTTTCTCATGTTTAACGAAACGCGGCTGTTGGGATAAATACGCAGTTCGCGGTCCAAGGTTAATGCGCGCTAAACGACATAGCCCGGCTAATGGAAACGCTGCAGGCACGCGCGGCGTTAGCGCCGTCGCTATGAGCGAGCGCCATTGGTAAAACTAAGATCGCATTCAAAGCCGGATTCGCTGAAGCTATCGACGTGCGTGCCGCCCATAGCCCGGACACTGAGATCGACAAGGTTGCTTCCAAATCCCGTTCTGTTTGGATCCTTGACCGGCGGACCGCCGATTTCTTTCCACTTCATTTGGATGTTGCTGCCGTTGGTCGTCCACGTAATCTGTACGGAGCCGGAATGCACGCTCAGGGCGCCGTGCTTGACCGCGTTGGTCGTGAATTCGTGAATGACCAATGCGAGATTCCGCGCCGTGTCCCGCGAGCAGGGAAACATCCTCGCCCCCTAACTGGACGCGATCGCCGAAAGCGCGAAACTCCGCCGTCAGAAGTTGATGGAGGCTGACGGTGTGGATGTCCGTGTCGTAGATGAGGTCATTTGTGCGCGAAACGGCGTGCACCCCTGCCTATAATGGTATCCCGCAAGTTCGTCCTGGTCTCTCAGCGTCGAGCGCACGATGGCCTGCACGATGCTGTAGGCGTTTCGGCTTCTGTGCTGCAATTCGCGCATCAGCAGGTCGCGCTGCGCTTCGTGCGTCTTGTAAGACGCCAACGCATCGCGGTAGGCGCCGATCGCCGAAATAATAAATGTCGACCCAACCAGGAACACGCCGCATCTGGCCAGATAATCCAAAGGCACGTGGCGCAAATCGGCAATTCTAGGGGCGACAGATTCAGGACGACGGCTGCTACGGCGCTGACGACTGCGGGGCCGCACTCCGGCGATAAGCGCAATGATGATGATAGCCGGATAGAATGTGACGAACGGAGCGGCTGCTCCCAACGCCAAGGGTGCTCGGAGCATCTCCGCAATTGCGATGCAAACAGCGGCGAACAGGTAGGCGCGGGCCGATCGCTCAGGAAAGGTCGCAATAGCCTTCTCAACCCAGTTTGCCCGCACCGCCAAGTTACCTTGCCTGAAAGTCGCTTGTCATCCTAATTGGGGGGCCATTGCATGTCCAACAAGGCCGCCGGGTTCCATCGGCCGCCCCCCGCGAACGATCGCCTTATCTGGACTCGACGCTATCGAGGAAGCCGCAGACAGCGTTGTTGAATACTTCAGGCTGCTCGATATTCGAGATGTGGCCTGCCTGCTCGATCTCAAGAAACTGCGATCCCTTGATCATCACATGCATTTGGCGGGTATTTTCGAGCGGCGCGCCATGGTCTTCGCTGCCACAGACAACAAGCGTTGGAACGGAGATTTCGCCCAGTCGGTGCCCGTAGTTCAGCCGCGCAAGCGCTGCCGCGCATCCACAATAGCCGTTCGCTGACGTATGACGGATCATGCCGTCCATTCGCGCAACAACGGCTGGATTTCGCTTTGCCAGCCCCGCGCTCGACCACCGAGCGACGGTCGACGGCACGATCGCCTCGATGCCTTCCTTGCGAACTGCATCGGCACGCGCGAACCAGGTTTCGGTAAATTCCGGCTGCGTGGTGTGACGGGAATCCGCGATGACCGCGCTCTTCACACGCTTCGGATTAATTGACAAGCATCCCGAGGCCAACCATGCCGCCCATAGAAAGGCCGACGAAATGGGTCTGCTCCAC
Organism: Pseudolabrys sp.; assembly: GCA_037200245.1. GTDB lineage: Bacteria > Pseudomonadota > Alphaproteobacteria > Rhizobiales > Xanthobacteraceae > Pseudolabrys. Next base: position 39,923 of record JBBCIM010000002.1, read on the forward strand.
TCCGGCCGCATCCAAAATGCCAACGGCATCCGCAACAAGCATATCAAGCGTATAATCCCCTGCCGGCGCAGCCGACTCTCCGTGGCCTCGGGCGTCATATCGAAGAATACGGTAGCGGCCCTTGAGCGCTGCGGTGAGTTCGTCCCACATGGTCATATCGGTCGCCAGACCGTGACTGAGCATGACCCACGGGCCGTGATCCCCATCGACCCGGCAGTTGAAAACTGACTTGTTGGCTTCAAGTTTCAGGGCGCATTCGCGGTGAGAGCCAAGCGTGAAAAAGCCCGTCAAACGCGGGCTTTAAACGGTGGGCAGTATAAGGATTGCCCCCCACGCGCGTGAAGGGAACATAGGAAACCCGCCTACGGCAAGCCCGCTCTGCTCGTTTTTGCGGCCGACTGTGGAAGCACAAACGGCAACGGCGGGGCCGGGATGCGATTTACGGCCCCGCTGAGCCCGAACACCCTTTCGAGCAAGGGGTCGGTGATGGTGTCGGCTGGCGGGCCGTCGGCTGCGATCGTACCACGATCCAGCATAATGATGCGCTTGGCAAAGAGCGCGGCGAGATTAAGATCATGGATAATCGTAACAACAGTCGTGCCGCGCGCGTGACGTCGTCCAACAATCGCGAGCAGATCGATCTGGTGACAAAGGTCTAAGCTCGCGGTGGGTTCGTCCAGCATCAGAATGCCCGGACCATGCTCGTTTTCGCCGCATTGCAGTTGCACCAACACGCGGGCGAGATGCGCCCTTTGCTGCTCACCGCCCGATAGCGTTCCGATGATGCGATCGTGCATATCATCGAGGTCTACCTCGGCTAATGTTGACTCGACGAGTGAATCGATTGTTGCGCCTCTGCGGTCGCCAGCGCCCATGCGCACGACTTCAGCCACTGGAAACGGAAATGCTACTGTCACCTGCTGCGACAACACCGCGCGATGCAGCGCCAGGGCGCGTGGGCCATAATCGCGCGGGGTCTTGCCTTTGATCCTGACGGTGCCGCTCGTCGGCGTAATTTCGCCGGACAGCGTGCGCAGCAGCGTTGATTTTCCGGCAACCGTTCGGGCCTACCAAAACGACGGCTTCGCCAGCCGAGATCATCAGCGAAACATCGTCGAGCAGCGCTTTTGCGCCGACGCGCACGCCCGCCGATAGAGTTTCGAGCGTCACAGTCATAGGCCAGCCAAAGAGCGCTGCCGGAGCAAAATGCCAAGAAAGATTGGTGCGCCGACAAGCGCGGTCAGTACGCCGATTGGCACTTCGGCCGGCGCTGCCAATGGTGCGGGCAAACGTATCCGCCGCCAGCAGCAGAATAGCGCCGACGCAGGCCGATGCGGGCAACAGCCTTCGATGGCCGGGACCCGTGATGAGCCGCAACAAATGGGGCACGACGATGCCGACAAAGCCGATGACCCCGGAAAATGCCACCGCCGCGCCGGTCATGGCCGACACTAAAATAATAGACAGGCGCTTCAAGCGTTCGACTTCGACTCCCATGTGGAAAGCCTCGGCCTCGCCGAGCACTAAGAGATCGAGGCCGCGGGCAATGAAGGGAAGTGACCAGTAGCATCGCAGCTAGGAACGGACTCACGATCGCGACCTTTTCCAAGTTGCTCCACTTAGCGAGCCGAGCAGCCAGAATGTAATGTCACGAAGTTGGCGGTCGTCAGCCACAAAGACCAGCAACCCAATGCCGGCATTGGCGAGTGCCGCAATGGCGAGCCCGCCGAGCAGGAAGATGGCGATGGAGGTGCGGTTCTCGCGGGTTGCAATGCGATGCAGAATCCACGTCGTCGCCAACGAACCGAGAAATTGCCGCCGCCGGTAACAGTTCGAACGGCATATGGCTGCCGGTGAGCAGACGGTCACCGATGACGATACTGGCCGCCGCCGCGAGCGCACCGCCACTCGACACGCCGACTAATGCCGGGTCTGCGAGTGGGTTGCGAAACAGTCCCTGCATGATCGTTCCGCTCGTGGCCAGTAATGCGCCGATGAAGATCGTGATTACGATGCGCGGCAATCGCACCGACCACAACACCAGTTGATCGCGCGCCAGCGTCGTTGGATCGGCGTCATTGCTCCAAAGCCCGAAGGCTGCCGGCAGGCGGACGAGCGGGATTCCTGCAGCGCCGATAGCGGCGGCAACGAGCGACGTTCCAAGCAAGGCCAATAGCAGCGACGACATTAAAATTGCGGTCGTGTGCTGGGTTCGCCACCAGCCGTCGGCCTTGCGGGGCACGGCCGAAAGGGCGGGTTCGCCTATCATTCGCCGCACGCACCGGTGCCGGCCTTTTGCCGCTCCGACGGCAGTGGCCTCGATTTCAGATCGGGATAGAGCGAAACAGCGACGTCGCGCGCCGCACGCGCGCTGCGCGGGACCGAAGCCTAGCAAATACAGCCCTTCCATCGACACGAATGCGCGATTGGCTGCGGCCGGAGTGGCCTGGAACGCTGGATGCGCAAATACCGTATCGGGCGTCACTGTAGCCGGCCCGGCGCGCTCCATCGTCATGATGACGTCCGGTTTTGCAGCGACCACGGCTTCATCGCTGATCGGCCGATAGCCTTCGTATTCGGTAATAGCGTTGATGGCGCCAGCTAGCCGGATAATGCCGTCGGCCGCCGTCTTGGCACCGCTCGCCATGGCCCGGCCATTCACGAACGAGAGCACGAACAGCACGCGCCTGGGCTTTTCAATGCCGGTCTCGAGCCGACGAAGGGCGTCTAGGTCGGCGCGCACCTGTTCGATGATGCATTGGCCGCGTTCGGGCGCACCCGCCGCCTGCGCAATGACGCGCGTCTTCTCGATGATGCCTTCACCGGAAAAAGAGTCGGGGACGACAATTATCGGAACGTGCGCGGCTTCCAGGACTGACAAGGTTTCTTTCGGGCCAGAGCCTTCAATTGCCAATATCAACGATGGCTGAAGGCCCAAAACACCTTCAGCCGATAATTGCCGCATGTATCCGACGCTCGGCTTCTCGGCGGCGGCGCGGGCCGGATAAAGGCTTGTCGTATCGATGCCTACGACCGCTTTTTCCCTGCCGAGAGCGTAGAGAATCTCGGTGACGGCGCCGCCGATCGACACAATGCGGCTGGCATCGACAGGCTCAGCAAGCGCGTCCGGTGCCACCGAGAAGATCATCGCCGCGGCCATGCAAGACCGGCCTATGCACAGGAGCGTGTTGTTGTTCGCCATCTTAGTTTTCACTTCGTCAGGATGAGTTTGTTCTGTGCGGTCAGCCGCAGCCGATAGATTTCCTCGCCGTGCGCGATGGTGATTTCGCGGGTGCCGACAAACAGATCGCGGCTGTCGATGCGGCTATCCAGCAGCGGGATCTGGCGGCGTTGCGCGCCAACACTGCGCGGCCCGGCCGGATTGTTCGTTTCGTCTTGGTCCGGCCCAGTATTCATCGCCCCGCGCCTATGTTGTATTCCAAGTAAAACTTCAAACTATACATACTTTTGAATCGCTATAACAAGCGTTTGCTTTCCACATCAGATTAGAAACATTACAATTTAGTATTTTATTCATTGACGTAAGTAATACACGTTGGTTACAAAGGCAACAGATGCTCGGCCCCAACGAGGCCGCGGCAAGAAGCCAGCCAGCAGTTGCGTCGTCGCGCACGCCCGCCAGCCAAAAACAGACAGTGATTTTGGGGGGCGTCAGATGAACCGCAGCTTGCGCGTTACGCGCGCGTCTACGATTGCAGCTTTCGTGTTGGTGGCGGGGGCAGGTGGCCAAGTCACATTCGCGCAACAGGCAGGCAAAACGAACACGATAGCTCTCGACACCATCACGGTCGTCAATTCGAAAACGGAAGAGAAGGCTGTCGATGCGCTGGCGCCCGTCAGCGTTGTCGGCCAGGACACGATTCAGACCGTGCAGCCGAAACGGATGTCCGATTTGTTTTACAACATCCCCGGCGTCTGGATGCAGGATCGAGGCGACGATCCGTCCACAGCCATCAACATTCGTGGCTTGCAGGATTTCGGCCGCGTCGCCGTCATTGTCGATGGCGCCCGGCAGAACTATCAGCGCACCGGTCACAACGCGAACGGCTCATTCTATCTCGACCCCGAACTGATCGGCAGTCTTGACGTCGCCCGCGGCCCGACGGCGAATATCTACGGCTCCGGCGCAATCGGCGGCGTAGCCTCGTTCACGACGAAAGACATCAACGATGTGCTGCGGCCCGGCGAGCGTTGGGGTACGGACATCGGCGGTTCGGTCGGATCGAACAAGCTTCGCGGCGACACGTCGGCTTTCGGCGGCGTCCGGGTCAATCCCAATGTCGATATCTTCGGCGGCGCGGTTTATCGCACGCAGCAGAATTACAAAGACGGCAATGGCACCGAGATCGCTAACACGGCAAACAATGTGTCCAGCGGCCTCGTCAAGCTGACGGTGCGGCCGGCGGACGGCCACGAAATCAAGTTCGGGCGGCATATTCCAGGAGGACCTTTACAAAATCGGTCAGTTCAACATCGGGCCGACGACGCCGTCGGCGCTGGCCGCGCTGAACCAAGGTTCCTCGGTCTATGCGACGAACGTGAAAAAACAGCACCGGCACTGTACGTTGCGCTATAGCCGTCCGGACGACAAGTTGTTCGATTGGGATATCGGCCTTTATGCCACCCAACACAAGAACGACCAGACCAAGATCTACCACTACAGCACCGGCGGTGCGGCGTTGTGTGGCACAGGGGTGACCGGCAACAACATCTCAGGCTGCGTCGGCGACCCGCGCAGCTACACCATCAACACGCTCGGCCTCGACATTCACAATACGTCGCGGGTCGATTTCGGAAGCTGGCAGAACGCCTTTACCTACGGCGTCGATGGCTTCCAGGACGATGTATCGACCAAGGATACGAGGGGGCAATTCGAACATCACGACGCCGGGTGGCCGCCGCACGGTTTCCGGCGGCTTCATGCAGTGGAAGGCGACCTATGGCTCGCTGCTGGAGGTCGTCAGCGCCGCCCGTTATGACAACTACAATCTAACCTCTGCGAATGTTTCTTCGAGCGGCAGCCGTTTGTCGCCGAAGATCACGGTCGGTGTCACCCCGCTACCGGGCGTCACGCCCTATGTCAGCTATGCGGAAGGCTACCGTGCCCCTTCCGTCACGGAGACCTTGATCGCTGGGGCGCACGCCACTGGCGGCGGACCGGCCTTCTTTCGTCTGCCCGGACGGCACGACCGCCTATTCTGCTTCTTGCCCAATCCGAACCCTGCGTCCGGAAGTTGGCAAGAACAAAGAAGTCGGCGTCAATCTTAAATTCGATAACGTCTTCGGCAAAGGCGATAGCTTCCGTGGCAAACTGAATGGCTTCCAGAACGACATTAGCGACTACATCGACCTTGTCGCTTCGACACCGGTCCCGACCGGGTTCGGCTCGTTCAGCCAATTCTATCAATATCAGAACATTCCGACGGCCCGTATCCGGGGCGTTGAAGCGGAGACATCGTACGATGCCGGCCGCTGGTTCATCGGCGTTAACGGAACGATCCAAAAGGGTGAAAACACGCAGACAGGCATCGGCCTCGTCAGCATTCAGCCGAAGCGCTTGACGACGGACCGGCGGCGTACGCTTGTTCGACCGAAAGCTTGTGTTATCGGCGCAATGGTCGGCGGTCGCGGCAAACAAGGAAATACCGGCCGGCTACGTCCCATCGACTGCCTACAACCTCGTCAATCTGTATGCGAGCTATCAGGCGACGAAGGATATTCTCATCAACCTGGGAATCGACAATGCCTTGAACCGGTACTATCGGGCCTACGCGATACCAGGCGCTTCGACGGACGGCACGACGCAAAACGATGTGCTGTGGACGAGCCCGGGCCCCGGCATTACCTATAAGGCCGCGGTCAAGGTTCACTTCGGTTCGACATGAGTTTGAGGACATTCGCGGCGGCCGGGCCGCCGCGAATGCAAGTTCGATCGACACCTGCGCCAGCAAGCGCCAGCCAAGGGAACTACCGATGTACATCGCAATGAATCGCTTTAAGGTGAAGAAGGGTTCGGAAGAGGCTTTCGAAAAAGTCTGGTCCAGCCGTGACTCCTACCTCGACAAGATGCCGGGCTTTGTCGAATTTCCACCTGCTGAAGGGGCCAGAGGCCGAAGACCACACGCTTTATTTCGTCGCATACTGTCTGGCAAAGCCATGCCAGCTTCGAGGCTTGGACCAAGTCGGGAGGAATTCCGGGCGGCTCACGCGCGAGCCGGGAATGAGACGACTGGTTCGTTGTATCTCGAACATCCTAGATTCGAGGGCTTCGAGGTGCGGCAGACGCTGACGCGCAAGGCGGCGGCATAGGGTACCGTGGATCGCGTATCGTTGCTGCGTTTTGCGGGGCACCGATGAGCTCGGTCATGGCATCAACGAAAGCCGCACCATCCCATCGTCGTCCGATTCTGCGGTCTGCGGCGAAGCTGTCGGCTAGCGCCCCCCGACCTCACCCGGTTTCTCGATAGCGTAGCGATAGAAGGGCTGGCCGAATCGAGCGGTATAACGCCACGCGATGTTGTCGCCGCGCTGCCGGAGCAGACGCATTGCTTTGCATCGGCGAAAAAGTTCATGGAGGTTATGAACGATATTGCCACGTGGGGCGATGTCACGGTTGTGTTACGTACCGTTGATGGTTGCATCGAAATCAACAGCAGCGTGCCGCCGGGTGAGTTAGTGCACGGCTATTTCCATTGGCTCGGTGGCGGCAAGATCCGCGGTCATTTGCGTTACGACCAATGCAAAAGCATTGCCTTTGTCGAGCGCTCATTCATGGGAAGCCCCTCGGCGTCAGTGTTGTTCTTCAACCGTGAGGGTCTGATCATGTTCAAGGTTCTTGTGGCGCGTGATGAAAACAATGTGCCGCGCGAGAACCAATTGGAGGCCTTTCGCGCATTGGCGATCCGCGTCCGCTGGCCAAACAGTGGCGCGCCTCTAAATAAAGGCTCGTCATCTTCTTCGTTTAATAGACGGCTCGGTCGAAATTCGGGAGTCCGTAAATAATGACGGAAGCATCGGTCAATTTGACATTACGTGACAAGCTAGCCGCCGATCCCGGCGCGGTGTTCGAATCCGTAGCGAAAGAGTATCATGCGACGGTGCGTCAGGTCGTTGACGCTTTGCCTGGCGGTATGCGTCGATATGCGCCGGCCGAAGCCTTTGTCGACGTGATGACGGAGGTGGGAGCGTGGGGCGAAGTGACCGTCATCGTTCATACCGATGACGGGATCATGGAGTTCACCGGACCGGTCCCCGCCGGGAAAATTGCGCAGAACTATTACAACATTCCCGGTCGAACCGGATTCCACGGCCACCTACGCCCCGAGCGTTGCAGCGGAATTGCATTTGTGGAGCGGCCGTTTTTTGGACGCCCCTCTGCCTCCATTCTGTTCTTTAACTTGGATGGCGGTACCATGTTCAAGATTTTTGTTGGGCGTGACGGAGAAGCGCGAACTCTTAGTCGATCAGCTAACGGCGTTTCGGCGCCTTGCAGATCGGCTTTGCGTTGATTAGGTGGCGTGCGTTATCATAGAAGGCTTGCGTGATATTTATCCGGTCGAAGGAGAGTTCGTGAAACCGCGGTTGGTGCGCGGAGGCCGATTGGTCGCGGGCATACGAGCTCTAAATCGCAGAACGCTAAGCGAAACAAACTCCGCGATTTCTCCACGACTCGATGCGTCGTGTTCGCGTTCCGTTGCGTCACAAAGCGGCAAAACAGGTCGCGCCGGAAATGAAAAAGCCCACGAAATGCGGGCTTTAAATGGTGGGCGGTATAGGGATTGAACCTATGACCCCACCCGTGTGAAGGGCAGGCCGAGATCAATAGGATCAATAGCTTAGGTTCGTTAAAACCATTTTCCCCGGATTTTCCTTTACAGAATTTTACAGCGCGTATCGAGCGTGGTTCGATATCGTTACAATGGCTTTGCCATTTCGGACTTAGTCTTGAGGGTCAACTGCAATAGTTTGTCTGAAACTTTCATACGGGAATAAGCTCGCATCGGGACCTATTTGATGGGTTCTTCAGCCGCGTCTAGTCCAGAAATCATGCCGCAATGACTTTAAAAATGCGCTGACAACGGGTGAAGCCTCATTACGGCGGTAGATAAAAGCGTGCTCCGCTTGTCGCGCTGAGCCAATAATGTCGCGGTAGACAATGCCGGGGAGAGAAATTCGAGACAATGACCTCGACACGACGCCAACGCCCACGCCTGCGGCGACGAGGGGACAGCACTGAGATAGCGTCCGGCGCAGTTCTGACGATATAAATGGCGTGCTCGATCCGAGTACCGATACTAAGTTGCCCCAAAAGCCCGGCTCCATCTCGAGCGGGGCGGCGATCAGGGGCTCTTTAGCGATTGCACTTGCCGGAATTTGCTGTCTCTTTGCAAGTGGATGACCCTCCGGCAGAACAAGCCGAAACGGCTCGCGGTCGATGATGAAGCCGCCGAGTTCCCGAAGGATATCTTCGTGGCACTCGCATGACTCCGACATCGAGAGTGCTGTCGACGATGGCCCTGAACAGCGGCGACGTCTCGACATGGCGCACATGAACCAAAACTTCCGGTGGGTTTTACGGAAGTGAATGAGCGCGGCGGCGATGACACCTTTGCAAGCGGCCGAGAGCACATAACCCAGGGTGATCGAACCTGCCTCACCGCGCGCCGCGCGGCGGCCTATCAACTCAGCATGTTCTATCTTGTTTGATTGCGGTCCGAGCTTCTTCGAGAAAGCGCTGACCGACATGCGTCAGCGAAACGGCGCTTTTCGTTTTACGCACAAAGAGCTGAGCACCAAGTGCCGACTCGACTGCTCGAATAGAGCGGCTCAGTGTCGCGACCGAAATGCCAAGCCGGGCCGCGGCGCGCGAGAAGTGCAAATCCGCGGCAACCGCGGAAAAATAGCGTAATTGCCGAACGTCCATAGCTTCTTGTTTATTGCATTTTTAGCAACAAAACAATCCACACGCGGCGCCTTCCGCATGGCAGTTTTCGCACTGTGGATAGTGTTCCAAGTGGTGAAACAGGCCGCGCACGGAGACGAAGGTGCGGGGGCCTAATTCGAACCCGCGTCGGAAAAATTCTTGCGCGCAAAAACAAGCCGGCGATGCGCCTTTCATCAACACATGTTGGAAGGCTCGTTTCACGAGGGAGGTCTAAGTGCAGGGGTGTAAGAAAGTAACTTTGAGAATGCTCGGGCTTGCCGCCTTATTGATTGCTGCGACCGATCCTGGCCTTGCCCAAAATTATCCTACTCGATCCGTTCAGATTATTATCCCTGGGCCCTCCTGGGGGCGGCCAGGATCTTCTCGCCCGTATCCTCGCTCAAAAGCTTTCGGAGCGTCTCGGTCAGACCTTCGTTCCGATCAATCGGCCAGGCTCGAGCGGAATCGTTCCTACTGAGCTCGTCGCGAGGGCGCCTGCCGATGGATATACCCTCATGACGACCACTTCGCAGACACATGCAGCGAACGCTAGCCTGTTCAGTCATTTACCCTACGACCCCGTGAAGGACTTTGCTCCTATATCGTTGCTCAGTCTGACTCCGCTGGTCCTCGTGGTCGCTCCGTCGGTTCATGCCAAATCGGTGAAGGAGTTAATTGAACAAGGAAAATCTCGACCGGGCACATTTAACTTCGCCTCGAATGGACCTTGGTACGCCGAGCCATCTGAGCGCCCGAAATACTCAAGTCGCGGACAGGGATCGAAATGACGCATATCCCCTTCAAAGGAAGTGCGCCTGCATTAACCGCGCTCCTTGGGGATCAGGTTACGATGCTCTTCGACAATCTTGTTTCCGCCCGCGCTGCCGCACATCAAGTCCGGAAGGCTTAGGGCTTTGGCTGTGTCCAGTGCGCAGAGATCCGAAGTTCTTCCTGATGTTCCGACAATGCAAGAAGCGGGTGTCCCCGACTTCGACGTTGCGAATTGGTACGGTTTTGTCGCGCCGGCAGGTACCTCTAAGGAAATCGTTGCAAAGCTCAACCACGAAATAACGATAATAATGAAAGACCCGAACGTGCGCCAGCGTCTTGCGGATTTGGGTGGCGAACCACAGAGCACGACGCCAGAAGAGTTTTCGGCTTTTATTAAATCCGAAGTGGCCAGATGGGCGGCGGCGGTGAAAGAATCTGGAATACCGGTGGTCGAAAGCGGTAATTCAAAATGAATGCAGATCGATTTGCGCTGACGCTCTATGCAGCCGGCGGTGTGTGCGTCAATCGGGAGAACCCTGGAAGAATTTTTGAACCTCTGCGCGAAACGCGGGTTTCATTCTGTCAATTGGAAACCGTTTTTTTGAACGAGGTTCACCTTCCACTTCGGCGGCGGGCCCATTGCGCGCCCATCCCAAGAAATTTCCGGCGCTGACCTTTGCGGGATTCGATGTCCCGTTTCCCAACCGACTCGAAAGAAGCGGTTCTTCTCAAATGCGAGATCTCCAAGACCGGGATGGGTCGTGTTTCGTTTCTGCCGGTCTGTCTGAACGGGCACGGGGCAACCGGAATTCGTAACCAGAATGAGTAAGGCACCGGACAAACGGTGGACACCCCAACTTTGATAGGAGATGAAATGCCGAATGACACTGTGACGCTGGTTGCCGGTGGCGACTTTGGTCCCGTGATCGCACCGGTCGATCAATACGCGGAGTTGCTTCCGGCCGCTTGGTGGCAGGCCGATTTACGGTTTGCTCAATGCGAACGATCTTACTCGAAGCGAGGAGCGGAACCGCAGTTCATCTTGGGCCCTCCAGGAGGACACACCCGGCTGGATCCGAGCATGGCCTCTGTCTGGAATGCGGCGAAGATCGACGTCGTTTCGCTCGCAAGTAATCACACGATGAACTGGGGCCCGGACGCGTTGCTCGATACGTGTGATCTCTTTCGTGGCATGGGAAAGCACGTGATCGGCGCCGGCAAGGATGGGACCGAGGCTCGCAAGCCCGCGATTGTCGAGCTAAATGGAGTACGGATCGCCTTCCTGGCGTACTGCTCGGTGTTGCGAGATGGACACGCCGCTGGGCCGGGAAAGGTGGGAATCGCTCCGATGCGTGCTCACACATATCATTTGGCCGAGGACTTTCAGCCCGGCACGCCTCCTACGGTAATGTCCGTACCGCATGACGATGACCTAGTGGCTCTTCGCGAGGACGTCAGTGCTGCAAAGAAAAACGCGGACGCGGTTGTTTTGTCGCTTCATTGGGGCCTCCGCCATGTGCCTAAAACTATTTGCACTTATCAACCACCCATAGCCCATGCCGCCATTGACGCCGGGGCGGAATCTTATTTTGGGGCACCACGCACATGTGCCAAAATCGGTGGAAGTGTACAAAGGGAAGGTTTGCTTCTACAGCATCGGCAACTTTATAACCAACGGCTTTGGCGCCAACAAAAAAAAGGAATCATTCGATTTGATGAATCAGTGGAATTTGGTTTCGTATCCCATTGATGCTGAATACAAACGCAAAGGCCTCTACATTATGCCTCTGCAATGCCAAAAAACCATGATTGCCAAAGCAGTGTTTAGCAAAAAGGGCGTGGAGCGCGTGTCCTTCCTTCCCGCTTATATCGATAGCGATGCGCGGCCGTTTGCTTTGCCAAGTACCGATCCCAGGTTCCCGGAGATGCTTGAAAATATGGAATGGGTGTCGGATCAGCATTCTCACAAGTTCACCGTAGATGGCGACGAAATAGTGGTAACCGCCGAGTGACTGTTGCGCGATAGGATCGACGACACCTGAATAGGCCGGGTTGCGACCATCGACAATATCTGGGTCCGTCGTTGGGCGCATACAGCAGCGCTTCGCCTACGCCCATTAACGTAGTTGGTCGTGCACATAGCACGATACGATGGTGTCGCCGCGCGGTGTTGCGAAGATATCAAAGCAGTGAAACGAACAGTCGTCCGCTCAGGCAAATGGCACAAGTCGGCGGAGGCTTGGTTCCCTCAATTATTGGAAGAAATATAAAACGCGCCGGCACGATGATTGCTGTGCTCGGTTTGCCTGTTGACCGGGCTAACTGCGTTCAACACAGCACCTTTCTGAGCCCAGGGAGTCATCATGGACCGTCTCAATGATAAAATTACGCTCATTACCGGTGGCCGTTTCGGGAATCGGTGAGGTTTCTGGCGAGCTCTTTGCCCGCGAAGGTGTAGTTCTCGAAATTAATCCGGCCCTGGGCGAAGCGGCGGAGACGGAAGTTAGAAAGCAAGGCGGTGACGCATTTTTTGTCCAGGCCCACGTAACGAACGAGGCGGCGTCAAGGCAGCCCCCGCCAAGGTTCTCAGCAAGTAATCGCGAATCGACATTTTGTTCAATTGCGCGGGCGGATTCGCCCGCGACGACGTACCGGTTACGGAAGTCGATCTCGCGCTGTTTAATCAAACGATGAAATCTTAATGTGCTCGGCACCATGCTCGCCAGCCGGCACGTCGTGCCTAGCACGATCGCTAACAAACAACGGATACGTTATTAACGTAGCAGCCTGGGGCGCTTTCCGTGGAGCAAAATGACTCTGCGCGCCGTCTTCGCGTTTCGTTCTGTCTTTTATTGCCGAGAGGCGATGGTAGCGAAAAAGCCCCGCGAAATGCGGGCTTTAAATGGTGGGCGGTATAGGGATTGAACCTATGACCCCAACCCGTGTGAAGGGTGTGCTCTCCCGCTGAGCTAACCGCCCGGCCTGTTAAGGCCGGGCGATATAAGGAGTGCGCGTCGGGGGTGTCAAGCGACGCAAATCATGGGCTAGTTCCGGCTTTGCGGCTCGTCGGTGGTCGGAGCCCGCGTCGCATGGGTCTGCAGGGCGCGGATACGATCGGCAAGATTGCCGCTAGGCGCCGGTGCTTCGGCAAGCTCGGCCGTGCCATGGGCGGCCACCAGGCCGCTACTGCGGTCGCGGGGCAGTCTCGGCCGCCAGGATGGCGTCGATCGGCGAGTCGGGGCCTTCCAGCGCCGAAGCCAGCCGCGCCACTTCCGCGGCGACGTCGTTGATGCGCTCGCGGAGCAGGGCGTTCTCCACCCGCTCGGAAGCCCAGCTTTCCTCGGTCTCGCGCTTCATGGCGGCGAGGTCGCGAGACAGCCGGTCGCGCTCGTCGCGGGTGCGATCGAGCTCGGACTGCAATTGGGCGTTTCTCGGATTTGAGCGTGGCGGTCGCCGACGAGGTGCGTCCGTCGATCTCAGCGATGGCGGTGCGCAGATCGCCTTCGGTCTTGCGGGCGGTTTCGATTTCGCCGCGCAGATGCTTGAGCTCGAACTCGCTTTCGTTGAGTAGGCGAGACTGCTCGCCGAGGCGGGTTTCCAGATCCTGGGCGCGGCGGCCGAGGATTTCCGCTTCGGTCGTTTGCGCGACAAGCTGCTGTTCGAGTTCGGAGACGCGACGGCCGAGGTTTTCGACCTTGCCGCGCTCTTCCGTCAGTTCCTGTGTCGCGGCCTTGAGTTCGACACGCTCGGCGTCGCGGCGATCTTCAACCGCCTTGACCTCGTTGCCGGCGGCATCGAGCCGGTCCTTGAGCGCCTCGACCTGAGTCTTGAGCGAGACGATGTCGAGCTTCTGCGCGTCGGCGAGGCTGGAGCGCTCGTCCAACTCGCCCATCAGCTTGGCGAGTTCGGCTTCCTTGTCGGACAGCGCGCGCTGCGCATCGAGCATGATGCTGCTTTTGACGGAGAATTCTTCTTCGGTGGTGCGCAGTTGGTCGCGCAGCGCCTTGTCGCGCGCTTCGAGCGCGAAAAATGGTGGCGGTCTTTTCGCCGAGCTCGATCTTGAGCCGGTTGATGGCGTCGCCCTTCTTGCCCAACTCGGCAAGCTGGCTGGTGCTCTTGGTGCGGAGATTCTCGACGCTGACTTCGAGCCGCCGCGTCGACATCGCGAACTCGGCGCGCAGTTGATCCTTGTCGGCCTGAATCTCGGCCATCGACAAAGGTGTCGCCGCTTCGAGCCGGCGCATGGTCAGGCGCACCGCGCGGCCATGGGACGAGGGGGACGACAACAAGCCCGACCAGGGCTGCGACCAGGAACCCGATCCCGAAATACATGATCGGTTCAATCATTGAACGACGCCTCCAAAAGCACCCTGGCCCGCCTAAACCCCACGGAAACCATTGCATGCGGGGATTGGCGCGGCCAGCGCAAGCCGAGATTAACCTAAACCCGCGCGTCCGTCGCGGGCCAAGGCGTCGCCGCCGTTAATAATAAGGAGGGTGTGGCGTTCAGAACGGGTTCCAGGTCCCGGTCGGCGTAAATTTCAGGTAGCCGATATTGGCGCCCAGCCGTAAGCCGACGCCGGAGCGGATCGGCAACACGACGATGTTGCCGTTGGCGAGCGCCGTCATGCCGAAGCCGCCGATAAAGTAGGAAAAATTTTCGGCCGCGCCTGGTAGCCGATCTTGAGCGCGTCGCGGAAACCTTTGGTGATCAGCAGCAGCGTGCGGTCGCCTTTGCGCTCGAGCAGCGCGTTGGTCGCGACCGTGGTGCCCATCTTCACCGCGCCGACGCGCCGGGGCGGGATGGCTTGGCCTACTTTGAGGCCCAGCAGGTCGCGAATGCCTGCACGGCGGCATCCGTATAGGCTTCCGGATTTTCCGACAGCAGCTTGTGCGCGGTCAGCTTGCCGTCGGGGCGCCGTCCGACCACGTCGGTGAAGGTGCCGCCGCGGTCGATCCAGAAATCCCAAAGCTGCGGCGATGTCTTTGCTTTTTTAGCGGGCATGATGAAAGCCGATGACGCGAAGCCGCACTATGTCCGGCCTGTCGGGCAGAACACAAGCCCGCTAGAGCCGCACCAAGGCAACCCGAACATATCGATATATCCCTATGTCGAGGCTGGCGGGTTCAAGACAACCTGCGAGCTCCGGCGACGGTTGCGGCGGGGGAGTATGGTACAATGGCTTTTTGCGTTTCGTTGCGGTTTCGACGGCGCTGTTTTCGGCAAGCGTCTGCGCTCAAGCACAGACCAAATGGGACCTTCCGGCGAATACGCCGACAGCGCTTTCCACACCAAGAACATCGTGCAGTTCGCGCGCGGACGTCGAGAAGGCGACCGGCGGCTCGCTGATCATCACGGTTCATGCCGCGGCTCGCTGATCAAACACACCGAGATCAAGAACGCGGTACGAACCGGCAAAGTCCCGCTCGGCGAAATCTTGATCTCGCTGTCGGCCGACGAGGCGCCGGGTCCTACGGCCTCGATTCCATCCCGTTTCTCGCCACCGGCTATGACGGCGCGCGCAAGCTCTACGCGGCGCAAAAGCCGTTCTTGGAACAGCAACTGGCCAAAGAAGGGCTGATGCTGCTGTTCTCGGTGCCATGGCCGCCGCAGGGCATCTACGCCAAGCGCGACATCGGTTCGCTCGACGATCTCAAGGGCCTGAAATTTCGCGCCTATAATTCGATGACCAACGCGTCGCCGAATTGTCGGGCGCGACGCCCGACGCAGATCGAAGTGCCCGATCTGCCGGCCGCCTTCGCGTCCGGCCGCGTCGATGTGATGATCACCTCGGCCTCGAGCGGCGTGCAGTCGAAGGCCGAGGAATACCTCACGCATTATTACGACACGCAGGCCTGGCTGCCGCGCAACATGGTGTTCGTCAACAAGGACGCCTTCGGCAAATTGTCGCCGGCCGAGCAAAAGGCGGTGACCGAGGCCGCCGCCGTTGCCGAGGAGCGCGGCTGGAAAGCCCTCGATCGATGAGAAGACCATCAAGACCGACGCGCTGAAGGCCGCGGGCATCAAGGTGCTGCCGCCGAGCGACGCGCTCAAGTCCGGCTTGGCCAAAGTCGGCGACACCATCGCCGCCGAATGGGCAGCTTCCGCCGGCGCGGACGGGCAAAGCCATGATCGAGGCCTACCGCAAATGATCCGGATCTTTCTCGACCGGCTGTATTGTATGCGGCTATCTGGCCGGATTTTTCCTCGTCCTGATCTTCGGTATCATGATGTTCATGTCACTCGGCCGTCAGGTCGGATGGAATATCCCGGCCGGCGACGACTTCGCGTCGTGGTGCATGGCGGCGATGGCATTTCTCGGGCTCGCCCACACCTTCAAGCGCGGCGAGATCATCCGCGTCGGCGTCTTGATCGAAAAGGTCACGGGCCGCAAACGCTGGGCGCTGGAAATATCCGCGCTCGGCATCTCCACCGCCTTCACGTTGTATTTCTCATGGTACGCGGTGGCGATGACCTATGACTCGTGGCGCTTTAACGACATGGCGCAGGGCGTGCTGTCGATCCCGTTGTGGATTCCGCAGCTCGGCTACAGCAGCGGCCTGGTTATCCTGTCGATCGCCTTGATCGACGAAATGATCCACGTGCTCAAGGGCAACAAGCCGACCTACGAAAAGGGAACCGCCGAGTTCGCCTGACGAATTCGTCGAACGCATCGCCGCCGGGGGAGGCGGCTGATGCACCACCTCGGCTGATCGATCTTTCGCTCATCCTGATGGGCATCATGATCGTCGTGCTGAGCAGCGGCGTCTGGGATTTCGGTCGCGCTCGGCCTGGTCGGCCTCGTCGCCATGCTGCTGACCACCAGCGTCCCGGTCGGCTCGGTGCTGGCGACGACGGTGTGGGAGCGCGAGCGCATCGTGGACGCTGCCGCGCTGCCGCTGTTCATCTGGATGGGCGAAATCCTGTTCCGCACGCGGTTGTCGGAAGAGATGTTCCGCGGCTTATCGCCTTGGCTGCAATGGCTGCCGGGACGCCTTGTGCACGTGAACGTCATCGGCTGCGGCATCTTTGCCGCCGTGTCGGGGTCCTCGGCCGCGACCTGCGCCACCATCGGCAAGATCGCGCTGCCCGAACTGGAGAAGCGCGGTTACGACAAAGGCATCAGTCTCGGCTCGCTCGCCGGCTCCGGCACGCTGGGCCTGCTGATCCCGCCGTCGATTCCGATGGTGGTCTATGCCGTCACCGCCAACGTTTCCGTTCTGCAGGTATTTCTCGGCGGCTTCCTGCCGGGCTTCTTGGTAATGGCGTACTCCGGCTACATCATCATCTGGTCGTTGCTCAATCCGAAGAAGATTCCGCCGCGCGATCCGCCGATGCCGTTTCGCAAAAAGCTGTCGGAAATCGACCAAGCTCATTCCATGCTTGCTGCTGATCCTGGGCGTGTTCTTTTCGCTGGTGCTGGGCTTTGCCACCGCCACCGAATGCGCCGCCTGGGGCGTCGCCGGCGCTCTCATCCTGGCGTGGTGGAGCGGCACGCTCAATCGTCAGAGCTTTTTCGAAAGCGTGATGAGCGCGACGCGCCTGACCTGCATGATCATGTTCATCCTGGCCGGCGCGGCATATACGACGGCGGCCATGGCTTATACCGGCATTCCGGCGGCGCTGGCCGTGTGGGTGCAGGGTCAGCATCTGACGCCCGGCATGCTCGCGGTCTATCTGAGCATCATGTACATCATCCTCGGCTGTCTGATCGACGGCATCTCGATGATCGTGCTGACGATGGTGATCGTGCTGCCGATGATCACGACGGCGGGCATCGACCTGATCTGGTTCGGCGGTCTACCTCGTCATTCACGTCGAAATGGCGCAGATCACCGCCGCGGTCGGCTTCAACCTGTTCGTGTTGCAGAACATGAGCGGCCGCGACACGTTCACAGTCGCGCGTGCCGCTTTTCCGTTCTTGCTGCTGCTGATTTTCGCGGTCTTCATCATCACCGAGTTTCCGCAAATCGTGTTGGTGCTGCCGCACCTAGCCTTTCCGCCGAGTTGAGGCTGGCGCGTTTCCTGCTAGCGTATGTCCAATGACTTGCTGTCCCGTTGTGTAGAATTAAACCGAGAGGCGACACATGACCCATTACCGTTCCTTGTTGCTGGCCGCGATCGCGGCCGCGGCGCTCACCGCACAACCCGCGCTCGCGCAGACCAAATGGAAATTGCCGGCGGCCTATCCCGCCAACAATCCGCACAGCGAAAATCTCGTGCTGTTTGCCAAGGACGTCGCCGATGCGACCGGCGGCAAGCTCGAGATCACCGTTCATCCGGCGGCCTCGCTGTTCAAGGCGCCGGACATCAGCGCGCGGTGCAGACCGGGCAGGTGCAGGTCGGCGAGGTGCTGATGTCCGCTGCACGAGAACGAAGACCCGATTTACGGCATCGACGTCATACCGTTCCTCGCCACCAGTTTTCCGGAGTCGATGAAGCTTACAAGTCTCCAAGCCGGCGGTCGAAAGAAAGCTCGCCTCGCAGGGCATAGCTGTGTTGTTCGCGGTGCCATGGGCGCCGCAGGCATCTTTGCCAAAAAAGATATCAATACCGTCGAGGACATGAAGGGCCTCAAGTGGCGCTCCTATAACGTCGGCACCGCCAAAATTGGCGAACTGGTCGGTGCGCAGTCCGTCACGGTGCAGGCCGCAGAACTGGCGCAGGCACTGGCGACCGGCGTGGTCAACTCATTCATCACGTCGGCGGCGACGGGCTTCGACAGCAAGGCGTGGGAATCGGTCGATCATTTCTACGACACGCAGGCCTGGATCCCGAAGAACATGACCATCGTCAACAAGGCGGCTTTCGACGCGCTCGACAAGCCGGCGCAGGATGCTGTGTTGAAAGCCGCGCGACGGCGGAAGCCCGCGGTTGGAAAATGTGGGAAGAAAAGAGCGGGTGGTATCTCGAGCAGCTTAAGTCGCATGGCATGAAAGTGCTGCCGCCGAGCCCTGAGCTTCAGGCCGGCTTGAAAAAACTCGGCGAGCAACTGACCGCCGATTGGCTGAAGAAGGCCGGCGCTGACGGCGAAGCGGTTGGTCGCGGCTTATAAGAAATAGCCCAAGGGCACCGACAGACGGCATTTAAGCGGCGCGCGAGATACCTCGCGTGCCGCTATGTTTTCGCGGCCGGTTATACCTATCAAGCATCGCCGGGGCGCAGGGGGACAGACTAGAGCCGGCCCATCAACACTAAAATCAGCAAGATAACGATGACGAGGCCCAAGCCGCCGCCGCCGTAATAGCGGTGCCGTAGAACGGTCCGCCGCCGATGCCGCTGAAGCCGCCGAGAAGGGCGATGACGAGAATGATAAGGATGATGGTTCCGAGCGACACGGTGTGCCTCCATGATGTCGAGCGCCCCAAAACCGTGGCGCGCTGGACAACGGGATTACCGCCAAAAGTTCCATCCAGGAACCGAAAGCGAATGGCGGCGTGCGGAAGATTTTGTTGCACACGCGAAATGCGAAAGTCCGCTGGTCCGCGCAGCCAATAAAGCCTCCCGATACCTTTTCGGTGATGCCGCATGCCGTATAAGGCGGATGTGCAAAAGGGAGGCTGGCCGTGAAGACCGTCGTTCGCTTGCTCTTGCGCTGTTTGCTGCGAGCCCCAGCGCTTTCGCGCAGGATTATCCAAACCGCGTCATCACGCTGGTCTCGCCGTTCCCGCCTGGCGGCCCCTCTGACACCACGGCGCATGATCTCCGGCGCCATGTCGACCACGCTCGGCCAGCAGATCGTCATCGAAAACGTTTACCGGCGCCGGCGGCGTCATCGGCTCCAACCGCGTCGCCAAGGCCAAGCCCGACGGCTACACCATCATGGTATCCGGATCGGGCACGCACCGCCGCCGAATTCCTCAATAAGGACCTGCAATTAGAAGTCGACCGATTTCGAGCAGATCGGCTTGATCAATATCTCGCCGGTGGTGCTGGTCGCGCGCAGCGAAGTGCCGGCCAATAACCTGAAGGAATTCGTCGCCTATCTGCAGGCGAACGAAAAGAAAGTTACCGAGGCCGATGCCGGCGTCGGCTCGATCTCAAATCTTGCCTGCGGTGTTCCACGCGGTCGCCAATGTGCATCCTACGGTCCGCGTCCTATCGCGGCACGCCGCAGGCGACCATGGATCTGGTGGCCGGCACGGTGGACTTCGGCTGCAACCAGATCGTCAACATCGCCCAGCACATCAAGACCGGCAAGCTCAAGGCCTTTGCCGTCACCGGCGATACGCGCTCGCCGCTGCTGCCGGACGTGCCGACCACCAGGAAGCCGGCATGCCGGCATTCAACCTCACGTCTGGTTCGGCCTGTCGGCGCCCAAAGATACGCCCAAGCCGATCGTCGAGAAGCTCAACAAGGCGCTCAACGTCGCTTTGAGCGATCCCGATGTGGTCAAGCGCTTCGGCGATCTGGGCTACGAGCTGCCGCCGCGCCGAGCGCAGCGCTGCCTACTTCGACAAGTTCTACAAAGACGAAGTCGCGCTCTGGGCGAAGGTGCTCGGCGGGCTGGAGAAGAACTAAGCCCATGGCGAACGCAATTGGCTGGCGCCCGGCGCGCGAGATCGAACTCGTCGCCGGCACGCCGCCCGGCGGCGGCCAGGATCGGCCGGCCCGCGCCCTGATCGAGGTATTGCCGCGCACAAATTGCTCGACCAGCCGGTGAAGCTGACCAATATCCCCGGGCGCGGCGGCGGCAATGCCTGGGACTATTTGCGCAAGCATAATGGCGATCCGCACGTGCTGGCGATCAACTCGCCGACCGTCATCAGCAACAAACTGCTCGGTGTCAGCACGACCGACTATTCCGACATCACGCCGCTGGCCAACCTCTATACCGAATATCCGATCTCATCGTCCGCGCGGATTCGTCGATCACGATGTTGCCGAACTGGTGCGTAGACTCAAGGCGAACACGGCCGGCGTGCCGATCGCGATAGCCACGGCGCTCGCCAATCCCAACCACATCGCGCTGGCGCGCCTGACGCGCCACGCCGGCGGCGACGTCAAGGTGCTCAAGATCGAGGGTTCGATTCCGCGCGCTACGCTATCGGCCACGTCATCGACGGCAAGGCCGAACTCGGCGTCATCACCGCGGTCAGCGCGGTGCCGGAACTGACCGCGGGGACTTTGCGCACGGTGACGCTGTCGGCGCCGCAACGTCTCGGCGGCCTGTTCGCCAATGTGCCGACGCTCAAGGAGAGCGGCGTCGATTGCGCGGTCGCATGTGGCGCGGCATCACCGCGGCCGGCAATATTCCGGCCGACGCGGTGGCGTTCTGGGATCGCACATTTGCCGCGGCGACAGCGACCGCCGAATGGCAGGCCGAACTCGCCAAGAATATTGGGCCAATACGTTTCTCGCCGGCCCCGCGCTCAAAACGTTTCTCGACGAAGAACGCACGCTGATGACGAGCGCGCTCGGCGATCTCGGTCTGTTGCCTAATGAGTTGGAAGCCCGAGCGTACTGTGCGGCTCATTGCCGCACGCCGCCCGGCGGCGGGCTCGATCGCGTGGCGCGCGCGCTGGAAAAGGCCATCACCGCGACCAAGCTGCTCGACGTTCCGGTCGAAGGTCGTCAACGTGCCCGGCGACGGCGCGCGCAAAGCCTGGACCGGGTATGTCGATCATCATCGCCGCGACGGCCATGTACTCGGCATCAGTTCGCCCAATCTCGTCAGCGACTATCTCGTCGGCATCGCTAATTTCGAACACAGCCGTTACACGCCGATCGCAACACTGGTCACCGAATACATTGCCTTCGCGGTGGCATCGGACCTCCACGTTGAAATCCGGCGCCGATCTGCTGGCGCGCCTCGGTAGCGCACGCCCCGAAGTCACCGTCGCGTTGTCGACCGCGCTTGGCAATCCCAATCACGTCGCGCTGGCAAAGCTGATCCGGCACGCCGGCGGCGGACGTCAACACGCCGGCCATTCGCGTGTGTCGACACCGCGCTCGATGCCGTGGCCGATGTCATTACCGGCAATGCCCAGGTCTGCGCGGTCACGCGGCGAGCGTGCTGGCGGAGTTCAAAGCCGGCCGCGTGCGGGTGCTGGCGATCTCAGGTCCGGCGCGTCTCGGCGGCCGTCGCCGAGACGCCGACCTGCAAGAGCTTGGCGCCGACTGCGTGATCGGCGCCTGGCGCGGCGTCACCGGGCCGGCCGGGCTTGGTCTCGCGGAGGTGAAATTTTGGGCGGGTGCGATCGAGGCAGCCGCCCGCGAGCCGGTCTGGCAGGAAGAACTGGCGCGCCTGAGTTGGTCGCCGCTGGTGCAGACCGGTCCGGATTTGCAAGCCTATCTCGCGCAGGAGCGCGCCGAATTTGTCGCGGTGCTGGGCGACCTGGGGCTGCTCAAAACCAATAGAATCTGCCGTCTTTTTAAGCCGGCGCGCCCCGAAAACCATTCATAGAAGTTTCACGCGAATCGCTTAAGCTGCCTGTGCATGACGGTTCGTGAGATCGCGCTTCGATGAGAAGACCGAGGTATCCCCAAAGCCGGATACCGTCGCCTCTGCGCCCGCCCCGTTGCCTGCCGAAAACGGCCTAAGACTTGCAATGTTCCAACGCACCGCGCTGTCGGCGGGGCGCACGTGCGTTTGACTGTTCCTCTTGGTCCAGCAGAAGGAGCCTGCCCTTGGGTAACACTTCAGCCACAAGCAGTTCAACACAGCATCTGAGCAAGAAAAGCCGGCGGAAGGGCCGGGGATTTGAGACCGCTGAGATCATAGAATTCCAAGGCAAGTTGAGGCTGAACGCGTCCTCCCGCCGATAAAGGCGCTGAACCCAACGCAAGCAACTTACCTCGACGCTCTCCGCACCTCACCGCAAGTGATCGTGCTGGGCCCCGCCGGCACCGGAAAAACTTGGATCGCCGCGACGCATGCCGCTGATCTGTTCCGCAACCGGCAAATCGACAAAATCATCCTGACCCGCCCGAACGTGCCTTGCGGCCGTTCGCTCGGTTTCTTCCCCGGCACGCTCGAAGACAAATTCGCGCCATGGGCGGCGCCCGTGGTCGAAGCCATCAAGGAGCGCATCGGCAAAGCCGCATTCGAAATCGCTCCTCAAGAGCGGCGACATCGAGATGGTGCCGTTTGAAGTGATGGCGCGGCCGTTCGTGGAAGAACGCCTTCGTGCTTTTCGACGAAGCGCAAAACGCCACGCCGTCCGAGATTAAGACGTTCCTCACCCGCATCGGCGAAGACTGCACCGTGGTGATCAACGGCGACGTCAGCCAATGCGATCTCCACGAGACCAGCGGCCTGCGCACCGTCATTCACATGATCAAGTCGCAGATGCTGCCGGTGCCGCTGGTTGAGTTCAGCCGCGACGACATCGTCCGCTCCGGCATCTGCGCCATGTGGGTGCGCGCCTTCGACGAGGCCAATATCTAAGTCACGGCCACCCGCCGCGATCCTGGCTTTCCCTGCGACCTGGGAGTACCCATGACGATCAAATCATGGGTACTCCCAGGAGGTCGTCGTCTTGGCAAAGTCTGCGAAGAAAAAGCCGAAGTGCCAAAATTGCGAAGGCAAAGGCCTCATTAAACTGGGCGACAAAAAAGTGAAGTGCCAGCGGTGCGGCGGTACCGGCTTCCAGGCGCGGCCGATCCCCACCGAATAGCCGTCATTGATCGATCATTTAATTGTGTAATTGAACCGCTCGACAAACAGCGGCACATCGGGCCTATGTCATCTACCGCACACAGTGCGTTGCGCACTATGTGGAACGCTCACTATTAGATGCCATCTAATAATATAGACGTTACGCTTTAATGACTTCCCATAAGTTGTGTGAATACTGCCACGCTCACAAGTGATGACGATCTTGGTGCCTCATGTGAGGTGGCCATGCACTTCTTCTTGGAGCCGAGCTTAGAATGATTGCAAAGAAGACTCCGAACCCAATCGACAAACATGTGGGTTCGCGCGTGCGCATGCGCCGGATGATGATGTCGATGAGCCAGGAAAAGCTTGGCGATGCGCTCGGGCTGACGTTCCAGCAAGTGCAGAAATACGAAAAGGGCACGAACCGTATCGGCGCCAGCCGCTTGCAGCATATTGCACAAATTCTGCAGGTGCCGGTTTCGTTCTTCTTCGAAGGCGCACCCAACATGCCCGGCCACACCGGCATGGGCGAGGCGCCATCGCCAGCCTACGTGTCGGACTTCCTCGCCACCTCCGACGGCCTCTCGCTCACCAAGTCGTTCATGAAGGTGAAGAGCAGCAAGCTGCGCCGCCGCATCGTCGAACTGGTCGAGCAACTGGCCGAAAGCCAGCGCTAAGGCCCTCAAGAACTGGCGGCCTCGCCGCCGGGTTGCACAAATTTTTCGACACGAAAATGGTGGGGGCCCGGCGGTTTTGCCGCCGAGCCCCCTTCAACATATCAGCCGGCCTATAAGCCGGGTTCTGTAAGGCCTGCGAGCTTGCACCCGCAAACGTGACGGCCATTCCTCTAGTGCGCCGGTTGCCCGGCGCCTCAAGCAACCTACCCGAATGACTGGCCCGGACGAACCTTCGGCTTGCGCCGAAACGTCATTCCTATTCGGTCTTGCTCCCGGTGGGGTTTGCCGTGCCGCCGCCGTTGCCGGAAGCGCGGTGCGCTCTTACCGCACCGTTTCACCCTTACCGCGGCCCCATACACAACGCGGGCCGAGGCGGTCTGTTCTCTGTGGCACTGTCCCTGAAGCTGCCCCGTGAGGGGCCGCCCCGCCGGACGTTATCCGGCACCGTTCGTCCATGGAGCCCGGACTTTCCTCCCCGGCACCCTTTCGAGCATAGCCGGGACGGCCGTCCGGCCGACTGACGGGGATAGGTGTGGCGGCGGGGCGCGGGCGGCGTCAAGGCGGAGCAGAAAGGCCTTATCCAGGCTCCATGCCGCGGGCCTTGATCGTCGGTGCCGCCGCCGGCGAGGTCAGGAATTTGATAAAGGCCGCCGCCGCCTCCGGCTGAGCGCTGCCGCTTGGCACGCCAGCCGCCAGGACGATATCGACGTTGGCCTCCTTGGGAAGCGTGCCGACAACGTCGATACCCGGCTTGTTGGCAATTGACACCAATTGATCGATGGCGATCTCAGCGTCGCCACCGACGACCGCTTCGACCAGCGGTCCGCCGCCGGGCGCGACCAATTTAGTCTTGGTTTTGAGCTGCTCGGTGAGACCGAGCCGCTCGATCAGACCAGCGGTATAGACCCCGGCAATACCGCCCTTCGGCGGATCGCTGTAGGTGATCGATTTTGCCGGCAGCAACGTTCGCTTCAACGCGTCGCGCGAACTGATGTCCGGCTTTGGCGCTCCTGCGCGAACGGCAACGCCAATGAACGACCGCCCGACATTGTTCACGTCTTTGAGTTTGCCCTGTTTTCGAAGCTCGTCCATCTGCGGCCGTAGCGCGATGGCGACGTCGGCGATGTCGCCGGCTGCAATCTTTTCCTTCACTTCAGGCACCGGCGCGTAGCTCACGATCAGCTTGTGTCCGCTCACGCGTTCGAATTCGGGCGTGAGGTCGGTCAGGATGGCCTTCATGTTAGGCGGCGTCAGCACGTGGATGTCGGCAGCCCGCGCTTGCAATGGAAGCGCGATGGTGAACGCGATCAACGATCCTTTGACGAGATTTATCATCGACGACTCCAGGATGGTTTAGCGTGACACGGTTACCCCAGTTTCGCCGGCCGCGTTTCGACCAGCGCGCGCAGCGTCAGCAGTGTCGAGGGATCGGCGACGCCATCGACCCGCGCCGGGCGGAAATGGCGCTGAAAGGCGGTGACGACGTCACGCGTTGCGTCGTCGTAGCTGCCGGTCTCCTCGATGCCGTAGCCATAGGACGCGAATGTCCGTTGCATCCGCGATACAGCTTCGCCGCGGTCGCCCGGCTGCAAGGTCGTGCCTTCGAGATCGAGCGGCGCCGCGCGCACCCAATGGCCGATGCCGGATTCGCTCAGCAATTCCCAGGGGAATTTCTCGCCCGGGTCCTGCTTGCGCGACGGGGCCACGTCGGAATGCGCCAGGATGCGGTCGGCGCTGATCGGGCCTCGCCGGGTGATGATCGACTTGCACAGCGAGATCACCGCCGCGATCTGGCGCAGCGGAAAGTTCACGTAGCCGAACTCGTGTCCCGGATTGACGATCTCGATGCCGATCGAGCGCGAGTTGATGTCGGTCTCGCCGGCCCAGGACGACACGCCGGCGTGCCAGGCCCGCTTGTCCTCGGGCACGCATTGCACGATGCGGCCATCCTCGAACACGACATAATGCGCCGACACTTTGCTTGCCGCCATGCACAGCCGTTGCAGCGCTGAATCGCCGGTCTGCATTCCGGTGTAGTGCAAGAGGATCATGTCGGGCGGGCGGCCGTCCTTGCGCTCGTCGATATTGGGCGACGGCACGACGTCGCTGACGATGAATGAATCCGGCGGGAATATTGACATGGCCGGAGCCGAATTGTCCTAAGGGCGGGTGGCGCATCTTTCGCCGTGCCGCGCCCAAAAAGCAATACGGGTTCCCAGTACCCCGCAATGCGCACCTGGATACCTGTCATTAAGGATGGAACCCGCCGTACCGGAGTTCGGCAACAAATCCTTAAGATTAAGGGCGGTTTAATGCATTTCACACGGTGCTGCGCCGGGGTCCGAGGATGGGGCCACGGCGCCGGGTCATTTCATGACGCTTTTTACGTTCCATGATACACGAGCGCGCATCCAGCATGGCCACCCGCACCTCTCAGCCTGGAGCTTGGCAATGAGCCCGGATGGCGACAGCTTTCCGGCTGTCGCCGGCGAAGCGGCGCGCCACATTCCGGTGCTCGGCACGCGCGCCGTCGAACTGCTCAATGTCCGTGATGGCGGCATCTATATCGACGGCACCTTCGGCGCCGGCGGCTACAGCCGCATGATCCTCGCTGCCGCCGGTGCTCAGGTGATCGGCATCGACCGCGACCCGCGCGCGCTCGTCCTCGGCGCCGACCTGGTGCAGACGGCGAAAGGCCGCCTGACGCTGGCGGAAAGCCAATTCTCGCAACTCGAGGCCGTCGCACGCAGCCACGGTCATGACTCGGTCGACGGCGTCGTGCTCGATGTCGGCGTCTCGTCAATGCAGCTCGACACGCCGCAGCGCGGCTTCTCGTTCCGCGCCGATGGCCCGCTCGACATGCGCATGGGCAACGAAGGGCCGAGCGCCGCCGATATCGTCGCGCTGGCCGAAGAGCGCGATCTGGCCAACATCATTTTCCAGCTTGGCGAGGAGCGGCACTCGCGCGCCGTCGCCCGCGCCATCGTCAAGGCTCGCGCCGAAGCGCCGATCGTCACCACCGCGGCGCTGGCGCAGATCGTCGGCTCGGTGGTGCGCTCGCGCCCGCACGAAATTCACCCGGCGACGCGCACCTTCCAGGCGCTGCGCATTTTCGTGAACGATGAACTGGGCGAACTGGTCGCGGCTTTGGCCGCTGCCGAACGTATTCTTAACTCCGGCGGCCGGCTGGTCGTGGTGTCGTTCCATTCGCTGGAAGATCGCATCGCCAAGACGTTTCTCGCCGGCCGTTCGGAAACGCGTGGCGGCTCGCGCCACGCCCCGGAAGTCGCGCGCGCGGCGCCGAGCTTCACGGTGCTCACCAAACGCCCCGAGATTGCCGACGAACAGGAAACCGCGCGCAACCCGCGCGCTCGCTCCGCCAAGCTGCGCGCCGCCGAGCGCACCGCGGCACCGGCGCATGACGACGACGCTAGAGATTTGTTGCCGCGGCTGCCGTCGCTCGACGACATCGTGAAGGGGCACTGACCATGCGCCTTCTCAACATCCTGGTGATCGCGGCGCTGATCGTGGCGGCGGCCTTCGTCTACAAGATCAAATTCGATTCCACCTTGCAGGCCGAACGCGTCGCCAAGGTCGCCGGCGAATTGCGCCGCGAACGCAACGCCATCGCCACGCTGCGCGCCGAATGGGCGAGACTCGATTCGCCCGCCCGTATTCAGAGTCTCGCCGACCGCCATCTGGCCCTGCGCTCGGTGGTGACCACGCAGTTCGACACTTTCGACCGGCTGCCCGAACGGCCGCCGGTCATCGTGCAGCCTTCGAGCGGCGATCCGATCGGCGCCATGATCGCCCCGGCAGCGCCCGACAGCACCGGCAGCATCGCGCCGCCGCCGGCATCGGCGGGGCAGTGACCGCATGCACGCCCCGGCCCCGACAATGACCGCGAAACCCGCCGAGACCCGCTGGCAGCGCTGGCTGCGCTCGATGCTGTACGGCGCGAACGTCGACCGCGACATCAAGGCCAAGGCGCGGCTCGGCCTCGCCATCGTCGGCTTTGCCGCCGTCTATGGCGTGATCGCGCTGCGTCTGGTGATATTCGCCACCGTCAGCGACGGTCACGGCGCGCGCCGCAGCGTCGGTGCCGACGCCATCGCCACCGCGCGTCCCGACATTCTCGATCGTAACGGCCAGATCCTCGCCACCGACATCAAGACACCGTCGCTGTTTGCCGAGCCCCGCAAGATTATTGATGTCGACGAGGCGGTCGAACTGCTCACCGCGGTATTGCCCGACCTCGACGCCACCGAAGTGCGCGAGCGGCTGTCGTCGAAGCGCGGCTTCGTCTGGCTCAAGCGCGAAATCACGCCGAAGCAGCAGGAGGAAGTTCACCGCCTCGGCATTCCCGGCGTCGGCTTCCTCACCGAGAACAAGCGCGTCTATCCGAACGGCCCGGTTGTCAGCCACGAGATCGGTCACGTCAATATCGACAACCAGGGCATCGCCGGCATCGAGAAGTGGCTGGACGGGCAGGGGCTCGCCGCGCTGCACATGGCGGGGCTCGCTACCGATCAATTGCAAAAGCCGGTCGATCTCGCCGTCGATCTGCGCGTGCAGTTCGCATTGCGCGACGAACTGGTCAAGGCGCGGGAGAAATTTAAGGCGATCGCGGCAGCCGGCGTCATCACTGACGTCAACACTGGCGAGATCATTGCCATGGTGTCGGAGCCCGACTACGACCCCAACAATCCGCGCGAGGCCAACGATCCGACCCGCATCAACCGGCTCACCACCGGTGTCTATGAAATGGGCTCGACCTTCAAGGCGCTGACCATCGCCATGTCGCTGGACGCTGGCAAGGCAAATCTCGATTCCAAGTTCGACGCGCGCCAGTCGCTGCGCTACGGCAAGTTCGAGATTCACGATTATCACGCCGAGAAGCGCGTGTTGACCGTGCCGGAGATTTTCACTTATTCGTCGAATATCGGCGCGGCCAAGATGGCGCTAGCGGTCGGCGTTCAGGGCCATCAGGATTTTCTCAGAAAGCTCGGCCAGCTCGACCGCTTGCGCACCGAGTTGCCGGAAAGCGCCGAGCCGCTGCTGCCCAAGCGCTGGAGCGAACTCAACACCGTGACCATCGCCTTCGGCCATGGCATGTCGGTGGCGCCGTTGCAGGCGGTGATGGGCGTCGCCGCGACGATCAACGGCGGGCTGCTCATTCCGCCGACCTTCCTCAAGCGCAACGAGGCCGAAGCCAGAGCACTGGCCACGCAGGTGCTAAGACCTGAGACCAGCGTCAAGATGCGCTATTTGATGCGGCTCAACGCCGAGAAGGGCACCGCGACCAGCGCCAACGTGCCGGGCTATTACGTCGGCGGCAAAACCGGCACCGCGGAAAAAGTCATCAACGGCCGCTATTCCAAGACCCGGCTGATGACCGATTTCATGGCGATCCTGCCATCCGACAAACCGCGCTATATGCTGCTGATCATGCTGGACGAGCCGCAGGGCTCGAAGGAAACCCATGGCTACGCCACAGCCGGCTGGAACGCCGGGCCGACGGCCTCCAAGGTGATCGCCCGAATTGCGCCGCTGTTGGACCTCAAGCCGCGTCTCGATCTGCCCAAGGCCGACCAATTGATTCTGGCGAAGGCAGTTTCTTCTTCATCCTCCCCCTGAAAGCGGGAGGTCGACCGCCAAGCGATCGGGTGGGGGTCACGTTAGATTTGGCCCGATTCGTTGTTTATGAGACCCCCCTCCCTGACCCTCCCCCACAAGGGGGGAGGGAAAAGAGTTGTGGCCAAGCCGATGATACAGAGACATTGATGAAGCTCGCCGATCTGCCGCTCGAAGATGCCCACCTCCACCCGCGCTTTGCGGGTGTCGAGCTTGCCGGCGTCACGTCGGACAGCCGCAAGGTCAAGCCGGGCTTCCTGTTCGTCGCCATCGCTGGAGCCAAGGCCGACGGCGCGCACTTCGCCAAACATGCGGCCGCCGCCGGCGCGGTGGCCATCGTTTCCGAACAACGTCTCGACGGTCTGTCGGATGGCGTTGCTGTCGTACAAGTGAGCAACGCCCGGCGCATCCTCGCGCTGGCGGCTGCGACATTCTACGCGCGCCAGCCTGCTACCATCGCCGCCGTCACCGGCACCAGCGGCAAGACCTCGGTTGCCGCTTTCACGCGCGAAATCTGGACCGCGCTTGGTCTGCCTGCCGCCAGCATTGGCACCGTCGGCGTCGTATCGCCGAAGGGCGAGCACTACGGCTCGCTGACCACGCCCGATCCCGTCGAACTGCACCGCGCGCTGGACGAACTGGCCGGCGAGGGCGTCACGCATCTGGCGCTGGAAGCCTCGTCGCACGGCCTCGACCAGCACCGGCTCGACGGCGTGCGCATCGCCGCCGGCGCCTTCACCAACTTGTCGCGCGACCATCTCGATTATCATCCGACCATCGAAGCCTATCTCGCCGCCAAGATGCGCCTGTTCGAAGACCTGATCGTGCCGGACGGCACCGCGGTGATCGCGGTGGATGATTGCTACTCGGGGCAGGTGGTGCAGGCTGCGAAAAAGCGCGGCCTGAAGATCATGACCGTCGGCGCCGGCGGCGGCGACATCAAATTGGTCGACGGCGCCATCGATGGTTTCGCGCAGGCCATCACCATCGCGCACGCCGGCCGCGCATATAAAGTGAAGCTGCCGCTGGTCGGCGCCTTCCAGCTTCAAAACGCCGCGGTCGCCGCGGGGTTGGCGATTGCCACCGGCTCGGAGCCTGGGCCGGTTTTTGCGGCGCTGGAAAATCTCACCGGCGCCAAGGGCCGGCTGGAAATGGTCGGCACCAAGAACGGCGCGCCGATCTTCATCGACTATGCCCACAAGCCCGACGCGCTGGCGAAAGCGCTGCAAGCGCTGCGGCCTTACGCCAGCGGCAAGCTCGTCGTCGTGTTCGGCGCCGGCGGCGACCGCGACACGGGAAAACGTCCGATCATGGGCCGCATTGCCGCAGAGAATGCCGACCGCGTCATCGTCACCGACGACAATCCGCGCAGCGAAAACCCTGCCGCCATCCGCGCCGCTATTCTGGCCGCGTCGCCGGGCGCGACCGAAATCGGCGACCGCGCGCAAGCCATCCGCGCCGGCATCGCCGATTTGAAAGCGGGCGATGTGCTGCTGATCGCTGGCAAGGGCCACGAAGTCGGCCAGATCGTCGGCGGCACGGTTCTGCCATTCTCCGATCACGACGCGGTCGCCGCCGTGTTGCAAGGGAAGGTGGCATGACCCCCCTCTGGACTCTTCCCGACATGGCAGCCGCGATGCGCGCGGACACGTCCGGCGCGCTGCCCGCCGATATCACCGGCATTTCCATCGACACCCGCTCTATCGCGCGCGGCGAGGCGTTCTTCGCCATCCAGGGCGACAGCCGCGATGGCCATGATTTCGTCGAAGCCGCGCTGAAGGCCGGCGCCGGCGTCGCCGTCGTTGCCCGCGCCAAGCGCGCGCAATTTCCCGCTGACGCGCCGCTGCTGCTGGTCGACGACGTGCTGGAAGCTTTGCGGGATCTTGCGCGCGCGTCGCGCGCGCGCCTGTCGGCTAAGGTCATCGGCGTCACCGGTTCGGTCGGCAAGACCGGCACCAAGGAAGCGCTGCGGCTCGCGCTCGGCGCCGATGGCGAAACTTACGCGTCGGTTGCGTCCTACAACAATCACTGGGGCGTGCCGCTGTCGTTGGCGCGTTGCCCCGCCGATGTGAAATACGCGATCTTCGAAATCGGCATGAACCACGCCGGCGAGATCACGCCGCTGACCAAGCTGGTGCGCCCGCATATCGCCATCGTCACCACCATCGAGCCGGTGCATCTGGAATATTTCGGAAGCCTCGAAAAAATCGCCGACGCCAAGGCGGAAATTTTCGCCGGTCTCGAGCCCGGCGGCGCCGCCATCCTCAATCGCGACAATGCGCAATACGATCGGCTTGCCGCCGCGGCCAAAGCGGCTGGTGTCAAACGCATCGTATCGTTCGGCGAACATGCCAAGGCCGACGCGCGGCTCATCCGCTATTCGCTGCTGGCCGATTGCTCGACCGTGCAGGCAAAAATCCTCGGCGAGGATGTCACCTACAAACTCGGCGCACCGGGTAAGCACCTGGTGTTCAATTCGCTCGCGGTGCTGGCGGCGGTGTCGCTGGCCGGCGCCGATCTGGCGCTCGCCGCGCTGTCGCTCGACGGCCTGAAGCCCGCCACCGGCCGCGGCGCGCGCATGACGCTCGCCATGCCGGGCGGTAACGCGCTGTTGATCGACGAAAGTTACAACGCCAATCCGGCCTCGATGCGCGCCGCCATCGCGCTGCTCGGTCAGGCGCCGGTCGGCCCGCAAGGCCGCCGCATCGCCGTGCTCGGCGACATGCTGGAACTGGGCGACCAGGGCGTGGCGCTGCATCGAGGTCTTGCCGATCCGATTAACGCTGCGGCGGTCGATCTTGTGTATTGCTCGGGTCCGTTAATGCGCTGTTTATGGGAGGCTCTTCCCTCCGGCCGCCGGGGCGGCTATGCCGAGACGGCGGCGGCGCTGGAGCCGTCCGTGCTCGATGCCATCCGCGGCGGCGACGCGGTGATGGTGAAGGGTTCGCTAGGTTCCAAGATGGGCCCGATCGTCAAGGCCCTGCAACGCCAATTTCCGAGACCGGGCGCGCTGGAACAGGCGCAGAACTAAAGCTTCAAGGTTTATCCGATGTTTTATTGGCTGACCGAACTGTCCGACAAGGTCTCGTTCCTCAACGTCTTTCGTTACATCACCTTCCGCACCGGCGGCGCCATCGTCACCGCGCTCGTGTTCGTCTTCCTGTTCGGCGGGCCGATCATCGATCTGTTGCGCCTGAAGCAGGGCAAGGGCCAGCCCATTCGCCTCGACGGTCCGCAATCGCATCTCATCACCAAAAAAGGCACGCCGACGATGGGCGGCCTGATGATCCTCTCCGGGTTGCTGGTGTCCACGCTGCTGTGGGCCAACCCGATGAATCCTTACGTCT
Source organism: Pseudolabrys sp. (assembly GCA_037200245.1). GTDB lineage: Bacteria > Pseudomonadota > Alphaproteobacteria > Rhizobiales > Xanthobacteraceae > Pseudolabrys. The sequence goes on from JBBCIM010000002.1 coordinate 72,900, forward strand.
GGATCGTGCTGTTCGTGACGTTGAGCTTCGGCGTCATCGGCTTCTATGACGATTTTCTCAAAGTCACCAAGCAGCAGGCCAACACCGGCTTTGCCGGCCGCACTCGGCTGTTCGCCGAAACCATCGTCGCGGTGATCGCCTGTATCGCGCTGAGCTATCTCGGCCGCGGCACGACTGCGACCTCGCTGGTGTTTCCCTTCTTCAAGGATCTGGCGATCAATCTTGGCTACGCCTTCGTGCTGCTCGGCGCCTTCGTCATCGTCGGCGCCGGCAACGCGGTCAATCTCACCGATGGCCTCGACGGTCTTGCCATCGTCCCGGTGATGATCGCGGCCGCGACCTTCGGGCTGATCTCCTACCTCGTCGGCAATGCGTTGTTCTCGGAATATCTGCAAATCCGCTATGTCGCCGGCACCGGCGAACTGGCGGTGCTGTGCGGCGCGGTGATCGGCGCCAGTCTCGGCTTTTTGTGGTTCAACGCGCCGCCGGCCTCGATCTTCATGGGCGATACCGGCTCGCTATCGCTCGGTGGCTTGCTCGGGACCGTGGCGGTCGCGATCAAGCACGAGATCGTGCTGGCGGTCGTCGGCGGCCTGTTCGTGCTTGAAGCGGTGTCGGTGATCGTGCAGGTGGTGTCGTTCAAGCTCACCGGAAAGCGCGTGTTCCGCATGGCGCCGATCCATCATCATTATGAGCAGATGGGCTGGACCGAATCGCAGATCGTGATCCGCTTCTGGATCGTCGCTGTGGTGCTGGCGCTGGCGGGCCTGGCGACGCTGAAACTGCGATGATCCCCATCACTGTCTTTGCCGGCCAGAAGGTCGCCGTGTTCGGGCTCGGCAAGTCCGGGCTGCTGTCGGCGGCGGCGTTGATCAAAGGCGGCGCCGACGTCGTCGTCTATGACGATGACGACAAGATGCAGGCCGAGGCCAAAGCCGCCGGCTTGACGGTGCAAAATCTCCGCGACCTCGACTGGAAGACCGTCGCCGCGCTTGTGCTGGCGCCCGGTGTGCCGCTGACGCATCCGACGCCGCATTGGGCGGCCTCGCTGGCGCACGCCAACGGCGTCGAGATCGTCGGCGACATCGAGTTGTTCTGCCTGGAGCGCGCGATGTCCGGGGCGGCGTGCCCGCTGGTCGCCGTCACCGGCACCAACGGCAAATCGACCACCACGGCACTCACCGCGCATTTGTTGAAAAGCGCCGGCCACGACGTGCAGATGGGCGGCAATATCGGCGTGCCAGTGCTGGCGCTGGAGCCGTTCGCGCCCGGACGCGCCTATGTGCTCGAGGTCTCGTCCTATCAGATTGATCTCGCGCCCTCGCTGCGGCCGACCGTCGGCATCCTGCTCAACGTCTCGGAAGATCACCTCGACCGCCACGGCACCATGGAAAACTACGCCGCGCTCAAGACGCTGCTGGTGGCGAGCGTCGAGCAGGGCGGCACGGCGGTGGTCGGCGTCGACGACCGTTACACCCGCGCCGCCGCCGATCGTATCGCGCGCGCCGGCAAGCCGCTGACGCGCGTCTCGGTTTTGGCGCCGTTGCGCGACGGCTACTACGCCGAAGGCAGCCGCATCATGCAGTCCACCGCCGGCAAGGCGCATCCGGTGGCGCAGCTCGCAGGCATCGGTTCGTTGCGCGGCGCGCACAATGCGCAGAACGCCGCCTGCGCGGTCGCCGCCTGCATCGCGCTCGGTCTCGATCTCGCCGAGATTCAGAAAGGCCTGGTGTCGTTCCCCGGCCTTGCGCATCGCATGCAGCAGGTCGGCCGCAAGGACAACGTGCTGTTCGTCAACGACTCCAAAGCCACCAACGCCGACTCGGCCGCCAAGGCGCTGTCGAGCTTTTCCGATATTTTCTGGATCGCCGGCGGCAAGCCGAAGACCGGCGGCATCGTCAGCCTCGCCGAATACTTCCCCAAGATCCGCAAGGCCTATCTGATCGGCGAAGCGGCCGCGGATTTCGCCCGCACGCTCGAAGGCAAGGTGCCCTACGAGATCGACGGCGTTCTCTCCACCGCGGTCGACGCCGCCGCGCGCGACGCCGCGGCGTCAGGTTTTAAGGAACCGGTGGTGTTGCTGTCGCCGGCCTGCGCCTCGTTCGACCAGTACCGGAATTTCGAAATTCGCGGCAAGGCTTTCACCGATCTGGTGCAGGCGATTCCTGGGGTGATTTTCTAATTGTCATCACCGGGCCGCCGCGTAGCGGCGTGACCCGGCGATCTCGCTTAGGGGCGTATTGCCTCCCTAAGCGAGATGGCCGGGACGAGCCCGGCCATGACAAAACGTATACCAGCGGCCCATCCACCCGCCCCCTCAACACATTGTTAATTCGCGGGAAACCATATTCAGGCAGGACTAGATAGCCGCCTTGCGGCAGGGGACTTGCATGGTATCGCGCGCGCAACGCACGCCTTTCGGCGAATGGTGGTGGACGGTCGACCGGCTGACGCTCGCCGCCATCGGCGCGCTGATGCTGATCGGCGTGGTGCTGTCGCTCGCCGCCAGCCCCCCGGTCGCCGGCCGCCTCGGCCTCGAGCCGTTCTTCTTCGTCAACCGCCACATCCTCTATCTCTTCCCGGCGGTCGCCATCATGCTCGGCGTGTCGTTCCTGTCGCCGCACCAGATCCGCCGGCTGTCGCTGGTGGTGTTCGCCGTCAGCATCCTGATGGTGGCGTCGACGCCTTATCTCGGCGTCGAGATCAAGGGCGCCAAGCGCTGGCTGGTGCTGTTCGGCGTCAACATCCAGCCGTCCGAATTCCTGAAACCCGCCTTCGTCATTCTGGTCGCCTGGCTGTTCGGCGAATCCGCCAAGCGCCCGGACATGCCGGCCAACGCCATCTCCATGGTGTTGCTGCTCACCGTGGTCGCGCTGCTCGTCATCCAGCCGGACTTCGGCCAGACCATGCTGATCGTGTTGGTGTGGAGCGCGCTGTTCTTTATGGCCGGCATGCGTGTGGTCTGGGTGTTCGGCCTTGCCGGCGTCGCCGGCATCGGCCTGCTCACCGCCTATTACACCGTGCCGCACGTCGCGCGCCGCATCCAGCGCTTCCTCGATCCGGCCTCGGGCGACACCTTCAACATCGATATCGCCACCGAATCGTTCATGCGCGGCGGCTGGTTCGGCAAGGGCCCGGGCGAGGGCACCGTGAAGCGGCTGCTGCCGGAAAGCCACACCGACTTCGTGTTCGCGGTGGCGGCGGAAGAATTCGGCGTCGCGCTCTGCCTGGTGCTGGTGTCGCTGTTTGCCTTCATCGTCATTCGCGCGCTGCTGCGCGCCATGCGCAACGACGACGCCTTCACGCGCTTTGCCGGTGCCGGCCTCACCATGCTGTTCGCCACGCAATCGGCGATTAACATGGCGGTGAATTTGCATTTGATCCCGGCCAAGGGCATGACGTTGCCGTTCATCTCCTACGGCGGCTCGTCGATGATTTCGCTGGCTTACGGCATGGGCATGTTGCTGGCGCTGACGCGCGAGCAGCCGCGCGCGCATATGCTCGCGCCCGAACCCGCGCCGGCGGGGAGTTTGGCCTGATGGCCCAAGCGACGCCGCCGCTCGCGCTGCTGGCGGCCGGCGGTACCGGCGGTCACCTGTTTCCGGCCGAGGCCTTGGCGGTTGCGCTCGAGAAGCGCGGCATCGTCGTCGATCTCGCCACCGACACCCGCGCCGCGCATTTCAAGTTTCCCGCCCGCAACGTGCATCTCATCCCGAGCGCGACCTTGCGCGGCCGCGATCCCATCGCGCTCGCGCGCACTTTAACGCTTTTGGCGCTCGGCACTGCGAAAGCCTGGCGCATGATCGGGCGCATTCGCCCGGCTGTCGTCATAGGCTTTGGCGGCTATCCGACCGTACCGCCGCTCTGGGCCGCGACGTTGCGCGGCGTGCCGACGATTCTGCACGAGCAGAACGCCGTCATGGGCCGCGCCAACCGCCTGCTGGCCTCGCGCGTCACCGCCATCGCCACCAGCTTTCCGAAATTGACGCGGCTCGATCCGGCACTGCAAGGCAAGATCACCTTCACCGGCAACCCGGTACGCGCCAACGTCATTGCCGCATCGGCTGCGCTCTATGCGCTGCCGATAGCGGACGGAAAAATCCGCCTGCTGGTGTTCGGCGGCAGCCAGGGCGCACGTGTGATGTCGGAGATCGTGCCAGCGGCGCTCGGCCGCCTGAGCGCGGACTTACGCGCGCGCTTGAGCGTCGTGCAGCAGGCGCGCGCCGAGGATCTCGATACCCTGCGCACGGCCTACGCCGCGTTGGCCGTAGAGGCCGAGACCGCCGCCTTCTTTGCCGACCTGCCCGAGCGCATGGCCGCGGCGCACTTGGTTATTTCCCGCTCCGGCGCATCGACGGTCGCGGAGCTTTCGGCCATTGGGCGGCCGGCGATCTTGGTGCCGCTGCCGCATGCGCTGGATCAGGATCAATTCCATAACGCCGGCGTGTTGGATGCCGCGGGCGGTGCGGTGCGCATCGAACAGCGCGACTTCACGCCCGAGCGCGTCGCCGCCGAAATCGCCCGGCTAGCGGCCGATCCAGGCCTGCTCGGCCGCATGGCGGCTGCCGCCAAATCGGCCGGTGCCATCGACGCCACCAAGCGGCTGGCGGATTTGGTCGAGAAAACAGCGCAAACCAGCCTTCCTCACGCGCAAGCGAACTCCGAATTAGGATAGGCCGTTGAACCAATTCCCGTATTGCGAGTTTACCGGCTAGCATGAGTGTGGCCGCCGGCCGCGACGGGGAATTTAAGGGCAACATGGAGCAATCCGGCAGACTAGCCGCGTCGCTGAGCGAGGATGGCCGCTATCGACTGCTGGTCGAAGCGGTGACCGATTATGCCATCTATATGCTTGACCCAAGCGGCGTCATTTCCAGTTGGAACCCCGGCGCTCAACGCTTCAAGGGTTACACCGCCGACGAGATAATCGGTCAGCACTTCTCCCGCTTCTACACCGACGAAGACCGCGCCTCGGGTCTGCCGGCGCGGGCGCTCGAAACGGCCGTGCGGGAAGGCAAGTTCGAGAGCGAAGGCTGGCGCGTGCGCAAGGACGGCACGCGCTTCTGGGCCTATGTCATCATCGACCCGATCCGCGAAAGCGGCGGCGAACTCGTCGGCTTCGCCAAGATCACCCGCGACCTCACCGAGCGCCGCGAGGCGCAGGAAAAACTCGAGCGAACCCGCGAAGCTTTGCTGCAATCGCAGAAGATGGAAGCCATCGGCCAATTGACCGGCGGCGTCGCGCACGACTTCAACAATCTGTTGATGGCGGTGCTCGGCAGCCTCGAATTGATGCGCAAGCGCCTGCCGGACGATCCCAAGGTGCTCGGGCTTTTGGACAATGCGATGCAGGGCGCCCAGCGGGGCACGGCGCTGACCAAGCGCATGCTGGCCTTCGCGCGGCGTCAGGAGCTCAAGCAGGAGGCTGTCGATATTCCGAACCTGGTGCGCGGCATGGCCGATTTGCTGCGCCGTTCGCTCGGCGCGACGGTCACGCTGGAGACCCGCTTTCCGCTGATGCTGGACCCGGTCCTGGCGGATGCCAGCCAGCTCGAAATGGCCTTGCTCAATCTGACCGTGAACGCGCGCGACGCGATGATGCCCAATGGCGGTCACATTGTGATTTCGGCGCGCGAAGAAACCATTCCGGCGCGCGAAGTCGGACTGGCGCCGGGCGCCTATGTCCGCCTCGCCGTCAGCGACTCCGGTACCGGTATGGATGCCGCGACGCTACGCCGCGCCACCGAGCCGTTCTTCACCACCAAGGAGCCGGGCAAGGGCACTGGGCTCGGCCTGTCGATGGTGCACGGCCTTGCCGAACAATTCGGCGGCCGTTTCGGTCTGCAAAGCCGGCTCGGCGAAGGCACCGTCGCCGAGCTTTGGCTGCCGGTGGCGAGTAAAGCCTCGGAGCCCGAGACGCCGCCGCCCCGCCGCGACCACGACGCCGGCAAGTCGCAGCCGCTGGTCGTCTTGGCCGTCGACGACGACGCGCTGGTGCTGACCAATACCGCAGCAATGCTTGAGGACCTCGGCCACACCTGCCGGGCGGTATTGTCGGCCGCCGAAGCGCTGGAATTTCTCAAGACCGATGACACCATCGACTTAGTCATCACCGACCAGGTCATGGCGCGCATGACCGGCCTGCAATTGGCCGACGCCATTCATCGCCAATGGCCGCAAATCCCGGTGCTGCTGGCGACCGGCTATGCCGAGATAGAGCCGGAAGCCGCCGCCCAAGTGCCGACGCTCGCCAAGCCCTTCACCCAGGCCGAACTGGCCGCGCAGATCGCCCGCTTGGCCATCCGGCCGCGAAACGGCGGCCAGATCCTCAAATTCCGCGGCCACGGCACCGAGTAGAGTGGGCGCGATACCGGCTGCAACCAACGGCGCGCCCTATTTAGCTTTAAGCATTTCGACGCGGCCGGTCTTGTTTCCGCCCTCCAGGTCTTGCAATAACCACCGCTCAAATTGAGGGCGACTCCATGAAACTGCCGCGCGACATCGGACCGGTGCATTTTGTCGGCATCGGCGGCATCGGCATGAGCGGCATTGCCGAGGTGCTGGCCAATCTCGGCTACACCGTGACCGGCTCCGACGTGTCCGACTCGGCCAACGTCAAGCGGCTGCGCGACAAGGGCATCAAGGTTGCCATCGGCCACAAGGCTGAGAATATCAATGGCGCCGATGTGGTCGTGGTGTCGTCCGCCATCAAGCGAGACAACCCGGAGCTGATCGCCGCGCGCGCCAAGCGCCTGCCGGTGGTGCGGCGCGCCGAAATGCTCGCCGAATTGATGCGGCTCAAGAGCTGCGTCGCCATTGCCGGCACCCACGGCAAGACCACGACCACGTCGCTGGTCGCGGCTCTGCTCGATGCCGGCGGGCTCGACCCGACAGTTATTAATGGCGGCATCATTAACGCCTACGGCACCAATGCGCGGCTCGGCGGCGGCGACTGGATGGTCGTTGAAGCCGACGAATCGGACGGCACCTTCCTCAAGCTGCCGGCCGATATCGCCATCGTCACCAATGTCGATCCCGAGCATCTCGATCATTTCGGCACCTTCGAAGCGGTGCAGGACGCGTTCCGCGCCTTCATCGAGAACATTCCGTTCTACGGCTTTGCGGTGATGTGCACCGATCATCCGGTGGTGCAGGTGCTGGTCGGCAAGCTCGAAGACCGCCGCGTTCTCACCTATGGCGAAAACCCACAGGCCGACATCCGCATGGTCGGCCTCGATCATCACGACGGCCAGTCGCGGTTCTCGCTGCAATTCCGCGATCGCGCCGGCAAGACCACGCATACCATCGACAAGCTCGTGATGCCGATGCCGGGCCGCCACAACGCGCTCAACGCCACCGCGGCGATTGCCATCGCGCATGAGCTTGGCATAAAGGACGATGTCATCCGCAAGGCCATCGGCGCCTTCGGCGGCGTCAAGCGGCGCTTCACCCGCGTCGGCGATTGGAACGGCGTCACCATCATCGACGATTACGGCCATCATCCGGTCGAAATCGCCGCCGTGTTGCGCGCCGCGCGCGAGAGCGTCAAAGGCAAGGTCATCGCCGTGGTGCAGCCGCATCGCTACACGCGTTTGCAGGCGCTGTTCGAGCAGTTCTGCTCCTGCTTCAACGATGCCGACACGGTCATCGTCGCGCCGGTCTATTCGGCCGGCGAGACGCCGATCCCCGGCGTCGACCGCGACGCGCTGGTACAGGGCCTGCGCGCGCATGGCCATCGCGAAGCGATCGCGCTCGAAAGTCCGGAAAAGCTCGCCGGCCTGATCAAAGGCTTGGCGAAGCCCGGCGACTATGTCGTCTGCCTCGGCGCCGGCTCCATCACGCAATGGGCCTACGCCTTGCCGGCGGAGCTGAAGGCTCTGCCATGATGAACTTGTCATGGCCGGGCTTGTCCCGGCCATCCCGATCAGGGATGGAGTGCCTTCCTAAGCGGGATCACCGGGCCAAGCCCGGTGATGACAGAAAATAATGACCTTCCCAGACATCATCCCCGATCTCAAAGCCCGGATGCCGGAGCTGCGCGGGCGTTTGCTCGCCAACCAGAAGGTTGGCGATTTCACCTGGTTTCGCGTCGGCGGTCCGGCGCAGGCTTTTTTTATGCCGGAAGACGAAGACGACCTGGCCTATTGCCTGCGCAATATGGCAACCAACATCACCGTCACCGTGATCGGCGCCGGCTCCAATCTGATCGTGCGCGACGGCGGCATTCCGGGCGTGACGATTCGGCTCGGCCGCGGCTTCAACGACGTTGCCATCGACGGCACGCGCGTCACCGCCGGCACCGCGATGCTTGACGTCATGGTGGCGCGCGCGGCGCAGGCCGCGGGCATCGGCGGCCTCGCGTTTCTGTCCGGCATTCCCGGCACCATCGGCGGCGCGTTGCGCATGAACGGCGGCGCCTATGGCGGCGAGACCAAGGATGTCTTGATCGAAGCGCGCGGCGTCGACCGCGAGGGAAACCGGCGCACGTTCACCAATGCTGAGATGGGATTTTCCTATCGCCATTGCGGCGTGCCCGACGACGTCATCTTCACGCAGGCTGTGTTCCAGGGCATCGTCGGCGACGCCGCCGCCATCGCCGCCGAGATGGACGCGATCAAGAAGAAGCGCGAGGCCAGCCAGCCGCGCAATCGCACCGGCGGCTCGACCTTCAAGAACCCGTCGGGCGGCAGCGCCTGGAAACTGGTCGACGAAGCCGGCTGCCGCGGACTTAAAGTCGGCAAAGCGCAGGTCTCCGAGTTGCACAGCAATTTTCTCATCACTGTCGACGGCGCCACCGCGTCCGATATCGAGACCTTGGGCGAAACGGTCCGCGAGCGGGTCAAGGCGCATTCCGGCGTCGAGCTTGAATGGGAAATTAAGAGGATTGGGGTAGTTGCTTCTTGACCCTGTCCCGCGAGGGGAGAGTGAAGTAAGGCATCGAGCATGAAACACGTCGCAGTTCTGATGGGTGGATGGTCGGCCGAGCGCGAGGTCTCGCTGCGCTCGGGCAAGGCCTGCGCCGATGCCGCCGAGCGCGCCGGCTATCGCGTCAGCCGCATCGACGTCGATCGCGACATCGCCGCGACCTTGCGCGGCCTCAAGCCCGATTGCGCGCTCAACGTCCTACATGGCCGTCCCGGCGAAGACGGCACGCTGCAAGGCATGCTGGAAATTCTTGGGCTGCCCTACAGCCATTCCGGCGTGATGGCTTCCGCGGTCGCCATGCAGAAGGACATCGCCAAGACCGTGCTCAAGGCCGGCGGCGTTCCGGTGCCGGGCGGCATGGTGGCGCCGCGCATGGAAGCCGCCAAGAAACATCTGCTGCCGCCGCCTTACGTCATCAAGCCGATCGCGGAAGGCTCCAGTGTCGGCGTCTTCATCGTGCGCGAGGATCAGCAGCATCCGCCGCAGGAATTGACGCGCGCCGACTGGACGTTCGGCGAGCGCGTGCTGGTCGAGCCGTTCATCCCCGGCAAGGAACTGACCTGCGCGGTGATCGGCGACCGCGCACTCGGCGTCATCGAGATCGTCGCCAACACCAAGTTCTACGACTACGAAGCCAAATACGCGCCCGGCGGCTCGACGCATCTGCTGCCTGCGCCGGTGTCGGCGGAGGTCTACGAGGAATGCCGCCGCCTGGCGGTGCTGGCGCACAACGCGCTCCGCTGCCGCGGCGTCACCCGCGCCGACTTCCGCTACGACGGCACACGTCCCGGCGTTTCCGGCATCGCCTGCCTCGAAATGAACACCCAGCCCGGCATGACCGAAACCTCGCTGGTGCCCGAACTCGCCGTCCACGCCGGCATGACCTTCGAGCAGTTGGTTTCCTGGATGATCGAGGACGCTTCGCTGGATCGGTGAGGGTATGTTAACATCCTCGTGGAGGCCCCGAATGTCCAAACCGACGATTTTCACGATTTCCGCTGCCTGGGATGAAGATGCCTCGGTCTGGAGCGGGCATTGCGACGATATCCCGGCCGCGGCCGACGCACCGAGCCTCGACGAGTTGCTCGCCAAAATAACGGCGATGGCGTTAGATGTACTGCCGGATAACCATCCCGACACCGATCCTGCTTCGCTTTATTTGCAGATCACGGCGTTACGGGAAGCCGAGCCCGCGTCTGCTTAAATGGCGCCCCAATTCGATCGCGCTTTGCGTGATTTGCTTCGCGCAGCGGGGTGCACCTTGGTTCGTCAAGGCAAGGGAAGTCATGAAATCTGGTATAGCCCGATAACGCGGCGGAATTTTCCGGTGCCGGTCGGGGTCGCCAGCCGTCACACCGCGAATGCGATCCTCCGCCAAGCGGGCCTGCCGAAAGCTTTTTAGACTGAGGATTCGGCCACACCGGCCCTTTAACTTAATCCCAACCCCTTCAATTCCCTCAAACTTTACTAATCGTTTACCAAACGGCCTCAAGACTAGGCAGTGGCGGCGTTGGCAGCGCTTGGCCGTGCGGTGAGCCGTGCGGGCTTGCGCGCAACGGGCCGCCACGAGCTTTCGGCCCATGCCTGGGCCAAATCTGGGAAGAAACCGTCGCGATGGATTGTCGAGGACGCCTCGCTCAATCGCCGAAGCCAAACTTCAAACGACGCGACGCTGCCGCTGCGCGGTTGCAGTCGCATGCCTGGCCGGCCTCGAACTTCGGCTGGCAGCGGCGGGCGCGCCGCTGGTTCAACGCCATCGTCGAATTTCCCGTGCCGCGCGGCGCCGGTTCGTCGGCCGCCGCCCTGCTGCTGCTCGCCAGCGCCAGCTACGGCGCGGTCAAAGGCGGCCACGTGCCGGACATCGTCGCGCAAGTGCAGGATATGGCGGATGCCACCGCCAACGGCTTCGGCTTCCACATTTCCGAAATCGCACTCGCCGGCCAGCACGAAGTCAGCCGCGAGGACATCCTCGCGCTGGCCGGCGTCACCGGCCATTCCTCGCTGCTGTTCATCGATGCCGCGCGCATGCGCGCCCGTCTTTTGGCCAATCCGTGGATCGCCGAAGCCACCGTGCTCAAGCTTTATCCCGGCCGGCTGCGCATCGAGATCAAGGAACGCCAGGCCTTCGCGCTGTGGCAGAAAGCCGGGCAGGTCTCGCTGATTTCCGCCGATGGCGTGGTGCTGGAGACATTCGTGCCGCAGCGTTTTGCCGCCTTGCCGCAGGTCGTCGGCACCGGCGCCGAACGCGCCGCGCAAGACTTCCTCGCGTTGCTGGCGCGCTATCCCGACATCGCGCGTAACGTGGAAGCTTCGGTGCTGGTGGCCGAGCGCGCTGGAACCTGCATCTCAAGGGCGGCGTCGAAGTGCTGCTGCCGGAACGCGAGCCCGAGCGCGCGCTCACGACCTTGATCGATCTCGACCGCACCAAGAGAATCCTGGCCCGCGATATCGTCGTTGTCGATCTGCGGCTGCCCGATCGCATCACCGTGCGGCAGTCCGATGCCGCGGCCGCGGCGCGCGACCGAAGCGGTCAAGGCCGCCGACAAGGCGCGCAAGGCCAAGGGCAAAGGGGAGCGAGGCATGACTGTGCTGCGCTTCGGCCTGACCCCAAGATGAAGCCGGTGTCGCCCAAGCGCGCCGCCGTGGTCGCCGGTCTCGACATCGGCACCAGCAAGATCGTCTGCATGATCGCGCGGCTCGAGCCGCAAGCGCCGCAGGACGTGCTGCGCCGGCGCAGCCATGGCGTGCGCATTCTCGGCTTCGCCCATACTGCGGCGAGCGGCATGAAGAGCGGCACCGTGGTCGATCTGGTCGAGGCCGAGGAGATGGTCCGCCAGGCCATCGACACCGCCGAGACCATGGCCGGCGTGCAGCTTGAATCCGTGGTGGTATCTTTGTCCGGCGGCCGTCTCGGCAGCGAGCGCTTTGTCGCCGACGTCGATCTGGGCGGCGATGCCGTCACCGATGGCGACATCGGCCGCGTCTTGTCCGCCGCCAGCCGGCATTCGGTGCGCGACGGCCGCGCCGTTCTGCATTCGCTGCCGATCGGCTATGCGCTGGATGCCGCCGCCGGCATCCGCGAGCCGCCGCGGCCATGGTCGGCAACCGCTTCGGCGTCGACATGCACATGGTCACCGCCGACGTCGCGACCGTCCGGAACCTGATGCTGACCGTCGAACGCAGCCATTTGGACGTCGAAGCGCTGGTCGCGTCGCCTTACATGGCCGGATTGTCGGCTTTGGCCGACGACGAGGCCGATCTCGGCGCCGCCTGCATCGATCTCGGCGCCGGAACCACCACCATGGCGATATTTTCCGGCGGCCGTTTCGTCCACGCCGACGGCTTCGCGCTGGGCGGCCAGCACATCACCATGGATCTCGCCCGCGGTCTCAACACCCGGATTGCGGATGCTGAGCGAATCAAAGCGATTTATGGCAGTGTTTTGACGGGTGGTTCGGACGAACGCGACATGATCACGGTACCCCCCGTCGGCGATGACGAGCGCGAGCCGCCGCAATTCGTTTCGAGGGCGGCGCTGGTGCGCATCGTCAAGCCGAGGTCGAGGAAATTTTGGAAATGGTGCGCGACCGATTGAGCTCATCGCCGTTCGCGGCCGAGCCGCGCGGGCGTGTGGTGCTCACCGGTGGCGGCAAGCCAACTGTCGGGCATCGCCGATCTCGCCGCGCGCATCTTCAAGCGTCCGGTGCGTATCGGACGTCCGCTGGGTCTGGCCGGTTTGCCGGACGCAGCCAAGAACCGGCCTTTGCCGTTGCGGCCGGGCTCTTGGTCTACCCGCAAGCGGCCCATCTTGAACACTTCGAACCGCGGCGAACGCGGCATCTGATGACGGGAACGGGCGGTTACATGGCACGGGTCGGACAATGGCTACGCGAAAGCTTCTGACCCAACACTCAACCCACGAAGCGGCCGGTGGCGGACCGGTCTATTCGGCGGCGGCGTCGAAGCCTGCTGCCCGTGCATTAAAGAAGGTGACCACATGACCATCAATCTGAAGATCCCAGACATTCGCGAGATGAAACCGCGGATTACCGTATTCGGCGTTGGCGGTGCCGGCGGCAATGCCGTCAACAACATGATCACGGCCGGCCTCCAGGGCGTCGACTTCGTCGTCGCCAACACCGACGCGCAGGCGCTGACGCTGTCGAAGGCCGAGCGCATCATTCAGATGGGTACGCAGGTCACCGAAGGTCTCGGCGCCGGCTCCCAGCCCGAAGTCGGCCGCGCCGCCGCGGAAGAGGTGATCGACGAAATCCGCGATCACCTCACCGGCGCGCATATGGTGTTCGTCACCGCCGGCATGGGCGGCGGCACCGGCACCGGCGCTGCTCCGATCATCGCGAAAACCGCACGCGAACTCGGCATCCTCACCGTCGGCGTGGTCACCAAGCCGTTCCACTTCGAAGGCGCCCGCCGCATGCGCTTTGCCGAAGCCGGCATCGTCGAGCTGCATAAAGTGGTCGACACGTTGCTGATCATCCCCGAACCAGAATCTGTTCCGGGTTGCCAACGAGAAGACCACTTTCGCCGACGCCTTCGCCATGGCCGACCAGGTGCTCTATTCGGGCGTCGCCTGCATCACCGATCTGATGGTCAAGGAAGGCCTCATCAATCTCGACTTCGCCGATGTGCGCGCCGTCATGCGCGAAATGGGCAAGGCGATGATGGGCACCGGCGAGGCCTCCGGCGAGAAGCGCGCGCTCACCGCCGCCGAAGCCGCGATCTCCAACCCGCTGATCGACGACGCCTCGATGAAGGGCGCGCGCGGTCTGCTGATCTCGATCACCGGCGGCAAAGACCTCACGCTCTATGAAGTCGACGAAGCCGCCACCCGCATCCGCGAGGAAGTCGATTCCGACGCCAACATCATCGTCGGCGCCACCTTCGACGAAACCCTCGAGGGCATCATCCGCGTCTCGGTCGTCGCGACCGGCATCGATCATGCCAATGCGCCGCGCCAGCAGCAGCCCGCCGAAAGCGCGCTGAAGGAACTCGCCGGCAAGATCCGCAACGACAGCCGCCGCATCGCCGACCGCGTCGAGCGCGCGCCGGCCGTCGCCACGGCCAATGTCGCGTCGGTCGAATCGGCCGCCCATGCCGCGGTCGCCGCAGCCTTGCTGCCGTCCAGCACGGTCGAGGACGTCTCGATCCGCCCGATGCCGATGAAGCCGTCGCTGTTCGAACCGGCGGGCGAGCCTGTGCAGGCCGAACTACCGACGCCGGCCACCTTCATTCCGCCGCCGCCGGAACGCACCGCTCGCGTCCAGCCCCGCATGCCGCGCATCGACGAATTGCCGCTGCCGGCCCAGGCGGAAGTCAGGGCGCAGCGCGGCGAGTTGTCCGACGATCACCCTGAAAAGCGCCGCATGTCGCTGATGCAGCGGCTGGCCTCGGTCGGCCTCGGCCGCAAGCCCGAGGAAGCCGAAGCTCCGCCGGCCCCGCGCACCGCACGCCCGATGCCGCAGTTCGAGCGCCCGCCGCAGCGCCCAACCGCCCGCCAGCCGGAAGGCCGCCATCCTGAGGGCAGACCTGCCGATCCAGTGTCCGAATATGCCCGCCGTGCTGCACCGCAAGGTCTCGACCCCCACGGACGCCCCGCGCCTGTGCATAATTCGGGCGAGGAAGACCAGCTCGACATCCCGGCGTTCCTGCGCCGGCAGGCCAACTGACCGGCCTGAATGCCTGACAATACAGCCCCGCTCCTTCGCCGGAGCGGGGTTCTTTGTATCGCCGGCGTCCGATGGTTGTCTCTAAGTATTTGAAATAACTCGTTCTTTAATAAGCCATGTATCGGGTTACCGGTTGGTGGAACCATTTGCTGGAAATCAAGGTTCCCGCGGTAACGTAAATCCAAGGCTGAGGCCTCGGGCCTCTCGGAAATGCGGCAAAAAAGAGTAACACTCGGTAAGAAAGCGTGAGTTGGCGAGTGCTGCTGGTCTGGCCTAAGTTGCAGCAGCGAAAGGGACTTTTCGGTTCCTGGGGGATGCCGCCTTGCGCCTCACGGCGTAACGATTTGAAGGCGGGAATGTGGCCCGGTTAGGGTCGAGGGATGGGACCGCGCGGTTTGCTTGCAAGCCGGCGGATACGAGGCTGATGAAGAGCGCCAAGCAGACCACCTTACGCGACCACATCGCCATCTCTGGCGTCGGCGTACATTCCGGTCTGCCTGTCACACTCACATTGAATCCGGCGCGCGACGACGAAGGCATCGTGTTCCGCCGCGTCTCCGCCGATGGCGCAATCGAGCGCGAAATTCGCGCCGACGTGCGCGCCGTCACTGCCACCGAATTTGCCACCGTGTTGGGCGACGCCTCCGGGCCGCTGTGCTCGACCGCCGAACATCTGCTCGCCGCGTTCCGCGGTCTGCATGTCGACAATGTCGTCGTCGAGATCGACGGCCCGGAAGTGCCGATCATGGACGGCAGCGCCGCGGCCTTTGTCGATGCGCTGGATCAGGCCGGTTTGACGGCCCGCGCGCAGCCGCGCCGCTATATCGAAGTGCTCAAGCCCGTGCGCGTGTCCAAGGGCGGCGCCTTCGGCGAACTGCGGCCTTATGCCAACGGCTTCCGCGTCGAGGCTGAAATCGAATTCGATCATCCGCTGATCGGCAAGCAGACGCTGTCGCTCGACATCGAGCCGAACACGTTCCGCCGCGAGATCGCGCGTGCCCGCACCTTCGGCTTCATGAAGGACGTCACGAAATTGTGGAGCGCCGGTTACGCGCGCGGCGCCTCGCTCGACAACACACTGGTGATCAGCGAGGACCGCGTCCTCAATCCGGAAGGCCTGCGCTTTGCCGACGAGTTCGTGCGTCACAAGGTGCTCGACGCGGTCGGCGATCTGGCGCTGGCCGGCCAGCCGCTGCTCGCCACCTACAAAACCGTGCGTGGCGGCCACAAGCTCAACCACGCAGTGCTGTCCGCCCTGATGGCCGACCCGACCGCCTGGCGGGTGGTCGAAGCCGCCGCCGAGCCGGTTCGCCGCGCCCGCGGCCAGGCCGGCCTCGGCGCCACCCTGGTCGCCCCGGCCTACGGCCCGGAAGTCTCTTAAAAGCCTAAAGAATTAGGCTTAACCCTCCGCCTTAATACCGGCCGAATGCGGGCTTAATCGCGTGGCCATATTGCGCTGTTTGGTTTACACCAGCGTGGGTAGGCAGGTGCCTTGACGCACCGCCTTTGGGGATTGGACTAAGAACGCGTGGTCGAGTTGGTGCCAGAGAGACTCGTGGGAAGCCCTGCTGTGACCGGAACGCCGCCAGCGCGCAGCCAATTCTTGCGCATCGCCGCCGCCGCCTTGCTGGCTGTGAGCCTCGGCGCCTGCAGCAGCTTCAATCTGTTCAGCAAGGACGAGATGCCGCCCGACGAGCCGCCGGAGCGGCTCTATAATGAGGGTCTGTTCCTTCTCAATCAGAAGAAGGACCCGAAGGAAGCGGTCAAGAAATTCGAGGAAGTCGACCGCCAGCATCCCTATTCGGAATGGGCGCGCAAGTCGCTGATCATGTCGTCTTACGCCTATTACGAATCCGGCCAGTATGATGAGAGTGTCACCGCGGCCAAGCGCTACATCTCGCTGCATCCCGGCAGCCCGGATGCCGCTTACGCGCAATATCTGATCGGCTCGTCTTATTTCGACGAAATCCCCGACATCACCCGCGACCAGGCGCGCACCGACAAGGCGCTCGCCGCGCTCGACGAAGTGGTGCGCAAATATCCGTCCAGCGAATACGCCGTCAGCGCCAAGCAGAAGATATCGATCGCCGCCGACCAACTCGCCGGCAAGGAAATGCTGGTCGGCCGCTATTACCTCGACAAGAAGGAATACACCGGCGCCATCAACCGCTTCAAAGTGGTCGTGACGCGCTACCAGACCACGCGCCACGTCGAAGAGGCGCTGATGCGGCTGTCGGAGGCCTACATGGCGCTCGGCATCGTCGATGAGGCGCAGACCGCGGCCGCCGTGCTCGGGCACAATTTCCCCGACAGCGAGTGGTACCGCCACGCCTATACCCTGGTGACGACCGGCGGCGGCCAGGTGTCCGAGAACAAGGGCTCCTGGATCAGCAAGGCCTTCAAGAAGGTCGGGCTGGGCTAATTCGCTGGCCCTTGTGCGGGCGATCCACGTCTTTAATGATGGCGTACCTCATCGGATTCGCCGCTTCATGCTCTCCCGTCTCTCGATCCGCGATATCGTCCTGATCGACCGGCTCGACATCGATTTCGCCGGCGGCCTTGCCGTGCTCACCGGCGAGACCGGCGCCGGCAAGTCGATTTTGCTCGACGCCTTCGCACTGGCGCTCGGCGCCCGCGGCGACCAGAGCCTGGTGCGCCAGGGCGTGGAGCAGGGCCAGGTCATCGCCGTGTTCGAGGTCGGCAAGAAGCATCCGGCGCGCGCGCTGCTGAAAGCCAACGACATCGCGGCCGAGGACGAATTGATCCTGCGCCGCGTGCAATTATCCGACGGCCGCACCCGCGCCTTCGTCAACGACCAGCCGGTCAGCGTCCAGGTCATGAAGGAGCTCGGCTCCGTACTGGTCGAAATCCACGGCCAGCATGACGACCGCGCTTTGGTCGACGCCGCCACCCACCGCCGTCTGCTCGACGCCTTCGGCGCGCTCGAAGCCGACGCCGCCAAGGTTGCCGCGTTGTGGGAAGCGCGCCGCGCCGCGCAGGAAGCCGCCGACGCCCACCGCGCCGACGTCGAGCGCGCCAAGCGCGAAAGCGACTGGCTGCGCCACGCCGTCGAGGAACTCGACAAGCTCAACCCGCAGGCCGGCGAGGAGACCGCGCTCGCCACCCGCCGTACCGTGATGATGCAGTCGGAGAAAGTCGCCGAGGATCTGCGCGACGCCCACGAAGTGATAGCCGGTTCCAATTCCAGCGTGCCGGCGCTGGCCGGGGTCATCCGCCGGCTCGAGCGCCGCAGCGCGCAGGCCCCAATGCTGGTCGAGCCCGCAGTGAAGTCGCTCGACGTCGCGCTCAACGCGCTGGAGGAAACCCGCGGCCATCTCGAGCAGGCGCTGCGCACCGCCGATTTCGACCCGGCCGAACTGGAGCGCAACGAGGAACGCCTGTTTGCGCTGCGCGCCGCCGGCCGCAAATACAACGTGCCGGTCGACGACCTCGCGGCGCTCGCGCGCAAATACAACGGCGACATCGCGCTGATCGACGCCGGCGAAGAGAAGCTCAAGGCGCTCACCGCCGCCGCCGATATCGCCGAGGCCGATTTCCGCGCCGCCGCGCAGGCTTTGTCCAAGGCCCGCGCCAAGGCTGCGGTCGCGCTCGACAAGGCGGTCAATGGCGAACTTGCGCCGCTCAAGCTCGAGCGCGCCAAATTCTCGACCGAGATCGTCACCGATCCAGCAGCCGCGGGACCGAACGGCATCGACCGCGTCGAATTCTGGGTGCAGACCAACCCCGGCACCAAGCCCGGCCCGCTGATGAAGATCGCCTCCGGCGGCGAACTGGCGCGTTTCCTGTTGGCGCTGAAAGTCGTGCTGGCCGATCGCGGCTCGGCGCCGACTTTGGTGTTCGACGAAATCGATACCGGCGTCGGCGGCGCGGTGGCCGATGCCATTGGCGTGCGGCTGGCGCGGCTCGCCAATGGCGTCCAGGTGCTCGCCGTCACGCATGCGCCGCAAGTGGCGGCGCAAGCCACCCGTCATTACGTCATCAGCAAGGACGCGCTGGACAAGGGCACGCGTGTTGCGACCCGCGTCATCGAGGTGGCGGCGGACCATCGCCGCGAGGAAATCGCCCGCATGCTTGCCGGCGCCGAAATCACCAACGAGGCCCGCGCCGCCGCCGAACGGCTGATCAAGGCGGCGAGTTAGTCGTCCGCCATGTTATCGCCGTCATTCCGGGACGGCCCGAAGGGCCGGGCCCGGAATCCGGATGCAACCTCAGTCCGTGGGTCTGGATTCCGGATCGCCGCTGCGCGGCGTCCGGCATGACAACCTCAATTGTCATTCCGGGGCGCGCCATCAGCGCGTTTACGCGTGTCTTCGACGCGCTATGGCGCGAGCCCGGAATCCAGAGGAGGGCTCTAACGGGTAATGTCAGGATAGAGATCTTTCCAATCGGGGTTACCTTTCTCAATCAGGTTGATTTTCCACGCCCGCCGCCACTTTTTGATTTCCTTTTCTCGTTCGATCGCATTTGTTGGATCATCGTAGACCTCGAACCACACCAACCGACGGATGTCGTAGCGCGAAGTAAATCCCGGCAGTACTTTTTCCTTATGCTCATAAGTTCGACGAACGAGGTCTTTCGTAACTCCAAGATAGAGCGTTCCTTGTTTTCGGCTTGCAAGCAGGTAAACGTAAAACATTGGACGTCCGATATTGGCTCTGGATTCCGGGCTCGCGGCCTAACGGCCGCGCCCCGGAATGACTAAGAATAGTAGACCGCGCCCGGAACGATGAAACGCAATATGGCAAAAGCCAAACTCAACACCGCCAAAACCCCCGTCGACCTCCTGACCCGAAAACAGGCGGCGGCGGAATACGCGCGGCTGCAAGCCGAAATCTCCGAGCACGACAAGCGCTATTACCAGAAAGACGCGCCGACGATTTCAGACGCCGAATACGACGCGCTGCGTCAGCGCTACAACGCCATCGAAGCGCGCTTCCCCGATCTGCGCACGTTTGAATCGCTGTCGCTGAAAGTCGGTGCCGCGCCGGCGCGCGGCTTCGCCAAAATTCGCCACGCCGTGCCGATGCTGTCGCTCGACAATGCTTTTGCCGAGCAGGACGTGGTCGATTTCGTCGGCCGCATCCGCCGCTTCCTCAAGCTCGGCGACGACGACGACATCGTCTTTTCCGCCGAGCCGAAAATCGACGGCCTGTCGATGTCGCTGCGCTACGAGAACGGCGAGCTCAGAACCGCCGCCACGCGCGGCGACGGCGCCGAAGGCGAGGACGTCACCGCCAATATCCGCACCATCAGGCAAGTCCCGCAGCAGCTCAAGGGCCGGAACCTGCCGGCGGTCGTCGAGGTGCGCGGCGAGGTCTATATGACCAAGGCCGATTTCTTGAAGCTCAACGAACGCCAGAAGGCCGCCGGCGACACCATCTTCGCCAACCCGCGCAATTCCGCCGCAGGCTCCTTGCGCCAGAAGGACGCGAGCGTCACCGCGTCGCGGCCGCTCGGCTTCTTCGCCTATGCCTGGGGCGAGATGAGCGAGATGCCGGAGGACACACAGTCCGGCATGATTAAATGGTTCGAGGCGCGCGGCTTTACGACCAATCCGCTGACCAAGATCTGCCATTCGGTCGAGCAACTGCTCGCCGTTCACCGCGACATCGAACTGCGCCGCGCCAAGCTCGACTACGACATCGACGGTGTCGTCTACAAAGTCGACCGCCTCGACTGGCAGGAGCGACTCGGCTTCGTGTCGCGCACGCCGCGCTGGGCCATCGCGCACAAGTTCCCCGCCGAGCGCGCCGTCACCGTGCTCAAGGACATCGAAATCCAGGTCGGCCGCACCGGCGCGCTGACGCCCGTCGGCAAGCTCGAGCCGGTCGGCGTCGGCGGCGTCATCGTGCAGAACGTCACGCTGCACAACGAGGATTACATCAAAGGCATCGGCGGCGACGGCGAGCCGCTGCGCGACGGCCGCGACATTCGCATCGGCGACACAGTGATCATCCAACGCGCCGGCGACGTCATCCCGCAGGTGGTCGACGTGGTGCTGGACAAGCGCCCCAAGAACGCCAAGCCATACCGTTTTCCGACAAAGTGCCCGTGCCCGCTGCACACCGACGTGGTGCGCGAGGAAACCGCCACCGGCGAGGAGGGCGCCCGCGCCCGCTGCACCGGAGAGTTCGCCTGTCCGTTCCAGAAAATCCAGCATCTCATTCTGTTTGCCTCGCGCCGCGCCTTCGACATCGAAGGCCTGGGGGATAAGCAGATCGAACTGTTTTTTGAGAATGGCTGGGTCAAAGAGCCGGCCGACATCTTTACGCTGCGTGGGCGCAACAGCCGCATCAAGCTCGAGGAGGTCGAAGGCTACGGCGAAACCTCGGTGCGCAATTTGTTCAACGCGATCGAGGAGCGCCGCCGGGTTTCGCTCGAACGTTTCATCTTCGCGCTCGGCATCCGCCAGGTCGGCGAGACCACGGCGCTGGCACTGGCGCGCGGCTACGGCTCGTGGCAGGCCTTCCACGATGCGGCGCTGAAAGTCGCCAAGGGCGACGAGGAAACCATCGCCGAGATGGATGCGCTCGACCAGATTGGTGACACGGTGATCGCCGCCATCGCCGCCTATTTCCGCGAAAGCCATAACCGCGGCATCGTCGAGCGGCTGACCAAGGAAGTGACCATCCTCGACGCCGAGAAGCCGAAGACCGATTCAAAAATCGCCGGCAAGACCGTGGTGTTTACAGGCGCACTGGAGAAGATGACGCGCGACGAGGCCAAGGCCACCGCCGAGCGCCTCGGCGCCAAGGCTGCGGGTTCGGTGTCGAAGAAAACCGACTACCTCGTCGCCGGTCCCGGCGCCGGCTCCAAACTGGCCGAAGCTAAGAAACACGGCGTCCAGGTGCTCACCGAGGACGAGTGGTTGAAGCTCATTGGTGGGTAGGCGCACACCCGTCATTCCGGGGCGCGAGCGTAGCGAGCGAGCCCGGAATCCAGAGATGCGGGCACTGCGCGTGGCTCTGGGTTCCGGGCCCGGTCCTTCGGACCGTCCCGGAATGACGAGTGATGGCTGTTTGAAAATCGAGAGCAAACAAAAATGGCCGGACATCGCTGCCCGGCCATTTGTAACTGTCAGTGACGAACCAGCTTAGTGCATCGCCGCCGATGTGATCGCCGCGGCGGCGCCGGGCTGCTCCAAGGTGGCGATGCGGCTCTTGACCGCCTTCTGCACCTTCTCGAAAGCGCGCACCTCGATCTGGCGCACGCGCTCGCGCGATACGCCGAACTCGGTGGCGAGGTCCTCGAGCGTGATCGGATCGTCCGCCAGGCGCCGGGCCTGGAAGATGCGCTTCTCGCGCTCGTTGAGCACGTCCAGCGCCGAGATCAGCGCCTTATGGCGGTTGTCGCTTTCCTCGCTGTCGGCGAGTACGCGCTCCTGGCTCGGCGCGTCGTCGACGAGCCAATCCATCCATTCGCCGCTTTCGCCGTCGTCGCGGATCGAGGCATTGAGTGACGCGTCGCCGCCGAGCCGGCGGTTCATGTCGACCACGTCCTGCTCGTTGACGCCGAGCCGCTTGGCGATGATCTTGACCTGATCGGGCCGCAGATCGCCTTCCTCGAGCGCGGAGATTTTGCTCTTCGCCTTGCGCAGGTTGAAGAAAAGCTTCTTCTGATTGGCGGTGGTGCCCATCTTCACCAGCGACCACGAGCGCAGGATGTATTCCTGGATCGCAGCCTTGATCCACCACATCGCGTAGGTCGCGAGCCTGAAGCCCTTCTCGGGCTCGAAGCGCTTGACCGCCTGCATCAGGCCGACATTGCCTTCGGATACGACTTCCGAAATAGGCAGGCCGTAGCCGCGATAGCCCATGGCAATCTTGGCCACGAGTCTTAGATGACTGGTGACGAGCTTATGAGCGGCTTCACGATCGCCGTGCTCACGCCAGCTACGCGCCAGCATGTATTCTTCCTGCGGTTCCAGCATCGGAAACCGACGGATTTCTTCCAGGTAGTGAGATAGGCCGGATTCAGCTT
This sequence comes from Pseudolabrys sp., assembly GCA_037200245.1. Classification (GTDB taxonomy): domain Bacteria; phylum Pseudomonadota; class Alphaproteobacteria; order Rhizobiales; family Xanthobacteraceae; genus Pseudolabrys. Next base: position 95,513 of record JBBCIM010000002.1, read on the forward strand.
TGAGTGCCGGCATTGCGGCAGAACGGGCCATGTAGCGCCCTCCTTATAATTGCCCCCGAGTGAATCGGCAGGCGGTTGTCGCCGCCGCTCCCCGAGCCGACGGCACGCATCCAATGTTGCGACCGCGAAGAGATGATCGCAGGTGCAGCATACTGGAGGGGGCGGTCGAAAGAAAGTAAATCGCCCGTCACGTCGCCGTGACCCAGCCATGCGTCGCCTGCCGCAACCAAGCCATTGGGATAGTTGATCTATTTATCTCCTGGGCCGCGGCTCTCCGCGACCAGGGCATCGTGTAAACGACGCAAGTCACCCGGCAGTTCCGATCGGAACTCCAGGTTTGCAGAATCGCGGGCATCGGGGTGTTCGATAGTTAATAAATAGGCATGCAAGGCCTGTCTGCCAAGGGCCTCTAAGGCGGATTTTGTCGCCGGGCCAAGCTGACTGGCCTTGGTCTTGAAGCCGGTGCCGTAGGTCGCATCGCCCATGATCGGGTGGCCGATATGGGCCATGTGCACCCGGATTTGATGGGTGCGGCCGGTCTCTAGCGTGCAGGCGACCAGGCTCGCGACCGGCTTGCCGTCCTTGCCTTTGAAGGTCTCCAAAAGCTGCCAATGGGTGATCGCCTCGCGGCCGCCTTGGCGCACGGCGCGCTTGTCGCGGGCGTGCGGATTGCGGTCGAGCGGGGCGTCGATGGTGCCCTTGGTCCGGTCCGGCGCGCCCCAGACGAAAGCGAGATAGCCGCGCTTGAGCGGCCCCTCACGGCCGTGATCGGCGAACTGCTTGGACAGCGCCTTATGGGCGCGGTCGTTCTTGGCCACCACCAGCAGCCCGCTAGTGTCCTTGTCGAGCCGGTGCACAATGCCCGGCCGTTTGACCCCGCCGATGCCGGACAGGCTGTCGCCGCAATGGGCGATCAACGCATTGACCAGCGTGCCGGTGGCATGCCCGGCCGAAGGGTGAACCACCAGCCCGGCCGGCTTGTCGATGACGATCAGCGCGTCATCCTCATAGACAATATCAAGTGGAATCTTCTCGCCCTTGGGCGTCGGCTCTTCCGGCGGCGGTAGATTGACGACGATCGTGTCGCCGGAATTGACGTAAGTGGCCGGATCAAGGATCGTGCGCGCTTCGATCGTGACTTGGCCGTCGAGAATCAGCGCTTTGAGGCGCGAACGCGACAGTGTGGGAATGCGCGCGGCCAACACGCGATCGAGTCTGCCGCCGGCGTCCTCGGCGGCGATTGTCACTGTCTTGATGGCGCTATCCGTCATACCGAAACCGGCTTTGCCCGAAAACTTGGTTTGAAAATGTCCGACGACGACGACGAAAAACCACTCGAACCGGAAGCGGCGCGCGCGGTGGCGCAAGTCCGCAAGCTGATGATGATCGCGACCGCCACCACCTTCGTCGCCGTCGCGGTGGTCTTAGGTGTCATCGGCTACCGTGTTTTCAAGTCGGGGGGAAGTGCGGTTTCCGACGCGGTGGCGCAATTGCCGCCCGGCGCCAAGGTGATCTCGACCGCCGTCGGCGACGGCCGCATCGTGCTTACCATCGATGTCGGCGGCAGCCTTGAACTGCGCCTCTACGACCTCAATACCCTCAAAGCGGTTGGCCGCATGCGTTTTGCGCCGCAGCCTTAAGCCCCGGACAGCATGCCCAATTGCGGCGGGCCGCGCCGGGATGCTAGCCCCTGATCGTTATATGGATATGGAGTTTCGACCATGGCCGCGAAAGCGCCAGCCCAAACCAGCCCAAGCGCCCCGGTCCCGGCAGACGGCATCGTCGTCGGCAAGAGCACCAAGTTCGAGGTGCTCGATCTCAAATTCGGCAACCGCCACGGCCTGGTGACCGGCGCGACCGGCACCGGCAAGACGGTGACCCTCCAGGTTCTTGCCGAAGGTTTCGCAATTGCCGGTGTTCCCGTGTTTGCCGCCGACATCAAAGGCGATCTGTCCGGCATCAGCGCCGCGGGCGAGGCCAAGGAAGTCTTCGTTCAGCGCGCGCAGGCGATGGGGCTGCCTTATCAGCCCGACCAGTTCACCACGATTTTCTGGGACGTGTTCGGCGCCGAGGGCCACCCCATCCGCGCCACGATTTCGGAAATGGGACCGCTGCTGCTGTCGCGATTGTTGCAACTCAATGACGTCCAGGAAGGCGTGCTCAACATTGCCTTCCGCATCGCCGACGAGCAGGGCCTGGCGTTGCTCGACCTCAAGGATCTGCGCGCCACGCTCAATCTCGTCGCGGAAAATGCCGCGGAATTGCAGAAGCAATACGGCAACGTCTCGGCGGCCACCGTCGGCACCATCCAGCGTCAGCTTCTCGTGCTGGAAAACCAAGGCGCCACGTCGTTTTTCGGCGAGCCCGCGCTCGACATCGGCGACTTCATGCGCACCGACAGCGATGGCCGCGGCATAGTCAATGTCCTATCGGCGGACAAGCTCATCGCCAATCCGCGGCTCTACGCGACGTTTCTATTGTGGATGCTTTCCGAATTGTTCGAGAAGTTGCCGGAGGTCGGCGACGTCGACAAGCCGAAGCTGGTGTTCTTTTTCGACGAGGCCCATCTGCTGTTCAACGATGCGCCGAAGCCTTTGCTCGAAAAGATCGAGCAAGTCGTGCGCCTGGTGCGCTCGAAAGGCGTCGGCGTCTATCTTGTCACGCAAAATCCGCTCGACGTGCCGGAGACCGTGCTGGCGCAGCTCGGCAACCGCGTGCAGCATGCGCTGCGCGCCTTCACGCCGCGCGATCAGAAGGCGGTCAAGGCTGCGGCCGATACATTCCGGCCGAACCCGAAGCTCGATACTGCGCAGGTCATTACCGAACTCGGCAAAGGCGAGGCGCTGGTGTCGTTTCTCGAAGGCAACGGCGTGCCTTCGATGGTCGAGCGCACCATGATCAAGGCGCCGTCGGCGCGGCTTGGCACCGTCACGCCGGCGGAGCGCAAGGCCACCATCGCGGCGAGCCCGGTGATGGGCAAATACGACACCGCTATCGATGCGGAATCGGCCTACGAAATCTTGCAGAAGCGCATCCAGAGTACCGGTACGACGACCGCGCCGCCGGCCGGACAAACGCCGCAGGACGGGCAGGGCGGCGGCTTGCTCGGCCAGATTGGCGGTGTGTTCGGGACGATCTTCGGCACCAACCGCCCGCGCGGCACGCGGCTGACGACAGGTCAATTGGTGACGCGCGAAATCACGCGCTCGGTGACGAACAGAGTCGCCGGCCAGATCGCCGCCGATCTCGGCAAATCGATAGGCGGCTCCATGGGCGGCTCGATCGGACGCGCCATTGTGCGCGGCACGCTCGGCGGAATGCTGCGGCGCTGAGACTTCGCTGCGCCGCTTTACCCGCGCGGCGGCAAGGCCTAGCGTCCGTTATCGCTAAAATTATGGGAGGACCATTTCATGCGCTTGTCACACCTGCTTGTTGCTCTGGCTCTGTCGACGTTCATCACGGCGCCGGCCATCGCGCAAACGGCGCCGGCGAAGCCCGCGACGCCCGCCGCTACAGCCGCTAAACCCGCCGCGGCGGCATTGATCGACATTAACTCCGCGACCAAAGCGGAACTCGACGCGTTGCCGCAAATCGGGCCCGCGCGGTCCGAGGCGATCATCAAAGGCCGTCCGTACAAGGGCAAGAACGAGCTGATCGACAAGAAGATCATCTCGCAGAACGCCTACGACGCGATCAAGGACAAGATCATCGCCAAGCAGAAGTAATCGCGGCACCGGCGCATAGTTATGTGAGACCTTGCGCCGGCGCCTGGCGTTCGGACTAAATGGCCCGGGGCGATCGCGCTTGCGCTGGCTGCCTATCGAGGCTATTTCGTGGGGCTTACTTCGTGGCCAAGCTCCCTTCGTCTAGCGGCCCAGGACGTCGCCCTCTCACGGCGAAAACAGGGGTTCGAGTCCCCTAGGGAGCGCCACTCTTATGTCTCTCGCCTACTGGCAACGCGCCGTCTACGGGGGCTTCCGGCCTAGTCCGCGACGGTCCTCCTCGACGCTGAGGTTCTGCCAAAAGAATTGTCTCTTGTGCGTTTTTCCCGCCTGCAATCGGCAACTTAAATTGGGGCGCGCGCCGTGCCCCCTCTGGCGTCGTACGGCGGGTCTTCTTTGTCGGCTGCGCAGATACGGATGCTGTGTCGATTCCGGCCCGTGTAAGATTTAAATCGAGAAGCTTTGCCAAGGCTTGGTCGTCGGAAATGTCTACGGGCAAGCCATAGGCAGTAGCGACGGCGGCATCGAGTTCGCGATGTGCGTCGGTCAGCCATTGGGGACGTTTATTGTAGAGATTGGTCAGGGTCCGCTCGCGCAATGTGGCTGCGGCGTTCGTGTCTTTAGGTAATATGCGCGCAGGATAATTGAGAGCGATTTCGTGCTCGACGCGTACAAGATCAGTAGGGTTGAGCCATGCGTTTCGCAATTCATCGAGTCGTTTAGCAGCCTTGGCAATGGCCGCTGCGCGAGGGTCGTTGAGGAATCGCTTGGCCGGAATGTTGGGTGATAGGTCTTCCGGGAATGGGAATGTTTCGAAGGTTGTGGTGGGCGTATAGCGCGGATCATTGCCTACCCCCAGCCACGTTCCCCGCTGCAATGACCATTGCTCATGAAATCGCGAATGGAGAATCCCGAAAGTTGTGTAATCGTCATGCGCAATCACGATGAGCTGGTGATCAGGACAGATATGCTTATCCAACCAGACAAACAGCCGATGTTTGGCGACCGTCGGTGTACCAATGTATCTCTGCCTATTCTCAAGCGCCGCGCACATTGCCGGACGCGGTTCAACATGACGCCACCATCGTTCCCGATAAGCATCACGTCTGTTTTTGGCCCGCTCAGGGAGCACATGCTCTTTTATGTGTTGAAAGGGAGCCTCGTAGAGCGAAGCTTCCTGCTCGGACATTTCCCACCCGAAATCGATGATCCACATGTCGCGCGCTCGGCGCGTCATGTCCATGCCGTTGCGCCATGGACGCAACACGTCGGAATTGGGCCTGCCGTTGGGATTTAGGGGAAGGCGTAGCCATTCTCGCGCAAGCTCTCCTGGGATATCGAAGGCCCCGCCTTTGGTATCCCCCATGAAGGCGACGTTAAGATTCTCGGTCAGTCTGCGCGCCTGGGTGAGATTTGTTGCGCCCTCCGTGAGATCGGGGTTGATAGCCGCGACCGGCTGTCCGTCGAGCCGCAGGGAATCCTCGCCTTGTCCAAAGCAAACAAGCGACACGCGAACGGCTGCACCATTGACAATCCACGGCTCGTCGCTCCAGGCTTCGAATATTCTGCTCTCGGCGGCGATCCGATCGAGCACTTTGCGGTTGGCACCTCCGCGAATTGAGTTGGTTGCGACGAGGCCAACTCGTTGTGTTCGCCCGGCCTTGACGGCGGCTTGCGCCTTTTCAAACCAGTAGCAGACGAGATCGGCTTCGCGGGACACGCGTCCGTCATAGATATCGAACAGACCCTCCACGGCCTCGTCTCCTAATCCCTGGCGCAGGAGCCGGCTGCCGAGGAACGGTGGATTGCCGACGATGAACTCTGCCTCGGGCCATTCGGCCTCAATGTATGTCTGGCCGACAGATGGAGAGTCGGTACGGCCATTCTTTTGCGACTTGCCGTGAACATTCAACAAGGACGGAGCGGTGGTAACGAGCGCATCGCGGCCTTCGATTGCATCAAGCTTTCGAAGGATGGGTCTCGGCTTGGCATGGATGCCATTGCGTAATCGCCACTGGATGTCGCCAATCCACACCGTGGTTCGGGCAAGTTCCGCCGCCAACGGATTTATCTCGATTCCGCGGACGATCTCCGGGCCGACAATTGGCAGGCGCGGGGAAAGACCAAGCATTTCACATTCGAGATTGGCCTTATTCTCGATGTCCTTCACCCCTTGCAGCGCAAGGTAGAGAAAATTTCCGGAGCCGCACGCGGGATCGAGAACGCGGAGGGTGCGCAAGCGCTCGGTGAAGCGCGAATGCGCTTCCTCCGCAGCTTCTTCGCGCGTCATGCGGCGACGCAGCTTCGTTCGCATTGGCGGAGTGGACTTGCCGTGCAGAAAACCGGTGATCTCCTGTTTGGCGGCGTTCCACTCTGCCTGAAGTGGCCGCAGTATAACCGGCTCGACAAGCTTCGCGATCTTCTCAGGGTCGGTGTAATGCGCGCCAATCTGCGCCCTCTTGTCGGGATCAAGGAAGCGTTCGAACAGCGTCCCGAAAATTGTCGGATCGATTAGGCTCCAGTCGAGGTTACCAGCGGCGACCAGCAGGCCAATGTCGCCTTCGTCGAGCGATAGCGCCCGACGGCCATCGAAGAGGCCGCCGTTGAACCAGGCAATGTCATTGAGGTCGAACTCGCCACCGCTCTCCATCGCTTCGAAGAGCTTGTTCAGATAGACTTTCGATTTTTCGGGATTTCGAGCGGATTGCTTCAGTAGCTTTGGAAACAACCCGTCAGGTAGCAGTTTCACGCTCTGGGCAAAGAAGCAGAAGACGAGTTGGTTGACAAAATGCGCGATCTCTTCGGACGTACCTCGTCCTTGCAAGCGGAAGGCAATGGTAGAGAACTTGTCAGCCGCCTCAGCCGTCACGGCAGTGCGTGTCTTGCTCGGCTTTAGCTTCTCCGGGTCGTAGAAGACATTGCGCAAAATTTCGCGCGCTGCCGGCTCGGCTAGATCATCAAGACTGATCTCGTAGGTCGCCGGGACAGTATTCGTCCATGCCGTATGAATGCGGAAACGTTCGACATCGCAGACAACTTGCAGCGGCGGGCTTTCGAGCGCGGGCGCGTAGCGAATAAGTTGTAGAATTGCTTCGTCGAGATTGCCGTTCTTTCGCTTGTACTCCCAAGCAAAGTGATCTTTCTTCCAGACATCGGCGAAACCGCGCCCGCCACCCACTTTGGTCGCGCCTTTTTCAAATGCAAAGAATTGTCCGGTGGGATCGTCTTCGATCGGAGTTGGGTGGCCAAATAGCGCGCAGAGATCGAGGAAATGGGCCTGCGCTGCTTGCCGCTCGGTGAGCGACACCTTTTTCCACTTCTTGACGAACGCAAAAGGCGTTATTGGCGCGGCAGCCGCGCCTTTCTCGCTGATACGCATGACGCCACAGACCGACGATACATAGCCGCCGGCTCCTCACCCTGTGGTAGCAGCGTAGCAGGAATTCATTGGGCGTGACCAGCACGGACGAGGGAGTGACGGTCGTACCCGGTGTTAGTATAAATGCCTCGGCCCGGTAGACGAGTTAGCCAGCCGCGTATGTGTGATGACAATCAAAGCTTTCTGCTTCTGGCAGCTGCCCACGCCGGGAAGGACTGCGTAAATTTCTCTCTTATCTCTTGAAAAACCTGACGAATTTCTGGATTCGGCGCGATGCACAAAGTTCGATATGTGTTCAAGAAGGTGCGCCAAGGCTATTTTTTCGCATTGATTATAAACGAGAAATTCTAGAAATCGTCCCACGTGGCAATAAAGTGGGGACAAGCAACTTTCCCTTTTTGTTTCTACCGTCCACAATCGGACTCGACTTGCGAAGCAAGAAGCGCGGATATTTCCCCTTCGGAGAATCGTCATGGACGATAAGCCGAGCAAACCGCAGCAACCGCCGCCGCCGCCGACCGATAGCGATCACAAGAAGGCGTGCTGAGATGTGCTGAGACCGTCGAAATTGGCCATCCAATATGATGGCTATTTTGCCGCTGCCCGTCGCTTTATCTCGCCGTTGGCAGCTTTCAATTCTTCGTCGCTTGCGACTTCAATCGCAGCAACGCGGTTATCCGCCCGATCGAGCGCCAAAACGAGTTCAGAGAGCTTCACCTGCAAAGCGAGGGTGTCGCGGTTCTGCGTGTTCTGAATGATGAGGGATGCTGAAGTCAGTATAATTCCAGGTTGGACGTCTTCTATTCGATGGGCTTGCTCGAGAAGCCCGGAAGTAAGTTGACTAACGATTTGCCCTTGTAGTTTTTTATCAGTTCGCTGGGGTGAATGAATTTATCGCGAAACCACGGGAAGATCCGTGGATTAAACGCGTCCACGATCCAGTCGACCATATGGCGGATACGCGGAATTCGATTGCTCGTTGGATGATAAGATATCCAGATATCGAATGGGTGGTGCATGCCGACATCAACCGCGATGACGGGGCCACCGAGCGCCGGGGCATAAGTCGGAAGCAGGCCGATGCCGGCGCCTTTGGCTACCGCCCAATAGTTGGCGCTGCTGACATTGGTACGCATCACAACGACTTCGTCGTGGCGCACGCCTGGAAACCAGCTCTCAAAGATAGCTTTGGAGGCGAGATGATCCGCGGCCTGAATGACCAGCCGGTGCTTGAGAAGCTCGGCACGGGTCCGTGGTGTACCGTGACGGTCAAGGTAGCTCTGACTTGCAAAGGGCATGATATGGAGCGCGCCAAGCCGGGCAATTTTGATGTCGGTCGAAGTCGGGCGCGACAATTGAATTGAGACGTCCACCTCGTGCCGAAGTACGTCTGCTGTGCGCATGGCGCAGTGAAGGTCCACCAGAATATTGGGAAACGCGCGCTGGAATTCGACGAGGCGTGGCGCTAGCCAAAATGTGCCGAGGCCTTCCGTAATGGCCACGCGCACCTCGCCCGACAAAGTCGGCGCCACGAGATTTCGGGCGCGCAGCAAGTCAAAGGTCGCAACTTCCATGCGTTCGACCGCGGCGACGACCGCCGAGCCTTCATCGGTCAATCGTGTCCCGTTGACGTCGCGGGTGAACAGTGCAGCGCCGATTTGCTTTTCAAAATCGGCGATCCGCCGCCGGACGACGTTCACCGATTTGCCCAGCCGGATTGCCGCCGCACGGAAGCTTCCGCACCGCGTGACCTCGAGAAAAATACGCGCATTATCCCAGTCCAGATTTTGACTGACGGTCAATGGGGAGTGTTCCGCCGGGAGAACACCTGTTTTCATCTTGGGACGCATACAGCGGCTCCGTGACCATCTAACTTACGGTGATCATTAGACTACCTCTATTCGTTGAACGAGCGACAGCCATGAATCACGTTTCTCATAATGCTGCCGATATTCGCTCAATATTTTCGAGGTATTTCCTCGAAACCGCATCGTTAAGCGAATGCTGATCGGCTTTGGTGCCGCTGCTGGCGACGAGAAAGATAGTGACGCGAGCACCTTGCAGCGTTTGGGGTGCGAGCGGTCGTTCCTCTGGGCCGACAAGACCGTCATTCGCGAGGAACTCGACCGAGCCATCGAATTCTTGCGGCCGGGCGACATCTTGGTCGCAACCGACCTAACGCGGTTTACGAATGACATATTGAGTTTGGTAGCTCTCATGCAACGATTGCAGACGTTACAGATCGGAGTGCGTGTGGAAAGCCAAGGCATTGTCCCCGGCACGGCGGTTGGCGACGCCTTTGCGAAATGCTGCTCGATTCTTGCGGATGCCCATCGTTCGTTTGAGCTCGAACGGGCCGCAGCCGACGACGGTGGATCCCTGCTAGCCAAGCGTCAGCGCGGCCGTCCTGCGGCGCTTTCGCTCGGAGATCGGATGAAAGCCAAACGGCTTTTGTCCGAAGGCCGCATGAGCGTATCGCAGATCGCGCGCTTGCTTCGCGTGTCAACTGCGACAATCTACCGCTATTTCCCGCAGCGCTCGCGAATCGCCGGCCAACAGCCGGCTCCGAGCGCGGCGGATTTAGCGGTGTCCGATGCGGCGAATAAAAAATAGGGATGTCAGGCTGATCGCAGCGGCAGCGACGACCAAGTAGCTTGGCGCCGCGAAATTCTGGGTGTGGATCAGCCAAGCATGCAGCAGAGGCGAAAATCCGCCGAAAATGGCAACACCGAGCGAATAACTGATCGCTAGGCCGCTGGTGCGAATACACACGGGGAACAATTCGGCCATCAAGGCCGGCAGAGCGCCGATATAGGCCGAGGCCATAACGCCGAACAACGTCTGGAACAGGAGCAACTTGGCGACACTCGGCTCCTCGGCGAGCCACACGAAGGCTGGATAGGCAACAAGCAAGAATATGAAAGCTGCGTACAAGGGGACAGTCGTTCGCCCCAAACGGTCCGAAAGCGCACCAAAAACCGGTACGAGCAGGAGCTGAGTCACGCCGTTCAGCATCCCGGTCGCAAAAGCGTTGGACACGGACAGCCCGAGTTGCCGCGTGACATAGGTTGGCATGAACACCATCGTATAGATGGCCACGGTCCCCAGCACGACGATGCCGATCGCCAGGAGAAGCCGCTGCTTGCCCTGGGTTGCGATTGATCTAAGCGGAGAGCGGCCGGTTCGCGACAAACGGAATTCCTCCGTCTCCGGCACGCGCCGTCGGATGTAGTAGCCGACGGGACCGATCAGAAGACCGAATAAGAAAGGCAGGCGCCATCCCCAACTGTCAATTTGCGCGGACGACAGCAGCGACGTTATCGCTGTTCCCATGCCGGCGGCGAGAATGGCCGTCAGGCCTTGGCTGGCAAATTGCCAACTCGCAAAAAAGCCGCGGCGTTTGGCATCTTGCTCGGCAAGAAACGCAGTCGAGCTGCCGAATTCTCCGCCGACAGCAAAGCCTTGCACCATCCGCGCCGCCACCAATACGACAGGCGCTGCAATGCCTACGGTCCCGTAGTCGGGCGCGCACGCGATGGCGGCGGATGCCGCCATCATCATCAGAATCGAAATTTGTAATGCGACTTTGCGGCCGTAGCGGTCCGCATAGGCTCCCAGGAAAACTGCGCCGAGCGGCCGCATGATGAATGTAATTCCGAATGCGGCGAACGCGAGCATCAAAGAGGCGAAAGGATCATCGGTCGGAAAAAACAGGTGGGCAATAATAGGCGCGAAGTAGCCGTAGACGACGATCTCGTACCATTCAAGCGCATTGCCAATCGAAATCGCCATGATCGCGTGCGCATACTTGGTTCGGTTCTTCGGTTTGAGCGTCATGGCAAGCCAGTGAGGCGCGTCGTTGGATAGAAATCCACTGTGTTATTTTAGCCGCAGGCGCGGACGTTAGTCGGCTAATCTTTTTGATAACTCGCCGTCGTTTTTGAGAATGCAAATCGCTTCTGAACAAAGGGAAATTCTCGACTCCCGCAAATTGCGAAGAATTTTCGCGAATCTTATGCCGCAATATTGCGGACTGCGAATCTCGAAAGGCAAATACTAACGTGTTGTATAGAAATATGGAGGCCGCCAGAAATATCCCCTTGAGAAGGTGACGGATAAAGGGGAGCAGTCATGTCTTGCCGTACATTTGCCGGAAATTACCGGGGTTGGTCTTTCGGGATTGGTCTGGGTGTTGCTGTCGGTAGTCTGGCTTTAGTGCAGGGCGCATCGGCCGCCGATATGCCCAGAAAGGCGCCTGTGCCGGCGGTCGCAATTGACCCTTGGAGCGGCTGGTATATCGGCCTTCACGCAGGCTTGGCTCAACAGAATTCCAACTTTACGCAGACGGGCGAAGGCGAGTGGCCATTCTTTCCGGTCGAGTCTGCGCTCCAAACCGGCTCCGGGACGGGCAAGGGCAGCAAGGCTGGATTCATCGGCGGCGGCCAGATTGGTGTGAACTCCTGGCTGACAAAGAAATGGATTTGGGGCATTGAGGCCGACTTCAGCGGGCTATCGGGTACTGCCTCGCATAGCAACGGAGCATTCTTTCCGACTCTCCCTGCAACAGGCACGACCATGGTCGACTCACGTGTGACCTGGCTGGCGACGATACGTCCCCGCGTTGGCACTTTGGTTAACGATAGCACGCTGGTCTACGTGACCGGCGGCCTGGCAATCGCGCAGGTCAAGGGGAGCAGCCGCACTGTGGACCTCAACTTCCCGGTGCCCACATTGCGGGATACATCGGTCGGAAATGGTTCGACGGTCGTGCCCGGCTGGGCTCTCGGCGGAGGCGCCGAATGGAAAGTCGGCGGTCCCTGGAGCGTCAAGGCGGAGTATCTCTACGTTAGCCTGACCAGCGCCGATTACACCTCGTTTTACACAGGCGCCTTTGCGCCATTTTTCGGCGAGAACAACGCGACGAAAACTCAACTGCACATCGCCCGTCTTGGCGTGAACTACAAAATCGGCGGCGACAGCGCGACCTCGGCTTTCGCCGATGCGCGGGGCGACGGCGCGATCCACAATTGGAGCGGCCTCTACGCCGGCGCAAACTTCGGCGGTGTGCGTGGCCGTAGCAGGGCGACGGACCTCGATCTCGGTAACGGACCTTGGAACGCGGTGGGCGACACGTTTTCGGCCGACACCACGGGCGTCACCGGTGGCATCCAAGCCGGCTACAATTGGCAATGGAATTCCGTCGTCGCGGGGCTTGAGGGCGATTTCGGATATTTAGGTTTCCGCGGTACGCAGACGTCGAGCTTCCCTGTCGCCCTTGGCGGCGGTGAAACGGCCGTAAAGTCGAACGGCGGTCTATTCGGTACGGCGCGCGGCCGGCTCGGCTATGCCTGGGATCAGTCCTTAATCTATGCGACCGGTGGCGTGATCGTCGCGGGCGTGGGCACCACGGTAAACGACCCCATCCTCGATCTGGTCGGTCCGAGTCCGGGTTATATCTATAGCTCGAAGATCAAGACTCAGACCGGGTGGACGCTGGGTGTCGGTTACGAATACGCATTGATGAACAACTGGTCGGTGAAGGCCGAATATCTTTACTTCGATCTGGGAACGGCGCGCGTCACAGGCGCTCAAATGAATGCGCCAGGCAATCCAGTCTACGGCTGGGATGTGAAGAACGACGGCAGCATCATTCGATTGGGCTTCAACCGCAAGATCTAGCCCGGTGGGACGGCGATGAGGCACGACACTTGAATTCAAAGTGTCCGGCGTGCATCATCGCCGTCTTGCGACGGCGGTGCTGCGTCGGCCATTCGCAGCCTTTGGATTCCAGTCTTGTCG
>JBBCIM010000003.1:0-61449 GCA_037200245.1 Pseudolabrys sp.
ATGAGCGAGATAGTTAATCGGGTCTTAACCTCGGCCTACGTATTGTGGCGGACCCTCGTATTGCGGGCGCTCTCGCCTGCCCGGCGCAGATTTAGTAACCGCATGCCCATGATGACCGCCCAGCGCGAGCCTTCCAGCCCAACTGCCGCGGCGGCCGACAGCCGCTCGCCATTCGTGCGTCTGACGGATCTGATTGCCGGCATCGAGCCGGGCAAGCCGGCCATCAATTTGTCGGTCGGCGAGCCGCAACATCCGATTCCGCCCTTCGTCGGCCCGGCCATTGCCGCGCACTTGAACGAGTTCAGCCGCTATCCAGCCAACAAAGGCATCGAGCCGTTCCGGAAAGCCGTCGCCGCCTGGCTCGGCCGCCGCTACAGACTGACGCGGCCGGTCGATGCCGAGCACGAAGTGCTGGTACTCAACGGCACGCGCGAAGGATTGTTTCTCGGCGCCATCGCCGCGACGCGTTGGGTGGCGCCCCGCGCCGGCAAGCCGGCGGTGCTGATCCCTAATCCATTCTATGCCGCCTATAGCGCCGGGGCGCTCGCCGCTGGCTGCGAGCCGGTTTATTTGCCGGCGACGCGCGCGAGCGGCTTTCTGCCCGATCTCGATGCGCTCGACGACGCGCTGCTGGCGCGCACCGTCGCGTTCTACATCGCCTCGCCGTCGAACCCGCAAGGCGCGGTCGCCAGCCGCGACTATCTCGTCAAGCTGGCAGGGCTCGCGCGCCGCTTCGGCTTTCTGGTTTTCTCCGACGAATGCTACGGCGAGATCTACAGCAAGCATCCGCCGGCCGGGATGCTCGAAGCTTCCGGCCCGGATTTCGCCAACACCATCGTTTTCCATTCGCTGTCGAAACGCTCGAACCTGCCGGGCCTGCGCGTCGGCTTTGCCGCCGGCGATCGCCGCTTCCTCGGTCAGTATCTCGAACTGCGCAATGTCGCGGCGCCGCAGGTGCCGGGCCCCGCGCAACATGTCGGCGTCGCCGCCTATAACGACGAGGCGCATGTCGAGGACAATCGCAGACTCTACAACGCCAAGTTCGATCTCGCCGACCAGATCATCGGCGACCGCTACGGCTACAAGCGCCCCGCCGGCGGATTTTTCCTCTGGCTCGACGTCGCCAAATATGGCGGCAGCGAAGTCGTGACCAAGCGGCTTTGGCAGGAGGCCGGCGTGCGCGTGGTGCCGGGGCGTTATCTCGCGCGCGAGCAGGCCGACGGCAGCAATCCCGGCGCGGACTACATCCGCGTCGCCATGGTTCAAGACAGTGCGACCACGGCCGAGGCGCTGCATCGCCTCGTCACCGTGCTCACCTAACGGTGTAAATCCATGCGGGCAACGGATCGCAGCCTCGACATCGTCGCGTTTGTCTCGGAACATTTCCGTGACATTCTGCGCCGGCGTTTGAGTGAAATCGCAGGCTTGGCGCTGATCACGCTGGCGCTGCTCGGCGCGGTCGCGCTCACGACCTGGTCGGTGCAGGACCCCTCGCTCAGCCACGCCACGCAGACGCCGGTGCACAATCTGCTCGGCTATCCCGGCGCAATCTTTTCCGACCTCGCCATGCAGCTCCTGGGCTTGGCCGCCGTCCTGCTGCTGATGCCCGAAGCGCTCTACGGCTGGCGACTGCTGGCGCATCGGCCGGTCGGCGACAAATGGCGCGGGCCCAGTGTGGATCGCCGCCACGTTCTTTGCCGCGGCCTTCGCCTCGACGCTGCCGCGTACCGGTTCCTGGCCGCTGCCGACGGCCTCGGCGGCGTATCGGGCGACGCCATGCTGCATGCTTTGCGCTGGATTTTCGGCACGCCCGCGAGTGGGCTCGCCACGCTGCTGATGTCGGTGCTGTTCGGTATCGCCACCGCTTTGACCTTTGCCATCGCCGCCGGGCTGCGTTGGCCGGAACGCCAGGCGCAGGTGCGCGCCGTGGTGGAAGAAGAAGAGGATTCTGACGAGACCGAGGACGAGGGAGACGAAGACCGCGCCTCGGCCTGGAAGGGCATGATCGTGCACGCGCTGCTGAGCTGGAAAGCCCGGATCGGCCGCATGATCCGTGGCGCACCGGCGCGAACGCCGATGCGCGCCGCGCGTCCCCGCCGCCGACCGCCATGAGCCGCGCTTCGACGGTCATGCCCGCGTCGCCGCGCCGTCCGTGGCGCCCGATGACGTCGAGGAGGAATTCGAGGAAGAGGCCGCCGCCGAACCGACGTCACGGCGGCGCGCGCCCGCCAAAGTGGCGCCGCGCCGCGCCGGCAACGGTTTCACGCTGCCGTCGCTCAATTTGCTGACCGCGCAGAAAGTCTCCGAGCGCACGACGATGTCGAAGGACGTTCTCGACGCCAACGCCACGGCGCTGGAAAGCGTGCTCGGCGATTTCGGCGTGCGCGGCGAAATCATCAAGGCACATCCGGGTCCAGTCGTAACGCTGTACGAACTCGAGCCCGCGCCCGGCATCAAGTCGTCGCGCGTCATCGGTCTTGCCGATGATATCGCCCGCTCGATGAGCGCCGTATCCGCGCGCGTCGCAGTCGTGTCCGGCCGCAACGCCATCGGCATCGAACTGCCCAATCCGACGCGCGAGAAAGTCTATTTCCGCGAATTGCTGGCGACCAAGGACTACAACGAAAATACCTCCAAGCTTGCGCTCTGCCTCGGCAAGACCATCGGCGGCGATCCGGTCATCGTCGATCTGGCGCGCATGCCGCATCTGCTGATCGCCGGCACCACCGGCTCCGGCAAATCCGTCGCCATCAACACCATGATCCTGTCGCTGCTGTACCGCATGACGCCGTTGCAGTGCCGGCTGATCATGGTCGATCCCAAGATGCTTGAACTGTCGGTCTATGACGGCATCCCGCATCTGCTCACGCCCGTCGTGACGGATCCGAAGAAGGCCGTTGTCGCGCTCAATGGGCGGTGCGCGAAATGGAGGGCCGCTACAAGAAGATGTCCAAGCTCGGCGTGCGCAACATCGACGGCTACAATGCGCGGCTGGCCGAGGCGAAATCCAAGGGCGAGGTGCTGACCCGCACCGTGCACACCGGCTATGACAAAGAGAGCGGCCAGGCGATCTACGAGAAGGAAGAGCTCGATCTCGAACCGTTGCCCTTTATCGTCGTCATTGTCGATGAAATGGCCGACCTGATGATGGTCGCCGGCAAGGACATCGAAGGCGCCATCCAGCGCCTGGCGCAGATGGCGCGCGCCGCCGGCATTCACGTCATCCTGGCGACGCAGCGGCCCTCGGTCGACGTCATCACCGGCACCATCAAGGCGAACTTCCCGACCCGCATCTCGTTCCAGGTCACGTCCAAAATCGACAGCCGCACCATTCTGGGCGAGCAGGGCGCCGAACAACTCCTGGGCCAGGGCGACATGCTCTATATGGCCGGCGGCGGCCGCATCAGCCGCGTGCACGGACCTTTCGTGTCGGACGACGAGGTCGAGAAAGTCGTCCGCCATCTCAAGTCGCAGGGCGCGCCGGAATATCTGGAAGAAGTCACTGCCGGCGATCTTGAAGAAGGCGAGGACGGCGCCGTGTTCGACGCCACCGGCATGGGTATGGCCGAAGGCGGCGATCTCTACGCCCAGGCGGTCGCCGTGGTGAAACGCGACCGCAAGGCCTCCACCTCCTACATCCAGCGCCGGTTGCAGATCGGCTACAACCGCGCCGCCTCGTTGATGGAGCGCATGGAGCAGGAAGGCATCATCGGCCAGCCCAACCATGCCGGCAAACGCGAGATCCTGATCCCGGAAAACCCGGCGGACGATCGATTTTGAGAACTTTGATACCTTGAGCGGCGCGAATCAGCCCATGTTCGGGCCGCGAATTCGCCACAGCCGGCCCCTATAACGCTTGAATTCAAGGCGGAGAGCATGATGGCGGGACACTCTAAGGCAACCGGCCGCAAACTGGCGCTGGCCGCGTTAATCGCCTGCCTGACCGCAGCCCCCGCGCTGGCGCAGGGCGTCCCTGTGCCGCCGCCGCGGCCCACCATCTCGACCACCGGCTCAATCGTGCCGCGCTCGGGCCAGCCGATCCCGCCGGCCGCGCTCGCCGCCCGCGCCCAGGCGCCTGCCCCGCAAGCGCCGAACCCGATCACCAATCCCTTTGCGGCGCTACTCGGCAAGTCGGCCGGCACCGGCACGCTCAAGCCCGAGCAGCGCGCCATCATCGACCGCGTCAATAATTACCTATCCAGTATGCAGGTGCTGTCGGGCCAGTTCATCCAGGTCGGCCCGGACGGCGGTCGCACCCAGGGCGAGTTCTATATTTCCAAGCCCGGCCGCGTGCGCTTCGAATACGACGATCCGAGCCCCATCGAGCTGATCGCCGACGGCCAGTCGGTCGTGGTGCGCGACCGCAGGCTGGCGACGCAGGATGTCTATCCGTTGTCGCAGACGCCGCTGCGTTTCCTGCTCGCCGACAAGGTCGACCTGATGAAGGATACGTCGCTGACCGCGGTCTATGCCGACGATGTATTCATCACCGTCGTGGTCGAGGAGAAGAACGGCATCGTCGGCACCAGCCGCCTGATGATGATGTTCGCCGCCAAGGACATGCAGCTCAAGCAATGGACCGTGACCGACCCGCAGGGCTACGACACCACCGTCGCCGTCTACAATCTGGACACCACCCGGCGGCCCGACCCCGGCATGTTCAAGATCGATTACACGCAATATCGGAATTAACGACGGGGCGGGGACAACCCCGCCCGAAGAGTAGCAATTTGCACGGCGCGCCCTAAATTGGCGCCATGCCCCTCAAGATTGCCACCTGGAACATCAATTCCGTCCGCCTGCGCATCAATCTGGTCGCCAGTTTCATCAAGGCCATGCGGCCCGATGTGCTGTGCCTGCAGGAAACCAAATGCCCGGATGACGCCTTTCCGCTCAAGCGCTTCAAGGGGCTCGGCTACGAGCACGCCGCGATCAACGGCCAGAAGGGTTATCACGGCGTCGCGATACTCTCGCGCGTGCCGTTCGAGCGTTTCGACGTGCACAGTTTCTGCGGCAAGACCGACTGCCGTCACATCTCGGTGGTGCTGGGCGAGCGCGCTGGGTTGCGCGATCCGCTGACGCTGCATAATTTCTACGTGCCGGCCGGCGGCGACGAGCCCGATCCGGCCGTCAATCCGAAATTCGAGCACAAATTGTCGTTCCTCGACGAGATGCGCGATCACAAAAGCCTGCGGCCGCAAGTCTCCGAACGCGCGATTCTGGTCGGCGATCTCAACGTCGCGCCGCTCGAGCACGACGTCTGGAGCCACAAGCAGATGATCAAGGTGGTTTCGCATACGCCGATCGAGTGCGAAAAGCTTGGCTTTGTGCAAAAAGCCGGCGGCTGGATCGATTCCATGCGCGTGCACACGCCGGAGCCGGAAAAACTCTATACGTGGTGGAGCTACCGCGCGATGGACAACTGGAAAGCCGCCGACCGCGGCCGCAGGCTCGATCACGTCTGGACGTCGGACGCCCTGGCCGGACGCATCTCCGATATCAAGATTTCCAAGGGCTATCGCGGCGCCGTGCGCCCGTCCGATCATGTGCCGGTGACGGCAACGGTGGAAGTTTAATTTTTATCCATCGCGCGCTGCACGGTGCCGAGTTCGCGCGTCCAGGCATCCAGCCGTTCGGCCATGATGTCGCGCAGCTTGACCGCGGCTTGCGGGTAGCCTTCCAGCATTTTCTTGAAAAGATTGCGCGAAACGCGGATCACTACCGTCGGCTCTTTCGCGATGGCCGTGGCATGGCTGACCATTTCAGCGAGCAGCGCCAGTTCGCCGATCAGCGTGCCGGGACCGGCAATGATTTCCTTGCCTTCCTGCAACGTGCCTGGCTCCAGCAGCAAAGAGCCTTCCTGCACGATATAGCCGCCGTCGGTGAGTTCGCCGGCATAAAACAGCACCGCGCCGCTTTGCAGGTTTCTGGTTTCGGCGCCGATGGCGAGAATGCGCAACGCATCGCGGCCCAACACGGCGAAAGTCGGTACCCGCTCGAAAAACGCGATGTCGTCTTCGAGGCTCATTTTCTATTCTGCTCGTGCTTGCGCGAGAATGAGCGGCGATTGTGCGCGCACACGGTGCTCACGGCACCAGCTTGTAGCCGCCGGCTTCGGTCACCAGGATCGACGGCACGGCGGCGTCCTTCTCGACCTTCTGCCGCAGCCGGTAGATGTGCGTCTCAAGCGTGTGCGTGGTGACGCCGGAATTATAGCCCCACACTTCCTGCAACAGCGTCTCGCGCGACACCGGCTTCTGCCCGGCACGATAGAGATAGCGCAGGATCGCGGTTTCCTTTTCCGTCAGGCGCACCTTGCTGCCCTTCGGGCTGAGCAGGAGCTTGGAACTCGGCCGGAACGAGTAGGGCCCGATGGTAAAGACCGCGTCCTCGCTCGCCTCGTGCTGGCGAAGCTGGGCGCGGATGCGCGCCAGCAACACGGCGAACCGGAACGGCTTGGTGACGTAATCGTTGGCGCCCGACTCCAAGCCTAAGATGGTATCGCTGTCGGTGTCGTGGCCGGTCAACATGATGATCGGTGCCTTGAAGCCGTTCTTGCGCAAAATGCGCACCGCCTCGCGGCCGTCGACGTCCGGCAGGCCTACGTCCATGATGACCAGGTCGATATTTCCGCCTTTGGCCGCCTGCACCGCCTTGGTGCCGCTATCGACCGCGATGGCGTCGAACTCGTCATGCAACGCCAATTGCTCGACCAGCGCTTCGCGCAGTTCGGCCTCGTCGTCCACGATCAGGATGGTCCGCGTATTGGCCATTGCGCCAAAAGCCCCCTAAAGCCACGCCAAAAGACGCCGCTCGCCAAGTTCCGAAGTAGAGCATCCGGAGCCAAAAGAGCAAGCGGAAAAATGTAGCCATTGCCGCCAGTTAGCCATTATAGCGGGCCTGTATGGCGGATCGGCGGCTTCTCAACTAGATTGAAAAAGACGCTTCGCGGCGGCTGAAAGTTCTCTGCCAATGAACCCTTTCGTTATCGCCAAGTCGGCGAAAAACGCGCTTTCCAGAATCGAAATCAACGTCAACCGTATGCTCGGGCGAGAGCTGGTGCCGTTGGAGACGACGATTCTGAATATCGAGACCTCCAGCCTGTGCAATCTGGAATGCGTGTTCTGTGCCTACGTCAAGAAGCACAGCCCCAAGGTCTCGATGAAGGATGCCTTCTTCAAGGACTGCGTCGAGCAGGCCATCGGCATGGGCTTCACGCAATTCGAGCTGACGCCCTGCACCGGCGACGTCTTCATGGATCGCCATATCTTCAATAAGTTCGAATTCCTCGACGCGCACCCGCAGGTCGAGGCTTTCCGCTTCTTCACCAATTTCACCATCCCAAACCGCAGCAAAGTCGAACGGCTGCTGTCGCTCAGGAAGCTGAAGAATCTGACGGTGAGCATTTACGGCCACGATCTGCCAAGCTTCATGGCCATCACCAAGTCGACCGAGACCGTCTACAACCGCCTGGTCGCCAACTTGAAGACGCTGCTCGAAAATCTCGACAATAAACATTTCAATCTCGACATCGGCATCCGCACCACCAATGACGCGCCGCGCAAGCCGGTCAGCGAAGTCATGGAATTGCTTGAGCGTTTCCGCGAACGCGGCGTCCGGCCGCGCCGGGCGCACGTCTACAACAACTGGGGCGGCTTCGTGACGCAAGCCGATGTCGCGGGGTTAGAAATTGCCGTCACCGGCGCCGAGACCATCTACAAGCGCGGCGCTTGCGCCCATTTGTTCACGACCTATCAGATCATGGCGACCGGTATCGTCAACGGCTGCGCCTGCCGCGACGTCGATGCCACCTTGGCGATCGGCGACCTCAACGAAGCCCCGCTGCATAAGATTTTGTCGCCCGACAATCCGACTTATATGGCACTGATCGAAGAACAACAGCGCGGCGACTTCCGTCCGGTATGCAAGAGCTGCGATTACTACAAGAGCATCTACCACATGCGCATGAGCCGCCGGAAAGACGGCAGCGAATTCCAGAGCGTCGATGAATTCAAGAACCGGTTGCGCGCGAGCGGTACGTCCGCCGACAAGGAATTCGCCAACCGGCCGCCGATCGCCGCCGTCGCATCTGTCGAGGAAGAAGTCGTTCCGTAGCGCAAATTCTGCGGAGCTTTCGAGCCATGGCACTTCCCCTCATTCATGTCCGAGCCAAGCCGGGGCAGCCTTCGCGCGGCGTGCTGCGCGCGGGCCAGCTTGCGCTGCCGGTGGCGCTTGGGCGCGGCGGCATCAAAGCGAACAAGCGCGAAGGCGACGGCGGCACGCCGCGCGGCTCGTTTCGTCTGAAGCGCTTGTGGTGGCGCGCGGGACGGCATCCGCGCCCCGCGACCGCGCTTCCGGCGCGGCGGATCATGCCGGACGACGGCTGGTGCGAGGATCCCGCCGACCGCCACTACAATCAACGCATCAAAGTGCCGCCGAAATCCAAAGCCGACCGTCTGGCGCGCAAGGACAATCTCTACGATTTCATCGTCGAGCTCGATCACAACACTCGGCCGCGTATCGCCGGGCGCGGCAGCGCGGTGTTTATTCACGTGGCGCGCCCGGGGTTTGCGCCGACCGCCGGCTGCGTCGCGCTCGATATCAAGGCGTTGCGCCGCCTTTTGGCGCTGCTCGGACCGCAAACGCGAATCGTGGTTGAGTAATCCTTACTGCGACGGCGCTAATGACGGAGTGTTGTATCTCATATCAATTTTCGTATGTGATTCTTAAGCATAGCGCCGTACGGCTGCCCCATTAACGAGCCCATTAACAAACCGAATATTACTGGGTGGTATTTTTGCCCTTGGCACGCAATCGGATCGTAATCGTATTGCGCCTGGGGCGAACATGGATACTTCAGTTACGCGCGACGCAGTCACGACGCCGGTAAGACAAGAACTTATCGGCCGCATCGCCAGCGTTACTGGCTCGCAATCCGCCGTCGAACTCACCACGCGCCCTTACGGCAGCGATAGCCCGACAGTCGGAAAATTCATGGGCCTCAAGACGGGCCGTACCGTTCTCATCGGATTGATCACCGAGATCGGCGAGCAGTTGTTCGCGGCCGCCGGTGGCGGTGGCGCGGCTTTCCGCAAGGTGGCGAAGCTCGACCTGATCGGCGAACTGTTGCCGGCGGGGGCCGGCGCATCGCGCTTCCAGCGCGGCGTCACGGAATACCCGAATATCGGCGACGGCGCTTTCATGCTGACCGAGGCCGAGTTGCGCCTGGTCTATGGCGCCGCCGATGCCGACCGCGCCCATATCGGCAATCTCCA
Organism: Pseudolabrys sp.; assembly: GCA_037200245.1. Taxonomy (GTDB): domain Bacteria; phylum Pseudomonadota; class Alphaproteobacteria; order Rhizobiales; family Xanthobacteraceae; genus Pseudolabrys. The sequence goes on from JBBCIM010000003.1 coordinate 9,276, forward strand.
GCAGAATTCCAACATCCACGTCCATGTCGACATCGACAATCTGGTCAGCCGCCATTTCGCCATCCTCGGCGCCACCGGCGTCGGCAAGTCGAGCGGCGTCGCCATAATCCTCAACAAGATTCTCGAAACGCGGCCGAACCTGCGCATCTTCCTGGTCGACCCGCACAACGAATATGGCCGCTGCTTCGGCGACAAGGCCAACGTGCTCAATCCGCGCAATCTGCGGCTGCCGTTCTGGCTGTTCAATTTCGAAGAGACCGTCGACGCCTTCTTCGGCGGCCGTCCGGGTATCGACGAGGAAGTCGAGATCCTGTCGGAAGTGATCCCACTGGCGAAAGTCGCCTATCTGCAATACCGCAATGGCGCCGCCGACCGTCTGATCACCAAGAAACGCGACCCACGCGCCTCAGGCTTTACAGCCGACACGCCGGTGCCGTACCGCATCGAGGACCTGATCAACCTGCTCGACGAGCGCATGGGCAAGCTGGAAAACCGTAACTCGCGCATGGTCTACCATAAGCTGATCGGGCGCATTCAGACCTTCCGCAACCACCCGCGCTATTCCTTCATGTTCGAGAACGCCAATATCGGCGGCGACACCATGGCCGAAATCATCGGCCATCTGTTCCGGCTGCCGCCCGACGGCAAGCCCATGACAATCATGCAACTTGCCGGCTTCCCGGCCGAAGTCGTCGACTCGGTGGTATCGGTGCTGTGCCGCATGGCCTTCGATTTCGGCCTGTGGAGCGACGGCGTCGCGCCCTTGCTGTTCGTCTGCGAAGAGGCGCACCGCTACGCGCCGGCCGACAAGAATGTCGGCTTCGGTCCAACCAAACGGGCGCTATCGCGAATCGCCAAGGAAGGCCGCAAATACGGCGTATTCCTCGGCCTCATCACCCAGCGCCCCGCTGAAATCGACCCGACCATCATCTCGCAGTGCTCGACGCTGTTCGTGATGCGGCTGTCGAACGATCGCGACCAGTCGCTGATCCGGTCCGCGGTGTCGGACGCTGCGGCGAACTTGCTGTCGTTCATTCCTTCGCTCGGCACCCGCGAGGTGTTCTGCTTCGGCTCCGGCGTTGCCTTGCCGACGCGCATGCGCTTCCAGGAATTGGCCGCAGCGCTACGGCCGAACAGCGAGGCGTCCGGCGACACCCGCTCGGAAGCCGGCACCAATATGAACCGCGATCTGCTCACCACCGTGATCGATCGCTGGCGCAGCGCCACCATGAGCCATCGCATGAGCGATGACGAGTTCAGCGACTTCGACGCGCCGTCGTTGCAACCCGCGGCGGCGCCAATGCCGCAAACGCCGAGCACACCCGCGCCGATCCCGCCGTCGCCGCGCGGCGAGGCACTGCGCTCCAGCCTGCTGAAAAAGCCGCTCGATGCCGGCAGCTTCGGCAATCCGCAGCCGGGCAGCACGCCAGGATTTCCGCCGCGGTTTCGCTGAGTTACACCGCCGTCACGTCGGATTATCAAGGCTGAAGCTCTCGGAACGGGCGTTGTAAGCAAACGCCTCCGCGAAACGTGCCCAGCCGATGACCGAGCCCAAAGTTTGCTGGGCCGATTCCTTGGCCATGTGGTCCTCGAGCTCATCGCGGAAACGCCGCCGCGGCGCCGTGTGATTGGCGCGCTCCTGCAACACGCGACGGATGTGGGCTGCCAGCGGGACATGCGCCAGGAGTTGGCGCTGGAACAGCTTCTTGCGGTCGTCGACACCGGCTTCCGCGAAACTCTTGCCGTCGTCCGTAAGCTTGATGTCGCCACCTTCGATCTCGGCAAAGCGCAATAACTGCAGCGCTTCCGCCACCGGGAAAAGGTCATCCACCTCCATTTGCAACGCGCTTGCAATCACGGGCAGATCGGCTTTGCCGTTGTAGGGCGCGCCGGCCACCGCCTCGATCAGGCCGGAAAGCGCATTGGCGGACACGCGCGGCAGAACCATGTCGATACCGCCGCCACGGGTCCGTTCGGGCGCGACACTCGTTGGCGTGGCGGCGGGGCGGGCTGTCAAGGCAACGTAGCAGCGTTCGACCAGATCGCGGAACGCGGACTCCATACGGCTGCGCGGTTGCGGCAGGTCGATTTTGATGTCGTCGATGATGTGCCCAGGATCTCGTGAGAACACGAGAACGCGATCGCACATCAGCACCGCCTCCTCGATGTTGTGCGTCACCAGAATAACGCCCTTGATCGGCAGCTTGCCCTCGTTCCAGAGGTCGAGGAAATCCGTGCGCAATGTCTCGGCGGTCAACACGTCAAGCGCTGAAAACGGCTCGTCCATCAACAAAATGTTGGGGTTCACAACAAGGGCGCGCGCGAAACCGACGCGCTGCCGCATGCCGCCCGACAACTCGCGCGGATAAGCCGACTCGTAGCCGTCGAGGCCGATGAGGTCGATGCCGGCCAGCGCGCGCCGGCGGATTTCCGCTTCGGGAAGTCCTAACGCTTCCAGGCCAAGCTGCACGTTCTCCAGAACGGTCAGCCAGGGAAACAATGCGAATGTCTGGAATACCATCGCAATGCCGGGCGCCGGTCCTACGACCGACTGGCCACGATACGTGATGCTGCCCGTGGTCGGCTGCGCCAAGCCTGAAATCAGCCGCAGCAACGTCGACTTGCCCGAACCGGAGCGGCCGAGCAGACCGACAATCTCGCCCTCTCTCAGCGTGAAATTGATGTCGTTGAGAACGAGCAGTTCCTTGCCGTCCGGCTTGGGGAATGACTGGCAGCACGATTTGATATGCAGCAGCGCATCGGTCATTGGATTTTACCCCGTCATCCGAGCCGGAATTTGCGTTCGGCGTACCAATAGAGAGGCCGCCAAAACAGGCGATTGACGATGAGCACGTACACACTCATCACCGCGATGCCCAGGACGATGCGCGGAAAATCCCCCGCTTCGGTGGCCTGGGCGATATAGGCGCCGAGACCGACGGCACGAAGGTGCGTGTCGCCCCAGCTTGCCACCTCGGCGACGATACTGGCGTTCCACGAGCCGCCGGACGCGGTGATGGCGCCGGTAACGTAATAGGGAAACACCGCCGGCAGCGCGATTTTCTTCCACCACAACCAGCCGCGGACCTGCAGGTTGTCGCCGATGTCGCGCATTTCGGATGGGATCGATGACGCGCCGGCAATCACGTTGAACAGGATGTACCACTGCGTGCCCAGAATCATCAGCGGGCTGAGCCAGATGTCAGGGCTGAGCTTGAACGTCACGATGGCCGATACGGCGATGGGAAAAAGCACGTTGGCGGGAAACGCGGCCAAGAATTGCGCCACCGGTTGAACGAATTGAGTGAGGCGCGGTCTTGTGCCGACATAAACGCCGATCGGCACCCAGATCACGGTGGCGATGGCAATCAGAACGATCACGCGGACCAGCGTAGCAAATCCTGCCACAAATGCTTCGGCAGCATCGGGCGGCGAAATATGCGCCGAGATAAAAGCCCCAATGCGCCACAAGGCGAAAGCCGCCAGGACGACGACAAAGCCGGTCCACAAACGGTCTCCCCAGCCACCGGCTTGGGCCGGGACTTCGGCCGCCGTTTCGGAACGAAGGCGAAGAAACCGCCACTGGAAGGTGCGCCGCCCCAGACTGGCGAGGCGGTCGGTCAATGCGGCGACGACACCGGAGCGGCGCAGCACATTGAGGACCCAGGATTGCGGCGGCGCCACGCCCATCTGCTGCTCGAAACGAAAACGATCCGCCCAAGCCACGAGCGGGCGGAATAGCAATTGATCGTAAAGCAGGATGACGATCAGCATCGCCCCGATGGCCCAGCCAACGGCCTCAAGATTTTTTTTCTCAATTGCCAGCGCGATATAGGAGCCGATGCCGGGCAGCGTGACGGTGGTGTTGCCGACGCTGATCGCTTCCGAAGCAACCACGAAGAACCAGCTCCCCGACATCGACACCATCATGTTCCAGATCAGTTGCGGCATCGCGAACGGCGCTTCGACGCGCCAGAACTGCATCCAGCGCGAGAGCCGGAACGTGCGCGAGGCTTCGACCAATTCCACCGGCACGGTGCGCAGCGATTGGTAAAAGCTGAACGCCATGTTCCAGGCTTGACTGGTAAAGATCGCGAAAATCGCCGCAAATTCGGCGCCGAGCACGCGACCGGGCGCCAGCGACATAAAGAAGACGACCGTTACGGAGATGAAGCCAAGGATCGGTACCGACTGCAGAATATCGAGCAGCGGCACCAAAAGGACCTCGGCGCGCCGGCTCTTGGCCGCGAAGGTCGCATAGGTAAATGTAAAAACCAGCGACAGCACCAAGGCTACCAGCATGCGCAATGTCGTGCGCGCTGCGTAATCCGGCAAATTCTCGGGTGCAAGCGACAGCGGCGCCAATTGCAATTCGGTCAGCGGCTGGAGCAAATGGCGGCTGGCTTCGGCGAAGAAGACCAGCACGACGAGTGTCAGCAGAATGGCAAGCACGTCCCAACGCGTGAAGGCGCGCGAGGCTTGCTCGATGGAAATCGGAATGGCACCGCGCATGCCCAGGCCTGCTGGATTTATGAATTATTTATGTCGTCGATGGCGCCCCTGGCCAAACGGTTAGAACTCCCGCTGCTCATCCGCAAGCGCAAATTGATCTGCACGCTCGATTACTTCCGCCCGACCAAATCGATCAGGCCGGATACACCGACGTGGTGATCGCCCTCCTTGATCTCGCTCTCGTGCTCGCGAATATCGAGCTCTGAGAAATCGCCGAAGGCCTGTTCGAGTAATTCACGCGTATAGAGCCGCTCGGGTTCGGACGGACCGCCATTTTTGTAGATAAGCTGCTTGAGGCTATAGCCCTGGATGAGCAGAAGCCCGCCGGGCTTGAGCGTGCGCTTGATGCCCTCGAACATGATCGTACGCCGGTCGGGCTTGGTGAACTGAAAGAAAATCCCGGCCACGACGTCGAAGGCGTTCGGCTTCCAATCCCACTTCGTCATGTCGGCCTGCTCGACCCGCAGCGGAACGCCGCGTTGGGCGGCCAATGCGCGCGCTTTGGCCTGGCCTTCCGGCGAGAAATCGACCGACAGCACGTCGAGGCCGTGCTCGGCCATGAACACGCCGTTGCGGCCTTCGCCGTCGGCAATCGCCAGTGCGGTCTGGCCCTTGCGCAGCAGGTGCCCTTGCGACTTCAAAAACGCATTGGGCTCGGTGCCGAAAAGATAGCCCGGCGCCGTGTAGCGTTTCCGCCAGCGTTCCAATTCCGCTGCATTCACTTCGCTCATGTCCGTCCTCCAAAAATCGCGCTGCCAATGCGCACATGCGTGGCGCCGAGCGAAATCGCCACGGCAAAATCCGCGCTCATGCCCATCGACAACAGCTTGAGATCGTTGCGTCTGGCGATCTTGGCGGTGAGCGCGAAATGCGGGCCGGGCGCTTCGTTGTGCGGCGGGATGCACATCAGCCCCGACATGGTTAGGCCGTAGATGTCGCGGCAAGCCTTGAGAAACGCATCGACGTCTTGCGGCAAGACGCCTGCCTTCTGCGGCTCGGCGCCGGTGTTGATCTCGGCGAACAGCAGTGGCGCGCGGCCCTGCCTGGCGATCTCCTTCGCCAGCGCTTCGCACAGGCTCGGCCGGTCGACCGCGTGAATCGCGTCAAACAGCGCCACTGCCTCCTTCGCCTTGTTGGATTGCAGCGGGCCGATCAGATGCAGCTTGATATCGGCCTGCCGGGCGAGCAGCGGCGGCCACTTGGCTTTGGCCTCCTGCACACGGTTTTCGCCGAACACGCGCTGGCCGGCGGCAATCACCGGCTCGATCGCCTCGGCCGGGAAGGTCTTCGACACCGCCACCAGTTCAACATCTGAAACGTCGCGGCCGGAATCGCGGCAGGCGCGCGCGATTTCGACGCGGACTTGGTCGTAAGCTGTCGTGATTTCTTCGGGGGCGGCCATGCGGAGGCTATAACGCAACGGCCAAAAGGCCGCCACTTCAAATAAACGGCCGGCCCTGCCGCGGACTGACGTCGTCACCGGCGATCGCCGCCAGCGCCGCGCGGTCGACCATTTCGAACACCCGGTCCTTCCAGCGGATCGCCTTCGACACCAGCAGTCGCCGCAACGTCTTGTTGGTGTGCACCAGCGACATGCCGAGCGTGTCGGCGAGATGCTGCTGCGTGAAGGGAAACTGGATGACACCGTTCTTGACCATGCCCGCCTCTTCGGCGCGCACGAACAGATGCAGCAGCAGAAACGCCGTCCGCTCGAGCGCGGTGCGCCGGCCGAGGCTGACGAGATGCTCGTCGATCAACTGCTCCTCGCGCGCGGCAAGCCAGGTGATGTCGAAGGCGAGCGAGGGAAAGCGGGAATACAGATCGTACAGCTTGGCGCGCGGGAATACGCATAACACCAGCGGCGACAGCGCCTCGACCGAGTGCTCCATCTCGTGCATCAGCGTGCCTTGCAGGCCCACCATGTCGGCCGGCAACGCGTAGTTGAGGATTTGCCGGCGGCCATCGTCGAGCATTTTGTAGCGGAAGGCCCAGCCGCGGAGCACGGTGTAGAGATGCTCGCTGCCGGCGCCCTGACGCAAAAAGCTGGCGCCGGCGTCGACATGCAACTCGTCAACTTTGAACTCCTTCACGAAGGCGAGTTCGTCCGCCGTGAACGGACGCAGGCACGCCTGCTTGCGCAGCGGACATTGTTCACATGGCGTGTAATGGCCGTTTGGCCGTCCGTTCCCAACGATCATAACAGCCCCATAGCCCGAAAAAATCTCGCGCCATAGCCCGCAAAAATTAAATGCGACCCGTATGTCTTATTTAAATGCCGCCCCATTTAATTCGGGGCACAAGAAAAAGTTCCGGGGAAGGAACTGGGAGACCTAAAGTGGCGAACTTCGAGCCGTCGATCGCGGGCAAACGCTTTCTGGTGCTCGACGATGAATTCCTGATCGCGCTCGACATCCAACAAATTCTAGAGACGGTGGGTGCGGCGGCGGTACGTAGCGTCGCGACCGCCGACGAGGCGCTGGCGTTGCTGCGTACGGATTTAAAATTCGATCTGGCGGTGCTCGACGTCAAATTGAGCGGCGCCACCCGCGACAGCGGATCGGTCGCGGCGTTTCTGTCCGATAAAGGAATCCCATTCGTATTCCTGACCGGCATGCACCGCCAGGACGGGCGCATCCGGCAATACCCGAACGCACCTGTGGTGGAAAAACCCTACGAAGCGCCGTTGCTGATCGACGCAATCATGCGCGCGCTGGGCCGTTAACGCGCAAAATCATGCCCCGGCAAAGTGGGGCATGATGATGGGCTGCGATGCGTTTGAGCTTACGCCGCGGTCTGCCACTGCTTCTGCACGTCCTTGGATGCCTTGTTCAAATGGACGTGCGAATCGACGTGGTCGACCCAGGCCAGCGGAATGACGTGATGCTGGCCGCCCGCAGCCGGATCGGACTTGGCGAGCTTGATCTTGTCGGCGCCTTCCAGGTGATCCACGGTTCCGACGTGCTGGCCGTCGGAGCCGACGACTTCCATGTGTTCCTTGATGTCCTGCGCTTTGGCCATGGTGCTCCTCCTTGTTACTGCCGGGACTAACCCACGCAGGCAGGAGCTGGTTCCTTTGATTTTGCAGGCGAAATTGTTCCGCGGGTTGACCCGGAACGCACTTTCCTGTCTGTTCCGCGCACCCTAAAAAGAGCCGGAAATGACCGTCGATTCGAGCAAAAACGAGCGCTATAACGCCCGCGAGGCCGAAACCCGCTGGCAAAAGCTGTGGGACGAGCGCGGCATCTACGCCACGAAAAACGACGATCCCCGGCCCAAATACTACGTGCTGGAGATGTTCCCCTACCCGTCGGGGCGCATCCACATGGGCCACGTACGCAACTACACCATGGGCGACGTGGTGGCGCGCTTCAAACGCGCCATGGGCATGAGCGTGCTGCACCCGATGGGCTGGGACGCCTTCGGCATGCCGGCGGAGAACGCGGCCATCGACCGCAAGGTTCATCCGAAAGAATGGACCTACGCCAACATCGCGGCGATGAAGAAGCAGCTGCAGTCGATGGGCCTGTCGCTCGACTGGGCGCGCGAAGTCGCGACCTGCGACCCGAGCTACTACAAGCATCAGCAGAAAATGTTTCTCGACTTCCTCAAGGCGGGGCTGGTCGAGCGCAAGCAATCGAAGGTGAACTGGGACCCGGTCGACCACACCGTGCTCGCCAACGAGCAGGTCATCGACGGCAAAGGCTGGCGCTCGGGCGCGACGGTCGAGCAAAGAGAACTGACGCAGTGGTTCTTCAAGATCAGCGATTACTCCGAGGACCTGCTCAACGCCCTCGACACGCTCGACCGCTGGCCCGAAAAAGTCCGGCTGATGCAGAAGAACTGGATCGGCCGCTCCGAAGGCCTGCTGGTCCGCTTCATGCTCGATGCGGCGACCGCGCCGAATAAAGAGAGCGAGCTGGAAATTTTCACGACGCGGCCGGACACTTTGTTCGGCGCCAAGTTCATGGCGATCTCGCCGGATCATCCGCTCGCTACCGCCGCGGCGGCGAAGAATCCGAAGCTCGCCGAATTCATCGAGCATTGCCACCAGATGGGCACCTCGCAGGCGGCCATCGATACCGCCGAGAAGCTCGGCTTCGACACCGGCATCAAGGCAGTGCACCCGTTCGACCCCGGCTGGAAGCTGCCGGTCTATGTCGCCAACTTCATCTTGATGGATTACGGCACCGGCGCGATTTTCGGCTGCCCGGCGCACGACCAGCGCGACCTCGATTTCGCCAATAAATACGGCCTCGGCAACACGCCCGTGGTGTGCCCGCCAAACCAGGATCCGGCGAGTTTCGTCATTACCGATGTGCCGTATCTGGAAGACGGCCGCATGATCAATTCGCGCTTCCTCGACGGTATGACCATCGCCGAAGCCAAGGAAGAAGTGGCGAAACGGCTGGAGCGCGAGACGCGGGGAAACCGTCCCGTCGCGCAGCGCCAGGTCAATTATCGCCTGCGCGACTGGGGCATTTCGCGGCAGCGTTATTGGGGCTGCCCGATCCCGGTGATCCATTGCGAGAAATGCGGCGTGGTGCCGGTGCCGGCTTCCGACCTGCCGGTGACGCTGCCGGACGACGTCACCTTCGACAAGCCAGGCAATCCGCTCGATCGCCATCCGACCTGGAAGAACGTCAAGTGTCCGCAATGCGCAGGGCCGGCGCGGCGCGAGACCGACACCATGGACACCTTTGTCGACTCGTCCTGGTACTTCGCGCGCTTCACCGATCCGTGGAATGAAAAGTCGCCGACGACGCCGAAGGTCGTCAACGAATGGCTGCCGGTCGATCAATATATCGGCGGCATCGAGCACGCGATTCTACATCTGCTGTATTCGCGCTTCTTCACACGCGCCATGCACAAGACCGGCCATACCGGCATGGACGAGCCGTTCGCCGGTCTGTTCACGCAAGGCATGGTGGTGCACGAAACCTATCGCACCAAAAGCGGCGATTGGGTCGAGCCGGCCAATATCAAGATCGAAGGCATGGGTGACGCGCGCAGCGCGACGCTCATGACCACCGGCGAGCCGATCGAGATCGGCTCGATCGAGAAGATGTCGAAGTCGAAAAAGAACACCGTCGACCCCGACGACATCATCGCCGCTTACGGCGCCGACACCGCGCGCTGGTTCATGCTGTCGGACTCGCCGCCGGAGCGCGACGTGATCTGGACCGAGGAAGGCGTGCAGGGCGCCTGGCGCTTCGTACAACGCCTGTGGCGGCTGATCGGCGAGGTTGCTGGCGTTAAGGCCCCCACGGCGCGCCCGGCCGAGTTCGGCCCGGCGGCCCTGGTCGTTCGCAAGGCGGCCCATCGCGCCCTCAACAATGTCTCCGACGACATCGCCCGGCTGCGCTTCAACCGCTGCGTCGCGCATATCTACGAATTCGCCAATGCGCTGTCGGACGCCATCGGCGAGGTCGAAACCGCGCCCACCCCGGACATGGCCTGGGCCCTGCGCGAGGCCGGCGACATCCTGGTACGGCTGTTCCACCCCATGATGCCGCATTTGGCCGAGGAATGCTGGGCCACGCTCGGCCACGGCACCTTGGTCGCCACCGAGGCCTGGCCCCCGGTGGAGCCCGAATTGCTGGTCGAAAGCACGATCACCTTGCCGGTCCAGGTTAACGGCAAGAAGCGCGCGGAGGTCACTGTGCCGCGCCAGGCTGGAGAAGCCGACATTAAGGCTGCCGTTCTGGCCCTCGATGAGGTAAAAAAGGCGCTGGATGGCAAAAGCCCGAAAAAGGTCATTGTCGTCCCGCAGAGGATCGTCAATGTCGTGGCCTAAATTCTCGCGCTTGCCCGGCCTGTTCGTGGCCCTGACGCTCGCCGGCCTCACCGCCGGCTGCTTTCAACCGCTCTACGGCGACAAGTCTCTGGTCGGCGGCAGCTCCGGCATGGGCGACAAGCTGAGCAGCGTCGAGGTCATTCCGGTCAATACGCCGAACGGCACCCGCCTCGCCCGCGTCGGCGTCTCGGTCCGCAACGAACTGATCTATCAGCTCACAGGCGGCAATGGCGCCGCGCCGTCTGCCTACAAGCTGAACCTCCGGCTCTCGTCGACAAATCTCCAAGTCATCGTCGACGTCAACACCGACCGTCCCGACATCCAGAACTACGGCATCGACGCGAACTATACGCTGATCGATCTGGCCACCAACAAGGCGGTGCTGACGTCCACGACCTTCTCGCGCGTGTCTTACAACATCCCCGGCCAGCAGCAGCGCTTCGCCGGCGACCGCGGCCTGCGCGATGCCGAAGACCGCGCCGCCAAGGTAATCGCAGAGAATATCCGCACCCGCCTGGCGTCGTACTTCGCGGCAGGGACGTGACTTGATGCTGTCGTTCCCGCGAGGGCGGGGACCCAGTACTCACCGACCATTATTGTTACAATCGAAGTGCTTGCGATTACTGGATGCCGGCAGGCGCGGGCATGACAGATAAAATGACCGCCATCAAAGCTTCCGACGTCGACCGTTTCATCGCCAAGCCGGATCCCAAGATGCCGGTGGTGCTGGTCTATGGTCCCGACGCCGGACTGGTGCGCGAGCGCGTCGATGCGCTGGTCAAAGCCTCGGTCGACGACCCGAACGATCCTTTCGCTTTCGTGCGCATCGAAGGCGAGGACCTTTCCGCCAATCCGTCGCGCCTGGTCGAAGAGGCGCATACCGTGCCGCTGTTCGGCGGCCGCCGCGCTGTGCTGGTGAAAGCAGGATCGCGCAACATCGCCGGCGCGGTCGAGACCGTCATCAATGCGCCGTCCGACGAATGCCGCATTATCATCGAGGCCGGCGACCTAAAAAAGACCGCGCCGCTACGCACTTTGTGCGAAAAGGCCAAGGTCGCGGCGGCGCTGCCCTGTTATGTCGACAACGACGCCGCCCTCGGCCGCCTGATCGACGAGGAAATGCGTGCCTCGAATTTGGCGATTGCGCCCGACGCGCGAGCCGCCCTGCTGGGCCTGCTCGGCGGCGACCGTCTCGCCTCGCGCAACGAAATCCGCAAGCTCGCGATGTACGGCCAAGGCCAGAAAACCATCGAACTTGCCGACGTCATGGCGGTGGTGGCCGACGCTTCCGCGCTGGCCCTCGACGGCGTCGTCGACGCCACCTTTGCCGGCAGGACCGCCGAGGTGGAAACCGAATTCGGCAAGGCCCGTGCCGGCGGCTCGTCGCCGGCCGCGATCATCTCGGCGGCGATCCGTCAGGTCGCCAACCTGCACAAAATGAAGCTCGCGGTCGAAGCCGGCGATTCCATCGAATTCGCCATGAAACGCGGCGGCCCGCCGGTGCACTTCACCCGCGAGGCGCAGGTCGGCGCCGCCTTGCGCATGCTATCGCCGAACCGGTTGCTCCGCGCCATGGAGCAACTGGCGGAAGCCTCGCTGGACATGCGCCGAAATTCAGGGCTGGCCGAAGCCATCGCGCAGCGCACATTGCTGTCGATCGCGGTGAATGCGCGGCGGCGGGAGAATTGATTCTTTGTCATGGTCGGGCGGTGACGACAAAATCACAAATTCAACTGGTAACTATGCGGCACCCAGCGATAGCCGCCTTGTATCTTGTCGACATAGCCGATGCCCGGGAACGGGAAATGGAAGCTGACAAAAAAATAGTTTGTCGGTCGCCAGCATGTCGAGGATGCGCTTACGGCTGTCCACCGCCTTGTCCTTGTCGTCGTCCATGTCGAAATACCAGTCGGGCCGCTGCACGGCCATGACGTATTGCGTGCAGGTGTCGGCGGTGACCATGAAGCGCTTGCCGTCGCTCTCGATGTGAAACGCCATGAGCCCGGGCGAATGGCCGGCGGCATCGAGCGCGGTAATGCCGGGTACGATTTCGTCGCCCGGTTTGATGAAAGTCGCGCGGTCGGCCAGCGGTCCGCAAATCTTGACGAACAGTTCGCGGTTGAACTTGCGCGCCTCGCGCACATTCTCGCCCTTCTTCCAGAAATCGAACTCGGCGGCGCCGAACACGTAGCGCGCGTTCGCGAAGACCAATTGACCGCCCTCGACCAGGCCGCCGATATGGTCGGGGTGGCCGTGCGTGGTGACGATGACGTCGACGTCTTCCGGCTTGTACCCGGCCTTGCCTAGCTCGTTGACCAGTTGGCCCACCGGGAGCCGACCGCGCATGCCTTCATATTCCTTCGCCAGCGCGCCGTTGCCGGTGTCGAACAGCACGAGCTGCTTGCCGGTATTGACCAGCGTCGGGATATAGGGGTGCTCGAACCGCTCGGTGTCGATGTTGTTGGCGCGAGCCAGCGCGTGCACCTCGTCGGCCGAGGCGTTGCCGCCGAAATTCGGGTGCAGCTTATCGCGGATCGACTTGCCATCCAGGATAGTGGCGACCTCGAAGGAGCCTAGCTTGAAACGATAAATGGTCGGCTGCAGGTCGCCTTGTATCGAAGCGGGCACGCGGGTCCTCCGGGGCTGAATGGCTCGGTCCTTGATTATCAGCAATTGCCGGCCCCGATCCAGCACCCCCGTTGCCACCGGACAATCGGTCTTTGCACAGCCGACTTACCCCTGGCGCGGCACCGCGCCGCCTCATATGCTCGACGTCGAATATCTGAAGATTCTCTGGGGGGAAACCGATGGCCAAGAAGTCGCGCAAGAAATCCGCTGCCAAAGCGAAGAAGACGTCCAAGAAGTCTGCGAAGAAGACATCGAAGAAAAAGGTCGTCGCGAAGCGAAAGAAGGCCCGCAAGGCAAAATCCAGGAGTTTCGGCGCCAGGGTCAGCGGCGCCTATCGCGCCGTGGTCGACACCATCGAGGGCACCGACAAGCTGCGCAACAAGCTGGAGCAGCCCGGCACCTCGGAGTCGGAATAGCGAAAACTTTCGCTCAATCTGCTCTCGATCCAATTTTGACGTTCGCGGCAGTATGCCATTTACCGAACATTGGAACAGCGGCGGGCTGCGCGTTTTGTTCCGCTTTGATTCCCACGCACGAGCTTGTACCGTGGCGTTCAATGGTTAAGGCATGAGGGGTGATCTCAAACAGCTGCTCCGTGCCGCACTTCGCCGCGGATTGCGGCCTGGTTCGACGGCGGCCTTTGCGGCAGCTCTTCTGTGTGTAGCGGCCGCCACTGCATTGCGATTGGCCATCGACCTGATCGCGCCGGAGGCGGTGCCCTTCGCCACATTTTTCCCGGCTGTCCTGGTCGCCACGCTTGTCGGCGGTGTCGCGGCCGGCATCGTCGCCACCGTGCTGAGTATGCTGGTGTCGTGGTGGGCATTCATGCCGCCCCGCTATTCCTGGTCGCTGCTGACGCCGGAAACCGCCGTCAGTTTGGCGCTGTTTGTTCTCGCCTCCGCTCTGATCATCTGGGTCGCCGCGCAATACCGCAAAGTGGTGCGGCAACTCGACGAGGAAGAGAAATACCGCAAGGTCGTCGTCGACGAGCTCGGTCACCGCGTCAAAAACAAACTTGCCACCATTTACGCCATCCTGCGTCACGAGCTGCGCGGCCATGATGACATCTGGCATAGCGTCTCGGGCCGGCTGCGCGCGCTGTCGGTTGCCGACGATTTTCTGGTGCGGGCTGAAGGCAAAGGCGTCGATCTGCGGCAGATCCTCGAAATGGAAATGGAGCCCTACGACTCCTCGCGAATTTCGCTGCAAGGCGAAGCCCTGCTGCTGTTCGCCAAGGTGCCGACCATCCTGGCTTTGGTGTTCCACGAACTCGCGACCAACGCCGCCAAATACGGCGCGTTGTCGGCGCCGGGCGGCCGGCTCACCATTTCCTGGCGCCCAAGCGGCGACGACGTCTTGGTCGAATGGGTCGAAACCGGAGGTCCCGCAGTGGCGGCGCCGACGCGCCGCAGCTTCGGCAGCAACCTGATCGAGCGGAGCCTCGACGCCTTCGGCGGCTCGGCGAAAATCGAATTCGCCCCTGCCGGCGTGATCTGCCGCATGCGGCTGCCGAAGCCCAAGGCGCCGGCGGCATCGGAAGTCAGCAAAGCGGAAGTCGCCTAGCGGCGCGAATAAAGTTCCATTGCCAATCCGCTAGTGCTTTTTCGGTCGCGGTCGCCTAATTTTATTAAGCGCATCTAATCCATTGGCCCGCATGTCGACTCTGTCGTTCCCCATTGCAGCCGATGCTCCGCCTTACGCCGGTGAGATGGCGGCTCGCGTTCGTTCGCACGATTGGTCGAAAACACCGCTGGGTCCGATCCAAAATTGGCCGCCCAGCCTACGCCTGATCGTCGACATCATGCTGGTATCCGGCTTCCCGATGGCGGTGCGCTACGGCCCGGATTTCGTCCTCATCTACAATGACGGCTACCGGCCGATCCTCGGCGAGAAACACCCCGCCGCGCTGGGCTTGCCGTTCCGCCAAGCCTGGCCCGAAGTACAGCCGCGGCTGGGCCAACTCCACGAGGATATTCTCGCCGGCACGAACCCTGGGCTCTTTTCGGAAGATCTGCCCCTCAACGTTCAACGGCACGGCGACCGTTGGGAAGAGGCTCGCTTCACCGTTTCCTATAGCCCGATCCCAGACCCGACCGCGCCGACAGGCGTCGGCGGCGTCCTGATCACCGCGGTCGAGACCACCGAACGCGTGCGCATGGAAGCCGCCTTGCGCGACGCCGAGGCCGCGCTGCGCACCAGCAACGCCGACCTCGAAAAGGAACGCGAAGCCGTCAGCGCCGTGAACCGGCAGTTGGCCGCGGAGACGGAGACGCTTCGAGGCCTATTCGAGCAGGCGCCTGGCTTCATGGTGGTTCTCACCGGACCAGAGCATGTCTTCACGCTTGCCAACTCGTCTTACATGAACCTGGTCGGCGACCGCGAATTGCTCGGCAAATCGGTGCGCGAAGCGCTGCCCGAACTCGCCGGCCAGGGCTTCATCGAACTGCTGAACAACGTCTACGCCAGAGGCCAGCCTTATGTCGGGCGCGCCGTGCGCACGCTGATCCAGCAGACTCCGGACGGCGCAGTCGAGGAGCGCCTGCTCGATTTCGTCTATCAACCGATCGTTGGCGCCGACGGCGCGGTCACCGGCATTTTCCGTGCAGGGCCACGACCTCACCGAGCTGATGCTGGCCGAAGCCGCGTTGCGGGAGAGCGAGCAGCGCTTTCGCCTGGTCGCCGAGAACGCCCCGGTCATGCTGTGGATGGGCGACGCAGCCGGGAAGTGCGACTATCTCAACGGCGCCCAACGCGAGTTTTGGGGTTTGAAAGAGGCCGATGTCGAAACCTTCGATTGGAGCAGCAGCCTGCTGCCGGACGATGCGGCGACGCTCTACGAGCCTTTCGGCCGTGCTATGGCGACCCACACGCCATTCGTCGTCGAAGCGCGCTATCGGCGCGCCGACGGCGCCATCCGCCGGCTGCAGACCGATGCCCGGCACGCTTCGGCGCCAACGGCGAATTTCTCGGCATGATCGGCGTCAATGTCGACGTCACCGAACGACGGCTCGCCGAGCAGGCGCTGCACGATCTCAACGCCACCTTGGAGCACCAGGTCCAGGAGCGGACCGCGCAATTGCGCGCACAGGAAGAGGAATTGCGGCAGTCGCAGAAGATGGAAGCCGTGGGCCAACTCACCGGCGGCGTCGCCCACGACTTCAACAATTTGCTCCAGGTCATCGTCGGCAATCTCGAAACCTTGCAGCGTAATCTGGCGCCTGAGGAGACGCGGCTGCGGCGCGCCGCCGACAACGCGATGAACGGTGCCCGGCGCGCCACTACCTTGACCCAGCGCCTGCTGGCGTTTTCGCGCCGGCAGCCATTGGCGCCGAAGCCGATCAAAGTCAACGATCTGGTCAACGGCATGTCGGAACTGCTGTACCGTTCGCTCGGCGAAACGATCGCCATCGAAACCGTGCTGGCCGCCGGTGTCTGGCGCACCCATGCCGACCCGAACCAGCTCGAAAGCGCGTTGCTCAATCTCGCGGTCAACGCGCGCGACGCCATGCCGAACGGCGGCAAGCTGACCATCGAGACGGCGAACGCCCATATCGACGAAGGCTACGCCTCCAAGCAGGCCGAGGTTTCGCCGGGCCAATATGTCGTCATCTGCGTATCGGACACCGGCACCGGCATGGACAAAGTCACGATCGCGCGGGTGTTTGAGCCGTTCTTTACGACTAAGGAGCCCGGCAAAGGCACCGGACTGGGCCTGAGTCAGGTGTATGGCTTCGTCAAGCAGTCCGGCGGACACGTGAAAATCTATTCGGAGCAGGACCAAGGCACGACGGTCAAAATTTATCTCCTCGTCTGCTCCGCGAGGACGTCGGCGATGAAGCCACGGCCGAATTCCTGGCCCCTGAAGGCACGCGCGACGAAGTCGTCCTGGTCGTCGAGGACGACCAGGATGTGCGTTCCTATTCCGTCGATATCTTGCGCGAGCTTGGCTACCGGGTCTTGGAAGCGCCCGACGGACCGGCCGCATTGCGCATTCTCGAGCAGCGAACGAAGGTCGATTTGCTATTCAGCGATGTCGTGCTGCCCGGCGGCTGGACCGGCGCACAAACCGCAACACGCGCAAAGGCGCTGCGTCCCGACATCAAGGTTCTGTTCACGACCGGCTATGCGCGCAACGCCATCGTGCATCACGGCCGCCTCGATCCCGGCGTCCAGCTCATCACCAAGCCGTTTACCTATGCCGAACTCGCGGCCAAGGTGCGCGATGTTTTGGATATGACGCCGGCCTGAGTTTCCCCAAAGCGGCCAGATAATTCAGCGCGGCCAGACCGCCTTGTAATAGGCGTAGCCGCGCTTGTGATCGCCGTCTTCTTGCGCAAGCTGGGCCGCTTTCGCGGCGCAATCGGCGTGCGGCGGCAATCCGCAGCGTTCGCTGCGGTCGCAATCGCCGCAGGTAAATTTGCTCGCCCGCCGCGATGCCGCGAACCTCGCCATAAAACGGTCGATCACTGCTTTGATTTCTTCGAATGCCCGCATCGGCCGGTTCTCCTGATGCGACGGCACAGTGCCGAAACTCCCTGCGGATGGCGTTGATTCACGTCAAAGGCGAGTTTGAGCCATATCAAGGCGCGGTTCCGGGTGTGCTGCCAAATAAAGCATTCGTTTCATGCCAAGGGAGCATGCCATGCCCGACCGTGAAGTTGCGCAGGACACCAATTATCCGGTTGTCCAAATGGTCCTCAATTCCATCGCCGACTGGGTCAGCCGTTACCGCGAAGCGCTCGGCGGCATGAGCGATCTCGGCCGTTGCAGCGCCGATGAAGTCGGCCAGATCGCCAAGGATCTCGGCGTCTCGACCTTTGAGCTGCGCGAGATGGTCAACAAGGGACCGCACGCCGCCGATCTGCTCCAGAAAATGCTGGTGGCGCTGAAAGTCGATGCCAAGGAACTCGCCACCCGCGATCCGCTGGTGATGCGCGACCTGCAGCGCCTATGCATCAGTTGCACCGACAAGGGACGCTGCAAGAGCGAACTCGCGCACGGTGCCGCGGCCCGAGCATTTCCACGAGTTCTGCCCAAATTCGATAACGCTCGATGCTTTGTTCGCCGAAAAGAACCTGGCGGCCAAGCACTAAAGCGAGCGCGTCACTTGTCGACACGCAGCTTCGCGATTTTGTCGTCGTCCAGCATCACGCCCAGGCCCGGCCCCGTCGGTACAGGCACCGCGTTGCCTAGCGGCGACAGCGGTTCGGTCACGACATCGTCGGTCAGGTCGCCTGAAACACCGTAGGCAAACGGCCCTTCGCACAAATGTCCGGGCCACGCCGCCGCCATATGCGCAACGCCCGCGGTGGCGACGCTGACGGCCGGATGATTGCCCGGATAGATGCGCATGCCGGCGGCTTCGGCTATCGTCCACAATTTCTGGATGTGCCAGATGCCGCCGTGCTTGGCCTCTTTGCTCTGCACGCCGGTGGCGGCGCGCCGCTTGATGATGTCGATCAGGCCGTGACCGTCCGAGACCGACTCGTCGGCGATGATCGGAATTTTCACGCGGCGCGTCAGTTCGGCGAGGCCGTCGATATCCCACAGACCGACCGGCTGCTCGGCGCCGTCGAGGAAGAACGGCTCGAGCCGCGTCAGCAGCGCCAGCGCGTCGTCGAATTCCATGCCGGCATTGGCGTCGACGCGCAGGCTGGCCTTGTTGCCGAAATGCTCGCGCAGCGCCTTGACGTTGACGTAGTCCGCCTCGGCGTCGATGCCGACCTTGATGGTGAAGGTGCGGAAACCGCGGTCGTACCAGGCTTGCGCGTTCTCGACCGAGGCTTTGACTTCCTTCTTGATGGTCAGCACCGCGCAGCACGGAATCGCATCGCGGCACTTGCCGCCGA
This sequence comes from Pseudolabrys sp., assembly GCA_037200245.1. GTDB lineage: Bacteria > Pseudomonadota > Alphaproteobacteria > Rhizobiales > Xanthobacteraceae > Pseudolabrys. The sequence goes on from JBBCIM010000003.1 coordinate 28,059, forward strand.
GCAATTCGTAGACCGGGACGCCGAGCGCCTTGCCCTTGAGGTCGTACAGCGCGTCGGAAATCGCCGCCTGGGCGTAGAGACTGTGATCCAGCGCCGCATCGAGCGGATGCATGATCGCCGAGATGTCCAACGCCGACTTGCCGATAATGTGCGGCGCCAGATGATCCTGGATGGCATTGATCAGGCCCGGCAGCGTCGTGGCGCTGCCCTGCCGCCGCCAGGCCTGCGTCTCGCCGATGCCGAAAATGCCTTCGTCGGTGTGCAGCTTCACCAGTAGCACTTCGACGTAAGGCCGCGGGCCGGCCGCGAACTGGTACATGACCTTGAACGGCACATGCAGCGGAATGGTTTCGATCCGCGTGATCTTGAACGCGCCGCTCATCCTGCGTCTCCTTGAAATATTGCTCGTGTCGCGCAACTACTCGATCTTGATGCCGGTATCCGCAATCACCTTCTTCCACTTTTCGTAGTCCGTCTTGATGAAGGCGGTGTATTCCTCAGGCGAATTCGACTGCACAGTATAGCCGATATCGCCGTAGGTCTTGATGACTTCCGGCGATTTCAACGCCTTCACGGTTTCGGCGTTGAGCTTCTGCACGATGTCCTTCGGCGTGCCGGCGGGCGCCAGCAGTCCGAACCACGCCAGCGCTTCGACGTTGTAGCCTTGCTCGACAAAGGTCGGAATATCGTTGAGGCCCGGATCGCGTGTCGCGCTCGACACGCCGAGCGGCTTGAGCGCGCCGGAACGCACATAAGGCATCAGCAACGCCGGCGAGCCGGCGTATAGCTCGACGCGGCCGGCCAACAAATCGGCCATCGCCGAGCTGACGCCCTTGTACGGCACGTGGATGAAGTCGACGCCGGCGACGCTCTTGAACATTTCGACGGTAAGATGGCCCACGGTGCCGACACCGGCCGACGAATAGTTGAATTTCTTGTCGCGGGTCTTCGCCAGCGCCTGCAACTCTTTCAGGTTCGATACGCCGACCGACGGGTGCGCGACCATCAAATTGGTCGCCACCGCCACCAGCGAAATCGGCTCGAAGTCGGTCAACGGCTTGTAGTTCAAGTTGGAATAGAGGAACGGGCTGATCGAGAAATTGCTGTTGTAACCGAGCAGCAGCGTGTAGCCGTCGTTGGTCGCCTTGGCGGCCAGATCGGTGCCGAGATTGCCGCCAGCGCCGCCGCGATTTTCGACGACGAAAGGCTGGCCGAGGCCGTCCTGGAGTTTCTGCGCCAGCGTTCGCGCGATCAGGTCGGTGCCGCCGCCCGCGGTGAAGGGCACGATGACGCGGACCGGCCGTGACGGATAAGTCTCGGCCTTGGCAAGGCCCGGCAGCGCGACCATCGCAACGGCCAAGGCAATAGCGGCATGAATGGCGCGCATCGTTTCCCCTCGTTCTATTTTCTTGAACCAGCGTTCTATTTTAATGGGGAAATGTCTATAGGGGGCCCGGAACGCCGTCAATCGGGCGCGGGGTGCCGGGGTGCGGCGCATTTATCCGCACTCATCTGAGGAGGGCGCGCTTGCGCCCGTCTCGAAGGATGGGGCGGCCTCCATCCTTCGAGACGCGCTCCTCCGGAGCGCTCCTCAGGATGAGGCCGAGAGAGGCTCGGCGTGTGGATCCAGTGCCGTTACGACAACGCCGCCTTGACCCGCTCCGGCGAGAACGGCACCCGGCGGATGCGCACGCCGGTGGCGTCGAAGATGGCGTTGGCAATCGCCGCCGCCACCGGGCGGATCGACGGTTCGCCGGCGCCCGACGGCGCGATCTCCGGATGGTCGATCAGCACGACATTGACCTCGCCCGGCGTCTCGGTGATGTCGAGGATCGGGTAGCTGATCCAATCGACGCTGGTCACCGCCTTGCGGTCGAAGGTCACCTCTTCCCACAAGGTGCGGGAAACGCCCTGCACGATGTTGCCTTCGACGCATTTCACCAGCCCGTCCGGGTTGATGATCTGCCCGCAGTCATGCGCCACAGTGAACTTGCGCGCGAAAATCTTGCCGGTGGCGCGGTCGACGTCGACCTCCGCCACGATCGCCACGCGGGTGCCGTTGCGTTGCGAATAGGCGATGCCGCGGCCCGACACTTTGCTGCCGGTCTGGTCGCGGCGCGGCGACGGCCGCGTATCCCACTTGGCCTTCTCGGCCGCCGCCTTGATGACGGCGACGTCGCGCTTCTCGGTGATGTAGCGCAGCCGGAATTCGATCGGGTCGGCATTCACCGCCGCCGCCACTTCGTCCATGAAGGATTCGCTGGCGAAATGAATCTGCGGTCCGACCGGATCGCGCAAATGCGCGCCGCGCAACGGCGAGGCGCGGTCCAGGAGCGGCGGCACGGTCTCCCACGATAACCGCTTGTTGTCGAAGGCGTAGGATTCCGCCGGCACGCCGAAACCGTCGCCGGATTTCAGCGCGACGCCGAGCGTTTGCCCGGCCAATGTGTCCTGCGGCTTGCCGCCATTGGTGTCGACATCGACGCGCGAGAACGCCTTGCTGGAGAACTCGTAGGCCGTGACCTTGCCGAAGGCATCCAGGGCCACGCGCGCCTTGTGCGTCGAGGCCGGACCTTTCGGATCCCAGCCCGTGCCCTGGTCGCGCATGTATTGCAGCCGCACCGGCCGGCCGGTGGCCTTGGCGAGCACGGCCGCGTCCATTGCGCAGTCGTCGGCATCGTTGCGGCCATAGGAGCCGGGGCCCGCCGTGTAGATGACGCGGACATTCTCGACCGGCATTTTCAGCACGGCGGCGAGGCCCTGCTGCACAAAGTGCGACTTCTGCGTGCCGCTCCAGCACGTCACGTTGCCGTCTTTGATCTCGACCAGCGCGCAAGCCGGGCCCATGCTGGCATGCGACTGGAACGGCCATTCGTATTCGGCCTCGATCACCTTCGCCGCGGTCTTGAAGGCCTCGTCGACATTGCCGTTTTCCTTCTCGACCTCGCGCTTGCGAAGGGCTTCCCCGTCGAGGACGATACCGCCGACTCTCTGCCGCGTGCCCGCGAGCGGCTGGCGCGCTGGCCGTCGACGTCGGGAATTCTGCTCAAGAACGGCGGCGAGGCGCTGGAGGAAGGCGACCGGCTGATCCAGTTCGATCTCGCCGACACGCTGCAATCGATCGCGCGCGAAGGTACGGGCGCATTTTATCAGGGCCGCATCGCAACGCGGATCGCCGCGGCGGTCGCGAAAGCCGGCGGCATTATGACCGCCGACGATCTGAAAAATTATCAGGCCATCGAACGGCCCCGTCGTGCGCGGCACCTATCGCGGCTATACAATCCTCTCCATGCCGCCGCCTTCGTCCGGCGGCGTGCATCTGATCGAGATGCTGAACATCCTGGAGGGCTATGACCTCGCCAAGCTTGGCCGCGAGCAGGCGACACATGTCATGATCGAGACCATGAAGCGCGCCTACGCCGACCGCGCCGCGTTCATGGGCGACCCCGACGCCGTGAAAATGCCGATCGCCGGTCTGACGTCAAAGGAGTATGCCGCGTCGTTGCGCACCGCCATCGGCGACAACGCGACGCCCGCAGCCGACATAAGGCCGGGCAAGGCCGCCGACTACGAAGGCAAGAACACCACGCATTTTTCCATCATCGACCGCGACGGCAATGCGGTGTCGAACACCTATACGCTGAATTTCTCCTATGGCCTCGGCCTGGTCGCCGACGGCACCGGCGTGTTGCTCAACAACGAGCTCGACGATTTCACCGCCAAGCCCGGCGCCGCGAACGCCTATGGACTCGTCGGCTTCAACGCCAATCTGCCGGGTCCGGGCAGGCGGCCTTTGTCGTCGATGGCGCCGACCATCGTGCTGAAAGACGGCAAGCCGTTTCTGGTCACCGGCTCGCCCGGCGGCAGCCGCATCATCACTGCGGTGCTGCAGATCATCAGCAACGTCATCGATTTCAAAATGCCGATCGCCCAAGCGGTCAGCGCGCCGCGCCTGCATCAGCAATGGCAGCCGGAAGACGTGTTCGTCGAACCGGGGTTCGATCCCGCTTTGCTTGCCGCCTTGCAGGCGCGCGGCCACAAGATCACGCCATCGCGGCCCGGCACCGCGGCGAATTCCATTCAAGTGACGCCTAACGGCTACGTCGGCGCCGCCGATACGCGCACGCGCGGCGCGCTGGCGGCGGGGTATTGAAGCATCGGAGGGCGTCGGGCGGTAGCATGCGCCAAGAGCGCAACCGGCCGGCGAAAAAACCGAACCATTCACAAATCGACTGGGAGACCGGCGAGTTTCCGGCTAAGTCTCCACGTCAGGCATATCGGAGTGATCATGTTGGAATTGGACGGCCCGGACGGCAATCGCTTTCAATCGTTGAACGAAGCCCCGATCGCAAAGCGCAAATGCTGGGCGACACCGCGCGTGATCGAATCGGCCGACGCCGGGCGCGCCGAGGCCAAGAGCGGCGGTACGCCCGAAAGTGTCCACAGCGGCTTCAACTATAGCTGACGGCTTTGCGCCTAGCGATTGGCGCGTGTGAACCACTCTACATACCGCGCAATCAATATCGCGCACCGCGAACACCAGCCGACGCTTGGCCGTCGGGTTTGTGGCGGCGCGACCGCTGGCGAGGCGGCCGTAGACCTCGTTGAAGTCGACATAGCGCGACAATGTCTCGCTGTCCGCCATCCGCTTCACCTCCGTCATGAGTTCGGGCCGGATTGAGTCAATCATGGTGTTGAAATCCGGATCGAGCGAATCGTTGGGATACGGATCGCGAGTCTGAAACTCGCTCGGATAAATGTCCGCCAACGCTTTGCAGGCCAAATAGCGCGAGCGTCCGTCCCTGACGTAGAGGCCTTCGGGAATGGCAAGGCCGAATTCGATGATGCGTTTGTCGTGAAACGGCATGGCGACTTCGAGACCGTAAGACGCCGCGGTCGCGGTGCCGGGCGCGTTGGCGGCATCGCTTTGCCAGCGTAGCACCCGCAATAATTCCGTGCGCGTCCGGCTGATATCGCGTGGCGCGCCGCGCAACATTGCCGGATCGATCGTGCCGTCGGCCAACAGCGCCTTGCCGAATTCAGGCGCCAGCGCCGCCGCCGCCCATGGCGGTTCGCCGCCGCGGCGAATGTTGCGCATCGCACGCATCGGCGGCGCGGGAAATCAGCGACTTGAACACGCTGCCCAAGATTCGCCATAGCGGACGGCCGGTAACCCGCGAACGTGCGCGGGCCTCGCGAATGAATTGGCCAAGCCGGCCCTTGCGCAACATGCGCGCGAGCGCGCCCGGCGCGCGTGGACTAATCGTGTAATCGCTGCCGACGCCGTCCATGACCACGCGAGCGCCGGCGGCAACGGCCATATTGTAAAGCCCGGCGCGCACGTGGTGAACGAGCGACGCCGGCCGGTCGCCGCAGGCAAAGAAACGTTCGAGATCGGTCAGGATCGTTTCGTCTTGCCGAACGAAATAGCGCACGTCGAGATGCGGCATGGCGCGGCGGCACATCTCGACCCAGCGCCGGACATCGCGCAAGGGGCCTTTATAATCTTCGGGCAAGACCGCCGAGAGCGCAATCAGCTTGCGTCCTTGTGGCGCGAGTATAGGACCCGCGAGTCCTGCAATCGCCGTGCTGTCGTAGCCGCCGCTCAGCAATAATGCGGCCGGCTGCAAAGTCCGCCGCAAGCAGCAGGCGACCGCCTCCGCGAGCAATGCGCGGTAGGTCGCAACGTAATAGGCCTCGTCGCGCCCTTCATGCGCCGGATCGGCATGCGGCAGCCAATACCGCCGCGATGCCACCGCGCCGCCGGCGGTAACCGTCATCACCGCTGCGCCGGGCAAACCCAGAATGCCTTCGAAGATGGTGCCGCCCGGCGGACGCTCGGGATAGGCCATCAGCCGATAGCCGACGGCGACATCGGGAATGACGCGCGGCACATCCGGAACGGTCCAGAGCGCCTTGATCTCGGTGGCGAAGGCAAGAAAGCCGGGCTGCAAACTATAGAAGATCGGCCGCGGGCCCATCGGGTCGCGCGCGAGCAGAAGCTTCTTAAGGCGTCCGTCCCACATGCGAATGCAAAGTCGCCGAGCAGATGTTCGGCGCAATCCTCGCCCCATTGTTTGTAGGCACGCAGGATCAAGGCGCTGTCGGGCATGTCGCGCAACGCCGCCGCTTCAATGCGAATGCCGCGGCAAGCTCCTCGCGATTGTCGATGCGGCAATCCGCGACCAGCGTCAGGTCGGCTTCACGGTCGTAAAGCGGTTTGCGCTTCGAACAGGTCTTCGTTGTTGACCCGCATCAGGCAGTGGCCGAGCCCGACATGACCGGAGGTCATGAGTTTGCGGCCATCCGGTCCCCGATGCGCCAATGTGTTCGCCATGCGCTCGAGATCGCGCGGGGCGACGGCGCCGCTATCGAAGCGAAGAATGCCGAATATTGCGCTCATGGGTGCCAGTGCCGGGGGCGCGACGCTGCGCCCATCGCAGACTGCCACACTTGGACGAACGTGTTAGCCGACGGCGTCTTAGAAGTCGCCGTAGGTACCGTCATCCCACTGCGAGAACACCACGCCGAGCGTGGCAAAGCCGATGAAGCAGACGAAAGCCATCCATTGCGCCAGCGGGCCGGCGGTGCCCTGCGAGACACCCGGGCCTTGCGACGCCAAAGCTGCGCCGGCGACGAGCGTCAGTACGGCGGCGAGAGCGATGGTCTTGATGTGCTGCATGCCATTCTCCATTTGGGCCAGCCCTACGGGAGATACGCGCGAAGCGTTAAAAGGCTTCATTTCAGCCACGAAAAATTGCCTTGCCAACCGAAGCGCCGAAGGCGCGATGGTTGGAGCGGGCGAAGGGATTCGAACCCTCGACCCCGACCTTGGCAAGGTCGTGCTCTACCCCTGAGCTACACCCGCATCCATTAGATATTTGACCGATAAAAGCGATATCGGCCGCCAAGCCGTTCCTATAGCCAATACAGCGGGGCAATTGCAACTATGGCCCTCAGGCGGCGGCGACTATTGCGCGACGTGACGCTTGTGGTGGCGGGGGCGCGGTTCCGGCTGGGCATACCAGCCCGCCCAGCCCGGATTTTGGCCGCAAAAGCCACGATTGCCGGCCAAAACGGTCGGTGCGCATTCCTCAAAGGTGCGGAAATGGCAGTCCTTCGCGATGCCGCCATGGCCGACGGTTACCGTCGAACACCACGGCCCTTCGGCCTCATAGGCTGCCGCAGGCCGAGGATCGAGCCCCAGCGCGGCGATGAAAAGTCCCGTGGCCAACATAATTCGCAGCATTTTCGACCTCATGGTTCCCGGCGCATGATGGCGGTTTGCGATACTAACACCACTCCAAGCTGGAATGTTGCACACATGGCTAAAACCCCCGACGAACTGTTCGCCGCGCTGGATGCCCTCGGCATCGCACATCGGACGGCCAAGCACCCGCCGGTATTCACCGTCGAGCAGGCTTCGAAACTTCGCGGGGAAGTCCCCGGCGGCCACACCAAAAACCTGTTTTTGCGCGACAAAAAGAACATGCTGTATCTGGTCGTGGCGCTGGAAGACGCCGAAATCGACCTCAAGAGTCTGCACCGGGTGCTTGGGGCCAACGGGCGGTTTTCATTCGGTTCCGCCGATCTGCTGCGCGAGGTCTGGGGCGTGGTGCCCGGCGCGGTGACGCCGTTCGGCGCCATTAACGACACCGAAAGCCGCGTGACCGTGGTGCTGGATACTCCGATGATGGAACACGAGACGCTCAATTATCACCCTTTGGTCAACACCATGACCACCTCGATCGCGCGCGGCGACCTGGTGAAATTTCTCGAATCCACCGGCCATATGCCGCGGATCGAGCGGGTCTCCGGGACGCCGTCCGAGGCTTCCTGACGATTGCATTCGCCGGGCGGATAACCCATTTAATCGGGGCGCAACCGGGCCAGGCACGATTAATCGGGGCGCAACCGGGCCAGGCACGATCCGGGGTTATAGAGCGTCATACGAGCGGGGAAACATGCTGGATAGCGGCGGGGGTAATAGCGGCGGCGCCGGTTGACGCGGTCAAGGACACGACCACGCAAGGCTTCGTCAAAGACGTCATCGAGGAATCCAAGCGCCAGCCGGTGCTGGTGGATTTCTGGGCGCCGTGGTGCGGACCCTGCAAGCAACTCACGCCGATCCTGGAAAAGGCGGTCAAGGCGACCAAGGGCAAGGTCAAGCTGGTCAAGATGAATATCGACGACCATCCGTCGATCCCCGGCCAGATGGGCATCCAGTCGATCCCGGCCGTCATCGCCTTCTCCAACGGCCAGCCGGTCGACGGCTTCATGGGCGCGTTGCCGGAAAGCCAGGTCGTGCAGTTCCTGGAGCGGCTGACCAAGGGCAAGGTCGCTAGCGACGAGCCGGATTTCCTGAGACTCGCCGACGAAGCACTGGCCGGCGGCAATGCCGCCGATGCCGCCGACATCTACGCACAATTATTGCAGCAGGACTCGAGCAACATCGCCGCGCTGGCGGGCCTGTCGCGCTGCTATCTCGCCACCGGCAATATCGAGCAGGCCAAGAAGACGCTGGCGCTGGTGCCGGAAGCGAAAGCCAACGACAGCGCAGTCGCCGCAGCGCGCGCCGCGCTGGAACTCGCCGAGCAGGCCAAGGCCCTCGGCCCGATCGACGAGTTGCAGCAAAAAGTCGCCGCAAACCCGCTCGATCATCAGGCGCGCTTCGATCTCGCCGTCGCGCTCAACGGCGCCGGCAAAACGCGCCGAGGCGGCCGATCATCTGCTCGCCATCGTCAAGCGCGACCGCAAATGGAACGAGGACGGCGCCCGCAAGCAGTTGGTGCAGTTCTTCGAGGCCTGGGGTCCGACCGACGAAGCCACGCTGGACGGCCGCAAGCGGCTGTCGTCGATTTTGTTTTCGTAAGTCGGCCTCATGCTGAGGAGCGCTCCGAAGGAGCGCGTCTCGAAGCACGAGGCCGCCCCATCCTTCGAGACGCATCGCTTCGCGATGCTCCTCAGGATGAGGGTGGAGGTGATGCCCATGCCGATGAACGCCGAATATCGCGGACCGATCGACCTGCCGGGTGTGATCCCCGTGTTTCCGCTGCCGGGCGCGTTGCTGTTGCCGCGCGGGCAGATGCCGCTGAATATTTTCGAGCCGCGCTACATAGCGATGATCGACGACGCGCTGCGCGACGGTCACCGGCTGATCGGCATGATCCAACCTGACCCCGCGCATAGCGGCCCCCCTAACAAGCCGCCGTTGTACAAGACCGGCTGCGCCGGCCGCATCACGCAGTTGGCCGAGAGCGGCGACGGCCGTTACCTGCTCGAACTGACCGGCGTGGCGCGTTTCCGCATCGAAGAAGAACTCACCGCCAACACCGCCTACCGGCAATGCCGCGTCACCTTCGCGCCCTTCGCCGACGATTTCGTCGCACGCAAAGGCGAAGAAGCGGTCGACCGCAAGGCGCTGCTGGACGCACTCAAGGATTTCATGAAGGCCAACGACCTAAAGGCCGATTGGGAAGATATCGACAAGGCGCCGAACGAGGCACTCGTCAACGCGCTGTCGATGATGTCGCCGTACGGCCCGGCGGAAAAGCAGGCGCTGCTGGAAGCGCCCGACCTGAAATCCCGCGCCGAACTGCTGGTTGCAATCACCGAAATCGAACTCGCCAAGAAGAACATCGAAGGCGAGCCGCAGTTGCAGTAATTATCCGTCATGGCCCGACTTGCGGCAAGATCAATAACTTACGCAACTCGGGCAAGCCCGAGTTGCGTGTGCCATCCACGTCTTTACAGTATGGCGCAAAGACGTGGATGCCCGGCATAAAGCCGGGCATGACGAAGGAAGCGCCTCATGCCCGCCACCGAACGGCCCGAAGGCAGCGTCGATCCGAAGCTGCTGGAGATATTAGTCTGCCCGCTGACCAAAGGTCCGCTGGAATACGACGCCGGAAAACAGGAACTGGTGTCGCGCAAGGCCAAGCTCGCCTATCCGATCCGCGACGGCATTCCGATCATGCTGCCGGAAGAAGCACGGCGGCTGGAGTAGCGTTTATCCGTCTACCAACGAGCGAAAAGAGACTGGGAAGGAAGCACAAATGATCAAAATCTGGGGCCGCAACACTTCGTCCAACGTGCAGAAGGCGATGTGGGCGGTGGGCGAATTGGGGCTCGAGCATCAGCGCATCGACGTCGGCGGCGCCTTCGGCAAGAACAAAGAAGCGCCGTATCTGGCGATGAACCCGAACGGCCTGGTGCCGACACTCGAAGAAGAAGACGGCTTCACCTTGTGGGAATCGAATTCCATCGCGCGCTATCTCGCCAACAAGCATGACAAGAGCGGCGTGCTCGAGCCGAAGGATCCCAAGCAACGCGGTCTCGCCAGCCAGTGGATGGATTGGCAGTTGTCGGTCGTGGCGCCGGCGATCTTCGCCAGCTTCTGGGGCCTGATCCGAACGCCGGAAGACAAGCGCGACCACGCCGCGATCAAGGCATCGCAAGACAAGACCACCGAATGCATGCTCATCGTCGACAAGCAGCTTGGCAAGACCGAATACCTCGCCGGCCCATCATTCTCCTACGGCGACATTCCTGTTGGCGTGATGTGCTACCGCTACCGGCAACTGGTGCCTGGCCGCCCGGCAACGCCGAACCTCGAACGCTGGTTCGCCGCGCTCTCCAAGCGCAAGTCGTTCCACGACCACGTCGGCAGCATCCCGCTGAGCTAAAGCGCCTCGCCCTTCATCAGCTTCGGCACGTCGCCGGCGAAACCGGCGGCCTCACGGATGAACACACGCTTGAGCGCAGGGATGCGCTCGACCACGCCGAGGCCGACGTCGCGCGCCAGCCGCAGCACGTCGTTGCCGTTGGAGAACAGGCGGTTCAACCCGTCGGTGGCGACACCCATGGTCATCGTGTCGAAACGCCGCCAGCGTTGATAGCGCGTCAGCACGTCGTGCGAGCCGATATCGAGCCCGAGCCGCGCCGCGTCGGCAATCGCTTCGGCCAAGGCCGCGACATCGCGCAAGCCCATGTTCAAGCCCTGGCCCGCGATAGGATGAATGACGTGCGCCGCATCGCCGACCAGCGCCAGCCGTTCGGCGATGAACTCGCGCGCCGTGAACAGGCCGAGCGGAAACGCTCGGGGCTTGGCCGTCACTTTCAGATCGCCGAGATGAAACCCGAAGCGCTTTTCCAGCTCGGCATGGAATTCCTCGTCCGGCAGCGCGACCATGCGCTCCGCTTCCTTTGACGTCTCGGTCCATACGATCGACACGCGCTTTCCCGTCAGCGGCAGAATCGCGAACGGTCCGGACGGCAGGAAGTGCTCCTCGGCGCGGCCGTTATGGTCGCGCTCATGCGCCACCGTGGTGACGATGGCCGACTGATCGTAGTTCCAGCCGTGAGTCGCGATGCCGGCGGTCTCGCGAATCTTCGAGCGTGCGCCGTCGGCGCCGACCAGGAGCCGCGCGGTAATCGTCTCGCCGTCGGCAAGCGTAACGTCGATGCCTCGCGCGGTATGCTCGAAGCCGCTGACGGCGCCGGCGCGCAAACCGACACCGAGCTCTTTCGCCTTCGCCACCAGCGCATCGATCAGATGCCGGTTCTCGATCATGTGCGCGAAAGCCTCGCCCTCCTCGACCTCGCCGCCAAAGGTCAAAAATGTCGGGCGCACCGCGTCGTCGAGTTTCGAGTCGGTCACCGTCATGTCGAGAATCGGCTGCGCCTCGGCCGCGACTACGTCCCAGACCCCGATCGCGTCGAACAGCCGGCGCGCGGCGGCCGCGATCGCGGAGGCGCGCGGGTCTTTCGACTTCTCCTCCGCAAGCGCCGGATCGATCACCGTCACCGAGAACGCATCGCCCAAGCCCTGGCGCAACGCGATGCCAAGCGCCAGCCCGGCAAAGCCGGCGCCGCCGATGACCAGATCGCATTTCTCTTGCTTCGCCATTCGCATTCCCGCGGGCCGCTAGCGTGGGCGACTATTGGACTGAACTGGAGACCGCGTCGCCCACCAGAAGCGCTCACCCCGCGCCTGCGGCGGTAAAGGAATAAGGCCGCCCGTTCCGATGCCGAAGATCTGATAGCCCATCTGTGCCAGCAGCGCATGCAGATCGTGCAGACTTACACCGGCCTTCTGCAACTGCTCGGGATGAACTTCCATCAAGATATCGACGGAGACGTCAGGCGCGCTCAGCAACCGACGAGCCCCTTGCAGCGCCAGCCACTCGGCCCCTTCGATGTCCAACTTGATCAGGCAAGGGCCGAAGGGCGGCTGGAATAGATCGTCCAGGCAAACGCAAGGCATTTCCCGGCTCGCGCCCGGCGCGTCGATCATGCTGCCGATGCCGCTGTTGCGATCTTCCGCGCTGAAAAACTTCACCATGCCCTTCTCCCGGCCGACGCAAGCTTGATGAACGGTAACGTTGTTCAAACGGTTGAGCGCCAGGTTGCTCCTCAGCCAGGCGCACACAGCCGGATCCGGTTCGAAGGCGATCACCTGTGGTACTCGCGCGGCGAGATAGCAGGTGTAGACGCCGATGTTGGCGCCGATATCAAGCGCGACGACGTAGCGGCCGATTATCGAATTGAGAAAATTGAAAATCTGATCGTCGTATTCGCGCTCGTAGTAGAGATAAAAACCCGAGCTTTCGGAGGGATCGATCGACAGTTGCTGACCGCGCATATCGACGGTCCGGCGGCGGTGCGGCAGCCGGCGCACCGCGCGCGCGAACTGTCTTTTTAGCTTCGGAAAGGATGCAAGCGCGTGGTAGATATTGTCTGTCAGCAAATGGCCCTCTTATGGCCGGATTAGCGAACGTTTCGTCAAACATAGCATCGAACCCACCCAATGTCCGCCGCCGTCCAGGAACTGCTGTCCATCCTCGATCTCGAAGAACTGGACCTCAATCTATTCCGCGGCCGTTCGCCGCAAGTGGGCTGGCAGCGGGTGTTCGGCGGCCAGGTGGTCGGCCAGGCGCTGGTTGCCGCCGTGAGAACGGTTGAGGTCAGCCGGCCGCCGCATTCGATGCATGCCTATTTCCTGCTGCCGGGCGATCCCAAGGTCCCGATCATCTATGACGTCGACCGCATGCGCGACGGCAAAAGCTTCACTACCCGCCGCGTCACCGCCCGCCAACACGGCCATCCGATATTTTCGATGCTCGTGTCGTTCCATACCGACGAAGCCGCTATCCACGACCACCAGGCCAAAATGCCGGACGTGCCGGGACCCGAATCGCTGCCGAGCGAAACCGAGGCGCGCCAGAGTATCTTGCCGACCATGCCCGACCCGGTACGGCGCTATTACGAGCGCGAGCGGCCGATCGAGTTGCGGCCGGTCGAGTTCGAACGTTATCTCGGCAAGAAATATCCGGACGGCCGTTTCAATGTCTGGATCAAGACCACCAGCCCACTGCCCGACGATCCGGCAATCCATCGCTGCGTGCTAGCCTATGCGTCCGATATGGGACTGCTCGACACCGCATTGGTGCCCCACGGCCGCACCTTGTTCGAGAAGGAATTCATGGCGGCGAGCCTCGACCATGCGCTCTGGCTGCACCGGCCGTTCCGCGCCGACGAGTGGCTGCTCTATGCGCAGGATTCGCCGAACCTGCACGGCTCGCGCGGCTTCGGCCGCGGCCTTATATTCAAGCGCGACGGCACTCTTGTTGCATCGGTAGCGCAGGAAGGTCTCGTGCGCGAGCGGCGGGGAACGTAAGTTCCCATAAACCCTATGAAGCGATCATTCGCTGCATTCATCTTCCTGATCTCAGCCTTGACGGGTGCGCAGGCCGCCTCCGGCCGGCAACCGGCGCCGGCGGGCGCTTTCCCCGGCGCGCCGCCCGAATTCACCCGCTTCTCCACCACCGAACTTGAGCGCGGATTCCTGGTGCTGGCCTTCGGCTCCGATCTGCGGATCGGTGCGCGGCCGCGCGGCATCCGTCGCTTCGACCATCCGATCCATGTCAACGTCGTCACCGGCGGCAGCGTCGAACGCAGCGCCGCCATGGTGCGAGTGGTCGAAGAATATGGCCGCAAGGTCCCCAATCTGCGCATAAGTGTGGCGGCCGCCACGACGGCGCCGCACGACATAGAGGTCCGGCTGATCGACGAAAAGGACTTCAAGTCGGCGCTGCAGGCCGCGTTCGGCATCAAGATCACCCGCACCTTCGTCGCGCGCACCGACCCGCAATGCATGACCAGCGTGAAGTCGAGCACCGAAGGCGAGATCCTGCGCTCGGTGTCCTTCATCATCGTCGACAAAGGCGACGATGTCTTTCTTGACTGCGCCTATCACGAGATGCTGCACGCTTTCGGCCTGTCGAATCACGACCAGCGCAATCCCTGGACGACGCTGAACCAGAAACGCATGGTCGGCTATCTGTCGCTCTACGACCGCGCACTGCTGACGCTGCTCTACGACCCCCGCATCACGCCCGGAATGACCGCCACCCGGGCCCGCGCCGTGCTGCCCCAGGTCATAAAGGACCTCGGCCTCGCGCAAGACGCCGCAAAGCCCTGAGAATCCGGCGGAACCGCGAATTTCCCCGGTGTATGGATAGAGGTCGGGCCTATCTGCCTGTTGGCGCGGCAGTTTTTCTGCTTATTCTCCCGCTGTCATAGTAACAAAGACAAATCCCTGCCGGGAAGGATTACGTCATGAAGCTCGTTATCGCCGTTATAAAACCATTCAAGCTGGAGGAGGTCCGCGACGCCCTTACCGCCATCGGCGTGCACGGCATGACCGTGACGGAAGTCAAAGGTTTCGGGCGGCAAAAGGGTCATATGGAAATCTACCGCGGCGCCGAATACGCCGTGAATTTTTTGCCCAAGCTGCGCATTGAAGTCGCAGTCTCCAGCGAGCAGATCGACCAGGTCGTGGACGCGATCACCGCCTCCGCCAAGACCGGCCAGATCGGCGACGGGAAAATTCTCGTTACGCCGATCGAGCGAGCCGTGCGCATTCGCACCGGCGAAACCGACGTCGACGCGCTTTAAGCCAAACAAATCGTGGCACTGAAGATGACACGGGCACTCCGCCTTGCCGCGGCCGCGTGCGCACTCGCATGCGCGAATTTGGTAGTGTCGCAGCTTTATGGAATCGCCGTCACGCTGCTGTGGTCCGGCGCCGTGACCTCCGTGATCCTCAAGGCCGTCGGGACAATGATACCGCTTCGGGTGCGCCACGAGGGCGAGATCGTGGGCCTCGACGTCACCCAGCACGGCGAGGCGTTGCAGTAGCGCCAAGCCGGGACTCTCCAATAAGGAGCGGACAGATTTGCCAAAAGTGACTCAAAAATAAACGCGGCGGCCCGTCAGCCGCCGCGTATTTAGACAACCGCCTTTTCTCTGTCTAATTATTGTGCAGGCCCTCTTGGCCTTGGCGTTACATTGGGCACCGGCCCGCAGTGGTATTCCCGTGGTCCTTTGGCTTAGCGAATTTCGGCTATCGAATCAGCCGGATAGAGCCTCCGCGGCCATCTGGCACGGCGTTTGATTCTATTTGCCCGGTCATGCCTGCGAAGCAAGCTTCGGGGGTCCGGCTCAGTGAAACCGCCCGCACTGCGTAACGTAAAACGGGCTCTCAAGCGGGGATCGAATCCATGAAAATCGTCATGGCCATCATTAAACCTTTCAAGCTCGACGAGGTCCGCGACGCCCTGACCTCCATAGGCGTGCAAGGACTGACTGTTACCGAGGTCAAAGGATACGGGCGTCAAAAGGGCCACACGGAAATCTACCGTGGTGCTGAGTATGCGGTGAGCTTCCTCCCGAAGATCAAGGTGGAGGTCGCAGTGGCAGCCAACCAGGTCGACAAGGTTGTCACCGCCATCACCGGTGCTGCGAAAACCGGACAGATCGGCGACGGCAAAATCTTTGTCTTCGGTCTGGATCACGCCGTGCGCATCCGCACCGGCGAGACCGATGCCGCAGCGCTTTAAACCCGCACCGCAATCAATACCGACAGGAGTTAGACCATGACGTTTAAAGTAAGTTCCCGCGTGGTGCTGGGACTCGCTGCACTTGCGGCGGGTGTTTTAATTTCCGATTGGGCGCTTGCCCAAGCGGCAGCGCCCGCGGCTGCTGATGCTGCTGCTCCGGCAGCGGCGGCTGCAGCCCCAGCTCCGATCACCTTCAACAAAGGCGACAACGCCTGGATGCTCACATCCACCGTCCTCGTGCTGTTGATGACCATTCCAGGCCTCGCCCTGTTCTACGGCGGTCTGGTACGTGCCAAGAACATGCTCTCCGTGCTGATGCATGTTTTCTACACCGTTTGCATCGTCAGTCTGATCTGGGTGCTCTACGGCTATAGTCTCGCCTTCACCGGCGGCAGCACGCCCTATCTCGGCGGCCTCTCCAAGGCCTTCCTGATTGGCGTAAACGCCGACTCGCAGGCGGGAACTTTCTCGGCAGGCGTGACGATCCACGAGTACATCTACATCTGCTTCCAGATGACCTTCGCCGCCATTACCCCGGCGCTCATCGTCGGCGCCTTCGCCGAACGCATGAAGTTCTCGGCGGTGGTGTTGTTCGTCCCGTTGTGGGTGACGATCGTGTACTTCCCGATCGCTCATATGGTCTGGTACTGGGGGCGGCCCCGACGCGATCGTCGCGGCGGCAGCCGAACTCGCCAAGGCCGCAGCCGGTCCGGCCAAGGAAGCCGCTCAAGCCAAGCTCGACGCCGCGCTGGCCGACGGCGGTCAGGTGTTCCTGTGGGGCGCGATCGACTTCGCCGGCGGCACCGTGGTGCACATCAACGCCGGCATCGCCGGTCTGGTGGGCGCCATCATGGTCGGCAAGCGCATTGGCCTCGGCAAAGAGTCCATGGCCCCGCACTCGATGACCCTCTCCATGGTCGGCGCCTCTCTGCTGTGGGTTGGTTGGTTCGGCTTCAACGCCGGATCGAACCTCGAAGCCAACGGCGGCGCGGCTCTCGCCATGATCAACTCCTTCGTCGCCACCGCGGCCGCTGCTTTGGCCTGGATGTTCGTCGAATGGATGGTCAAGGGTAAACCCTCGATGCTCGGCGTGATTCTCCGGCTGCGTCGCCGGTCTCGTCGCGGTCACGCCTGCGTCCGGCTTCGCCGGCCCGATGGGCTCGATCGTTCTCGGTCTGGTGGCTGGCGTGATCTGCTTCTTTGCCGCCACCTCGCTGAAGAACGCAATCGGATACGACGACTCGCTCGACGTATTCGGCGTGCACTGCATCGGCGGCATCGTCGGCGCTCTCGGCACCGGCATCCTGGTCAACCCGGCCCTCGGCGGCGCGGGCATCATGGATTTACGCGGCCGGCAAGATCGCCGATTACGACATGGCCGCGCAGATGATCTCTCAGTGCAAAGCGGGTCGCGACCACTCTCGTGTGGTCCGGCGTCGGTTCCGCCGTCATCTACAAAGTGGTGGATCTGATCGTCGGTCTGCGCGCACCGATCGAAGCCGAGCGTGAAGGCCTCGATCTCGCCGACCATGGCGAGCGCGCGTACCACGTCTAAGAGCTAGCGGTAGGGGCGGAAACCCGGCACTGTCCCTTCCGTTGAGGCCCTCGGTTCGCAAGAATCGGGGGCCTCTCTTCTTTCAGGTGCCGGCGTAAGCGTTGCGTAATGCGTTGCTGCCTTTAGGGAAATTCGGAAACAAGCGGGGGAGACAATTCATGAAAATCGTCACAGCCATCATCAAGCCGTTCAAGCTCGACGAGGTCCGCGATGCGTTGACCTCGATCGGGGTGCAAGGGACTGACCGTAACCGAGGTCAAAGGTTACGGGCGCCAAAAGGGCCACACGGAAATCTACCGTGGTGCCGAGTATGCGTGAGCTTCCTCCCGAATATCAAAGTCGAGGTGGCAGTGGCATCGGGCCAGGTCGACAAGGTCATCACCGCCATCACCGGTGCTGCGAAAACCGGACAGATCGGCGACGGCAAGATCTTCGTCATCGCCCTGGAACACGCCGTGCGCAATCCGCACCGGCGAAACCGACGCCGCAGCGCTCTAGCAACTCGCACCGCAAACCTTACGGACAGGAGTAGATCATGAAAAAGAAATCCTCTCGTGCAGGGCTCTTGGCTCTCGCCTTTGGAATTCTGCTCGGCCTCTTTCTGAGCGTGGCGGTGTATTGACGCCTCCTACGCCCAAACCCCGGCTCCGGCCGCCGCCCCCGCCGCTGCTCCCGCACCGGCGCCGACGCCTGCCTGCGACGCCACGCCAAACCGCCGGTTATGGAAAAATGCTCGTCCAATTCTGGCGGACACCGCCTGGATGCTGACCTCGGTCGCCTTGGTGCTCATGATGACCGTCCCGGGCCCTCGGCCTGTTCTAACGGCGGCATGGTGCGCAAGAAGATCGTCGGCGACACGGTGATGACCAGCTTCGCTATCACCGCGTTGGTGACGATCATCTTCGCGGTCCTTACCTACAGCCTCGCTTTTCACCGCCGGCTCGCCCTACATCGGCGGCATGAGCAGGGCGTTCCTGCAAGGCATCCTGAGCGATATCGCGACCGGCGCCGGCAATCCGACCGCGCTGGCGCCGACCATCCCTGAGACTGTCTACATCTGCTTCCAGATGACTTTCGCGATCATCACGCCGGCGCTGATCGCCGGCGCCTTCGCCGAACGCATGAAATTCTCCGCCATGCTCTGGTTCATCGGTCTGTGGGCGGTGTTCGTCTACGCGCCGATCGCGCACTGGGTCTGGGGACCGGACGGCTTCATGTCCAACGGCAACAGTGATGCGGCGTTCAAAGTTCTCGACTTCGCCGGCGGCACCGTCGTGCATATCAACGCCGGCGTTGCCGGCCTGATGTGCGCTTATTGCCTCGGCAAGCGCAAAGACACCGGCCCCGGCCACAACATGGTGCTGACAATGATCGGCGCCTCGCTGCTGTGGGTCGGCTGGTTCGGCTTCAATGCCGGCTCAGCCGTCACCGCGGGCCTGCAGGCCGGCATGGCGATGACCGTGACCCAGATCGCCACCGCGGCCGCGGCCTTTGCCTGGATGCTGGTCGATGTGGATAAGCCGCGGCAAACCCACCGTCATCGGCATCTGCTCGGGCGCGGTCGCCGGCCTCGTCGCCATCACGCCGGCGTCGGGCTTCGTCGGTCCTGGTGGCGCGATGGTGATCGGCATCGCCGCCGGCGTCATCTGCTACTGGGGCGTTACCGGCCTCAAAAGCCTGCTCGGCGCCGATGACGCGCACGAATGCTTCGGCGTGCATGGCGTCGGCGGCATCGTCGGCTGCGCTGCTCACCGGCGTATTCGCCATCGAACAGTACGGCGGCACCGCCGGCCTGATCGAAGGCAACGCGGCGCAGATGATCAACCAGATCGAAGGCGTCGTGATCGTCATCGTGTACGACGCCATCGTACTCGCTGATCCTGCTCAAGATCTCGACGCGGTCATCGGCCTGCGTGTCTCCGACGCGGTGGAACGCGAAGCCTGGACTTCTCGCTGCACGGCGGAGACCGTCCAGTAACCGGATAAAGGCTACGGTTGGGGCGGAAACCCGCACTGTCCCTGCCGTCGAGGCCCTCGGTTCGAACGAGCCGAGGGCCTCACTTATTTTGGGAACCCCAATTTCGACCTTTTCGGCCGCCAAGCCGCCGGAATAGCGGGAGAAAACCGTCCGCCGCCCGATGGTTAATCGGGTCTTAATCCTATAATCCATTTAAGCTTTTGATCTAAAACGTTTTTTATAGCTAAGAGTCGCGCTAACTAACGGACCACTAACGAAAATCCGACGCCATCATTTCAGCCGTCGTTCGACATGTCGCGGCTGAGGGCGGCCCTGCCATCCGGACTCGCAAGTCGCGATTCTTGCCGCCCCAGCCGGCAACCGCACCCACTTCCGCCACCCAAATCGCCGTCAAACCGCAACTCCGCAGCCAGCCAGACAGACATGTGAGAAATGCCGGGCTAGTATGCTCAGGCCATACCAAGAGCAAGGTTCGAGCCGGTTTGCGCCCTGTACCATTATTCAGCGCGCCGCCGGGATGCGCTTGCGGCACCATAATTCATACATGCCAGAGAAGAGCGTCGGCTCTGCCTTTTCCAGAGCCCTGCCAGGCTGTCCGGTCGCGGAACAACGGGTCATGGGGATGCTCAGTCCGGTACCGCGCGCGGCGACGCCGATTAGGAAGCCCAAAAGCCAAAAGTTCGAGGATCGAGCGCATCGAGGACACGGCCGATCCGCTGACATCGAACGAATCTTCATACCGGTGCAGCAACAGATCGTGCACTCCGGCCAAGGTAAAGAAGTCGGTTGACCCTACGATGCCCCGAGCGTTGCGGGCGATGGCGCGGTTGCCGGGCTTCGCGGAGGAGATCGTCGCTCATCGGGCGTCGCAGTAGATCGGCGAATTCGGTGCGCATCGCTTGCACACGCAAACGGGCGGCTGCGCTGTACAACATGACATGCATCACGCCGCCGGGGTTCAGCACCTCGGTCAGTGCTGCCCAGCCGCCTACCGGATCGGCAAGATGATGCAGCACGCCGATGCATGAGACAAAATCGAAACGGCGCTGCAGTGCCGCGACATCGCGCAAGTCGTGCTGAATCAGTTCCGCGCCGCCCAGTCCGCTCTGGGCCAAACGATCCGCGTCGTAGCGCAAACTCTCCCGGCTGACATCGATCGCGGTGATTTTGGCATTGGGATAGCGCACACGATGGAAGGCGATTTCGCGTCCTGTGCCACTGCCTGCGATGAGGATCGCCGGTACGGCGGGGATGGTCTCAGGCCCGTTGGGGTCGAACGCGCGGATGTACTTCCGCTAGTTGTTTCGGTACGCGCCGCGTCACGCGCGTCCATTGCGGATAGGGCCACGCCTCGTATTGCGCAGCCACCGCGTCTGTTGACGTCCGCCGTTGTCGCGCCTGGCCGCAACGCAAGCGGGGAAGGGCAGTAGGTTTCCGCTATGGGCGTGCCCGGCTTACCGGCAACGCGGCCACGCTCCTCCGCGTCGAACAGCCAGGCGCCGCCATTGTGCCGCGCTTGCGCCGCAAGCGCCTATCAAGGTCGCCGGAAAGGACCGCCACCGGTCGTCGAGCAACAGCCAGCGCCGCAGCCGTGTGAGCGTCTGCTCGACCGTCAGCATGGTGACAGGTGCTTCTTCCAGAAGCGCGCGGACGAGCAAGCTACATTCGGTTTCCGTAACGAGAGCCGCCATGTCCGGCCCGGCGGCCGCGAAGGGGCTGCCGGTCGTGACCACATGCCAGCCGGCGCGGGCGATTGGCCGCCGGGTTGATGTTGGGATCGCGGATGAGCCGCAACAAGTCGGCTGCCCGGTCCGAGAAGCATGCGAGGGAGCCGCTGACAGGAGGTCCACCAGCAGCGCCTTGTTCGCGATCTCGCCAGGCGCGGCGTCGAGCAAGGTCCAAGCGTCGGCCTGCGCCTGTTTGAGACGGCCGGCATCCCAATGCGCGATGGCGGAGGCGCGAAGTGGCGTGTTTCGGCAGCATGCGATACATTTGCGCGGATTCTAATAGGTAACAAGGTTTGCCTGCGCCGGTATTTTGAGAGCGCATAAGCCGTGACCTTGGATAAGCTAGCCTGATACGGCAGACTGGCTGTCAAAGAAGGGGTTTCATGTCGATCGAGGGCGGTGGCGCATCCGTCAGGCAGCTAGCGGATCAAGGATTCGGCTGGCGCTGGCTGGCGACGACGCAAAAGCCTTTCAGGTTTATGGCGCGGCGCTGAAGATCAATGCTCGGCCGCCAAGTCCCCGTATTCATGCACTTGTCCGTCCTGCGGCAACGCGGCGGAGCGAGATTGCGGACCGTCTCGAACGCTTAAGCCTGCGCTATTGGCGCGGATATCACGCTCGCGTCGCTGCAGCGATCGGCGACCACTGAGGCTTTGACGGAATATCGCGCGCTCTTCGAGCGGGGATTGTTCAACGGACGGATGGTCGCGAACTACGCGGCGGTTCTGAGCCGCGCGGGCGGGGTGGAGGAATTGACGCAGCTGATGGCACAGCCGCGACTGTTGCGGACAATCCGACTGGTATTCCGAGCTTGGGTTCGATCTCGCGAATCCGTTGGCGGAGCTCCTCCGGTGCAATGCCGTGAAAAAGACCTGGACCCAAGAGGACCAGACCATCCGCGAGATGGATCGCGTGATGGACGTCAACCGTCTGGTCGATCCGCACATCGATCTTCTCTTTGAGGCCATCCGGAAACAGGTTGACGATCACCTCGCGGAAAATGGATGGCATCGCGCATCCGGTCTTTCGCTGGAGGCCGAAGGTATTCGATATCGGCGCCTGGGCGCTGAATTCCTTCGGGCCGGTGCTATAACCTGCCGCACCGGCATCCGCAGGGCTGGTTGACCGGCGTCTATTACGCAGCATGGCGCCCGGCGGCAGGCGAGGTCCGGGAGAATCACGGAGCGCTTTCACGTCGGACCGCCCGGACCCAGGCATGACTGTGCCGGCTGGCCACAGGCTGCGATCCCGCCAGATGCGGGGACGCTGGTGCTCATGCCTTCGTATTACACGCATCACACCCTGCCGACGGCGCCGGGCTCGCTGCGGATTTTGCATACCGTTCGACGTTACCGATCGCCGCTTTTTTCTCCTAGTCATGGCGATACAGCGCGCTGGCGCGCCCGCCGAGCAACGGCTTTTCGAGCGCGAACCAGAGGCGGCGACGGCCAGCACGCAGGTCAGCGCCATATCGGTAGATGGAGAGGTATGATGGGGGAGAAAGATAAAGCTGGTGTGAACGACGAGCGCCTGAAATGCGGCCAAAGAGGCGGAGCAGATCGAAGTTGTTCGGCAGGATCGCTGCGGTCCATACTCCGTCGTTGTGCGCGCCGCTTCGTCATCAGGCGCCCCGAGACGTTCCATTTCAGATTTTCCGCACCTCCCGGCGCATCATGCAGTACTGTTCACCTATTGCGATTGCTGTCCGCGCGTGTCGGGACCGGCAATTGGGGGTAAACCATGCCGAACGTCCCCGCGAGTGGGCTCCTGAGCAATTACTACGATCACGACCTTGTCGCCCGGCAAGTCGCGCTCGGCAATCACCGCAGCATCACGGGCGGCAAGTGGGACTATCTTGGCAGACTGCAGTTGTCGTTCCTGGTCCCAGAACGGGCTGAAGCCGGAGCACAGGCTGGTTGACATCGGATGCGGTGCCCTTCGCGGCGGCCCTGCACACGGTGAACTATCTGGAGCCGGCGCACTATTTCGGTGTCGATCTCAACCAGTCGCTGATCGATGAATCGGGCCGGCAGGATTGACGGCGAAGCTGCCGCTTTCGAACCTCGCCTGCAACGGCGATTTCGAGTTGCCATGGGATGTCGAATTCGACTTTGCGATAGCGCAATCGCTCTTCACGCACCTGCCGTTCAACTTCGTGCGCTTTTGCCTCGCGCGGTTGGCACCGAAGATGCCCGTGGGTCGCCGGTTCTATGCAACGTATCACGCGGTGCCCGACGACGGCGATCTGATGCAGCAACGTGTCCCTTCAAGGCGGACGGGTCAGCCATCCTGCTCGCGATCCCTACCACTACAAGTTTCGCGACCTGGCCTATGCGTGCACCGAACTACCCTGGCGGGCGAGCCCCGTGCCCGACGCGCAATGGCCGCACCCGCGCCAGAAGATGCCTGCTTCGAACGCTGCCGGGTGACGACGTGAGCGCGGAGGATGGTGGCGGACGTGTCTACGATCTCGCGACGGCCGGCGCGGACTATCCGCAGTGGGATGGTGCGCCGCGGCGGTCTATCGTCGTCTGCACGCAACAGAGGTCGGGAAGGTCGGGAAGCACATTGCTGAGCGAAGCGATGTATTTCCGCGGGCGGCATGGGGTGCCCGCTCGAATATTTCCATCCGGGGGTTCCGGCCAGCGTTCGAGGCGCGCTGGAATGTCTCCGGACTCGAAAATTATGTCGAGGGCCTGCACCGGCTTCGCACCGCGCCATCGGGAGTGTTTGCGACAAAGCTGTTCTGGCGCGACGTTCTCGACGTGGCCAATGAACGGGCGCCCGGCGCGTTCGAGACCTTGCGCATGGCCGCGCCCGCCGAGGTACCGCTTGAATCGTATAAGAAGCTATTTGAGTGGATTGCGAATGCCGTCCCGAACGCGACCTGGATTTTCCTGACGCGCCGCGATGCCGTCCGTCAGGCGGTCTCGAATTTCGTCGCGTGGAAAACAGAAAGCTGGAGATTGTCCGAGGAAGAGGAACGCCGCACCACGCTCGAGCCCACCTACGATCCCGATCTTATCCGGCGACTGCTGTCCCGGGTATTGCGCAGCAATGCCCACTGGCGGCGGTTCTTCGAGGCTAACGGACTGACTTTCAGCGAATTCGCCTATGAAGATCTGGAACAGGATTATTCAGGCACATTGCGTCGTGTCTTCGCCGCCGCCGGCTGTCCCGATGCGCCGGTTCCGCAACCGCGGCTTCGCAAGCAGGCCGATGCGGCCGGCGGCGGCTTGTTCAAGCGCTTCGCGGCCGAGTTCGGTGCGACGCACGGTTAGACGGGGCCGGCATTGCCGCCTTCGACCCAGCAGATGAAGCGGCCGATTTGCATTGCGCGCGTCAGTCCGGCCGCCAGTTCCGCGCGCCGCGCCTCGGCTTCGTCGTTGTCGGCAGGCCAACGATTGACAGCCGCGCGCAGTCTGGGCATGTCGATCATGCGCGAGCTAGAGGCGAGGCGGCAATCCGCTGCATATCGCGCTGGATCAACTCGCGCTGCAGGGTGAGACGGGTAAACCATTCGGGCGTCTGCACGCCGACCTTCCGGTTGGTGTAGATCTCGGGTGGCACGCGGTCAGCCAGAACGTCGCGCGCCAGCGCGCGCGTCCAGCCGCCGCGCAAATAATGCTCTTCGGGAACATTGAGGCAAACTCGATCAGTCGCGGATCGCCAAGTGGGCTGCGCTTCTCCAGCCGAGGAAGGCCGGCGTCTGGCCCTGCCAGTCACGGCCGATCTCGTTGCTCCGGACCAGGCCATTTCGACCGCGCCACGAATGGATCGGCATCGACACGGCCCTCCTGCCAGCCGCCCAGCGCGCGCACCCGGCCTTCAAGATCATGCTCGCGCATGAACTGCGGGTCGACAAAGCCCCCGTGTTCGAGCCCGAAACCGAGGCCGAGCTGCCGGCGCCGCCAACGCCGGAACCAAAAAGGCATGGACTGGCGCAGCACGCGATGGCGAAAAATGCTTGCGAAAGGTTGACCGCTCACACGTCGGATGGCGAGCAATTCGCGCAGCAGGCGGACCGGCCGGCCGCGCAGGAGGAGGTGGTGTAGGCACGAATTGCGCCCCCAGGTCAGGGAGAAATTGCCCCAGCCTCCTCCAGCATGACGCGATGGCCTTGCCGCACCGCTTGATCGATCGTGCCGGACAGCCAACCGTGATTCAGGGGATTGAAAACCGGCAGACCGTTGATCGCGAAGCGTAGCGCGGTATTGTGATCGACCGCGTGAAGATTGCCGTCGTCTACTTCCGTCACATCCATGTTGGGATGCATCGCCGCGAGCGCGCGGACGCCCGGTCCTTCATCCATGCAGCGTAGCAGAGCGTCCGGCATCCGCAGTGCCGCGGGCGGTACGCGCACGATCGCGGCGAGCCGCGTCGGCGCCAGCATCCGCGCCGCCGTCGCGGCGACCGCGCACGAGTCGAGCCCACTACTGCACTGCACGGCCACCGGCCGCTCGCTGCGCAACATCGGCCGGACGGCCCGGTCGAGCTGCTCGCGCGCGGCCTCCACATAGTCTTCGTGGCGCTTGAGGCCAAGAGACCGCCGCTTCGGTGTCCAATAGGTTTCGATCCGCATTCCCTTGGCGTCGCACTGCGCATAGCAACCGCTTGGGACACGCAGGACGTCGCGATAGAGCGTTCGCCGCTCTTCAAAGAAGTTCAGTGCCAGGAAATCGCCCAGCACGACTTCGTCGATCGCGCGCGGCACTTGCGGAAGGGCAAAACAGGCCGTTGAATGTCGTCGCGAAGGCGATGAAGCCATCGGCGCGATGATAGAAAAGAGGTCTTCCGCCCATCTTGTCGCGGCACAGCAACAGTGTGCGTTCGCTCTCCTTCCACAGCGCGAAGGCAAAACCGCCTTCCAGCAGGGCGGGTGCATCGAGACGCCAGCGCTCGATCGCGGCCAGGCAAAGTGCACTAACGGCCATCTCGCGTAGTGCCGCTGGCGCGATGCCGAGGGCGTCCGCAAGCTCTTCGCGATTGTCGAGCCGTCCGGCAAAGACCAAGCGACCATGCCCGCCCAGTCCTGCGCGTGGTTGCCGTTCGAAGCGGTCTTCCGGCGTGATGGCGAAAAGCCGGTGAATAAGCGCGGCGTGCGGCGACGACCAAGCCGTCTCGCGCGCGCCCGTCGAAAACGGGTTGCGCCCGCGACATGCGCTCGATGTCACGGCGATCAATCTGCCGGCTGTTGAATTGAACAAGTCCGGAAAACGCGCTCAACGGTCAGGAAGCGTCGTTGCTGGCGTGCGGAATTGGAGTCCTGATGGAGCTGATAGGAGTTCGCGATGTCCTGCGGCTCCAAGGCGTCGGTCGCGGCGGGAACGACCCAAGGTTTGCGAGGTGTCTCGTTCTCGCGACTGCTTGCGATTGTATCGTTTTTCATGTCGCTTCCTTCGGCGCAAGGCCAAGCTTAGGATAGCCAAAGGGTACGGCTTTGCAATGCTACCCGGAGCTGGCAACACGGCGCTACGCGTCGCGACTTTGCCGCGAGCACCGGTTCGCACTAGATTGCGAGTCACAACACGTTGGCACCATTTTCCGATCACGAGGCTGTCAGCTTTGTCTTTTCACTATCGAATCAGCGGTTTGTCCGTGGCTTCGGAGCTGGCCTTACCGGGTGCGATACCCTTATCGGAGCTGCCGGATTCTGGCGCTGAGGTGACGGTCCGCAGGGTGCGGGAAATCCCGGCCGTGTTGGCACCGCGAACCTTAGGCCCAAACTGGGCCATGGATGGGCGACAGGTTCTTTCTTCGCGTCCCGCGAGTCGCGAATTTTCTCATCACCGCTGGCAGCAACATCGCAATGCAGTCGAAACGGGCGTGGCCGAAAGCGACGCGGTGGTGTTCCTGCTCGGCACCGCGTTCGGGGTGCTGCTTTATCAGCGCGGCAGGATCGTGCTGCACGCTAGCGCGGTTCAGGTCGGCGAAAGCGCGGTGCTGTTCTGCGGCAAGTCCGGCACCGGAAAGTCGACCATGGCCGCCTTCCTCAATGGGCGCGGATATGCGCATGTCACCGACGATGTCTGCTGCATCGACTTCGATGCGGAGGGCGCCCCGTCGTGCTGTCCGACGGCGGATGCTCAAGCTCTGGCTCGATGCCGTCACCGAGATCGACCTGCGCGATCGCAAAGGTATGGCGGTGCGCTCGATGGATCGACAAATTCTATGTCGAACCCGCATCTCCGCTTCGTGTATCTGCGCCGCCCATCGCGGCCATCTATGCTTTGCGTGAACAGCGCACGCCGATCGAGGCGGGATCGAGAAGCCCGCGCTGCTGGACGCAACGCAAATATTGCGGCGCGGTCTTTACCGGGCGCGGCTGATGGCGACCATGGGCTTGTCCGGAACATTCCTCGGCAAAGTCATGGAGATCCAGCGCCGGGTCGACGTCTACTACCTGACCCGGCCGTTCAACATGACCGCCATGCCCGACGTTGTCTGTCGCCTGGAAGCGCACTGGCGAGAGCTGGGATTGATCGGAGGCGGGGGATGACCGGCATAGTATGGCTCGCTTCCTATCCCAAGTCCGGGAACACGTGGTTTCGCATGCTGATCTCAAACCTGCTCACCCAGGGCGAACGCGCGGCCGACATCAACGATCCCGATGAACGTCTGTCCATCGCCAGCGCGCGCCTTCCCTTCGAAGACGTGACTCTTGTCGAATCCGATCTGCTGACGCCCGACGAGGCGGATATCCTGCGTCCCCGTGTCTTCGAAGCGATCGCGAGCGGCGACTATGAAGTGCCCAGCACGCTACCCTGGCGAAACCGCCGCGACTGGCCGACCATCCTGAAAGTGCATGACGCCTACACGCTGACGCCGGAAGGCGAGCCTTTGCTGTGTGCCGCGCGGGGCGCGATCCTGGTGGTGCGCGATCCGCGCGCAGTGGCGCCGTCCTTCGCCAATCACATGGCTTGTCCGCTGGACCGGGCGATCGAGCTGATGGCGTCCGAATCGACGGCGTTCGGCCTGCTGACTGGAAGACAGAGCCTGCAGATGCGCCAGAAGCTGCTCAGCTGGCACGCGCACGCGCGCAGCTGGCTGGACCAGACGGACGTGCCCGTCCACCTGGTGCGTTATGAGGACTTGAAGCGGGATACAGCGCATGCATTCCGCGACGCGATGCACTTCGCGGGGCGGCGGATTTCGCTTGCCGATGCCGAACGCGCGGCGCGACTGGCGGATTTCGCGCAGCTCCAGGCCCAGGAGCGCGCCAAGGGCTTTGCCGAATGGCCGAGCCGGCGTGGCCTCCACAACTTTTTTCGCCGCGGCGAGGCTGACGCGTGGCACAGCGAACTCACGCCTGAGCAAATCCAGCGTATCCAGCTCCAGCATGCTGATATGATGGAGCGCCTGGGTTATACTCTGGAGGTTCCGCGGGATGTATTGACCCGTGGCGGGGAGACGACATGAACGCAGCCATCGCACTGACGCCCGAGACAGGATTGCAGCGCACTGAAGATTGGCTCAGCACGGTCTCGAACGGTTCGGTGATCATGATGCATGCAGCCAATGGGCGGTTCGTCGGACTCAACGAAACCGCGAGCCGAATCTGGGCCTTGCTGGAGAAACCCCGGACCGTTGAAGAAATCGGCATCCGGCTTGCGGAGGAGTTCGAGATTTCGCCGCAGCAAGCGGTCGCCGATATGATGCCGCTGGTGAGGATGCTGATCGACAATGGCGCCATCGCCCGTGTCAGCGCCTGAGCGCGGCTCGCCGGTGTTGCGCGCCGTCCGCACCACGGATAGCGGGCGCGCCGCCGTTGGTGTGCGTATCGATCTTCTCCGCAGCGCCATCGCGAGCCGGCCGGGCTCCGCCGCCCTGCTGTTCCAGTTGGCCGATCTCCTCGCCGGCGTCGGCGAGGACGAAGAATTCGCGCGAACCTTCCGGCGGGCATTCTTGGCTCGACCTTCTGTGCGGGCCCCGGCTCGACCCCAATGCCGCAACGCCCTTGGCGGATCGCGCCTCGCGGCTGCGCAGCGAGGCGCGGACGCTGCTAGATCAAGGTATCGCCTATGCACCGGTGATCGCAGCGCTCGCCATTGCCGAGAGTCTGCTCGGCAATACCGATGAGGTGGAGCGTTTGGTGGACTACCTGAGTTTTTTTCGTTGCGTCACCATCCATCCCTCCGGCGATGTGGACGATGCCGCGTTTCGTACCATCCTGGTGCGGGAGTTGTCCTCGCATGCGAGCTATCGCGAAAAACAGAAAGGCAAGGCCGGCGCGGGACACTATGCATTCGACGTCCTCGATGAGCAGACGCCCGCTTGCCGTTTGTTGGCGCAGGAGCTTCACCGGCAAGTTGTCCGCTATATCGCGGCGCTCCCGCCGCTCGCAGGCCATCCGTTCGTGACGTCGTGTCCTGTGCGCTTTGCGCTGAGGGGCTGGAGCGTTGCCACGTCCGGCGACGATCATTTCGAGCCCCATATCCACCCGCAAGCCTGGCTCAGCGGCATCTACTATCTTGCGCGGCCCGAGGTATCGCGCGATGTCGACGCCCAACGCGGCTGGTTGCACATCGGTCCGCCGATGCAATTGGGCGTTTCGGCAGAGCAGGGCTGGTCGGAACGGTCGGTCGAACCGGTACCGGGCCGCCTCGTGCTGATGCCAGGCTATTTCTATCACGGGACGCGGCCAACGTTTTGTGACGAGACGCGCATTTGCGTAGCCTTCAACGTCGTGCCCGAAGAGCTCGACAGTGTACCGCCCGGTGCGACTTAGAGCATTGAGCGCGATGCCGCCCATCGGAACCGGCTGGCAAGCATCCCACGGCATCCTGGGTCGGGTATGGCGCTTGGTGCGTGATCCGCCCTATCGCAGCGCCGTCTGGCTTCGCCTCGCCGGTGCGAGAGCGTTTCAGCTGAGCGGCCGAACTTACGAAAATCGCTACCCCCTTCATCTTCGTCTTCGTCCAGACCGAACTGCGCGAGACGCCGCATCCGCAAGTTCTCTCCTTCGGTTGCTCGACGGGGGAAGAGGTGTTTTGGCTGCGCAAATATCTGCCAGACGGGACGATCAAAGGAGTCGATGTCAACGCCGGCAGCATCGCGGTTTGCCGGGAACGCGCGCTGCGCGAGGGCGACACCGAAGTCTCGTTCGCCGTGGCGAACTCTCCCGACGGCGAGCCACCCGGCCACTACGACGCCATCCTCTGCATGGCGGTCCTACGCGACGGGCGACTATCTTTGCCCGGGGTCGAACGCTGTGATCACCTTATCCAATTCGAGGATTTCGCCCGGACAATCGACGGGTTTGCTCGCTGCCTGCGCCCTGGCGGACTTCTTGTCATCCGCCACAGCAATTTCCGCCTCTGCGATACACCGGCCGGCGGCATCTTCCAGACGATCTTGCGGTTGCGCGATACGACGGGCCGTTGCCCGATCTTCGGCCCGGACAACCGGCTGATCCCTGGCGCGGAATATCCCGACACCGTGTTCCGCAAAATCGCTTGATGCTGGTTACGCTGCCGCGCGATCGAACAGTTCGAACACCAGATGGATGCGATCATCGGTGCCACCATTGACGACGGAATGCACCTGATGTTGTTGAGTTCGTAAGCCTTGCCGGTTTCGAGCTGGAATCTCTCTCCCCCAACCTGGAACCAGACATTCTTGTTCGTCACCAGCGGTACATGGATCTTGTGCGTAAGATGATTGGAAACTCCGATGTCGCTATGTGAATCGACTTTGCCGCCGGCCGCAAGACGCGCGAGCATCACTTTCGAATAGTCGGCCTCGGCCAGATCGTAGTGCGCGGCTACTGTGCGCATGACCGGCACGAGATGATCGCTCCAGCGCTCCCAGAAGGCGGTAGCGTGGTAGCCTTCCGGATGCGGGCCGTTGTTGAAGCGTCCGATGATATGGCGCGTCTGCCGGAAGCAGGAGAAATTGTTTTCTTTCTTCTCGTTCTCGACGTCCCATTCGGCGTCGCCGATCCCTCGTACATCGCGCAGCAGCGAGCAAATGTCGACGGTGCATATTTCTCGAAAATGTTCCGGTTTGACGACGGGCGTTCGACCGGACGCCGCAAGCGCCGCCAGAACGGCAAGTTTCTTCGGCGTGACTTGGCCGATATTTCCAAACTGGTTCCGCATGACGTCCTCTGATGTCTGGAAGCTATCACGCGCCAAGCCAGGTCTCAACCAGCATTCCGCGAAATGCCGTTTCGATCAGATAGTCTCGGCCCTGCTCGATTTCGACCGGCACGGGCAGCGGACAGAAATGGAGTCGCGAAAAGAACACAGCATCCGGTTCGGGACAGGCCTCCAGCGCGGTTCGATCGTCCAGTTCGAGCCTTATCCAGCGTGCGATACCGTTGACTTCCCCGCTTACAGCTGCGTCCGAGCGCGCCACGCCGCGACCGCTCAAGGGGTGGGACGCCGCCGAGAAATCGAACGTCAGCACATCCCGCGGACGCGACAGCAACCGGATTGTGAGGTCGCCGACGTCGACCGAAAGCGCACGCACGGCATAGTCCGCCACGGGCGTAAGGTCAAAGCCTGCGGCGCCCTGGATGTGTGCGGTGCGTGCGTAATTTTTCCAGTGTGCAAGCGCGACGCGAAGCATGCCGCGCGCTGGCACGATGGGCGCGTTCGCCGCCAGCAGGCGACGGCGCGCATCGGCAAGTGCTGGGAGAGGATCGAAGTCGAGGAGTTTGTCGCCGAAGATGTCGCACAACAAAAGATCGGCGGGGCGTTCGAGATCGACGCCAACATCGAGTTCGCGCGACGACTTCGCGATCACGTCGATACGGTCAGCATAGCCATTTCGGGACGATGAGCTCGCGCGCCAGCGCGGCGGCGACCGGTCCTTTTCGCAGGTGACGACCTTGGCGGCCCCGGCGCGTGCCGCCATCAGCGCCAACATGCCGGCACCCGTTCCGATTTCAAGGACATGCATGCCGGGCCGTATAGCGGCGCGCAGGGCCGCATCCCACGCCGTGTTGCGCCGCGCGTCGTTCATCATCGCGACATGGTAACCGGGCAACAGGGATGACAGAAGGCGATGCCCGCGCGCCAGCGTCGCCGGGTCGCCGTCTTTCATCGCGCGCAGAGCGATTCCGGTCGCCCGCAGGGGCTGCTTTTTGCCGAGGGCGATTTCGGCCAACGCGATGAGGTGGGTAGAATGATCTGGACCGGGAGGAATGGCGGCCTCAAGCGCTGCGAGAAGTTGTTCTGGTTCGTTGCCCATGGGATATTCCCAGCACAAAGAGCGTTGGGGGGCAACGAGCGCTTCGGCAACGCCTGTCGTTACCGCGTGCTCTGATTGGACGCACTCTCTCGGACCAAAGTTGCAGTCTGCAGACTCCCTGTACCAGCCCAAATTTCTCTCAACTCCGACCCTCACGTTGTGACGGCGAAACTGGCGCGAGCCGCCGACAATACGCGCGCTCCGCTGTCTCCCCCGCAAAAGTGACTCCCCGAACAGGGAAAGTCGCGGCCTTTGCAATGAGCGTTGGCAAGCAAAAAAGTGGCCGCGCCCATGCAACGCTTGACCGAACTAATTATCGAGCACGCGAAGCGGCTGCCGGAGGGCACGCCGGTGGCGGCTAAGGGCTTGCTTCACCTCGGTAATCGCGCCGCGCTGGACTTTCGCGCTTGGCTGAACGAAGCGAACTTATCCGGGCCGGACGCGGGGTTTATCTGCTGCCGGTCATGAGCCGGTTCGGGACCAGGGCCCCGTCGGTGGAGCAGGCAGTCGAGGCGC
Organism: Pseudolabrys sp.; assembly: GCA_037200245.1. GTDB lineage: Bacteria > Pseudomonadota > Alphaproteobacteria > Rhizobiales > Xanthobacteraceae > Pseudolabrys. The sequence goes on from JBBCIM010000003.1 coordinate 60,933, forward strand.
TTGCCGCCCAGCGCGGCGAGGTCATTGTTTCGAGCGGAGCGGCGGCCGCCAACAACCTCGGGCTGACTACGCAAGTGCCCGTCCGGTCGGTTTATCTGACGTCGAGCGGACCCGGAAGATAAACCTCGGCAGACAGGTCGTGGAGCTTCGCCACGCGCCGCGCTGGCTACCTCATCGATTCGGAAAGCCTTGAATCACAACTCACGCCGTGCGGGAATCCTTATTGAGGACGGACCCTAGGCCACGTTGGAACACGTCCCACACCAAATATGCCCTCTCGCGGGGTTCCAACTTTCGGATGAAGACCTCTGAAAACTTAGTCTTCACCGGGGCCGCTGAGGGCAGCCCGTCTCTTCGTGGTCTTGCCATTTTTCGGAGCTACCAAACTAACTCACAGCTAACGATTTTCTCCGGATTGGGGCGCACGGGACTTAATGCCGTTGAATAAAAAAACAAAGAGTTTTCAAATCGTTAGAGGACGTTTTGATCGTTAGCGCGCGAGGTTGAATGGCCCCGC
>JBBCIM010000004.1:0-104550 GCA_037200245.1 Pseudolabrys sp.
ATGTCCGCGTTTTTCCGGCATATCGCCGCGTCGCTCGTCGCGCTTGCACTGTCGAGCGGCTTCGCCTTGGCGCAGTCCAAAGTCATCGTCTCGGTCGGCGGGGCGGGGTGCCTTTGCTATTTGCCGACCATGCTGGCGCAGGAACTGGGCGAATATAAAAAGGCCGGGCTCGAGGTCGAGTTGGTCGACTTCAAGGGCGGTTCGCAGTCGCTCACCGCGGTGATCGGCGGCTCAGCCGACGTGGTCTCCGGTTATTTCGATCACTGCGTCAATCTGGCAGCGAAGAACCAGCCGCTGGTCGCCTTCGTCACCTATGACCGATATCCGGGCCTGGTGCTGGTGGTGTCGCCGGCGCACAAGGACGAGATCAAGTCGATCAAGGACCTAGCCGGCAAGAAAGTCGGCGTCAGCGCGCCGGGTTCCTCGACCGACTTCTTTTTGAAATATCTGCTGAAGAAGAACGGCGTCGACCCGGCCTCGACCGCCGTGATTGGCGTCGGCCTCGGGCCGACCGCGGTTGTCGCCATGGAGCAAGGGCAGATCGACGCCGCCGTGATGCTCGATCCGTCTGTCACCGTGCTGCAGAACAAGTTCAAAGGTATCACGATCCTCAGCGATACCCGCACCGAGCACGACACGCGCGCCGTATTCGGCGGCGATTATCCGGGCGGCGCGCTGTACTCCAAAGCCGACTGGATCGAGAAGCACCCGAAGGAAACCCAGGCACTGACGGTTGCGATCGTCAATACGCTCACCTGGATCCATTCGCATACGCCGGAAGAAGTGATGGCGAAGATGCCGGCAAACCTCGTCGGGCCCGACAAGGCCGGCTATCTCGACGCGCTGAAGAACACCATCCCGATGTATTCGACCACCGGCAAGATGGACCCGAAGGGTGCCGAGGCGGTGCTGGCCGTGTTCAGCCAATCGTCGCCGGAAGTCGCCAAGGCCAATATCGACGTGACCAAGACCTACACCAATAAGTACGTCGACGCGATCGGCAAGACCAACGGGATGAAGTAGTTCCTTAGCTGCATAGAATTAAGTCGAGGCACACGGCGGGGACTTCCCCGCCGTGTCTGTTATTGTCAGCCCCATGAACCTCCTCTCCATCCAATCCCACGTCGCCTATGGCCATGTCGGCAATGCCGCCGCGGTGTTTCCCCTGCAGCGCATGGGCGTCGAGGTCTGGCCGATCCACACCGTGCAGTTCTCCAACCACACCGGTTACGGCGCGTGGAAGGGCCGTGTATTCGACGCCGGGTTCATCGGCGAATTGATGGCCGGGATCGAGCAGCGCGGCGTGCTCGGTGAATGCGATGGCGTGCTGTCGGGCTACATGGGCGGGGCGGACATCGGCACCGCCATCCTCGACGCGGTGACGACCGTCAAGCGCGCCAATCCGGCGGCGCAATATTGCTGCGACCCGGTCATCGGCGATGTCGGCCGCGGCATCTTCGTGCGCGAAGGCATTCCGGAATTCATGAAGACCAAAGCGGTGCCGGCCGCCGATGTCATCACGCCCAATCAGTTCGAACTGGACTATCTCTCGGGCAGCAATAGCGCGACGCTCGATGCGGCGCGGGCCGCCGTCGACGCCGTTCACGCCTTGGGTCCGCGCGCGATTTTGGTGACGTCGCTGCACACCAAGGAGACGCCGGAGGATTCCGTCGACGTGCTGGCGTCCGATACGTCCGGTTGCTTTTTGCTGCGCACGCCGAAGCTGCCGCTGTCGATCAATGGTGCCGGCGACGCCATCGCCGCGCTGTTTTTCGCGCATTATCTGCGCAGCGGCAGCATCGGGGAGGCGCTGGCGCAGGCGGCCTCCAGCATCTTCGGCGTGCTCAGCAAAACCGCCGAGACCGGCAGCCGCGAAATCCAGCTCATTACCGCGCAGGAGGAAATCGTCGCGCCGAGCCGGGTCTTTGAAGCCCAGAAGATAAGCCCGTGAAGCGGCCGCCGCTGATCTATCCGGTCGAACGGCTGGACCTGCGCTTCGAGCCCAAGCCTTGGCCCTTCGCCGTCGAGCGGCGCACCGAAATCGATGCGCTATTTGCCGACTTGCAGCGCAAGAACCCCGCCCTGTGGAACGGCCGCGTGCTGGTGCTGCATCGTCAGGTCGTCCGGGAAGGCGTGTTTCACGGCGCATTTCTCGAAACCGACTATGCGAGCTTCGTCGCCTGGGCGCAGTGGGGGCGGCCGGCTTCCGCCGGAATTCACGATTGCTTCAGCGCGGCGGCTATTTTGTCCGCCGACGGCGCCTTTGTGCTGGGCCAGATGGCCGCCCATACCTTCAATGCCGGGCAGATTTATTTCCCCGCCGGCACACCCGACCCCAGCGACATAATCGACGGCAAAGTCGACCTCGAGTTCAGCGCGCGGCGCGAACTCAAGGAGGAAACGGGACTCGACGCCGCCGAATTTACCGCTGAGCCGGGATGGACCTCGGTCGTCGATGGCGCGCTGATCGTGCTGATCAAGGTGCTTCGCTCAGACCAAAACGCGGAGGCCTTGCGCGGGCGTATTCTGGCGCAACTCGGCCAACAGAAGCAGCCGGAATTTTCCGGCATCCGTATCGTGCGCGGCCCGGCCGATTTCGATCCCGCGATGCGCGCCTTCGTCACCACCTTCCTGGCGCATCGGTTCGCCGCCGGATAGACTGAGCTTATGAAGCTCGCAGCCCTCGCCAAGCGCTTTCGCATCGACAAACCGGACAGATTTCGTCTGGCCGATCAGGATACCACCGACTGTTGCGGGCTCACCCTCGACAAAGCCGAAGCCAAGACGATGCTGACCGAAGGCATCGAACGGCTAAGCGATTTGCAGGCGCGGCTCTATGCCGACGGCCGCTGGTCGGTCCTGATCGTGTTGCAGGCCATGGATGCCGCCGGCAAGGACAGTCTGATCAAGCACGTCATGAGCGGCGTCAATCCGCAAGGCGTCGATGTTCACGCCTTCAAGGCGCCCAGCGCGGAAGAGCTGCAGCACGATTTCCTCTGGCGCATCACGCAACGGTTGCCGGCGCAGGGCCGCATCGGGATTTTCAACCGTTCGCACTACGAGGAAGTACTGACCGTCCGGGTGCATCCTGAATTGCTGAAAGCGCAGAAGTTGCCGGATACGGGTAAAGGCATCTGGCATCAACGCTTCAAGGACATTCGCGGATTCGAGCGCCACCTGGCGCGCAACGGCACGTTGATTTTGAAATTCTTCCTCAACGTCTCGCGCGAAGAGCAGCGCAAGCGTTTTCTCGCGCGCATCGACGAGCCGGGCAAGCGCTGGAAATTCTCCATGGGCGACGTCGCCGAGCGCAAACGCTGGGACGACTATATGGCGGCCTATGAGGACTTGATCCGCCACACCAGCCGGCCGGAGGCGCCGTGGTTCGTGGTGCCGGCCGACAACAAATGGTTCACGCGGCTGGTGGTGGCCGGGGCGGTGGTCGAAGCCGTGGAGCGGCTGAAGCTTGAGTTCCCCAAGGTCGAAGGCAAGGCGCTCCAGGAGCTGAACAAGGTGCGCAAGGCGCTGTCGGCGGAAAAGCGCTAAAGCGCCCAAACAGGCAGCAATGCTGACCTATTCGCCTCTTCTGCTTGATTTCTTCCGCCGGTTTCCGCTAGAAGCGTGGCAACTTGATTGCGGCTTAACGCGGACTTTACCAAAATCCGCGACTTTGATCGTCGAAGACGAGGGATTCTTAAGGCAAATGTCGACGCGGCAGACCATCTGCGCGATCGGACCGGCGGCCGCAAGGCCAGCGCCGGTTGCCTCCCTCATTCTGGGAACGCTGCTTCTGCTTATCGGCCCCTGAGAGCCGGCTGGGCGCCTCGCGCCTGGGCACTCGGGGGATCGACGGACTGAAGCAGCATCCCTTAGAGCGCCGCGACGGCGCATTCGATGAGAAGGAATAACCCAATGTCTACCCAGGCCCAGTCCGATAAGGACCGCGTCGTTATCTTCGATACAACCTTGCGCGACGGCGAGCAGTGCCCCGGCGCCACGATGACCCATGAAGAAAAGCTCGCAGTCGCCGAGTTGCTCGACGACATGGGCGTCGACGTCATCGAGGCCGGTTTCCCGATCGCCTCGGACGGCGACTTCGCAGCCGTCAACGAGATCGCCAAGCGCGCCAAGAATTCCGTGATCTGCGGCCTGTCGCGCGCCTCGCCGAAAGACATCGACCGCTGCGCCGAAGCGATCAAGCCCGCCAGGCGCCGGCGCATCCATACCTTTCTTTCGACCTCGCCTGTGCACATGAAATACAAGCTCATGAAGGAGCCGCACGAGGTCTATGAGATGGTGATCGGGCAGGTCACCCGCGCGCGCAGCCACACCGACGACGTTGAATGGTCGGCCGAGGACGGCACCCGCACCGAGCACGATTTTCTCTGCCGTTGCGTGGAAGCCGCAATCAACGCCGGCGCCACCACCATCAACATCCCCGACACGGTCGGCTACACCGTGCCGGAAGAATATCTCGCGCTGTTCAAGATGGTGCGCGAGCGCGTGCCGAATTCCGACAAGGCGATATTCTCGGTGCATTGCCATGACGATCTCGGCATGGCGGTGGCCAATTCGCTCGCCGGCGTCGACGGCGGCGCGCGCCAGATCGAATGCACCATCAACGGCATCGGCGAGCGCGCCGGCAATACGGCGCTCGAAGAAGTCGTGATGGCGATGAAAGTGCGCAACGACGTGTTGCCGTACTGGACCAACATCAACGCGTCGATGTTGACCCGGGCCTCGAAGCTCGTGTCGGCGGCGACCTCGTTCCCGGTGCAGTACAACAAGGCCATCGTCGGCCGTAACGCTTTCGCGCATGAGAGCGGCATCCATCAGGACGGCATGCTCAAGAACGCGCAGACCTACGAGATCATGACGCCGGAAACGGTCGGCGTGAAACAGACCTCATTGGTGATGGGCAAGCATTCCGGCCGCCATGCCTTCGTGCACAAACTGGAAGAGCTCGGCTATCAGTTGGCCGCCAATCAGCTCGAAGACGCCTTCGTACGTTTCAAGGCGCTGGCCGACAAAAAGAAGCAGATCTACGACGAGGACATCGAGGCCTTGGTCGACGAAGAGATCGCGCACGCCCACGACCGCATCAAGGTGCTGTCGTTGACCGTGATCGCGGGCACCATGGGTCCGCAATCGGCAACGCTTACCCTCGACATCGAAGGCCAGCACATCACGACGCAGACCACCGGTAACGGTCCTGTCGACGCCATCTTCAAGGCGATCCGCGAGCTTGTTCCGCACGACGCGAAATTGGAACTTTATCAGGTGCACGCGGTGACCGAAGGCACCGACGCACAGGCGGAAGTGTCGGTGCGCTTGTCGGAGAATGGCCGCTCCTTCACTGCCAAGGGCGCCGATCCCGATACGCTGGTGGCGTCGGCGAAAGCCTATCTCGGCGCGCTCAACAAGCTGACCGGCAAGCGTAACCGGGTACCGGGCGTCGAGAACCGGATTCATTCGACCGACGTAGGCTGATACGCGCTACGGTATTTGAATGCCGCGCTTCGATGAGAGGCGCGGCATTTCATTTTTCCGTTTTCGTCTTCGGCATTTGGTTCCATGCGGAACCCAGAAATCACATTTTGTCCGCATTTCGTTCGCGGTTGCGTCCGAATTTACCCCTACCGCTTCGCCTGCAACGCAACTCAAAAGCTCGGGGACTTACCAGGATGAAACGGATGTTTTGCGCGGGCGTGTTTGCGCTCGCGACGGTCGCTTTGTTGTCGGAAATTCCCGCGGTCTCCGCCACAGAGTTTGATTCTGACGGCTTCGAGCAGGCGCAGAGGGCGGCGTCGATCGACGTGGTGCGCATCAAGAGCGTGCTGCGGCTGACGCCGATGCAGGAAGCCTATTGGCCTCCGGTGGAGACGGCGCTGCGCGGCATCGCCCGTCAACAGGCGCACGCGGAGCCGGAGGGCTTCATGCGCCGGATCGGCAGGCGGGTGATTTCGGTCGTGCTCAACAGCGCCGCCGTCGAACGGCTGGCGGTGGCGGCGCGGCCGTTGCTCGCCGTCCTTAACGACGAGCAGAAGCGCGCCGCGAGCGGACTTGCCCAGGAAATGGGCCTGGGGCCGGTCGTGATGGCGGCCCTTCGATAAGGTGCACTGCGGCATAGGCACGCAGACGCGTGCGGTGCGGCAGAAATATACGAAAATGACGGTAGGCGGCGCCATGCGCCGCCTTTTTTGCGCTTGACGCGTGGCCCGGCCAATGCTGCCTATAAGGTCTAATTGATCGATACTACCGGTTGAGGCAGATCAACGCACCAATCGGAAAACCGGTTAACGCCACCACGATAGGTGGAAGTCTAAAAGAAAACCGGGTTCACTAAACTTAAAGGGAGGATCGAACGATGCAGAAGTGGCTTCTTGCGGCGGTAGCGGCCGCCATTATCGCGGTGCCTGGCGTTGCTACGGCCCAGGCCCCGATCGTCATCAAATTCAGTCACGTCGTTGCCCCGAATACGCCGAAGGGCAAGGGTGCCGACAAGTTCAAAGAACTCGCCGAGAAATACACCAACGGCAAGGTCAAGGTCGAGGTCTATCCGAACTCGACGCTCTACAAGGACAAGGAAGAACTCGAAGCCTTGCAGCTCGGCGCCGTGCAGATGCTGGCGCCGTCGAACTCCAAGTTCGGCCCGATGGGCATCAAGGAATTCGAAGTATTCGACTTGCCGTTCATCATTCCGGACCTGGCCTCGCTGCGTAAGGTCACCGAAGGCCCGATCGGCAAGAAGATGCTCAAGCTGCTCGAGCCGAAGGGCATGATCGGCCTGGCTTATTGGGACAACGGCTTCAAGCAGATGAGCGCCAACAAGCCGCTGCGCGTGCCGGCGGACTACAAGGGCCTTAAATTTCGCATCCAGTCCTCGAAGGTGCTGGAAGCGCAGTTCCGCTCGCTCGGCGCAACGCCGCAGGTGATGGCGTTCTCCGAAGTCTACCAGGCGCTGCAGACCGGCGTGGTCGACGGGCAGGAGAATACGCCGTCGAACATGTACACCCAGAAAATGCACGAAGTGCAGAAGTACACGACACTGACGAACCACGGCTATATCGGCTACGTCGTGGTCGTGAACAAGCCGTTCTGGGATGGCTTGCCGGCCGATGTCCGCGCCAATCTTGAAAAGGCGATGGACGAGGCGACTGCCTATGCCAACAAGATCTCGGCGCAGGAAAACGATGAGGCGCTGGAAGACATCAAGAAGTCCGGCAAGACCGAACTCATCATCCCGACCGCCGCGGAAATGACCGCGATGCGCAAGGCGATGGAGCCGATCTATGCCGACATGGCCTCGCGCGTCGGCAAGCAAATGATCGACGACGTCGTCAAGACCGTCGGCAGCGGTGCCACGCACTAAGTCAATAACGAGCCCCGGCCTGGAGCCGGGGCTCGTTTCGCGTCCAGGGGTGGGGATTCCTTAAACGTCGGTTAGGACGTAGGCGGTCGCGGGGGCGCCGTCTTTTCTGCAAACTGGGGAATCTTCGGCCGCGGGCGATCGACTCGTCCCATGCGCATGAGGGCATTGTGTTTCTTCGCATACTCGACCGGCTTGAAGAGATCTTGATCGCCAGCCTGATCGCAGCCGCGACACTGTTGATCTTTGTCGCTGTCATGCAGCGCTATCCTCGTCGGCATCCCGTTCCTCTATCCGTTTTTCTATCAATTCAATCTGACCTGGGCGCAGGAACTGTGCATCTACATGTTCGTGTGGATGGCCAAGTTCGGCGCGGCCTATGGCGTGCGTACCGGTATTCACGTCGGCGTCGACGTCATCGTCAACATGCTGCAGCCGAAGATCCAAAAGAAAGTCATTCTGTTCGGGCTGTTCTGCGGCGCTTTCTTCACCTTCATTGTCGGCACCATGGGCGCCAAGTTCATCATCGGTCTTTACCCGACCGACCAGGTTTCGCCCGATCTCGAGCTGCCGCGTTGGATCATCTTCCTCTGCGTGCCGCTCGGCTCCTATCTGATGTGCTTCCGCTTCCTGCAGGTGGCCTGGAACTACATACGCACCGGCGAACTGCCGCACCATGACCCGGGCCACGTCGAGGGCGTGGTCGAAAGTACCGCCGCCGCCAAGGATTTGGCCGCCGAAGAACTCGCCGACAACGGTGGCGCCCGATGAACAGCGCATTGATCTTTGGCGGACTGCTCGCGCTGATGCTGACCGGCATGCCGATTTCGATCGCGCTCGGCCTCACGGTGCTCACCTTCCTGTTTGTCATGACCACGGTTCCGATCGAGGCGGTGGCGCTCAAGCTGTTCACCGGGATCGAGAGCTTCGAGATCATGGCGATCCCGTTCTTCATTTTGGCCGGCAACTTCCTCACCCATGGTGGCGTCGCCCGCCGCATGATCCGGTTTGCCACCACGCTGGTCGGACACTGGTATGGCGGCCTGGGCTTGGCCGCCGTCATGGCGTGCGCATTGTTCGCCGCGATCTCCGGCTCGTCGCCGGCGACCGTGGTCGCGATCGGCTCGATCCTGCTGCCGGCGATGGTGCAGGCCGGTTATCCCAAGCGTTTCGGCGCCGGAGTCATTGCCACCTCCGGGGCGCTCGGCATCTTGATTCCGCCCTCGATCGTCATGGTGCTCTATGCCGTGGCGACCGGCGGCAGCGTCGCGCTCGACCCGACGGGCCATCGCGTCGGCTCCGCCTCGGTCGCGCAACTGTTCATGGCCGGCGTGATACCGGGACTGATTTTGGCCTTCCTGCTCGGCATGACCACCTTCTATCGCGCGTGGAAAGGCAACTATCCGCGTATGGCGATGGCGACCTGGCTGGAATCGCTGGTCGCGTTCCGCGATTCGATCTGGGGCCTGCTGCTGATTGTGCTGGTGCTGGGCGGCATCTATACGGGCCTGTTCACCCCGACCGAAGCGGCGGCGGTCAGCGCCGTCTATGCCTTTGTTGTTGCGGTATTCGTCTACGGCGATCTCAAGCTTGCGGACATTCCGCGCGTGCTGTTGTCGTCCGCCAACATGAGCGCGATGATTCTCTACATCATCACCAACGCCGTGCTGTTCTCGTTCCTGATGACAAGCGAACAGATCCCGCAGTCCATTACCGCCTGGGCCACAAGCAGCGGCATCGGTCAGGTCGAGTTTCTGCTGTTCGTCAACGTCCTGTTGCTGGTCGCCGGCAACGTGATGGAGCCGTCATCGATCGTGCTGATCACCGCGCCGATTTTGTTTCCGGTCGCGGTCGGCTTGGGCGTGCATCCGGTTCATCTCGGCATCTTGATGACGGTGAACATGGAAGTCGGGCTCTGCCATCCACCGGTCGGGTTGAACCTCTACGTCGCGTCCGGCATCGCCAGGATGGGCATCACCGAACTCACAGTTGCGGTATGGCCGTGGCTGCTGACCATGCTCGGCTTCCTGTTCGTGGTGACTTATGTGCCGGAATTGTCGCTGTGGCTGCCGCGCACGCTCGGCATGCTGTATTGATTTTAGTCAACGATGAACGAACGTTTATCAACGTTGCGCGCGCGTAATCTCTGTCCAAACTTTAACTTGATAAAGCGGCGCGACGGACCATTATCCTAAGCATCAGAAATGCTTTTGGAGGATGCGTCATGTGGAAATCTGTTCTCGCCGGAACGGCCGCGCTTGCGATCGCCGGCACGTCGCTCGTCTATGCACAGCAAGGCCCCGGCGGTCCCGGCGGCGGCCCGGGTCGCGGTCCGCACGCGCGCATGAGCGCGGAAGATCGCGCGGCGTTCGGTGACGCGCGCATCGCCGCGATACACGCCGGTCTCAAGCTCAACGCCGACCAGGAGAAGAATTGGCCGGCGGTCGAAGCCGCGTTGCGCGATTTCGCCAAGCAGCGCTCCGAAAGGTTCGCGGCGCACGCCAGCGCCGACAGGCCGAAGGACCCGATCGAGCGGCTCAATTTGCGCGCCGACATCATGACGCAGCGCGGCGCCGCGCTGAAGAAGCTCGCCGACGCGGTCGGCCCGCTTTACAAGAGCCTCGACGAGGGCCAGAAGAACCGCTTCATCCTGCTCGCGCGGTTCGAAGGCCATCACTTCGGCGGCGAACGCGGTCCTCGCGGTCACCACGGCATGGGCGGCTGGTTTCATCGTGGGCAGGGCGGCCCCGGTGGCGAGCGCGGCCCGGGCCCCGATGGCGGCCCGCGTCCGCAGTAGGCTTTAGAGTAGCGGGAGGCGGCTGACGCGGCTTCAAGGCGCGTCATTCGCGGTCCCAAGAGGCCGCCGGGTTCGCCCGGCGGCTTTTCTTTTGCCGGCACCGATACTTATCCTCGGACGCCGCCGGCGCGGCTGGACACCCCGACTGGCCTTTGCTAAGCGGACACCGCTGGGTGGGCGTGTCCCGCCGTCGGCAATCCGGGCGCATAGCTCAGTTGGTAGAGCAGCTGACTCTTAATCAGCGGGTCCCAGGTTCGAGCCCTGGTGCGCCCACCAATCATTTCAAACGCTTCGTTTGGTGATTTCCGGAACAGACGGCGCACGGTTTACCGCGCAGTTTACAGTTGTTCGCGTTTCGAGCTTCAAGACCGGTTGACATCCACCTAAGCCGATCCAGCCCGCCTCTTGAACTCAATAAGACCCATACAGCCGAGAGCATTCTTGATGCGATCCGGGTTCAGGCCACTCTGTATTCAAACAAGTGATATCGCCTCAACACGTTCTAAGATGCTACGGACTTCAGAAAGAGCGTTTTCGAGAGCGGCCTCGGTGTCAGGTGCTCCAAGACAGAGCCTGATACCAAGACCTGCGAGGTAGTCCGGCTGCAACGCATTTGGCGGAGCTAGTGTGATGCCTGCCCGTGCGGCCTGCGCTATGATTGCCGTTAAGGTCCGGCCTGCTGGAAGCGGGAGCCAAATATGGAAGCCAGGCGCACCCGCTGTTGGCGCAACCCAGCGATTGAGAACGCGTTGCGCAATTTCATTGCGCAAGGCTGCTTGTTCGCGTTTGAGGACGATCTGACGATCAAGGCTCCCATTCCTGATGATTCGGAATACGGTCTCCGCCATTATCGGTACGGCCATCCAGCCCGTTGCCCGCACCGCATTGATGCAACGATCGCGAAGGACTTCCGGTGTTGTCATGGCGCCAATACGAAGGCCAGGCGCAAGACATTTGGCAAAACTCGTTATGTAAAAGCTACGCTCCGTATCCATGAAGAAATTGGCCGTGGCGCGCGTCCAAACAGGAACGCATAGGTATCGTCTTCGACAAGAAAGCCTTATGTCGCCGAATTATTTCCGCGATTGCGCAACGCCGGTCTTCCGGCATCACAGACCCGGTGGGCGTTTGCAGCGTGGGCATACAATAAAGTGCGCGGGCGCCGGTTTTATCGAACGCCGTTTCCAGCGCGTCCGGAATTAGGCCATTTTCGTCCATGGCCACGCCGTGCAGTCGATAGCCGACCTTGGCAGAGAGCGCGACCATGCCGGAATAAGTGAGATTTTCTGTCAGCACCGTGGTGGCTGGCGGGGTGGCGACCCCAATTGCGATCGAAATGGCATGCTGCGCGCCATGAGTGATAATTAGAAAGTCTGGATTGGTTTCCGCGCCTTGTCTCGAAAGCCAGCCAGCAATCTCCTCACGATGCTCATGCAAGCCTTGGTGCGGAAGGTAGCCAAACAGTTCTTGGGCGCTGCCGTCCGATGCGATCTGGGCCAGCGTGTCGGAGATTACTTCTTCTGCGCCGGTAAAAGGCGAAACGTTTAGAGCAAGATCAATAGCTGCCGGGCCCGATATATCGGAGGCCGGAACGTATCTACGGCGACCCAGGACGAAGGTTCCTCTGCCGACTTCTCCGGATATGAGGCCTCTTTGCTCGGCCTCTGCGTAGGCTTTTGAGACAGTTCCAACGCTGAGTTTGAGGCGGTCTGCGAGATCGCGTTGTGGCAGCAAACGCGCGCCGGGCTTGATACGTCCAGTTTGGATATCGGCCGCAAGCGACTCGACAATTGCAATGTAGCGATGCCCTTTGCGAGCCTCGATTGACGGGATCCAATCATCTGTCTGCAAAGGTCGCACTCATCTTTTAATTTGCTGCCGGTGTAAACGGCGGGTTCGCATAGCGAGGCTCCAAACTTCTAATGAACTAGTACAATATTTTTATCCATTACGAAAAATACTACATTGGTATAAAGCAATGATTGACACAATGAAAGCGTCCAACTAGCTTTCTGCGAAAGGCACGACATAGATGCCTCCACGGGAGAGGAAAGCCACACATTGCAGTTGTGACGCTGAACCGGAGCGGACGAGATGGCTCGCACGCAGTCGGTTTCTTGACAATTGCTGCCCCAACAACGTCTTCTATGCGGGTCCAATGAGAAGAGTTGACGGCACTAGTGGATTTCCAATTTTCGCTGGAGAAGTTGATGGAAACGCTCCATGGAATCCAATGCCGCTTCGGTTCCTGTTGTGACCGAGATGCAGTCTGATGGTGAGTTGTCTTTTCGGAATATAGTTACGCGTATAGCAGCAAGGCATCTCCTATCTTTACAGACTTTTCCCTCCGGATCTCCGGCGGTGAATTTGTTTCGGTTGTCGGACCAAGTGGCTGCGGGAAGACGACTCTCCTCCGTCTAGCCGCGGGGCTGCAGTCGCCGAGCAGCGGACGAATATCCGTCGGGGGACACGCGCTAACCGGCCCATCCGATCAGATCGCGGTGGTGTTTCAGGATGCCGCTTTATTTCCTTGGCGAACCGTTCGACGCAACGTGGAGATCGGTATCGAGACGCGGATGTCCAAGGATCTCGTGCGGGCTCGCAGCAACGAATTACTGAAGCGCGTCGGCCTGCCGATAGAGGGCAATCTCTACCCCCATCAGCTCAGCGGCGGAATGAAGCAACGTGTGAACCTCGCACGGGCGCTGGCGCCCGATCCGAAGGTTCTGCTGATGGATGAGCCCTTCGCGGCGCTTGACGCGCAAACGCGGGAGGCACAGCAAAGCCACTTGCTCTCCGTGTGGCGTCAGGACCGGAAGACCGTGCTGTTTATCACGCACGATCTCGACGAGGCCGTGTTTCTCTCCGACAGGGTCGTCGTGCTGGGGCGGGGTGGAATAGGAATCATTCACATTGAACCGATAGATCTGCCACGACCGAGGGACCTGCGCAGTAAATCTGTGCCGGTCTTTCGGGAGTCGGTTGATCAGCTCCGCGACTTGGTGACAGGCGCGCGAGCTTAGCCGATGGCAGGTAATGACTTGAAAAATGCACAAAAATAGGGAGGCTCAAATGCAAATATCAAAGCGCGGAATTGGCTTGGTTGTTCGCCGGCTCAAACTCATTTCGGGCCTTGCTGGCACAGTTTTACTTGTCAGCCCTTACCTGGCTATGGCCCAGACGGCAGTTGAACCGGCCAAGAAGATCACGATCGGTAACAACGGTGTTTATCCAACGTACTACTCGCTCTACGCAGCGGCAGATCGTGGGCACTTCAAGCAAACGGGGATTGACGTTGAGCTTCTAGGCATGAAGGACGACTCGACGTGTCTGCGTGCTCTTATCGGTGGAAGCATTGACGGTTGCGTCGTGAATGTTGATGGCGCGATCCGCGTGGCCCAGGGCGGCCAGAATATCAAAATAGTCGCCAGCATCACCGATCCGCCCGTCAACAGCATCAACGTCGCGCCCGACATCAAGTCTTATGCGGATCTTAAGGGGAAGAATATCGCGGTATTCGGAACCGAAGAAGGTTCCACCGTCGCGATCCTCTATCTTCTCGCCCAGAACGGCGTTTCACCAAAAGATCTTACGTTGCTGACGGTTGGCGGCAGCTCCGAACGGCTGGCGGCGTTGAAGGCCAAACAGGTCTCAGCCGCCGTGACGGTCGCTCCCGGTTCCTATCAGGCTAGCGACCAAGGGCTGCCGTTGCTTGGTAGTGCGGACGTGAACAACTTTGTGTTGGTCACGATTCCAGGCCGCTCGGCGGCCGTCGATGCCGCTCTACACAAAGTGATCCCGATCATCGACAAGACTGCCCGATCCATCATGGACCCTGCAAACAAGGATCAAGTCATCGCCGACATGCAGAGGCTGTTTAAAATGAGCCCGGTTCATGCCGCCCGCTTCTATGACGAATACGTTGTGGAGGCAAAGTTCTTGAAGAATGGGGCGGTGCCGCAGGCCGCTTCCGTGAAACGGGTCGCGGACCTCGTCAATACTTATACGACGACCAAGGTCAAAATCGACCCGACGTCGCTGATCGATACGCGGTTTCTGAAATAGCCACGGTCCCGACCTCGGACGATCGATTACAAAGGTTTAGGCGCATGTCTGACATACGCAACACATGGGTGGCCGAAGGGACGACCGAGGCTGCGGCGGGCCAAGCTCCGCCTGAAAAAGTGCCGAGAAGAACAATCTCTGGCGCTTCTTTAGAAACCTGAACTGGCCGTTGTGGATATTTCTTTTCGTTCTTATCGTCGTCTGGCAAATCTGGGGCAGCAGCGTATCGCAACTCATCATCGTGCCGCCTTCGGCGATCGTCACGCGTTTGTTCGAACTCTGGAATGATGCAAATCTTGCGCTTGATATCCAGACCAGCGCGATCGAATTCGTCCTTGGTTTTCTTCTTGCCGCGGCCGCTGGAATTGTCATCGGGCTGCTCAGCGGCAATATTCGGGTCATCAGCCGTGTCACCGATCCTTTGATCAGTGCGATCTATGCAATGCCGACAATCGCGCTGGCGCCGCTCTTCATTATTCTTCTCGGCATCGGCGTTGCGTCGAAGGTCGTTGTTGTGGCGCTGGCCTGTTTCTTTCCAATCGTTCTGACGACGATTGCTGGCGTTCGTTCGATCGACCAGACTTACTGGGATGTCGGGCGCGTCTTCCGGTTGACCCGCTTCCAGGCCGTTATGAAGATCACGTTGCCAAGCAGCGTACCGTTCATCCTTTCCGGTCTGCAGATTGCGGTCGGTCGTGGCCTGACCGCTGTTCTCGCTGCCGAATTGTTCGGGGCTCGCAATGGCGTCGGGCTGCTTATCCTGAAAGCCTCATCCCTGTTCGACACCGCCGCAGTCTATGTTGGGATATTCATCTTCGCCTTTTCGGGGATCGTGTTGACAAAGCTCGTTTTTCTTCTTGAACGAAAGGTCGCGCCGTGGCGCTTCGTAAATCAATGAACGGCGGGCCTGCAGCGTAACGCTGTTCGCAAATAAGAGGATTCTTATGCTCTCGACGCAGACTTTGTATTTCCACGACGAATGCCATGTCGAACCGTGGAAGATTCCACGAGGAATTATCGTGCCGCTCCACGGCATCGCAGAAACGGGCCTTGCCTGGGCGCCCTGGGTGCCTAGGTTCAGCCGCGAATATCGGATGGTCATTCCTGACCTGCCGGGCTGTGGACGGAGCCCGATGGCGCCTGGAGTCACAAGGTGGTCCATAGAGGCGCTCGCCGATGTCGTGGCGGAAGCCCTCAGAACGGCTCGGCTGTCTGACATCCATCTCGTCGGCGCAAAGCTGGGCGGAACGATCGCATTGGGGGATCGCGGCCCGGCATCCCGATCTCATCAAGACACTCACTGTAGTCGGAAGCCCGGTCAATTCGCGCACGACCGGCGGCAGTGCGAAGATCAGCGAATTCGGCGACGTGATCCGTCGCGATGGCCTGCGCAACTGGGCAACGAACACGATGCGGCCGCGGCTTGGCTCCGCAGCATCCGACGCGCATATGAACTGGTGGACTGAATACATGGCGTCGGCGGACGTGAACGCAACCCTTGCATTCATGGCTTCCGTTGAGGATCTCGACCTTGAGCCTCTTGTGGGCAGCATCAAGGTGCCGACACTTCTCGTAACCACCAAAACGAGCGCTCTGGCGAGCGTCGAGGCCGTGGAGCGCTGGGCGTCCTTGATCCCGAAGGCTTCGATCGCAGTGGTCGATGGCGACGCCTATCACCTTGCGGTCGCCTATCCGGATGTCGTCGCGGCTCGGGTGAAGGCATTCATCGACGCTCACTCGTGACGAAGACATCTAAGACATAAAGCGGCTGCAGGCGTTGCCGCTGCCACATCTATGAAACAAGTCGAAGGAGCATGTCATGGCTGGCGTAAGCAGGTTCAAGAACAAGGTGGCTGTCATCACAGGCGGCGGTGGTGGAATTGGTAAGGCGACCGCCTTGCGGCTCAGTGAGGAAGGCGCGGTCGTCGCAATCGTGGGACTTCAAAGCTGATCTGGCTGAAGCCGCAGCGCAGGAGGTAAAGGACCTGGGCGGAAAGGCGTCAGCCTTCCAGGTTGACGTCGCGGATGAGACCGCGGTCGAAAAAGCATGCGCGGCGGTCGCCGAGCAGCATGGCAGCCTCGACGTTATGATTTGCGCGGCAGGGCTGCTTCTTGACCGGGGTGTTCCGGCCGTCGACTACTTAGTCAGCGATTGGAATCGCTTGATGGACGTCAATCTGCTTGGCACGTTGCTCTGCGCGCGCTCGGCGGCGCGGCGTATGCTTGCCGGGCAGGGTGGAAGCATTGTCACTGTCTCGTCGATGAATGCTTTCCGGGCGGTTCCAGGGTGCGTTGCGTACAATGCCGCAAAGGCGGGTGTTATTTCGGTGACACAGACACTCGCAATCGAACTCGCCAAGAGCAATATTCGGGTGAATGGAGTTGCTCCGGCCCAGATCGAAACTCCGATGACGGCAAAATATAAGACGATGCCGGAGCAGAAGAAAATCAGGGCTGCCGGTATCCCGATGGGGACGGTTCGGAAAGGCCCATGAGGTCGCCGGCGCGATTGCGTTCCTCGCCTCCGACGATGCTTCTTTTGTCAACGGCCACACGCTTCTTGTCGATGGTGGGCGCAACATCATGCAGCATGCCATGGAAGGCACGTCCTATTTTGCGGGCTAGAAATAGCTCAGAGCGATCGTGCTACAGAATAGCGACAGGTCAATTATGAGCGAACGCATGCGCAATGAGTTCATTCAACGGGCACGAGCGACGATGTCGCCGATCCGCAGCCTCGATTTTCAACAGGACGTTGCGGATCTTGAGCCGCTCGATGCCATTGTCGGCACAGCGCGTGTTGTTGGGATTGGCGAAAGCTGGCATAGCGCTCGTCAGTTCCTGGCCTTCCGGAACCGGATGGTTCGATATCTGATCGAGCGCCGCGGTTTTGACGTGCTGATCTTTGAAGGCAGCGTGTCGGGTGCCGCGGTCCTCGATGAGTTTGTGAAGGGCAAAGAGGGCGATCCTGCGCTGGTCTTGCGATATCTCGAACAGGCGATGTGGCTGAACCGCGAGACGGCGGATTTCCTACTCTGGCTGCGGGCGCACAATTCTACCCGTCCATTTGATGAGCGCGTCAGCGTTTGCGGCATGGATAGCGTGCCGCCGACCGGGGCACTGGCGGGCGTTCCAGCCTACCTTTCGCGTATCGATCCTGATTTACAGCTTTCGATTCGACGCTCATGGGACATATCGCGAAGTTGTTTGGTGCCACTCCGCTTTCCAGCGCTAGTCGTGCGGCAATTTGGGGCGCTACGGAGGTTTTTGAACGCCTTGATTCTGCGGAGCGAAAGCAGATTCGCGCAGACTTCACGGCAATCGTAAGTCGCCTGGTGGAGTCGCAAAAGACCTACGAGTTTGCGAGTTCGCCTAAGGAGCTCCGCTGGATCCTTCGCCACGCAGTTTCGGTTCTCCAAGCCTGCGATATCCTTTGCGCGCGGCTGACATCGCCTCGCGAGGCAAATCACCTGCGTGATTTTGCTTTTTCCGAGAATGTCGCATGGATGCTGGAGCATGGTCACCCCGGATCAAAGGCCGTGGTCTTCGGACACAACATCCATATGGCGAAGGAGCCGTTCAGGTCATTCGATAGCGAGCAGTTGGTGACGTCGTTGGGTGAACGACTCGCCCAATGGTACGGCCACGGCTACGTGGCAATCGGTTCCGCAGTTGGGACCGGCCGGGTCGCGGGCAATGGCCCTGGCCTCGTCGATATTCCTGCAGAGGACAATCCGCGGCGCCAGTCTTCGCTACAGAGCATCGATGCCGCGCTTGAAGAAATTGGAGAGCAGTTTTTCCTGCTCACGATGCCGCGTGATTTAGGCTGGACGAAGATACCGCAAACTATGCGGTCGCATTTGCAGCCGACGAGTGATTACACGCCGGCCCTGGCCTTCGACGCAATTGCCTATGTTGATGGAATTGTTGGTTCGACGGCGCTTCCGAATCTCGCCAATCAGTAAATGCGGATTGAGAGTCGATAATCGCGGCCTGCCTCATGATAGCGTCTGGGTTCAAATCGACTTGCCAGGATTATCGTAATCGCGCGACTGCAAAGAAAGGCTGGTACGGTCGGCGCATCAGCCAAGACGTATGGCGGACATGTTAGCGGGTTTCAGCACTTATACGTGAATATCCGGCCCCACATGTCGCGGTGGCCGGAGACGCCGGCCCTGAAGCTTTCCAGGGTAAGAATCTGAGTATGGTCGACGAAGAGATTCACGTCCGGACCGAAATTAGTAATGTACCAAGCAAACACGGCTGGGTCGGACGCCTCGAACATCATCTTCTCAAGGCCGATCTCGCTGGCGAAGCGCGTGATGACGTCGGTGCGCCAGTGGTTTCGGCTCGGCATTTCTTCGGTGATGCCCTCCGACTCCATCATGATCATGTCGGCCCCCGCGTCGAGTTGACGCTTTGCCAGCTCAATGGCCCGTGAGGGATCGAGATTGAGAACGCCGGCGGCCTCGAGCTCGGCGGCGCTACTGAAGCCGGTACCACCGATGTTGACTTCGGGTTTCGCCTTCAGGCCCATCGAAATGACCTTTTTCGTCAATCGAATCTGGTCTTCCGTGGATAGTTTTACGAAGCCGGTCGATATCTCAATGATGTCGATTCCAATATCTTTGCACTCGCCTAAAAACTGGTCGATCGCTTTCGTTCCGCGTGTAATGACGAATTCGAAATTGCCGCCTGTCGATACTTCAACGTCATGGCTGTGGCAGATATCGTTCGTCTCTTTCACGACGGACCGGGGCATCAGCCGCATCGCGCCGCCGGAATATTTGTAGGTATCGACGTAGCTCGCTGTGACCTCGAGCAAATCGCGCAACTGAGTCTTGGTCAGTAGGTTATGATACGACCCGCGGATCTCGGTCTTGCCCTGTTTTCTCGGCTTCTTTTCCCGCTCGTTGATCCAGAGGAAAGAAAATGCCCGATCGTCTTCACCTGAGTTTTTGTTGACCATTGGCGCTCCTTAACTTTTTCGGTGACCAAGCCGCTTGTGGGATATCCCGATACGATGTCACGTTTCCACGCCGCGGGCGAGGAGAACGGTGCGTGCACGGCTTGCGGCCATATCGGGATCGCGGATGATGCCGGCCGCATCGGCGAGCCTGATCAGCGTCGCCAGATGTTGCGTGGAACGCGCACTTTCATATCCCCCGATCATCGTGAAATGGTCCTGATGGCCATTCAAGTAGGCCAGGAAGGTTACGCCGGTCTTGTAGAAATGCGTCGGCGTCTGAAAGATGTGGCGGGCGAGCGGCACGGTCGGTTTCAAGATCGCATCGTAGGCAGTTCTATCGCCGGCGCCCAAAACGGCGAGCGCCCGGGCCGCAACCGGCGCAATCGGATCGAATATCCCCAAAAGCGCATGGGAACTGCCGTGTTCGTCGCCCGCAATAAGATCGGGAAAATAAAAGTCATCGCCGGTATACATCCGCACGCCTTTCGGCAGGCGCCGGCGTAGGGCGATTTCCAGTTCGGGGCGGAGCAGGGAAACCTTTATTCCGTCGATGCGCGCAGCATTCCGGGCGATGATTTCGAGGCAATGCTCCAGCGCCACGCTAACGTCGTTGCTGCCCCAATAGCCCGCCAAGGCCTCGTCGAACATATCGCCCAGCCAATGAATAATCGTCGGCTCGCTGAGTTGACCGAGCACATGGTCATAGACGGTAGCGTAGTCCTCTGGGCCGCGCGCGCAGGCGGCAAGCGCGCGGCTGGCCATAAGGATCGTGCGGCCGCCAAGCGCCTCCACCTCGCCGAGTTGCTCTTCGTACGCCTGGATGACCGTGTTGGTCGTGACGTCCGGCGCGGGCGCCAGTTGGTCGGTCCCAACGCCGCAAGCGATCAGGGCGCCGCGACGCTTTGCAGCCGCAACCGAACGCGTGATGAGTTCGAGTGAATTCTTCCAGTCGAGCCCCATTCCACGCTGCGCCGTGTCCATCGCTTCGGCGACCCCGAATCCGAGATCCCACAGGTATTCCCGGTAGGCGAGGGTGCGATCCCAGTCGACCGCCACGGATGTCCACGGATCGTGGTCGACGAAAGGATCGCAAACGACATGCGCCGCCGCGTAGGCAATGCGTGGCCACGTACCTGCCGCACTTTTATCTCCGGCCGTTTGAGTTTCGCTGCCGGCGATGCTGAACCGAAATGGCTGGAGCGTTCGGCCGCCTTGGGGAAGATAAAGCTGCTGCATCAGTTTTCGGTCTTTGGATTGCCGCTCGGATCAGGCGCCCGCGTCGGCGCGGCCCAACGTTCATTGGCGGGTCACCGACGGCTCTGCAGCATATATAGCGTAGTAACCAACGGGTTATTAGTACGGATGTTGCAATGATGTCAATCGCGACTCGAAGTACGGCTTGTAGTTGCAATGTGCGACATTGCTGCGCCGGCTGGTCCTATTGACAGCCGATAGGCACCAAGGTGATTATCACTAATTAGTTACTATCTGACATGCGGAGCCGCAGTAGATGAACTTTGAAGCGCTCTTTGGGCGTTCCCCTCGCACGCCGGTTGCTGTCGGTGTCGTCGGCGTCGGTGAATTCGGCTCTACCTTTCTCGGTCAGGCCCGACATTGTGCGCAGGTGAACGTCAAGGCGGTTTGCGATCTTCATGTCGATCGCGCGAAAAAGAGTCTCATCGCCGCGGGGTGGGACCCGGAGACCGTAAAAATTTGCGGCAGCCGTGCCGAGGTTATGGCGGCCACCGACGCGGGCTTGACGGCTGTCGTTGACGATTCGGTTTTGCTTACGGAAGCGCCGGTGGACGTGGTCTTCGAAGCGACCGGTCATGCAGAAGCAGCGGCGATCACGATCGATGCTGCGCATAAGCAAGGCCGACATACTGTCATCGTCACCAAGGAGGCGGAAGGCATCCTCGGTCCGATCTTCGCGCGCCGCGCTGCAGCGGCGAACCTCGTTCACACGATCGTTGATGGCGACCAGCCCGCTGTCATCGTCGGCATTTTGACCTGGGCCAATAAGCTCGGGTTACCCGTTCTGGCGGTCGGAAAGGCCGGCGGATCGGAGCATGTTTGGAACGAACAAGCCAACGAGGTTTTTGCGTGGGGTGAGACCCGTGCCGGCGGCCGGTTCTCCGAAGGCGCGACGCTGAATTCAGACGATGTCGTGCGATCGCTTGAAGCGCGTCACAGCATCGGCTTCGGCCGGACGCGAATTGCGGATCTCTTGCGAGATCGGTCTCGTTGCCAACCACACCGGTTACATGCCGGACCGGCCTGAACTTCATGCGCCGGTGGCGCGGATCTCCGAACTTCCGACTATCTTCCGTCCCAAACAAGCGGGCGGCTTGTTGGAATGCGAACGCGCAGTCGATATCGTCAACGTCCTGCGAGGTCCGGGAGAGATAAGATTTCCAGGCTTCGTCTTCGCCACAATTGAGCTTCCGGACGTCGCCACCAGTCACCACTTCGCCGGTCGTGGCGTGTCGGCCAGTCCCGACGGCCGCTACCTGCTCCTTCTCCATCCTACGCATCTGCTCGGCGCCGAGGCGCCGCTGACGGCGCAAACCGCGAGTTACCTCGGTATTTCGACGGGCGGCGCTGACGTCCAGCAGCGCGTTGATCTTGTCGCGCGCGCCACCCGTGACCTGAAGGCCGGCGAGACCCTCGCAATGGGCGGAGAGGCCGCATCGCGCATCAATCGGCATACGGTCCAGGGGCTGGATCACTTGCTGATGCCGGCGCAAGCGCTTGGACCCGACGCGCCCATTCCTTACTACCTCGCCGCCGAAAACAAGCTGCGGCGCGACGTCGCCGCCGGCACCATCATCTGTGGTGATGATGTCGAGATCGCGGAGAGCAATCTCCTCATGCGTCTTCGTAAAGAACAAGACAGGGAAATGCGGCCACGCGCCGAAAAACCCACCGTCCAATAGAAAAAATCAAAGGGAGAACGACCATGTCCTTCAACATTCGTGTGCGTGGAATTGTTTCGCAGGCGGTTATCGGTCTGTCCGTCCTATGTCTCGCATACACGATGCCGGCTCAAGCGGTGGATTACCCGACGCGGACCGTGCGCCTTCTGGTCGGCTGGGGACCCGGCGACTTCCCCGATGTTGTGGGGCGGTTGGTGGCCGCGAAGTTGTCTGAAAAATGGGGTCAGGCTGTCGTCGTCGAAAACAGAATGGGCGCTAATGGAACCATTGCTTCCGATATCGTCGCCCATGCGCCGCCGGACGGTTATACCCTCGTCGTCATCACGCCCAATCACACCAATACGTCCAACTGGCTCAAGCTGAATTACGATCCTATCAAGAGTTTCGCGCCCGTTGCCGAGTTGGCGGCGCAGCCGGATGTGATCTTTGCCTCGAAGTCGTTCCCTGTGAATACGATCCCGGAGCTTCTTGCGCTCGCGAAGTCGAAACCCGGTGAAATCAATTTCGGATCGACCGGCCCTGGCAGCCCGTCGTATCTCGCGATGGCCGTACTGCTTCAGAAGGCGGGCGTGAAGATGGCCAGCATCCAGTATAAGAGCTCGTCGGCGGCGCTAACCGCCATGATTGGCGGCGAAAATACCGGTTTCCGTGACCGCGGGAAACGTCGGCCTTGGTCAGTTGAAGGCCGGTGAAATCAAGGCGCTTGCAGTGAGCTCGCTCAATCCCTCAGCGGCGTTTCCGGGCGTGCCGACGATCGCCGCATCGGCAAATCTTCCCGGCTTCGACATCAATAGCTGGACCGGAGTCCTCGCGCCCGCGGGTACGCCGAAGGCAATTGTCGACAAGCTGAACGCGGACATCGGCGAGGTCATGAAGCTGCCGGATATTCAACGCGCCATGGAAGCCCGCGGCCTAACGGTGACTTCCGACACGCCGGAGCATTTCGGTGCTTTGATTGCCCGAGAGATTTCGCTTTGGAATACGCTTTTGAGTGACGACACCGGTACGAAAAAATAGCCCGGCGACCTAGTCCATCGGCATAGGGCGACTTGTGGTTGGCTCAGTCGCAATTCGGCGGCTATTGGTGCGATACGGCGCGTTGTAACGCTAACCGCCGGCACATCGCATCGCTGACGGCTTATGCAATGGACAACTGAATGCGGTCTGATCGAAACGAACGGAGACTTCAGTGACAGACCAGCAAGCTTGGCCCAATCATCCGATTGAAGAGGCGCTCGAACCGGAACTGCCGATTATCGACCCGCATCATCATATCCGCGATCCGATCGGCGGCATCCGCTATCTGGTGCCCCAACTTCTCGAAGATCTTGCTTCCGGCCACCATGTCGTCGCGACCGTGGCGGTCGAGGAAAACGCGATGTACCGCGGCAGTGGTCCTCGCGAGTTCGCGCCGGTCGGCGAAACTGAATTCCTCAACGGCGCCGCCGCCATGTTTGCAAGCGGCAGATACGGTCCCACACGCGCCTGTGCCGGCATTGTCGGTGCCGCCGATCTTATGCTGGGAGACCGCGTCCAGGCGGTGCTTGAGGCACACATTGCGGCCGGCGGCGGGCGCTTCCGCGGCGTTCGGGCCCCGCATGGCGTGGCTGGAGTCATACTCTCCCGAGCGGGTGGCAGAAAGATTTCTTCAAAGCCACGCCTCATATGATGGCTGACACGAATTTCCAGCGCGGCGTCGCCCGCCTAGCGCCTAATAATTTGGTTTTGGACGCCCACGTCTTTCATACTCAATTGCCGGAACTCATTGATTTTGTCGGAAAATATCCGGACACGACGATTATCGTCAACCACTGCGGCGTGCCGATGGGTGTTGGCCCGTTTTCCGGAAGGCAGGCTGAAGTATTTCCTTATTGGCGCGCGCAACTGCGCGAACTGGCAAAGCGCGACAACATCTTTATCAAATTGGGTGGCATGAAATGGGTGGATTTGCCGGTTCCCGGCCACGACTCGTCGTCGCAAAAGACGACGCCAGGTTCGGAAGCCCTTGCCAAGGTCTGGGCGCCTTACATCGAAACCTGCGTCGATCTGTTCGGCGCCAAACGATGCATGTGCGAGAGCAATTTTCCGCCGGAAAAGATGCTGCTCAGTTATGCCGTTTTGTGGAATACGTTCAAGCGCGTCACGGCAAAATATTCCAAATCGGAACGCACCTGGCTATTTAAAGATACAGCGGCAACGGCTTATCGTTTGCCTCAGTTTATCGGTGGGGAATGACGGCATCGTGACTGGCGGGTGCAGTTCGTACGGCAGGCCCATCACGAATATCGTTCAATGTGAAAGCTGTTGGTTTTGATAGAGGCATTACGATCGAAGGAAGTTATCGCGGGCGCCGTATTCACGGTCGTCGGTGTAGCGCTGTTTCTCGGATCACAACAGTACGAGATCGGCACAGCGGTTGCCATGGAGCCTGGATACTTTCCGGCGTTGTGCGGGATCGCGCTGGTCGCTCTGGGCTTGGCCGCCGTGGTGAAGGCCTTCGGGCAAAGGTCATCGATCCTATCCCGAGTCACAAGATCGAACCTTTATTTTTAATGATCCTGAGTATCGTCAGCTTCGGCCTGCTTATCGACCGGGCGGGCCTCGTCGTCGCCACCTTCGTATGTCTATTTTTTGCCTGCTTTCGGCGGGTGTTCACCAATCCCATTGAGGTTTTCCTGACCTATTCGGTGCTCACCATCTTTAACATCCTCGTTTTCATCTATGCATTTGGAATGACGATACCGATCTTTTGGTGGGAGAATTGATGCGATGCTGGATTGGCACACCAATATGCAGTGGGTGCTGAGATGATCGATTCTCTCGGCAATCTGCTGTACGGCTTCGGCATCGCTTTGACCCCTGCCAACTTCGGATTCTGCTTTGTCGGGGCCGTACTGGGGACAATCGTCGGTGTGCTACCGGGGATCGGGCCGGTCACGGCCATAGCGCTTCTGTTGCCGCTGACGTTCAAGATCTCGGCGGCCGGGGCAATGATCATGTTGGCCGGCATCTATTACGGCTCGATGCATGCCGGATCAACGACGGCGATCATGCTGAACATGCCAGGTGAGCCAGCGGCGATCGTGATTTGCTTCGACGGCTATCCGATGGCCCGCAAAGGGCGCGCCGGGCCAGCACTCTGCATGGCCGCCTTGTCCTCGTTTTTTGCGGGATGCGTGTGCATTCTCGTCATCACGTTATTCGCGCCGCCGCTTGCAAAAGCCGCCTTGAGTTTCCAAGCACCGGAATATACTTCGGCGGTGATCCTTGCCCTGATCGGCGTTTCCGTACTGTCGCGAAAGTCTGTACTGAATACCTTGGCGATGGCGGTCCTTGGGCTCGCGATCGGTACGATCGGCACCGACACCAATTCTGGAGTGATACGCTTCACCTTTGGCGAAAATCAGTTGGCGGAAGGTGTCAACTTCGTTCCGATCGCGATGGGTCTGTTTGCGTTCGTCGACATCTGTTTCACGCTTGGATCGTCTGCCCCGAAAGTGACTATCCAGACCAAGTTTCGCGATCTTCTGCCGACGTGGTTTGATTTTAAGACCTGCATTAATCCGGTGCTTCGCGGAACTTTGCTCGGCGGTGCATTCGGCATTCTTCCTGGAACCGGACCGCTGATTAGCTCGTTCGCGTCCTACGCCATCGAAAAAAAGCTGGCGCGCGATCCAAAGCGATTCGGTGAAGGTGCAATCGAAGGCGTTGCCGCGCCGGAAGCGGCGGCCAACGCGGCAGCCTTCACGCATTTCATACCGATGTTGACCTTGGGAATCCCAGCCGGTGCGACCATGGCTCTCATGCTGGGCGCGCTTATGATTCAGGGAATCCAACCAGGGCCACAGATCATGACCCAGCATCCTGATCTATTCTGGGGGCTGATCGCCAGTATGTGGATCGGAAATTTGATGCTTCTGGTCCTCAACCTGCCGCTGGTGGGCATCTGGATAAAGCTGCTGCAGACGCCTTATCGTTTCCTGTATCCGTTGATCGTGGTTTTCTGCCTCATCGGCGTGTACAGCGAGCGGGGGGGCTACTTTCGACGTAATGATCTGCGCCGTCGTGCTGTTTGCGGGATACTGGCTTGAGAAGCTCGATTGCGAGCCCGGGCCACTCATTCTCGGCTTGGTTCTGGGTCCGCTGCTTGAGGAAAACCTGCGGCGATCAATGTTTTTGTCCCGCGGCGATCCGAGCATCTTCTTCACCAGGCCCATCAGTCTGAGCTTCCTGATTCTGGCCGCAGTTATTCTTGTTGTGTTTACGCTGCCGGCTCTCCAAAGAAGGGAAAAGAAGATCATCGCTTCCTCTGGGAAGGAGTTGGAGTAGTCGCACCCGCGCGGTACTGCCAAACCACATCTCATGTATGAGACGGGACATCCGCATAATGCTAAAGATCAGCGCCATTACAGACGGCATTAGCGAGGATCTCGACCACGCTCTTGCGGTGTTGAGTGGAGCCGGGCTCAAGCATTGCGAGATACAAGACCTGTGGGGAAAGGGCGTCGGGGATCTCACCGATGCGGAGGTTACTAAAGCCGCACAGTTGCTCGAGCGCCATGACGTTCAACCGGTCTGCCTGTCACGCAAATTATTTGTCGGCCTGCAAGCCATGAAAATCGGCCCGACGGACAGCGCCTTCGTCACCGAGATGGACCGCTTGCGGCGATGCATCGATATCGCTCATAAGCTCGGAGCGCCGGCGATCCGCAGCATGAGCATGCAGCGTGAGGCAATCTTGTATAGCCGCAACGGGCCTAGCATTTGGAACAACGGAGCGACATGGGATCGCTTTGTCGAGCTTTTTCAAGCGCCGGTGCGTGTCGCCGAGGCGGCCGGCATAACGCTGGTCGTCGAGACCAGTTTCAACAGGCATCGTCAACACCGCCTACATGGGAAGCCGTCTTGTCGAGACGATCGGCTCGCCCAATCTCAAAATTCTGTGGGACCCGGCAAACTGTCTCTATTTCGGGGAGAGGCCGCTGCCAGACGGCTATACAGCGCTCAAGGGCCGGCGCACTAGGACACGTGCATCTTAAGGACGTTCATTCCTTTCCAGCGCGTTCGACCAACGATTGTTGTCCGCTTGGACAAGGCGATATGGGTCCGTATCTTCAGCCTTTGGTCGGCAGCCTCCTTGACGAAGGCTTTCAGGGCGCGGTCTGTCTTGAGAATGTCTATTGTCCGGACGGCGGCAGCGTTGAAGACGGCTTTAACGCTTCGATCGGCGCCTTCAAATCTTTATTCGGAGATTATAGGGATCGAACCCTGCGGTCGAACGCCTGACGGAGCTCACGTCTTAACGGAAGAAAGCACGACCGAAATAATATAGTCCTCCCATTTCGCCATGTTTTCAGGCGCTTCGAGATCCCGTCCGAATATGGTCGACAGCGTGAAGCGATTGGGACAGATAGAAGAAGCCGAGCGCCGCGATCGTGAGATAGACGTGCAAGGGGTCGAGGTTCTGTTTGAATACGCCGCTGGTGGCTCCAGCCTTGAGGACGTTGTCGAGTTCGTTCATCAGACCCGAGTGCAGAGTCTGTATCCCGTCTGCCTTTTTTAGATATCGCGCGCGTTTCAGATTCTCCGTCCCCAAGAGGCTAAGAAATTCGGGATGGTCCTGATAATAATTCCAGGTGAATAGTGTGAGTTGCCGGATGCCTTCTTCGGGGCTCTGATGGCGCAGGTCAAGTCTTGCTTCGTCACGGCGAATTGACGTGTAGGCATCCTCAAGGACCGCGAGATAGAGAGCTTCCTTATCGCCATAATAATGATAAAGCATCCGCTTATTAATTCCGGCACGGCGCGCGATAATGTCGACGCGTGCACCATCCATTCCTTTTTCCGTGAACTCTCGAATCGCGGCCTGCAAAATAGCGGCGCTTGTTCGTTTGGGATTTCGTGTCGAGACAGGCTTAGCGGACTGGTCCGTGGCTAATAGCTTTCGCTTCGTCCTGCCGGCAGGAGCCAAAGAGCTACGAGAAAGTGGCTTGGCCTTATTAGAATTCACGCAAAATCCTCCGGCGCCTATCCGCGACCTTGAGCGCGGCGCCGCCCTCAGGGGTACCGAATGAGATACAGTCTATCTACTGCACGCCTGTAGTTTTTAGAAGATACAAAGGGTTGGAAGTCCTTGTCTTGTCATAGGTAACTAAATGGTTATAATTCTTGAAAGTGTGACGCGCGAGGAAATTCAATGGGCTTTTCGTTCGATGTCGTAGTGGTGGGCGGCGGCGGAGCCGGCCTTTCGGCGGCGCTGGAAGCGGCCCGGCTTGGACGCTCGGTGCTCGTGATCGAGAAGATGCCTTATCTTCTTGGCACGACCGGCCGATCGGTCGGATCAGTGACAGCGACGAGTACGGCGCTGCAGAAAAGCGCGGGGATTGACGACTTTCCGAAGGACCATTTCGACGATATGGCGAAATTCGGAGAGGCCGCGCAGCCGGATGCGTCGCTCCGCGACAATCTCGAACTGCGCAGGCTTCTTGTTGAAAATGTCCCCGAAACGGTACGCCAGTTAACGGCGATGGGCGTCACGTTCATCGGACCGATGCCAGAACCGCCGCACGGCCGTCCCCGTATGCACAACATTATCCCACATTCGCGCGCTTATATTTATCATCTTGAACGCGCCTGCCGGAAGGCCGGGGTCACCTTCCTTCTGGATACCCGCGTCACGCGTCTAATCGCGAAGAATGAGCGCGTGGCGGGCGTGGAGGCGATAAGCGACGGCAAGTCCATTGTCGTGGAGGCGCGATGCGGCGTCGTGCTGGCCGCCGGCGATTATAGCTCTAGCAAAGAAATGAAAGCACGTTTTGTCTCGAACGAGATCGCTGACATCGAGGGGATCAACCCGAACAGTACGGGCGACGGTCATGCGATGGCGCTTGAGTTGGGCGCAGAAATCGTCATGGGCCAAGTGATGCTGGGGCCGGAAATACGGTTTGTTGCTCCTCAACGCAAAAAGCTTATCCAGCGACTGCCGCCGTCCAAGTCATTCGCTCAGATGATGCGAATAGCGATGAATATTCTGCCGAATTGGCTCCTTCGCCCCTTCTTCATGATGTTCGTGACGACCAATCTGTCGCCGTCATTGGCGCTGTTCGATGAGGGAGCCGTGCTCGTCAATAAACTCGGCAAACGCTTCGTCAACGAGCGGGACCGGCCTCAACTTGCCATTGCGCAGCAGCCGGACCGGATTGCTTTCATCCTCATGGACGATTCAGTCGCGCGCAAATTCAGCCAGTGGCCCCATTTCGTATCTACTGCGCCTGGCGTCGCCTATGCCTATGTTCGCGATTACAAGCGAAGCCGGGGCGACATCTATGCCACTGCAAACACAATCGAAGAATTGGCGGTTTTGCTGAAGGTGCCGCCCGAAACCCTGCGCGGCACGATTGACGCCTACAACGTCGATTTGCCGCCGGGGGCGCCGCCGATCGCTAAACCGCCTTTTCATGCGCTTGGACCTGCCAAATCATGGATCGTGCTAACGGATGGCGGACTCAAGGTTTCCACACGGCTCGAGGTGTTGGACAAGAGCGGCAAGGCAATTCCAGGTCTTTTTGCAGCCGGCTCGAACGGCCAAGGCGGCCTCTTGCTCGAAGGGCACGGTCACCATTTGGGTTGGGCTTTTACCTCAGGCCGTTTGGCCGGTCGCTCTGCGGCATCGTCAAGTCAGTAGGCCCATCGCGCTGAGAGCCTCAGTTTGCTTTTCACGTGTAACTCGTTGTTTCTCAATGGCGCGAAATGGTACTCGTTTGCATCTAAACAATTGATGACGAAAGAAAATATGCTGACTCTTAATCAGCGGGTCCCAGGTCCGAGCCTGGTGCGCCCACCAATCATTTCAAACGCTTCGTTTGGTGATTTCCGGAACAGACGGCGCGCGGTTCACCGCGGAGAAATCGCGGCCGGACGATCTCAATTAGCAATGGCTGGTTGGCTTGCGGCCGGTGTCAGTTCCAGGCGCTGCTTGATGAGCGGCATGATGCCGCCTGCCTCGAGAATTCGCATCACGGCCGCAGGATATGCTGGAATCGAGCGCTCAAACCTTCCGTTCATCGTGTTACTGACGGTCCAGCGAGTCATGTCGATCTCACATGGATCGCCATCGTCAAACAGCGTCGTCGCATCATTCAATTCGAAGACCGGCAAGCCCGCCGCGATGGCATTGCGAAACCAGATGCGTCCGGCGGACTCTGCTATGATCGCTTGTACGCCCCATACTTTGAATATTTGCACGGCAGGCTCGCGATGGGAGCCACAGCCGTAGTTTTTTCCAACAACGAAGATGTCGCCGGGCCGGACGTGGTCATCCAAACCGGGCCGAACAGCCTCCATGACATGCGGGCGCAGTGGCGTCAGATTCTTGTCGCCGTCTACAATCTGCACCCGGTACTGACTTGGTGCGATAAGGTCGGTGTTGACGTCGTCGACGGCGATGCGCACAACACGCCCTTTGATCAGAGATTGCACGGCAATTCTCCTAATAAAGCTCGCAAAGAACCTCGCGTGGATCTGCGATCTCACCGCGCACGGCGGACCAGGCGACCGTTGCCGGATTGGCCAGATATATAAGGGCCTCTTTGCTGCCCATGCGTCCCTGATGGTTGCGGCTCGTCGCCGTGACGCATACCTCTCCCGGCGTGAGATAAGTCCGGCTGTAGTTGCATATGCCACAGCCCGGATCGAGGAACTGACCGCCCGCATCGATTATGATCTCGGGCAGTTTTGCGTCCAGGCACTTCCTATATTCGCCCCAGGATGCACATGAGACGAGAAGGCGCGTTCCACTTTTTATCTTGCGTCCCTTCAGTATTTTCGCCGCGATCTCGACGTCCTCAAAGCGTCCATTGGCGCAGGAGCCTATGCAGGCCTGGTCAATATGAATTCCTTCAACCTCCCTGAAGTCCTTGAGGTTTCCAAAACTATGCGGCGCCGCGATCTGCGGCGCCAGATTCGACAGATTTACCGTGTAAGATGCCGCGTAGCCCGCGTCCCGGTCCGCCTTGACGGATTCGTAAGGCTTTGCATTTGTCTTACGCAAGTATTCGTGCGTTCTTTCATCGCATTCAAACAACGCAAACTTGGTGCCGACCTCGACACCGTGATCGGCGATCGTGAAACGACTGTCCATCGATAGGCTTTCAACGCCTGGCCCTGTGAACTCCACCGATTTGTACAGGCCGAAGTCGAGGCCATAGGTCCCGCCCAGATGCAGCATGACGTCTTTTCCGATGGGCCAGTTGGGAGCCTTACCAACCAGTTCGACGCGGACTGACGAAGGCACCCGAAACCAGAGCTCTCCGAATGACATGGCGTAGCCGGCATCGGTCTCGCCGATGCCGGTGCTCGCGCAATTCAGTGCCCCGTACATCGTGGTGTGAGAGTCCGTCCCAACGATCAGTTGGCCGGGCAATGCGTAGGCGTTGTCCACCATCATCTGATGACAGACGCCACAGGTCGTATCGTGAAAATTCTTGATCTTATATCGTTTGGCAAATTCTCTGAGCTTCACGCCGCGCAGCCCGGCTCGTAAGGTCGAAGCTGGCTGGTAGTGCTCGATCATCATAAATATCTTATCGGGATCCCACGCGCCGGGAAGCCCGTCCGGCATACCGGCGTCGATGGCCGCGTTGTGAGTTTCGATAAAGCTTTCCTGTGCCATCAGACCGTCTAGAGCGCAGTCGAGATAGTCCCCGGGCTTTGTGCTCGCCAGCCCGGCAGCTCTCGAAAGAATCTTCTCTGCGATGGTCATTCCCATGGCAATGGTCCAACCCCTAGAGGTTCAGCGTCGCCGCGCTTTGCGTAAGCGCCGGGCTGGGAGGAGGCAGCGTGCGCACCGATCAGTCCGCCGTTGAATTTTCCTTCAGATAGCGCTCGCGGGCGAGTTGCGGCAGGCCACCGCAGGCGAAGATGTGCTCGATCATCGCCGGATATTTCCGCATCGCCGCGGTGGCGCCCGTCGTCACGTTGGTCGCGATGCCTTTGTTGTAGTTGACCTCGAGCGTCTGGCCGTCGTCGATGATCGCGGTGATGCCGGGCACAATGAAGATCGGCAGCGGCAGCGCGATGTTATTGCGCAGGAACAGCCGCGACGCCGATTCGACGAGGATCGCGGCAATGCCGATCACGCGCAGCACGGGACCCGGGCGGTGCGAGCCGCAGCCGAAATTGCGGCCGGCGACGATGATGTCGCCGGGCTTCACTTCTTTGGGAAACTCGGGGCGGAACGCTTCGAGCGTGTGGTGCACCATGTCCTTCATGTCGGGGTAGATGTAGTAGGGATTGATCGAATCGCTGTCGACCGAGTCGCCGAATTTCCAGACGCGGCCGGTGATGGTCTGGTTGAGATCAAATTTCATCGAAGACCTCCCTGGGGTCGATAATACGGCCGGCGACGGCGGCGGCCGTCACGGTCAGCGGGCCGGCCAGATAGATGTCGGCCTTCTGGCTGCCCTTGCGGCCCTTGAAGTTTCGCGTGGTCGCGGTGATGCAGACTTCGCCTTCCGCCATGTAGCCAACCTTGGGCTGACAGATGCCGCAGCCCGGCGTGACAAACTGCACACCCGCTTCGAGCAGCGTTTCGATGTAGCCGGCCTTGATACATTGCAGATAAATCATCTGCGAGGCCGGCGAGATGACGAAGCGCACGCCTTTGGCGACCTTGCGGCCTTTCATCATGCGCGCCGCGATTTCGATGTCCTCGAGGCGGCCGTTGGCGCATGAGCCGATCTGCGCCTGATCGACCTTGATGCCGGCGGAATCCGACACCGGAAAGACATTGCCGAAATGGTGTGGCTTGGCGACGGCGAACGGCATTTCGTCGACGTTGAGCACGATTTCCCTGTCGTAGACTGCATCGGCGTCGGCGGCGATCGGCTCATAAGGATGATCGGTCTTGTCCTTGAGATATTCGTCCGTCACTTCGTCGAAGGGGAACATGGCAAACTTGGCGGCGACTTCAACGCCGTGGGTGGAAAGGCACATCCGGCTATCCATGCTCAATTGCGGCACCAGCGAACCGGTGAATTCGATCGAGGAATTTTGCGCGAAGTCGTCGCCGTAGAGCCCGGCCAGATGTAGGATGATGTCCTTGGCGATGGGGTAGTTCGGCTGCTTGCCGTTGAGGACCAGCTTGATCGAGCCTGGCACCTGGAACCAGAGTTCGCCGAATAGCAACGTATAAAGCATATCGGCGCGCGTGATGCCGGTGCTGCCGACATTCAGCGCACCGTAGCCGACGGTGTGGGAGTCGTTGCCGACCACCAGTTCGCCGGGCCGGGCGTAGCCGCGGTCGACCATCATCTGGTGCGAAATGCCAGGTTCGGCGTCGACAAAATGCTCGATGCCGAGTTTGGCGACCTGCTTGCGGATCTGCACGTTTTCTCGGCATAGGTCTGGCTCAGCGCCGGCTGGTGATGATCGACCAGGACGTACACTTTTTCTTTGTCCCAAACGCGCGGGAAGCCGTCGGCAAAGCCCGCTTCCACCGCCATGCGATGGATATCCATATATTGATAGTGGCACATAGCGCCGTCGATGCGGGCATCGACGAAATCGCGCGCGCACTGGTTTGCCTTCGAGATTGCTCCTCGAGAACAGGCGTTCGACCATTGTTAAACCCATTCATGTCTCCTCGGAGCGGGGTTAGATAACGGAGCGTTGCGGCCGTCGCAGCGCCGAATTGGCATTGTGCCGTCGCTTCTAGCGTCGGCCCGGTGATAGTCACAGCATGATGTGAATCGATTTCTCTTCCGTGTAGGAATAGAGTTCCTCCAGACCGCGTTCGCGGCCGACCCCACTGTTCTTGTAGCCGCCATATGGCATAGCGCGGACGTGGGCATTGACGCCGTTGATCCACACATAGCCCGATTGCAGCCGCTGCGCCGTGCGCATGGCCGTGGTGATGTCGCGGGTCCAGACCGCGGCGGTGAGGCCGTATTCGACCGAATTCGCCGCCGCGATGACCTCATCGACATCCGACCAGCGGATCACCGACAGTACCGGCCCGAAGATTTCCTCGCGAGCGACGCGCATGTCCTGCTTGACGTCGGCAAAGACCGTCGGCTCGACCCAGTAACCTTTCTCGAACATCGCGCCCGCCGGCCGCTTGCCGCCGGCAAGCAGCCGCGCGCCGTCCTTGCCGGCGCCGTCGATGTAGGACTGCACCTTGCCGAGTTGACCGGCCGAATTGATGGCGCCCATCTGCGTCTTGCTATCGAATGGGTCGCCGACCTTGATGCGCGCCACGTTGGCGGCGACTTGGTCGAGGACCTTGTCGTAAATGGAGTCATGAACGAACAGCCGGCTGGTCGAGCCGCAGGACTGGCCCTGCCAGCTAAAGTTCATGCCTGCGACGGCTGCGGCGGCAACCTTCTCGATCGGCGCGTCGGGGAACACGATGAACGGATTCTTGCCGCCGAGTTCAAGGGAGACGTGCTTGACGGCGACTTCCGCGGCTGACCGCTGAATTGCCATGCCCGTGCGCGCCGAGCCGACGAAAGACAGGCGCTTGACGCGCGGGTGGCGGACTAGGGCGGAGCCGACGTCGGCATTGCCCGACAGCATGGTGAGAACGCCTGGCGGCAGAATCTCGCTCGCGATCTCGGCGAGCAACGAGGCCGACAGGGGGCTCTGCTCGGAGGGCTTGAGGATCACGGCGTTGCCGGCCATCAGTGGCGAGGCCATGCCGACGATGGCGAAATTTATCGGGTGGTTGAAGGCCAGGATGCGGCCGACGACGCCATAAGGCTCGCGGATGGTGAAGTGTATGTTGTCGGGCGTGGCCGGAATGCTGTTGCCCTGTAGCTCGTAGCCCAGCCCTGCGAAATAGCGCAGCCGCTCGACGCCGCCGGAAATGTCGTTGCGCATCGGGGTGATCGGGTTGCCCGTATCGGCGACCTCGATATGCAGCAATTCGTCGGAGCGCTTCATGATTGCATCGCCGAGCTGCATGAGATAGTCCGACCGCTTAGCGACTGACAGCGCGCCCCATTTTACCTGAGCTTTCTCGGCCAGCTCGACGGCGCGGGCGACGTCGTTGGAGGTGCCGCGCGGCACTTGGCCGATGTAATCCTCATTCGCCGGGTTGAAGCATTCGATCCAGCCGCCGTCGGAACTTTCGACCAGCTCGCCGCCGATAAGCATCTTGCCGGAGATTGGAGAATCGCTAAGCGCCTTTGCGGCACCGGTCTGGACTATGGGGACGTTCATCGGTTTCCGGCTCCGGTGCGGCCGGATATTTCCAACCGTGCCCGCCGGCGAATGGCGGAGACCGTGTTTTGTCCGGCAAATGGCAACACCTCGGGCGGCAGGCGCTTGGGTGTCATGTCGACTCCTATTTGTTGTCGACTGCCAAGTGGGCGTTTCTCGCCAGGGCGGCCCATTTGGTGCTTTCGGCCTGCATGAATTGTCCGAAGTCTTCAGGAGAACCTGGGGCGACGTCGGCGCCGAGCTTGGATATGCGGGCCACGATATCGGGGGAGTTCAAGGCGGCCTGGATGTGTTCGTTCAGCATCTTGACCCGCTCGGGCGGGGTGCCCGCTTTCACGACGAGGCCGTTCCAACCGATCACGTCGAAGTTCTTCAAGCCCGGGCCGCCGGACTCGGCGACGGTCGGCAAATCGGGCAGCATCGCCGAGCGCTTCTGGCCGCTGATGGCAATGCCGCGCAAGGTGTTGGTTGCTACTTGGGGCTGCGCGACGATGGCGTCGGTAAATCCCATCTCGACGTCGCCGGCGACCACCGCCGAGAGGGCGAGCGCCGTGCCGGTGTAGGGGACGTGTACCGCGTCGAAGTTCGCCTCGGCTTTGAGCATTTCCATGCCCATGTGGAACGAGCCGCCGAAGCCGCTCGATGAATACTTCAAGGTATTGGGATTCTTCTTGGCGTAAGCAATCAACTCGGTGACGGACTTGACCGGAAGCTTGTTGTTGACGACCAGCACGTTCGGATAGGTCGTCGCGCGCGAGACCGGCGTGAAGGCGGTCAGCGGATCGAATTTGATGTCTTTGTAGATGTGTTGATTGATGGTCATCAGTCCGATATGGCCCATCATCATCATGTAGCCGTCCGCCGGGGCCGACAGCACGTAGGACGCGCCGACGATGCCGTTGGCACCGGGGCGGTTTTCTACGATGACAGTTTGGTGCAGCGACGTTTGCAGTCTATCGGCAATCATGCGCGACACGATGTCGGCCGCGCCGCCCGGGCCGGTTGGCACGACGATACGGATCAGCCGGTCAGGATAAGTCTCTGCCCCGGCGATCCGCGTCAGGCAAAGCGTCGCCGCCAAAAGAAGCAGAATTGTTTTCTGTCGCATCGAGCGTCCCCTCCCAGGGAAATGTATTGGCCTTTTTGCGTTAGCCGCATTCTTGCTTTTTCAGATGGCTTAGAGCTTGTTTTTGAAGCCGCCCTTGACCGGCGGGAAATCTACTACCCCAGCCTTCGCGTTCAACCACCTAAGATTATATAGATGTATGCCATGGCGACATGCTCCGATTTTAGGATGGGATTGAGCCGATGTCGAATTCGCACCAACAATTCGGATCTGTAGCGCCGGATAGAATACTAGAATGATGAAATATTCTGGTGCGCTAACAGCGAGCGTTGATAAGTGTCTGCGATACGCAGATTGCTTTGATTAGCGATGAGATAGGCGGCGGCGTGCTGCTTTCCGCACTGCAAACAGGCCGCGGATTTAGTTACGTTTCATAATTTCTCGTCCGGCTTCGGTATTGCGAAAGAAACGAAATGGGTAGTTGCTAGAGGTTCCCGAATAAGAAGAAGGACGAGGAATAACGCCATGGTGAGGACACTGCAGCTCCGTCTCGCGTTGACACTCTTTTCCGTACTGATCGTAAGCAATCCATGCAGCGCGGAGGACGTTGATTACCCAACTCAAACCGTTCGTCTCATTTCGTCTTTCGTCGCGGGTGGTGGAAACGATTTCATGGCGCGCGTGTTGGCGCAGAAGCTGTCTGAAATGGGACAAGTCCGTGATCGTGGAGGACAGGCCGGGGGGGAAATGGGAGATATCGGAACTGACTACGTCGCGCGCTCGGCGGCTAACGGTAACACGCTCTTGGTGACGACGAATGCCACCATCGCAATAAACCCGCAATTGTTTAAAGACTCTGTCCGTTTTGACCCGGTGAAGGACTTCGCACCGGTCAGCTTGCTGGCGAGGCAGCCCTTTTTGTTGGTCGCGAATCCGAACGTTCCGGTAAAAACGCTTGGTGAGCTGATTGACTATGCTCGCGCTAACCCCGGCAAACTGAACTTCGGTTCTTCGGGGGCAGGCGGCGGTGCCCATCTGTCCGGTGAGATGCTGAAGGCTTTTCTCAATATTAAAATGACCCACGTGCCATACAAAGGCGCAGGTGACGCCTTGCCGGCGCTCCTTGGCGGGCAGGTCGATTTCATGTTCGTCGCGATCTTGACGGCTCGGCCCTTTGTCGAAAGCGGAAAATTGCGACCGCTTGCCGTCAGCAGCAAAGGCCGCAATAGCAGCATGCCCGACGTTCCGGCCGTTTCTGAGTATCCGGGCCTTGAAGAATTTGAAGCCGATCTTTGGTATGGCTTATTGGCGCCGGCAAAAACTAATCCGGCAATCGTTGACAAGATTTATCGCGCGACCGCCCATGCGTTTGAGGATCCTAAGGTCAAGGCGCGCTTTGAGCCTTTTGGAACGGTGCTTGTTGGCAGTTCGCCGAGTGAATTCTCCACGGATATCAAAAGAGACATCGGAAAATGGTCGACTGTTATCAAGGCTGCCGGCCTGGGTAGCCCGTAGGCACAGATACGAGCGAGTTCAGGGCGCGTCCTCCGGCCGGCCGTCCACCGGTATGTCGCCTGAGGCGGACGCGGGTCACTATGCCGATCAATGCATAGCAGTATCCGATCTTTGCCCTTTCATCCGCATGCTGACGATGGCTACTGTCCTTCCAATGAATAATTTTGGGAAGTCCAGAGTCGCCTAGCCAAAGGCGATTGGAATATTCCCGATGGGGTTTGAGGAAACACGGTGACACTAGAAACGCTGGCGCGCGTCTGGCCTCGCGAAATCGGCGATGTCTTCAGGCAGACGGGTATCCGCCTGTGCGGTACCGCGCACATCAAGAACCGCTTTCGCGAAAGCGTGCCGGGCCATAAGGCCTTCGACTAGGGCAACGCCGATAGCCAGAAGCAGGGGAAAATCCATGGACGCAGTGACGCAGTCGCTCAAGACCTATCAGATGTATGTCGGCGGCAAATGGGTTGACGCCACTTCGGGCCAGCAGTTCGAGAGCTTCAATCCTTATACTGGCAAAGCCTGGGCGCTGATCCCGCGCGCCGACGCCGACGACGCCGACCGCGCGGTTCGCGCCGCGCACAAAGCTTTCACCAGCGGTGATTGGCCGAAGCTGACGGCGTCGCAGCGCGGCGCGCTGATGCGAAAGCTCGGCGACCTGATCCTGGAGAAATCGAAGTTTCTTGCCGAGATCGAGGTGCAGGACAACGGCAAGCTCTATTCGGAGATGAGTTCGCAGACGGCCTATATGGCGCAGTGGTACTATTATTTTGGCGGTCTGGCCGATAAGATCGAAGGCGCGGTGCTGCCGAGCGATAAGCCTGACATCTTCAACTTCACCCGCCACGAGCCGCTCGGGGTGGTGGTGGCGATCGTGCCTTGGAATTCGCCGCTGCTGCTGACGAGTTGGAAGCTCGCACCGGCGCTCGCCGCCGGCAATACCGTGGTGCTCAAGCCATCGGAGTTCACCTCGGCATCATTGCTCGAATTCGTCCGCCTCGTCGAACAGGCCGGTTTCCCGCCGGGCGTGGTCAACGTCGTGACCGGCTTCGGTAGCGAGATAGGCACGCCATTGGTCGAGCATCCGATGGTGGCCAAGATCACCTTCACCGGCTCCGACGCCACTGGGCGGCGCATCTATGAATCGGCTGCGCGCGGCATGAAGCGCGTCAGCATGGAGCTCGGCGGCAAGTCGCCAAACATTGTGTTCGACGACGCCGACCTCGACAATGCGGTCAAGGGCGCGATTTCCGGCATATTCGCGGCGACCGGCCAGACCTGTATCGCCGGCTCGCGGCTGCTGGTGCAGCGCTCGATCCACGACCAGTTCGTGGAAAAGTTGGTGAACTTCGCTAAAACCGCCAAGATCGGCGATCCAATGCGCGCCGACACTCAGGTCGGCCCGGTCACCACGCCTCCGCAATACAAGAAGGTCCTGGACTATATCGACGTCGCCCGTTCCGAAGGCGCCCATGCGGCGCTGGGCGGCCGCAAGGCCGAACAGTTCGGTGGTTATTTCGTCGAGCCGACGATCTTCACCGGCGTCAAGAACAGCATGCGCATCGCGCAGGAAGAGGTGTTCGGCCCGGTGCTCTCGGTGATTCCGTTCGAGGACGAAGACGACGCCATTGCCATCGGCAACGACGTGATCTACGGGCTCGCCGCCGGCGTCTGGACGCTGAACATGCGCCGCGCGCTGAACATGTCGCAGAAGCTGCAGGCCGGCACGGTCTGGATCAACACCTATCGCGCTGTCAGCTATATGTCGCCGTTCGGCGGCTACAAGCAGAGCGGCATCGGACGCGAAAGCGGCCAGGAAATGATCAAGGAGTATCTGCAGACCAAAAGCGTCTGGATCTCCACGGCGACC
Source organism: Pseudolabrys sp. (assembly GCA_037200245.1). Classification (GTDB taxonomy): domain Bacteria; phylum Pseudomonadota; class Alphaproteobacteria; order Rhizobiales; family Xanthobacteraceae; genus Pseudolabrys. Next base: position 39,803 of record JBBCIM010000004.1, read on the forward strand.
GAGGTGCCAAACCCGTTCGTGATGCGCTGAACCCGCGCCTGCCGTCAGAATAAGCTGTGTCTTTGTCTTGAAATCGAGGAGAATTTCTGCCGATGCCGATCATCTCAGCCGTAGGCGACGTCCGTATCTTTCGCAAGCAACCGGAGACGGCGCTCAAGCACGTCAGAGAAATCTTCAAACGCGCCGACATCGCGTTCTGCCAGTCGGAGTCGTCATACTCCGACAAGGGCTCGCAAGGTTCTTCCGGCATGCGCGGTGCCGCGCCTATCGACGTGCGCGGTTACCCGACATTCGCCTCGATCGGCTTCGACGTCGTTTCGATGGCCAGCAACCACACGATGGATTGGGGGCAAGATCCGCTGCTGGATGCGATGAAGCGCATGCACGCCGACGGCATCCAGACCATCGGCGCCGGCAGCGACATTGACGAGGCAAGAAAGCCGGCCATTGTCGAGCGTAACGGCACGAAAATAGCGTTTCTCGGCTATTGCTCCGTTGCGCCCAAGAGCTATTACGCCGTCCCGGGCAGGGCAGGCATCGCACCCATGCGGGCGATCACCCACTATGAGGCGCTCGAGGACGACCAGCCAGGAACGCCCTGCAAGATCATGACGTGGCCGCTGCAGCGCGACCTGGATGCGCTCGTTGCCGACATCAAGCGCGTTCGTTCGCAAGTGGACATCGTCGCCGTGTCGCTGCACTGGGGCGTTCATCACATCAAGGGACTGATCGCCGATTACCAGCCCACGGTGGCTTACGCGGCCATCGATGCCGGCGCCGATATCATCATCGGTCACCACCCGCACATCCTGAAGGGGATCGAGGTGTACCGCGGCAAGGTCATTCTCTACAGCATTGGCGACTTCGCGCGGGACTTCAATAAGGACCGCAAGCCCGACGTGGAATGGAATCGCGAGTGCGAGGAAGTCTACAAGATTTACGGTTCTGCGTTTCTTGGCGGCAAGGGCAAAGAGGAGCCCAACCACGGCCATCTCGAGGACAGCTACAGCATGGTCGCCAACATTCAGTTCGACAAAGGGCGCATCGAGCGGGTGTCGTTCCTGCCGATCATGATCGAACGCGATGAGAGCGGTCAGCAGCCGACGCCCGCTCCCGTGTCCAGCGCGCGTGGCGCCGAGATTGCAAAGTTCATGGCGGACATCACCCGCGACGCGGGGGCTGAACGGTAAATTCCACAACGAAGGCGACGAGGTCGTCGTCGATCTTTGAGGTGAACATTGGCTGGTCTCGCGAGAGCAGGAACCTCAGTCCATGTATGACTATATAGTTATAGGCACGGGATCGTCAGGCGGTGTCATCGCGGCCCGGCTGAGCGAGAACGGCAAATATAATGTGGCATGCCTCGAAGCTGGCACTGCAGGCTCGCGCTATATCTGGACCCGGGCGCCGGCTGCGACGGTCTATACCATCGACAATCCAAAGGTAAATTGGCGCCTCCATTCGCAGCCGAATGCTAGTCACGGCGGCCGATCGCTCTACGTGGCGCGTGGCAAGATATTGGGCGGGACAAGCGCCATCAACGGACTGATCTTCAACCGTGGCCAGCGCATGGACTATGACATGTGGGCGCAGCTTGGCTGCCGCGGCTGGGCTTACGAAGACGTTCTGCCATACTTCAAGAAGCTCGAAAGCACTGACATCGGTAGTGACGAATATCGCGGGCGCGATGGACCGATCAAGGTAACCGAGGCTTCGAAGACAGCTCCTTTCTATGATCTTTTCATAAAGGCCGCGCAGGCGGCCGGATATCCGATCAATCCCGACTATACCGGCGACACGCAATTTGGCGTCGCAATGGCGCAGCAGACGATATATCGCGGACTGCGGCAGAGCACCGCGACCCAGTATCTAGAGCCTGCAAAGAAACGCGCCAACCTGACAATCGTGTCCGGCGCAGAAGTCGTGGCGCTGCTGTTCGAAGGAAAGCAATGCATCGGCGTTCGCTTTCGGCGGGACGGCACGGTGCAAGAGATGAGGGCTGCACGCGAAGTGATCCTCAGTGCCGGAAGCGTCGGCTCGCCCAAGCTGCTCGAACTCTCCGGAGTAGGCAATCCGGATGTTCTTTCAAAGTATGGAATCCAGGTTTTGCATTCGCTGCCGGGCGTCGGCGAGAGCCTGCGCGACCATTACGGCCCGCCCTTGAAGTGGAGATTTTCGAAGACGGGGATCTCATTGGCCGATCGAGGGCGCGGCTGGCGTCTTTTGCGTGAGATCGTCGATTACGCGATCTTTCGTCGCGGCTTTATTGCGCAGGCTCCGCTCTGCAGCATGCGTGTCTTTGGGAAGTCGCATGAAGGTGTGGAGCAGGCCGATATAGCGCTGTTAGCGAACCCTTTTATTATCGAAGTCAAAAACCAAAAGCGCGTCATGTCGCCGGTACACGGCTTTCTGATATTTGCACAGGTCCAGCGGCCTGAGAGCACGGGAAGTATCCATATCCAATCCGCGGATCCGTTCGCTCCGCCGGCGATAAACTACAGCTTTCTGGCAACCGAAAACGATCGCCGCACCGCGGTGGCCGCCGTAAAGCGCGCGCGCGAAATTGCGGCCTCGCCGCCGCTCGCCGATATGATTGCCGAGGAGCTATCGCCGGGCGCCCCACGTTCAAAGCGATGAAGATATTATCAAATTCATCCGCGAAACTGGGGTTACGACGAGCCATCTTGCCGGGACGTGCAAGATGGGAAACGACGCGACGTCCGTCGTCGATCATCGGCTTCGTGTCTACGGAATAAACGGCCTTCGCGTCGCCGATGCGTCGATTATGCCGATGATCATCTCCGGCAATACAAGCGTTCCTTGCATGATGATCGGAGAGAAATGCGCTGACATGGTGCTCAACGATGCCGAGCAGCGCATGTCGGCCTGAGGAACTGCGCTGAGAACCGTCGATGTCACTTCAGTCGCAATGAATTCGCTGGGCTCAGTCGCCCTTCTGGTTATAGGCGGTTTCCCAGAACAGGTCCTTCCAGTCGTCGACCTTGCCTTTCAGGCTGCCGATGCGATTGAGGAAGGCCGCGAAATACGCGATGCGGTGCGGCTGCGAGGTGAATTCGAAGCCTGGATCGTCGAGCAGCGCCACCAGCTCCTCGATGCTCTCGGTCGCCTTGTTGGCGTTCTTCCACAGGATGGCCGCGGCTTTTTTGTCCGCATTGGCGACCTTGATGGATTCCTCCAGCGCGTTGGAAACCGCCTTGAACAGCGCCGGGTTCTTGTCCTTGGTCTGCTTGGTCGACAGCAGCGTGATCTGTGTCAACGGCCCGCCGAACACCTCGCGGCTGTCGGCGATGATATGCGCGCCCGGCAGCTTGAGGCCGCGGTCGGTGAACGGCTGCACCGCGATATGGGCCGTGACGCTGGCTTTGCCGTAGCCCGCCGACAGCGCCACCACGGCGTCCGGATGGCCGAGGCCGACGGTGAGATGGTCGAGCTTGTGCGGGTCGCCCCACTGCTTCTCCGCCGCCATTTCCAGCATCATGGCGTTGAACGAGATGCGCACCGACGGCACCGCGATGCGGTCCTGCTCGGTGAAATCGGCAATCGTCTTGACATTGGGGTTGATGGTGTAGAGCACCATGGCGCCGTTGGCGACGGTGCCGACTGCCTTGACCTCGTTCGGGGTGCCGTGCGTCTTGTCCCACAGGTTAAGCAGCGATGGCAGCGCCGCGGTGCCGTAATCGGCCGCGCCCGACAGCAGCGCGTCGGTGACCGGCCCCGGGCCGCTCAAGGTCTGCACGGTGGCCTCGACTTTGCCGAGCCCGAGCTTGGTGGCCTCTTGTTGCAGGATGCCGCCGCTGACCATCATGTCGACCGGCAGATAGAGCAGACCGCGCTGCTGCACGAATTTGACCGTGAGCGGCGCCTGCGCGCGAACGATTGACGGCGAAGCGAGCAGGCTGACGCCGCCCGCTACGGTTGCGATGGCTTGCCGCCGGGTCACCGGCGCAAATGTAGTGTGGTCTGTCATGGTCGCGTCCTCCCCATATCCGCCCGGATTTTTCCGGTGCGTGCGCGGCACTGGTGCCCGCTGGAGGCCATGCTAGGCTGAATTCGGCGCGCTAACAAACCCGAATATCGGGACGATAAATCTCTGCGCTGGGTTGAAACGGCAATGAAAATCACGCGCGTCTCGGGCGTCGTCTACCGCCAGGAACTCAAACCCACCGGTCCACAGCCGAAATTCGCCGGCGAAAAGCGCAGCGGTTTCGAGACCTTGCTGGTTAAGGTCGAAACCGACGCCGGGCGTCGTCGGCTGGGGCGAAGCCTTCCCGCACCGCATCTGGCGGGCCGTTAAATCGCTGCTGGAAACCTTGATTGCGCCGGTGTGCATCGGCGCGGAAGCCACTGATATTCCTGTACTAATGAAGAAATTGATCTACCACGTGCACGGCGTCGGCCGCGCCGGTCCGGGCAATGTATGCGCTGGTCCGGTCTCGACACCGCGCTGTGGGATATCCGGGGCAAGGTCGCCAACCAGCCGATCTACAAGCTGCTCGGCGGGCGCCGAGATCGACAAGCTTCCGGCCTATGCGAGCCTGCTCAAATACAACGACACCGATGTGGTTGTGCGCACGTGCGAGGAAGCGCTCGGCCGCGGCTTACACGGAATTGAAAATTCACGAGACCGGCCAAAGCGAAATTACGGCGGCTGCGAAACTCTTGCGCGCCCACAATGGCGGTTCGTTGATGGTCGACGTCAACGCGCCGTGGACTTTGCAAGAGGCGCTGGCGGCAACCGCGCCGCTGCGCGAGCTCGGCCTCAAATGGATCGAGGAGCCGGTCTGGCCACCGGAAGATTTCCGCGGCGCGCATGAGATCAGCGCCAGCGGCGTGCCGGTCGCCATCGGCGAGAATGTGCTGACGCCGAGCGACTTTTGCCGGCTGATCGAAAGCCGCGCGGTGGATTACGTCCAGCCGAGCATCGCCAAGATCGGCGGCATCTCTATCGCGCGCGACATCTTTGCCGTCGCCAACGCCGCGAACGTCGCCGTGGCGCCGCACTCCGCTTATTTCGGACCCGGCTTGATCGCGACCGCGCATCTGAGCGCCGCGCTGTCCCGCGCGCCGATGGTCGAGCGGCTTTACTGCAATCTCACCGAAAGCCCGTTCGGCGATTGGTACGAGCCGGTCGATGGCTTTCTCACGCTGCCGCAAGGACCGGGACTCGGCATCGAGCCGGACCAGAAGCTGCTCGATAAATTGCGCGTCGATTGACGAGGACACACCATGAAAATTCAAAAGGTCAAATCAATCTCGTCCGCCTGCCGCTGGAAGAGCCGCTGGTCGGCGCGCCGCCGATGATCGGCATGCTGCGCGAGTTTCTCACCGTCCGGATCGTGACCGATGACGGCATCGAGGGCATCGGCGTCACGACCTTCGGCGGCAAGATCGTTCGCACGCTCAAGACCGCGCTGGAAGAATTCGGCGAATTGATCGTCGGCGACGATCCGCTGCGCACCGAGGCTGTTACCGCCAAGTTGCGTGCGGCTTCGGCGCCGTGCGGGCCGGGCGGCATCGCGGCTTTGGCGATCTCGGCCATCGACATCGCGTTGTGGGATATCCGCGGCAAGGTCGTAGGCGTTCCGCTGGCGCGCCTGCTCGGCGGCTTGCGCGACAAGGTGCCGGCCTATGCCAGCGGCGCGCTGACGCGCACCACGCCGACCGACAAGCTTCAGGGCGCCGCGTCCGCGCTGGTCGCGAAGGGCTACACACAGATCAAGACGCAAATGGCGGTCGAAGGTCTGACGCCGGCGCAGGAGATCGAACGCATTCGTTTGATCCGCGATGCCGTCGGCCCGTCCGTCAATTTGATGGTCGACATTAACCAGCGCTGGAACGTGCATGAAGCGATTTCCATCGGCCACCGGATCGAAGACTTGGGGCTGGACTGGCTGGAAGACCCCGACCGCGGCCACCGACCATCAAGGCCTTGCCCAGATTGCCGACGCGCTCAGCACGCCGGTTTGCGCTGGCGAGTATCTCTACGGCATCGAGCCGCACCGGCAATCCTTGGCGTATCGTTCGGTCGATATCGTCATGATCGATCTGCTGCGCGCCGGCGGCGTCACGCAATGGATGAAAATCGCAGGCATGGCGGAGGCGTTCAGCCGCCCCGTCGCGAGCCATCTGCTGCCGGAAATCCATGTGCATCTGATAGCGGCGATTCCGAACGGGCTGGTCGTCGAATACATGCCCTGGACCTGGCGGCTGTTCGATAATCCGCCAATGCCGGACAAAGGCATCATGACGGTTCCGGCCGGCGCCGGCCTCGGTCTGACATTCGCGCCGGATCTGTTCGAAAAATATGGCGTCGCGTAAGGGAGACTGAATATGAGCAAAGCAATCGATATGCATAGACGCGCGTGGCTCGCCGGCGCTGCCGCGTTTTCCGGCACGACATTGATCGCGGGTCCGGCCATGGCACAAAACTATCCGGCCCGTCCGGTGCGGATCATCGTGCCTTATCCGCCGGGTGGCGGCACCGACGTCTTTGCCCGCTTGCTGGCCGCAAAGATCGAAGCCGAGTTCGGCCAGGCGCTGTATGTCGATAACCGTACCGGCGGCGCCAGCGTGGTCGGCACCCGCACGGTCGCGGAGGCTACGCCCGACGGTTACACCATCGGCATGGTGGACAGCGCCTTCACCATCAACCCGAGCCTGCTCAAGGAACTGCCTTACGACACGCGTAAATCCTTCACCCCGGTCTCGCTGCTATCGCGCACCCAGCTCATTTTGTGCGTGCCCGAGGCCTCGCCCTTCAAGACCACGCAGGATTTGGTCGCCCACGCCAAGGCCAATCCCGGCAAGCTGACCTTTGCCTCGGCCGGCAACGGCAGCCCGCCGCATCTGGCCGGCGAGCAATTCCGCCAGGCAGCGGCCATCGAGATGGTCACGGTGCCTTATCGCGGCGGCGCACCGGCCTTGACCGGGCTCTTGTCCGGCGCGGTCGATTTCACCGTCAGCACGGTGCCGACCATCCAATCGCAAATCCAGGCCGGCAAGGCGCGCGGCCTCGCCGTCACCCGCGGCCGTACGCCGCTTTTGCCGGACATTCCTGGCATGGACGAACTGGGCTACGCCAGCGTCGATGCCACCAGCGACATGGGCCTGGTCGTGGCGGCGGGAACGCCTGCGCCGATCGTCGAGAAGCTCCAGCGCCTTTCGGCCGCGGCGGTTAAGGAGCCGGCCTTCCGCGACACGCTGATCCAGCGCGGCTTCCAGCCGATCGGCAGCACGAGCGAGGAATTCCGCGTCTATATCGAGGGCGAGATCGAGAAATGGGCGAAAGTGATCGCCGCCGGAAACATCAAACCGGATTGACTACTGCTGCGGCGCGATGTTGGCGGCCTTCACGACCTTTTTCCAGCGCTCCATGTCCGACTTGATGAGATCGTAAAACGATTCCGGCGTTCCGCCGACCGCCACGAACAACTGCTGGCTGATCGCCTTTTTCATCTCGTCGGTCTGCAACATCGCGTTGATGTCGGCGTTGATTTTCTGCACGATCGCCGGCGGCGTGCCTTTCGGCGCGAGCAGGCCTTGCCAGATCGGCATGTCGAAGGCGGTGAAGCCGGCTTCGCTCAGCGTCGGGATATCCGGCAGCAGCGCGAAACGCTCTTTGTTCGACACCGCAAGCCCGCGCAGCGTACCCGCCAGAATATGCGGCGAGGTCGAACCCGCATCGCCGACGAAAAGCTGTACCTCGTTGGCGAGCAGCGCCATGGCGGAAGGCCCCGAGCCGCGATAGGGCACGTGCACCATTTTGGTGCCGGTCTCGAGCATGAAGGCCTCGGTGTTGAGATGCACCAGCCCGCGGTGCCGCTCGAGGCAAAGGTCAGCTTGCCCGGATTGGCCTTGGCGTAGGCGATGAACTCGCTGAGAGTCTTTGCAGGGAACGACGCGTTCACCGTGATGATGGTCGGGGTTCTGCGCGACGTCGATCACCGGAGTCATGTCGTTGAGCGAGTCGAAGGTCATGTTGGCGTAGACGGCCGGATTGACCGCATAGCTGCTCGATACCAACAGCAGCGTGTAGCCGTCGGGCGGCGATTTCAGTGCGTAGGACGCGCCCAACGTGCTGCCGGCGCCGGTCCTGTTCTCGATGATGACCGGCTTGCCCCATTTTTCCGACAGCGCCTTGCCGACGGTGCGGGCGATGAAGTCGCTGCCACCGCCGGGCGAGAAGGGCACCACGATTTTCACGGCGCGCGACGGATAATCAGCCGCCGACTCTTGTTGTGCCAAAGCAGGCGTTTGGCCGAGCAGGGCGGCGGCGAACAGGCAGGCGATGAGATGTTTCATGGGTTCTGTTCCGGTCAGGATTTTTTCACCGCATAGTCGACGCGGCCGGTCGGAATGGAAGTGGCGTTGGTCAAAAGACCGGCGCCGGCGAGGCCCGATAGCTTGACCGCGCCGAGCATCTGCAATGCGCCCTGATTGAGCTGGTATTTGTTGTGCGCCATGGTCAGCGGGTTGCGCGCGGAGAACTCGGCGGCAAGCTTTTCGACCTCGCTGTCCCAGTCGGCATCGTCGATAACCGCATTGGCAAAGCCGTCAGCAACCGCCTGTTCGGCGCTATATTCGCCGCCGCGCAAGTAGATCGACTTGGCGCGCTTCAGGCCGACCGTCATCGGCAGCAGCAGCGTGCCGAGCAGCAGCGAAGGCAACGCCTTGGCGGCACCTGTGAAATGGAACTTGGCGCCCTTCTTCACGACGCAAAGGTCGCTGCAAATCGCGAGGTGATTGCCGAAGCCCGAGGTCGCGCCGTTGACCGCCGTTATGACGATCTTCGGCATGGATATGACGCGGCTGAGCAGGTCGATATCGCGCTCGAACAGCGCGGCGAGCTCGGCGCCTTGCAGCGAATTGATGTCGTTGACGTCCTGGCCCGAGGTGAAGGCCTCGCCGGTACCGGTGATGATGATGACCTTCACGGTCGTGTCGTGCGACAGCGCGGACAATCGGTCGCCCAGAACGGCGAAGTCCTTGGCCGGCAGCGAATTCTTCTTGGCGGGGCGATTGAAGCGGATCAGCGCCGCTTCGGGATGACGTTCAAAGCGTGTCTCGACGATGACGGGTTCGCTCATGGCGCTTCCTTTTCCCTAGACGCGGCGCGTTTGATCTTGCCAGTAGCGCTCGCGGATTTCGCGTTTCAGCACTTTGCCGAGCGCGCTGCGCGGCAGCGCTTCCCAGATTTCGACGGTTTTCGGCGCCTTGAACGACGCGAGGCCCGCACGGCAATGTTCGCGCAGTTCCTGGTCGGTGACGGTCGCGCCATCTTTCAGTTCGACCACTGCCTTGACCGCTTCGCCCCATTTCTCGTCCGCACGCCGATCACCGCGCAATCGAGCACGGCCGGGTGCTTCCACAGCACCTGCTCGACCTCGCTCGGATAGATGTTGAAGCCGCCGCTGATGATCATGTCCTTGTTGCGGTCGACGATATAAAAGTAGCCGTTCTCGTCGCGCATGCCGATGTCGCCGGAATGCAGCCAGCCGAAGCGGAAGGCCTTGGCGGTCTCGTCGGGCTGGTTGTAATAGCCGTCCATGGCGAGATCGCTGCGCACGACGATTTCGCCGACCTCGTTGTCGCCAAGGATATTGCCGTCGGGATCCATGATCTCGACGCGGGCGGAAGGCGGAAGCGCGGCCGCAGCTCTTGAGCAATTGCGGCTGGGTGGCGGTCTTGGCGTAATCAGCCGGTCCGATGAAAGTGCAGAGCAGAGGAGCTTCTGCCTGGCCCCATCCTTGGGTCATAACTGACCCGAATATCTGCAATGCTTCGGCTAGTTTATCGGGCGAAATTGGGGGCGGCGGTGCACAGGAAGTAGCGCAGAGACGAGAAGTTCCTCTGGCGGATGTTCGGCATTGTTAGGAGCGAGTAGACGACTGTCGGCGGCAAGAACAGCGTTGTAATGCCGTGCTTCTCGATGGCATCGACGATGGCTACGGGGTCGGCTTTGTCGAGGAAGACAATCGTGCCGCCATTGCAGATGGTCGACAGCGAAACATTGCCGGATGCGTGCGTTAGCGGCGTTGCCGCAAGCGTTACATGACCTTCCGGCAGCGGCATGCACCAATGAAACGCCGTAAACAGTGTAGTCGCAGCCCTGTGCGAAATCATTGAACTCTTTGACTTTCCCGTCGTGCCGCCGGTGGCTTTTATCCAGGCCAAATCGCTGGGTCCGTGCTCGTCGTCGGGAAACAGATCGGGATGCGGCGCCGCCCAAGCTTGAAGCGAAGGGCCGTTGCTGTCGGACGCGTCGAGGCAGGTCATGCCTTTCAGAGATGCAACCTTGGTCCTGAATTCGGCGGCTTCGGCCGCGGTGCGCGAGTGGTAGAACAAATATTCGGTGCCGTTGTCGTTGAGGAAGTCGATGTTTTCGGTGAGCGCATTGCGCGGATGCACCGGCTGCCACGCGCATCCGGCGCGGAACACCGCGAGCATCGCCGCAAAGGCCAGCGCGCAATTCGGTGTGTAGAAGGCGACGCGCGAGCCGCGCGTGAGGCCGGCGGCGCGCAGCGCATGCGCGATTTTATGCGTCAGGACGCGCACCTGAGCGTGGCTAACGTGCCGGAAGCATCGCGCAAACAATCGCGGTCAGGTTGAAGCCTGAGCCCATGATCCAAGAAGTCGATGGCTCGCACGGAAATTTCCTGTGAACGCGGGAAACTGAAAGTCACGGCCGTGACCGCCGATCATTAGTGCGTCGCATGCGCCAGCGCAACTGACGCTTTGCGCCGTATCGCATGTTGAAATGGCGCTGTGCACACGCTCAGTATGGCGCGGTTCGATACTATAATCGTCAGATATTCTGTTATCGCTGCGATGAATGCTGATACACGCAATTCATCGCGCATCTTGCGGGGGAACACACATGTACGGGCACATTTTTTACAACGTCGCGCGTCCGGATGCGGCGTTGCTGGAAGCGTTTCAGGGAATATCGACGTCGACATTGTCGGATGCCATGGGCCGGCACGGCGCTATCGATGCCGATATTCGGCCGATCTATGACGATATTCGGATGGTTGGCTGCGCGCTAACGGTGCTCTGCTTCCCCGGCGACAACGTCATGACCCACAAAGCGCTGACCATGGTGCAGCCGGGCGATGTGCTGGTGATCGACGACGGCGATTACAACACTGGTTGCTTCGGCCATAAGAGCGCGATGCTGGCGCGCTCGCGCGGCGGCGTCGGCGTCGTCGCCAGCGGTTCGGTGCGCGACGTCGCCGCGTTGCGGCGCGACCGCTTCCCGAGTTTTTGCCGCAGCGTGTCGCCGCGCGCGCCGCAGAAGAACACGCCGGGCTCTATCAACGTGCCCGTTCAGGTCGGCGGCATCGTCATCAACCCCGGCGACATCATCGTCGGCGACGACGACGGCATCACGGTGATCCCGCTCGCCATCGCCATCCAGATTCTGGAAAAGGCGAAGATCCGAGATCGCAAGGAGCAGGGAGACAGCCAACCTCGGCGAACTGCCGCTCGATCCGGCCGGCGCCGTGCTGCAACTCGACGCGCTGCTGAAGGGCAAGGTCGTCGAGCACCGGGAGCCGGTGTCTTGGGGGCCTCGGCCCCGCGAAACCTGAGCTTTTTGGGCCTTTGCCGGGGCTCCGGGCATCCGCCCACCGACGGCGGGCACTATTACCCGTTGGCGTAATTGTGCTAGCTTAGTATTGTCCTTTAGATATACTGAGCTTGCCGGATGAAACTGCAGCAGTTGCGTTACGTGCTTGAGATCACCCGCCGCGGCAACCACCTTTCCGCGGCGGCGGAGGCGTTGAATACGTCGCAGCCCGGCGTCAGCCGGCAGATTCAGTTGCTTGAGGCTGAACTCGGCTTTGAGATTTTCCTACGCACCCGCAACCGCATCATCGGGCTGACGCCGCCCGGTGAGCACGTCGTCGATATCGCGCGCCGCGTGGTCGACGACATCGGCGCGCTGCGCTCGTTAAAGGACGAGGTGTCGGTCGGCAACCGCGGCACGCTGACGATCGGCACCACGCACACCCAGGCGCGCTACGTGCTGCCGCGGGTGATCGCGTCTTTCGTGAAGTCCTATCCCGACGTCGAATTGATCCTGAAAGAGGGGCGACCCGGAAGAAATATGCCAGATGGTCGATGCCGGCGCCGCGGATCTGGCGATCGGCACCGAGACCAGCGGCGCGTTCCCGCACCTGGTGAAATTGCCGTGTTTCGAGATTACCCGCAGCGTGGTCGCCAAGGCCGATCATCCGATCCTGAAGGTCAAAAAGCTGACGCTTGCCGAAATCGCGGCCTATCCGATCATCATCTATGGGGCACGTCACAGTGCCCGGCCCAAGGTGATGAACGCTTTCAAGAAGGCCGGCCTCAAGCCCAAGATCAGCCTCAGCGCGGTCGACGCCGATATCTGCAAGACCTATGTCGAACTCGGCCTCGGCATCGCCATCCTGGCCGACATCACCATCGATCCGGTGCGCGATACCGGTATCCGCGCGCGCAGCGCCCGCGAACTGTTCGAAAGCAGCATGGTCTACGTCACGCTGCGCTCGGCGTCCTATGTGCGTCCCTATGTGGCCGATTTCCTGCAAATCATCGCGCCCAACTTGACCGCGACGGCGATCCGCGACGCCATGCGGGCGTCCCGCAAGCAGACGATCGAGCGAGTTTAGACCCCACTATGCCGCGGGATACATACCAGTATCTCAACTAAAGCTTTTATGGCGCGCGCCACCTATAATAATGTGCCGGGGGACGAGCCGCCGATCGATGGCGGCGACTATCCGAAGTCCGATCCTTATTTCGAGCCGCCGGCGGCGGCCGAGCCGGCCAAGTCCTCGGCCTTGGAAGACGCCTCCCAGGCGGAAGACCGTGTCTTGCCGCCGGAGCCGGAATGGACGCCATCGCCACCGCCGTCGCATTTTGCCGCGCATGACCACGACGACGAAGACGACAATTACACCCGTCCGGCGCGTTCCTATGGCCGCATCGTCAAGATCGCGCTGCTGCTGCTGATCGTCGGCGGTCTTGCGGCCGGCGCGTACTGGCAGCGCCACACCATCGCGTCGATGGTGGCGAACTTCCGCAGTTCGACGCCCGCGCCGAAGACGGCCGAGCCCGCGCAGCCCGCAGCGCGGCCGAAGATCGCCGACCGCGTCGGCGGCGACACCGCGCCGTTGGATTCCGCCACGGCGCCGGCCGCCGCGGTGGCGCAAAAGGTCGTGCTCTATGACGAGGACCCGAGCGATCCGGCCGGCAAGCGTTATGTCGGCTCGGCGATCTGGCGCACCGAGACGGTGTCGCCGGGTCCGGGGCTTGCACCCGAACTCGCGATCCGCGCCGACGTCGAAATTCCCGAACGCCGCTTGCGCATGACCTGGTCGCTCCGCCGCAACACCGACAAGGCGCTGCCGGCGAGCCACACCATCGAGATCATGTTCACGGTCGGCGCCGATTTCTCCGAAGGCGGCATCGGCAACGTGCCCGGCGTGCTGATGAAGCAGAACGAGCAGGCGCGCGGTTCGCCGCTCTCCGGCCTCGCGGTGAAGGTCACCAACGGCTATTTCCTGATCGGCCTGTCCGCCGTCGATATCGACGTGCAGCGGAATATCCAGTTGCTCAAGGAGCGCGACTGGTTCGACATTCCGTTGGTCTATGCCAACGGCAAGCGCGCCATTCTCGCCATCGAGAAGGGCACGCCCGGCGCGCGCGCGTTCCAGGAAGCCTTCAGGGCTTGGGGGCAGTAGTTCCCTGCCCGAACGGCTAGACCGGCTTTGCGACGGAAACGGGCGGCGCATAGAACAGGAGGAAACATGCAGCCGCTAGAAAGCCAACCGCAAACAAGTGAGCGATTCCGCGCATCCAGCGGTGCCGTCCGCCCCTCATATGGTGCAACATCCTGCAAAGATTGAGCACATCTTTTTCCGATAGGAGGCAAAACGCGAGCACCTTAAAGAGAACGGATTTCTCGATCTCTTTTTCCCATTCTTTATCTTCCCGATCTTGACGCGAACAATTTTTGCCTCGGAAAAGGCTCAATCCGCCGTCGGCAGCCGGCGCATCGTGAATTCGATGACGTCGCCCGGCAGTTCGCGCCAGCTTTCCACTTCGGTCATGTAGGCGGCCTTGGGGAAGGCTGCGAAGAACTCGCGGGCCTTGGCGCGGGCTTGCGCGCGCGGCAACGAGAACGTGACGCGGCGAAAGGCACTGTCGTGCTCGATCTTGCGGCGCTGGCTGGCGCGCGCAAGACGACGGGCCACGTCGGCGGGACGTTCGATGCGCGACACGACACCCTCCCAACGAACATGGCGAATCTGGCCCGTGTTCCGGCCTCGCGCAAGGGCTGCAGGATGGATTTTCTAAACCGGCCGTGTCGCCGCGGCGAGCCACGCCTGGGTCGGGGCGTCGAGCAGCGGGCTCAGCGTATCGCGCACAGCGGCATGATAATTGTCGAGCCAGTAGCGCTCCTTGCCGGTGAGCATGCGCGGCAGGATCAGCCGCCGGTCGAGTGGGGCCAGCGTGAGCGTCTCGAAATTGTTCAGCGGCTTTTCGGCGCCCGCAACTTCGGGCGCGGCGGCGACCAGCACCAGGTTTTCGATGCGGATGCCATAGCTGCCGGTTTTGTAATAGCCCGGCTCGTTCGACAGGATCATGCAGCGCTTGAGCGGCACGGTGCCGAGCTTGGAAATGCGCGCCGGTCCTTCATGCACCGACAGATAGCTGCCGACGCCATGACCGGTGCCGTGATCGAAATCGAGCCCGGCCTGCCACAGCGGCAGCCGCGCCAGCGTATCGAGCTGCGCGCCGCTGGTGCCGTCGGGAAACACCGCGGTGGCAATGGCGATGTGGCCTTTGAGCACGCGGGTGAAGCGGTCGCGCATTTCGTCGTTCGGCACGCCGATGGCGACGGTGCGGGTGATATCGGTGGTGCCGTCTTCGTATTGCGCGCCGGAATCGATCAGGAACAATTCGTTGTTGGCGATCGTCCGGTTCGAACTCGTCGTGACGCGATAATGCACAATGGCCCCGTTCGGCCCCGAGCCCGAAATGGTCGGAAACGAAACATCCTTGAGCAGCCCGGTGTCGCGGCGGAAGCTCTCCAGCGCCTCGACCGCGCCGATCTCGGTGAGTTTGCCGCCGGGCGCTTCGCGGTCGAGCCAGGCCAGGAACCGCACCACCGCCGCGCCGTCGCGGATGTGCGCGGCCTTCATGCCGGCGATTTCGGGCGGGTTTTTCACCGCCTTCATCAGCGCAATCGGATCGGCGCCGCGCATCGGCTTGCCGCCGTGTTGCTCCAGCAGCCGCGACAGCGCGTCGGCGGCGCTGGCCTGATCGAGCCGCACGGTCTTGTCTTTCATCGCCGCCAGATCGCGGGCCAGATCTTCCGGCGTGCGGACGTCGGCGAGTTCTTCCAGCGCGCTGCGCACGTTGTTGTCGAGCTTGGCGTTGTCGACATAGAGCGACGGCCGTCCCTCGCGCGGCACGACTGCGAAAGCCAGCGCCAGCGGCGTATGCGCGACGTCCGAGCCGCGGATGTTGAAGGCCCAGGCGACGTTCTGCGGGTCCGACACCACCAGCACATCGGCACGCAGCCGCGCGATCTCGCCGCGGATGCGCTTGAGCTTGTCGGCGGCACTTTCGCCGGCGAGCTTGATGTCGCGCAGCACCACAGGCCCGGAAGGCGGGGCAGGGCGGTCGTTCCACAAAGCGTCGATCGGGTTGCTGTCGACCGCGACCAAAGTCGCGCCGACGGTTGCCGCACACTTTCTTCAGCCGCTCGGCGCCATCATAGGTGTGCAGCCAAGGATCGTAGCCGAGCTTGGCGCCGCTCTTGAGATTCTGCTCCAGCCATTTGTCGGGCGGATTGTCGACCAGATGCTCGATGGCGAAAACTTTCGCATCGACTTGGGTTGCCGCCTGTACGGTATAGCGGCCATCGACGAACAGCGCGGCGCGCTCGAAGAGCACCACCGCCGCCCCGGCCGAGCCGGTGAAGCCGGTGAGCCAGGCGAAGCGCTCCTCGCTCGCCGGCAGATATTCGTTCTGCTGACGGTCGGCGCGCGGTACGACAAAACCGTCAAGGCCGCGGCGCTTGAGTTCGGCGCGCAAGCGTTCGACACGCGCGGAGCTTTCGGCGCCTTCGCCTGATTCGTCGAATGTCTGGAAACGGGCTTCGAACATGTCGGCCGCACTGTAGCGCGTTGACCGCGCCGGGCAACGCATGTCCTCGATCGGGCAGTTGCGTGAAATATTCGCATCGCGCTGGCGGCCAAAGCGGCAACGAATCGCCTGCCTGATTCATAATTGTGCAACGCAACAATTAAGCCACGATCCGGACACGGAAGTCACCGAAAGCTTAATGGTTTCATGCCGAGATTACGGGGCTTCCATGCATTGTCATGCAGTGTTCGCAACTGCGAAGTAGAGTATGTTGCGTTGCAATAGTCAGGGATGAGTTGCCGAGGAGGCCGCTGAATTTTCGCCTTCGAGATGGAGAGACACAATGGTTGCTGTGACATTCGGTTCGGGCGTGGCCACGCCGGCCACGCCGGCCACGCCGGCCACGGCTGAAGTCAAGACCGCCAAGAAGGGCAAGGGCTTTTTCGCCCGCGTTTTCGCCGCGATGATGGATGCGCAGATGAAACGGGCGGAGCGCGAACTTCTGACCTACCGGCATCTGCTGCCGCGCGATTTCAAGCTGGATACCAGCTATTGGACGCGCGAAGAAAACGTGCCGTTCGGCGGCTGGTAATCGCCGGCCTTCGTTAGTTGCAAAGCCGCCTCGGTTGTCCCCGCGCCGAGGCGGATTTGTTTTACGCGCATAATCCCGAAAAGTGGGAACCGGTTTTCGGATAAGATTATGCGCAAAAAAACTACCGGCGAAGAACGAGCGTCATCCAGCCATCGAGCGGAATGCGGCGCTCGAGCATCAGGCCTTGCGCGCGATAGGCGGCGAGCGCGGCGTTGGCGTGGCTGGGCAACAGGCCGGACAGCACGATGCGCGCGCGCGGCGCGGCAAGCTTGCGGATCGGCGCGGCCAGCCGGATCAAAGGCCCCAGCAGAATATTCGCGAAGATCAGATCGTAAGGCGCGCCGTTTGTCAGCGCGCGGCGGCTGGCGCCGGCGGCGTGCACGAAGCCGATCCACGGTGCCGCGCGGTTCTGCCGCGCATTGCTGCGCGCCGCGACAACCGCGACACGGTCGATATCGCTGGCAAAGACGGGCCTGCGAAATTCCTTCGCCGCGGCGATGGCCAGCACGCCCGAGCCGGTGCCTATATCGAGCACGCGGCCAAAGCGCCGACGCTTCGCCAGATCGTTCAGCGCCAGCAGACAGCCGCGCGTCGTGCCGTGATGGCCGGTGCCGAAAGCCAAGGCGGCCTCGATCTCGATGCCGATCTCGTTCGGCCGCACGTTGGTCCGGTCATGCGCGCCGTGCACGACGAAGCGGCCGGCGCGCACGGGCTTGAGCCCGCTGAGGCTTTGCGCCACCCAGTCGGCGGCCTCGACCGGTTCGATGGTCAACGCCTCGGCAGCGGCGCCGCTTTCCGCGGTTTCCATCAAGGCACGCAGCGCTTCGTCGTTCGGACGGTCGCGAAAATGGATCGCCAGTTGCCAGCGACCGTCGTCGCCTTCGAAGGCGGCGCAGGCGGTGTTCTCGGGATCGAGACACTCGCTGAAAAATGTCGCCAGTCGCCGCGCGGTGGGCTCGTCGCAAATCAGCCGGGCAACGGTGGTGGGAGAATCCATGTGCGCTTCTGTCATGGCCGGGCATAGCCGTCCAAAGGACGGCTATGCTTCGCTCGCCTATGTCCCGGCCATCCCGCTTAGGCGGACATGTGCCTACCTAAGCGGGATGCCCGGGCCAAGCCCGCGCATGACAACCCTTGGTGAAACCGCTGGCAATAGCCAAGTAGCGATATGCGTCATTCCTGGATCGGAATATGCGCCCGCTCGACGATGTCGCGCACGCGCTTGACCTCGTCGTGCAGGTAATCGCGCAGCTCTTCCGGCGTCGATCCGATCACTTCGTAGGCTGCCTGGTTGCGCAGCTTGTCGTTGATATCGGGTGTATTCATTGCCGTGACGAATGCCGCCTGTAGTTTTTTGACGATGGGCGCCGGCAAATTCGGCGGCCCGACCAACGCAGCCCATTCGCTGACGTCGTAGCCGGGATAGCCGCTTTCGGCGACTGTCGGCACGTCGGGCAGCAGTATCGAGCGCTTGCTTCCCGTCACCGCCATCGCCCTCAATTTGCCGGACGTGACGAACGGCGCGCCGGAATTCAGCGCGGTGATGGCGACCGGGATGTGGCCGCCAAGAACGTCGTTGAGCGCGGGCGCCCCGCCGCGATAAGGCACGTGCAGGATGTTGATGCCGGCCGCGAGCTTCAGCAATTCGCCGCCAAGATGATGCGACAGTCCGATGCCGGGCGTGCCGTATGACAGGCTGCCGGGTTTCTCTTTGGCCAGCGCCACCAGTTCGGCGAGATTATTCGCCGGCACGGAAGGGTGCACGACGATCAAGTTGGGCCAGCGCGCCAGCAGCGAGATCGGCGTGAAGTCCTTGTCGAGGTCGTAGGGCGGCGTCCTGTTCAGCACCATGTTGGCGGCATGTCCGCTCAGGAACAGTCCGATGGTGTAGCCGTCGGGATTGGCGTGCGACACGTATTGCGAGGCGACGATGCCGCCGGCGCCGGTCTTGGATTCGAGCACCACCGGCACGCCCAGGGCCTTCGACACGCCGGGCTCCATCATGCGCGCGGTCGCGTCGGTGCCGCCGCCCGGCGGGACCGAGAGGATGATGCGCACGGCTTGCGTCGGCCAGGCGCTTTGCGCCTGCGCCGGCGCGCTCACGCCAAAAATGGCCGTACTGAAAACCGTCGCGGCTGCTGCCGCGCAAAGATAGAATCTGGACATTGCTTCCTTCCCCGTTCCCCGGCTTTTTATGGGCGCAGCGTTTGGAACGCGCCTGCCTGGGTCGGCGCATTGTGGCGGACCGCTAGACGGCCTGGCTAGCTTTTTCTGCTGTGGCGAACACGGGAGAAATGCAACCGGACGCCAGCCAGATGGGGCGGTCTATTCGGAGCGAAAGCGGCCTTCCATCACCGCCAGGCACGGCTCGCTGAGCTGTGGCTTGCTGCGCTCGAGGCAAGCGACGATCTTGTCGCGGTCAGGGATGAACGAGCCGCACAGCTTGAACACGTCGGGGCGGCAGGCGCGCCGTTCCTCCCAACTGCCTTCATAGGCCGCGTTTTTGCCCTGGCGGTCTTGGGCATGCAGGGCTCCGCCGGCCGCGAGCAAAATCGCGAGCGCAAGGCCCGAAACACGACGGGACTTCTTAAAATGGTTCAACGGCATTCCTTCAAACTCCGGCCCCCGGATGAAATCATACGACGTTTATGCCGTTCAAGCATCCGGGCTGAGAGTTGATTTGGCCTTAACGCCGCGGCGCTTGTTCCCGCGGGGGAACCGCGCAGTCAGTGGCGTTTGAAATACTGCACGTCGCGCTCGTGCTGTTGCGCGGCTTTCTGGGTGCCGAAGGTGCCAAGATTGCGGCGCTTGCCGGTCTTCGGATTCTTCCTGCGCGAATAGAGCCGGTATTTGCCGGCGGCGAGTTTGCGGATCATCGGACGCTCTCAGGTGAGGTCTCGTCGGCCGGATAACCCCACATGGGAGCGGCGGTTCCTCACCAGCCGAACGGGAACCCGCCGGAACCGTAGCGGTAATAGCGGCGCGGCGGCGCGTAGGGCTCCTCGCGGAAATAAGGCGCCTGCCCGTTCCTGAGGAAGCGGGGATCGCGCGGGTCGCGCGCGGTGCGCCGCGGCAGCAACGTGCCGCCGAAATCCTCGTCGGCCACGATGTTCGTGTCTTGATAGCGGTCGCGCCGCGCCACCGGCACGCCGGCCACATTCGGCGTCTCGCCGGTCAGCACCACCTGGGTGTTGGCCATCTTCTCCTGCTTGACCAGCGCATAGAGCACGGCGGCATTTTTCGGCTCCAGCCGCACGCAGCCATGCGAGGCCGGCGTGCCGATTGCCTTGATGTGGCCGGAGCCGTGGATGGCGTGGCCTTGCATGGTGAAGAAAATCGAGTTCGGCATCGGCGCGTCGTCCCACTCGCGGCTGAAGTGGTCCTTCTCCATGCGGAACGGCTTGAACTCGCCGGACGGCGTGTCGTAGCCGGGCGCGCCGGTCGACACCGGCCAGACATAGAGCGGATTGCCGTCGACCGAAACGGTCATCTGCTGCGCGGATTTGTCGATGGCGATGAGAACGCTGGCGCCGGCGGGCGCGGCGGAAATCATTGCCGCCAAGACGGCAAAAACAAAACGGCTGAGACGCATAAACCCTCCAGCCCCGAACCCCGACACCATAACACGCGAGACGGCTGAAATATGCCGCCGCCGCGCAGATTTAATCTTGGCAAAACGCGAGGAACCTAATGCTTCCGCGACTCGACGCGAAATCCGACAATCGTCTGCTCGCCCAAGGACCGGGCGGCTTCCAGCCGGTGCAGGCCCTCGACCAGGACGAAACGCTCGCCGTCGGCGCGCACCAAAATCGGCGTCTGCAGGCCGTCCTTGAGCATGCTGGCGGCGATGGTATCGACGCGCGCCTGGTCCAGCGTCGCGCGCCGCTTCACCGGCACGTAAATTTTGTCGAGCGGGAAGCTTTCACGGCGCATCATGGGGAACTTCCTAGCACGTCCCGCCTTGTATTGCGCCGGGCATCGGAACCGGCGATCATTGCCGTCTCGGGGCAACAAAGGACATCGAGCCATGTATTTGTCGGGCGAAAGCATCCTCATCATATTGCTGGTGGGCCTCATTGCCGGCTGGCTGGCCGGCAAGATCGTGCAGGGCACCGGTTTCGGCCTGATCGGCGACATCCTGATCGGCATCGTTGGCGCCTTCATCGCCAGTTGGCTGTTTCCCAAGCTCGGCATCCACATCGCCACGACCAGCCTGGTGCGCGAGATCATCTACGCCACGCTCGGCGCCATCATCCTGCTGATTGTGCTGCGCCTGGTGCGCGGCGGCGGGCGCTGGTAGGCGGCGTTTCCTTCACCTCTCCCCGTAAGAACGGGGAGAGAGAAGTCACATAATCGGTTTGCCGCGAATATCGATGGCCTTCTCGATTTTGATCAGCACGCCGATGCCGGTGTCGGCGCCGGCTTACTCGGCGGCGTGTGCCACGCCGTTCGGTAAGGGTACAAGCACAACCATATAATCGCGGATATCGTCCGCGGCTTGGGGATCTTTCCGAAGTTCGCTCAGCGTGCGTGGTGTCGGCAGAGTTCGGCCTTCGTCGCGCTCTGCCTCGGCAAAGAGCGCCAATGCTTCTTCCGCGTTTTGCAATGCGTGGTCGATGTCGTCACCCGCGGAAAAGCAACCGGGCAGGTCAGGAAACCAAATCCCGATGGCTGTCTCCAGTCCGGCATCTTCGACGATGGCGATGTAATGCGGCATAGCGGCCTTCAATCGAAATCCCACTGGGCGGCCTTGGTGTGAGCCGGTTATGCGCTCAAGAATCCAGCCTTCTTGCTCAAGTCGGCGTCGCGGGCATCCACGTCTTTGCGACCTCAATAACGTAAGACGTGGATGGCCGGGTCAAGCCCGGCCATGACGGCGGGCGCTCACACCCTCTCCACAAAACTATCCACCACGCGCTTTTCGCCCGCGTGGTCGAACTTGATGGTCAGCTTGTTGCCGTCCACGGCGGTGACGTTGCCGTTGCCGAATTTCTGGTGAAACACGCGGGCGCCGACGTCGAAGGCTGACGCCGTGCCGGTGGATTTCGCCACCAGTTCGCCTTCGATGGTCAAAGGAATGTTGGGGCGGCGGGCAGGGGTCTTGGCGCGCGCCCCCTCACCCGACCGGGCTGCGCCCGGTCGACCTCGCCCCCCAGGGGAGAGGTTATCGGAGCCAGCCTCGGTGCCGTATTCCTCATCCTGATTGAAAATGCCGTCCGGCACATATTTAGGCTGGCCGTTTTCAGAAAAGCCGCCGCGCCTTTTGCCGGTTTCGTCGAAGCCGCCCGCGCCCTTGCGCTGCTGCGCGCGCTGCCAGCCGGGCGTGGTGTAGCTCGAGCCGAACGAGTTCATCTCGTCGAAACGGCTCGCGCCGTAACCCGACATGCCGAAGCCGCCGGTGCCGCCGGAAGGCTCCTTCACCTCGACATCCGCCTCCGGCAATTCGTCGAGAAAGCGCGACGGCACCGTCGTGGTCCACATGCCGTGGATGCGCCTGTTGGTGGCGAAATAAATCTTGGCGCGTTTGCGCGCGCGCGTCAGGCCGACATGGGCGAGGCGGCGTTCCTCCTCCAGCCCGTTGCGGCCGCTCTCGTCGAGCGAGCGCTGGTGCGGAAACAGGCCTTCCTCCCAGCCGGGCAGGAACACGGTGTCGAATTCCAGCCCCTTGGCGGAATGCAGCGTCATGATGTTGACCGACTGCTCGGCCTCGCCGCTGTCGCGGTCCATCACCAGCGAGATGTGCTCGAGGAAGCCGCCGAGGTTCTCGAATTCCTCCATCGAGCGCACCAGTTCCTTGAGGTTTTCCAGGCGGCCGGCGGCGTCGGCGGAACGGTCCTTCTGCCACATCTCGGTGTAACCGCTTTCGTCGAGCACGATCTCGGCCAGTTCGGTGTGCGGCAGCGAGTTCATCTTGGCGCGCCAGCGCTCGAAACTCGCCATCAGCTCGCGCAGCGCCATGCGCGGTTTCGGCTTCATCTCGTCGGTGGCGCTGAGCGCGGCGGCGGCTTCGGAGAGCGGAATGCGCTGCTTGCGGGCGTGGTCGTGCAGCATCTGCACGGTGGCGTCGCCTAAGCCCCGCTTGGGCACGTTGACGATGCGCTCGAAGGCGAGATCGTCGGCCGGCTGCGCGATGACGCGCAAGTATGCGAGCGCGTCGCGAATTTCGGCGCGCTCGTAGAAGCGCGGACCGCCAATGACGCGATAGGGCAGGCCGAGCTGGATGAAGCGGTCTTCGAATTCGCGCATCTGGAACGAGGCCCGCACCAGAATGGCGATCTCGTCGAGCGGATGGTCGATGCCTTGCTCGCGCGCGTCGCGCTGCAATTGCTCGATCTCCTCGCCGATGGTGCGGGCTTCCTCTTCGGAATCCCAGCATCCGGTGACCTGCACCTTTTCGCCCGGCACGTCCTCGGTGCGCAGCGTCTTGCCGAGCCGGCCTTCGTTGTGCGCGATCAGGTGCGACGCGGCGGCGAGGATGTGGCCGGTTGAGCGGTAATTGCGTTCCAGCCGCACCACCTTGGCGCCGGGAAAGTCATGCTCGAAGCGCAGGATGTTGTCGACCTCCGCGCCGCGCCAGCCATAGATCGACTGGTCGTCGTCGCCGACGCAGCAGATGTTTTTGGGGGACGTCATTCCGGGGCGCGGCGAAGCCGCCAGCCCGGAATCCAGCTCTTTGGGAGCGCCGAACGTATCGGCAAGATCGACGGCTTCGCCAATTCCGCTGTCATCACCGGGCCGACGCGAAGCGTCGTGACCCGGTGATCCATCTTCTTCGCTGGAAAGGATGGACTGCCGGGTCAAGCCCGGCAATGACGAAGAGGAAGGCTGCGACAACAGCCGCAGCCACAAATACTGCGCCACGTTGGTGTCCTGATATTCGTCGACCAGGATGTATTTGAAGCGCTGCTGATATTGCCGCAGCACGTCGGGGTTTTGCCGGAACAGGCGGATGCATTCGAGCAGCAGGTCGCCGAAGTCGGCGGCGTTGAGCGTCTTCAGCCGCTCCTGATAGGCGAGGTAGAGCTTCTTGCCCTTGCCGTTGGCGAAGGTGGCGGCTTCGCCGGCCGGCACCTGGTCGGGGGTCAGACCCCGGTTCTTCCAGCCGTCGAGCAGCATGGCGAACATGCGCGCCGGCCAGCGCTTGTCGTCGAGCTTCTCAGCTTCGAGAAGCTGCTTGATCAGGCGGATCTGGTCGTCGACGTCCAGGATCGTGAAATTCGACTTCAGGCCGACCAGCTCGGCGTGGCGGCGCAGAATCTTGACGCCGATGGAGTGGAACGTGCCCATCCATGGCATGCCCTCGACGATCTGGCCGACCATCTTGCCGACGCGTTCCTTCATCTCGCGCGCCGCCTTGTTGGTGAAGGTGACGGACAGGATTTCTTGTGGCCGGGCGCGTCCGAGGTTCAAGATGTGGGCGATGCGCGTGGTCAGCACTCTTGTTTTGCCGGTTCCCGCGCCCGCCAGCACTAGCACCGGGCCGTCCAGGGTCTCGACCGCCTCGCGCTGCTCGGGGTTCAAGTCGGCGAGATAGGGCGCGCCACGCGCTCCCATCGCGCGCGCCGCAATGCCGCCGGTGGCGGGGCGCGGTGGGGCGGATTCCATAGCAGCGGGACGCTTCAACTCGGCCATTTTGTCGTTGATTCCTTGCCACCCCAAGATGGCACTCGCAGGTGGCAATTTCGAGGGTTGCCCGACCACTTGTCGGCATCTCCCCACCGCTTTAGCGTCGATTTTCCGAATAAAAACAGCAATCCAAGGGGGAAATCCGTGCGTTTGAAAGATAAAGTGGCGGTTATCACCGGCGGCGGCCGCGGCATCGGCCGCGATATCGCGCTCGCCTATGCCCGCGAGGGCGCCCACGTCGTCATCGCCGAGATCGACCCGCAGACCGCCGAGGCGACGGCCAGGGATGCCGGCGGCAGGAGCATCGGCATCGCCGTGGACGTCGCCAAATCCGCCGACATCAACCGCTTGATCGACGAGACCATCAAGGTCTTCGGCCGCGTCGATATCGTCGTCAACAACGCCATGAAGATCGTGCCCGGCAAACTCGAGGCGCTGCCGGAAGCGGCCTGGGACACCACGATGAACATCGGCCTGAAGGGCGCGTTCCTGGTCAGCCAGGCCGCCGCCAAGCATATGATCGCGCAGAAGTCGGGCTGCATCGTCAACATCGCCTCGATCGCCGGGCTGTTTCCGTACAACTGGGCGGCGCCTACAGCGTCGTGAAGGCCGGTCTCATCATGCTGACCAAACTGCAGGCGATGGAATGGGCGCCCTACGGCATCCGGTCCAACGCCATCACGCCCGGCTATATCCGCACGCCCGGCACCGAAGCGATGTACGCCGATCCGGAAATCTACGAAGGCCGCCGCAAGGGCGTTCCGATGGGCCGCGTCGGCTCGGGAGAGGATATCGCGGGCCCGGCGATCTTTTTGGCGTCCGACGATGCTCAATACACCACCGGCAGCGTGGTCGGCGCCGATGGCGGGCAGGCGGTCGGCTATTTCCTCAGCGTTCCGGGCCGAAGGTTTTCGGGCGGGCGGATCGATTGATCGGAAAATCGGCGGCGATCGAAGCCAAACGCGCGCGGCTATAGCTCGATCTTGTTGTAGATCGTGATGTTGAGGCCGATTTTTTCGCTCGCCAGCGTGACAGCGGCGGTGCAGGTCTCGTTGCCTTGGAGTTTGCCGGTGGCGACGGCGTTGCGGATGACTTTCTCGATCTCGCGCTGCGCCGTGGCGGTGATGTTCTTGAGAAACTGTCGGACCGCCGCTTTCATGACTTCGTCGTTCATGGCGCAAGTTTTGAGCCTTCGCCCGGCGCCGATAAAGGCCTTTTAGCGGGCAATTGCTGCTCTGGTTAACGTCATCGGCCTGTCAGCACAATTTCCTAGAAGTTCCGGCTGGCGTTAGCGATAATCTGCAAATGTCGGTGCCCATGGCGCCGTTTCATTTTATGAATCGACCGACAGCGCCCGGCAGGCGCCGAAGCCTCAGTGACAGGAGAGTCAATTGGCCTACTTTTCCCCATCGAAAGGCGAGCGCGACAAGGTCGGCGGCGTGGCCGAGGTCAGGCACGAAGCGCCGGTCGTCAGCAGCAAGGCCGTGCCGGAAGTCGTTTCCATCCTCGGCCCAGGCATGCTTGTCACCGGCAATTTGATCTGCGCCGGTTCCGTGCAGATTTTCGGCCGGCTGGTCGGCGATATCCACGCCACGCGGCTGCTGATTTGCGAAGGCGCCGAAGTCGAGGGCAACGTGACCGTGCAGGAGTTGGTCATCGATGGCACCTTCAAGGGCACCATCAAGGGCAACAGCGTCAAGCTGCAGGGCACCCGCGTCGGTCGAAGGCGAAATCTTCAACAAGTCGCTGACCATCGAGCAGAACGTGCTGTTCGAAGGCATGGCCCGCCGCCTCGACGTGCCGGTCGATCCGCCGTCCGATGTGCGCGCCAAGGGCAAGACGCCGACTTTGGTCCCGATCGAGCCGGAAGTTTCGGCCGTTGTGCATCAAGCCGGCTGACAAACGGGAGGGCCACGTTTTGCGTGGCCCCTTGGTCTAACGCTTTCCCGGCATCCCGACGCTTCGGCCGGCGCCGTCCGGCCGCGGCAACCGCGAATGGGTCTCGTCCATGCGCTTGAGCAGGCGCACGACGCTATCGGGAAACGGCGCGACCTTCTTGGCCGCCATGTCGACATGCAGCGTCATGCTCTCGCAGGTCGCCGATACCCAGTTCTCGCCGGCATGCAGTAGCTGTTCGAACAGATGAATGCGCTTGGCGTCGTAGCCGAGCAATTGCACGGACACCCGCACCGCCTCGCCTTCGCGCAGCTCGCGCAAGTAACGCACGTGCGTTTCGGCCACCATGGTCGAATGGCCGTGCTGCTTGAGATACGTGGGGCCGAGCCCGATCAACTCGTAGACCTCGTCGACCGCGCGGTCGAACAGCACATTATAATAGGCGACGTTGAGATGGCCGTTGTAATCGATCCATTGCGGCTCGACCCGCATCACGGACGATATGAAAGGCGCCATGAACGCCGGTTCGGGGTCGGTACGGTCCAACATGGGCTTAGGCCGAAATCGGATAGATGGCTTTTTCGCCGCTGAGCACGCGCGCGACGTCGGTCGCGCATTTGCTCTGCAGCTCGTCGAGCGCCTCGATCGAGTAGAACGCGGTGTGCGGAGAGATGATTACGTTGTCGCGGCCAAGCAGCCCGGAATCTTTGGTGAGCGGTTCGGCCGTCACCACGTCGAGGCCGGCGCCGCCATGTGGCCGGCGTCGAGCGCGGCAATCAAAGCCGGCTCGTCGATCAAAGGTCCGCGCGCGGTGTTGACGATGTAGGCGCCCTTTTTCATCTTGGCGAATGCGGCAGCATTCATCAGCCCGCGCGTCGCCGGCAGCAGCGGCGCATGCACCGACACATAATCGGACGTGTTCAGAAGAGTATCGAAGTCGACGCTCTCGACGCCGGCCGCCTTGAATGCCTCCGGCTTGGCATAGGGGTCATAGGCCACGACTTTGATGCCGAAGGCTTGCGCCTTGGGGGCGACCAGACGGGGAATATTGCCGAAGCCGACGAGGCCCAGCACGGTCCCTTCGATGCGCCGAATCGGCACCACCGCCGGCATTTCCCACCGGCCGCTCTGCACCAGTTTGTTGGACAGCGGAATCTTGCGGATCAGCGCCAGCAGCAGTGCCATGGCGTGATCGGAGACTTCACGGATGCAGTAGTCCGGCACGTAATTGACGGCGATGCCTTTTTCCTTGGCGGCGAGCAGGTCGATATTGTCGACGCCGAGGCCGAAACGGCCGATCGCCTTGCATTTGGTCAATTGCGTGAGGATCTCGCGCGTCAGCTTGGCGTATGTGACGAGAATGGCGTCGGCATCCTTGGCGACCGCCAGGATGTCCTCGGCACTGGCGCTTTTCGACATCAGAAAAGTGGGATTGAGCTTGGCCAGCGCGGCCTTGGCCGGATCGAGCGAGGGGAAAACGGTGTCGGTAACGGCAATGACAGGGCCGGCCATTCGCTTTAACTCCAATCTGACTTTAAGAACGCGGCGAAACCTACGACAGCGAAGTTTGCCCGTCCACCAAGGGCTTATCGGCATTAACCAAAAATTAACGATAGACTGACCGACCAAAGCTCCTCGGCTATCCTGGGAAAAACCAGGGAGACGGGGCGATGTTGCTAAAATGGCCCGGGGAACGTTTTGATCCTGCTGGCGGTCATGGTTGTCGCTTGGGTGTTTTCGCTCGGCAACAGCGGAGCGTCGGAGCAGCAAAACGACGACCTTTGGAAAGAGCCGTGGAGCATTTCCGCCTGAGGCGGTGCGCGGCTCGGGCGCGGAATAGCCGGCGGCACCCGCTAATCGCCGGCGCTTGACCTATCGCGCCATCCTCGCCACGGTCGCCGCCATTCTAAGGGACCATCCGATGGCGGCTCATCCGGCACCAGCAGAGCAAGCCCGCGACCCGGCGGCGATCAAGTCCGTCATCGCCGATTTGGCGGCGGCCTTCGGCAACCGTCTGGTGACGTCGCAGGCGGTGCGCGAGCAGCACGGCAATACGCTGACCTGGGTGCCCAATCAGCCGCCCGACGCCGTGGTGTTTCCGCAGACCACACAAGACGTGCAGCAGATCGTGCGCATCTGCGCCGCGCGCCGCGTGCCCATCATCCCGTTCGGCACCGGCACTTCGCTGGAAGGCCACGTCAACGCGCCGCTCGGCGGCGTTTCGATCGATTTCCGCGACATGAACAAGGTGCTTGCCGTGCACGCCGAGGACCTCGACTGCGTCATCGAGCCCGGCGTAACGCGCAAGGCACTCAACGAGCATTTGCGCGACCAGGGCCTGTTCTTCCCGATCGATCCCGGCGCCGATGCCTCGCTCGGCGGCATGGCGGCAACGCGGGCGTCGGGCACCAATGCGGTGCGCTACGGCACCATGAAAGACAATGTGCTGGCGCTTAAAGTCGTGACCGCGAGCGGCGAACTGATGACGACGGCAACCCGCGCCAAGAAGACCTCTGCCGGCTACGACCTCACGCGGCTGATGGTCGGGTCGGAAGGCACGCTCGGCGTCATCACTGAATTGACGCTCAAGCTGTCCGGCATTCCGCAGGCGATCTCCGGCGGAGTCTGCCCGTTCCCTTCGGTCGAGGCCTGCTGCAACGCCACCATCCTCACCATTCAGTCCGGCATTCCGGTCGCACGCATCGAATTGCTGGACGCGTTGCAAGTGCGCGCGGTCAACACGTACTCGGGCTGACGCTGCGCGAGACGCCGATGCTGTTTCTGGAGTTCCACGGCACTGAAGCCAGCGTCGCCGAACAGTCCGAGCGTTTCGGCGAGATCGCCGCCGAGTTCAGCGGCGGGCCGTTCGAATGGACCACGCGGACCGAGGATCGCACCAAACTCTGGGAGGCGCGGCACAATGCCGCGCTGTCGACTTTCACGCTGCGGCCGGGCTCCAGCATGATTGCGACCGACGTCTGCGTGCCGATCTCGCGGCTGGCGGAATGCGTCACCGAGACGCAGCGCGACATCGCCGACCTGCGATTGGTGGCGCCGATCGTCGGCCACGTCGGCGACGGCAATTTCCACCTGACGTTGCTGGTCGATCTGGACGACGCCGACGAGGTCAAGCGCGCCAAACACCTGTCGGAACGCCTGGTCGAGCGGGCGCTGGCGATGGACGGCACCTGCACCGGCGAACACGGCGTCGGTCAGGGCAAGATGAAATATCTGCTGGCCGAGCATGGCGCGCCGGCGCTGGCCGCCATGGCCGCGATCAAGCGCGCGCTCGATCCGCAGAACATCCTCAATCCGGGCAAGATCGTCGCACTCTCTTAAGTCTTCGCTCTTAAGCGCTCCTCTCCTAAGCCTTGCGACATAAGTTCTAGCGACACAGATTTGCCGCCAAGCGCCGGCAAAATAGCGTACATTTTATACCGTTGAGCGCGAGCGCGGATCGGGCCGCGAATTGGCGCTGGAGTTGGCGTTGCAAACCACGTTGCTTGGACTGGCGGTTGCGATCATCCTGGCGCTTTTGGCGGCGCTGGTCGGCCGCTATTGATCGATTGGGGCGGTCATCGCTCGCTGTTCGAGGCCGAGGCAAGCCGCCTGATCGGCATCGATGTGCGCGTCAATGGCGCCATCGACGCGCGGCTGTTGCCGTCGCCGAGGCTCACGCTCAACGACATCGCGATCGGCTCTGAAGGCGCCGATACGATCCGCGCCCGCTCGCTGAGCCTCGAGTTTGCGCTCGGGCCGCTGATGCGCGGCGAATGGCGCGCGACCGAGCTGCATGTGACCGGACCGCAGATCACGCTCGGCCTCGACGACCAGGGCCGCGTCCTGGCGCCGAGCATGGCGGTCCGTTTCGATCCCGACGCGCTGGCCATCGACCGGCTCGGCATCGAAGACGGCAAGGTCATCTTGAGCGATGCCGCCAATGGCGCCAGCGTCACGCTCGACCGGCTGTGGTTCAACGGCGATGCGCGCTCGCTGATCGGCCCGCTCAAGGGCGAGGGCGCGGCCAGCATCGGCGGCGAACTGTATCCGTTTCGCCTGGTCGCTGGCCGCTATAGCGACGATACTGGAGTCCGCGTTCATATCAACGTCGATCCGGTCAATCACCCCCTCAGCATCGAAGCCGATGGCGCGCTGGCGCTTGCCGGCGGCACGCCGCGTTTCGACGGGCACCTTGAATCTGGCGCGGCCGGTCATTGCGACGCGGGGCGGTGCGTCGGTCAGCCAGCCCTGGCGCGTCAGCGGCAAGATCAAGGTCAGCGCGAAGTCGGCGCTGATGGAAACCGTCGACTTCCAATACGGCTCGGAGGAGCAGGGCTTCAAGCTGTCCGGCGTGGCCGATTTCAAGTTCGGCAGGCAGCCGCGCTTCGAGGGCGTGCTATCCGGGCGGCAGATCGATCTCGACCGTGCGCTCGCGCCCGTTAACGGCGCCCGGCTACTGCCCGCCGCGGCCATCCGCCAGCTCGCCGAACTCGGTGGCGCCGCCTTCCGTCCGTCGATCCCCATCCAGATCGGCGTCGGCATTGATCAGATCACGCTCGGTGGCAGCACGGTGCAGAATCTGCGGGGCGATATCAGCACCGATTCCGATGGATGGAATCTGGACCGGTTTGAATTCCGCGCGCCGGGTTACACCCAGGCGCGGCTCAGCGGCCATCTTTCGGTCGACCCCGGTGGCGTCGCGTTCACCGGCCCGGCGGAAATCAAGGCCAGCGATCCGAAGTCTTTGGCTGCATGGCTCGAGGGCCGCGGCGAGACCGCGCCGGGCGATCTGCGCGCCATGAGCCTGCGCGGCGACGTCACCGCCAGCAGCGAAAAGTTCGCAGTCGAACGGCTGGCCGCCGAATTCGATCGTAAGGCCATCACCGGCCGGCTTGTTTATGCGCTCGCGGCCGGCGACCGGCCGGCGACGCTGGACGCCGCGCTCAACGCGCCCAACTCGATATCGATGCTGCGCTCAGTTTCGGCAAGGCGCTGCTCGCCGGTTCGAACATCGAGCGCCCCGCACGAGATGACCATCGCCGCCGACATTGCCGCGCCACCATCGCCGGCTTTGCGGCGCGCAACGCCAGTGCGCGGCTGAAGGTCGACGCCGGCGGATTGCAGATCGACCGGCTCGCCGTCGCCGATCTCGGCGGCGCGGCCTTCTCGGCGAGCGGCCGTATCGTCACGGCGGCGCCGTCGCCGCAAGGCAACATGCGCGTCGATCTCGATGCCCCGGATATGGCGCCGGTGATGGCGGTGTTGGCACGTCTTGCGCCGGCGACGGCGCAGGCGCTCGGCCGTGGTGTATCTGTGATGGCGCCGGCAAAGCTGCACGCCCGGTTCACCATTGACGGCGCGGCGCCGGCGACGGTCGCAAAGCTCGGTATCGACGGCAGTCTCGGCAAGGTGCGGGTTACGCTGAACGGTCAGGCCAATGCCGACGCGGCTGCCTACACGCTCGGCGACCTGACTGTCGACGGCAAGCTCGAAGCGACCGATGGCAAGGCCTTGATGGTCATGCTGGGGCTCGATCGCTTTGTCAGCGTCGATGCCGGTCCGGCTACGCTGATGCTCAATGCAGCGGCCCGGCGCGCGGTGAAATTCAGATCGATAGTCGGCTGACCGCCGGCGGGCTCGACGGCGCCCTCAAGGGAACGGCGCGGCCTTATGGCGACAAGCCGGCCGCGGATTTGCGCGCCAGCATCCTGCGCGCCGATATGTCGCCGCTGCGCGCGGCCGGCACGCGCGGTTCGTTGCCGCTGTCCGGCGCAACACGCATTACCTTGGCCGGCAACGATCTGTCGTTTGCCGACATCGGTGGCGATGTCGCCGGCGGCGGCTTACGCGGCAAGCTCAGCGTCGCGCTGCAAAAGCCGCGGCAGGTGCAAGGCAACATCGAGGCGGACAGCGTCGATGGCCTCGGTCTCGTCGCCGCGGCCATCGGCATGCCCGCTGCGGCCGGCAATGCCTTGTGGTCGGGCGAGCCTTTCGCTTCAGGTGCTTTCGGCGATTTTGCCGGGCAGGTGGCGCTCAAGGTGCACCGTCTTGACCTGCTGCCGCGGCTCACCGCGCGCGAATTCAGCGCGACGCTGCGGTTGGCCAGCAATGAATTTACGCTCGACGATATGAGTGGCGATGTCACCGGCGGCCGTCTCACCGGACAAATATCGTTTGGCTCCGGGCAGAACGGGATCAAGGCGCATGGCAAAATGGCGCTCACAGGCGTCGATGCCACCAGTCTGCAGCCGGTGCGGACGCGCCCAGCCGTGACCGGCGTGCTCAATCTCTCCGGTTGAAGTGGACGGGGACCGGCCTGAGTCCGATCGCGCTCATCGGTTCGCTGCAAGGGACAGGAAAGCTGACGCTTGCCGACGCGCAATTCGCCGGCCTCGATCCGCGCGCCTTCGACGCCGTGACCCGCGCAGTCGATCAAGGTCTGCCGGTCGACGGCATTCGGATCTCGGATGTCGTGGGTAAGGCGTTGGACAGTGGCCAGCTTTCGGTCAAACAAACCGAGAGCGCGCTTGCGGTCAGCGCCGGGCAATTGCGGCTCGGCAATACCGCGGCGGCAAGCAAAGATTCCGTCCTGTCGTTCTCCGGCAATCTCGACCTGATCGACGGTACGATGGACGCGCGCCTTGTGCTGACGGGATCGAGCCAGGCCGCCGGTGCGAAGCCGGACATTTTCATGGCGTTGAAGGGACCGGTTGGTGCGCCGTCGCGCAGCATCGACGTGTCGGCCTTGAGCGGCTGGCTGACACTGCGGGCGGTTGAAAATCAGTCCAAAAAATTGCGCGCGATGGAAGAGGCCTCGCCGCAACCGGCGGCGCAGGCCCCGGCCTTGCCGGCGCCGATCGAGATTGTGCCGCAGCCGGTGCCGGGCCGCCCCGCGTCAGCCGGCGAATTCAGTCAGCCCGCAGAACTGACCAACCCGCGCTCGCGCGACCCGCCATGGCTGCCCGCTTGCGTCTTACGGTCGGAAGCGATCTGGCCGCGGTAGTAGTCGAGCACGAAAAGGGCGGATCGCAGACGATAGATTGCCATGGCTGCGATCGGTGTCGATCGACGCCACCATGTCGGACAACGTCAATTCGCGATGCGAGGCGATTTCCTTCAGCGCCTTCCAGAACGCGTCTTCGAGACTGACGCTGGTCTTGTGACCCGCAATGACGATCGAGCGTTTGACAACCGGGGACTTCATCGGCCGTCTCCTGTTTCAATCCGGTGGCGGTCGAGGTCGCTGCTGGCCTTTTCTTGCCGCGCTTTTTCCAACTTCCGCACTTGTTTGGACTGGCCGCGGACAAGCCGGTTGGCTTTCGCGCGCTCGTCGCTTTGCAGGCGCTTGGCCTGCTTGCGAACGGTACGAAGATTGACAAGTTCAGCCATTCCACGCCTCGACGGTAACGAAATACGTTTGCTCTGGGTCGTGAGGTGCCCCCACTTTCGCCGGCATCGTTGCCGACACTCTCGCGCCGACTGCCTAAACCTCGTAAGGCGGCGACTCCGCAAGATTGCGCCACTATTTTGCGAGAACTGGGGCTGCAAATTCAACACACGGTTAGTTGATCGTACTAAACCGCCTAATTGTCGGTTAGCGAATACCATTAGAAATGGCGCGTCTATTTGTGAGTCCGTTGAGAATACGCCAAATGTATATTTATTTTTTCGTAAAAGATTACTTCGGAAAACATGAATCCGTTTTTGAAAAACTTTAAGGCAACGTGCCCGAGCGCGGGATTTGACACGCAAATTCAGTGAATTAGTAGGCCGGTACTGATGGGCACGGTGGGAACACATTCTGAAACACAGATACATCTGCCCGTTTCGCAAACAGCGGCATCGCGTTTCGTCTGGAAAATATATCTAGCGCGGGCGCGTCATTTTCTCGGGACGCACGATGCGATCGAAGTCAGGCCCCGAGACATAACCGAACCGTAACCGCTTCCTCGCGAAGCGTCGTGCCATTGGCGTGCGCCGCCTTGGCCACTTGCGCCGCCTTGTCGTAGCCGATCTTCGGCGCCAGCGCCGTCACCAGCATCAGCGAGCGTTGCATCAACTCGGCGATGCGCGGCTCGTTGGCTTTGATCCCGACCACGCAATTGTCGGTGAAGGAGTTCACCGCGTCGCCGAGCAGCCGGATCGATTGCAGCATGCAATGCGCGAGCACCGGCTTGTAGACGTTGAGTTCGAAATGGCCCCTGACTGCCGGCGATCGTGATCGTGGTGTTGTTGCCGAATACCTGGCAGCACACCATGGTGAGCGCTTCGCTCTGCGTCGGATTGGTCTTGCCCGGCATGATGGAAGAGCCGAGTTCGTTGCTCGGCAAAATCAATTCGCCGAGGCCCGAGCGCGGGCCGGAGCCGAGGAGGCGGATGTCGTTGGCGATCTTGAACAGCGCGGTGGCCGCCGCGTTGAGCGCGCCGTGCACATAGACATAGGCAT
The DNA here is from genome assembly GCA_037200245.1 of Pseudolabrys sp. Taxonomy (GTDB): domain Bacteria; phylum Pseudomonadota; class Alphaproteobacteria; order Rhizobiales; family Xanthobacteraceae; genus Pseudolabrys. Next base: position 74,524 of record JBBCIM010000004.1, read on the forward strand.
CGTGCCCAGCCATGTGCTCGAACTTGTTCGGCGCGCTGGTGAAGGGCAGCTTGGTCAGCGCCGCGATGCGGCGCGCAAAGGCCTTGGCGAATTGGGGTTTGGAATTTAGCCCGGTGCCGACGGCGGTCCCGCCTTGCGCCAGCGGATAAAGTTCGCGTTGCGCCGACGCCAGCCGCGCGGCGGCGGATTTGACTTGCGCCGCATAGCCGGAAAATTCCTGGCCGAGCGTGATCGGCGTTGCATCCATGGTGTGCGTGCGGCCGATCTTGACGATCCTGGCGAATTCCTTGGTCTTCTTGTCGAGCGCGGCATGCATGCGCTTCAAGGCCGGCAAAAGATGCTGCGCGATCTGCATCGCCGCCGCGATATGCATCGCGCTCGGGACGCTGTCGTTCGACGATTGGCTCATATTGACGTGATCGTTCGGATGCACCGGCTTTTTCGAGCCGAGTTCGCCGCCGAGCGCTAGATTGGCGATGTTGGCGATCACTTCATTGACGTTCATGTTCGATTGCGTGCCGGAGCCGGTCTGCCACACCAGCAGCGGGAAGTGCTCGTCGAGCTTGCCGTCGGCGATATCCTGCGCCACCGCGACGATGGCCTTGGCGCGCCTGGCGTCGAGCGAGCCGAGATCGCGGTTCACTTCTGCGGCGGCGCGCTTGACCAGACCCAGCGCGTGGACGATCTCGATCGGCATGCGTTCGGTGCCGATACGGAAATTGTGCAGCGAACGCTCGGTCTGCGCGCCCCACAGTTTGTCGGCAGGAATTTCCAGCGGCCCGAAGGCGTCGCTCTCGGTGCGGGTTTTGCCGGGCCGTTTCGCCATCATTTCTTGCGGAACCGGTCGAGGCGCACGACTTCACCGCCGCCGGAAGGCTTGTCGGGTTTCGGCTCCGGCGTTGCGGAAGCGGGCACGGGCGTCGGCAGCGGCGGGCTCGGGCGGCAGCGCTGCCGGGATCGAGGGGAAGCGTTTCTTCTTGGCGGGCAGTTTGTCGAGCGCTTTGTCTTGGCCTCTATCCTGGCCTTGTCCTGACCGTTGGCCGGCAACTGCCGGTCCTGACCCTCGACGACTTCCTCGAATTGCAGGCCGAACTGCACCGACGGGTCGAAGAAACCGTTGATCGCGTCGAACGGGATCGCCAGCCGCTCGGTGATGCCGCCGAACGACAGCCCGACCTCGAAGCCGTGGTCGTTGACCGTCAGATCCCAGAACTGGTGCTGGAGGATGATGGTCATGTCCTCGGGATGCTGTGCGCGCAGCCGGTCGGACATGCGCACGCCGTCGGCCTTGGTGTTAAAGGTGATGAAGAAATGGTGGTCGCCGGGCAGGCCCTTTTTGGCCGCGTCGGCGAGCACGCTGCGTACCACGCCGCGCAAAGCCTGCTGGGTCAGGAGATCGTAGCGGATTTGGTCGGCCATGCGGGTCACGGAACTCGAAGGATTCGGATCGGCAGATGCTAGCGCGCCCGGCGGCGAAAACGAAAATGAAAGTGGAGGCTTCTGTTGCCAGGTGCCTCCGAACCCCGCCTAACCGCTGCTAAGACGGCTAGGGCTTGTAGGCTTGGTTAGTCAAACCGCTTACGCGGCCTGAGCAACCGGAGCATAGTTGTCATTTGCAACTACGATTTGGCCCGATATCGGCGGTACCATGCCGAGCAAAAGTCCGACCTTTACGCCCTCGTCGATCCTAGTTCGCCCCCGCCGAAGCCCGCTTCATGCCCGCGGCACGGGTTTTGGTGGAGGCGCCGGGTACTGCCCCCGGGTCCGAAAGGTTTATTACGCCGGCCGTTTATCGCCATAGCCGGGTTGCCCCGGCGGAAATGAATATAGGCGCTATTGGTTGAGGAAAGAAGACCCTTGGCGGAGGGCAAATGTTTCACGGGAAACAAATCCTAAAAGGCGCCGCCGGCCATGCACCTGTCGCATAACGCGGGCACTTTTGCCGCCCCGGTCAGCGCAGCGCTCCCGAGCGCGGAATTATTCGGCCCGATATTCGGGTCATCTAAAGCAGAGCCGGCCTCGTTTTGCGTGATGCACTCTGGGTCATGTGCTCGGCGCAGGGCGGGGAGGGCGTTTGTCCGCGCGGGGTGTGGGGAAAGCGGGCGCGCCGGTTGACGGCCGCCACCTAGTCTGAAATGTTATATTATAACATCTGACCGGATCTGAGTACCCGATGGCGTGGCGGCGTAAACAACGAGGGCTGAGCGGTTGCCTCGCGCTGTTTGCGCTTGCCGTCCAGCTTGCGTTGTCGTTCGGTCATATCCACACCGAAGACTTCGCGTCTTCGGCGGCGGCGGCGACGCTGACCGCCGCGCCGAGCGATGGCGCGCATTCAGCGCCCGTCCCGCTTCGCGATACCGATCACGACGACTGCCCGATCTGTTCGGTCATGCATCTGGCCGGCACGCTGGTGCTGCCGCCGCCGCCGCAAATTTCGCTGCCGGTTCCCAAAAGAATCTTTTGGGTCGCTGCCGTCGAACGGCAGATCGATGCCGCCGCGCAGCGGCAGCCGTTTCAAGCGCGCGCGCCTCCTCAAGCCTGACGTCTACGACTTCACCGTTCCGCGCCGGCGTCTTTCAAAGACGGTCCGCGCGCGGTTGTCCGCGTGGCGTTCGGCGCTGCGTTTGTCAGTCTTTCGAGGTTCCCTATGTCGGTTCGTATCCGTCGCGGCCTGTTGTCGGCCGTCTGCTATGCCGTGCTCGTCGCTTCCCTCACGCCGTCTTACGCGCAAGTCGTGTTGCCGGAAATCGCCGTCACCGCGCCAAGTCCTATTCAATCGGGACAGCCGTCCGGTGCCGGCGCCAATTTGCAAGGCACGCTGCCCATCGTCACCGATCAATTCGCCACCGTGACCGTGGTGCCCAGCGACGACATCCGGCGTAGCGGCGGCTCGACGCTCGGCGATCTGCTGTTCGGTAAACCCGGCATCACCGGCTCGAGCTTCGCACCCGGCGCGTCGAGCCGGCCGATCATTCGCGGCCTCGACGTCAACCGCGTGCGCATCCAGGAAGACGGCGTCGGCGCCAACGGCGCGTCCGATCTGGGCGAGGATCATTTCGTGCCGGTCGATCCGCTGACTACCGACCAAGTCGAGGTCATTCGCGGGCCGGCGACCTTGCGCTTCGGCTCGCAGGCCATCGGCGGCGTGGTCGAGACCACCAACAACCGCATCCCGACATTTATACCGCCGCGCGGCATCGGCGCCGAATTCCGCGGCGCGGCGACGTCGGCCGATAGCGGCGCCGACGGCGCGGTGCTGCTCGATGCCGGGGGCAACAACGTCGCGCTGCATGCCGACGCCTTCGGCCGCACGACGCAAGATTATCGCGTGCCGCATTATCCCTATCTGAACGACGCATCGGGCGCGCCGACGGCGACGCAAGCCGGCGCCTTCAACGGCCGGCAGCCGAATTCAAGCAGCCGCAGCGACGGCCAGGCCTCGGCGCGTCCTACATCTTCAACGAAGGCTTCGTCGGGCTCGCGGTCACGCAGAACAATGCGCTCTATCATATCCCCGGGATTGACGGCGAAAGCACCAACACCCGCATCGATGCCAAGCAGACCAAAGTGCTGACCAAAGGCGAATGGCGCGCGCCCAACGGCGCCGTCGATGCCATCCGCTTCTGGGGGCGGCGTCACCGACTACAAGCACAACGAGATCGGGCTGGCCGATCCGGCCGATGCCGCCAGCGACGGCGTGCGGCAGACTTTCACCAACAAAGAGCAGGAGGGCCGCGTTGAGGCGCAGCTTGCGCCGTTCAATCTGCGCTTCGCAGCCCTCACCACCGCCATCGGCGTGCAAGGCGGCCATCAGGAACTTACCGCGCCCAGCCCGGATAATGGCGGCCTGTGGGACCCCAACAGCAACAACCGCATTGCCGGCTATATTTTCAACGAGTTCAAATTCAACGAGTCCACCAAGGCGCAGATCGCCGGCCGCATCGAGCAGGTGAATTTGTCCGGCGTCAGCCGTGAATTCGATCCGGCGCTGGGGCTGACGGCGTCTGCGCCGGTATCGCCGCATTATACGCCGAAGAGCATCAGCTTCGGCGTCATCCAGAATTTGCCGTGGGATTTGAGCGGCAGCATCACCGCGCAATATGTCGAGCGTGCGCCGAAACCGGCCGAGCTGTTCTCCGGCGGCGGCCACGACGCGACGGTTACCTTCGACAAAGGCAATCCGAACCTCGCCATAGAGGCCGCGCAATCGCTCGAAGTCGGACTGCGGCGCGCCACAGGGCCGTTCCGCTTCGAGGCCACCGCCTATGTCACCCGCTTCAAAGGCTTCATCTACCGGCGGCTCACCGGCGACACGTGCGACGGCGATAGCGGCGTGTGCGGGCCGGGCGCCGGCGATCTCAACGAGGCGATCTATTCGCAGGCTGATGCGACCTTCCGCGGCGCCGAATTCCAGAGCCAATGGGATCTGGCGCCGCTCGGCGGCGGCGTGTTCGGCATCGAGAACCAGTTCGACGTAGTGCGGGCGACGTTTTCGGATGGCACCAACGTGCCGCGCATCCCGCCGGTGCGGCTCGGCGGCGGGCTATTCTGGCGCGACGCCAACTGGTTCGCGCGGGTGCGCGTGCTACACGCCTTCGCGCAGAATGATGTCGCGGCTATCGCCGAGACAACGACGCCCGGTTACGACGATCTGCGCGCCGAGGTGAGCTACAAGTGGAAACCGGTGCGTCTGGCGGCCGGCGATTTCAGCGAGGCCAATATCGGCATCAGTGGCAGCAATCTGCTCAACCGCGATATCCGCAACAGCGCGTCCTATTCGAAGGATGAGGTGCTGATGCCGGGTGCCGGCGTGCGGCTGTTCGCGACCGTGAAGTATTGAGGGACTGCGTCGAAAGCAATGTCGGGTAGACGACTCTCGTGTGTCAAAAAACACTGAAATTAAAGAGCGAAATTTAGTTCCGCTCGGAACGGTCTCGCCACCTTGGCGTTAGCGAGCCATCAACCCAGGAGGTAACCGTGGCCAAAGAACCCAAGACGCTGGAAGACCTGTTCCACGACACGCTGAAGGACATCTATTTCGCCGAGAAGAAGATTCTCGCGACCTTGCCCAAGATGCAAAAGGCCGCGCAGGCGGCCGATCTCAAGAAGGCTTTCGAGAAGCACCACACCGAAACCGAAGGCCACATCGAGCGACTCGAGCAGGTGTTCAAGGCCATCGACAAGAAGCCGCAGGGCAAGACCTGCGCCGCGATCGTCGGCATCACCGACGAAGGCGCCGAGATCATGGACGAATACAAAGGTTCGCCCGCGCTCGACGCCGGTCTGCTGGCGGCGGCGCAGGCCGTCGAGCATTACGAGATCTCGCGCTACGGCACCATGAAGACCTGGGCGCAGGAACTTGGGCTCACCGACGTCGTGCGGCTGCTCAATCAGACGCTGGAAGAGGAAAAGAAGACCGACGCGACCTTGACCGAAATCGCCGAGAGCGTGGTCAACCAGGAAGCCGAAGCCGCCTAAGCCGCGCCTTCGCCTATATAGTGAAGGGATGCCGGACCTCACCGCGCCCGGCATCTCTTTGCGTATCTTGCCCGCGGCGCGGCGTGGCCCCGTATTGGCGAGTAGCCGCCGGTAGCGCGGCGAGCCGCCGCAAGGCTTCGCGGTCACGTCCCGCGACTAGCCCGCGCCTTTGCCATGCGGCTTTGCATCGGGAGGCCGCAGCGGGGTGCCTAGCCGGGGCCGCGGCCGCCATGTATTCCTGACGAATGTCCGATTCCACCGCGCAGACCGTTCCCGCCGTCCATCGCCCGTCGCTATTCGAATTGTTTCTTGCCTTTGCCGTTGTCTCCATCTCCGGCTTCGGCGGCGCCTTGCCGTGGGCGCGGCGGATGCTGGTCGAGCGCAAGAACTGGATGACCGCGCACGAATTCAACGAGACCTTTGCGCTGTCGCAGTTCCTGCCGGGGCCGAACGTCGTCAACTTCTCGGTGGTGTTCGGCGCGCGTTTCGGCGGCGCGGCGGGTGCCGCCGTGGCGCTGGCCGGTCTGCTCGGCCCGCCACTGGTCATCGTCACGGCGCTGGGCGTTCTCTATGCGCGGTTCGGCGACCTTGAACTCTTGAGCCGCATTCTATCCGGCGTCACCTCGGCGGCCTGCGGGCTGCTGATTGCGGTGGTCGCCAAGATGGCGTCGCCGATGTTCCTGAAACGGTGGAACTCCGCGCCGGTCATTGCGATTTTGGCGTTCGTCGGCATCGCCCTGATGCAATGGCCGCTGGCTTATGTGTTCGGAGTGCTGGCGCCGGTGAGCGTGCTGCTGGCGTGGTTCAGGGTATGACTGACAACCCGCTCGTCAGCCTGGCCGGCTATTTCGCGATGCTGTCGCTGATGGCGATCGGCGGCGCCAATGCCGCAATCCCGGAGATGCACCGCATCTCGGTCGAGGTGATGCATTGGATGAGCAACCGGCAATTCGCCGACATGTTCGCGATCGCGCAGCTCTCGCCAGGACCCAATGTCATCATCGTCACGCTGATCGGCTATCACGTCGCCGGCATTCCCGGCGCCACGGTGGCAACGGCGGCGATGTGCGGGCCGACCTGCGTGATGGCGTTTTTCGTCGCGCGCGTCTGGGACCGTTTCAAGGATGCGCGGTGGCGGATCGCGATCCAGGCCGGCCTGGTGCCGGTCTCGCTCGGACTGATCGGAGCCAGCGCCTTCGTCCTCGCGCGCACGGCGGACAATAATGTGTATGCCGCGCTGCTGACCGTCGTCACAATCGTTGTGGCCTTCACCACCCGCATCAATCCCTTGTGGCTATTCGCGGTTGGCGGCGCGCTCGGCCTCAGCGGCTGGCTGTAGCGACAAACTGTCCCACCTCCGAGCCCATTGTCCCACGGCAGCATGTGCTATGGATCAATGAGTTAGAAGAACAAACTAATCCTAAAGTATTAGGAGGGGAAATGTCAGGGGCAAAGTCCTCCCGCAAGGGGGGTCCATTCGTATTTAAGGTCCGGGGTCCGCGCGACTTTTACGGCGGCTTGGCGCTGATCGCACTGGCGATCATTGCAATCGCGGCGACCGCCAGCCTGCCGGGGCAGAGCGGCTTCGCGTTTGGACCGGGCACGGCTCCGCGCATGTTCGCGACCTTGCTGGCTGTTGTCGGCGCCCTCGTGGCGGTGACCGGCCTGTTGGTCGACGGCGAGCCCATCGAGAAATTCGCGGTCAAAGGCCCTGCCTATGTGCTGACCGGAATCTTGCTGTTTGCCGGCATGATCCGCGGCATCGATCTGCGGGTCATATGGATTCCGCTCACCATCCCGCCGCTCGGATTGGTCATCCCTACCTTCACCGCCTTCATGATCTCGATTTTAGGGTCGAGCGAATTCCGTTGGGTGGAGGGTCTGATCGCTGCTGCGGCGATGACCGCGTTCTGCGTCGGTCTCTTCGTCTATCTGTTGCAACTGCCATTCCAGATTTGGCCCGGCTTCTGATCGGAACGCATCGTCATGAGTGACCTTCTTGCCAATCTCGCGCTCGGCTTTTCCGTCGCCGGCACACCGGCCAATATCGGCTTCTGCCTACTCGGCGCTCTGGTCGGGACCCTGGTCGGCGTTCTGCCCGGCATCGGCACGGTCGCGACCGTTGCCATGCTGCTGCCGATCACGTTCGGGCTTCCGCCGGTCGGCGCGCTCATCATGCTCGCCGGCATCTATTACGGCGCGCAATATGGCGGCTCGACCACCTCGATCCTGGTCAATATTCCGGGCGAGGCGACCTCGGTCGTAACCTGTCTCGACGGCCATCAGATGGCGCGGCAGGGCCGCGCCGGCGCGGCGCTGTCGATTTCGGCCATCGGCTCATTCTTCGCCGGCTGCGTTTCGACCGTGCTGGTCGCGGCGCTCGGCGTGCCGCTGACCTCGATCGCATTGTTGTTCGGGCCGGCCGAATATTTCTCGCTGATGGTGCTCGGCCTGATCTTCGCGGTGGTGCTGGCGAAGGGTTCGGTGCTCAAGGCCATCGCCATGATCCTCACCGGCCTGCTGCTGTCGATGGTCGGCTCGGACCTCGAGACCGGCGCCGGCCGCATGACCTTCAACATCGCGGAGTTGTCCGACGGCATCGGCTTCACCAACGTGGCGATGGGCCTGTTCGGCTTTGCCGAGATCATCCGCAACCTGGAAATGTCGTCGGAGAGCCGCGAAATCGTCAACGCCAAGATCACCGGCTTGATGCCGACGCGGCAGGACCTGGTCGATTCCTCGGGCGCCATCGTGCGCGGCACGATTCTCGGCTCGATCCTCGGCATCCTGCCGGGCGGCGGCGCGGTGGTGGCCTCGTTTGCCGCCTACACGTTCGAGAAGCGCATCTCCAAGCATCCGGAGCGTTTCGGCCGCGGCGCCATCCAAGGCGTGGCGGCGCCGGAAAGCGCCAATAATGCCGCGGCGCAGACCTCGTTCATTCCGCTGCTCACGCTCGGCATTCCGCCCAATGCGGTGATGGCGCTGATGGTCGGCGCCATGACCATTCACGGCATCGTGCCGGGTCCGCAGGTGATGACCAAACAGCCTGAGCTGTTCTGGGGCATGATCGCGTCGATGTGGCTCGGCAACCTGATGCTGGTCATCATCAACCTGCCGCTGGTCGGGCTGTGGGTCACCTTGCTGCGGGTGCCATACCGGCTGCTATTCCCGTCGATCATCGTGTTCTGCTGCATCGGCATCTACTCGATCAACAACTCGCCAACCGACGTGTTGATCGCCGCGGTGTTCGGCCTGGTCGGCTATTGGCTGGTCAAGCACGACTTCGAGCCGGCGCCGCTGGTGCTGGCCTTCGTGCTCGGACCGCTGATGGAAGAGAACCTGCGCCGCGCCATGCTGATCGCGCGCGGCGACGCCACCGTGTTTGTCACGCGGCCGATCTCGGCCGGGTTGATGGCGGTCGCGGCCTTCCTGCTGATCCTGGCCATGCTGCCGATGATCAAGAAGCGGCGCGAGGAAGTGTTCGTCGAATCGGAAAACTGATCCGAAGGGTCAAAAGAAGAAACCCAAGGCCGGCACGTTGCCGGCCTTGTCGTTTGAGGGGACAGCTTCAGCGTGTCACGGCGACGATGCCACCGAGCAGGATCGCCACCTGGATCGAGAAGGCAGTGACGTTGACGTCCCATTCTTTGGCGATCAGCGGGACCGGCGCCGGGAACGGCTTGTAGCCATTGTCGTCGGTGGTGGCGCCGCCATAGAGCGGCATCGCCATCAGCGCCGCGAAGAACGCCACATAGACGATGACGCCCATCAGCGCGACGAAATAGAGCCGCTCCAGCACCGGGGGGCCGGGCCACCAGATCAGCGCCAGCGCCAATAGGCCGAAGCCGACATAGCTGTTGATCTGCCACACCACATGGAAGCGCGCATGCGGCGTCCATAGCGGGTTGCTGGCGTGCGTCTTGTTGAAGTCGGCGATGACGGTGGCAAAGGCCCAGCCGGCGGTCGACAGCGTGAACAGAATGCGGGCCAGCAGGATGTGATCGAAGGCGATCATCGTGGTTCCCCCCTGATAGTGGCCGAAGTCTAGCAGATTATACCCCGCTGCGCGCTTGGCGGGGAGGGGAAGAAGATGCGGATAGCGCACAGTCAACGGTTGCCGCTTACTGTAAACTTCCCCATCTTGAGTCGATCTAGCCGGACCCAGCCATGCGCCAATATCTCGATCTGATGGAACGCATACTCCACCACGGGGTGGAGAAGCACGATCGTACCGGCACAGGTACGCTGTCGGTGTTCGGCCATCAGATGCGCTTTGCGCTCGACGACGGCTTTCCGATGCTGACCACCAAGAAGCTGCATCTCAAGTCGATCGTGCACGAGCTGCTGTGGTTTCTGGCTGGCGACACCAACATCAAATATCTCAACGACAACGGCGTGCGCATCTGGGACGAGTGGGCCGACGAGCGCGGCGAGCTCGGCCCGGTCTACGGCCACCAGTGGCGCTCGTGGCCGGCCAAGGACGGCAAGACCATCGACCAGATCGGCCACGTCATCGAGATGATCAAGCGCAATCCGGATTCGCGGCGGCTCATCGTCACCGCCTGGAATCCGGCCGACGTCGACAAGATGGCGCTGCCGCCGTGCCACTGCCTGTTCCAGTTCTATGTCGCGGAAGGGCGGCTGTCGTGCCAGCTCTATCAACGCTCGGCCGACGTGTTCCTCGGCGTGCCGTTCAACATCGCGTCTTATGCGCTGCTCACCATGATGGTGGCGCAGGTGACGGGCTTCAAACCGGGCGAGTTCGTCCACACTTTCGGCGACGCGCATCTCTACATGAATCATCTGGAGCAGGCCCGGCTGCAATTGTCGCGCGCGCCAAAGGCGCTGCCGACGATGAAGCTCAATCCGGCGGTGAAGGATATTTTCGGCTTTCGCTTCGAGGACTTCACGTTGCAGGACTACGAGCCGCATCCCCACATCAAAGCCGCGGTGGCGGTGTGAGCATCACCATTCGCGCGGCCGAACCTGCGGACGCTACGTTGATCTTTGCTCTGGTGTGCGAATTGGCGGACTACGAGAATTTGCAGGCCGAATTGGACGTGACGCCGGAGGCGATTGCGGACGCGCTGTTTGCGCCGCAGCCGCGCGTCTATTGCGACATCGCGCAATGGAACGGGGAGGCCGCGGGCTTCGCGCTTTGGTTCTTGAATTTCTCGACGTTCCGCGGCCGCGGTGGCGTCTATCTCGAAGACCTGTTCGTGCGGCCGGAATATCGCGGGCGCGGTATCGGCAAGGCGCTGATGTCGCGGCTGGCGAAGCGATGCATCGACGACAAGTTGGCGCGTTTCGAGTGGGCGGTGCTCGAGTGGAACGCGCCGTCGATTGCGTTCTACAAGTCGATCGGCGCGCAGGTAATGGACAATTGGAAAATCTGCCGGCTGACAGGCAAGGCCCTGCACGATTTCGCGGGCGCGGGCCGGCCATGAAAATCGTGCTGGTCGCCGCGATCGGCGAAAACAACGTCATCGGCCGCGACGGCCAGTTGCCCTGGCGGCTCAAATCCGACCTCAAGCATTTCCGCAAGGTCACCATCAACCGGCCGGTGATCATGGGCCGCAAGACCTATGTCTCGATCGGCAAGCCGCTCAAGGACCGCACCAATATCATCCTGACCAGCGATCTCGGCCTGGTGGCGCCGGGCTGCGTGCTGGCCACCAGTATGGACGCCGCGCTGGGTTATGCGCGCAAGGATGCCGAAGCGCGCGGCGTCGACGAGATCATGATTATCGGCGGCGGCGACGTTTTCGCCGCGATGATGCCGCAGGCCGACCGGCTGGAGATGACCTACGTGCACGCCTCGCCCGACGGCGACGCGCTGTTTCCGGCGATTGATCCGGCGCAATGGCGGGAGATATCCCGCACCGAGCATGCCGCCGGGCCTGACGACGACGCCGCTTTTACGGTGGTGACGCTGCAGCGCAATCGTTGAGCGATCTATTTTTACGCGGAACGGTTGACCTGCAACCAGAAGCTGTGGTTGAATTACGGCATGGGGCTGGGGGCCGCCATGCCGCTTCAAACCGAGCGTATCGGGATTATCTTCGTGCACGGTATTGGCGAACAGCGCCGGTTCGAGCATTTGGAAACCCAGGTTCGTCCGCTGATCGACGCGCTCCTGCGCCTTAAGCAAGAAAACGGCACGCGCTCGACGATTGAGATTGTCGGCGCTTCGAGTTCGCCCTTGCATGCCGAACAGGACACCTGGGCGGCTAATCCGGATGCCGCCGTGCGGGTCATTGCGCGCGATGCCGACAGCGAAAAGCAGCTCTTCTTTCACGAGGTTTGGTGGGCCGACATCAACGAACCGTATTCGCTGACCAAGCAAATCCGTTTTTGGTGCTGGGGGCTTTCGCTCTGGGCGACGCCGGACAAGCTGCGAAGCGGATTGTCCGGCGCCGGCGCGATGGTGCTGCCGGTTTTTCCGGGCTGGCGCGGTTGGGTCGATGAATTGCTGATGCGTATTCGGCTTTTCATGGTGAGCAATGTCTTTGCCATGGCCGCGCTGTCGCTCGGCGCGTTGATCTTCCTGGCGAAGCGATTGTTATCGTTCAACGCGCCGCCGCTGGTGCGTGTCTTTGTCAATTACATCAGCGCGGTAAAGCTATACTCGCAGCGGCGTCGTAGCGATGGCGGGTTTCTGGACGCCTATGAAGAGCCGCCGCGCGTATCGATCCGTCGCCGTATGGTGCGAACCTTAGTCGATGTGGCGATGGCGCCGTATGATCGTTGGTATGTTTTCGCCCATAGCCTGGGCTCGGTCGTTGCGTTCAATGGTTTGATGGAGAACGCCCACGCATTGCCGAATTATCTCGACGAGGCGCGGTGGAAAAAATTGAAGGGTTGTAAAGATGAACATGACCGGCGATTGGCCGGCGCCGCGCGGCCCCGGATCGATTATTTGGCGGACTATAGCGACATGCGTCCCGCGCGTCCGCTGTGGCTCAAACCGAAGGATGTCATCTATCGAGACAGGCTATTTGCAAAATTCTCGGGCTTGCTGACTTACGGCTCTCCGCTCGACAAGTTTGCGGCGATTTGGGCGGCGCGCGTCCCGATCAATAAATACGAACCGGCTTTCGCTCACGCCGAATGGATAAACGTCTATGATCCGACCGATCCGGTCGCCGCAAGGCTCGACGCTTTCGGTAGCGCGACCGCACCGGCCTCGGACTTGCCGCCTAACAATTACGGCTTCCGCGCGCATTGGGCTCTGCTGTTTAGCCACCTGCGCTACCTGCGGGGCAGGAAAGGCTACGATAATCTGTCGGATGCCGCGATGCGGTGGGTTATGGGAGGCAAGCCATTTGCGCCGCAAACCGGCTCCCGGCGGGGCGCTTGGATTCGCGGGGGTTCGTTCTTTGAGGCGATGCGCTATCTCTGGGCGTGGGTCATGTGGATCCTCGCCTATGTGGCATTGGCAATGCTGGGGGCCCTGACGTTGCCGTTGTGGCAGCGATTGCTGGCGGGCGCCGGGAAATTTTATACCGGGACCGTCGTGCCGATCTGGCAAAGTTCTTTCAGGGACAGTTGGACGTGGGCATACAATATCGTTGGCGGCGTATTCGATCCCGTTCCAGCGGCTGTCAAATTGACCGTCATCGCGGTGACTGCGACATGCGACTTCATCGGCGCGGTTGCGATGGCGGTTTGGGGGCTGATCGCGCTGCTTTGGTCGCCAATTCAAATCCTGTTGACGACCATCGGCGAAAGATTGCCGCTTTTCCCAGCCGCGACGCTGCAACTGATGCTGGTCGTAGGCGTCGGCGTTGCGCTTGTCGGAATGCTGGGCCGCATATTTGTGTTTCGCCGTGACCGCGACGATCCGTTGGCCGGCGAGCAACTGCTGGCTCGAGCCAGGCGGGCTGTGCACAGCGCGTCGAACCGCTTCCGGTGACGTGCCGAGCCGGCCGGGCGTAATTGTGGCATTTGCCGAGCCAATTTAGCGTCGCGCCGCGGCATGATCGCGCGTTGTAACCGCGCCTCCCAGCCACTATAACCCCCTGCAACAAGGCCTGCCGGTCTCCTTAAAGACCGGCGCTGGGAGACTTTTCTATGCCATGGAGTAATCAGGGCGGCGGCGGAGGCGGCCCTTGGGGTTCAGGTTCCGGCGGCAAAGGCCCGTGGGGCGGCGGTGGACCGCAATCGGGACCGACGCCTCCCGATCTGGAGGAAATGCTCAGGCGCGGCCAGGACAGACTGCGGCGCGTGCTGCCGGGCGGTAATCTCGGCGGCAAAGGCTTCGCGATTCTGGGCCTCGCGGCCATCGTGCTGTGGGGCTTCTCCGGCGTGTTTCAGGTTGCGCCCGACGAACTCGGCGTGGTGATGCGCTTCGGCCAGGAAGTGCGCGAAGTGCAGCCCGGCCTGAATTACCATCTGCCGTATCCGATCGAGACTGCGCTGACGCCGAAGGCGCTGCGCGTCAACAAGATCGATATCGGCATGCGCGCGGTCGACGACCTGCGCCGCGGCACCGCGACCCGCGACGTGCCCGAGGAAAGCCTGATGCTGACCGGCGACGAGAACATCGTCGACGTCGACTTCTCGGTGCTGTGGAAGGTCAAGCCGACCGGTGTCGGCGAATACCTGTTCAACATCCAGAACCCGGAAGGCACCGTGAAAGCGGTGGCCGAAAGCGCGATGCGCGAAGTGGTCGGCCGTTCCGAGATTCAGCCGATTTTGACCGGCGCGCGGCAGACCATCGAAACCGCGGTGCAGGATCTGATGCAGAAGACGCTCGATTCCTATGGCGCCGGTATCCTGGTCCAGCAGGTGCAGATGCAGAAGGTCGATCCGCCAACGCAGGTCATCGATTCCAACCGTGACGTCCAGGCGGCGCGCGCCGATCTCGAGCGCGCGGTCAACGAAGGCCAGACTTACGCCAACCGCGTGGTGCCGGAAGCCCGCGGCAAGGTCGCGCAGATCACGCAGGCTGCCGAAGCCTACCGTCAGCAGACGGTGGCCGAAGCGACCGGTCAGACCTCGCGCTTCTTGAAGATTTACGAGCAGTACAAGAAGGCGCCCGACGTCACCCGCCAGCGCATGTATCTGGAAACCATGGAGCGCGTGCTCGGCGGCGCCGACAAGATCATCCTGGATTCCAACGGCAACGGCGAAGGCTCCGGCGTGGTGCCTTATCTGCCGCTCAGTGAGCTGACACGGCCGCGTACACCGCAGGCGGGAGGCCGGCCATGAAGACTAGTTTCATCGGTGGCGTCATCGCCGTTATCGTCGTCGCCCTGCTTATCGTGGTCTACAGCTCTGTATTCACGATCTACCAGACGCAACAGGTTCTGGTGCTTCGTCTCGGCCAACCGCGGCCGCCGATCACCGAGCCGGGCCTGCACTTCAAGGCGCCGTTCATCGATTCGGTTGTATATATCGATCGCCGCATTCTCGATCTGGAAGCGCCGGCGCAGGAAGTCATCGCCTCCGACCAGAAGCGTTTGGTGGTCGATGCTTTCGCACGTTACCGCATCCAGGACCCGCTGCGCTTCTATCAGACGCTCGGCTCGATCCAGGGCGCCAATTCGCAGCTCGCCATTCTGTTGAACTCGGCATTGCGCCGCGTGCTCGGCGAGGCGACGTTCATCCACGTCGTGCGCGATCAGCGCGCCGATTTGATGTCGCGCATCCGCGAACTGGTCGACAAGGAAGCCACCAGCTACGGCATCCAGGTGGTCGACGTGCGTATCCGACGCGCCGATCTGCCCGAGCAGAACAGCCAAGCGGTCTATCAGCGCATGCAGACCGAACGGCAACGCGAGGCCGCGGAATTCCGCGCGCAAGGCGCTCAGCGCGGCCAGGAAATCCGCTCGCGCGCCGATCGCGACGTGACCGTGCTGGTCGCTGAAGCGACGTCGCAATCCGAGCAGATCCGCGGCGAGGGCGATGCCACGCGCAACCAGATCTTCGCCGATGCCTTCAACAAGGATCCGGATTTCTTCTCGTTCTACCGCTCGATGCAGGCCTACGAGGCTGCCCTGAAGGGCAGCGACACCAGGCTGGTGCTCAAGCCCGACTCCAGCTTCTTCCGCTACTTCGGCGACCCGGCCGGCAAGGCACAATCCGCGGCGCCGGCTGCCCAGACCGCGGCGCCTGCGCCGGCAGCGCCCGCAACGCCGGTCCGGTAGCAACTTAAGAGAGCGCGGTCGGTATGACTGATTTTCTGGCCGCGCTCGGGCTGGTCTTCGTGATTGAAGGCTTGGTGTTCGCCGCGTTTCCAGGGCACGCCAAGAAGGCGATCGCGAGCGTGCTGGAGACGCCGGATTTTACCTTGCGTCTGATCGGCATCGGCTCGGCGGTGGTCGGCCTGGTGGTGGTATGGCTGGTGCGCGCTTAAGCGGCAGCAAAAAACGTCGATTTTGCGAACGAATCGGCCTCTCATGGTGTTGATGGCCCATGCCCTTGATTAGCCGCGAAGACGGCGGCACTGTCGACGACGACGCCTTTTTCCTGGAGAACGAACGCCCATGGGCGCTATCCGCACCTCGCTGACGACGCCCATTGGCCGCGCCGGGTTGGCAATTTTTGCCGCCGCTGCAATCGCTTGGCCGGCGCTGACCGGCCCGGCTCTGGCGCGCGGTCCGGAAAACATCGCCGATACCGCGGAAGCGGTGATCGATGCGGTGGTCAACATTTCGACCAAGCAGACCGTCGACATCAGCGGCGGCGCCATGCCGAATTTGCCGCCGGGCTCTCCGTTCGAAGAATTCTTCGAGGAGTTCTTCAAGAACCGCCGCGGCGGTCAGGGCGCGCCCGGGGCGCCGGGTGGCCCCGGCGGCCAAGGTGGCGCCCCTGGAAGACAGGGCGGTGGCGACGCCACGCCGCGCCGTGTCAGTTCGCTCGGCTCCGGCTTCATCATCGACGCCTCCGGACTGGTGGTGACCAACAATCACGTCATCGCCGACGCCGACGAGGTCAGCGTCATTCTCAACGACGGCACCACGATGAAGGCGACCATTCTCGGCCGCGACACTAAGACCGACCTGGCGCTGCTCAAGGTGACGTCCGACAAGCCGCTCAAGGCGGTGAAGTTCGGCGATAGCGATAAATTGCGGCTGGGCGAATGGGTGATCGCGATCGGCAACCCGTTCAGCCTCGGCGGTACCGTCACCGCCGGCATCGTGTCGGCGCGCAACCGCGACATCAACTCCGGGCCTTACGACAATTACATCCAGACCGACGCCGCCATCAACCGCGGCAACTCCGGCGGCCCACTGTTCAACCTCAACGGCGAAGTGATCGGCGTCAACACGGCCATCATCTCGCCGTCCGGCGGCTCGATCGGCATCGGCTTTGCCGTGCCGTCGAAGACGGTCATGGCGGTGATCGACCAACTGCGCGAGTTCAAGGAAGTGCGGCGCGGCTGGCTCGGCGTGCGCATCCAGCAGGTGACCGACGAGATCGCCGAGAGTCTGAGCATCAAGCCGCCGCGCGGCGCCCTGATCGCCGGCATCGACGACAAGGGTCCGGCGAAGCCGGCCGGCATCGAGCCCGGCGACGTCGTCATTCAGTTCGACGGCAAGGACATCAAGGAGATGCGCGATCTGCCCAAGATCGTCGCGGAGACGGCGGTCGGCAAGGACGTCGAGGTCACGATCATCCGCAAGGGCAAGGAAGAAAAGAAGACAGTCAAGCTCGGCCGCCTTGAGGACACCGACAAGAAGGTTGCGGCCGTCACCAAGGACAACAGTGTCGACGACAAGCCGGCGATCAAGAAAGCCCTCGGCCTCGACCTCGCCAATCTGACCGACGATCTGCGCAAGAAGCACAAGATCAAGGACAAAGTGAAAGGCGTGCTGATCACCGGCGTCGACCAGAATTCGCCGGCGGCGGAAAAGCGGCTGGTGCCCGGCATGGTGATCGCCGAGGTGCAGCAACAGCCGGTGGCGAACGCCGCCGACCTGCAAAAGCGCGTCGAGCAGCTCAAGAAGGACGGCAAGAAGGCCGTGGTGCTGCTGGTGGTGTCGCCCGACGGCGACCCGAGCTTCGTGGCGCTGAGTTTGCAGTAGGTTTTGCTGCGCGCGCATCGCGAGCGCGCCGTCCGGCTAATAAATTTCCAAGCACGCTGCCGGGTCTGTGTCGAAGCCGATGATCGCCTCGGCATGGTCGCGCAAGATGCGTTCGATCGATGCCGTCGTCTGGTTGCCGCTGCGCAACCAGATTACTTTCGGCGGCGGTCCAAGGAATGCTGCCAACTCTGCAAAGTCGGCATCAAGCGATACTATTGTGTAACCAGTTGAGCCGGCAAATTGCCACAGCACACGGTCGGTGGCCTTCTCCAAGCCAAGCAGCTGAACGTGGCTGGAGCTTGGGAATAATTCGGCAAGGCGTTCTGATCGAACAGAAGCTTCATGTCGTCGTCAGGACCCGGCGTTCGCGGTCGGCGGCATAGGCAAGGCAGGCGCGGATGTCGCCTTCGGTCAACTCGGGATAGCCGGCCACGATTTGCTGTTCCGACATGCCGTTAGCGAGCCAGCCCAGCACGTCGGCGACGGCTATTCGCATCCCGCGCACGCAGGGACGACCGCCACGCTTGCCAGGCTCGATAGTGATGACGTCCTGATAAATCATGCCGGCATCATATACCAAACCGAGGCCAACGGCCTCAATTTTTTGCAAACTCTTCCCGCCGATAGCCCTGAACATACAGCAGCGCCGAGAGGTCGCCGTGGTCGATGCGCGCGGCGGCTTCGGCGGCGACTGCGGGCTTGGCATGATAGGCAACGCCGAGTCCTGCTTCGGCGATCATGGCCATGTCGTTGGCGCCATCGCCGGTGACCAGCGTGTCATCCTTGGCCAGTTTGAGTTTGCCGCGCAGTTCGAGCAGCGTCGCGCGCTTGGTCTCGCGGCCGAAAATCGGCTCCTGCACTGTGCCGGCCAGTTTGTTGCCGTCGAGCACCAACGAATTGGCGCGGGCTTCGTCGAAGCCGATCATCGCGGCAATGCGATCGGTGAACAGCGTGAAGCCGCCGGACACCAGGCAGGTGTAAGCGCCATGGCGGCGCATGGTGGCGACCAGCGCGCGGCCGCCCGGCGTGAGCGTGATGTGCTTTTCGATGACCTCATCGACGACCTTGACCGGCAATCCCTTGAGCAGGCCGACGCGCTCGCGCAGCGCCGGCTCGAAGGCGATCTCGCCGCGCATGGCGCGCTCGGTGATCGCGGCGACATGGGCTTTGAGCCCGACATAGTCGGCGAGTTCGTCGATGCATTCCTGTCCGATCATGGTCGAATCCATGTCGGCCAGAAACAGCTTCTTGCGCCGGTTGGCGGCGGGCTGCACCACCACATCGATATCGTTAAGCAAATTGCGCATTTCCCCGGCCAGCTTGCGTTGGTCAAGACCGGCGTTTGCGCTAAAGGGAATGTCGGCGGCGGTGCCTTGCGCCAGCCAGCGCGGCTCGCCCGCGCTGGGCAGGGCCGAGCGCACGCGCGCGAGCGCGGCGCCATCGAGCGCGTCAGGTCCGATCAGGGTTGCGACATGAGTCATGCGATACACAAAGCCGGCGGAGCGGTGCTTATTGCAGGGCCCACCGCCAGCGGCAAGTCGGCGCTGGCTTTAAAGCTCGCGGAGACGCTCAACGGCGTCATCGTCAATGCCGATTCGATGCAGGTCTATCGCGACCTGCGCGTGATTACGGCGCGGCCGGCGCCGGAGGAAGAGGCGCTGGCCCGACACCTGCTCTATGGCCATGTCGACGCGGCGGAGAATTATTCGGTCGGGCGCTGGTGCCGCGACGTCGGCGAGGCGCTGGCCGAGATCGCCGCCGCGGGCCGCATTGCGATCCTGGTCGGCGGCACCGGGCTCTACTTCAAGGCGCTGACGTCGGGTCTCGCGGCGGTGCCGCCGATCCCAGGCGATATCCGTGAGCGCGTGCGCGGGCGCTTGCAGAGCGAAGGCGTAGCCCCGCTTTATGCCGAGTTGCTGGAGCGCGATCCGGCCACGGCCTACCGCCTGATGCCCAACGACCGCTCGCGCATTTCGCGCGCGCTGGAGGTGATGCTGGCGACGGGGCGCTCGCTCACCGACTGGCACCGCGATGGCGGTCTGCCGCCGCTGATCGACCCGGCTCATGCCGCGAAAGTGTTTCTGACCTGCGAGCGCAGCGACCTCGTGGCGCGCATCGAGCGGCGCTTCGGCGCCATGCTGGACGCCGGCGCGCTGGACGAGGTGCGGGCGCTTGCCGCACGCAATCTCGACCCGACGCTGCCGGCGATGAAGGCGCATGGCGTGCCCTGGCTGATCCGCCATCTCGGCGGCGAGATCACGCGGGAGGAAGCCGCCGAGGGCGCGATCATGGACACCCGGCGCTACGCCAAGCGCCAGGTCACCTGGTTTCGCAATCAGATGAAGGACTGGCCGTTCGTGGCCCCGGAACAGGCCGAAAAAGCCCTCGAAAGCCAGCTTGCAGGGGTATAAGATGACTTTGGTGGCGACAGAATGCGCTTGACCGGTCGTTTTACCGCCCCTATAAAGCGCGCAACGAAAGTACGGGTGGATCAAGTGCTGCGCAATATTATTACTCTCGTCGTAAAAGTTCGGACGCCACCTCGGTAGCCCTCAGGGCTTTCCAGGGAAGCGTCCGGACATGGCCCTCACGGGCCTTTTTTATTGGCGGCAGAGCAAGCAAAGCAAGCAAGCGAGCGAACAAGGAAGACGGACATGAGCGAGGAAATGAGCGGCGCCGAGATGGTGATCCGGGCGATGGCGGATCAGGGCGTGAAGCATTTGTTCGGCTATCCGGGCGGCGCGGTGCTGCCGATCTACGACGCCATTTTCGCGCAGGACAAGGTGCAGCACATCCTGGTGCGGCACGAGCAGGGCGCGGTGCATGCCGCCGAAGGCTATGCGCGCTCGACCGGCAAAGTCGGCTGCGTGCTGGTTACCTCCGGACCCGGCGCCACCAACGCGGTGACCGGCCTGACCGATGCGCTGATGGATTCGATCCCGCTCGTGTGCATCACCGGCCAGGTGCCGACGCACCTGATCGGCAACGACGCCTTCCAGGAAGCCGACACCGTCGGCATCACTCGGCCGTGCACCAAGCACAATTACCTTGTCAAGCGCATCGAGGATCTGCCGCGCGTGCTGCACGAGGCGTTCCATATCGCGGCGAGCGGCCGGCCGGGTCCGGTGGTGGTCGATATCCCGAAGGACATCCAGTTCGCCAAAGGCGTCTATTCCAAGCCGAAGGATTTCCCGCACACCGGCTACAAGCCCAAGGTCAAAGGCGACCTCGACAAGATCAAGGAAGCCGTCGAACTGATGGCGCACGCCAAGCGGCCGATGTTCTACAGCGGCGGCGGCGTGATCAATTCCGGCAAGCACGCCAGCGCGCTGCTGACCGAACTGGTCAAGCTCACCGGCTATCCGATCACCTCGACGCTGATGGGGCTCGGCGCTTTTCCGGCCGCCGATCCGCAGTGGATGGGCATGCTCGGCATGCACGGCACGCTCGAAGCCAACATGGCGATGCACGATTGCGACGTCATGATCTGCATCGGCGCGCGCTTCGACGACCGCATCACCGGCAGGCTTGACGCGTTCTCGCCGAACTCGAAGAAGATCCACGTCGACATCGACGCGTCCTCGATCAACAAGAACGTCAAGGTCGACGTGCCGATCGTCGGCGACTGCGCGCATGTGCTGGAAGACATGGTGCGGCTGTGGCGCGCCGGCGCCAAGCATTCCGACAAGAAGGCGCTGGGCGACTGGTGGAAGCAGATCGAGAAATGGCGCGGCCGCAAGTCGCTGGCCTACCGGCACTCAAACGAGGTGATCAAGCCGCAATACGCCATCCAGCGGCTCTATGAGCTGACCAAGGACCGCGACACTTACATCACCACCGAAGTCGGCCAGCATCAGATGTGGGCGGCGCAATTCTACCATTTCCAGGAGCCCAACCGCTGGATGACCTCCGGCGGCCTCGGCACCATGGGCTACGGCCTGCCGGCCTCGGTCGGCGTGCAGCTCGCGCATCCGAAATCGCTGGTCATCGATATTGCCGGCGAGGCTAGCGTGCAGATGACGATGCAGGAATTGTCGACGGCAGTGCAGTACCGGCTGCCGATCAAAATCTTCATCCTCAACAACAGCTACATGGGGATGGTGCGGCAGTGGCAGGAACTGCTGCATGGCGGCCGTTATTCAGAGAGCTATTCGGATTCGCTGCCGGATTTCGTCAAGCTAGCCGACGCCATGCATGCGGTCGGCATCCGCTGCGAAAAGCCGGGCGATCTCGACCACGCCATTCGCGAGATGATCGATGTCGATCGGCCGGTGTTGTTCGACTGCGTCGTCGACCAGAAGGAAAACTGCTTCCCGATGATCCCGTCGGGCCGCGCGCATAATGAAATGATTCTCGGCGACGCCGCTGAAAGTCTCGACAGCGCGATCACCGAAGAAGGAAAGATGTTGGTGTAGAAGCTGCGGTGAACGCACTTTACCTCTCGCCCCAGGGGAGAGGGAGCAGGCAGAGCGCTCGGCGAGTGCAAACGAAAAAGGACGACGACCGTGAACGCAAACGTGCCCTCAAGTACCTCGCATTACCCGACCGCGCCGACGGCGCAACGCGCGGAATCGCACACGCTGTCCGTTCTGGTCGACAACGAGCCGGGCGTGCTGGCGCGGGTCATCGGCCTGTTCTCCGGCCGCGGCTACAATATCGAGTCGCTGACGGTGTCGGAGACCGAGCACGCCAAGCACTTGTCGCTTATTACCATCGTGACCACGGGCACGCCGATGGTGATCGAGCAGATCAAGAACCAGCTCGACCGGCTGGTGCCGATCCATCGCGTCGTCGACATGACGCTGGCCGGCAATTCGATCGAGCGCGAACTGGCCATGGTCAAAGTGCGCGGCAAGGGCGACAACCGAGTCGAGGCGCTACGCTTGGCCGATGCCTTCCGCGCCCGCGTCATCGACGCCACCACCGAGAGCTTCGTGTTCGAGATCACCGGCAAGAGCGACAAGATCGAGCAGTTCATCGCGCTGATGCTGCCGCTCGGGCTGGTCGAGGTGTCGCGCACCGGCATCGCGGCCATCGCGCGCGGCCCGGAAGGCATGTAGACAAGTGTGGCTGCAGGGATATACATTGTATATCCTGCGATGGAGCGAAGCAGTGAAGGTTAAGGTTGCAAAATGGGGTAATAGCCTGGGCGTCCGGCTGCCGAGGGCAGCAGCGGAAGCAGTGGGCTTGATAGCCGGCGTGGAACTCGACGTGACGGTCGAAGGATCGGATCTCCGGCTGAAGAAGCCGGTGCGCATACCCTATTATCGATTGGAAGATCTTGTGGCCGAGATGGATCGCCTGGGACCGGAGAACGAGCCCGCGACGGTCGATTGGGGTCCTGACAGAGGCGCCGAGATTATCGACGATGCCCATTCTCACGGCAAAATCATGCCGGTTGGCTTTCTGAGGGGCAAAGCGCCCAAACGTCGCGTCACGCGTCATCGCGGCAAGCAAAATGCACCTACCAAGCGCCGGTGACATTGTTTGGGTTGAATTCGACCCGATCATGGGTACTGAACAAGCCGGGCGCCGACCGGCGCTCGTACTTACGCCGAGCGATTATCACGCGCGGTCGCGCCGCAGCGTTGTCTGCCCCATCACTTCGAATTCACGTGCTTGGCCTTGGAACGTGCTCTTGCCACGAGGTCTGCAAACCGAAGGTTTTGTTCTCGTGGATCAAGTCCGCACGATCGATCGAGAGCAGCGTATGTTCGGCCTGATCGAGCACGCCCCGGAAGATGTGATCGGCGAAGTTCTCGGAAAGCTGGCGACGCTTTTTGGAATGAATCTTTCCACCATTCGCGATGGCCGGGAGGCCAAGTGAGATGGCGCTGACGATCCTGGCGATCCCGTTCCTGTTCTTCGGCGTCTTCGTCAAAACTCAGGATGTCGGGTTGCAGCGCTGCATCGGCGTCGGTCAAAGCACCTATTGCTTCGAGCAAAGTTCGACCATGCCGGAAAAGATCAAATACGGCAGCGTGCTGGTGGGGTTCGGGCTGCTGTACCTGGGGCGCCGGCAAATCCAGCGTTCACGCGGCAAATAAGGCGTTTCGCGCGCATCGCAGGCTTGAAAAATGACTTGAGGCCCGGGCCTTGTCGGCTGTCTCGGAGCGCCTTAGAAGCAAGGCCGAAACTTTAGGGGTAGTGAGGAAACATCATGCGAGTTTACTACGATCGCGACGCCGACCTGAACCTGATCAAGGGCAAGAAGGTCGCCGTCATCGGCTATGGCAGCCAGGGCCACGCCCATGCGCTCAACATGCGCGATAGCGGCGTCAAGGACGTCGTGATTGCGCTGCGCAAAGGTTCGCAGGGCATCAAGAAGGCCGAAGGCGAGAAGTTCAAGGTCTTGGAAGTGGCGGAAGCCGCCAAATGGGCCGACGTGATGATGATGCTCACGCCCGATGAATTGCAGGGTGACATCTATCGCGAAAGCCTGGCCGCCAACATGAAGCAGGGCGCGGCGCTGATGTTCGCGCACGGCCTCAACGTTCACTTCAACCTGATCGATCCGCGTCCCGACCTCGACGTGCTGATGATCGCGCCGAAGGGTCCGGGTCACACCGTGCGTTCGGAATATCAGCGCGGCGCCGGCGTGCCGTGCCTGGTCGCGATCCACAAGGATGCATCCGGCAACGCGCACGATCTCGGCCTGAGCTACGCCTCGGCGATCGGCGGCGGCCGCGCCGGCATCATCGAGACCACGTTCAAGGAAGAATGCGAGACCGATCTGTTCGGCGAGCAGACCGTGCTGTGCGGCGGCCTCGTCGAATTGATCAAGGCCGGCTACGAGACGCTGTGCGAGGCCGGCTACGCGCCGGAGATGGCCTATTTCGAATGCCTGCACGAAGTGAAGCTGATCGTCGACCTGATCTACGAAGGCGGCATCGCCAACATGAACTACTCGATCTCGAACACCGCGGAATACGGCGAGTACGTCTCGGGCCCGCGTATCATCACGGCGGAGACCAAGGCCGAGATGAAGCGCGTGCTGGCCGACATCCAGTCCGGCCGCTTCACGCGCGACTGGATGCTGGAGAACAAGGTCAACCAGACCTCGTTCAAGGCGACCCGCGCCAAGCTTGCCGAGCATTCGATCGAGCAGGTCGGCGCCAAGCTGCGCGAGATGATGCCTTGGATCAAGCAGCGCGCCATGGTCGACAAGAGCAAGAACTAGACCTTCTCAGCCTCAGCCCGAGGAGGGCGCTCTTGCGACCGTCTCGAAGGATGAGGCGGCCACATGGTTCGAGACGCCGTGCTTCGCACGGCTCCTCACCATGAGGCCGGGCGGATCGACTCATTTCTTCTTTATTTCCGCCGCCAGCCACCGCGCAACTTCGTCCGCGGACGTATCGCCGTTCGATGCCCGCGCATTGGCGGCGCGCATCAGGTCGACCGGAATGGCGTTCAGCAGCGGCTTGAGCGCGGCGCCGAGTTTCTCGTCGCGCGCTCGTTTCGGCGAAAGCAGCAGCACCGCGTCATAAGGCGGAATGGCGTGCCGCGGATCGTCGAGGACGACGAGGTCGTATTTGGCGATCTGTCCGTCGCTGGTATAGGCCGAGATCACGTCGACATCGCCGCTCGTGAGCGCCTGATACATGAACTCCGGCTGCATCTGGCGTTGGGCGCGGAATTCCAGACCGTAAGCTTTGCGCAGCGCCAGCCATTCAGGCCGCGCGAAGAATTCGTAATCGCCGGCAATGGTCAACTCACCGCCATGGCGCGCGAGATCGGCGATCGACTTGATGCCGAGCGTCTCGGCTTTCCGCCGCGCCATTGCCAGCGTATAGGCGTTCTCGAATCCAAGTCCGCCGAGCATACGAATGCCGTGGGCCGTTTCGAGCCAGCGCCCCAGTTCGGCCAGAAGTTCGGCGCGGGGCAATACGTCATTGCGATGCATGCGGTTGGCCCAGAGCGTGCCGGAATAATCGACCGCGACGTCGATCTCGTTGGCCGCCAAGGCATCGAACAGCACATTGGAGCCGAGCCCCGGCCGCCGCGACGCCGACAGGCCGGTGGCTTCCAGCCGGTCCTTGATCAAGGCCGCCAGCACATATTGTTCGGTGAAGGTCTTGGCGCCGATGGTGTAGGTCGCGTGCGGGCGCGCGAAGCCCGGCAGCAGCGCTGCGAGAACCACCGCGATCAAGCCGAACGCACCTAATGCTATGCGCCAGCGGCGGCCGACGCCTGCCTGTATCAAGGCCAGCAACTGATCGACTGCGAGCGCCAGCACGGCGGCGGCGACGCAGCCGAACACGACGAACACCCAGTTCTGGGTTTGCAGGCCGGTGAAGATGTAATTGCCCAGGCTCTCCTGGCCGATCGGCGTCGCCAGCGTGGCGGTGCCGATCACCCAGACCGCGGAGGTGCGGATGCCGGCCATGATCACCGGCAAAGCCAGCGGCAATTCGATGTCGCGCAGCAGCCGGCCCGGCGTCATGCCGATGACGCGCCCGGCGTCGCGTAGCCGCGCGTCGACGCCTTCGAGGCCGGCCACGGTGTTGCGCAGCACCGGCAGCATTGAATAGAGCGCCAGCGCCAGCACCGAAGGCAGGAAGCCGAGCGCGGAGAAGCCCTCGCCGAAAGCGCGCTCGGACAGCGCCGATAAAGCCAGCAGCAGCGGATAAAACAATGCCAGCAGCGCCAAGCCGGGAATGGTCTGCACCACGCTTGCCACAGAGAGCAGGGCGCCGCGCAGCACCGGCCGCCGCACCGACAGAACGGCCAGCGGCAGGCTGATGCCCAGCCCCAAGGCCAGCGCGGTCAGGCTCACCAGCACATGGCTGCCGAGATAGTCCGGCAGCCGGGCAAGCGCATCGATGAAACGGGTGTCGGGGCTCATTGGCCCGATGATGGCACGTGAGGGTGGCGGGCTCCACCGGCGTCCGGGACTCTCTGCAGCCATCCCTTTGGTTTGCATCGCAAAAATCGCATCTGCGGCGGCCAGTCCGCTTGAAATGACGATTTAATTACAGTCTTATGACGGCGGGGCCGTGCGCCGGGTGTAAAGGGTGCTCTCATTGCCGGGCATGGCCGTCCGCCGGTCATGCTGTCCGCCGCTGCCTCACTGCTAAGCCGATGGGGGCCCTCCGAGGCTCTGTCCCGCCGGGACGTGGCCGCGCTGTCGTTATTCGCTCTGGTTCAGACCGCGGCTTTGCTCATCCTGGCGGCGACCGAAGTCGACCTGGTTGCAAGGGTCGCGTTTCTTCTGGCCTGGGCTTTCTTGAATTTCTTCTGGCTGGCGGCGCTGCGCCGTCCCGTCGCCGCGTCGCTGATCTCGCTCACGCTGATCGTGTCGCTCATCCTGCTGTCGCGCTTCAAGCACGACAAGCTCTGGATGACCGTCGATTTCGTCGACCTGATGATCATCGATCAGGACACCTTCGCGTTTCTTTTGACCGCCATGCCGGCGCTGCGGTTGCCGATCGCGCTGGCCGTTCTCATACTGACGCCGCTCACAGCGCTCGCCTGGCGCCTCGATCCGCTCCGCATCCGCCTGCGCGCCAGCGCGCTGGGCGCCGTCTTATGCCTGGGCGCCTTGACGCTTTTGTCGCTGGCACGGCCGACCGAGCTTTACGAAGATTTCTTCAGCCATAACTACGTCTCGAAATTCGCGCGCACCGGCGTCGAGGCCATGCGTGAACTGATTGTGCACGGCTATCTCGAATCGGAGGCCGTTGCCGCGGAAAGCCTGAAGGCGCCCGCGGTTGCCGCCTGCAATCCGGCGCGCAAACTTCCGCATATTATTCTTCTGCACGACGAGTCGAGCTTCGACATCACCGCCGCGCCCGGCATCAATGTGCCGCCGGGCTATCACGATCACTTCCGCTCGTTCGACGGCGCCTCCCGCAAGCTCGTCGTCGAAGGCGCCGGCGGCCCGAGCTGGTTCACCGAATATAATGTGCTGACCGGTTTGTCGGCGCGGTCCTACGGCCGCTTCGCCACCTCGGTCACCCGCATCGCCTCCGGCCACGTCGCGCGGGGTCTGGCGCATTCGCTCACGCATTGCGGTTACAAGACCTTCACGCTCTATCCGTTTTACGGCGCGTTCTTGAGTTCGCGCGCGTTCCAGACCACCGCCGGCATCGAGAGCTATCTCGACATGCGCGATCTCGGCACGCAAGACTTCGAGCGCGATACCTTCTATTTCGAAAAGGCGGAAAAGATCATCGCGCGCGAGCGGGGCAACGGTCCGTTGTTCTTGTTCGTCTATACGGTCGCCAATCACTTCCCGTGGGACAAGCGGCTGCGTCCCGAACTCACGCCGAACTGGCGCGATCTAGGCAACCCGCCGAACATCGACGAATATATCCGGCGTCAGGGCATGACGGCGCAGGAATATGCCGCGTGGCTGGAACGCCTCAAGCAGAATTTTCCGTTGGAATCGTTCCTGATCGTGCGCTACGGCGATCATCAGCCTGAATTCGGCTATCGCATCATCGATCCCAGCCTGCCCGAGGAGGCCGTGTTCCGCCAACTGGCGGCCTTCGATCCGCGCTACTTCACCAGTTATTATGCGGTCGACGCGGTGAATTTTAAGCCGGTCGACATGGCCGACGCGCTGCCGATGCTCGACGCGCCTTACATCCCGCTGCTGGTACAAGAGACGGCCGGTGTGCCGCTCGATCCGTCCTTTGCCGAACAGAAGAAGATCCTGCAACGCTGCCACGGGCAGTTCTTCCGCTGCGCCGGCGGCGCCGAGGCGAGGCGTTTCAACCGGCTGCTGATCGACGCCGGCCTGATCAAGGGCCTATAGCCGCAGGGCTTTGCAAGCCGCGCGCCGGCGGATAGCTTGCCGCCGTCGAAGGGGAAACAACAATGGCGCAAAGCGCGGCAGCGCAGCAAAACGCGCAGGCAACGGCCGTGGCGCTGGGCGAGGTTTCGGTCGCGTTCCGCCTGGCCCGCGGCGGGGTCTATACAGCCGTGCAGCGCGCGACGCTCAATGTGGGCGACGGCGAATTCGTCTCGATTGTCGGCCCGACCGGCTGCGGCAAGTCGACACTGCTCAATATCGCCGCTGGGCTGATGCCGCCGTCGGGCGGCAGCGTCGATATATTTGGCACGCCGCTCGAGGCGCTCAACCGCCAGGCCGGCTACCTGTTTCAGGCCGACGCGCTATTTCCCTGGAAGACCGCGCTGGAGAATGTCGCCATCGGGCTGGAAACGGCCGGCACGCCGTCGGCCGAGGCCCGTCCGCGCGCGCAGGAATGGCTCAAGCGCGTCGGCCTCGGCGCTTTCGGCGACCGCTACCCGCACATGTTGTCCGGCGGTCAGCGCAAGCGCGTCGGTCTGGCGCAAGTGCTGATCCGCGATCCGAAGATTCTGCTGATGGACGAGCCGTTCGGCCCGCTCGACGCGCAGACCCGGCAGATCATGGGCAACCTGCTGCTCGATTTGTGGAACGCCGACCGCAAGGCGGTGCTGTTCGTCACCCACGACCTGGAAGAAGCGATCGCGCTGTCCGACCGCGTGGTGATCATGTCGGCGGGCCCGGCGGCGCGCATCATGGGCGACTGGCGGGTGACGCTGTCGCGGCCGCGCGACATCGCCGAGATCAAACTCGATCATGCGTTTCATGAGCTGCATCGTGAGATCTGGCATTCGCTCAAGGCCGAGGTGATCAAAGGCTACGAGCAGACGGAGGGCATATGATGTCGCGCATTACCCTCTTCATCTTGCAGCTTCTCGTCGCGGTCGTCTCGGTCGCGCTGTGGCACGTGCTCACGACCGTTCCGGTTTTCGGCAAGATTCTGCTGCCGCCGTTTTTCTTCTCCAACCCGCTGGACGTCGCCAATCAGGTGGTCGCCTGGTTCGTCTCCGGCGTGATCTGGCGGCATCTCTGGGTCACGCTGATCGAGGCGATCCTGGCCTTCGCCATCGGTTCGATTGGCGGCGTGCTGGTCGGCTTCTGGTTCGCGCGGCAGCCGCGCACCGCGGCGGTGTTCGACCCTTACGTGAAGATGGTCAATGCGCTGCCGCGCGTCGTGCTGGCGCCGATCTTCACGCTATGGCTGGGCCTCGGCATCTGGTCGAAGGTGGCGCTCGGCGTCACGCTGGTGTTCTTCATCGTGTTCTTCAACGTCTATCAGGGCGTCAAGGAAGTCTCCCCGACGGTACTGGCCAACGCGCGCATGCTGAGCATGAACGAGCGGCAATTGATGCGCCACGTCTATTGGCCATCGGCGCTGTCCTGGATGTTCTCGTCGCTGCACACCTCGGTCGGCTTCGCCGTGGTTGGCGCGGTGGTCGGCGAATATCTCGGTTCCGCGGCGGGGCTTGGCTATCTGATCCAGCAGGCCGAAGGCGTGTTCGACGTTGCCGGCGTGTTCGCCGGCATGTTCGTGCTCGCCGCCTTCGTCATCGTCATCGACTTCCTGGTCACGCTGGTCGAGCGGCGGTTGCTGGTCTGGCGGCCGGTGGTCGGCGACGCCAGGCCCTAGTCATATGGACAAGGCTGTCATATCGTGCCGCCCGAACAGCCTGGCAAAGGCTCCGCACTATCAGGGAGGATTCC
>JBBCIM010000005.1:0-230000 GCA_037200245.1 Pseudolabrys sp.
ATGGCAGGATTTTTCTCAGAACCGGACATTGTAGAACTCAACCACGCAAAGGACGATTTGCACGTCAAATTTGGTGCGTTGAAAGACAAGCTTGTTGCGCGCTCTTACAAAAGCGACCGTGGCCGGGCTTACACTTTCGAAGGGCTTATCCGTAGGCTCGATACGATGATCCGAGCTATCGACTACGTATTCGAAATTTTGCCGCCGCAACTGGAAGACACCCCGACGATAGATGATACGGTCATCGCCACCATTCTAATTCAGTCGTTCGTTATCAACGTACAAGGTTGCCTCGACAATCTCGCTTGGATTTGGGTTTACGAGACTTTTCAAAAAGATAAATGGGGCCATGAACTCGACCGCCGCATGGTTGGTATTGGTGAAGGCTACTGGTTCTTGCGGCGATCGTTTTCGAAGCCATTCAGAACATATCTCAAATCGCAGAAGAAATGGTTTCGCCACGTCGCGGAGTTTCGCGATACGTTGGCGCACCGAATTCCGCTTTATGTTTTGCCCTTCATCGTTTCGGGTCCAAACATGGATGAGTACAACCGACTGCAAGCAGAGGCTTTTGCGACTCACGATTATAAAACCTATCTTGAATTGAAGACCCGGCAAGACAAGCTAGGCGCATATCGTCCATGGATGACTCACTCTCCGATCGAAGGCGCGCCTTTGGCAGTATTCCATAAGCAAATGTTGCAAGACTTTCTGACTATCGATGAATGCGCGAACAAGATCTTTGCGGAAATCGACAGCTACGAGCCGAACAAAAGAACGCATCCCTTGGTTGACCAACTGTTTCGTGCGATTTCGCGGTTCTACGGATTTGTTGTGCGGACTATCTCGGCGTTTTGTCCTCGCCGATGGGGGCCTTGGCAGTGTTAAACGAGCAACGACTTCTAGCGAGAAAATCCACCTTGTCGATGGGGCGTTGGCGGCGATGAAAAATTGCCCAAGGCTTCGTACGTAATCAGGACAAGGTCTTGGCGCATTGCGTGAGTTGAACAAATTTCCGCGAGAGAATGCCAATGCTGCGATGCAGCTCGCAACGCATTAACCACGAGCTAGACCGTTTCCCATACGTTCCGATCCGCTATCCAAGCAGTTCTCGATTGTTACTTTCGGCTTTGCTATAATGGGTTGTAAGGGGAGCGATAATGGCGAAGGCTAAGCAGCGCCGCGTGCCTGCATTACGGGTGGAGCAGTGGCTCAAGCCCTGGGATAAGGTCAGCTATGATGCGAAGAAGCATCGGGCGAAGCCTGAGCCATATTTCTTTATCTTTTCCCTGCCAGCGGCTGAACTTCGAAGTCTGTGCGGAATTTTCCGGCGGCAGACAAATAGTGTCAGTCCGCGTTCGGCCGATTTGGGAATTCAGCGTCAGCATGATCCAGAACGGTCTGAAGAAATCTCGCGCTTTGTCGAGTTTGGCTATCCGTGGTCAACGTTGAGCGAAGCTAAACGCCAAAGCCAAAACTATAATGACCTTCGAAAGCCGGGCTGGCTTCCGACCGCAATTGTAATCAATATTTTGAACAAAGGCGAAAAGCGGGAAGGAAAGGCAATCTCAAATGATGATGTTGTCACAGTCGCTGCGAAGCCCGGCGTTTCAGAAATAGAGCTTCCGTATGACGAATGGACGAAAGATTGGGAAGCATCAGGTACTCCGCCATTTGAGGTTATCGATGGTCAGCATCGCCTGTGGGCATTTGATCCTGATGAGGCAAGTACGTCGAAGTTTGAAGTGCCAATTGTCGCTTTTCACGGTTTGGATGTTAGTTGGCAGGCATATTTGTTCTGGACGATCAACATAAAGCCAAAGCGCATAAATCCAAGTTTGGCGTTCGATTTATATCCTCTACTCCGTTCCGAAGATTGGCTCGAACGCTCTGAAGAGCACATTGTTTATCGCGATACTCGTTCGCAGGAATTAACCGAAGCCCTCTGGTCTTATTCGGGAAGTCCTTGGTACGACCGCATTAACATGCTGGGCGAGAGAAAAATAAAAGGGATTACACAGAATGCGTGGATCCGAGGTTTATCCGCGAGCTTCGTAAAGCCATGGGATGGCCGACAAGGAAGGACAGGCGGCTTATTTGGTGAGAGGTTCGGAACCGACGGCGAAGTATTGCGATGGAGTCGCGCACAGCAGGCTGCCTTCCTAATTTACGCTTGGCAGCAGTTGCGTAGTGCTATCAATGACAGCGATGCCGAATGGGTGGTGAGTCTTAGAAAGTCAGTCGGTATTTCTAAAACGGCAAAAATAAAGCCGGAAGACGAACCCGGCTTTTATAGTACGAATAGCTTGATTGCGACTGATCAAGGCATGCGCGGGTTTCTTCAAACGCTGAATGATGTTTGTTACGTGCAGGCGCCGAAACTGAAGTTAAACGATTGGATTTTGAAACCGGCTTCGGGCCCAGTACAAGACGCGGCAATCGCTTCGGCGTTGAAGTCGATAGACCAACAGGCTGTCGCAAAAACTATAAAGGCCTTTGCTAAAAGCTTGGCCGAATTCGATTGGCGGACAAGCTCGGATCCCAGCCTCTCGGCAGAACAGCGACAATTGAAATTGGGCCTGCGCGGTAGTGGCGGTTATAAGGAGCTTCGCCGCCTTTTGTTGTCTCATCTCGTGAAACACGGCAGCGAAGCCGTGCGCGATACCGCAAAAAACCTGCTTAAGACCGCAGGTTGACATGCGAAAGCTTGGAAAGTACCGCAGGCAGATCGCGCCCTGATAAGGAAAATTGCCCGCAGCGACGTTCAAAAGACGCTGGCGAAGCTTGATCCTCACTTGGCACAATCGCGTTGGCTTGCCAGCGGCAACCGCTACTCCAGTGATACCGTTGGTCGCATATTTCTGGATACGAGGGCTGGCAGATCCATTCGCGCAAAGCCCATGGCGGAGTATATTGCTGCCAGTGCGATACTCCACTGCGCGGATGGCTGGAGCTATTTGGGGCGAGCAATTAGCTGCCTTCTAAAAGGCGATCCGCATCGTGTTGTTCATCTCGCATACTATGCTGAGCTTCGTGCCGCGCTCTCATTGCTTGCTTGCGAAGGAATTGGCGTCTTCGTCAGGAGGCATTGCATAATTAATGGCTCCGGTACCGCCAGAATCCTGCCCGCGCAAATGCAGACGCATGCCGCTGCTTGGAGCTATCTGAAGTACTGGAGTACGTTGCGCCGTTCAGGCGACCTGTTTTCGAGTGTTATTGCGCCGAGCGGAGTCCCTCTAAGCTCTTGGTTTGAATCCGTCGGTGGCGCGGACGCCGTAGTGCGTCCCAAGGCGAAACAATGGTTCGGGCAATGGAGCATGGATCTCAGCCTCTTTGCCGAAGATCGCGACGCGAGAAACGAGTCAAGTTATCGGCCTGATGGCATACCCGGGTCGTGGTATATTTCTCCAACTGACGCCCTCTCTCTCGCCACCGGCCTTTGGGAAGCATGCGATCCAACGTCGGGTTCTCTCTTCGATGGCATTGATCGTCATATTTTACGGATGACGACCGAAAGTAGCTTTACAGGAACGCATGGCGTCCCTTCCCACGCATAACGTCCAAGCCTATTCTGACTTTGTGGATGAGATTGTGGATCAGATGTCGTTCGACGCGCCTACATCGGTAGGATGGAAGAATTTTCTAAAGAGACAGACCGTTCCGGATGATCCTCAGCTATTTGCAAATTCTAGCAAAGATCCGTTGGACAAAACTATCGGGCATGCCGCCGTGCTGTCGCGCGCGATGCTGTTGTTAAGAGTGGCGACCGGATCCGCCCTACACTTGATTCGCTCGGCAGGCGTATCTGGAGACAAACTTGAGTTTTGGTGGAGTCAGCTGGGCCTAAATCGTGGGCTTTGGGACGGATCAAAGGATCGCTCGGAGCTGCTCGATATGTGGGACGATATTGCCGTGTTATTCGACGATATAAAAACCTTTCGAGCGTCAGTGCCTACTGCGGATCAGACGTTCCAGATGATGGGTTCGAAAATCCCTCAAGTTGTCTCAGGCCTTGGCGGGTGCGAGCGCGTGGCGATCTGGAGCCTGACGCCTTAACGCAGTCAAATATTGGCGTCAAAATTTATCGTGACGGCAAGCTCGGTGGTCGTCCCTCGATTATTGGAATCAGCGGCTAGAACGGAATGCCGGCTCACAGAATGATGTGCACCAACGCCACGATATAGGTTTCGCACGGACGCATGATCCGCGTTGGTTAGCAAAATTTTTTGCGCCACGGCTTGCAGCGGCAACCACACAATCGGCGAGCCGCTCCTGGTCGTTCCAAGAGAAAATGTTGTCATTATATTTTACAAAGCCGTTAAAGTTGTGGCGCGTAACGTACGGAGGATCGATGAATAAAAAATCGCCTCGCTTTGCTTCATTAATGGTATGAGAAAAGTCGGAATGCGTTAGCGTCGCCCGCTTAAGTTGGCTCGAAATTCTTTTGAAGTCGTCGGTCTCAAGTGTGACAGACGATTTGGTGCCGATGGGAACGTTGAATTCTCCGCGAAGATTTACCCTGTAGAGCCCGTTCCAGCAGGTACGATTAAGATATATGAACTGAGCTGCCTGCTCATGCGCGACCCTATGAGTGCGGGCGCGCTCCTCGTAGTAATACTTCTCGCTATGCAGACGATGATGACGCCGGAAGTGCCTGTTCGACCTTCCGCCAGTTCGAGCGAACTTGCGCATATGTCTTAATCAGCGTCGGATTGCAGTCGGATATGAGCGCTGATTGTGGCTTTAGATGAAAATACACGGCGCCACTGCCTAGAAATGGCTCGACATATCGACCGAATCTAGTCGGAAAAATTCCCGGGTATTGATTAACAAGCCAACGCTTCCCTCCCGCCCATTTTAAAAAAGGGACAAGGATTGGTTCGTTGTCGGTATTTGGTGCTATTTGCACGTCTGGAAGCCCGTCTCGATTTTTGGGCGCGGAAACATGGACTGCGCTCGTTTCTCTACGGAATCCTCGCTAATTTACGGTGAAGAAATGCTTAATAAACTCGCAAAAGCACCCACTTTCGCTCTGGCGAGTTGTTTCCGGCCAACAAAAAGGGCCGCCTTGTATCGAGAATCATCGCGTCCGGTCGCCTACGTCGTGTTGTGTGCCTTACCGACAATTCGTTCTCCTTCCGCTCAACCGATCCCGACGACGACCTAATGTTTGTTGCCCCATGGTGCAGCGGGCAAACGGCACGCGCGAAATGCGCGCCCTTTGGGAACGCAAGAAAAAACCTGTTCGCTTCGCTCCATTTTTTTCTTGCCGTTTGCCGTTCAAGCCCGCCGCTGAGTCAGGGGCAACAAGATCGTCATCGTGACGGTCTCGCAAACTGAAGGAGACGAACATGCGTATTGGTACATTCATCTACGACGAGGCCACTGATAGCTTCAGCGGCGACATCTCGACCCTGCATTTCCAGTTCAGTCCGGTGGAAATCGTGCCGAACGAAAAACGCAGCGAGAAAGGGCCTGACTACCGGATCACTTCCGATACCGCGCATGGCCATGTCGAGCTTGGCAAAGCGTGGAAGTGCACTAGCGATCAAGGCCGCGCGTACGTTTCGGTCTCGCTCGATTCCCCGCTGCTGAACGCACCGCTCAAGGCTGCGATCTTCACGGAGGACGACGGGAGCAAAGCCTCACTGGTCTGGAACCGCCTAAAGGCCAAGACCGAAGCAACAGCCGATCCGAAGCCCAAGGCGAAGACCGCAGCCAAGAAAGCTGCCTGAGCCTCTAATGCCGGCCCCGGTCGCTTCGGCGACCGGGGCCTTTTTTATGTGCGGTGATAGGGGTCAGGATCGAAGCGCTTGGCGAGCCGGGGAATAGCCCAATAGGGCTCTCGGTTCGCGATCAGGGGATCATGCTTGCCCGCGAAGAACACGACGGATTCATTCGGCGGCAGGCTCATTGTCTTTTCGATTGGCAGCAGCGGCATGCGGCTTTCGCTGCGGGATTCACTCCGCTCCATTTTAAAGAGCGTACCCGCGTAGTTGCGGCTGAGGGATTCGCCTGTCGTCATGCCGCCGCGCCGCTGAAGGTACTCCGCCGTCTCAATATCGGCGGGCGTGAAGAATTGCATCATGCCGCAGTTTGCCAGAATGCTTTTCCAGCGCTTGCCATAGGTGCCTTCCAACTGGGCCAGGTCTTGCACGAAAGGCCAGAGCTGAAGGTTGAATCCTGCGGCATAGCTGAAGGCCGATACGACCGCCGGTAGATTTTTCAAGCTGGGCGAATTCATCCATCAGCAGCAGCACAGGATGCCCGCCGGGCTCCGATGTGACCCGCTCGATCGCGCTGGTCAGCAGCAGCCGCAGGAACCGCGAGTACGCTGTCATCAAATGGCCGGGCAGGATGACGTAGATTGTGGTTGGCCTTTTCTTGAGTTGCCGCAGATCGAAATCATTTCCCGTCAGTGCGCCATTCGCGGAGGCGTCAGCGAAGGCAGGATCATCGAGAAAGAACGTCTGCGTGATTGCGGTATTGATTGCGCTGGAGATGTCCCGCGCTTCGTCATCCCTGAACCGCCCGATAGGCTGCCGGATAAACGTATGAGGGCTTTTGCTCATTTCGAAGAGAAGTCTTGCCGCTTCCTTGCCCCTCGCGGCGATGGCGGTCACCATCGAGCGAAGCTGGGGCAGTGACGCATCGCGGCCCCGCGTGGCGACGAGGTGCAGGATAAGCGTTGAAACCAGATCGCGGGCCGTGTCGTCAAAATAAGGCTCACGGCTTTGCGTGACGATCAACGCCTGCGCAAGCGCGGCGGCGTTCGACACCACATTCGGATTATTGATGTCGAGATAGGCCAACGGGTTGAAGCGATGTTTCGGTAGCCGCCACGGCGCGCCCGCATGCATGCCGAAGGGATTGAGGACAAAGACATCCTGCCCCATGGCGGCGCGCGCGCCCGCGCCGTGATGGCGGCATTTTGTCCCTTCGGATCAATCACGACGACGCTATGCGGCATTTGCAAAAGGGCTTGCACGATCACGCACGCGCCCTTGCCGGAGCGCGTGGGGCCTATGGTGCACAGGTGTCGATTATCCGCATAGCTCGGGAAAGTCTGGCGCTGCGGGGTATAGCCATAGGGAATCGTGAACTCAGCGGTCACGGGACATGCCCGCTTTGTCGAAAGAGTCCGCATCCCCCATGCGCGCATCGAAGCGTCCGCGAGTGTTGGATGCCGCGCCAAACTGCCAGCCAATGGCCCCCGCCAGCGCGGCTCCCACGCCCCACGTCATTCCCGAAAGGAAGTACGCATCGTTCCAGACCGCGATGAGGCCAAACAGGCCCACCATGCCAATAAAGATTGGCAACGGATGGCCCGTAACCAGCGCCTCGTTGAAATCCCTGTCCGTGCAAGGCAATGCGGAGCGCCGCCGCAGCAAATATAAGGAACGGGCCGAGCGCCCAGACCCAGAACAGCACCATCGTGGCAGGCCCGGGATAGATCAGGAATATCGCGATAGCGAGCGCGACGGCCTGGGCCAAGACCGCCCACGCATGCTCGCCAAGCCGCGTCCGCGCCACGCTGAAGAACCGTATCGACAGCCACGCGATCAGCAGCAGCGCAAGCGCCAGAAGGAACGCGCTGTCTCCATACGGCGTGTTGGCATCGATCATCCACCACATGCCCAAGAACAGGAGCCCGGGCAGTTTGTTTTCATTACGTCCATCCATCGCACACCTCCGGATAAATTTTTCCTGCACCAAAGGTGTACGGCGCGATCATTCGGAGGGCACGACGACAAAATGGGATATCTGTGTGAAGGCAACGTAGCGCGCTTCATTCATCAAGCGATCATGCGTGCAAAGCGCCGATCCAAAATTTTATGATG
Source organism: Pseudolabrys sp. (assembly GCA_037200245.1). Taxonomy (GTDB): domain Bacteria; phylum Pseudomonadota; class Alphaproteobacteria; order Rhizobiales; family Xanthobacteraceae; genus Pseudolabrys. Next base: position 7,842 of record JBBCIM010000005.1, read on the forward strand.
GCGGAAAGAGTAGCGAGTTGGGTTTCTCCTATGGAGAAACAAACTCGGTCAGGGGCAACTTCGTTTGGGCCCCCGACACCCCAGGACGCATGCGCTCAGCAGACAGGGCCACATGGTTCGACCGAAACTAAAGATCACACGCAACAAGCAGTTCAACGTCAGCTTGACCGCGAATGAACATGCGACGTTGCACCAGCGCGCAGGGCAGGCAGGGATGCGGCCCGTTGATTACGCACGGGCGCGACTCTTTTCCGAAGATTTCCGAACATTGCAGGCCGCGCCGAAGGCGCACCATCTTGATCCCCTCGTTCTGGTTCATCTTTCGCGCATCGGCAACAACCTGAATCAGATTGCGCGGAGGCTAAATACAGTAGCGGTGCCATCGCCGCCCGACTTGGAGGGAGTGCTTGCCGAGCTACGCGCGCATTTGCGACGGGCAGACCCATGATTATCAAAATTCATCGTGCAGGCCGTTCGTTTAGGGGCGTCGTGGCTTATGTCAGTCGGGATGTGAAAGCCGACACCGCCGCGCGGGTCGCGTGGACACACACGATCAATCTGGCCGAGGATCATCTGCCCTCCGCCGTCAACGAAATGCTTCTCACCTATCAGGCAGCCGACAGTCTTAAGCGGGCGGCGGGGATTTCAACGGGCGGATCGCAGCTTCAGAAGCCGGTCAAGCATATCTCTATCGGCTGGCATGAATCCGAGCATCCGACCCCGGAACACATGCGCGAGACGCTGAGCAAATATCTGAAGCACATGGGCTGGGGATGACCGGCAGGCCATCGTTGTAGCGCATTCCGACAAGAGGCATCCCCACATCCATGTGGTGTTGAATGTCGTTAGTCCCGTGGACGGCAGGGCCTTGAAGGATTTTCAGGAGTACCGCCGCACGGAAGTGTTCTGCCTCGCCTATGAGCGCGAGCAGGGCCAGATCTTCTGCGAACAGCGCCTCAAACCCCGGGGAGAACGCGATCCCACGCCGACGCGCGTAAGCTGGCAGAAGCTCAAGGAGGCCGAAACCGCGCAGGAGCGGCAGGAGCGTGAACCAAGGGAACTGGATTATTTCTCCCGTGGCGACCAGACGGACACGCGCGACAGGGAGTGGAAAGTCTTGAAAGCGCTTCAGCGCGACCAGCGCGACGCTTTCCGCGCCAGTAGCAAGCAGGAACGCAAGGAAGCCCGCAATACGATCTACAGGCAGTTGAGAAAGGAGTTCCGCCCCGAATGGCGCGCCTATTACGAGGCCGCGCGTGGCAGCGGCGACAAGGAGGAATTGGCGGAGGTGAAGGCTTCGATACTCAAGCGCCAGAATGAAACGCTCGATAAGCGCTGCAAGGAAGAGTTTGAGTTTCTTCGGGAATACCGCGGCGGACACTATGCCGAACTTTTGAAGGATCAAAAGCAGGCTCGCGTGGAATTGAGGGAGCGGCAGGCGAAGGGCGTCCGGTCTTTCGATCTTTTGGAAGGTGCTTACCCGCCGCGCCCGTCTTCCCGTGAGGCAGAAAAATTCTTCAGCACCAATGCATCCGTCGCCACCCGCCGCTTCCGCGAGCCTTGGATACAGCGGGGAGGATATGCGCGCCGCATTTCGAAAGGCTGCGCCCGAGATTACCGCGCGGCCCAAGGCAAAGCGTGGGCGTGAGGCCAGCCCGGCACCCGATGATAGAGCAGGCGGCCGGAAAACCCGCTTCAAAGTGAAGGGAGGGCTTGATGCCGCAGGCGGTATCGGCCTCGGCGCGCTTGGCGCGCTGGCCTCGTTTGGTGAAAGGCTGTTCGACGGCTTCCTTGGCGGCGGGGGAGGCGGCGAAGCCCGAGGCTCCGCGCAAGAAGGTCGATAAGCAGGAACCGGAGAGCAACGGAGAACCTTCGAGCCAGCAGGCCATCGAGGCGCAGGCGTCCGAAGAAGCGGCCTTGCGTGCCTACTGGAATGACCGCAAGCAGCGACGGCGCGAACGGGACTAGGGACGGATTTGAAGCATGGGCCACCATCAAATCCGGCAGTCGAGGCAGGCCTTTGCGAATGCGCCGTATCAGCTCAAGCGACGAGGCAGCAATCGCATGCGCACGGTTGGCACGGGCATTCCAGAGCGAATTGAGCGCGGCCATGGCGGCCCTTCACTCGCACTACGCTGCCCGGATTTCCGGGCTGCTGCTTACCGGATGTGGCGATCAGAGCGCGGCGATTGCCGCGCTCCAGCAGGAACGGGACGTTGCCGTTGCGCGCCTTCAAGACACCGCCCGTCAAAGAAAGGCGAATGCGATGCAGGCGGCACGGCGGGCGATACGGCGGCGCTTCCGCGTCGCCACGCCTCGTGTGTTGGCCGAGCAGGGCGGCCCGCTGCGGCCCCGCAGGCTGAGACGGACAGCCGACGCTCAATCCAGTCCATGAAACCGCCTCCACAGCGATTTGCAGAGGCACAGGGCGCCCTTGAGCTTGAAGAAGCCCGCCTGTTCCTTCCGGTCGCGGTAGTGCGTCCAAAGATTGAACACCCGGCGGCGCGCCCGGTCGCTGTCGTCTTTGAAGAGGAACAATGCGATGGCCCGCGCCCCGTAAACAACGTCGCCACCGTCATCGCTGGATGGCGGCAGCGACGGGGCCGAAGGGACGTGCTGCGGCTGCAATGCGCGGGCGCGCTCGGCCTGTTGCCGCTCGTTCAGGCGTTGCATGGCGGCGAAACTGGCGGAAGCCGCCGAACTTCTGTCGGCCGCGAGGCGGCTAGGGCTACGATTGGTACGGTGGCTAATCATGGTTTCCTTCTCCTTGCCGATTGATCCCATGCGCTAGACACGACAGACTCCGGGAAAACTCGATGCGTTGAACGGAAACGGCCCTAAAGAAAAACGGAAAGGTTCGGAAACGTGCCGCGTAAGCCGAAAATACTGCCCGCTGAACGCGCCGATTTCACCTACGGCGACCTCGTTTATTGGCACCTTATCCAATACGGCACCCGCCCGAATGGCGATCCGTCGGCTGCGGCGGGACGGCCTTGGCAGATCAAGCGGGTCGCCGGAGAAATTGGAATCGAAGAAAAGACGATCCGGAATTGGATCAATGACAAGAACCTTCCGGATGAATCTGGCCCTCTCGCCAAGGTGATATTTGGCGACAATCCGAAATGGGATACCCATCGTCTCGAACTGCAACAGAAATGCGAGGCCGGATGGAGGGCCAAAAACGCCTTACGTGACGCCGCTGCCAAATCCGGAAATCAGCCTGCCCCCGAGGCCGAGGCTGCACCGGCCACCGAGCCGGAGGGTGCAGACAGCGAAGCCGACGATACCGGGATAGAGCAAACACCCGAGGAAGCCCAACAGGTCGAAGCCTATCGGAATCTGGTGAAGCAGGAATCCGCGCCTCCTTATTCGGGCGCGCCTCATGTTACTGACCGCCCACTGCGTTCGAAGCCTCTCGCGGCTCTCGTTACCGCCATCGCTCTACTGCTGGGTGCGTTTGTTTGGCACCGACTGCCGAGCCGCCCGGTAGAATCTCCGGCCAAGCCGAATACCGAGGCCGCGAAAAATGACACGCCGCCTGTCGTGAAAAAGCCTATTGAACTTGCCGCCCCGAATCCGCTTCCTGCGCCACGGTCAGTGACGCCGGCAGCGCCCGTCGAGCCCACCCAAGGTGACTCCGGCGCCACCACCGCAGCTTACGGAAGAAGAAAAGCGCGCGGCCGAGGACAAGCGTATCGCGCTCGCGGCAGTGGAGGCACGCAAAGCCGCATACGATGCGGCGGCGCGTCAGGCAACAATTGACGCCGCGCGCCGGGATCAGGAAGAGCAGGCGCGGGATCGCGCCCAGCGGGATCGTGGGGCCGATGCACGCAACGTCGCGGGAGCGGGCTTCAGCCTGAGAGAAAATACTTCGGTTGCTGGGCAGAGCATCGGTTACGTGAAGGCTGAAACGGTTGCCGACTGCGCTGTGGCTTGCCTTCGCGATAACGATTGCGATGCGTTTTCTTATTACAGGGATCAACCTGTCAGTCCGCTCACCAAGGGACGTACATGCTACCGCTATAAAGCCCCGCTGACCTTCAACCCACACGGCTCTTATACGAGCGGAGTCCGAATGCCGGATGGCACGCGCGATTTTGCGGCTCCCTCATCAGCGGCAACAGTCGAGCCGCCCGTTCGTCTTGTGCAGGCGGAGCAAGCAACCCCGCGTACGGATGCGACCGATGGCGTCACCCAATGCCAAAATGGGCCTGTGAAGGTTACGGGCTTTAGGCTCACATGCGACCGCACGCTCTCAGGCGGGACGACGCTCGGCTCGACGCAACTCTCCTATACGGTCGCCAACATCAACGAGTGTGCGGCCAAGTGCCGCCCCGTTAGCCGCTGTGTTGGCTTCACGTTCAACGCTGCCGATACGCCGGGCAGACACGGTTGCTATATCTTCGGCCCGACACCGGAGGGCCGGGAGGCCAGCGGCTGGGTTTCAGGATTGCGCTAGGCGAAGCACCATGCGGCTTTGCTGTGCGATCACCGCGACCTAATGTGGATGCTTACATTGGCACACAGATGAACACGCCCCGCGATCACCACTATGTTCCGCAGTTCTTTCTCAGGAATTTCGCGGTCGATCCTGAAGCGAAAAAAATAACGACCGTCGCCAAACATGGACAAAGGGCAGTATGGGCAACGCGCTCAATCGAAAGCCTTGGATTTGAGCGGGATCTCTACGTTCACTTGCAGTCAGGAATTCCTATATCCGTCGAAACATCGATTAATGAGCGGATCGAAAATCCGATTTCGAAAAGCGATACATGGGCCAAAATCACGAGCGGAAGGACAGATGAGCTTGACCGCTCTGACAAGCCGATCCTTTATGCGTTGATCCGTCACCTTGAGGTGAGAACGCCCCATTACATGGCGACCGCACAAGAATTAGCAGAGTTAGCGGCCTCTCCGACAAACACGATTGCGTTTACCGAAGAAGAGCGGGAGATGTACGCCGAGATGCGGTCTAGCCCCGAGGTGGCAAAAGCCCACTTCAACGCTATGTCCGCAACACTCGAATGGACGGAGAATAATTTTCGGGGGGCGGGGCTTTCGATTTTTCGCTCACCAATTCCGCTCCGCTCCTCGACAACGCCTGTTTTGGTGCTTCCTGCCCCGTCGCATCCGTCACTCTATCTACCATTGCCCGGGATGACGCCCTTTCAGCTTATCCTGACGCTTAGCAAAACGACGATTGCCAGCCTTGTGTTGGGAGATTTTGATGACGCCTTTAACAATATCGAGATCGGCTCAGAGATAGCTAAAGGCTTCAACCGGCACTTCGTCGGCCAATTTGCTTTCTTTGACCATGTTCGCCACCTCATTACTGACCGGCAAAACCTCGCCGACGATATGACGTGGGCACCCTACCGCATGATTGAAGAGAGTGAGCGAAAGATTACTTTCCAACGGCGCAGCTGAACCGACGCGGCCTAATGGTAACCTGCGAGGCCTTATTGCTTCCACTCATCTTGCCAAGTGTCGAGATGCATGGGAGCAGCCAACCCGCCATCCGGGCCCTTCTTTTCTTCACGCTGTTGCTCTTCTCTGTGCATGCCGAGCGACAAATAAATTAAGGCCGCACGAGACAGCTTGAGTAGCCGTAGGGTTTTGCGGTTGAATTCTTCACGCTGGACAGAATGAGCCATCCGATCATGCCACAGATCGCCTTTTCTGGCCTTGGGCGGTTCTATTTCGTGAATCTTGAGATAGCGATGTTCAAGGCAATTACGAATAAGCGAAAGCTCCTGCGCGTCTGGTTCGGCGCTGGCGCGAAGCTCCGCGTCAATAAAATCTTTTGATAGCCAGAATAGGCCGCGCCAGGGCCAGTTTTGGAGGTTGGAGAATTGAAGCCGTAGTTCGGCGGTCTTTGGATCAGCGGACCACACTTTCCTAAATGAGACGGCTCCAATCGGAATTTTCAATTGCATGTAATCATTTAAGAAAAAACCCGATCTTATCAAAAAGCGAATAAGCAGTACGAAAGGCTGATTTGGTGCGCTCGACCGCAAGCGAGTAGCTTGGATAATCGAGCGTGTTGTAAAGCGTAACATTTTTGTCCGAGAAATGAGGCGCACTCACTTGCATGCCTTCGTACAGCATCCATCGGGCCGACACATATTCCTGCTTCATTTGATTGAAGAAGCCAATCCACGTAGGCGGCTCATTAATGGCAGTAACGAAGCTCGGGAGGGTGAAGGTGTCGCACGCAGCAATGCTATGGTAGCCGAGATCATTAAGAGGAGTCAGAAAGAGCTTCTCATATAGAACCCACTGCCGATAGCGGCGTTCTTCGTCCGTGTCGCCTATCGAGTGTTCGTGAAGCTTCGGCGGCTCTTTGCCCTTTGGAATTGTAATCAGAGCTTCAATTTCTTCCTTCCGCTGCCTGAATGCGTTCTTGGCTGGAGCATCTTGCTCGCTTTCATAATAGGCGCTCTCGGAAAGTGCCGCGGAGAGATCGTGATGCGAGAAAAGCAAGAATATTCTTTTGTGGCCATTGTCGAAGAGGGCTCTGGCATAAATCGAAAGTGCCAAACCTCGATTTCCGAGCGCCATTCCGAAATTCTGTCGAACTACTAACGCGCGCGTCCAATAGTTCAACGCCTCAACGAAACGCCCCAACGTATTGAGCTGATTTGCGAGGTTAGTGAGCACCTCTGCTTGGCGAACGGATTCCCACTGAGGAAATTCTGCCCGCCGCACTGCCCGCCGCAGGAAGAGAATTTGCTGAAGAGCTTCGGGCTGCGTCCAACGCCACGCTTTTTCTTTGTCGTGAATGTGGAGATTTTTGCGGTTCTCCCAGGCGTTGGCCCTGAAATAATCGAGAAGCATTTGGTTCGCGGCGCTCAACGGGCGCACTTCCAGCTCGTCGCTCCACGCCAAAGCCTTATCCGTCCCTTCCGGCCGACCGAGATGGAAAGCTGAGTCGATAAGTGAGCCTAGATATTGAAAGGCTTTTTCGTCATCCAAGCGGGCAAGGCTTTCCAAGCCCATTAGCCGATCATATGAGGGCGCGCAGTTCCGCCTCTGTAGTCATTTGCGCTTGGAAGAATCCGGCAACGCATTTTGGTCAAAACTGATTGTGCCGGATTTGATAAGATCTGTCACGTCAATGTCTTGCATGTTGGATGAATCCGACGGAGCAAAGATTTCCGGGTGATCTTCCCGTTCAATCCGCAGCACACAATGCGTCATTACGGCGGTGGCGCGGACATGGGGAAATGGCAATTGTCGCTCGATCGAGAAGCGATTTTCGTGATCAATGTATCCGGCAAAATTTCCTGTCGGGAGCCCATTTTTAGGTGTACTCACAGTAAACGTAACATGGTCTCGCATTGGATAATCTCCTTTGTGTTAAACGGGAAATCTCAGTTTAGATTCGGTCTTTTCAAAGGCAATTGGATGAAGCTGACTTTTTTGTAAGAGCCGCCAATCCACCGTCCAATGCGTTATTGCTGCGTGCGGCCTTCGCGTTCCGTACGAACGATAAGGACTCTTCGAACTTTGCCGCCAGCCTCAAACTCAATCTCGTCTTCCTCGTTGCATCCCACAAGTTGTTTGCCGAGAGGGCTGAACGCACTCACATGGCCGGTCGTAAGGTCGTCACGATCTCGGCTAACAACGATACTCGCCGTCTTGTTGTCATCGAGATACCGAATGACAACTCGATCACCAATTTGAACACCTGACGACGGCTTCGAGGGCTGAAATGACGTTTGCTCGGCATCGGGCGGCTGCTGATCTTTCGGTGTAGCAACGCGGTGTTCCGTGTAAAGATACGGTTTGCTGTCACCCTCTATGGGTTTGATGCCAAGCAAATCGAGCATAGACAATAAATCCGCCATGCACCCTTCGGGATCGAGAGTGTAGCTAGAAGCCCAGCACCGCCAAAATCGCCAGCCCACTCGTTCGAGTACACGCTGGCGTTTCATGTCATCAGCCCATCTTTCCGGGCCATGATACTTGTCGCCATCGCACTCGATGGCCAACCGTCTCTCGCCAGCACCTTCCACCACGAGGTCGATACTGTACCCAGCTGAACCAACCTGTGGAGTGACTCTGTAGCCGCGCTCGATAAGCTGCGAGAGAATTTCGCGTTCGAAATCGGAATCGCAGCGAGATGACAGATCGCTTGTCGGGGGCTTTGCTCCCTTCATCGGATCCTTGAAATGCGCGAGGACTCTTGCCTTTAAATCGGCCTCCTTCAACTCCTCCTGTCGTACCGAGTGGACGACATAGAGCTGATCTCGCGCCCTCGACATGGCGACATTGAAACGCTGCTCAAAATGCGTGGCCGTTTGGGATTGCTTAGACTTTGGGGTCAGCAACCATTGATAGGAAAACAATGTCGCGTTCATTGCCTTGAAATGTCGCGCTGTCCCCGCACGATATTTTATGCCGAAGTATCGATTCCTCGTCTAACTCTTTCAGTAGCATTTTGTTGATGAGCGCTGCCTGTTTTGAGCAATAAGAGAGATGACGCCGATGCTTCTATAACGCGGCGTATTCCCCACGCGCGCGCGCGCGGGATCGTTCACAATGCTGATAATTTCAGTAACAATAGTTTCCGCTTCTCGATGATTGATCTTGTCGCCGGTTCTGCGCCCATCGCTGACGTAAATATCGACGAGCGGTGGATCGATGCGCTCAAGCGCAGTCGGCACTCTCAACGGCACAAGCCCTTGATTATAGAACTGAGAGGAAAATTGAATGATGGGTTCAACGCAACGAAAATGTTCCCGAAGCATGACAAACTTGTCGGGAAACATGACCTTCGCGAGGTCGTAGAGTGACGCTCCGGGCAACAGCAACGTCTTGTAGGGCTGTTTACTGAGATACGTCCGCTCAAGCCTATCTATCTTGTCGTTCTCAATGAAGGCTGCCGTCGGGCTTAACCTGCTTGTCGTCTCCTACGATCAATACCTTCTTGCCACGCAATAAAGCAGTCACCTCTTTAATGTCCGACTGCGAGGCCTCGTCCATGATAACGAGTTCGAACGAGCCTAATCGGCTGGGGAGTTGCTCTGCCACTCGCCACGACGGCATAATCCAGCACGGAACGCCGTCGTAGCAGGATTCCATCGCTTCCCTTGCTGCGCGCCGGTTCCGTTCAGCTCGTACGCCGATGCCGCGTCCAATGCCGCGAAGCGCCGTGGCCAGCATCATCAATGCCGCGCGCACTGGGCCAGTCATGTTTTTGGCTAGCGCGTAAAAAGTTCTTTCCCGAACGAGCCGTTCGAAAGCCTTGGCCACGTCCACATCGAGCTTTCGTCGTTCAGCCGTTAGCGTCTGAATTCGTTCGCGTTGGTCGATGCCGCTTAGCAAGGCATTCGCGGCGCCCCAATCCCACGCGCTTTGCCATGAGGCCGGCACAACAGAATCAAGGCCTTCTGCGAGCTCAGTTGTAAGTCGCGCCGCCCAATTCGGGGCGCCAGCCTCAGATATTTTCTCGCTAACGCTTAGAATTTTATCGAAGTGGCCTCGATGCAATTCAAGATCGCCAACCTCGGCCAATACCTTCCCCCAGGCGGAGTCAATTCGCTCATCTTGCACGTCAGCGCGACCTATGACCTCGGTTAGAAACTTGCCAGCCAATGTTCCCACACGCCCTGCATTATCTTCCGGGAAAAGTCCGTTGACTCGCCTAATTTCAGCTTTTGCGGAAGACAGCCGAGTGACCGATGCCGCGCTTCGCAAACACTCTTGTAGATTGAAGAGTTTTCCCCGGCTTGGCCAAGCAGCCTTAAGTTCGCCAACGACGATGCCCTTCAGTTCCTGCTGAATGGCGACATTGGCTGCGGGCGCATCGATCAGGACGGATTGGAGAGCGGTTGCCAAGCGTCCGAGTTCACGCGGCGCTATAGTGGCGCTTATAGTGGGTAAGCCCATGTCTGACGCTAGCGCGAACCAGCGAGACTGCAATTCACGCAAGCGAATACGCCATCGAATGAAGCCTGCAATCAATTGCCATTCGGTCGAATTCGCGGGTGGCCGCGATAGGATGCGTATTGCGTCTAAAGAGGGCTTAAGGGCTTTTTCCTTAAATGAGAACAGTCCAAAGGCGCGGTCACCTCTCGCAAGCCTATCTACGATCTCAAGCGCAAGCACCGAGCCGATAACGTCATCGGGAGCTTCAATTGGGTTGCGGATATAATTCTCGTGCTCCGCAAGAAGAGGTTTTAGGTCTTCGAGCAATGCCTTTAATGGGCCGAGATGTGTTTCCGTCGCGGGAGTTGCCGCTTGAGAGAATTCAACGAGCCATGGATGCTCTGCAAGGTGGCCGCACGCCGCCAACTGTGTATCAATTAAATTGGCAGCCCGCTCCGCCTTCTCGACGCCCGCTTCATTGGCAATCCGAAGCTTGATAACTTGCTCGTTCGCCGAAAGCATTGCGGAGAACTTCGCCGCTTGAACGATGTCGTGATGGCATGATGCAATTGCCTTCGCGCTCGGAAGGTCGGCTAGCGACGGCAACACGGTCTTTAGATATTCCATGCGATGGCCTACCGCACTCCGCGCCCTCGTTATTTGCGCGATGTCGGCGTCAGTCAGACTTGTATCCGCAAAAAAAGACTCGGGTCTGTCGGTGAACCAGCCTAAAGAGGCGCGATCCGCCACGACGGCCTTTGCGAGTTCTGCTGGCCTGACGGACTTCCCTTGCACGGTTGAGAGCTGTTTCTCTGCGATGTCCGTGATTTCGCGGTCGATCGCAGCAAGTCTGGCGCGCATGCCGAGGATTGACCTCTCAATGTCGCGAATGATTTTGCCCTGTTGATCATATTTGAGCGCCACAACGTGCGACTGGAGAAGCCGTATAGCACCTTCAACTTGCTTCAGGCCTTCGCGCTCCGAAGTCGTGATGCTAATTGTCAGGTCACGGATTTCTTCAGGCAGATGATTCCTAAGTACCGAGAGCGCCGCTTCACCGTGCGAAACGACAAGCACGCGCCGTCCGGTCGCCAGATAATGGCAAATGATGTTCGAAATGGTGTGTGTCTTGCCCGTGCCGGGTGGGCCCTGCACGACCACTCCGTCGGTCTGCTCAAGACGTTTCACTATATCAACTTGCTCGTCGTTAAACGGTTTAGGGAAGAAAAGATCGCCTAAAGGCGACTCTTCATCTCCGGCATCAGAGTCCGGCGTGAAATCCCCGCCAAGGGAGCCCGACAAAGGCTTCCACGGTATGTTGGAAACGTCCGAAGGCCCCATAACGAGCGTAGTCGCAGGCCCCGGGAGTTCTTCTTTGTTTTCCTCGACTGATTTTTTTAGCTTTGCAATGTCATTGAGAAGGAAGTTGTCCGAACGCTTTCGCGCAAAAATTACCCATCGGTCGGATACCATCAGATGTGCTGCTGCGCTTGGCAGCGGATCGGTCGGCTCAATCTTTTCAGCGTCGGGAAGATACCGGCCTTCGGAGTCCAATTGGGATTGGCAGGCTCGGAGCACGTTTTCAAAAAGGTCGCGTCGGAAAGGCGTGACTCCGCCATCCCCTTCCGCCAGCTGTAGTCCGCGACGGCCTGCATCGTGTGCAAGTGGGACACCATCAATCTTTAGTTCGTCGTAAGGGCGAAGATTGACACTCGCGGGTGCCTGCCGGGGCCGAATTTCAATATCCCCGCCGGAGGCCTCGTTTATTTCAATTTCGACGAGGCACTCGATAAGTGGCAGATCGACGAGGGTTCCCCCTTTCAGCCACCGCGCGACGCCGATGCCCCAAACCATTTCGATTGCTTGATCTGGCCCGCCAAGTTCCGCGAGCTGGGCAATTTCGAATAGCTTTTGGTAAAGTGCAATTGAGCGGCGGCGCGGCTTCTCCTCATTTGACCAGGATAGCCACGGGCCACCGATATACTCCTCCACGGAGGCGGCAATAGTCGGCCGATCCTCGATACGAAGCCGCACGTCAAAATGTTTGGGCTTGGATTCATCTAACGATGGTTGGCAATCTTCCGGCCGCGCTTCGCCGTTCGCAATCAAGGCATCGCGCTCTGAACTCGTAACAGTGCTGAAGATGAATTCACGGAGCGTTGGCGGCTTCTCTGGGTCATTGGAGACAACAACCCAAAGGTCAATTTCCTGCTTCGGCGTCGGGGCGGTGCGCCGCTTTAGCCTTTTGATGCGTAGCCATACCGGCGCATCTTCGGTCGGAGCTTCATCGTGAGAAACCCCGGGGAGAGCGTGAAACTCATTTTGCTGAATCGAATAGGTTTGGCCATTTGCAAGACGAAAATCGGCCAGCTTATAGGCGGGCCGCTCATCCATTCTTATTACCTGCTCGACGTAGCCAAGAAGGGCAGTCAGGCGTTGTGCCGGAACATTGTCTGCCGCAGACGGGGTTTCAGTCTCGGAATCTCTGGCTAGCATTAGGCCCCCAAGCGCGCGTACGATTATATCTTCGCCCTATAATTGTAGAGAGGTGAGGGCTCATTGCCAATTGCCTAATAGGTCGTCCACCCACAAGGGGTGCGTCCATTTCAGCGCCAGAACCGCTTTGCAAACGCTCGCTCCTCGGGGCCGGAGACGTTCAAGTAAATGCTTGTGGTTGAGAGCCGCGCGTGTCCCATCCACCGCTGCACCAGCGTTATCGGCACACCGGATTGCAGCGAGCCGACGCCGAAGCCATGCCGAAAGCCGCGCGGGCAGGCGTGCGGCCCCGCAATGCGCGCCAGCCGCATGACGCGCTTTACTATGCGCCAGGCAGTCATCCGGCAGAACGTCCATAACCTTTGCGGGCCGTTGCTCTCCTGCTGGAGGCTTCGCAAGCTGAAGAAGTGATTTAGAGACCGCATCAGGCCCGGTGGCAATGGAATCTCACGGACGGAATGCTTGCGACGCTTCAAAGTCACGATGGTAACGACGCCGCTATCAATCTGAAATGAGCTTGAGTTCAGCGCGAGAACTTCCGATACGCGCGCACCCGTCCATGCCAGCACCAGCGCGAAGAGCTCATAATAAGGATCGAGCCGGTGCATCGCCGCAAGGGCGCGGTTTCTTTCACTGTGGTTTAGATATTTGCGCGCTCCGGTTAAGTAGTGAAGCGACCCGGTATCGCCAGTCCAGCCGCATGAAAGCGGTGTGACGTTTTTCTCCAAACTGTCACCCGTCAAGGGTTTAGCAATAACAAGCAGTTGGCGAGGGAGTTGAACAAGCATTAACCGATGAAGCGCTAGGCACCCCTCAATTCTCAAGGTGAAAACGAGGGCTGTTACACAATGGAGAATACTGTCACCGCCGAAAGTAATGAAACAAAACCATTTCGGCGCTGGCCATGCTATATTCACGTCCGCGACTTGGTTCGCTCACTAGAGACTTGAACGCTTCGACTTTCCGCAAGAGCGCATTTGCGCTCACTACCGCCATCGCGCTTTTTACGGGCTCGGGCAGCCGCGCTCAAACGGTACTGGCTTCAAACCCGCCGCAGAACGCATCGCTTGTTCAGCATTGCGACGACATAAAAATGGTCTTCGAATACGCGAAGTTCAAAGGCGATTATAAGCGCCAAGTGGACAGTTTCCTTGGTAGCGGCTGCGCCAGTGCGGTGCCTGTTCCAACGGACACCTACAATATTCCAAGATTCAATACTGCGGCAGAAGTTCTTCAGAACGGCGCGAAAATTTCACTGACGCCCTGACCGTACTGTTACGGTTGCTTCGCTAACTGAGCGGCCCGTTGTTTTTTCATCGCCTCGAATAGCGCCGCAGTGTCAGTTTTTCTGTCGTCCGTCGTGCTTGCCCTTTCCGTGGCGGTCAGAACTTTCGATGGCACCTTGAGATTGGCTTGATTGGCATCTTCGAATATCTTTTCGATCTTCTGCCTGCGCTCATCTGACTCCTTCTTGTCTTCATTCTTGCGTGGCGGTAGCGCGTGAATCTTTCCGCGAATTGTTTCGCGTTCTTGCGGCGTTTTGGCCTGCTTGTACTCGCTCCACAAGCCCTTTTCGTCCTTGGAAATGCCGGTTACGTCGCCCACAGCTTCCCTGCCTTTGAATCCGAAGTCGCGGGCTGTTTCCGCGCCTCTTAACGCCTCACTCCGTCCCCATTGCTTCTCCAAAGCCAAAAAGTCTCGCGCACCCAGCTGCACTGACGCGAAAGTGCCAATGGCGCTGTTGCTGAAGCCCATGCCGTTATATTGCTTCGTGTAATCATCGATCAGCGATGCGCTGACACCGCTTCGCACTCCGGCTTCCTTCATTTCTGCGAAGCGCCCGCTGCTGTTTCCAATTCCGCCAGATAACCCAGCGCTCTGAAGCCCCGCACCACCGCGAAGCATAATCTCAAAGCGGTGAACGGCAGCGGGATCGAGCGGGTTGACGCCTGCCTTCGCAGCGTCGCGCTGGGCGGGTGAGAGCATGCTCAGGAAAAGGTTCACGCCCGATGCGGCCGAAACGCCAAGACCACCACTGCCGGGTGCCATGTTTTTTATGTCCTTGAGCGTGATGGATTTCGTTTCGGATTTTACGTGCGCCGCAATGATGTCGGCGATGCCCGGAGGGGGCGCGGCCATGCCTTGCCCCTGAAACGCAGCCGAGACGGATTCGGAGGCTTTCAGGTTTCGCACCTGATCCTCGCTGTCAGGCAGCGGAAGGTCGGAGGGCAACTTAGTCATGTCCTTTCACCCGCGCCTGGGCGATCCGCCACGTAGTCAAGTGTGGAGCCGCCAAGCGTTACATGCACGGGCTGGGTCGCCAGATATTCACGCCGGGCGAAAAACTCCCGCGCCATCTCGGCAGGATCTTGCCAGATAAGCATCGTCGCGGGTTTGTCATTGGCAATCCGATCCGCGAGGCACTTTTCCGCCACGCCGATAAGCGTTAGCGGGTCATCCGGCACGTTGCCCTGAATCAAGGCCATCGCGTAAGCGACGCGGGTTGCGACAAAAACATCCAGCGCGTGATTGACCGCTTTCTGCGCCAGCGCGAGAGCCGATGGATTCATGCGCAGGATTTGCTGCATCTCTCCGGTGTGCAGCATTCCAAGCGCGACGGAAGCTATGGGCCTTCGCTCGTCTGGCAAGACGGAGATATGCTTTTGCGTGGCCATTTCGGCAACCGCAAATGTTAGCGCGCCGAGAACAGCTTCGTGTAAAGACGTGAACGCGACGGGTGCGCCTTTAACCGGCTCGGCAGTCGCTTCTAAAGAAACCCCTTCAGTTAACTGAAGGGCAGAGGCCACCAATGCGGCCTCTGCTGAAACATTCTTGCTGGCGAAATCGCCGGAAGGATCAGAAAATTCGCTCGTCATAAAATCCGGTCGTAAAAATGCGTTAGGGCCGCAAAAACGCGGCTCAATATGTGTTCAGCCTAACGGAGCGCCGCTAAAAACCGCTTAATAGTCTCGCAAGCTATTGAAATACAAAGAAACCGAATCGCCGCCTTAAATCGTTTGACCGGCTTTCGAGTCGCCCCCCAGCATCCATGGTGAAAGCAGCAATCTGCTTTCGGGGTGTCAGAACCTCATAACTAGCGGTACTTTGCGTTGCCGACACGAAACGCTGCCTCCGGCCCTTATGGCTGGGAGGGCAGTGGCGTATGTCCAAGCCTCACGGCGAAAGGCCCCTGCAATCGTCTAGTTACGATTTCTGAACTCCCAGTCACCAGACCGGGGATTGCGGCGTTGCGCCTGTTTTTATTTCTCATTGCATCGCTTTTGAGCGCAACCGCGCAAGCCGCCGAACCTCAAGGCGCTTACATGCTGTTTCCTCCCGCCGATTGTTCGGCGAAGGAATTGCGCATTGTCGCATGGCGCGATGGTGATTCCACGACACGCTGCGCATCCGCTCAGGACATTTTGAAGCTCGCCTTGCCCGGCTGCAAAGCAGGCCAGCAAGTGATCTTCGACGGCAACGCCTTCGTCTGCAAAGACGCGCCACCCAAGAGCGCTAAATGAGAAGGCTGGTTCTTCTTGTCGCGGTTTTGCTTTTGGTTAGTCCGTCGGCGTGGGCGAACTGCACCAGCCCGTCCGGCGCGGCGGGTTCGATGAACTGGAGCACCGGCACCTCGCAATTCCAGTATTGCGACGGCACGACGTGGCAGAATCTTAGCACCACCAACGCATCCAGCCTTAGCAGCGGCACGGTCGCCACGGCGCGGCTTGGTTCCGGCACAGCCGACAGCACTGTGTTTCTGCGCGGAGATGGCACCTGGGCGGCACCTTCGGGCGGCAGCACCGTTCCCTGCACGAAATATTTCCCCACCGGTTCCGGCACTGTCACTGTGCCTGCCGGGGTTACTACGATTGGGTATACGCTGATCGGTGGAGGAGGTGGAGGAGGTTATATTGGCACCGGGGGCGGCGGCGGCGGGGGGTCAAGCGCCATTTATGATACAACGAGTTCAACCCTGCTGGTTTCGGCGAACGGCGGCAATAGCGGTGTCAACGGGTCTGTCGCGACCGGATCACTGACTGTCGTCCCCGCTCATTCCCTCACGATCTATGTCGGCGGCGGCGGTGGTGGTAACGGGAACGGCGGCGGCTATGGCACTGGGATGGGCGGGCGGCGGCGGGGCGGGCTATTTTGGCGGCGGCGGCGGGGGCTACGCTGCCGGCGCCTCTGCGGCTGGCGGCGGTACCGGCGTTGCTGCAGGCGCTGCGGGCGGCGGCAGTGGTAACGGCTATGCAGGCAGCGGCCATAATGGCGGATACTGCTACGCCATCGCCGGCAACAATGGCATCGCAGGTACTGGCGGTACTGGTAGCACCTACTGTGCTGGTGGCGGCGGCTACGGTTCTGGCGGCGGCGGCGCAGACAGCATCGGGGGCGTCTTCGGTAACGGCGGCAGCAACGGTAGTAGCGGCTACACTGATATCAGCAGTAACAACGCGGGCCAAGGTGGTTCAGGCACCGGTGCCGGCGGCGGCGGCGGCTTGGCCGGCCAGCAATCCAGCTATGGCGGCGGCGGCGGCGGTGCCGGCACCGTGGTCATCACCTATTCCGCCGCCTCCTGCTCGATGTAGGCCATGAAAGAGATTTTAAAACCATGATCAGTCCTTCCAAAAGCTCCACTCTCTGCGGCTTCACCCTGATCGAGATCTCCATCGTCCTGACGATTCTCGGCGTGATGGTGGGGGCGGCGGCGCAACCAGCGTAGTAGGTTCCGTGTCCGGTGGCGGCGACAGCGCCGCTGGTGCGGGAGGCAAATGCATTGTCACGGTGTGGTGAGCTTTAAGAAATCAAGATGCTGCCAGTCGAGCGCGAATGACAAAAGATTAACCGCCTTTACTGATGCGGTCTGTCGCGCTCGAATTACAATCGGCGACCTAATGCACGGCGGGAGGTCAGCATGAGTCTTGCCAGAATGAATCAGGATGAGCGCGCCAGCTATTTCATCGGGCAGGCCGTACTCCGCCAGTTGGAAAAGGCCCCGCGCGACCCGGAAACATTGCGGGAGATCGAAGCAATCGCCCGCTGGATCACGCACTGGCTCACGGACGACGAGTACGCTCACGTCGTGATGATGACCGGCATTATTTTCGATCAGGACGATGCCGACGCCATTATGGGTGTGGGGGAGTCCGATGAAGCGCCCCGGCCAGCGCCGAGCGACGACGACACGCCGTTTTAGCTTTCCCTCAAAATTACATTAACCGGCAACGGCATAGGGCAATCTCACGACTTCGGCCCGTTAGGGCTTAGTCCAACGCCTTGAATTGCTTGGGCGGCGAATTATCTCTTGATTGGAGGGTAACACAAGTGTTACCCTCGCGGATGCTCGAAATCCGCTACTTCGTGGCCGCGGACGGCTCGGAGCCCTTTGCCGAATGGTTCACGGATTTGGAGCCGGTGGCGCGCGCCAAAATAACCCGCGCGATCGCCCGCATGGAGCAGGGCAACCTTTCCAACGTAAAGTCCGTGGGAGAGGGCGTGCTCGAATACCGGATCGATTTCGGCCCGGGCTACCGGGTCTATTTCGGGCGGGATGGCGACGCGCTGGTTATCCTTTTGACCGGCGGGACGAAAAAGCGGCAGCAGCGGGACATTGAGGCGGCGCATGTCCTTTGGAGAGAATACAAGGCGAGCAAGCGCGGACGGACTTAAACGGAGATCGACGATGGCAAAGACAAAGAGCTTCAGGGGATTGGTGCAGGGCCAGGTCAAAACCGACAAGAAGTTTGCCGAGGCGCTTCTGCGCGAGGGCATCGACGCCATGCTGAGCGGCGATGTCGAAACCGGAAAGACGATCCTTGGCGATTACATCAAGGCAACGGTCGGTTTCGAAAAGCTGGGCGCGGCGACCGGCGCGCCCGCGAAGAGCCTGATCCGCATGTTCGGCCCGAAAGGCAATCCGCAAGCCAAGAATCTGTTCAACGTGATCGGCTATCTGCAAAAGCGGGCCGGGCTCGAATTGCACGTAGCGTAAGCCGGAATTTACCCGCCGATATTTTCCTGAGAAGCGATCCACGCCAGCAGGATCGAGCGGCGCGCGCAAATGCCCGCGCCAAGCCGGAAGTGCGGCAGCCGCGAACCGTCAATGAGATTGTACACCCGCCGGCGGTGCCTGGCGTCGCCGTAGAGAAATTCCGCAATCTCCTCGGCCCCGTGAAGAATATCGCCCGCGATTGAATCCTGCCCATGGCATTCATGCTCGGGTCTGGCGGTTGATGGCGTATTCGGCTGATCCATTTTCTTGCTTTCATTTTTTGCGGCGGTTGCCGGACGGAGCCCGTCTTTAGTGATAGCGAAGACGCGCCCGCCGCGTCATTTCAAAAATTGGTTTTAACCAACGCATGCCGGGTTGTGTTTTAACCAACGGCGCATCCAAAATAATTTCTTGATTTTTAGACAACATTCGTAGGGCTTTAAGCACATTGAGTCACAATGGCCCGACGACTGCCTGAGAGACACGATTGCCGCTCCAGTTATTTCTGACTTGTGAAGCGCCGCCGCACGGACTTGCGGTTAACACCCGGAAACCACGGCACCGGTTTCACAGCGCCGCAGCATTCCGTTCCAAAAACTTTTTGAAAATAAAGCATCCGCTTGCGGGGAAGGCCGCGCATGCGATGAGATGATGTTGTGTTGATTTGTCATTAGCATTCAGCGCCGCGCGATAACCGGCGCTCAAAAAAGAAGACCGCGAAAAGCGGCGAGGTGTGAAATGGAAGAAGGGGATTCAGGAAAGCCGTCACGGACGCCGGGGGGCGCCGAAGATGGCCCAGCACCGGCCGGGAGGACTCGCTGCTTAAAGCGGGCCAAGCAGGAGCGAGAGCAGGTACCTGCGCGATCCTGTGTGCCACAGAGCACCCGGCCGGACGAATTACGGCACGGTTCAGCGCCATGGGATGCGGCGGAAATGTTGAGCCAGAAAGGCGCGATGGCGCTTGCCAAGAGGCTTGAGGGCTATTGGCACGACCGGGGCTTCTATGCCGCCCGGTTCTGGGCCGTGCCGATCGAGGAGCGTTTCGACAAGCTCGGTAGCTACGAGGTCTATCGCGTGGCCAGCAACCTCGTGAATGGCATGCCGCCGCGTTATGCGGACAGGGATCAATAACAACAAAAAGGAGAAAATGATGGATACATTGCAGTTTGGAAAACGCCTGTTGCCGGTCGAGCATATTGCGCTCGTCGAGCCGTTCGACCCCGCGACCCAAAAGAACATGAAGACGGAGCGCGCCTTTCAGGCGCGCCTCGTGCTGGTTGACCGCAGCAGCATTCTTATCGAGGAAACCGTGGCGAATTTTGCGGCAAAGGCCGGTTTCCGCATGCTGGCCGAGGATAATGTCGCGACCAATCCTCTCATTCACTTCAGCGTGGAATCATTTTCGGCGACCGAGGACTTTCCGACCGTGAAGCAGTTTCAGGCCCGGCTTCTGTGGAAGGATTTTGACGAACGGCAGCAAAGCAAGCTGTTGCTCACGGCACCGGAGGCGGTTCTGGCCGTGGCGGTACGGGGCCAGGTCGCGGCTTCCGGGCCGGGGGACGCGACAGAGGCAGCGGCAAGACCAAGACGCCGGAGGCGGGTGGAGCCTTCGCCCCGGTAGCGGCGCGTCATGCCAAGCGGCATGAGCGGGCTCTATGCGCTTCGCGCACCGAGCCGCCGGATCCTCGGAAGTGAGGATCGGGCGTCTCGGCCCTTCGGGTGACGATCCCATCGCGCAAGGTAAGCGGACAGCCTTCGGCTGGCTTTATTGATTAGGCCCGGGGGGGTGCCCCCGCCGGGGCCGTCAAGGCCAAGGCGAGCGGAAACGCGGGGCCGTGTTGCCGCTTCGCGGCTGCCCGCACCACCCCCGCGTTTCCGGCCTGTGACAGCCCCGCCCCCGGTTAAGGGCATCCGTCGGATTTGCTGCGCAAACCCGCCTTCCAAGAAGGCGGACAGCAGCACGAAGGAAACTTCGGCAACCCGTGAGACGAAAAAGGAAGTGCGCCATGGCCCGAGAGGTTAGGTGCACCCATTGATAAGCTATGGCGACCATCCGCAAACGCAAATGGACGAACGGCAGCGATGAAACCAGCATCCGCTGGCTCGTCGATTTCTATGACGCCGACGGCACGCGCCAGAAGCGGCAATTCGAAAGCCGCCGCGAGGCCGAAGACTTCCGTATCGAGATCGAAGGCCAAATCCGCAAAGGCACCTACCGGCCCGAGGCGGCGACGGTCACCGTCAAGGAGGCCGCCGACCGCTTCCTCGTTCATTGCCATGAACGCATGCAGCGCGGCGAGCGCATGACGCGGCGCAACTACCATACCTACGAAGGCTATGTCCGCAATTACATTTGCCCCAACCCCGAATGGCATGCCAAGAAACACGCCAAGCCCGGCAATGACTTCAGCTTTTTTGACAAGGGCATCGGGCATAAGACGTTGGCCCAGCTAACCGTCGGCATGGTCACGAAATTCCGCGACGATCTGCGCGCTGCCGGTTTAACTGTCCCGACCACCCGCAAAATCCTCGGCATGCTCCGCGTGATGCTCAATTACGCCATCAGCATCGACCTGATCGCGATCAATGCCGCGAACGGCGTTGAGGTTATCGGCACCCGCAAGGATGAGGTGAAGCGGATCACCCCGCCCAGCAAGGAGATCATGCGCCAGCTCATCGGCCTTGCCGACGACCGCTTCCGCGTCATGCTCCTTGTCGCGGCCGCCACCGGCCTGCGCGCCGGAGAATTCCATGCGCTGCGCTGGAGCCATATCGACTTCGACCGCAGGGAAGTGCTCGTCGAGACGCGCGTTGACGCCTACCGGGAGGAAGACGTGCCAAAGACGAGGGCCGGTTTACGCACCATCCCCCTGGGCGAGGCCGTGCTTGAAGCCCTGCGCGGTTGGCGCAAGCTCACCAAGTATCCGAAATCCAATGACCTCGTATTCCCCAACTACAAGGGTGCCTACTGGAATCACGACGGCATGGTGAAATCAAAATGGCGTCCGCTGTTCAAGCGTCTTGCGGCGGCTTGGCTCAAAGAGCGGCGCAACGACGTGCCGGAGTTCTTCAACTGGCATGCGCTGCGGCACTTCGCGATCTCCTGCTGGAGCGACGCCGGACTCCCGCCCAAGACAGTGCAGACCTTCGCGGGCCATAGCTCCCTGCAAGTGACCATGGATCGGTACGGCCACCTGTTCCGGTCGGATTCCCACGGACGCGCCATGGACGCGATCGCCGAGACGATCAAAAGCACCAGCAGGCCGGAGCCGCCCGCGAACGCCCACCGCAAGTGGTCGGATTTTACGCCGTAAGTCCGCATGCTCTCCCTGATTGTCCGAAGTTCCCATTGGTATGCCGATTGCTTCCCTTCTCCCGGGACTGGGCGGGCTATCCTCTAATTGTTGGGGGTTCCGCAAAGGAGTCACGCAACAGATGGGGCGTCGGAGTAATTTCTTAACGGGGTGTTTAGTGATTCGGCCATACGCACGTCTCGTCCATGGCCTGATATGGGTAAATCGTCCTAATGTGGGCAAGGGACGGCGGGTGACTGATCCGGTTCGAGCCGGTGAACCTTCGCGGTTCGAGAAGCGTTTCCACTAATCAGCGAGGATGCAATGGACGAAAATACCCGTAAAAAGAAGATGACCGGGAACCCCTTTTTGGATAAACAAAAGCCAGGGGACACTTATACCGATAGTACGGGCGCAGAGTGCGAAGTCTTAGAGGTCTACGGGCCTCAAATTTCAGAAGAAGCATTAAAAAGGTTACGGCGTGTCGCATTCCGGCTTACCGCAAAAAGAGAACTCGGGTGAGCTGGCGGCGAAGTCCGTTTCGTCGGCTGAGCCAGTCAAGCAGCCTGACGAGAATGCCGATGCGATAAATTTCATTTTCGATGATTGGAAATCAGTTCAAGCTGAAATAAGCCTTTACGATAGAATTCTAATTTCCATAATTGCAATATCTTATGCCCAGAGTGAATCTTCGGGTGACCTAAAGCAATATCTGCACTCGATAAAGCCCGAGTTAAAAGTGGCAATTAAAGATCGCGCGCAAAAGTTGCTCGAAAAATATGATGAAAAGCACTTCGAAGCACTCAAGCGCGAACGGATCGAAATCACTTGGGTAGAAGCGGCCAAATTTGGAATCGATACCCGTTTAGAAGATTTTGAGCGCGCGCAAATAGACTCTTTTCGAAATCTCGACGCTCATGTGCGCGATAAAACGAGTTTAAAAAGCCAAGCAATGGTCGCTTTTGGAACCGCGTTAGCGTTGGCGATATTCGTCGGTGCGGTTAGACCGGCCGTGACGATCTGGGACGATATCAAACATCAAATTTGGACTGAGAAAAAGTAAGGAATTAGAATGGCCCACAATATACCAGTGCCAATAGAGAAGGTGCGCCATATTCGCCGCCCATCCCTTCAAGCGGATGCGTATATAAAGTGCTTTCCCGACGGACGAGTCGAATACAAATTGAATCTTATGCATGTCGAGCCCGGAGAAATTTATAAAATAAGCGTTCAAGCGATTTTCTTGCGCAACAGAAGAGAAACCGGGCTTTCTCGTCAGGCCGTTTTTTATACAAATAAGACCACCGTGGAGGGAGTGCCTCCGGGAAACTTTCCATATACAGGACGCTCTATACCGTCAGATTCCGCGATTCACGGAGTAGATGACTTTGAGCCATCGGGCGGAGCAAGCAGAGTCAAAAATATCTAGCATTTGCGAATAGACGAAATTGACCACTTGCCCGTTCTAGGTTTTTGAGATCGCCATTCATTGCTGTTGGTAAGACTTGAAATCGTTTCAGTCCGGCGTTCCGCTTAGATTCTCGCGGACACCATCAAAGGCACCAGCAGGCCGGAGCCGCTCGCGAACGCCCACCGGAAATGGTCGGATTTTACGCCCTAGGTGAATCTTCGGTACGCGCGACGCACGGCGCGACAGACAGGCCCGGGTTTCCGTGCGCCCAGCAGTCGCGAAAGAACTCGCTCAAGCTGATCGGGCGCATTCAGGAAAGTCGAAAAGCCCTTATCCCATACCGCCGCGCTATTGTCCTGTGAAACGACCCAGCCATCCATACGAGTGCCACGCATATGCTCGGTGATATGTACCCGTAACCGATGGAAAAGCTGAATAATTTTTCTGTCGATTTCAAAATAAGTGTCGTCTTCGAATCCATTTTTCCACCAATCTACGTACAAGAGAGGAGGTGATTGGTTGCGACAGCGGGCCTCAGCTAGCCAAGTGTTCAAGTGAAGGTCTGCCAAGCCAGAGCCAATAACGAAGATGATGTCGGCGCGCATAGCATCGCGCGCCATCATGGAGTAAAAATGATTTAACGGCCTTTGCTGTACCCGAGACAGTTTTTCAAGGCCCGTAATTACAGCGGTACGCAAAATGCTCGTTCCGTCCATTCGCGGCGTGGAACCACCAGAAAAATTTGAATGCGCTATAGCTTCGGCATGGTTATTAAACCAAACGAGTTCACCAATGTCCGCTGTCGGAGGATTGCCAAATCCCATATGCACAGAGCCGTGCAGATGAAATATGCCGTCATGTCTTTCTTTGTGCCAAAAGCCGTCCAGGTCGAAAAGGCGTGCCCCCGATGCCGCCCGCTGGAAGCCCGTCGTACAGGTCGGGACAAGCCTGTAACGGAAAATCGTCGTAGTTAGTGGTGTAGATGCGAGTCACGTACTCGCTTCGAATACGTTCAAGAAAGCGTTCGAATGTGCCCAAGTCGAGGGTGGAACTTGTGCAACAACCGGAGACGGTGCTGTAGATCACCTCAACAATCTTCCCGCACAGCATTTGTAGGCTGTCGCGAGAAAGCTTATGGACGTTATCCAGAAAGGGAACCAAGACCGGCTTAAACTCGTCTGCCGCACCGGGGGTAACCGTGAAAGTCGTCAGAAGCTCGTGGGCGCAGTGATAAACATGCTCAAAGTTGCTCGGGTCTGTGAGATATCCGTCTAAAGCCGTCTTGATTGTTTTGTATGCCACGTCCGCACCGACGCGCTGCATTAGCGTGTCGGACATTACTGCCCGTCTCAATATCGGAGGTAAGTTTCGAAGTCGAAGGTGCGCCGTAGTCCAAGGAGGCACCGGCTCCGAACAAGACGAGGGCTCGTTTCATTTTGTTTGCTCTGTTAGGCCCAAAATAGGCCCAAAAATGTATCCTCAAAAACCTTTCAAGGCTTGCATGCTTCCAAGTCTTTGATTATCTAAGACAAAATATTGACGCGGGGTGGAGCAGCCCGGTAGCTCGTCAGGCTCATAACCTGAAGGTCGTAGGTTCAAATCCTACCCCCCGCAACCAAATTGAGCGCACGACTTAGGCCCGGTTCTTTTTGAACCGGGCCTAAGTCGTTTTGGCGGGATGATTTTATTTTTTTAGATTCTGCACCCGACCCACGCCGCACACGCGAGAATGACGCGCTGCACAAGTTTCCCACCGTCTTCCGCCCATGGCTTAGCCATTGATGTGCAAATCAAATTTTCGAATGTTTACGCCCTGGCTATCTAGCCAAGTTGCCCATCGCTAGAATAGTGTCCCGGCGGATCGCATTACGCGAAATGGACCAAGGAGTGATATCGCCGAACTAAGACACTCAAAAATATTTCGAAACTGCAAAACCCTGGGGAGGGATATATGACAGTTACAGCAGCTACTGCTTCGGCAGCCGGCTCACGCGTGTCTGAAAACACGCGCTGGGGTCAGCTAATCTTTTGCGTCATCTGCATGGTGATGATCGCCAACCTGCAATACGGCTGGACGCTCTTCGTCAATCCGATCAACAAGGCGCACGGTTGGTCGATCGCCTCGATTCAATTTGCCTTCGCCGTCTTCATCGCGCTCGAAACCTGGCTCACCCCGATCGAAGGCTGGATCGTCGACAGCCTCGGCGCGCAACGCGGGCCGAAGATCATGGTCGCGTTCGGCGGCGTCACCGTGGCGCTCGGCTGGGTCATCAACGCCTACGCGGAATCGCTCACGATGCTGTATCTCGGCGCCGTGATTTCCGGCGTCGGCGGCGGCGCGATCTACGCCACCTGCGTCGGTCAGGGCGGTGAAATGGTTTCCCCGACCGGCGCGGCCTCGCCGTCGGCCTCACCGCGGCGGGCTACGGCGCCGGCGCGGCCATCACCCGTCATCCCGATCCGCTATGTCATCGACAGCTACGGCTATCAATCGGCCTTCCTCTGGTTCGGTCTGATCCAGGGGGGTGTGGTGCTGCTGATAGCTTTGTTGCTGCGCGGTCCCGCCCCCGGCGAAATGGCCTCCGCGCCGGCGCCGAAGGTGGTCCAATCCGCGCGCAACTTCACGCCGAAGGAAGTGCTGCTCACGCCGGTGTTCTGGCTGCTCTACATCATGTTCGTTATGGTTTCGGCCAGCGGCTTGATGGCGACAGCGCAGATCGCGCCGATCGCGGCCGACTTTAACGTCGGAAACTCCATCGTCTTCTTCGGTGCGACCACCCTGAACGGCGGCACTGATTATCGACAATATCGCCAACGGTGCGGCGCGTCCGCTGTTCGGGTGGATCTCGGATAATATCGGCCGCGAATTCACGATGGCGATCGCCTTCGGCTTAGGCGCCGTGGCTTATTGGCTCCTGGGCTCGCTCGGCACCGCGCCGTGGGCCTTCGTGCTGTTCGCCGCGCTGATCTTCCTCACCTGGGGCGAGATCTTTAGCCTGTTTCCATCCACCTGCACCGATACGTTTGGAGCGAAATTCGCCACGGTGAACCTGAGCCTGCTCTACACCGCGAAAGGCACCTCGGCCTTCCTGGTGCCGGTCGCCAATCTGATCAAGACCTCGACCGGAAGCTGGCACATGGTCTTTGCGGCGACCGCGGCGATGAACGTCGTCGTGGTGGCTTTGGCTTTGTTCGTGCTCAAGCCGATGCGCCGCCGGATGATGGTGCAGAGCAAACAAAGTCTGACCCAAGTTTCACCTCAAGAAGTGCCCCCGTCCGTCCTCGCGGACGGGGCACTTCACGCGGGCATTCAGATGGCCAATTTCATATTGCGTGCGCCCGCTCACCTGGCATATTGTATACCAGTGATGAGTAATCGGGACCGTAGCGTCAGTCGTATGACTTCGCGGGCCCGCGGCGCGAGTGCCGCGGGCCGCACGCCCGCCATTGGAATCCCGCCCGGCGCTGGCGCCGATCGACACCCACACCCAGTTTCAAACACAAGGCCTACGCGGCCTTGAAGAATGCCATCGTGGCGATGGACATCTACCGCAACCGCGACGACATCCGCCTCGACGAACGCAAGCTGGCGCAGGATTTCGGCATCAGCCGCACCCCGGTGCGCGAAGCCATGGCGCAGCTCGAGAGCGAAGGCTTCGTGCGCATGGTGCCGCGCCGCGGCATCTACGTGGTGCGCAAGACCAAACGCGAAGTGATCGAGATGATCACCGCCTGGGCGGCACTGGAAAGCATGGCGGCGCGTCTCGCCACCCAGGCTGCCAGCGGCGAACAGATTTCCGCGCTGCGCCAGATGTTCGCCACTTTCGAAGGCGACCGGTTGCGCGCCCACCTCGACGAATATTCCGAGGTCAACATCGAATTCCATCAGAGCATCATCAAGCTCAGCGGCAACCGCATGCTGATCGGGATGGCGGAAAATCTCTTCACCCACATGCGCATGATCCGGCGCAAGACCATCGTCGAAAAGGATCGCGTGGATCGCTCGATCCGCGATCACATGAACATCATCAAAGCCCTGGAAGCGCGCGACACCGATCGCGCGGAGAAACTGGTGCGCGATCACGCGCTCGGCTTGGCCGAGCACGTGGAGCGCTTCGCCGATTATCTGGATTGAGCACGCTCTCACGAGAACAAACGGGAGGATTCACATGTCTGACGCGGCAATCAAAGAAAAAAGCGCAGATGTCGCCGGTGCGGAGCGGGAGCTCACGGATGGCTTTAAACCTCATCATCGATGCGCTCAAGCTCAACGACTTGACCACGATCTACGGCGTGCCCGGCATTCCGATCACGGATTTCGGCCGCATGGCGCAGGCCGCGGGCCATCCGAGTCCTGTCCTTCCGTCATGAACAGAACGCGGGTTATGCCGCCTCGATCGCCGGCTTTCTCACGAAAAAGCCCGGCGTCTGCCTGACCGTCTCGGCGCCCGGCTTCCTCAACGGCCTGACCGCGCTGGCGCATGCCACCACCAACTGCTTCCCGATGATTCTGATCTCGGGCTCGTCCGAGCGCGAAATCGTCGACCTGCAGCAGGGCGACTACGAGGAGATGGACCAACTCGCCATCGCCAAGCCGCTGTGCAAGGCGGCGTTCCGGGTGCTGCACGCGCAGGACATCGGCATCGGCCTCGCGCGCGCGATCCGCCGCCGCCGTCTCCGGCCGCCCGGCGGCGTCTATCTCGATCTGCCCGCCAAGCTGTTCGGCCAGGTGATGGACGCCGAGGCCGGTAAGAAATCGCTGGTCAAGGTCATCGACGCCGCGCCGGCGCAGATCCCGGCGCCGGAATCGGTCAAGCGCGCCCTCGACGTACTCAAGAGTGCCAAGCGGCCGTTGATCATTCTCGGCAAGGGCGCGGCCTACGCGCAGGCCGACGACGCCATTCGCAGCTTTGTCGAAAAGAGCGGCGTTCCCTTTCTGCCCATGAGTATGGCCAAGGGCCTGTTGCCCGACACCCATCCGCAATGCGCGGGCGCCGCGCGCTCGACGGTACTCAAAGATTCAGACGTCGTCATGCTGATCGGCGCGCGCCTGAACTGGCTGCTGTCGCACGGCAAGGGCAAGAGCTGGGGCGAAGCGCCGAAGAAGTTCATCCAGATCGACATCGAGCCCAAGGAAATGGATTCCAACGTCGAGATCGTCGCCCCGGTGGTCGGCGATATCGGCTCCTGCGTCGCGGCACTGCTCGAGGGCATGGGCAAGTGGCCGGCCCCGCCGGCCGATTGGGTCGGCGCCGTCAGCAAAAAGCGCGAAGAGAACGTCGCCAAGATGGCGCCGCGGCTGATGAACAATAACGTGCCGATGGACTATCACGGCGCGCTCGGCGTGCTGCGCACCGTCGTCAAGGAGCGGCCCGACGCCATTCTCGTCAACGAGGGCGCCAACACGCTCGATCTCGCGCGCGGCATCATCGACGTCTACAAACCCCGCAAGCGCCTCGACGTCGGCACTTGGGGCATCATGGGCATCGGCATGGGCTACGCCATTGCCGCGGCGATCGAGACCGGCAAGCCGGTGCTGTGCGTCGAAGGCGACTCGGCCTTCGGCTTCTCCGGAATGGAGATCGAGACCATCTGCCGGTACAACCTGCCGGTCTGCATCGTCATCTTCAACAATGACGGCATTTATCGCGGCACCGACGTCAACGCGGTCGGCTCCGACCCGGCGCCGACGGTGTTCGTCAAGGGCGCGCGCTACGACAAGATGATCGAGGCCTTCGGCGGCGTCGGCGTCAATGCGACGTCCCCCGACGAGTTGAAGCGCGCTGTCAACGCGGCGATGGATTCCGGCAAGCCGACACTCATCAACGCGGTGCTCGATCCGGCCGCTGGCAGCGAAAGCGGCCGCATCGGCAACTTGAACCCGCAGAGCAAGTTGAAGAAGAAGTAGGACCCGCCGCCGTCGTCCCACGCCAAGGCGGGGGACCTAGCATTTGAATATAGCTGGATGCCCGTCTTCGCGGGCATGACGGCCGAGAGACAGATGGAGGAGACAACAATGGCCAAGAAGAAACCAAATAAGACAAAGTCGAAACCGGCGGCGAAGAAATCCGCCCGCAAGGTCGTGAAGCTCGTGGCGAAGAAGCCTGCCGCCAAGAAGGGCGAACGGCAACGGGGCGGGCCTGCCCAAGGCATCCAACAAGCCGTGGGGCCAGGCGGGCAAGGCGCTCACGGCGTGCGCATTCTCGACTTCACGCACGTGCAGTCGGGTCCGACCTGCACGCAATTGCTGGCGTGGTTTGGCGCCGACGTGATCAAGGTCGAGCGCCCCGGCGTCGGCGACATCACGCGCGGCCAACTGGTCGACGTGAAGGGCGCTGACTCGCTCTATTTCACGATGCTCAACCACAACAAGCGCTCGATAACGATCGACTCCAAGCATCCGCAGGGCATGCGGGTGCTCAACGCGCTGATCAAGAGCTGTGACGTGCTGGTCGAAAATTTCGCGCCCGGCGCGCTCGACCGCATGGGCCCTGACCTGGGACTACATCCACAAGCTCAACCCGCGCATGATCGTCGCCTCGGTCAAGGGCTTCGGCCCCGGTCCCCTACGAGGACTGCAAGGTCTACGAGAAACGTGGCGCAATGCGCCGGCGGCTCGGCTTCGACCACCGGCTTCCGCGAAGGCCCGCCGCTGGTGACCGGGCGCGCAGATCGGCGACTCGGGCACCGGCCTGCATCTCGCGCTCGGCATCGTCTCGGCGCTGTACCAGCGTAACCGCACCGGCCGCGGCCAGAAGGTGCTGTGCGCCATGCAGGACGGCGTCTTGAACCTGTGCCGCGTCAAGCTGCGCGATCAGCAGCGGCTCAAGGCCGGCCCGCTCACCGAATACAGCCAGTACGGCGAGGGCATTCCGTTCCGCGAAGCCACGCCGCGCGCCGGCAACGATTCTGGCGGCGGCCAGCCCGGCTGGATCTTGAAGTGCAAAGGCTGGGAGAGCGATCCCGACGCCTACATCTATTTCATCACCCAGGCGCCGGTGTGGGGTCCGATCTGCGATCTCATCGGCGAGCCGACCTGGAAGACCGATCCAGAATACGCCACGCCGCGCGCGCGGCTGCCGAAGCTCAAGGCCATCTTCCGCCGCATCGAGGACTGGACCATGACGCTCACCAAGTTCGAGGTCATGGAAGCCTGCAACGCCGTCGATATCCCGGTCGGTCCGATCCTGTCGATGAAGGAAATCGCCGAAGAGCCGTCCTTGCGCGAGACCGGCACCGTGGTCGAGGTCGATCACCCGATCCGCGGCAAGTACCTATCGGTCGGCAATCCGATCAAGATGTCGGACTCGATCACCGAGGTGAAGCGCTCGCCGCTGCTGGGCGAGCACACCGACGAGATCCCTGAAAAGACGTGCTCGGCTTCAAGGCGAACGATATTGCCGAGATCAAGAACTCCGGCGCATTGAGCGCGCCGAAGAAGGAAGAAAAGGCGGCGTAGTCGCGACTGTCATCGTCCGCGAAAGCGGACGATCCAGCACTTAGCAAAAGAGCTGGATGCCCCGCCTGCGCGGGGCATGACACTCAGGGGAAATTCGGGGAGAGCCATTATGCGTATCGTAGTTCATGGCCAACAGGCCTTCGGCAAGGCCGTGCTGGAAGCGCTGCTCAAGCGCGGCGAGAATGTCGTCGCCGTCTATGTGGCGCCGGAAAAAGAAGGCGCCAAGGCCGATCCGCTGAAGGAAGCGGCGCTCGCGGCGGGCCTCAAGGTGTTGCAGCCGGACAGCTACAAAAAGCCGGAAGTGCTGGCCGAGTTCAAGGCGCTGAAGCCCGACCTTCAGGTCATGGCCTTCGTCACCTTGTTCGTGCCGGAAGAATTCCTCAACGCGCCGACCCATGGCTCGATCCAGTATCACCCGTCGCTGCTGCCGGCCTATCGCGGCGCCTCGGCGATCAACTGGCCGATCATCAAAGGCGAGAAGGAAACCGGCCTGTCGATTTTCTGGCCGGACAACGGCCTCGATAACCGGCGACATCCTCATTCAGAAGAAGACGCCGATCGGCCCCAACGACACGCTCGGCACCGTCTATTTCGACCGCCTGTTTCCGATGGGCGTCGAGGCGATGCTCGAAGGCGTCGATCTCGTCAAAGCCGGCAAGGCGCCGCGCATCAAGCAGGACGAGGCGCTGGCGACCTACGAAGGCCGCTGCGGCCCCGGCAACGCCAAGATCGACTGGGGCAAGCCGTGGGAGCAGATCGACCGCCTGATCCGCGGCTGCAATCCGGCGCCCGGCGCCTGGACGACGCTCGACGGCAAGACCGTCAAGATTTTCGACGCCAAGCCGCTGCCGGCCAAGGACCCCCAAGGGCATCGCCGGCAAGCTCGGCGAGATCGTCGCGGTCGAGGCCGACGGCTTCACGGTCGTCTGCGCCGACGGCCCGCTTCAAGGTCACCCGCGTTCAGCCCGCCGACGGCAAGAAACTCGACGCCGGCGAATGGGCGAAAGACGCCAACGTCGCTGTTGGAGCTAAGTTCGCATGATTTACCGTTGTCGTGGCCGGGCTTGTCCCGGCCACCCCGCTTAGGGACGCACCGCGCCGACCTAAGCGGGATCACCGGGACAAGCCCGGTGATGACAAATCAGAACGATCATCGACGCATTAGAAATACACAACCGTATATTGGATCATCCCCATGCCCGCCTCGCAGCACCAGAATCCGAAATCCGACATCGAAATTTCGCAGACCGCCACCAAGCGGCCGATCATGGAAATCGCCAAGGAAAAGCTCGGCATCGCCGCGGAAAATCTCGAGCCTTACGGCCACTACAAGGCCAAGGTGTCGATGGAGTTCGTCAAGTCGCTCAAGGACAAGAAGAACGGCAAGCTGATCCTGGTCTCGGCCATCACGCCGACGCCGGCCGGCGAGGGCAAGACCACCACCACCGTGGGCTTGACCGACGCCCTCAACTTCATCGGCAAGAAGGCCATGCTCTGCCTGCGCGAACCGTCGCTCGGGCCCTCGTTCGGCATGAAGGGAGGCGCCCGCCGGCGGCGGTTACGCCCAAGTCATTCCGATGGAAGACATCAACCTGCACTTCACCGGCGACTTCCACGCCATCACCTCGGCGCACAATCTGCTGTCGGCGCTGATCGACAACCACATCTATTGGGGCAACACGCTCGGCATCGACTCGCGCCGCGTCGCCTGGCGCCGCGTCCTCGACATGAACGACCGTGCGTTGCGCGAGATCGTCTGCTCGCTCGGCGGCGTCGCCAACGGCTACCCGCGCGAAGCCGGTTTCGACATCACCGTGGCGTCGGAAGTCATGGCGATCTTCTGCCTCGCCAAGGACCTCGACGACCTCAAGGAACGCCTCGGCAACATCATCGTCGCCTATACCCGCGACCGTAAGCCGATCCGCGCCAAGGACATCAAGGCGCACGGCGCCATGACCCGCGCTGCTCAAGGAAGCGATTGCGCCGAATTTTGGTGCAGACGCTGGAAGGCACGCCGGCCTTCATCCACGGCGGCCCCTTCGCCAATATCGCGCATGGCTGCAACTCGGTGGTCGCCACCACCACCGCGCTCAAGCTCGCCGATTACGTGGTGACCGAAGCCGGCTTCGGCGCCGACCTCGGCGCCGAGAAATTCCTCGACATCAAGTGCCGCAAGGCCGGCCTGACTTCCGGACTGCGTGGTGCTGGTCGCCACCATCCGCGCGCTCAAGATGCATGGCGGCGTGCAGAAGGCCGACCTCAAGAAGGAAGATCTCAAGGCCCTCGAAGCCGGCATGTCGAACCTGCAGCGTCATGTCGAGAACATGCGCAAATTCGGATTGCCGGTGGTGATCTCGATTAACCGCTTCTCCGCCGACACCGCCGCCGAGATCAAGCTTGTCGAGGACAAGTGCAAGGCGCTCGGCGTCGAGGCGATCATGGCCGACCATTGGGCCATGGGCGGCGAGGGTGCCGCCGACGTTGCCAAGGCAGTCGTCAAGGCGACCGAAGGCGGCGCCGCCAAGCTCAAGTTCCTCTATCCGGATGAGATGCCGCTGTTTGCGAAAATCGAAACCATCGCCAAGGAAATCTACCGGGCCAAGAACGTCACCGCCGACAAGTCGGTGAAGGACCAACTCAAGACCTGGAAGAGATGGGTTTCGCCAAGCTGCCGGTCTGCATCGCCAAGACGCAGTACTCGTTCTCGACCAACCCGGACGCCAAGGCGCGCCGGTCGATCACACCATCAACGTGCGCGAGGTCCGGCTGTCGGCCGGCGCCGAGTTCGTCGTGGCGGTGTGCGGCGAGATCATGACCATGCCAGGCCTGCCGAAAGTGCCGGCCGCCGACACCATCGACGTCGGCGCCGATGGCAAGATCGTCGGGTTGTTCTAAGCACTTCCGCTCGTCCCCACGAAAGTGGGGACCCAGTTCTGCTGGATTCCCGCTTGCGCGGGAATGAGCGGGGTGATGCTATGTGCCGATTTTAAAAATCAGGGAGCGAAACATGATCAAATTCTATTATTCCGGCGCGCCGAATCCGATGAAGGTGGCGCTGTTCCTGGAAGAAAGCGGCACGCCCTATGAGGCGATGCCGATCGACACCCGCAAGGGCGACCAGCACAAGCCGGACTATCTGGCGATCAATCCGAATGCCAAGGTGCCGGCGATCGTCGACGGCGACGCCACGGTGTTCGATTCGAACGCGATCCTGCTGTATCTCGGCGAAAAGACCGGCAAGTTCATGCCGGCCAAAGGCGACAAGGCGCGCGGCGAACTTCTGTCCTGGCTGATGTTCGTTGCCTCTGGCGTCGGACCGTACTCGGGCCAGTCGGTGCACTTCCGCAACTACGCGCCGGAGAAGAACGAATACGCCACCAACCGCTACGCTTTCGAAGCGCAACGCCATTTCGGCATTCTCGATGCGCGACTGGCGAAGCAGAAATACATGCTCGGCGACCCTTACACCATCGTCGACATGGCGGTGTGGGGCTGGGCGCGGCTCATCCCGAACGTACTGGGCGAGAACGCCTGGGCCAAGTTCCCGAACCTCAAGCGCCTGGTCGACGAGATCAGCGCGCGTCCGGCGGCCGCGCGCGCCGTCGCGCTCAAGGACAAGCACAAGTTCAAGACCGAGTACGACGACGAGGCCAAGAAGAACATGTTCCGGCATCTGTCGGAGAAGGTGGCGTAACACCGTCAGAATTGTCTGATTTAGAGTTTGGCCCGTCTCCGGCTATGATCCGGGGGCGGGTCAAATGCTTTTGGCGTCACGCCATTAATCGGGACGAATCCTCATGGACCTCAAACTGGTACCGCCCGCCGCAATCCGCCGAAGGACGTGCACGCCGTTATCGAAATTCCGCTCGGCGGCGTCCCGGTCAAATACGAATTCGATAAGCGGTCCGGCGCGATCTTCGTCGACCGCTTCCTGCACACCGCGATGTTCTATCCCGGCAATTACGGCTTCATCCCGCACACTTTGTCGGGCGACGGCGATCCTTGCGACGTGCTGGTGATCAGCCAGGTGCCGGTGGTGCCCGGCGCGGTGATCCGCTGCCGCCCGGTCGGCGCGCTGCTCATGGAGGACGAGGCCGGCTCGGACGAGAAAATCCTCGCCGTGCCGGTCGACGCTCTTCATCCGTTCTACACCGGCATCGCCAGCTACAAGGATCTGCCGGCGGTGATGACCGAGCAGATCGCGCATTTTTTTCAGCACTACAAGGATCTGGAAAAAGGCAAGTGGGTCACCATCGTGCGCTGGCTCGACGCCGCCGATGCCGAAGGCCTCATCATGGAAGGCATTGAAAGGGCCAAGCGTAAGGACAGTTACGAGACCGTGACGGATAGCGATCCACAGGCCTGAGTTGGGCGGCTATCGTCCGCCCGCGATCCCCGGATAGGGCTGCGCCTTCAACAGCCGCGCCAGGTGCGCGGCGTTGGACGCGAGCATCTTGTTCCAATCGGTGATGCGTTTCGGCGAAGGCTTGCGATCTTTGTACTCGTCGCTGCCCATGGCTTCGCCGACCCAATAGGTCGGGCCGCCCGACGGCACGGTGAAGCCCACTTCCAGCAAAGCGCTGAGGATTTCGGCGGCGCTGTGGTGCGCGCCGTCTTCGTTGCCGACGATGGCCGCGATCGCCACCTTGCTGTAGGACGGCATGCGGCCGCGGTCGTCCTTCTCGTCGAGGAAGGCGTCCATGCGTTCGAGGATGCGCTTGGCGACGCTCGACGGCTGGCCGAGCCAGATCGGCGAGCCGATCACCAGGATGTCGGCGTCGAGCACGCGGCGCCGCAGGTCGGGCCAGTCGTCGCCTTTGCCTTCGTCGGACTTCACGCCCGGCTTGATGTTGAAATCGACGGCGCGGACGAATCCGCCTTCGGCGCCGTGCGCGGCCAGCGCCTCGAACACCTGCCCCATCAGCACGTCGGTCGACGAACTCTCGCGGTCGTTGCCACTCTTGAGGCTGCAATTAAACCCAAAGACTTTGAGGTCGGCCGCCATCTGCGCTTACTCGGCCGTCCGCGGAAACACGCGATGCACCGGCGCCAGGGGCGTGGCATTCTGCTCCGGCTCACTTTTGCGCCGGCCCATGCTCCAGTTGAATTGGATGCGGATTTCTGGATTCGGCACCGACCAGCAGGCGCCGTCTTTGTCCATGAACACTACCCACATCAGGTCGGCTTCCGGCCCGTAGTCGATGACGAAATGGGCCAATCCCGGGCCTTTGGGCGTGTGGAGCGGCAGGGGCGGGTTGAGCTGCGTAATCATGGCGCGCCTTTGGGTCAGCGGTTCAGGCACCCAATAACGGCGGTAGCAGCCAATCCGTTCCAATGCCGTGTTGCCGACGCTATGCGTCGTCAGTCGAGGTCGATCGGCCGCCAATGAATAGCCGCGTTGAACATCGCGGCGCGGACGCGCCCGACCGAATAGGCCGTACCGTGCAGCCGCAACGTTTCCTTGCGGTCGCCTTGCACCACCACAACCTCGGTGGCGGATTCGCCGCGCGATTGAAGCCGTTCGCGCATCCGCTCGGCGATATCGACGGCTTCGGCGGCGTCGATAAGCTCGTCCATGACACGGATCGCGTAGATCACGGTCCGCGGCGATTCCCGCACCGTGCCGTATGAAAACCGCGCCGCCATGAGTTGGTCCTTAAAAAACAGCGCGCCGTTTCCCGATCATCGAGAAACGGCGCGCCGCATTGTCTCGCCGCTAGAAGATCTTGACGGCGCTTTCCAAGGTCTTCCACACGCCCCACGCCAGCGGAATCCCGACCACCGCCCAGAACAACGCCGCCTTGGCGTCAAGCCGCCTTTGCCGATGCCGAACGAGCCGTGCACGATCGCGGCATCGCTCTTGGCGTGAGCGGCCTGCAGCCGGGCGACTTCGTCCGGGCTCATGTACCACTTGTCGGCAACCGGCTTGACCAGGTGATTGCAGATCAGGCCGACCACCAGCATGCCTGCCAAGATATACATGGTGGTGTTGTAGAGCTGGTCGCGCGGCACGCCGGCGGCCAGTTGGAATTCGCGGATGTAGTTCACCACCACCGGCCCGATGATGCCGGCGGTCGACCAGGCTGTCAGCAAACGGCCGTGAATGGCGCCGACGAACTGCGTGCCGAACATGTCCGCGAGATAGGCCGGCACCGTGGCAAAGCCGCCGCCATACATCGACAGGATGATGCAGAATGCGGCAACGAACAGCGCCTTGGAGTGAATGCCGGCGGCCCACGGCCCAAGTGCGTACAGCGCGATGCCAAGGAGGAAGAAACAGTAATAGGTGTTCTTGCGTCCGATATAATCGGACAGCGAAGCCCAGAACACCCGGCCGCCGATGTTGAACAGCGACAGCAGCCCGGCAAAGCCGGCCGCGATCCCGGCGATGAGCACGCGTTGATCGGCCGCGAGTTGCGTGAAGCCCAACTCCGGCTTGCCGATCAGCGTGCCGCCGAAAATCTCCTGCAACATCGGCGACGCCATGCCGATGACGCCGATGCCTGCCGAAACGTTAAGACACAGCACCCACCAGATCAGCCAGAACTGCGGCGTCTTATGCGCATCTTTCAGATGCACATGATGCTGCGAGATCATGGCGTTGGCCTTTGCCGGCGCCTTCCAGCCTTCCAACTGCCACCCGGCCGGCGATACGCGATAAGCGAAAGCCCCGATCA
The DNA here is from genome assembly GCA_037200245.1 of Pseudolabrys sp. Classification (GTDB taxonomy): domain Bacteria; phylum Pseudomonadota; class Alphaproteobacteria; order Rhizobiales; family Xanthobacteraceae; genus Pseudolabrys. The sequence goes on from JBBCIM010000005.1 coordinate 45,043, forward strand.
TCATGAACACGAAATAAATCGCACCCATGGTGACGAAGGTCTCCCACACGCCGACCGAAGTCGGTGTCTTGAAATAGTTGACCAGGATATTCGCCAGCGGCGCCCCGATCATGGCACCGCCGCCGAAGCCACCGATGGCAAATCCGGTCGCCATGCCGCGATGGTCGGGAAACCATTTGATCAGCGTCGACACCGGCGAGATGTAGCCGAGGCCGAGGCCCACGCCGCCGATCACGCCGGCGCCGAGCCACATCAGCCAGAGCTGATGGACATAGACGCCGAGAGCTCCGATCATCAGTCCGCCCGACCAGCACAGCGCCGAGACGAAGCCGGCCTTACGCGGCCCGACGCGCTCGAGCCAGCCGCCCCAGATCGCCGCCGAAACGCCGAGCAGAACGAAGAACAGCGTGAACATCCAGCCCATGCTGGCGACGCGCCAGTCGCAGGTAGTGGTGAACAGTTCCTCCGCCAGCGTCATGTCAGGGCAGGCTTTTGCCGCGGTGACGCCGATGGCGCGCGACAGCGGCAGCCAGAACACGCTGAAGCCGTAGGCCATGCCGATGCAGAGATGAATGCAAAGCGCGGCCGGTGGCACCAGCCACCGATTGAAACCCGCTTTGGCGATCGTGTGATCGCGATCAAGAATATTGATAAGCCCACCGCCGCCGGTGAGCGGCTGATCGATTGTTGCCATGCGTTTCCCCTAGCCCTTGCGCTTTTTTGCGCGTTTTTGGTAATCAACAGTGCCGGGAGACATCCGAGGAAATCAACCGCGTGATTGCAATGACGCGATAGGTATTTTCTATTTCGCTATAGCGAATACCTATACGTATGGATTTTAATCCACCAGCAGCGGCGCGACGCGGCGCGCTTCCGCGACCAGCGCCGCGGTCAGCGGCGTCATCGGCTCACGCGCGGGCGCAACGAGCCCGATGGTGTGGCTGGCTTCCGGATCGACGATCGGGATGGCGCGCAGGATATTGGTGTCGGTGAGGCCCAGCGTTGCCGCCAGCCGCGCCGGCATCACGCTGGCCCAGCGCCCGGTGCGCACGTGCGAATACAACAGGATCATCGAATCCGACTCGAGCGTGATGTCCGGAGCGATGCCGGTGTCGCGCAGCAGCCGCTCGATGATGCGGCGGTTCTGCATGTCCGGCGTCAGCAGGCAGAGCGGTACTTTGGCGACTTCGGCCCATGTTACGGTATCGCGATCGCCGAGCGGTGCGTCCGCGGCGACCAGCAGACGATAGCGTTCCTCGTAGAGCGGTACGGCGGTGACGCGGCCGAGCGGTTCGTTGTCGAGATACGTCAGACCGGCATCGATCTCGAGATTGTCGAGATGGGCCAGGATCTCGGTCGATGTGCGCGACAGGATGGTGAACTGTACCGCCGGATGCCGCGCGCGAAACGGCGTGGTCAGCGTCTCCACCATCGCCAGCGCGGTCGGGATCGCCGCCAGCCGCAGGCGGCCGACCAGGCCGTGCTTGAGCGCATGCACTTCCTGCCGCATGGCGCGGGCGTCGCCGACGATGCGCCGCGCCCAGTCGAGAACGCGCTCGCCTTCCGGCGTAAAACTCTGGAAGCGCGATCCCCGATTGACCAGAAGGACACCGAAGGTTTCCTCGAGCTGCTTCACGCCCGCCGACAGGGTCGGCTGAGTGACGCCGCAGGCCTCGGCCGCCCGTCCGAAATGCTTTTCGCGCGCCAAAGCGAGAATAAATTCGAGTTTATCGATCACGACGGCGTCCCACGATGCAGATGCGCGCGTACGATTTAGTTACGTCTTTTGGAAATAACGGAAACAAACCATGCTCATGCCACTTTATACCTCTGCATGATCGAAAAATACAACAACTGGGCCATGTTTGATAGGTAATTTCTATCGTTCGACGGTAAGCGCGCTATTGCCTCCACCTTTGGAATGGCTCCAAATCAAGGCTCTGGGAGAGAGCAATGAATATTCAGACGCCGCCGCGCTTTACCGGGAAGGGCGATGGCCGTCGTAAGCCGGGGCGCACGCCGAAAGGCCGTCAGGTCGAGCCGGACGCGCTCGCCGACGTTCAGGCTCTGCTGACTGACAAGCCGCGCCGCCGCGATCTGCTGATCGAGCATCTTCATCTCATCCAGGATCATTACGGCCATCTGTCCGCGCCGCGTCTCGCTGCGCTGGCTTTCGAAATGAAGATGGCGCTCACCGAGGTTTACGAGGTCGCGACCTTCTATTCGCATTTCGATGTGGTGAAGGACGGCCCGCCGCCCCCGGCGATCACGGTGCGTGTGTGCGACTCTCTGTCTTGCGTCATGGCAGGTTCGGAAAGTTTGCTGGCGAAGCTCCCGGGCATTCTCGGCAAAGAGGTGCGCGTTGTGCGCGCGCCGTGCATGGGCGCCTGCGATCGCGCGCCGATCGCCGCGGTCGGGCATGTGCATGTATTCGGTGCGACGCCGGACAAGGTCACGGCCAAGGTCGCCGACAATCCGCATGCACACGCCTACAAGCCCGCCACCGATTTCGCCGCTTATCAAAAAGCCGGCGGCTATTCTCTGCTCAAGGATTGCCTGTCCGGCAAGCGCACGCGCGATGAGTTGATCAAGAGCGTGAGCGATTCCGGTTTGCGCGGCCTTGGCGGCGCCGGATTTCCCACCGGCCGCAAATGGACGTTGGTGCGCGCGGAGCCAAGCCCTCGCATGTTCGCGGTCAATGCCGACGAAGGCGAGCCCGGCACCTTCAAGGACCGTCATTATCTTGAGCAGGATCCGCACCGTTTCATCGAAGGCGTACTGATCGCGGCTCACGTGGTGGAGGCGCCGGAGACATATATCTATATCCGCGACGAATATCCCGAAATCCGGCTGATGCTGCTGGAAGAGATCGAGAAGGTCGAAGCGGCGGCTCTGTCGCAGCACACCAAGCTGCATCTGCGCCGCGGCGCCGGCGCCTACATCTGCGGCGAAGAATCGGCGATGATCGAGTCGATCGAAGGCAAGCGCGGCCTGCCGCGTCATCGCCCGCCTTACGTTGCGCAAGTCGGCCTGTTCGGCCGGCCGACGCTGGAGCAGAATGTCGAGACGCTGTTCTGGATCCGCGACATCGTCGAGAAGGGCGCGGCGTGGTTTACCTCGCATGGCCGCCACGACCGCAAGGGCTTCCGCAGTTATTCGGTGTCGGGCCGCGTCAAGAAGCCGGGCGTCAAGCTCGCGCCCGCCGGCATCACCGCGCAGGAACTGATCGACGAATTCTGCGGCGGCATGGCCGACGGCCACACCTTCAAAGCCTATCTGCCCGGTGGCGCCTCCGGCGGCATTTTACCGGCGTCGATGGCCAACCTGTCGCTCGATTTCGGCATTCTGGAACCGCATGGCTGTTTCGTCGGTTCCCACGCGGTTGTGATCCTCTCCGACAAGGACGATATGAAGGCTGTCGCGCTCAACCTCATGAAGTTCTTCGAAGACGAAAGCTGCGGCCAGTGCACGCCGTGCCGCGTCGGCACCGAGAAGGCGGCCAGACTGATGGCGCAAGGGCCGTGGGACGTGGACCTTTTGACCGAATTGTCGACCGCGATGCGCGACGCCTCGATCTGCGGCCTCGGCCAGGCCGCGCCGAATCCGCTGTTGTGCGTTTTGAAATATTTCCCCGAGGAACTCACGAAACCGTTGGGCACTTGGTGATCACATGACCGACATTCAAAAGCCCGTAGGTTACGGCCACGACAAAAAGGGCGCCGCCGGCGGCAGTAATGTCGCGGAAGGCCGCCCCGCCGTGCAGCACAAAGGCCCGATTGACGGCATTTCCGGCGCGGCCGATGGCCCGAAGACCATCACCTTCATCCTCGACGGCAGGCAAGTCGAGGCGCGCGAGGGCGAGACCATCTGGCAGGTGGCCAAACGCCTCGGCACCGATATTCCGCATCTGTGCTATTCGCCCGAGCCCGGTTATCGCGCCGACGGCAATTGCCGTGCCTGCGTGGTCGAGATCGAAGGCGAGCGCGTGCTGGCCGCAAGCTGCATCCGCAAGCCGTCGCCCGGCATGAAGGTCAATGCCGTCAATCACCGCGCCAAGACCGCGCAGAAGATGGTGTTCGAACTGCTGGTGTCCGACCAGCCGGCGCGCGCGACCGCCGCGCACGATCCCGATTCCAAATTCTGGAACTGGGCCGACGCCATGAACATCGAGACCAGCCGCTTCCCCGCGCACGGCAAGACCGCGCCGGACAAGAGCCACCCGGCCATGGCGGTCAATCTCGACGCCTGCATCCAGTGCAATCTCTGCGTCCGCGCCTGCCGCGAAGTGCAGGTCAACGACGTCATCGGCATGGCCTTCCGCGGCCATGGCGAGAAGATCGTATTCGACTTCGACGATCCGATGGGCGCCTCGACCTGCGTCGCCTGTGGCGAATGCGTGCAAGCCTGTCCGACCGGTGCGTTGATGCCAGCCTCGGTGATGGACGCCGACAAGAATCTGCGCGCGCTCACGCCCGACCGCGAAGTCGACAGCGTCTGCCCCTATTGCGGCGTCGGTTGCCAACTCACCTATCAGATCAAGGACGACAAGCTCATTTCGGTCTCGGGCCGCAACGGCCCGGCCAACCAGCAGCGGCTTTGTGTCAAGGGCCGCTTCGGCTTCGACTACGTCAGCAACCCGCAGCGCATCACCAAGCCGTTGGTCCGCAAGGATGGCGTTAAGAAAGCCGCCGACGACCTGGTCGACCCGGCAAACCCCTACACGCATTTCCGCGAAGCCACCTGGGAAGAGGCGATGGAGCGCGCCGCTTCCGGCCTCATCAAAATCCGCGACCGCGACGGCCCGCGCGCGCTGGCCGGCTTTGGCTCGGCCAAAGGCTCGAACGAAGAGGCCTACCTGTTCCAGAAGCTGGTGCGCACAGGCTTCGGCTCCAACAACGTCGATCACTGTACGCGGCTGTGCCACGCCTCGTCGGTGGCTGCGCTGCTGGAGGGTGTCGGCTCGGCCGCCGTCACCGCGACCTTCAACGAGTGCAAGAACTCCGAACTCATCATCGTCATCGGCGCCAACCCGACCGAGAACCATCCGGTCGCCGCCACTTTCTTCAAGCAGGCTGCCAAGCGTGGCGCCAAGCTCGTCATCATGGACCCGCGCGGTACCGCGATGAAGCGCCACGCCTGGAAGATGATGCAGTTCAAGAACGGCACCGACGTCGCCATGCTCAACGGCATGCTCAACGTCATCATCGGCGAGGAACTGTACGACCGGCAATACGTGCAGACTTATGTCGAGGGCTTCGAGCAACTCAAGGAACACGTCAAGGATTTCACGCCGGAGGAGATGGAGCCGATCTGCGGCATTCCGGCCGACACGCTGCGCGAAGTCGCGCGCGCCTATGCGCGGGCCGAAACCGCCATCATCTTCTGGGGCATGGGCGTGTCGCAACACACCCACGGCACCGACAATGCGCGCTGCCTGATCGCGCTCGCTTTGATCACCGGCCAGGTCGGCCGTCCGGGCACGGGATTGCATCCGCTGCGCGGCCAGAACAACGTGCAGGGCGCTTCCGACGCCGGCCTCATCCCGATGTTCTTCCCCGACTACAAGTCGGTCGAGAATCCGGAGCAGATCGCGAAGTATGAAAAAGCCTGGGGCAAGAAGCTCGACCCCAAGCGCGGCAAGACCGTGGTCGAGATCATGGACGCCGTGCACGCCGACGAGATCAAGGGCATGTACATTATGGGCGAGAACCCGGCGATGTCCGACCCCGATTTGAACCACGCGCGCGGCGCGCTGGCGCATCTCGAGCATCTCGTGGTGCAGGACCTCTTCGTCACCGAGACGGCGTCTTACGCCGACGTCATCCTGCCGGCTTCGGCCTGGCCGGAAAAGGACGGCACCGTCACCAACACCAACCGCCAGGTGCAGATGGGCCGCCAGGCGCTGCCGCTGCCGGGCGAGGCACGGCAGGACCTGTGGATCATCCAGGACCTCGCGCAGCGCATGGGCGAGACGTGGAATTACAAGCACGTCAGCGAAGTGTTCGAGGAAATGGCGCGGCTGATGCCGGCGCTCGACAACATCACCTGGGACCGTGTCGCGCGCGAGGAGCACGTCACCTATCCGACCGACGCGCCGGACAAGCCCGGCCGCGACGTGGTGTTCGACAAGGGCTTTCCGCGCCCGAACGGCATGGCGAAGCTGGTCGCGGCGAAGCTCCAGCCGCCGAACGAGACGCCGGACCACGAATACCCCTTCATCCTCTCGACCGGCCGCCAGCTCGAGCATTGGCACACCGGCTCGATGACGCGGCGTGCGACCGTGCTTGACGCCATCGAGCCCTCGGCCATCGCGCAGTTGTCGCGCGGCACCATCGAAAGGCTCGGCATCCAGCCCGGCGATATGGTGCGCGTCACCACGCGCCGCGGCGAGGTCGAACTGGCCGCGCGCCAGGACGATGCCGTCCCGGACGGCGTGGTGTTCATCCCGTTTGCTTACGTCGAGGCGGCGGCGAATCTCCTGACCAACCCGGCGCTCGACCCGTTCGGCAAGATTCCGGAATTCAAGTTCTGCGCCGCGAAGGTCGAGGCGGTCCGCCCGCGCATGGAAGCGGCGGAGTAAGAAAATCTGTCGTGCCCGCGCAGGCGGGGATCGCGTTTGCACGGCCTCCTCCCTTACACGCGGATCGGTCCGTTAGATCACAATTGCTTGCGTTTGAGTCGCCATTGGCCGCAGCTTTCACCTCTCCCATAGGGAGAGGTCGGATCGCGGAACGCGATCCGGGTGAGGGGTTATAGTTTATCGAGAGCCACTCGCCCCCTCACCCCAACCCTCTCCCCCGAGGGGAGAGGGAGCGTGCCGAGTTTGCCGCAAGTTCATTCGAAGCAATAACGCTATAGTTCCACTCTGAACGGGCCTTCAGAAAAATAATTGGAACGGAGCGTGCGCCCGCTCGTTGCCTTTCATCGGTGAATCATTGCCATTTGGAGGAAACCCATGCGTTCTATTCTTATTGCCTGCGCGGCTTTGGGCGCGGTCAGCATTGCCGTTCCTGTCGCCACCGCTAGCGCCCAGGCGATTGTGATCAAAACGGATCACGGTCGCAGCATGCATCGCGAGGTGCGGCATCGCAGCGACTGGCGCCATCACAACGCGAAGGTCGTCGTCATCAAGAAGCACCGCCGCCACGATTGATCGTTGGCCGCGGCACGACAGGAGAATCCGGCCGCCTCGGCCGGATTCTTCTTTTTTAAGCCTATCCGGAGGCTACGCCGCGCAATCGCGGTCGGACGCCGCCACCAGGCTCGGTCTGCCGATGCGCGGTGCGGCGGCTTCGATGCGGTTGCGGCCGAACTTCTTGGCCTGATAGGCGGCCTCGTCGGCGGCGCTGATGAGACAGCTTTGGTCTTCGCCCAGTCTTGGCACGCCCGACGCGACGCCGACGCTCATAGACGCCGGCGCGATGTTGTTCTCGGCGCAGATCGCCGCCAGCCGGTTGCGTACCTGTTCCGCAACCAGCGTCGCTTCGGCGACGTTTGCTCCCGGCAGCAGGATCGCGAATTCGTCGCCGCCGTAGCGCGTCGCGATGTCGGTCGCGCGGTGCAGGCTTTGGGTCATCGCCATGGCGATCGCTTGCAACAGATTGTCGCCGGCCTGGTGACCGTGCCGGTCGTTATAGTCCTTGAACAGGTCGACATCGCACATCAGCAGAGCGAGCGGCCGGCTGTCGCGCAAGGCGCGGCGCCATTCGCGGTCGATCGCCTCGTTGAAATGGCGGCGGTTGGCGAGGCCCGTCAGGCCGTCGGTACGGGCAAGCGACGCCAGCATGGTTTCCGCCGCACCGCGCCGCTTCATCTCGCCGGCGAGATATAATGTCAGCAGGATGCTCAGCGCGCACAGCAACGCGATCAGCGACCCGATGGTGAAGGCATAATTGCGCCAATCGGCGTAGATGTCGGCGGTGGCCTGGCCGACGCCGATGACCAGCGGAAGGTCGCCGATCCGGCTATAGACGATGAGGCGGTGCACACCGTCGGTCACGGCATCGGTTTCGAATGACCCGCTCGGCGCATCGGCGAGATGCTTGTAGAGTTCGCCGCCCTTGAGGTCGCGCCCGAGCATGGCTTCTTGATAAGGCCATCGCACCAGCAGCTTACCGTCCATGCGCGACAGCGTGATGTTGCCGCTTTGGCCGAGCGCCGCCTGCTTGAACAATTCCTGGAAATACGAAAGCTCCACCGAGCCGACCACCACGCCGGCGAAGGCGCCGTCGGCATGCGTTAGCCGCCGGCTGATGGCGATGACCTGCTTGTGCGTCACCGGCGTTACGTAGGGCTCGCTGATGAAAATCCCTGCCGATTCGTCAGCTTTGTGAATTTTGAAATAATCGCGGCCGGCCCGGCTCGTGGGCTCGGGAAACGCCATTCGTGAATCCAGGCGCACGATGCCGTTCTCGTCGAGCAGCACGATGGCGTGCAGGTGCTTGGCCGTCGACGAACGGTCGAACAGAATCGCCTGGCGGAGCGCGGGACTGACCTGTGTGATCTCGGGAAATTCCAGGCCGTCAATGACGCCGCGCAGCGACAGGTCATAGCTCTCGATGTTGCGCTGGACATCGGACGTCAGCGTCGCGACCAGGCCGGTCGCAACCTCCAGCGCCCGTTGCGCGGCGGCGTGGCGGGCGTCGAGTAGGACTTTGCCGCAGATCAGGCAAAAGCACAGCACGATCGCCAAGGTGGCGGCGACCACCCGCCTGAGCGGGCGCTTCGGTACCATTGCCTGAGATAGATCGGACTCCGCGCGACCGCTGGACACTGATTTTTGACCCCATCCCCACAGCCGGCATAGCCAATGGCGGTAATCCGCTCGTTAACCGGGTGGAACTCGGTGCAGGCTTAGTCAACAACCGGCTAAGAACGGCGGCTTACCCGTGTCATCCCGCGCGACGCGGCGTAGGGTGGGCAGAGGCGTACTTGCTTTGTGCCCACGCGTTTCCGGGTGAGATCGCCGTGGGCTTCGCTGCGCTCGGCCCACCCTACAAGGCTAACCCCTGCGGGCGTGAGCGCAGTTCGCGAACCCGGGATCCATACTCCGCGGCGCCGGGATTATGGATTCCGGGCCCGGTCCTTCGCACCGTCCCGAAATGACGAATTGAATGGCTGTTTGAAAACTGAACCCGGAAAATGCACGAAGCAATGCCGCGCGCCGAAGCTCAATGCAGCGTCGGCCGTTCGCTCACCAGCCGCAACTCGATCTGCCCGATCAGATCGGCGCGCATTTTTTCCGTCGCGTTGAGATCGGCTTGCGTCTGATCCCAGGTGGTCGCGTTCGAGCCGAGCAGCACGACGCCGCTGAGCATGGCGGTCAGCGCCGCGACAAAGAACGTCGCGTCAAAATAGACGATGCGCACCAGAAATGCCGCGAACCACAACGCGCCCGCCGCGATGGCGATTTTCGCGCCGACCGAAATCTTTCGGCAGCGCGCGATCGACTCGTTCAAACGCTCGATGCGCTCTTCAAGCTCACCGATCCGATCGCGGACGTCGCCGTCATCCATGGCGCACGGCTTTCAACACGGCGGGATTGACCACGTTGATCGGCGTGCCGGCGATATAGGCGAGGATCTGGTCGAAGATGTCGATGAAATGCAGCTCGTATTCCTCGCGCGTGACGTAGCCGATATGCGGCGTGCACACGACATTCGGCATGTTCAGCAGCGGGTGGCTGGTGTCGCGCAGCGGCTCGTCCTCGAACACGTCGACGGCCGCCATGCCGGGACGTCCGGCGCGCAGCGCCTCGACCAGCGCGCCCGGCTCGATCAGTCCGGCGCGGCTGGTGTTCACGATCAAGGCGTTGGGCTTCATGCGCGCGAGATCGGCCCGCGTGACGATGTGGCGCGTGGCGTCGACCAGCCGCATATGCAGCGACAGCACGTCGCTTTGTTCGAAGAACGCGGCCTTGCTGGCGGCGGTCGCATAGCCGTCGGCGCGCGCTTGCGCCATCGTCGCTTCCCGCGCCAAGACGACAACGTTCATGCCGAAGGCGCGGCCATAGCCTGCGACGACCTGGCCGATGCGGCCGTAGCCGTAGATGCCGAGCGTCTTTTGCCGCAGCGTTGTGCCGACGCCGATCTGCCATCCGCCTCTTTGCAGCGAGGCCATCTGCTGCGGAAGCTGCCGCACCGCCGCCAAAACGAGTGCCCACGTCAATTCGGCGTCGGCATAACACGGCGTGCCGGGATGCTGGCTCGACGACACCAAGATGCCGAGCCGCGTGCAGGCATCGATATCGATATGCGGAAACACGCTGCGCTGGCTGATCAGCTTGAGCTTGGGCAGGCGCTCGAGCAGCGGCGCCCTGATTTTGGTGCGCTCGCGGATCAGCACCAGCACGTCAGTGTCGCGCAGCCGCCCGGCCAGCGCATCGGCATCCGGGATGTGGTCGTTCCAGATTTCGACCTCGTGGCCCGCGAGCTTGGCGAAGCTGGGCAGCGTGCGGATGGTATCGAAATAATCGTCGAGGATTGAGATCTTCATCGCGCGCCTCAATCGTCCGGCCGCATCAGCCCGGCATTTTGCTCTTGTAATAGGGCTCGACCGCGCCGGTAAGCTTGATAGTCAGCGGGTTGCCGTAGCGGTCCTTGGCGTTGTTCACGGCGACGCGGATCCAGCCTTCGCTGATGCAATATTCCTCGACGTTGGTCTTTTCCGCGCCCTTGAAACGGATGCCGACGTCGTGCGCTAGCACATCGGCGTTGAAATAGGGACTGCGCGGATCGTTGCACAGGCGGTCCGGCAAAGCGGGGGCGTCGGGCTTGGTGTCTGTCATAAGGCGGCTTTTCTCACAGAGCGACGGCACGTGGCAAGCGCAGACGGCTTTCGATTGGCGTGCTATTTTCCAATGGAGAATGACGATGCCGGGCAAAAATCTCATCGTGGTCGGCCAGGGCGCGGCCGGGCTTGCGGCAGCGCTGGCCGCGGCGCAAGCCGCGCGCGGTTCCGATATGGCCGTCACGCTGGTGGACAAGGCTTCCGTGCAGGAAGCCGGCGGCAATACGCGCTGGTCGCCGTCTTACATGCGCATGGCCGCGGTCGATCGCGTCGAAACCACTTTCGTCCACGACATGCTGGCGGCGACGCACTACCAAGGCGACGAGACCTATTTCGCGCGGCTGGCGCGCGACGCGCCGGCGACGGTGGCATGGATCGCCGCGCAGGGCGTCGAGTTCATCCAGCCGACTTATTATCTGGCGAAAGGCCCGCCGCGTATTCAGCCGGTCGGCGGCGGCCCGGCAATCGTCAACAAGCTCGCGCAAGCCGCCAAAGCCGCCGGTGTTATTTTCCGGCACGGTTGCGCGGCGCAAGCGCTGGCTGCCGACAACAACGGCCATGTGAGCGGCCTCAAGGTCGCGCATGGCGACGTGCATGAGGAAATTCCGGCGGACGCGGTGGTGCTCGCCTGCGGCGGCTTCGAAGGCAACGCCGCCACCATGCGCGAGCATTTCGGCGCCGGCGCCGAGACCATGCAGCTCATCTCGCCCGGCGGCAAATTCAACACCGGCGAGGGCATCGCCATGGCGCTGGCGCTCGGCGCCGATCGCGGCGGCGATTGGCGCGGCATGCACGCCGAGCCGGTCGATGCGCGGTCGAAAAATTCGGCACCGGTGGTGCTGGTCTATCCGTACGGCATCGTCGTCGACAAAAACGGCCAGCGGTTTTTCGACGAAGGCGGCGGGCTGGTGCACGAGACCTGGGAATGGTTCGCGCGCCACATACAATTCCAGACGCCGGGCAGCATCGCTTATGCGATTCTCGATCGCCGGCTACTCGACATTGAGGGCTACGAGCGCGCCATCCGTTCCGAAGTGCCGCCGCTGCGCGCCGATACAATTGCCGAGCTCGCCAAGGCCATCGGCATCGATGCTGGCAATCTCGCCGCCACGGTCGAGGCTTACAACGCGGCCTGCACCGGCGATCCGCAGGCCTTCGACGCCACGCTGTGCGACAAGCTCGCGGCGGCGCCTGGCCTCAAGCCGCCGAAATCGAACTGGGCCCGCGCCATAACGGAGCCGCCGTTCCTGGCTTATCCGCTGATCGGCGCGGTGGCCTATACGTTCGGCGGCTTGGCCACCGACAACAGCGCCCGGGTGCTGCGCCGCGGTCAGCCGATCCCAGGGCTTTTTGCGGCCGGCGAGATTACCGGGCATTTTTACGCGACCGCGCCGAATGCCGTGTCTGTGCTGCGCGCCTTTGTATTCGGCCGCATCGCCGGTTTGGAAGCCATTGCCTATTTGCAGGGAGTAAAGGCCTGAACAATCCGCCCCGATCCCGCCGTTTTTGGGGGAGAGGTTTCACCGTCCCGGTCTTTCAGGGGATGACAAGGACAGCGAGAAAACCCATGCGACTCATGCCGCAGATCGTGTGTTTCGGAATTCTTCTGAGTGCGACGGCGATGGCGAATGCAAAGCCCGCTTATGTCGCCAGCACCGTCAACTTGCGCGCCGCGCCCGGCACCACCAGCGAAGTGGTGGCGAAAATTCCCGGCGGCAGCCTGATCGACGCCAATGATTGCACCGAAGGCTGGTGCACCGTCACCTGGCAGGACAAGAGCGGCTTTGCCAAGGAGAGCACGCTCGACATGAGCGGCCGCGTGCCGCAACGCGCCGCGTCGGTTCCAAGGCCGGCGCCGCAAGTCTACGCCGACGATGACTATGTGGTGGAAAGCCCGCGGGTCTATTACGGACCGCCGCCGCCTTATTATTACGGCTACGGCGGCCCTTATTATCGCGGCGGCTGGGGCTGGCGGCACCGCTGGTAGCTAAGACTTATTTTGAAGTTTTTGTCTTAGGCTCGACGCCGAGCAGCAGGCCGAGCCCGACCAAGGTAGCGAGATAGGCGACTGCGGCCAGCGGTATAGCAAAGTACAATTGCAAGCCGAGCCCTTGTTCGAGTCCGAACAAGACTGCGGCTCCGGTCAGTACCGCGACGACACGGGTGATGGTTTGCCGGTTCATGCCTTAACGCTTGGCTTTGGTGTCGTCGGTGCCGCGCATGTTCGACCACGGGTCGTTGACGACCTTTTCGGCCGGGCCCCGGTTGGTCCGGTCCAGCGTGGCCTTGTATTGTTGGTCGATCGCCTCGCCCTCTTTCCGCTTCTGTTCTTCCTCGGCACGGTAAGGACTATCCGGCACATTTGTCTTGCGCTGGGCATAGGCTTGTCCGGCGATGCTCGCCGTCAGCAATAAGCCAACCATCAACGCGCGTAAGATTGCCATGACGCCACCCGGTTTTTGCCAAGAGCCCGATTTTGCAAAGAGCCCAATTTTCGCAAGCCGCAAGGCTACCATGCCACAAAAGGCCGCTCAATCCGGCGAAATCTTGCCCAACCCTTTGCCGGAATTGATATAAGTGATTAAAAGCAGGCCCGACCCTCGCGAAAGGCTCCTGGAATGTCGCTTGCGCACGATGTTAGACCAGCCTTGGCGGCCCATCTGCCGCGCCACGATTGGACGCGCGATGAGGTGCGGGCGCTGTTTGCCCTGCCGTTTCCGGAGCTGATGTTTCGCGCGGCAACGGTGCATCGGGAGAATTTCGATCCGACCGAGGTGCAGATTTCGACCTTGCTGTCGATCAAGACCGGCGGCTGCCCGGAAGATTGCGCCTATTGCCCCCAGAGCGCGAAATACGACACCGGTGTCAAAGCCGAAAAGCTGATGGCGCTCGATGCCGTGCTCGCCGAGGCGCGCGCGGCCAAGAAGGCGGGGCTTCGCGCTTCTGCATGGGCGCGGCCTGGCGTGCGCCGAAGGACCCGCGACCTCGACAATGTCTGCGCCATGGTCGAAGGCGTCAAAGCGATGGGCCTTGAGACCTGCGCCACGCTCGGCATGTTGACCGGCGATCAGGCGGCGCGGCTCAAACAATCCGGCCTCGATTACTACAACCACAATATCGATACCTCGCCGGAATTCTACGGCACCATCATCACCACGCGCACTTATGAGGATCGCCTCGATACGCTCGACCACGTGCGCGCCGCCGGCATCAATGTCTGCTGCGGCGGTATTGTCGCATGGGCGAGGGGCTCGAGGACCGCGTCGGCATGATCGCGACGCTGGCCACGCTGCCGCAGCATCCGGAAAGCGTGCCGATCAACATGCTGGTGCAGGTTGAAGGCACCCCGCTCGCCGTTGCCGGCAAGCTCGACCCGCTCGATTTTGTGCGCACCATCGCCGTGGCCCGCATCACGATGCCAGCCTCGGTGGTGCGGCTCTCCGCGGGCCGCGAGGACATGAGCGCGGAGACGCAGGCCTTGTGCTTCCTCGCCGGCGCCAACTCTATTTTCTATGGGCCCAAGTTGCTGACCACGCCGAACCCCGGCCGTGACCGCGACATGGCGCTCTTGGACAATCTCGGCATGAGGCCGATGGAGTGAGCGTGTCCCGCGCGACGGCGGTTAAGTGAAGCTGCGCACCAGCGCCAACCCGGCGAACAAGCCTGCAATCGAAATCGCGACTGACGTAATCACGTACAGCGCCGCCAAGCCCAATTCGCCGCGTTCGTAGAGCAGGGCTGCGTCGAGCGAGAACGCCGAAAATGTGGTGTAGCCGCCGAGAATGCCGGTGGTGAGAAACAGCCGCCAATGCTGCGAGGCGTCGCCTTTGAAGGCGAAATATGCGGCGACGATCCCCATGACCAACGAGCCGGTAATGTTGATCAGCAGCGTGCCGTAGGGAAACGCGGTACCGAGCGCGCGGCCGACGGCCATGTTGATGCCGTGGCGCAGCGCGGCGCCAATGCCGCCGCCGAGAAACACAACGAGATAGCCCATGATTTGCCTCGTGACCTTCTTTCGCCGTAGCGCATGGCGCGGAATACCGTCAACCGCCTGCGAATCGCGCCGCGCCTTTGAGCGTATCGCCCATTATTTCAGCACGCACGCGTTCGAGGACCGAGTTTGCCTAATTCGCAGGCGGCTTGAGAGAATTGATAACCCAATGGAATTCTGACCGAATCGCCAAAATCGCCTACACTTTGTGCAATTTTCCCGCATTGTGTGCAGTGGCACGCGACTTGCTGAGTGTCTCCTAAAGCGCTGAACGCTGCGCAAATGCCCTTTTGCATCGCGCACGTCGGACGGAAAGGGACATCATGATGACCCAGATTACGGCGGAGCCGAGCACATCGGCATCGATCTTTCCCGCACCGCGCTCATTATCATCGATATGCAGCGCGATTTCCTGGAGCCGGGCGGCTTCGGCGAGACGCTCGGCAACGACGTCGGATTGCTCAAAGCCGCGGTCGAGCCCTGCCGCCAAGTGCTGGCGGCGGCGCGCAAAGCCGCGATCCTCGTCATCCATACGCGGGAAGGCCACAGTCCCGACATGCACGATGCGCCGCCGCGCAAGGTCGAGCGCGGCTCGCCGAGCAAACGCATCGGCGATCCCGGTCCGATGGGCCGCATTCTTATTCAAGGCGAGCCCGCGCACGACATCATTTCCGAGCTTTACCCGATCGCCCGGCGAGCCGGTCGTCGACAAGCCCGGCAAGGGCGCATTCTACGCCACCAATCTCGGCCTGATCCTGGCCAACCGCGGCATCGAGAATCTGCTGGTCTGCGGCGTCACCACCGAAGTTTGCGTCAACACCACGGTGCGCGAAGCCAACGATCGCGGTTTCCGCTGCATCGTGCTGTCGGACTGCTGCGGTTCGTATTTTCCGGAATTCCACAAAATGGGCCTGGCGATGATCAAGGCGCAGGGCGGCATCTTCGGCTGGTGACGGGATCGCAAGAACTGCTCGCCGCCATGCCTTCGGAACAAAAGGCGCCTGACTCTAATTTCGAGACGCTCACGCAAATCGCCGGTCAATGGGGGAGTTAAGCAGATGGCTACGACAAGTACGACAGGCTTTAAACCTACGCTATGGACGCCGGGCGACTGAACGCTCTCTTTGGCTTCGGCACCAACATTCTCGTCAACATGCTGGTGCTCACCGGCTTGTTGCGTTCGTCATCAAGATGCCCGACTCGATCGTGTTCGGACGCATCCTGCCCGCGCTCGGTCTGATGATGTGCCTGAGCACGTTCTATTATGCCTATCTCGCCTACGACCTGGCGAAGAAGACCGGCCGCAGTGACGTTTGCGCACTGCCTTCGGGCATCAGCGTGCCGCACATGTTCATCGTCACCTTTGTGATCATGCTGCCGATCGCCTTGACGACCGGCGACCCGATCAAAGGCTGGGAGGCGGGCCTCGTCTGGGTGTTCTTCCAGAGCTTCATTTTGATGATCGGCGGCTTCATCGCGCCCATCGTGCGCAAGATCACGCCGCGCGCGGCCCTGCTCGGCACGCTCGCCGGCGTCTCGGTCACATTCATCGCGATGCGCCCGGCGCTTGAAATGTTCATGACGCCGGTCATCGGCCTGACCTGCTTTGCCATTATCATGGCGAGTTGGTTCGGCGGCGTGCGTTACCCGAAGGGCATTCCGGCGGGACTCGTTGCCATCGCCGTCGGCACGCTGATCGCCTGGGGCTCGAATATTTTCGGCCTCGGCCTCGGCGGCTTGTCGGTCGGCGGCGTCAAGTCGGCGTTCTCCAGCTTCGGCTTTTCGGTGCCGTTGCCAGCCTTCGATCACGTCTTCTCCGGCTTCCAGTATCTCGGCGTCATCCTGATCACCGCCGTTCCCTACGGCATCTACGATCTGGTTGAAGCCATGGACAACGTGGAGTCCGCGGAAGCGGCCGGAGACCATTATCCGACCACCCGCGTGCTGACCGCGGACGGCGTGGTCAGCTTGATCGGCTGCCTGATGGGCAACCCTTTCATCAACGCGGTGTACATCGGCCATCCCGGCTGGAAAGCCATGGGCGGCCGCATCGGCTACTCGGCGGCGACCGGCCTGATGGTGATCGTGCTGTCGTGGTTCGGCGTCATCTCTTGTTGCTCGCCCGTCATCCCGGTGGTCGCGATCTCTCCGATCCTGCTCTACATCGGCATGCTGATCTGCGCGCAGGCGTTCCAGACGACGCCGGCGGAGCACGCACCGGCCATCGCTCTGTCGCTGACGCCGCACCTCGCGGCGTGGGCCACGGTCCTGCTCAGCGGCGCGCTCGGCGCCGCCGGGATGAACTTCGGCGCCACGCACGCGCCTGAGTTCGTCGGCAAGATGGCGCAAAACGGCGTGCTGTTCCACGGCCTCGAAGTGATGGGCGGCGGCTCGATCCTGACCGGCTTAGTGCTTGGCGCCATCGCGGTGTTTCGTGATCGAACGCAAGTTCATCAACGCATCGGCCTTCTCGCTGGCCGGCGCGGTGCTGACCTACTTCGGCTTCATGCACGGCGAGGCGATCGGCATCGGCGGCGGCTTCGGCGTGACGCCGTCGGTGACGCTGGCCTATCTGATCGTCGCCGGCTTCTTTTTCGCGCTGGCGAAGGCTCCGCCATGGCCGACGTGCCCGCCAAGGCGGTGCCTGCCGAATAGCGCGACGGAAACAAAAGGGTTCTACCCCGCAGGCCATCGACCCCCTTCACCGGGGCCGGTGGCCTAACTTCTTTTCCCGGCTTGAACGGCGGCCCGCATCCGCGCAGGATGCCGCTCCCTAACGACCAGCCGGCGACCCCCATTGTCATCAGAACCAGCCCCGCAACGCCGCAGCCGGCGCGCGTTCGACTCGTCAACCGCGGCCATCGCGCTTATTTCGTTCGGCTGTGCCTTCGCGGTGTATTGGCGCGACGGGCTCGAGCCGTTCCTCGCCATCCTCGGCAGCGACCTGTGGCTGTTCGTGGAGATGCTGCCGAAAATTCTGGCCGGTTGTCTGATCGGCGCCTTCGTCACGCTGATCCTGCCGCGCGAACTGGTGGCGCGCTGGGTCGGCCACGAATCCGGTTTCTCCGGGCTGCTGATCGCGGCTTTCTTTGGCTTCATTCTGCCCGGCGGTCCGATCACGATCTATCCGGTGGCCGGTGCTTTTTTGGTAATGGGCGCCGACGCCGGCGCGGTCGTCACCTTCATCGTGAGTTGGACGCTGATCGGCTACACCCGCGCGCTGGTTTGGGAACTGCCGTTTCTTCGGTTCCGACTTCGTGATCTGGCGCATCGTCGAGGCGCTGCCATTGCCGATCATTGCCGGCCTGCTGGCGCGTATCGTGGTGCGCGCCGGTTTTGCTCAGGATCCCAACCGGCCATGACCATTGCGATCAACATTCTGCTGTGGTCGGTGGTTGCCGGATTGGCGCTGGTCGCCGGATCGCGCGGTCGCGTGTTGCTCAACACCGCTTGCGCGAAGGCGCCATCGAATTCATCCGGCTGTTGCCGCGTATCGGCATCGGCGTGATCGGCTCGGCTTCATCGCCGAGGTGATGCCGAAAGCCCTGATCGCACCATGGCTCGGTCCGGAATCCGGTCTGACCGGTGTGCTGATCGCAACGCTCGGCGGTGCGTTAACGCGGGCGGGCCGGTGGTCGGGTTTTCCATCGGCGCTGCCGCGCTCAAGAGTGGTGCCGGTGCCCCGCAGGTGATCGCCTATACGACCGCCTGGGCGCTTTATGCGATTCATCGGCTGGTCATGTGGGAGGCGCCGTTGATGCCGGCGCGCATCGTCTGGCTCCGCGCGGCGGTGTCGCTGCCGCTGCCGTTCATGGCGGCGGCGGGTGCGATGGCGGCCTCCAAGCCCTAGCGCCGGGCGGCGAAATGCGCGAACCTGCAAAAAAATAAAACGACAGGGCGGAAATCAGGAGGATACGAGATGGCTCACACCACAACACTACTTCGCGTCCGGAGTGCCACGGCGGCGGCGCTGGTGGCGGCATCGTTTGGCTGGCTTTCGGCGCCGGTGGCGGCGCAGGATTACCCGGCCCGCAACGTCTCGCTGATCGTGCCTTACCCGGCCGGCGGCGGTGTCGATACCGTGGGCCGCGTGGTGGCGCAAAAGCTTACCGAAGCCCTCGGCCAGCAGGTGCTGGTATTGAACCGCCCGGGTGCCGGCTCGGTGATCGGCGTGCGCGACGGCGCCAAGGCCACGCCGGACGGCTACACACTGCTGATGCTGGTGACCGGCGCCAGCCTGCCCCCCGACACCGGCTACGATCTGGCCAAGGATTTCTCCCCGATCGGATTGATCGCCTCGATCCCGATCGTGATCATGCCAATCCCGACGTGCCGGTGAAAAGTCTGAACGACATCGTGGCGCTGGCCAAAAAGGACGGCGACAAGTTGACCGTCGGCACGCCGCCGTCGCCGACGTTGAATTATTTCGGCGCCGAGCAGTTCAAGTCGATGACCGCCACCAACATCACTGTCGTCACGTACAAAGGCACCGGGCCGCTGACGACCGATCTCTGCTGGGCGGTCACGTCATGCTGGCCTTCAACACCTTGCCGCGGCCATCGGCAATATCAAGCGGGCAAGCTGCGCGCCATCGCGGTGGCTGCGCCCGAGCGTCTCTCTGCCATTCCGGATGTGCCGACCACGGGCGAGGCCGGCATGCCAGCGCTCGACATCGTCCAATACTATGGGCTGGTGGCGCTGCGGGCACGCCTCAGCCGGTCGTCGACCGGCTGAACAAGGAATTGCGCGCGATCCTCGCCTCCGACGACTTCAAGAAACGTATCGCCGACGCCGGTGGCAGCCCCGTCATTAGTTCGCCGGCGAGTATGCCGCCAACATCGCGCGCGAAGAGGCAAATGGGCGGCGCTGATCAAGAAACTCGGGCTGAAGGTCGAATGATGCGCGCATGATCTCGAAAAGCATGTCCTCGACTTTGATCGGGGATGGGAACCGATTTTCGGATAAGATCATGCGCAAAGGAAAATAACATGAAAGACATAGTGGGAACCTGGCGGCTCGCCAAAACAGCCGCGCGCAACGATGCCGGCGAGCCGATGCATCCGCCCTACGGCGAGAAGCCGCGCGGCCTCTTGGTGTTTTATCCGACAAACGGATGATGTCGGTGCTATGCGACGCCGCAGCCAATTGCCGCCCAGCGAAACCGTGCGCGAATATAATTCGTACTGCGGCAATTATGAATACGACGGCAAGACGCTGGTCACCCACGTCGATGCCTCGGCCGATCCCAAGCGCGTCGGCGGCGACCAGACGCGCTTCACGCATTTCGATGGCGATCTCTTGGTGCTGACGCAGAAGCCCCGGCTGTGGCAGGGTGTCATGCAGCATCGCGAGCTGTATTGGGAACGCATCGCCGACGCGCCGGCGAACTAAGACCTTACACCGCTCGTCCCCGCGCGCCGATATCGGGTATACCCGATATCGGCATTTTAAAATTGCTCAAGTCCGCCAAGCCGACTTGAGATGGGGACCCAGAGCCAAGCATACTGGATTCCCGCTTTCGCGGGAATGACCGGATGAAGAGCTTTACTTCACCTGATACTTGATCGGCTGTCCGGCCAGCACGGCGCGGACGTTGCTGAGGATGGTCTCGATCTCGTCGAGGATCGCCTTGCGCGAGCCGCCGGCAAGATGCGGCGTCAGGATGACATTGCGCAAGCCGATGAAGCGGTCGGTGCCCGGCCGCGGCTCGTCGTAATGCACGTCGAGACCGGCGCCGGCGATGGTGCCTTTGGTCAGTGCGGCATACAGCGCGTCTTCGTCGACCATCCGCCCGCGGCTGGTGTTGATGAAGAACGCCGTCGGCTTCATCTGCGCGAAGGTCGACGCGCCGATAAGCCCTTTGTTCTCCGGCAGATTATTGGCGTGCATCGACACGAAATCGGCCTGCGCCAAGAGTTCGGGCACCGGCAGATATTCGACGCCGACCGCTTCTCGTATTCCGGCGCCAGCCGGCTGCGATTGGCGTAGACCACGCGCGCGCCGAAGCTTTGCGCCATGCCGGCCGCGATCGAACCGATCTCGCCCAGGCCGATGATGCCGACGGTCTTGCCGAACAGGCCGCCGAGACCCGGCATGCCGACCCAGTTATAGGCAACGCCATGTTCGGGGTGGACCTTGTCGTGGTCCCATTCGCCCTTGCGCACGGCGGCGTCGGCTTCGAGCAACCGCTTCGACAGCGCCAGCATCAACAGGATGGCATGCTCGGCGGTGTACTGGATGGTCCGGCGCGGCAGACAGGACACCAGAATATTGCGCTCCGCCGCGGCCTTGAGGTCTATGGGGTCGGGCCGCGCGCCGATGCGCTGGATCAGTTTGAGTTTCGGATTGGCGTCCATCAGGGCGGCGTCGATCTGCCCGCGGCGGAAGATCAGCACCGAAATATCGCTGCCTTGGCGCCCATCGAACTTCGCCGACATCGGGATCAGCCATACGCCGTCGGCTTCATGCAAGCCGCGTCCGGCGGCGCGGACCTGCGCAGGCTCCAACTCCTCGGGCAGGAAGAAATCGCGCGCCCATTGCTCGGTGATCTCGGTCGAGCCCAGCGCGTAGCGGGCAAGCCGGATGACGTGGTCGTCGTCGAGGATGGCGATCTGGGTATGTGGGGCCATGGCTTTCATTGTCTCGTCAGGTTGCAGTACCGCTGGTGCCGGAATTCCAGCAGCCGGTGTGCACGCACACCGACTGACGCGTGCCGCAATTGGTAATGCAGGTCGGCAAGTCCGAGCCGATCGTCGTCTTTTTGCAGACGGCGACACAAGCCTTCTGTTCGTCGCTGCAGCGCGCCGGTGCTGCGTTGGCCGCGACGGTCGTCAGCGCCGTCCAGGCGAGGGCGTAGAAAATGAGCCGCTTCATTGCTTTCCCCTAATGCACCGCCGCGCCGCTGCGTGGCACGACCGAGCCGCGATGCCGGATCACTGGCCGGCGAGTCTATGCGCCGCGCCGGCAGCTTCGACCGCGCCGCGGCCAGCAAGCCGCGCCGCGAGATATCCGGCATTGAAGCCGTCGCCAGCGGCTGCCGGATCGACCGGCACCACGACTTCCGGCACCGGCACGGCGTCGCGTCCGCCGCATTGGCGACCAGCGCGCTGTTCGGGCCGTTCTTCACCACGATCTCTTGAACGCCGAAGGCTGCAGCCGCTCGATGGTCGCTTCGGGCGACGGATCGCCCCACAGCACCGCTTCGTCGTCATAGGCGGGGAGCGCGATGTCGACGCGCTTGAGCGCTTCCGCGAACACGGTGCGGGTGCGCGTGAGATCGCCCGTGCCACGCCCGCGGACGGAAATTTCCGTCGAAGGCGATCTTGGCGCCGTTGCCGCGCGCCAGTTCGACTGCGGCGAGAAACCGGCCGAGCCCGAGATTGGAATAGAGCGACAGTGTGATGCCGGAAAAATAGATGAGCTTTGCGGTGAGCAAACTTTCCGCTGTGCGGCTCCAGTTCGGGAGTTCGAACAGCTCGGCGGCCGGCGCCGCGCTGCGCCAATCATGGCTGCGGCGTTCGCCTTTGGCGTCGGCATCGACCAGCGCGATGCCGGGCAGCCGCCCGGGCACGCGTACAATCAGATCGGTATCGATGCGCTCGACCTGGGACAGCGATACGATAGCGTCGGAATAGGGGTCGTCGCCCAGCGCCGTGGCGAAGGCCGTCGGCGCGCCGCGCGTGCCAGATAAATCGCGGTGTTGAAGGCGTCGCCGGAGCTCGCCAGCGCGAAACGGCCGTCGCCGCCGCGGCTCAATTCCACGATCGCCTCGCCGACACAAATCGCACGTTTGCCCTGGCCACCCATGCGCCCCTGCTATCACGGCAGGCGGCAAGCGTCACCGGGCGGCCGGCCGGTCGCATCACGCCTTGTTGGACACGGCAAACGTGTTACCTTCCGCGCGGCTTGACGCCACGGACCGTGAAAAATCCGGCCGAATACAATGGTGCACTGCCGGGTGTTTAAAGCCGCGCCGCGGGGGAGACGATGGCCGGGACGCGAAGGTCGATTCGGAGATTTCTGCGGAAGCTTTGGCCAAAGCCGAGGAATACGTCCAGCAGGAAGAGGGCGCCGGCAACCGGCTTTTCGGCTGGACCGGCATGGTGGTGACAGGCATCGCCGTCGCCATGACGTTGTTTCACCTCTATGCCGCCTACGACATCGTCCCCACCATACCGCTTCGCTACACCCACGTAGCCTTTGTGCTCGTGCTCAGCTTTCTGCTGTTCCCGCTGGCCGACCGCTTCCGCAACCGCATCATGTGGTTCGACGTCATCCCGCCGCTGCTCGGGTTCTGGTGATCGTCTATGCGATCATGCAAGGCGACGATTTCACCGATCGAGCCGCGGTGCCGGAAAAGTGGGACGTCATTCTCGGCGCCATTTTCATCGTGCTGTGCTGGAAGCGGCGCGGCGGACGACGGGCTGGATCATGCCTTTGGTCGCGGTCTGTTTTCTGCTTTACGCCTATTTCGGGCCGAGCCTGCCGCCGCCGTGGACGCACCGCGGCTACGACATCTCGCGCTGGTCGGCCACCTCTTTATCACGCTGGAAGGCATCTTCGGCGTCCCGGTCGACGTCTCGGCGACGCTGATCATCATGTTCACCATCTACGGCGCGATCCTGCAGCACTCGCGCGCCGGAAAATTCTTCATCGACTTCTCGCTCGGCGTCATGGGCAATAAGCCCTCGAGCGCCGGCCGTGCGGTGGTCGCGTCGTCGTTTCTGCTCGGCGGCCCGTCGGGCTCGGGCGTGGCGACGACCGTGATGATCGGCACCGTGGCCTGGCCGATGTTGAAGCGGGCGGGCTTCGAGCCGAACGCGGGCGGCGGTCTGCTTGCCGCCGGCGGTCTTGGCGCGATCATTTCGCCCCCTGTGCTGGCGCGCCGCCGCGTTTCTCATCGCCGAGTTCTTGAAGATCAGTTATCTCGACGTGATCTGGATGGCGACCATTCCGACGCTGCTCTACTACCTCTCGCTGTTGTTCATGGTCGAGCTCGACTCGCTCCGCTTCGGCGCCCACGACGTGATGTTCAAGCCGGAGATGACCGTATGGGAAATGACGAAGCGCTACGGCTTCCACTTTGTGTCGCTGGTCGCCGTCGTGATCTTCATGGTGATCGGCTACTCGCCGATGCTGTCGGTCTTCTTCTCGACCGTGTTGGCCTTCGGCATGAGCGCGATCACGCCGGAGACCACGCTTGGCCCCCGCAGGTTATTGCTGCCGTTGCTGGTGATAGGCTTCATCGCGGGCCGGCCTGTTCATGATCCCGTCGATCGGCACGTCGGGTGTGGCCTCAGCGTTCGATCCTGGTTCCCGCTGTTGATCCTGGTGGTGATCGGCGTGCTGTCGGTGATCGGCCTGAGTCCCGCCGGGCAATTGGCCGTGCCGTCGTCGAAAAAGCTCACGGCCGCGATGGCCGACGGTTCGATCGGCGTGCTCAGCGCGGCGACGACCTGCGCCGCCGCCGGCATCATCGTCGGCATCGTCACGTTGACGGGGTTGGGCTTGAAATTCTCCACCATCGTCATCGACTTCGCGGGCGGCAGCCTGCTGCTGACGGCGCTCTATACCTCGCTGGTGGTTTGGATCATCGGGCTCGCGGTGCCGGTGACGGCGTCCTACATCATCTGCGCCGTTATCACGGCGCCGGCTTTGACCAAGCTCGGCGTACCGGATTTCGCCGCGCATATGTTCATCTTCTATTACGCGGTGCTTTCGGAAGTGTCGCCGCCGACCGCTTTGTCGCCCTTCGCGGCCGCAGCGATCACCGGCGGCGATCCTTACGCCACCACCATGCAGGCGTGGAAATACACCCTGCCGGCGTTCCTGGTGCCTTTCGTCTTCGTGCTCGACCCGCAGGGTGTCGGCCTGTTGATGAAGATCCCGAAGGACGGCTCGGTTTACGACATTATCTGGATAACGCTGAAGACCGGCATCGGCCTCGGCGCGCTTGCCGCGGCGGCGCAGAACTGGGCGCTGCGGAAGAATACGGCGCTGGAGCGGGGCCTGTGGGTCTTGTGTGGACTCCTGCTGGTATTTCCGAGCCTGCTGGAGGCGCTCGCCGAAACCGTCACTGGGCTGGACGTGCCGCATCCGGCGCCGTTCGGTCTGGCCTTGGGACTTGCAATCTTGTTAAAACAAAAATTCGTTCCATTGAAACCGGCGGCGCAAACAAACCGGTAGTGGACGAGCATAAGGGAGGAAACGATGCTTAATAGACTGACAAAAGGCTTTGCGGCCTTGGCGCTTGTGGTCGGCGGCGTAATGGCCGCCGGTACGGTCATCGCCCAGCAACGCGCGATCTCGATCGCCACCGGCGGTACCGGCGGCGTCTACTATCCGCTGGCGGCGGTCTCGCCAATGTGCTGTCGAAGGCCATCCCCGGATTGCAGGCGACTGCGGAAGTCACCGGCGGCTCGGTCGACAATCTCAAGCTGATCGGCTCGGGCAACAGCGAATTGGTGTTTTCCCAAGTCGATGCCGCGCTCGACGCCTACAAAGGCCAGGACAAGTTCAAGGCGCCGAAGTGCCGGTCCGCGCCTTGATGGTGCTCTATCCCAATCAGATGCATGTGGTGACGGTTGAAGGCACCGGCATCGAAAAGATGACGGACTCAAGGGCAAGCGCGTCTCCACCGGGTCGGGCGGCAGCGCCACCGAGGTGATGGCGTTTCGCGTCATCGAGGCGGCGGGCCTCGACAAGGATAAGGACCTCAAGCGCGAGCGGCTGCGGCGTCGCCGAGTCCGTGAACGCATCAAGGACCGCAAAATCGATGCCTTCTTCTGGGTCGGCGGTCTGCCGACCTCGGCGGTCACAGATCTCGGCGCCACGCCGGGCGTCAAGCTCAAGCTGATCGATCACGGCGATCTCGTCGCCGCAATGAATGCCAAATACGGCAATATCTATGCCGCCAGCACCATCAAGGCCGGCACCTATCCGACGCAAACCGTCGACAATAAAAACACCGTGGTTTGGAACATCCTTGCCGTCAATGCCAAGATGTCGGATGAGGGACGCCTACAACATCGTCAAGATCGTCTTCGAGAAGAAGGCCGATCTGGTCGCCGTGCACAGCGAGGCAAAGAACTTCCTGATGGAAAATCAGGTAAAGGAATACGTGCCGATCCCTTGGCATCCCGGCGCCATCAAATACATGACCGAGCATGGCATCAAGATGTGAGACTGATCTGTCATGCGCGGGCTTGACCTGGCAATGACGGCGACCAGGATCATCGATCCAGCAGCGGCCCCGTTTTGGCGGGGCCGTTTGCTTTCAGCGATGATGATGCGGCAAGACAGGCGAAATAGCCGAGCGCGCTGAGCACTGCGATGCAGAAGCTCACCGGCCAGTCGCTGTAATAGGCGATGACGATGCCGAACCAGGCTTCGGCAAGAGCCAGTGCCGCCGACAAAATGAGCCCGCTCCACAAAGCGGTAGTGACGCGCTGCGCGGCGGCGGCCGGCCCGACCATCAGCGTGAACACCATCAGCACGCCGACGATCTGCGCGCATTCCGACACGGCGAGCGCCACGATCGCCAGGAAGGCGGTAGAGATAAAGCGCAGCGGCACGCCTTTGGCCTCGGCCAGCTCCGGCTGCAAGGTGGCAAAGATCAACGGGCGCATGATGGCGCCGAGCGCCGCCAAGGTGATGGCGCCGAGTATGAGCAGCGTCACGATCATGGTGCGGTCGACCGCGAACACGTTGCCGAACAGGAGCGCCGTCGCCTGCGTCGCGAACGACGTGTAGTAGTGCAGGAACAGCAAACCGAAGCCGAGCGCCAGCGCCAGCACGACGCCGATGGCGACGTCGCGGTTGCTGATGCGGTCGCTGAGCACGCCCATGACGATGCCGGCGGCGAGCGTGAAGCCGACCAAGCCCCACAGCGGCGCCAGCCCGATGAGCCCCGCGCCGGTAGCACCCGCAAACCCGATATGGGAGAGCGCATGGCCGGCGAAAGTCTGCCCCGCGCGTCACCAGGAAAAAGCCGACAACGCCCGACACCGCGGCAACGATGCCGGCGGCGGCGAAGGCATTGTTCATGAATTCATAGGCAAACATGTCAGTCTTCTTTTCCCCTCTCCCGCGAGCTCTTGTGAGTGTGGGGAGGGGTCAGGGGTGGGGGCTCTTAATGATGGTGATGCTCGTGGTTGCCGTGATCGTGGCCGTGGTCATGCATGTGATCGGCGCGCTCGACATCGCGACCGCGCGACAGCACGAAGATGTGCCCGCTGGCGCGCAGCACTTCGATTTCGGTGCCGTAGAGCCGCGATAATACGGGCGCGGTGACGACTTCGTCGACGGTGCCGAGCACCGCCTGTCCGTTGCCGAGATAAAGCACGCGGTCGATCGCGCCGAGCAATTGATTGAGTTCGTGGGCGCTGAACAAGACGGTGATGCCACGTTGACGGCAAACGCGCCGCACCACGTCGATCACCACTTCCTGGTGGCGGTGATCGAGGCTGATCAGCGGCTCGTCGAGCAGCAGCAGTTTCGGATTGCCGATCAGCGCCTGGCCAGCAGCAGCCGCTGCCGCTCGCCGCCCGACATTTCCGATAGCGGCCGTTGCGCCAATTCGCGCGCGCCGACCGCGTCGAGGGTTTCCTCGATGGCATGCCGGTCCTCGCGGCTGAGAGAAGGCAGACCCCACCGTTCGCCGTTGAGCGACGCACCGATGAAATCGAGGCCGCGCACGCGCATATCCGGCAGCACCGTGCGCAATTGCGGCAGATAGCCGATCGTGCGGGTCGCCGCAATGCGGCGCCTGCCGAAGACGCGGAGCGTTCCCGCGGTCGGCGGCAGCAGCCGAGAATAGCGCGCATCAGCGTGGTCTTGCCGGCACCGTTCGGTCCAAGTACGCCGATGAATTCGCCCGGCTCGATGGCAAAACTGGCATCCGCCAGAACGGCGCGGCCGCCGATCCGGATGGTGGCGTGGTCGAGCGCAACGACGCTGTCTTTGGTCATGCTGGGTCGGCTCGCTTCGCTCGCGTCCCGAATGACGGGAAAATCTGGGTCATGAATGGGGCCCGGTCAGCGCCCTGTCGACCGCATCGAGCTGCCGCAGCATCCAATCCTGGAACGACACCTTGGCCGGCATTGTTTCGGTGACGCCGACCACCGGCACTTTGGCGTTGCTGGCAATGTCGCGCATGCGTTCGGTCAGCTTTTCCGACACTTGCGAGTTGTACAGCAGCAGCTTCACCTTGCGGCCCTTGAGATCGTTCTCGAACGCCGCGACGTCGCGCGCGCTCGGCTCGGTGTCGTTCATCATCGCCAGTTGGAATTTCTGATTGCGCATGGTCAGGCCGAGCGCCTCGGCCATCGGCCCGAACACCGGCTCGGTCGCCGTCACCGCTTCGCCGGCATGTTTGCTCTTGATCTGGGCGATGCGCAGGCCGATGCGCTCGAACGATGCCAGCGTCGCCGTGAGATGAATGGCGTAATCGCTTGCATGGTCTGTGTCGGCCTTGGCGAAGGCTTCGGCTATCGCCTTGGCGACCGCCGGCATCGTCGCCGGCGCGTACCACAGATGCGGGTTGTCGCCGCCTGGGCGCGTACAAGTTCGCCGGCATTGATGACGATGCGGCCGGGCCGCGGTGCGGCGGCCAGAAGCTTGTCCATCCACGGGTCGTAATTGGCGCCATTGAGGATGACGACGCGCGCGTCGGCGATCTGGCGCACGACGCCTGGCGTGGGTTTCGAACAGATGCGGGTCCTGGTCGGGGCTATTCATGATGCTGACGACCTCGACCCGGTCGCCGCCGATCTGCTCCGCAATGTCGCCGTAGAAATTTTCCGCCGCCACCACGGCGAGCCTGCCCTCGGCCGCGCGGGCGCTTTGGCCGGCGCCGAGGGCGACCAGCAAAGCGATGGCAAAACCGGCAATCTTCACGGCCGAAACCTCAAGTTTAGCGAACGTGGCCAAATATGTAACAATATAACATATCGCTGGCAAGTCCGGCCAAGAGAGGGGGGACAGGGCCGGGCGGGCGCACTAACATTGCGCGCAACGAAGGCCGGTCAACGAGCCTTCGCGTTTTGGGGAGACGCACCGTGAAACTTGAACGATTCACCAAACCGATTGCATTTGCGTTTTGCGCGCTGACGCTTCTTCTCGGCATCGTCGGCGCCGGACCGGCGCAAGCCGCTTGGCCCGAGCGCAACATCACCATCATCGTGCCGTTCCCGCCCGGCGGGCCCAACGACCTGCTCGGCCGCCTGCTCGCCGCGGAGCTTGCGCCCAAGCTCGGGCAGAACGTCATCGTCGAAAATCGTGCCGGCGCTGTCGGCAATATCGGACTTGCCACCGGCGCGCGCGCCGCTCCGGACGGCTATACGCTGGTGGTCGTCACGGGCGTCGTGCTGATCAATCCGGCCGTCTCGCCGGTCAATTACGATCCGTTGAAGGATTTCGCGCCGATCGCTTATCTCGGCGCCGCGCCCAACGCCATCATCACGCGGCCGGCCTCCGGCATCATTAGCATCGCGGACTTGATTAAGAAGGCAAAAGCCGATCCGGGCAAGATCACGTATGCTTCGCCCGGCGTCGGCAGCGTCTCGCATCTCGCGGTCGAGTTGTTCAAGCTGCGCGCTGGCATCGAAATGACGCATGTGCCGTTCTCCGGCGCCAATCCGTCGCTGCAGGCGGCGCTTGCCGGCACCACCGACATCGCCGCGGTCAGCATCGCCGGATTGATCGGCCACATCCGTGCGGGCACGCTCAAAGCGCTGGCGCAGACCGGCGCCGAGCACTGGCACGACATGCCCGATGTGCCGACGATGGCGGAGGCCCGGCGTGCCCGACGCGGTGGTCGAGACTTCGCAGATGTTTCTGGCGCCGACCGGTACTCCGGCACCGATTATCAAGCGTCTCGCCGATGAGACGCGAGTGATTTTAGCCAAGCCGGACATCAAAGAAAAAATGCTTCAGGCCGGTTTCATGGTACGATTCGAAGGACCCGACGAATTGCACACCCGCATGGTGCGTGAAGTGCCGATGTGGAAAGAAATCGTGGAGCGCGCCGGACTGGCAAAGAAATGATGCAACGGGAGATCGCGATGCAAAATCCGATAATGTTGCGTGTGTTGTTGGCTGCGGGCGCCGCAGCCGCGGTTGTATTGACGGCGGGTGCAATGCTGACGGTCGCGTCGCAGCCGAGCTTGGCGACCCCGGCTATCGCGCAAAAGACCGGCGATGCCTGCACCAAATGCCACACGGCGCCGCCGGCATTGAATAGCTACGGCAAGAAATACAAAGAAAGCCAAAAATAGCGGGGCCGTTCCAGCTCCAAGAAGCACGCATGGCCGCCGATATGCCGGCTGTGCGTGGTTCTTACCGTGGCCTACGTTTGGTCGCCGTACCGCTCCTTGACCGCTTCGGCGACGAACAGCTTGCGGCCCTGCCGTCCGGGCGTCGTGCCGTGCGCGGCGCACCATGCCGGAAACGTCGCCGGATCGATACGCACCCTCATCACCGGATGGCCGTAGGCCTTGAGGCCTTTCTCCATTTCTTCGGCGATCTTGCGCCATTCCTGCCAGGTGCGCGGCATGGTGTTGCCGTCGTCGGAAATTCGCAGCAACGCAGGATAGTCGGCTTCCTCGATCCAGTAGGCGCCGACGGGCGGGCAGGGGCTTTTCGTCAATGGAGGACATGTGCCAGCCTAGCACGGCAGCTCTGCGCGGACAGGGTTGCCACGCTATGGGCCTCATACCGACGCCATATGTGCCGGGTTCCGTAATTCTCAACGAAATGGACGTGTCTCATGAAAATGAAATTTATTATTGGCAGCGCGTGCGTGCTGGCGCTCGCCATGCCGGTCGCCGCGCAAGCCCAAGGCATCCCTGGCGGAGCAGCCCATGGTTATCGTGAAGGCGACCGTATCGCCGGTCCGGTCGGTGCCGTGGTCGGCACGGCGGTTGGCGGCGTGATCGGCGGCGTCGAAGGCGTGTTCGGCCTCGACCGGCGCTACTATGCGGACAATTCGGCGGAGCCGGTTACCGGCATCACCGCCGGCACTATCGGCATCATCGTCGGCATCGTCACTAATCGCCGCACTGTCATTGCGATCGTAATGCCCGGTGCTTGCGCCGGGCGTTACTCTTTTGGGCGCCTGCGGGCCGGGAGTTCCGTCAACAGCCTGTTGCAAGCCGGGCCGATGCTGCGCACAATGCGTTCAACAGTTGTGTGAAGCATGCGCAAGCGCCCCAGTCAGACTTTAGTTCCCCAAGACCGTAACCCCCACAAAATTCAGCCGACGCGCCATTGTTGCCGGGCTGCCGCTGCTGCTGGGCGGTTGCGCCGGTGGCTTCGGCGGCTACGGCTCCGTCCAGGACGGCGGATTCACCGTGGCGGCCGTCGACATTACCAACATGGACTCCAGCCTGATGCGCACGGAGGTTGCCTGGAAGGGCAACGAAAAGCCCGGCAGCATCGTCGTCAACGTCCCCGAACGCCGGCTCTATCTGGTGCAGGCCGGCGGCCGCGCGTTGCGCTACGGCGTCGGCGTCGGCCGCTCCGAGGGCATGAACTTCCGCGGCAGCGCGGTGATCGGCCGCAAGGAGAAGTGGCCGCATTGGACGCCGACCGCCAACATGATCGCGGCGATTCCGATGTACCGATCTTACCGCAGCGGGCTTAACGGCGGCCCGGACAATCCGCTCGGGCCGCGCGCGTTGTATCTTTATCGCGACGGCCGCGACACCTTCTTCCGTTTGCACGGCACTACCGAGCCGGAGACCATCGGACAGGCGGTCTCCTCGGGCTGCATCCGGCTGTTCAACCAGGACATCATCGATCTGTACAATCGCGTGCCGGTCGGCACGCATGTCACGGTCGTGCAGGGGTGAGCTAACGCCGCGCTGCCGGGCACGACGGGGGCCGCGCGAGGTTCTTAGAACCGCCGGCTGATCTGAACATCCCGCCGCGCGCGGCGGACTTCTTCTTCCAGCCGCTTCACCTCGCGGGTGAGTTCGCCCATGGCTTTGATCAGGCTGTCGTTGATGTCGCGTTGCGAAATCTGGGCCTTCGCAAGCTGAATGAGACTTTCCGCGGTCGATATCGGCATGGTTGAGCCTCGGGCTCCAATGGGCAATCCGGCCGATCCTCGGCCGGTGGTTTATGGCGTGCCCACAGCATGGATCGCAGAAGTGAATTTTTTAGAAAAGCCTTCGGCGAAAATGTCGGGAACCGGGCGTAGCGCCTTGGGCGAGAGGAAGGCAGCGTGGCTAATCATTTGTAAATGAGCCGAAAACCGGGGTCCGGCAATCACCCAAACAACATCCTCACCAACTGCCCAATCCACGTCACCACGGGAAACGGCGTCAACATTTGCAGCGCGATGGCGAGGGCTGCCAGCACCGCGACATTGATGACGGCCCCGAACGCGATGCGCTGCGCCAGCGGCGGGTAGGGCGGCTTGTTGTCGGCGGGCCAGGCGAAGGTCTCTTCCCACCGGGGCTTGCGGAATTTTCCGCCGGCCTGATGCGTTCCAGCGGCACCCAGGCCCGATAGGCCGCGATGCCGCGCTCGCGCGCGATCGCATTGCGCAGCCAGAACGCATTGTGCCGCCCGGCGAGATCGACCACGGCGACGATCGCGAGCCGCGCCAGCGCCAGGATGAGCAAGCAGGCGAGATAGACATAGCCAATCCAGAAACCGGAGGTGAGCCAGGATTTGGTGAAAGAGCGCACGTTGAACAGGGCGGCAAACGCATCCACCGTTGCGCCGACCAGCCTGTCGAGGCCGGTGAAGACGCGGCCGAAGGCGGAAGCCGGATCGGCGGCCTGCAGAAACAAAATCACGGCGACCACGACCGCGAGCTGAAACAGCGGAAACCGCACGATGCTGCGGACCGGCGCGGTGATTTGCTTGATCAGGCCCATGGGGCTCCTGGAGGGGTGTGCGGGTATCGCGTTGCCTTGTTGAGGCTACGATGAGCCTAACACAAAGCGGCGCTACACTTCTTCTCCCTCCCCCCTTGTGGGGGAGGGTTGGGGAGGGGGGTAGGTCGCAGATGCCGCGCTTGCGATTGACCTCTCTCTCTGTCCCGCCCCCTCAATGCCGAACCGATATTCCGTACTCCGAATAATGTGATATAATTCAAGCCATGAGCCCGGCGATCAAAGAACTCCTGAGCACGTGGTGTCCTGGCCGCAGGAAGACCAGACGAGCTTGCCGATCTGGCGCGCGACATCGAAGCGCGCCGCACCGGCGTCTACCGCGCCACGTCCGAGGAATTGAAATCCTTGGACGAGGCGGATCGCGGCGGCATCGCCACCGAGCAGGATGTGGAGGCCGCTTTCCGTTCGTTCCGGCCTCAATGAAGGTCCAGTTCACCAACCGCGCGGTTGGCGATCTGCGCAAGATATCCGCTCAAAGCCGCAAACAATTTGGCGCTGCGGTTGCTGGGTCGCTTGAGGTGCGTATTCGCCAAGTCGTCGAGTAAATTGGCGAAGCGCCCGAAAGCGCGCCCACGCGTCGAGCAGGGGACTGGCATGCGCGTGCTGCCACTCGTTCGTTTTCCGTTCAAAATATTTTACAGAATTATCGATAGCGATACGGTCAGGATCGCGCGGCGGCCGTGGACGGAGCACGAGTAGGGGGGCTAAGGGGCGCTTTGTCCGCCGAAGCCCGTAAGGGCGAAGGCGGAAGCGTGCCGAGGCCACCATGTTCGTTTGAGATGAAATTGCATTTTGTCGGTGGCTACGCTTGCTACCCAAAAAATAGACCAACACCAATCAACCCTGCAAAAAGAAGCAAGGAAAAAACGTATCGCTTAAGGCCCTTCCAATACCAACCAATCATTGATGGGATTGCAAGCGTCACAAAAAGCCAAGTAAATGCCGGCAGCACCAATCCGAATGGATTTCGAGAGCGAGCGTACGCTGGCTGTCGAATGCTTTGCTCATGTGAATCGCGCCATACAAAGTGCGCGCCTGTTATCAAATATGCGATCACCACGATTAAAATCGTTTTCATGAGTCTTCTGTCCAGCGGTGCATGGATGCGTGCGCGCGCAAACTACGAAACGATAGTTTGCTGCAAGAAAACGCGGGCATGCTATATGAGCTAGAGCCGACGGCCCTTTCGAGCGCTTCAAACGCCGCATCCGTTCTTGCACTCGGACCAATAAAGTCACGGCATCCGCCACCTGGTCCTTGTATTCCGGCAAATCTACCTTGATTAAATTCTGGATCCCCATGCGCACCATGATAGCCCCAATGTAGTGATGTGCGCGTTCAAGGTCCTGAAGAATTTCCTGGTTACTCATTAAGGTGCTCATTGGTTACATCGCAGTATGTCAGAGACGATTTACCCCGTACCAGATCAAGGGCATAAGTCGATCCGTCTCGTTTTTCTGTCACCGCCGATTCATGCAGGTTGGTGCAAAAGTTTGCATCCAGACGCTCAATCCCACGATATTTTCCAGATTTTGAAAATTTTGATGAGACATGCGGTGCAAAGCATGCCGGGCGAAAGAATTGCGGTTAAATGTGATATTGTTTGCAAAATAGCGATAATCGTAATCTGGCGGCCCCGAAAACCCGCCCCTTTTGCACCCCGCCTTCCGACCCCCTATATGTCTCCCTCAAGGAGACCCGCCAAAATGCCCCCCGCCACCCCAGCGCCCGCCAAAATCCCCGTTACCGTGCTCACCGGCTATCTCGGCGCTGGCAAGACCACGCTGCTCAACCGCATTCTGTCGGAGCCGCACGGCAAGAATACGCCGTCATCGTCAACGAGTTCGGCGAAATCGGTATCGACAACGAGCTGGTGGTCAACGCCGACGAAGAAGTGTTCGAGATGAACAACGGCTGCATCTGCTGCACCGTGCGCGGCGACCTGGTGCGCATCATCGACGGCCTGATGCGGCGCAAGGGCAAGTTCGACGCCATCATCGTCGAGACCACGGGGCTCGCCGACCGGCGCCGGTGGCGCAGACCTTCTTCATGGACGAGAACGTCGGCTCGAAAACCAAGCTCGACGCCGTGGTCACGGTGGCCGACGCCAAGTGGCTCAAGGATCGGCTCAAAGATGCGCGGAGGCGAAGAACCAAATCGCCTTCGCCGACGTGATCCTGCTCAACAAGACCGACCTGGTGACGGCCGGCCGAACTCGCCGAGATCGAGGCGCGCATCCGAGGCATCAATCCTTATGCGCGGCTGCACCGCACCGAGCGCGCCAAGATCGACATCGCCGAGGTGCTCGGCCGCAATGCCTTCGATCTCGACCGCATTCTCGACATCGAGCCGGCCTTCCTCGAGGCCGACGATCATGGGCACGACCACGATCATCATCATGACCACGATCACGGCCACGACCATCACCATCATCACGGCGGGCTGAAGCATTATCACGACGAAGAGATGCAATCGGTGTCGATCAAGACCGACAAGCCGCTCAACCCGGACAAGTTTTTTCCGTGGATGCAGGATCTGGTGGCGACCGAAGGCAAGGACATTCTGCGCTGCAAGGGCATCCTGAATTTCAAGGACGATCCGGAACGTTTCGTGTTACAGGGCGTCCATATGATTCTGGATGGCGATCATCAGCGCAAATGGCGCGACGATGAAAAGCGCGACAGCCGCCTGGTGTTCATCGGCCGCCATTTGCCCGAAGAGAAAATCCGGGCGGGGTTTGAGAGTTGTGGTGGCGTAACCTCAATCGGCCTCATGCTGAGGAGCGCACGAAGTGCGCGTCTCGAAGCACGAGGCCGCCCCATCCTCCGAGACGCCCGCTGCGCGGGCTCCCCAGGATGAGGACGGAATAGATCATGTCCGACACCTCATCCCCCCTCCCTTCCCTCGCCGACCGCGCCAAGCGCATCGAGACCGGCGCGCCGGTGGTCGGCGTGCATTTCTTCGGCCGCACGCCGGTCTTCGTGCTCGGCGAGGAAGCGCTGCTCTATGTGCGCGGCGAAGATGAGCAGCGCGTCGCCATCCATGGCGGCGCGATCCTGGCCAGCGCCTCCGATGGTACGCGCATCGTCACCGGCGGCGACGACGGCAAGCTGATTGCGACCGACATCGACGGCGAGCATGAAGTGCTGGCCACCGACGACAAGCGCCGCTGGATCGATCAGGTCGCGCTCGGGCCGGACCAGTCCGTCGCCTGGTCGGCGAGCAAAGTGGCGCATGCGCTCACCAAGAAGGGTGAGGCCCGCAACTTCGAGGCGCCGTCGACGGTCGCAGGTCTATGCTTTGCGCCCAAGGGCTTTCGCCTCGCCGTCGCGCACTACAATGGCGCGACGCTGTGGTTTCCCAATGCCGAGGGCGCCAAGCCCCAGACCTTCGAATGGAAGGGCTCGCATCTGGGCGTCACCATCAGCCCCGACGGCAAATATCTGATGACGACCATGCAGGAACAAACGCTGCATGGCTGGCGCATCGCCGACGGCAAGAACATGCGCATGTCGGGCTATTCGACGCGTGTGCGCTCGTTGGGCTGGACCTCAGACGGCGCCTTTCTCTCGCCACCTCGGGTTCCGAGCAGCTCATTCTCTGGCCATTCGACGGCAAGGACGGGCCCATGGGTAAACAGCCGAAGACGCTGGCGGCCTCGAAGGCGCGCGTCACGGCGGTTGCCTGCCATCCGCGCCAGCCGGTGGTGGCCGCGGGCTACAGCGACGGCGCAGTCGTCATGGTGCGGATCGACGACGGCGCCTTGATCGCGGCGCGCGCGGCCGACGAGCAGCCGGTGACGGCGCTCGGGTGGAATCCGGCCGGGCAAATTCTCGCCTTCGGCACCGAGGCGGGCGACGCCGGAATTCTGGTCCTATAGCCGCGTCGTCAGGCGCGATTGCGGAAGTTCCGGCCGTGGCGTTAGCCTGCATATCAATCGATTCGGAACCAAGCCGTGCGCCGCGGATTGCCGGGTAGCGTTTCGCACGGGGGCAGGACACAACAAACAATGTCGATCGCAAAAACGTGGCGCCGCTTGGCCTTCGCCGCCCTGACCGGCGTTTCACTCGCGGCGCTCGGCGGTGGCGCAACCGTCGTTCTCGGTGCCTTGACGGCGGCGCAGGCGCAAGTCTCCGGTGAATTCCAGGCCGCGCTCGAGCCTTATGGCGAATGGCGGCCGCATCCGCGCTGGGGCGAGGTCTGGGTCCCCGATCAGCGGCCGGGCGGCTGGCGTCCCTACAGCGTCGGCCATTGGGTCTACACCGACGATTGGGGCTGGTTCTGGGTTTCCGACGACGACGAAGCCGACTGGGGCTGGGTGACTTATCACTACGGCCGCTGGATTTTCGAGCGTGGCGCCGGCTGGTTCTGGGTGCCCGGCGACGAATGGGCGCCGGCATGGGTCAATTGGCGGCGCGGCGACAGTCTGGTCGGCTGGGCGCCTTTGCCGCCGGATGACGTCATCTACGATTACGACGACGATCCGGATTACTGGACCTTCGTCGAGCCGCGTTATGTCGCGGCGCCGCGCCTGCGCGGTTACTTCCTGCCGTACCAGCGCAGCGGCGCGTTGCTGCGCTCGACCGTCATGGTCAACCGCACGTTTTCCGCCAACCGCGCCGGAGCGCGCATCGCGGTCAATCCCGGCGTGGCGCCGGGCGTGATCGGCGCCGCGTCGCGCAGCCCTGTGCCGACGTTCCGGGTGCGTCCGCGCGTGCTCGCCACCACGCAAGGCGTCAGCGGCGCGGTGCCGGTGCGACCGCAGGATCTCGGCGGCCAGCGCGGCGCGCCGCGTCCGAACCGTCCGGCGGCGATCAGCGTGCAACGGACCACCACGGTCATAGCGCCGGTCGCCGCGGTGCCGAAGCCGCAGGCGCTCGGCAAGGACGAGCGCGGCCGTCTCGGTACGCGCCCGCCGCGCGCCGCGCAAGGCGCTGCGCCGGCTGCCGCACCGGCACCGTCGCCGCAGCAACAACAAACGCCTGCTATTCAGCAACGCGCGCCGTTAGCGTCGCCCGCAGGCGCGCCGCCACGGCCGCCAAATTCACCAGCAGGTCCGGCGCCGTCATCGCCTCCACCACCACCTGCCGCTGCACCACCGCCGCCGCCAGCGGCAGCACCGCGGCCGATGCCGCCCGCCGAGCGTCGCGAACAACGCGAACGTCCGCCGGCAGGCGGCGCACCGACCGCGCGTCCGGGGGAGCCGCCACCGCAGGCAAAGCCTGTGCGCCCGATCGCGCCGCAAACGCCGCCTCCGCCGCCGCCGCAGTCGCGTCAAGCTCCGCCACCGCCGCCGCCCGCGGTTCGCCAGCCGCCGCCACCTGCCGCCGCGCCAAGGCCCGCGCCGCCTCCGGCTGCCGCACCACCACGTCCGGCGCCACCGCCGCCACCGGCTGCACGTCCTGCGCCGCCACCCACCCAAGCCTGCGGCTCCGCCGCCGGCAAGGCCCGCCCCAAAGCCGGGCGAGAAGCCCGAAGAGAAGAAATAGCGGCAATCATTGCCAGCAAAACAAAACGGGCGGCCTTATGGGCCGCCCGTTTCGTTTCAGCGGACCGATGCGCCGGCGTGAGTTAGCGCACCAGCACGTTCTTGAACTGCCAGGGATCGCGCTTGTCGATTTCTTCCGGGAACAGGCCGGGACGATCGGTCAGCGGCGTCCAGTCGGTGTAAGCGCCGATGACCGGTCCGAGATAAGGCGTCTGCACCTCGAGGCAGCGGCGGAAATCCATCTCGTCGGCTTCGACGATGCCTTCGGTCGGATTCTCCATTGCCCACACCATGCCGGCGAGCACGGCGGACGTCACTTGCAGGCCGGTGGCGTTCTGGTTCGGCGCAATCGCTCGGGTCTCTTCGATCGAGAGTTGCGAGCCGTACCAATAGGCGTTCTTCTTGTGGCCGTAGAGCAGCACGCCGAGCTCGTCGATGCCGTCGAGGATCTCGTGCTCGTCGAGAATGTGCAACGTCGGCTGTTTGGTGCCGGCCTTGCCGAAGAACTCGTGCAGCGACAGCACCGCGTCGTCACACGGGTGATAGGCATAGTGGCAGGTCGGCCGATAGGTGACCTTGCGGCCGTCCCGGACGGTGTAATAGTCCGCTATCGAGATGGACTCGTTGTGCGTGACGAGGAAGCCATATTGCGCGGTCGCGGTCGGTGTCCCACGAGCGCACGCGCGTGTTGGCGCCCGGCTGCGTCATATAGATCGCCGCCTGGCAGCCTTTTTTGTGCTTGCTGGCGTTCTTCGGCATCCATTTCTCATGCGTACCCCAGCCGAGTTCGGCTGGCTGCATGCCTTCCGAGAGAAAGCCCTCGATCGACCATGTATTGACGAATGTGTTAATGCTCTTGGGTATCTTGGCCCGCTGGGTGTCGCGCTCGGCGATATGGATGCCTTTGACGCCGACTTTCTTGGCGAGCTTGCCCCAGTCGTCGCGCGTCTTCGGCTCCTTGAACTTGAGGCCGAGATCGCTGGCGACGTTGATCAGGCCCTGCTTGACGAACCACGACACCATGCCGGGATTGGCGCCGCAGCAGGACACCGCGGTGTGGCTGCCGGGCTTGCGCTTGGCCTTGGCGGCGAGCGTCTTTTCGCGCAGCGCATAGTTCGAGCGGTCGGCGGTGCCGAGCTTGGGGTCGAAATAGAACCCGGCCCACGGCTCGTTGACGGTGTCGATGTAAAGCGCGCCGACTTCGTTGCAC
The DNA here is from genome assembly GCA_037200245.1 of Pseudolabrys sp. Classification (GTDB taxonomy): domain Bacteria; phylum Pseudomonadota; class Alphaproteobacteria; order Rhizobiales; family Xanthobacteraceae; genus Pseudolabrys. The sequence continues at coordinate 84,426 of JBBCIM010000005.1, forward strand.
CATTCCATGATGTCGATCGAGGAGGTATCGACCGACAAATTCACGCAGAAGCCCTGACCGCCGCCCTCCGTCAGAAGCGGCGTCAGCAGGTGCTTGTAGTTATCCTTGGTGACCGCCTGGTGGATGAATTTGATGCCCTTATCGTCGAGGATTTTACGGTCCTTGTCCTCGGGATCGATCACCACGAGCCGCGACTTGTCGAAATCGAAATGTCGCTCGATCAGGGGCAAAGTGCCTTTGCCGATTGAGCCGAAGCCGATCATGACAATGGGGCCGCTAATGCGGGCGTAAACTGGCCAGTCGGTCATTGCTGAAGCCTCCAAAACAAACTTTGTCGTATTATTGGGGTGATATCTGCCGCATGTGACGAACGGAAGAGTGGACGCCGCGATTTGCGCGCGGCGTCCACGATTTTCTGCCGGTTTTGCGGCGATTTTGGCGGTTTAGGCCGCGCGCGGACCTGCGCCTCGGACGCGTCGCGCACGCGGTGCCTTTGCCGCTTCCTGCGCCACCAGCGCGGCGAGGTCAGGCATGGGCGTGAGCCGGCCTGCCGGTGCGATCATGCCGCGCGCGCCGTCGAGCGCGCCGGCCTTCAACTCGCGCGCCAGCAAACGATGGCGCTCGAACGGCCCCGGCATCCACAATGCGCCGGTCTTGTCGGCGGAGAAGCCGAAGCGGTTGTAATACCTCCGCGTCGCCGACCAGGACGATTGCGTCATAGCCCAGCTTGCGCGCCGCCTGGATGGCGCGGCGCACCAGCGCGCCGCCGAGCCCGCGGCTGCGGCAATCCTCCGCGACCGCGACCGGACCGAGCAGCAACGCCTGTTGGCCATTGCCGCAGGCAATGTTCCACAGCCGCGCCGTTCCGATGACGCGCTTGCCCCTCGGCGGCGATGAACGACAGGCCTTCGGCCGGCAGGCGGTCCTCGCGCAGCCGTTCCGAGCTTTTACGATAGCGGGTCTCGCCGAAAGCCTGGTCGAGCAGCGCTTCGCGCCGGTCGACATCGGAGAGTCGTTCGTGGCGAATTTGGATCATGGCGGTACTCCTTCCCCGCTCAAGTCGCGCGCAAGCGCGCGCGTTGAGCGCCGTCAGTTCGAATGTAGGGAAAGGGGGAGGCGGAGTTACCGCCTCCCTTAACTGTCAGATGTGGCGACCTTAGATGTGGTAGGTCCGCAACGGCGGGAAGCCGTTGAATGCCACTGCCGAGTAGGTCGCCGTGTAGGCACCGGTGCCTTCGATCAGCACCCGGTCCCCGATCTCCAGGCTGACCGGGAGCGGGTAGGGCTGCTTCTCGTACAGCACGTCGGCCGAGTCGCAAGTCGGTCCCGCCAGGACGCAAGGCGCCAGGGCGTCGCCGTCCCGCGGCGTGCGGATCGGGTAGCGGATCGACTCGTCCATCGTCTCTGCGAGACCGCCGAACTTGCCGATGTCCAGGTAGACCCAGCGCACGTCGTCTTCCTCGCTCTTTTTGGAGACGAGGACGACTTCGCTTTCGATCACGCCGGCATTGCCGACCATTCCGCGCGCCCGGCTCGATGATGGTTTCCGGGATACGGTTGCCGAAGTGCTTGCGCAGCGCCTTGAAGATGGCCGAGCCGTAGGTTTTCACCGACGGCACGTTCTTCAGGTACTTGGTCGGGAAACCGCCGCCCAGGTTGACCATCGCCAGGTTCATGCCGCGTTCGCCGCATTCCTTGAATACAGCGGCCGCCGAAGCGAGCGCGCGGTCCCAGGCATGCTGGTTACGCTGCTGGGAACCGACATGAAACGAGACGCCATGCGGTTCCAGGCCGAGCTTGAGCGCGTGCTCGAGCACGTCCACAGCCATACCCGGCTCGCAGCCGAACTTGCGCGACAGCGGCCATTCGGCGCCTGCGCAATCCGACAGGATGCGGCAGAACACCTTGGAACCCGGCGCCGCGCGAGCGACCTTCTCGACCTCGGCCTTGCAGTCGACCGCGTACAGCCGGACACCGAGCGCGAAGGCGCGGGCGACATCCCGTTCCTTCTTGATCGTGTTGCCGTACGAGATGCGGTCGGCCGTGGCGCCGGCGGCGAGCACCATCTCGATCTCGGCGACCGAGGCGGTGTCGAAGCAGGAGCCGAGCTTGGCCAAGAGAGCGAGCACCTCCGGCGACGGGTTAGCCTTCACGGCGTAGAACACGCGCGTATCGGGCAACGCCTTCGCAAAAGCGGTGTAGTTGTCCTTGACGACTTCGAGGTCGACAACGAGGACAGGACCTTCGTCGACGCCGCGCTCGCGGCGATCACGCAGAAATTCGCGGATGCGCTCCGTCATGGATGCACACTCCCAGCTCAAGGAGCGGCTTTAGCCGCTCGATTTCGAGGTTTAAGAGCCTGCTGACGGTGCGCGATGGGGACGCAGCCGAAAGCGCGAGCTCGTAAACCGCAAGTAGCTGCCTTGGCTTGGAGGGGAGGCCCCGCCGCGCTGCTGGCAATGATGGACAAGCCTCGTCGGTGACCCGTCGCTGGCGGTGGAAGGCCAGCAGAGACCAAAGAAGCCCGTTCCGTCGTTGCTTTAAGTCGCGTCCCCTGCGGAGAGCAGAGTGCGCCGGTTTCGCCTCCGGCTGCCAATCAGAAGACTTGAGGCTACTTACTTTCCCCGTGGGGAGAGCTCGCTTACCTCAGGCGGCTGGCGGGCCTCTTGTCCCGCTACCTACCGATTGACACACGACCACAGGCACGTGCGAAGTGGCAAAATTGAAATAACATTTTTTTCGCGTAGTGCAAGCGATTTAGTTCGCCGCACGAAATTCTTCCTTAATTTTTTTGAATGCGCGCGTTGTTTCTTCGCGCGCGACGCTCAGCCGCGAGCGGTGAACGGCTCGATGCGGTGCGCGTAGCGGACGAACTGCGCCATGATGACGATGCCGCAGAGCACGAAGATGCCGTCGAGGATGCGCTGACCCATGCTGCCGAGGTCGAACAGCGTGGCGAGCGCCATGAGCCTGCGAAGGCCGCGCCGAAAACCTCGGCGCCGATCAGGATGGCGGCGCTGATCACGGTGAGGACGTTGAGCCAGACGATGCGGCGGCTTTGAGCCATGACGGCGTTCCCTTGCGAGGCCGCAATCAACCTGAATTTACGCGGTGAATCAAGTCTATAGGGTAGCGGCGTGGCGGCAGCCGGCCCTGCGCCATGACAAGGCCCCGCGTTCGCGACTAGATAGACCGCATGACACAGAAACCAACTGCCGAGGCCTCCGCTAACCCGCTTCTCGCCGATTGGACCGGCGCCTTCGGCTTGCCGCCGTTCGGCGCCATCGCGCCGCACCATTTCCGCCCCGCCTTCGACCGGGCGCTGGCCGCCAACCGCGCCGAGATCGACGCCATCGCCGCCGACAAGGCGACGCCCACATTCGCCGACACCATCGAGGCCATGGAGCGGGCCGGTCGGGCGCTCGACCGGGTCTGCAATGTGTTCTTCGTCCTGGCCGGCGCCGACACCGGCGAGGCCATCGAGGCGGTCGAACGCGACGTCTCGCCTTTGCTCGCCCGCCACAGCAACGCGATCTATCTCGACCGCGCGCTCTATGCCCGCATCGCCGATCTCTACCACCGCCGCGCCTCGCTCGGCCTAACGCTCGAGCAGGCCCGCGTCCTCGACCGCACCCACACCCGCTTCGTGCGGGCCGGCGCCGCGCTCGACAAGCCGGCGCAGGACCGGCTTGCCGCCATCAACGAGCGGCTGGCGACGCTGGGCACCCAATTCGGCCAGAACGTGCTGGCCGATGAGAAGGCCTATGCGCTGATTCTCGACGAACGCGACCTCGACGGCCTGCCCGACTTCGCCCGCGCCGCCGCCGCTGCCGCGGCGCAAGAGCGCGGCCATCCCGGGCAATACGCCATCACGCTGGCGCGGTCATCCTGCGAAGGCTTCTTGCAGTTCTCGGCCCGCCGCGATCTGCGCGAGAAAGTGTTCCAGGCCTGGATCAGGCGCGGCGAGAATGGCGGCGCGACCGACAACCGGGCCATCATCGCCGAACTGGTGGCCCTGCGCGCCGAACGCGCCCGGCTGCTCGGCTACGACACCTTTGCCGACTACCGGCTCGACGACCAGATGGCCAAGACCCCGCAGGCGGCGCGCAAGCTGCTCGACGAGGTCTGGGGCCGCGCCCGCGCCAAGGCCGGCGTCGAACGCGACGCTTTGCAGAAGATGGTCACGGAGGAGGGCGGCAACTTCGCGCTGGCGCCGTGGGATTGGCGCTATTACGCCGAGAAGCTGCGCAAGGCGAAGTACGATCTGGATGAGGCCGAGATCAAGCCGTACTTCCAGCTCGACAAGATGATCGACGCCGCCTTCGAAACCGCGCAGCGCCTGTTCGGCCTTTCCTTCACGCCCGTGACCGTGCCGCTCTACCACCCTGACGCCCGCGCCTGGGAGGTGAAGGACGCCAACGGCCGTCACGTCGGCCTGTTCATCGGCGATTATTTGCCCGCGGCTCCAAGCACTCGGGCGCCTGGATGACCTCGCTGCGCGATCAGGAAAAGCTGATCGGCAACATCCGCCCCATCATTCTCAACGTCTGCAACTTCTCCAAACCCGCGGCGGGCGAGAAGGCTTTGCTGTCGTTCGACGACGCCCGCACGCTGTTCCATGAATTCGGCCACGGCCTGCACGGCCTGCTGTCGAATGTGACCTATCCGTCGATCGCCGGCACGGCGGTCTCAAGCGATTTCGTCGAACTGCCGTCGCAGCTTTACGAGCATTGGCTCGAAGTGCCGGAGATTTTGCAGAAATACGCGCTGCATGCGGACACCGGCAAGCCGATGCCGAAGGCGCTGCTCGACCGGCTGCTGGCGACGCGCACCTTCAACCAAGGTTTCGCCACGGTCGAATACACCGCCTGCGCGCTGGTCGATCTCGACATCCACTCGGTGCCCGAGCCCGACGCGCTCGACGTCAGCGCGTTCGAGCGCGACAGCCTGGAGCGGCTGAAGATGCCGTCCGAGATCGTGATGCGGCATCGCCTGCCGCATTTCCAGCATCTGTTCTCCGGCGGCGGCTATGCGGCCGGCTACTACTCCTACATGTGGTCGGAAGTGCTCGACGCCGACGCCTTCGAGGCTTTCGAGGAAACCGGCAACGCTTTTGACCCCGAGACCGCAAAGCGTCTGCGCGACTTCATCTATAGCGCCGGCAACCTGCGCGATCCGGCCGAGGCCTACACCGCGTTCCGCGGCCGCTTGCCCGCGGTCGACGCGCTGTTGAAGAAGCGCGGGCTGAATAATGTCGCAGTCTAGGCGCAGGGGAGTGCCGCGTACTCGCTTCACCTCTCCCCTGGGGGGAGAGATCGGATCGCGAAGCTATCCGGGTGAGGGGGAAACGAACTATCGAGCGGCCCTTGCCCCCTCACCCCAACCATCTCCCGCAAGGGGAGAAGGAGTTCGCAGCGCTCGCAGTTCTGCCTTGCGTATCGTCGCAGGCTGTCGATGAACGTCCACACCGCCGGACATCGCCGCGGCGTCGTCTGTGCGCCGCATGCCGCGGCGGTCGAGGACGGCCGCGCCATTCTGGCCGAAGGCGGCAACGCCATCGAGGCGATGATCGCAATGGCGGCGTCGATTGCCGCCGTCTATCCGCACATGAACCACATCGGCGGCGACGGCTTCTGGCTGATCCGCGAGCCGTCCGGCCGCGTGCGCGCGATCATGGGAGCCGGTCCCGCCGGCGCAAAGGCAACGATACGGTTTTATCGCGACGCCGGGCATCACGAGATTCCGCCGCGCGGGCCTTACGCCGCGCTCACCGTGCCGGGCGCAGTGGCGGGCTGGAAGCTGGCCGCGGAAGCGGCCAAGGCCAATCGCGGCAACATCCCGCTGCACGTGCTGTTCGAAGCCGCGATCAAGCACGCCCGCGAGGGCTATACGGTCACGCGCAGCCAGGCGCGGCTGACGGTCGAGAAATATGCCGAGCTGGAAACCGCGCCGGGATTCATGCAGGCCTTCCTGCTTGACGGCAAGGCGCCGGAGGCTGGCGACAAGCTCAAGCAGACGGCATTCGCCGCCACGCTCGACCAGCTTGCGCAAGCCGGCCTCGACGATTTCTATCGCGGCGATGTCGGCCGCGAGATCGCCGCCGATCTGGAGCGCATCGGCAGCCCGGTGACGCGCCCGGATTTGGAGAAATACGAAGCCAAGATCGCCGAGCCGCTCGGCGTCAGGATCGGTGCCGGCACGCTTTACAATACGCCGCCGCCAACTCAAGGGCTGGCCGCGCTGATGATCCTGGCGTTGTTCGACCGGCTGCGCGTCACCAAGGGCGAAAGCTTCGAGCACATCCATGGCCTGGTCGAGGCGACCAAACGCGCCTTTCGCGTCCGCGACCGTTTCGTCACCGATCCGGACAAGATCGACGGCAACCTGACGCATTTCCTGGATTCGAAATTCCTCGACAGCGAAGCCGGCAGCATCGATCCCAAGAAAGCCGCGCGCTGGCCGGCTGCCTATGGCGAAGGCGACACCATCTGGATGGGCGCGGCGGACAAAAGCGGCCTGGTGGTCTCTTACATCCAGTCGATCTATTGGGAGTTCGGCTCCGGCTGCGTGCTGCCGGCGACCGGCATTCTGATGCAGAACCGCGGTGCCAGCTTTTCGCTCGACCCGAAAGCGGTGAACGCGCTCGAGCCCGGACGTCGTCCGTTCCACACGCTCAACCCGGCGCTTGCTGCGCTCAAGGATGGTCGCGTTATGGCCTATGGCACCATGGGTGGCGACGGCCAGCCGCAGACGCAAAGCGCTGTGTTTACGCGCCACATTCTTTTCGGCCAGCCGCTTGAACAGGCGCTCGACGCGCCGCGCTGGCTGCTCGGCCGCACCTGGGGCTCCGAGCACACCAACCTGCGGCTGGAAAACCGCTTCGACGAACGGCTGATCGACCGGTTGATGTCATCGGGCCATGATGTTGACGTGCTAGGTGACCGCTATTCCGACACCATGGGCCATGCTGGCGCCGTCATATTGCATCCCGACGGCACGCTCGAGGGCGGCCACGATCCGCGCGCCGATGGCGGCGCGGCGGGCGTTTAACCAAATAAACGTCGTGTAACTGCAACGTTGTAACGTGCCTCCAATCCGCCGCACTCCATGATATTGTGCCGTTCATGACCGCATCGATCCGCATTCTCTTCGCCGCACTGCTCAGCCTGGCTTTTGCCGGACCGGTAATGGCGCACCCGCATGTCTGGGTGACGATGAAGAGCGAAGTGCTCTACGCGCCTGACGGCACCGCCACTGGCATCCGCCACGCCTGGTCGTTCGACGACATGTTCTCGGCCTTTGCCACGCAAGGCCTGGAGGCCAAGGAGAAGGGCAAGTTCAGCCGCGAGGAACTGGCGCCGCTCGCTAAGGTGAACATCGAGTCGCTGAAGGAATACGACTATTTCACCTACGCCACCGCCGACGGCAAGAAGGCGGAAATGAACGAGCCGCTGCCGGATTACTGGCTCGACTACCAGGACCAGGTTCTGACGCTCAACTTCACGCTGCCGTTCAAGAAGCCGGTGAAGGCCAAGGAATTGAAGGTCGACATCTACGATCCGACGATTTTCGTCGATTTCGCCTTCGACAAGAAATCGCCGGTGCAACTCGTCGGCGCGCCGCTGTGCAAGCTCGACGTGGCGCTGCCGCGCGAGATGACCTTCGCCGAAGGCAAGAAGCTCGCCGAAATTCCGGCCGATCAGCCCAACACCGCGATGGCCTGGGGTGCGCAGTTCGCCAATAAAATCTTGGTGCATTGTCCATGAGGACGTGTAGCGTTTTCTTCGTCATTGCCGGGCTTGACTCGGCAATCCATCGCTTTTTCTGAAGATAGAGATGGATGCGCGGGTCAGGCCCGCGCATGACAGATGGCTTTCCGCGGGGGCGGCGCGTCGGCACGGGGTAATTGCGAACATGACGTCGGCTCGGCGCAACACGTTGGCGCAAGGCGCGCTTCTCGTTCTTTGTCTGCTTTTGTTGGTTATGGCCGCCGACGCCGCGCTGGCCGCAGCCCTTCGGCATCGCGCGCGATGCCGGCGGCCACACGGAAGTCGGCGGCTTCGCCGGGTGGGTGCTGGCCAAGCAGGCCGAATTCTACCGCATGCTGTCGGGCACCATCCGCGCCGCCAAGGCCGACGGCAGCGCCGCCTGGACGCTGATGGGCATCTCGTTCGCCTACGGCATTTTCCACGCCGCCGGCCCCGGCCACGGCAAGGCGGTGATCTCGTCTTATCTGGTCGCCAATGACGAGACCTGGAAGCGCGGCATCGTGCTGTCCTTCGCCTCCGCCATTCTGCAAGCCGTTACCGCCGTCGCCATCGTCAGCATCGCCGCGATCGCGCTTGGCGCCACCGCCAAGGCGATGGGCGACACCGTCCGCGTCATCGAGATCGTCAGCTATGCGCTGATCATCCTGATCGGCCTGCGGCTGTTCTGGGTGAAGGGCCGCGCCTTCCTGAATTTGCTGCGGCCGCAAGCCGCGCAACACGATCATGCACATCACGATCATGACCACGCGCATGATCACAGCCACGCGCACGCTCATCATGACCATCACCATGGCCACGACCATCATCACGATCATGGCCATGCTCACGCTCACGTGCATCACGACCATGACCATAGCGGCGAAGCCCATGCCTGGGGCCACGCTCATGGGCCGGAACCGCGCGAGCTTGTCGGCCGTCACTGGTGGAAGCGCGGGCTGTCGGCCATCGTCGCGGTGGGATTGCGGCCGTGCTCGGGCGCCATCATCGTGCTGGTCTTCGCGCTGGCGCAGGGGTTGTTCTGGGTCGGCGTTGCCTCGACCTTCATGATGGGGCTCGGCACCTTCATCACCGTCGCCATCATCGCCACGCTCGCCGTCGGCGCGCGAGGGCTTGCCGGACGCTGGGCCAAGGCCAAGCCCGGCAGCGGCATGCTGATGCTGCGCGGCTTCGAGACCGCCGCCGCCGGTGTCATCATCGTGTTCGGCGTGCTGCTGCTCACCGGCTACATGGTGAGCGAACGTCTGATGGGCGTTTAACGAAAATCGGCGGCGGTTAGCACGATCGGCTGGCCGTGCGGAGTGCGGTCGCAGGCGTGGTCCCAAGCGTCGCGATAGCGGCGCAAAGTATCATGTGTCGCGACCTGCTTTTCGGCCACCAGTTTTTCCAACGCCGCCAGCCAATGCAAATAATAGGTCTCGCCGGTGTCGGGATCGCCGTCGCCTTGCGCGCGTTTGATCTCCGCCGCCAGCGCCGCCGCCCATTCCGGCCAGGTGAACAGCCCGCGCTCGTGCAGCGCCAGGGTCATGGCGAAAGCCTGCGCCTCCCACGGCTCGCGAAACACCGGACCGTCATTGTCGCGGGGAATGCCCGGCACTTCGCGCGTGGCGCGGGTTGCGGCGGCCTGGTCGATCATGCGGGCTCCAGATACGGCTCCCAGGCGTCGACCGAAACCGTCACGCTCGGGTCGCTGCCTTCACCCCACAATTCCGGGCCATCGAAGCGCACGGTGTAGAGCCATTGCGGATTCTCGCCGGCACCCGAGGCATTGCTGTCGGGAAACACGTGGCAGCCGAGCACGCGTTCGATCGTGCCGATACGGCCGCGCACATAACGCGGCAGCCGCGTGTGGGTGAAGGGATTGATGTTCTTGGCGCGTACTTTGTCGCCGGTTTTGAATTTAGCCGAGGTGCTGATCTCGCGTTCGGTCGGGCCGCCGCGGTGCAAGACTTTCAGCACGTCGTCGGGGGTGAGAACGCGTGTCACGGGCTTTGCCGGATACAAGGCGTGGCCCACCACGATCTCGTCGTCATCGACCAGATCGCGCTCTTTCAGCATGGTCTCCAGCGCGTAAAACCACAGTTCGTAATAGCTCATCGACAGATATTCTTGTGGCGCGCGGTTCTCGCGGGCGAAGCGCGACATGTCGATGTTCCAGCCGCCGGGCCGCGCCATCGCCAGCGTCAGGGCGAAGGCGCGTTTTTTCCCAATCGGCGTGAAACACCGGCTCGTTCGGCTCGGCATGAACCGGGCCGTGGCCGTGCGCGCCGCCGAGGTCCTGGCCACCGTTCACGCCACATCTTCCGGGCGCTTGGCCAAGCCGGTGCCGATCATGGAATCGCGCGTCACCAGATCGGCCAATTTGTCTTCGCTCCAGCCTTCGGTGCCGGCGGGACGCATCGGCAACACGAGATAGCGAATCTCGGCGGTCGAATCCCAGACGCGGATGTTTGTGTCCTTCGGCAGTGTGACGCCGAAATCGGCGAGCACGCCGCGCGGATCGGCGACCGCGCGGGAGCGATAGGGGGCCGATTTGTACCAGACCGGTGGCAGGCCGAGCACCGGCCACGGATAACAGGAGCACAGCGTGCACACGACCATGTTGTGCAGCTTTGGCGTATTTTCCAGCGCGACGATGTGTTCGCCCTGGCGGCCGGCAAAGCCGAGTTCGCCGATGGCGGGCGTTGCGTCTTTCAGGAGCCGCGCGCGATAGGCTGGGTCGGCCCAGGCCTTGGCGATGACGCGGGCGCCGTTGCGCGGGCCGACTTTCTTTTCGTACGTCTCGATCAAGAGGTCGAGCGCGGCCGGATCGACATAGCCCTTTTCGGTGAGCACGGTCTCCAGCGCACGCACGCGCAATTCGGTTTCCGACAGTTCGGAATGGTCGTGGTCGTGGTGATGGTGGTCGTGATCGTGTCCGGGCATGAGCGAAGCCTAGCGCAAACCGGCGTTCAATCCCATACGCCTGCATGTTGCGCTGCCGCTTCGTCCTCGAGCAGCGGCCCAACCACCTCGACCTTGCGCTGGCCGGCTGAAAACACTGTGCGGCAAGGCAGATCCAGCGTGGGATTTTGTTCGTGGCTGCCGGTAATCTGCTTGAGCCGCGCTTCGGAAAGGCCATAGACCACGCGGCCGATGCCGGCCCAATAGACCGCGCCGGCGCACATCGCGCAGGGCTCGGCCGAGGTGTACATCGTCGCGTTTGCCAGTTCGGCCGGCCGGAATTTTCGCGACGCCGCGGTGGCCAGCAGTCGTTCGGCGTGGGCGGTCATGTCGCGGTCGGGCATATAGCCGTTTTCCGCCTCGAGCAGCACGTCGCCGTTTGGCCCGACCAGCACGCAGCCGAACGGGTGGTTGCCGTGCTTATGCGCCCGCGCCGCCACCGCAAAGGCTAGGCGCAGGCCGGTTTCGTCGTCGATCTTTTTGTCCACGGGGCGAGCTTACATGCTTTGGCGCTAAATCCAGAACCGCTCGATCAAGACCCACAGCCAGATCGCACCGGCGAGCAGCAGCGACAGGCCGACGGCGGCCGAGCCCATGTCCTTGATGCGGCCGATTGCCGGGTCTGCTCGCGCGTGATGCGGTCGGCGAGTTTTTCGATCGCGGTATTGAGTAACTCGACGATGAGGATGAACAGCAGCGAGCCGACCAGCACCAGACGCCTGCCGAAGTCGGGTGTCAGGAACAGCGCCAGCGGGATCGAAATCGCCAGCACCGCCAATTCCTGGCGCATGGCCAGATCGGTCCGCGCCGCGGCGAGAATTCCGCGCCAGCTATTGATGGTCGCGCGCCAATCCTGTGCAAGAAAATCCCCAGCCGTCGAAGACGGGCAACCTAGCAGCATCTTTTTGGGTGTCCATCCCGGCACTTGGCTGCCAAGCCATTTACATCTTGCTTGGCCGATGTAGGGTTCGCCCGGCCTGGGAGGGCGCCCGCATGAAAGCCGCCGAAATGTTCAGCCTGAAAGGCCGCGTGGCGCTGGTGACCGGCGCTTCGAGCGGCTTAGGCCGGCAGTTCGCGCAGGCTTTGGCGGACAATGGCGCGGCAGTCGCCTTGGTGGCGCGGCGCGCCGACCGGCTGGCCGATTTGCAAGCGGCGATCGAGGCTGCCGGCGGACGCGCCATCGCCATCGAGGCCGACGTCACCGACCGCGACGCCATGACGCGCGCCTACGACGCCGCCGAGAAAGTCTTCGGCACCGTGACGATCCTCGTTAACAATGCCGGCATCGCCCATGGCGGCCGCGCTCTCGACATGACGCCGGAACAATGGCGCAGGATTTTGGGCACCGATCTCGACGCGGTGTTTTATTGGGCTCAGGAAGCGGCGCGCCGCATGCTCGCCGTCAAGGCGCAAGGTTCGATCGTCAATATCGCCTCGGTGCTCGGCCTCGGCGTCGCCAAAGGCTCGGCCGCTTACGCCACCGCCAAAGCCGGCGTCATCCAGATCACCAAGGTGCTGTCGGTCGAACTCGCCTTCAAGGGCGTGCGCGTCAATGCGATTGCGCCGGGCTGGTTCGTCACCGAGATGAACGACGATTATCTGATGAGCGAGGCGGGCGCTGCGATCAAGCGCGAGATTCCGATGGGCCGCTTCGGCAAGGACGGCGATCTCGACGGCGCGCTGCTGCTGCTGGCGTCGGATGCCGGCAGTTACATCACCGGCGCGACCATCGTCGCCGACGGCGGGCAAGTGGTGCAGATCAAGGGATAGGGGACGGCCATGGACTTCACACTCTCGCCCGAGATCGAGGACATCCGCCGGCGCGTGCGTGCTTTCGTCGCCGAGCACGTGCTGCGCTGGAAGCCGATCGGTGAATTTTTTCCGAGCATGAGAACATTCCGGAAGACCGGCTCGCGGTCGTCCGCGAAAAGGCGAAAGAAGCCGGCCTGTGGGCGCCGCAGGCGCCGAAGGAATATGGCGGCATGGGCCTGCGATCGTCGCGTGGGCCGCGATCTACGAGGAAGCCGCGCGCTCGATCTTCGGGCCGCTGGCGATCCATTGCATGGCGCCCGACGACGGCAACATGAACGTGATCGCCAAGTCGGCACGCCGGCGCAGAAGGAAAAATGGCTGCGGCCGCTGGTCGAGGGCAAAGCGCGTTCCGCCTTCGCCATGACCGAGCCGTCGCCGGGCTCGGGCTCCGACCCCGGCATGATGCTGACGCGCGCCGAGAAGAAAGGCGACCGCTACATCATCCGCGGGCGCAAATGGTTCATCACCGGCGCCGAGGGCGCGGCGCATCATATCTTGATGGCGCCGCACGTCCGACGATCCGCGCCGCGGGCTCACCGGTTTCCTGCACCACAAGGATGCGCCGGGTTGGCGCATCATCCGCCGCATTCCGATCATGGGGCCGGAAGAGCACGGCGGCCATTGCGAGATCGAATATGACGGGCTGGAAATTCCGGCGGAGGACGTGCTGCTCAAGGAAGGCGACGGCTTGCGCATCACGCAGATCCGGCTCGGCCCTGCGCGCCTGACGCATTGCATGCGCTGGCTCGGCTTTGCCAAGCGCTGCATGGAGATCGCGCAGGAGTACGTGGCGCGCCGCGAGGGCTTCGGCATCAGGCTCGCCGACCGCGAAAGCATCCAGATCAAGCTCGGCGAGGTCGCGCACCAGATCCAGATCGGCCGGCTGCTCACCATGCACGCGGCGTGGAAGCTCGACCAGGGCGATCGCGCCCGCAAGGAAGTGTCGATGGCCAAGGTCCAGGTCGCCGACGCGCTGCACAACGCCGCCGACGTCGCGATCCAGGTCAACGGCGCGCGCGGTTATTCCAAGGACACGATTCTGGAGTGGGTCTACCGCTACGCACGCTCGGCGCGGTTGGTCGACGGGGCGTCGGAAGTGCACAAGATGGTGCTGGCGCGCTTCATGCGCGAGGAAGGCCGCGATTTCTGGAAGTGGGGGTAGGTGCTTCGTGTCCCGGGCGAATGCAGCGAAGCGCAGCCGAGCGGAATGAGACCCGGAACCCAGCGCGACAACTCTTCAAAGCGATATTGCGCCTTCGGCGCATTTCTCCTGGGTCCCGGCTCAGCGCTCGCGAAAAAACGCTCGCGTGCCGGGACACAGCTTCGTGACAGCGTTTAATTCCTGTAGCTCGTATCGATGCCATCGAGAATCCGCAAATAGGCCGCCCAGTCGGCGCTGCCGCGCCGCTATCGTGATGCTCGTACTGCTCGGCCGTCTTGGCGCAAATGGCGTCCGGAATTTCCGTCAACTCGCCTTTGGTCGCTTCCAGCTTGAGCTGGATGTCGATGGCGTCGAGCAGCGCCTTCATCAGCACGAAGCTTTCGCGCGCGGTCTTGCCGACCGTGAGCAGGCCGTGATGATTGAGGATCATCGCGCGGTTTTTGCCGAGGTCCTTGTTGATGCGTTCGCGCTCGGCGAAGTCCTCGGTGATGCCTTCGTAAGGGTGATAGCCGATGCGCTTGTAGAAGCGGATGGCGTGCTGCGAGATCATTCGCAGGCCGCCCTTGAGCGCGCCGATCGCCATGCCGTTATTGGTGTGGACGTGCACCGAGCAATTGACGTCCTCGCGCGCCTGCAGCACGCCGCCATGCAGCGTGAAGCCCGGACGGTTGACGCCGGATTTCTCGTCGAGGTCCTGGTCCATGTTGACCTTGACCAGATTCGACGCGGTGACTTCCGTGTAAAGCAGCTCGTGCCGTTTCATTAGGAACATGCGCGGCTCGCCAGGCACTCGCATGGCGGAATGGTTATAGATGACGTCGTCCCAGCCGTTGTGGGCGAGCAAGCGATAGACGGCGGCGAGATCGACACGCACGTCCCATTCTTCCGCCGACATGTTGGCGGGCTTCATGTCGGCCATTTTGGTTGGCTTGTTCATGGTGTTCCTCCCAGGAATTGTTCCGCCTCTTATAGCGCAACCAAGGCCTCGCAGCTATGGTCCGGCTCCGCGGCCATCCCACGGTTTCAGGACGTGAAAATGCAGACGCCAAGCGATCAACCGATCAAGCTACGCATGGGGCGGCTATGGGCCGCCGACCACCGGCTTCAGCAAGGCGCTGAAATTCATCGGCGATAAACTGCAAGCCGAATTCGGCCCCGCGCGTCGCCATCGACTACGTCTGGAATATCATGGACCACGGCTACAAGGCCGAGGACATCATTACCTTGGTCGAAAATGGCGAGATGACGCTGGGCTACCAGTCGTCGAGTTATCTCACCGACCGCGTGCCGGAACTGGGTTTCGTCGACCTGCCGTTTCTGTTCGCCAACAACGCGCAGGCGCGCGGCGCCAATGGACGGCGAACTCGGCGCATTTCTCGCGAAGAAGATCGAGGAGCGCATCGACTATCGCATCCTCGGCTGGTTCGAGAACGGCTTCCGCCACATCTCCAACAAGCTGCGGCCGATTCATCTGCCGGCCGACATGAAGGACATGAAAATCCGCGTGCTGCCGAGCGAGATCCAGCGCCGCACCTTCGAACTGCTCGGCGCCAGGGCGATGCGCATGGACCTCACCGAAGCCATTGCCATGATCAAGGCCGGAACGCTGGACGCGCAGGAAAACCGCTCGCCAATACGGTCACCTACGGCGTGCATAACTTTCACAAATTCCACACGCTGACGTCGCACTTCTATATTTCGCGGCCGATCTTCCTGCACCGTCCGTCGTTCGACGCCTGGCCGGACGATCTTAAAGCTGCGATGCAAGAGGCGGTCACCGAAGCAGTGGCGTTTCAACGCAAGCTCGCAGTGGAAGAAAACGAGCAATCGCGCCAGGCTATTTTGGATGCTGGCTGCGAGATCGTGGAACTAACGCTGAAGGAACACGACGCCTTCGTCGCCGCCGTCGCGCGCTCACCGCGGACGCCCGCAAGATGTACGGCGAGGAAATGTTCCGGATGCTGCCGAAGGCGTGACGCCTCATACTTTGTCATCACCGGACCGCCGCGAAGCGGCGTGACCCGGTGATCTCGCTTATGAAGTCCTTAAGCGACACCGACCTTGCTTAACTTCCCCGAAACCATAACCGGCCCGGTTTACGCCCCCGAAAGCAGTCTCTTGTAGAGACGGGGCATGACCCAATTGGCACATCCCATCGCGCTGGCAGTTCGGGGCTTGAGCAAAGCCTACGACCGTCCTGCCGTGGACGCGCTCGACCTCACCATTTACGGCGGCGAATTCTATTCGCTGCTCGGTCCCAATGGCGCCGGCAAGACCACGACCTTGCGCATGGTGGCGGGATTGCTCAAGCCCGACGCCGGCTCGATCGCCATCGAAGGCATCGATGCGCTGGCCGACCCGGTCGCCGCCAAGCAGATTACCGCGTGGCTGTCCGACGAGCCGATGATCTACGACAAATTGACGCCGTTCGAGTATCTCGAATTCGTTGCAGGCCTCTGGGGCATCGATGCCGCCTCCGCCGAGGCGCGGGCGCGCGAGCTGATCGCCTGGCTCGGTCTGGCTCCGCACGCGCATGAGCGCTGCGAAGGATTTTCCAAAGGCATGCGGCAGAAGGTGGCGCTGGCCGGCGCGCTGGTGCACGACCCCAAGCTGATCATTCTCGACGAACCGCTGACGGGGCTCGATGCCGGCTCGGCGCGGCAGGTCAAGAACGTGCTCAAGGAGCGCGTGCGCGCGGGCGGCACCGTCATCATGACCACGCATATTCTCGAAGTCGCCGAGCGCATGGCCGACCGCATCGGCGTCATCGCGCATGGCCGGCTGATCGCCGAAGGCACGCTCGACGAACTGCGCAAGAAATCCTGCCAGCAGTCCGGGAAAGCCGCGACCAGCCTGGAAGACACGTTTCTCACGCTGGTGGCCGAACCGGCGGCGCAAAAGGTCGCCGCCGAGTGAGCCGTCCCGATACATTGACCTGGCTCGCTGGCCACGAATTGCGGCTCGGCTGGCGCGACGGGGTCGCGCTAATGACGGCCGCCGGCGCACCCGCGCACGCACCGTCATCATTGCATTGATCGTGTTCGCCGCCTTCATGCATCTGCTGGCGATCTCGATGGTCGGCCGTTACGCCGAAGCCACACCCGACAAGGCGACGCTGGTGGTGGTGACCGCTGCGTGCTGCTGTCGTGGTCGCTGCTGTTGTCGCAGGCGATGGAGTCGGTGACGCGCGCCTTTTATACACGCGGGCGATCTCGATCTCATTCTGGCGTCGCCGGTCTCGGCGCGCAAAGTGTTCTCGGTGCGCATCGCGCGCATCGCAGCCTCCGTGTCGCTGGTGGCGATGCTGCTGGCGTCGCCCTTCATCAATGTGCTGGCGGCGATGGGCGGCGTGCATTGGCTTTTGGCCTACGGCATCGTCGGTGCCATGGGTGCGGTGGCCGCGGCCTTCGCCGTGGCGCTGACCGTCGCGCTGTTCCGCACCATCGGCGCCAAGCGCACACGGCTGGTGGCGCAGATCGTCGCCGCGGTGATCGGCGCGTCCTTCGTCATCGGTCTGCAGGTGGCGGCGATTTTGTCCTATGGCAGCCTGTCGCGCATCGCGCCGCTGCAATCGGAGTGGCTGATCGCGCACGCGCCGGATGTCGGCAGCCCGATGTGGCTCCCGGCGCGTGCCGCTCTCGGCGACCCCGTGGCGCTGCTTTTGGTCTCGATCGTCAGCCTGGTTCTGCTGGGCGCAGCGATTGCCGTCTTCTCGGTGCGCTTCGGCGATCACGCCATGGCCGCCGCCGGTGTCTCGAACACCGTGGTGCGCCAGCCGCACGCCGGCTTCCGCGGCCGCTCGGCGAGCCAGGCCTTGCGGCATAAGGAATGGACGCTGCTGCAACGCGACCCTTGGCTGGTGTCGCAGACCTTGATGCAAATTCTCTATCTGGTCCCGCCAGCCCTGATGTTGTGGCTCAGCTTCCGCGACGGCGGCAACGCGCTGGTCGTCGTGGTGCCGGTGGTGGTTATGGCGGCAGGCCAACTTGCCGGCGGCCTGGCCTGGCTGTCGATCTCGGGCGAGGATGCGCCGGATCTCGTGGCGACTGCGCCGATCCCTTCGCGCCGCCTCATCGCGGCGAAAATCGAAGCGGTGATGGGGTCCATTGCGTTGGTGTTTGCGCCGCTGATTGCCGCGCTGTGTTTCGTGTCGGTATCAGGCGCCGCGATCTGCGCCGGTGGCATCCTGCTCGCCGCGGCGTCGGCGACCATGATCCAGCTTTGCTTCCGCGTGCAGGCGAAGCGCAGCCAATTCCGCCGCCGCCAGACCTCGTCGCGAATCGCGACCTTTGCCGAGGCTTTCTCATCGATCGGTTGGGCGGCGTCCGCAGCGCTGGCCGCGGGCGGCACATGGCTGGCGTTGTTTCCGGCGCTGATCGCGCTCGGCATCCTCGGCGCCGTGCGGCTGATTGCGCCTAAAGCCTAGGCGAGAGCCGCTTGCGAGCGCTGGCGCAGCACCAGCCAGCCGATCACCAACAAGTTCACGATATTGGTGCCGACGCCGAAGGCAAAAGCCGGCGCGTAATAGCCGAATTGATCGTAGAGCAAACCGGCGAGCCATCCGCCGGCAGCCATGCCGAGACCGGTGAACATCAGCAGCGTCGGGATGCGCCAAGACGCCTGCGACGCCGGAAACAATTCGCGCACCGCCAGCGCATAGGCGGGGATAATGCCGGAAAACCCGAAGCCGAAAGCGGCGGACACGGTGAACAGCCCGACCTCGTCTTGCGTGAATAGAAACGCCGTCATGGCGCAAGCCTGCCACACCGAGCCGATCAGCACGGTCAGCAACCCGCCGATGCGGTCGGAGATCGCGCCCCAGATTTGCCGGCTCAGGAACGCCGTGCCGAGCAGCACCGACAGCATCAGCGCGCTGACCGCGCGGCTTAAGCCCAGATCGTTGCAGAACGCGACCAGATGGCCTTGCGGCATCGACATCGGGATGCAGCACATCACCGCGGCGCCGCACATCATGGCGAACACCAGATTGGGCGGCAGGCCGAGCGTGCGCGCTTTCAAGGCCGTGCCGCCGGACGTTACGCGCGGCGCGATGACCTCGGGCGGATGGCCGAAAAAATACAGCGCCAGCGGAACGATGACGATCGCTTCGGCGCCGGCGTACCACAGCATGGTCTCGCGCCAACCGAAGGCGGCGAGCGCGCGCTCGAACACCGGCGGCCACACCGCGCCGGCGAGATAGCCGCCGCTCGAGATCAGCGCCAGCGCCGAGCCGCGCCGTTTGTCGAACCAGCGGCTGACATAGACGTAGAGCGGCGCGTTGATGCCGCCGAGCCCGATCAGGCCGATGAACACGCCGTGGCCGATCCACAGCGGCCAGGGCGGGCCGAACGTCGAGATCGTCAGACCGACGCCGATCATCAGCGAGCCGCAAATGACAGTCCAGCGCGTGCCGACGCGATCGCCGATGCGGCCCATCATGATGCCGCCGAGGCCGGAGCCGAGCCAGGCCAGCGCGCTGGCGAAAGCAGGGATGGCGCGAATGCCGCCGACTTCGGCAGCGATGTCCTTGAGCGCCACCGCCGTGATCCAGGCGGCGCCGAACGCCATCAGCATGATGAGAAGGGCCACGGAGGCGACGACCCACGATGCTCTTGTTTCGACCGACGAAGAGGATTGCAACATCAAGAAGGGCACCACCCGGCTGGCGCACCCTTCTACACACCGCACAAAATTTAACCAACCCGCAAAGCGAAGGGGAGCTATCTCTGCTGCATTGCGCCAAAATGCGTCACGGACCGCCGGCCTGAAATTTCCTTCCCTGCCGGCGTCCGATAACGAAATTGACCGCAGGGTCTTGTGGTGCCAGCTTTATCCGCGCTGCCGGCTTTGCGTACCGCTGTGCGACCCTATATGAGAAGGCACGGGCGCATCTGCGAAATTGCCGCGTTGCCAAAGGCTTCCTCCAGGTTCCCAAAAGGCTCCGATGACGCTTCGACCCGTCAGCCTCGACGATAAATACGACCTGACGCAGTCCCACGTGCTTGTGACCGGCTATCAGGCGTTGATTCGCGCCTGCCTGATGCAAAAGGAGCGCGACCGCCGCGCCGGCATCGACACCGGCGGCTTTTTGACGGGCTATCGCGGCTCGCCGCTGGGCGGCCTCGACCAGCAATTCATGCGCGCTGGCAGCCATCTCGCCGCCGCCGACATCAAATTCCAGCCCGGCCTCAACGAGGAACTCGCCGCCACGGCGCTGTGGGGCACGCAGCAGGCAGAATTGCGCGGCGAGGGCAAGTTCGATGGCGTGTTCGGGCTCTGGTACGGCAAAGGCCCGGGCGTCGACCGCTCCGGCGACGTGTTCCGCCACGCCAATCTCGCCGGCACCTCCAAGAATGGCGGCGTCCTCGCTTTGATGGGCGACGACCACACCGCCGAATCGTCAACGACAGCACATCAGTCCGAATTCCATTTCGTCGACGTCATGATGCCGATCCTCAATCCGGCCGGCGTGCAGGAGATCATCGACTACGCGCTCTACGGCTGGGCAATGTCGCGCTTTACCTCGACTTGGACCGCGCTCAAATGCATGCACGAGACGGTGGAATCGACCGGGGTGGTCGACGCCGGGCTCGACCGGCTGAACATCGTTATGCCGCCCGAGTTCCGCATGCCGGAAGGCGGGCTCAACATCCGCCTCGTCGACACCATCCTCGGCCAGGAAGCGCGGCTGCACGACTTCAAGCGCGACGCCATGCTGGCCTTTGTGCGCGCCAATAACCTCAACAAGATGATCACCTCCGGCGGTCGCGCGCCCAAGGTCGGCATCGTCACTACCGGCAAGGCCTATCTCGACGTCCGCCAGGCCTTCGACGAACTCGGCATCGATGAGTTGAAGTGCAACGACCTTGGCATTCGGCTGTTCAAGATCGGCTGTGTCTGGCCGATTCCGCGGCAGGAGCTGTTGGACTTCGCGCAAGGCCTCGATCTCATCATCGTGGTCGAGGAGAAGCGCTCGCTGATCGAAGTGCAGGTGCGCGAGGAATTATACGGCACCGCCAATCAGCCGGTCTGCATCGGCAAGAAGGACGAACAGGGCAACTGGCTGTTCCCGGTCAAGGGCGCGCTGGATTCCAACGAGGTCGCGGTCGCCATCGGCGAACGCCTGCTCCGTTACGGCAACAATGAGGAGCTGGCGGCCAATGTGGCGCGGCTGAAGGCGGCGCAGCGCGCGCTCGCCGAAACCAGCGACGTGGCGCTGCGCGTGCCGTATTTCTGCTCGGGCTGTCCGCACAATTCATCGACGCGCGTGCCGGACGGCAGCCGCGCCTACGCCGGCATCGGCTGCCACTTCATGGCGCAGTGGATGGACCGCGAGACGCTGGGCTTCACCCAGATGGGCGGCGAGGGCGCCAACTGGATCGGCGAGGCGCCATTCTCCAAGACCGAGCACGTGTTCCAGAACCTGGGCGACGGCACGTACAACCACTCCGGCTATCTCGCCATTCGCGCCGCGATCGCCTCCGGCGTGAAGATGACGTACAAAATCCTGTTCAACGACGCCGTGGCGATGACCGGCGGCCAAGCCAATGACGGCGGCCTGACCGTGCCGCAGATCGCCGCGCAAGTAGCGGCGGAGGGCGCGACGCGCGTCGTGGTCGTCACCGACGAGCCGTTCAAGTACCCGAAAGACACCGAGTGGCCGCGCGGCCTGACCGTGCATCATCGCGACGAGTTGGATGCCATCCAGCGCGAGATGACCACCGTGCCCGGCGTCAGCGTCCTGATCTACGACCAGACCTGCGCCGCCGAGAAGCGCCGCCGCCGCAAGCGCGGCACGTTTCCCGATCCCGACAAGCGCGTCATCATCAACGACTTGGTCTGCGAAGGCTGCGGCGACTGCGGCGTTAAATCGAACTGCGTTTCGGTGCAGCCGCTGGCGACCGAATGGGGCCGCAAGCGCACCATCGACCAGTCGAGCTGCAACAAAGATTATTCATGCGTGAACGGCTTCTGCCCGTCCTTCGTCACGGTGCATGGCGCACAGCTTAAGAAAGGCGAGGGCGTCGCCGAGCCGGCCGATTGGCCGGCGCTGCCCGCGCCCAGCGTGCCGTTGATCAACCATCCCTACGGCATCATCGTCACCGGCATCGGCGGCACCGGTATCGTCACTATCGGCGCCATCGTCGGCATGGCCGCGCATCTCGAAGGCAAGGGCGTCGGCGTCATCGATATGGCCGGCCTCGCGCAGAAGGGCGGCGCGGTCTACAGCCATATCCGCATCGCCAATACGCCGGACGAGATTCACGCCATCCGTGTCGCCGCGGCCGGTGCCGATCTGGTGCTGGGCGGCGATATCGTCGTCGCCGGCAACAAGAAGGTGCTGGGCGCCATCAAGCCGGGCAATTCGCGCGTCATCGTCAACACCGCGGAGTTCCTGCCCGGCGATTTCACCCGCAACGCCGACTTCTCGCTGCCGACCGAACGGCTCAAGCGCGCCATCATCACGGCCACCGGCCGCGACCGCACCAATTTCGTCGACGCCAGCAGACTGGCCACCGCGCTGCTCGGCAATTCCATCGGCAGCAACATGTTCATGCTCGGCTACGCCTTCCAGGTCGGCGCGCTGCCGCTCTCGGCCGAAGCGGTCGAGAAGGCGATCGAGATGAACGGCGAGGCGGTGGCGATGAATGTCGCCGCGTTCCGTTACGGCCGCCGCGCCGCCGTCAATCCGGCAGCCCTCGAGGCGCTGATCGCGCCGCCGTCGCAGGAGCAATACGATTCGCTCCGTCTGTCGCAATCGTTCGACGAGACGGTGGAGCGCCGCGTCGCCTTCCTCACGGCCTATCAGAGCGCGCGCTATGCCCGGCGTTACCGCAATCTCGTGGAAAAGGTTCGTGGCGCCGAAGCCGCAAACACACCCGGACAGACGGCGCTCGCCGAGGCGGTGGCGCGGTATTTGTTCAAGCTGATGGCCTACAAGGACGAATACGAGGTGGCCCGGCTTTATACCGACACCGCCTTCGTCGAGCGCGTGAAGTCGGCCTTCGCCGGCGACAACTTGCGCTTCGAATTCCATCTGGCGCCGCCGCTGCTGGCCAAGGCCGATCCACGCACCGGCGAGCCAAAGAAGATGTCGTTCGGGCCCTGGATGCTCAAGGTGTTCGGCGTGCTGGCCAAATTCAAGTTCCTGCGCGGCACCCCGCTCGACCCGTTCGGTTATTCCCAGGATCGCAAGATAGAGCGCCAACTGGTTGCCGATTACGAGACGCTCTTGGGCCAGATCATCGACGGCCTGACGGCAAGCAACCACCACATCGCGGTGGCACTGGCGTCCATTCCGGAGAAGGTTCGCGGCTTTGGACCCATCAAAGCGCGGCATTTGGTGGCCGCCAAGGCCGAAGAAGCCACGCTGCGCGAGCAATTCCGCAGCGGTTCCCAGCCGTTTCTCAAGGCCGCGGAATAATTGACGCAGTCATGGCCGGGCTTGTCCCGGCCATCCACGTCTCGCTTTCGTAGCGAAGGCGTGGATGTCCGGCATAAAGCCGGGCATGACGAAGTTGGTCTTGCGACCAATTACCCTGACGGCCGAGCTTGACCAGCCTTCGGCGGTGTTTTCATATCGCTGCAACAAGACCGCCGAATGGGCGGCGAGGGGGAAAGCGGGTCGTGCCTGCGGTCGGCGCGGCCAAACGGGAGGATAGCCGGTGCCGCTCGACGCTTCCGCTGCGGCGGACACGTTTCCAAAGCTATTGGTGCGCAACGCCCGTTTATATGGGGCGCTGCCGTCCATGCGGCACAAGGACCTCGGCATCTGGCAGACCTGGACCTGGGGCGAGGCGCTCGAACTCGTGCGCGCCTATGCGGCCGGCCTCAACCGACTCGGCCTCAAGCGCGGCGAGACCATCGCCATCGTCGGCGCCAATCGGCCGAAGCTTTACTGGTCGGTGATGGCCGCGCAGATGCTCGGCGCCATTCCGGTACCGGTCTATGCCGACGCGGTGGCCGAGGAATTGTCCTTCGTGCTGGCGCATGCCGAAGTCCGTTTCGCCGCGGTCGAGGACCAGGAGCAGATCGACAAGATTCTTTCGGTCGCCGAAAAGCTGCCGAAGCTCGAACTGATGGTCTATGACGAAAAGCGGGGCTTGCGCGATTACGATCACGCCAAGTTGCGCTGCATCGACGATGTCATCGAAGACGGCCGCAAGGCGCTCGCCGATCCGGCCGTCGGCGCCTGGCTCGATGCCGCGATCGCGGCCGGCAAGGGCTCCGATCCCTCGATCATCCTCTACACGTCAGGCACCACCGGCACATCGAAAGGCGTAGTGCTGACCGGCGAGCGCTCCATCAAGGCGGCCGAGGATACCGTCGCCTTCGACAAGCTCACCGTCGACGACGTCGCGCTGGCTTATCTGCCAATCGCCTGGGTCGGCGATCATTATCTCAACTATGCGCAAGGCCTGGTCGCTGGCTTCTGCATGGCCTGCCCAGAAAACGCCGACACCGCGATGTCCGATCTGCGCGAGATTGGGCCGAGTTTCTACTTCGCGCCGCCCCGCACGCTGGAGCAGCTTCTCACCCGCGTGATGATCCGCATGGAAGATGCCGGCGTCCTCAAGCGCAAACTATTCCATTATTTCATCCGCGTCGCGCGGCAATACGGCGAGCGCATCCTCAACGGCGAAAAAGTGCCGCTGAAGGGCCGGCTGCTGTATTGGCTCGGCAATATTCTGATCTACGGCCCGCTCAAGAACACGCTCGGTTTCAGCAAAGTGCGTGTCGGCTACACCGCGGGCGAGGCCATCGGCCCGGACCTGTTCGCGTTCTACCGCTCGATTGGGTTGAACTTCAAACAGCTCTACGGCCAGACCGAAGCCTTCCTTTACATTACCGCGCAGCCGGACGGCGAGATCTATTCCGACACCGTAGGCCCGGCGTGCCCGAACGTCGACATTCACATCGCCGACAATGGCGAGGTGCTGTTCAAGTCGCCGGGCATGTTCGCCGGCTATTTCAAGGACAACGCTAAGACCGCTGAGGCGATGACGGCGGACGGCTACGTCAAGACCGGCGACGCCGGTTTCTTCGACGAGAAGACCGGACACTTGAAGATCATCGACCGGGCCAAGGATGTCGGCAAACTCAACGACGGAACGTTGTTCCCGCCGAAATACATTGAGAACAAGCTCAAGTTTTATCCCAACATCCGCGAAGCTGTGGCCTATGGCGATAGGCGCGATTTCGTCTGCGTGATGATCAACATCGATCTCACCGCGGTCGGAAGCTGGGCGGAACGCAACAACGTAGTCTACGCGTCTTACCAGGAACTCGCCGGACACAGCCAAGTCTACGACATGATCGAGAAACATGTCGCGGAGGTGAACCGCTCGTTGGCCGCGGACAAGATGATGGCCGGCGCGCAGATCAAGCGCTTTCTCATTCTGCACAAGGAGCTCGACGCAGACGACGGCGAACTGACCCGCACGCAGAAGGTCCGACGTAGCTTCATCGCCGAGCGTTACGCGCCGCTGGTCAAGGCCCTCTATGACGGCTCCAAGGAGGCCGACATCTCGACCGAGGTCACCTTCGAAGACGGCCGCAAGGGCACTATCAGTGCGCGCGTGAAAATCCGCGACATGCAAGTCCTGCCGTTCACCCCGGCGATGGGGAAAGCGGCATGACAAACTTTCTTCTCCCTCCCCCGCTTGCGGGGGAGGGTGGCGAGCGAAGCGAGCCGGGTGGGGGGGACGTTTGGCGTAACCCCACCCGACTGCTCGCTGACGCTCGCAGCCACCCTCCCCTTTCAGGGGAGGGATAAGGAAATGGGAGCGCTCCCATGAGAGCCCCTGACGGTCCGCAGGTCGCGGTCGGCGATGTGCTGTTGGCGGTGGAGAACGTCTCGTTGTCGTTCGGCGGCCTGAACGCCGTCAGCGACGTCTCGTTCGACATCCGCAAGGGCGAAATCCGCGCCATCATCGGCCCGAACGGCGCCGGCAAGACCTCGATGCTCAACATCATCAACGGTTTTTATCAGCCGCAGCAGGGCCGCATCACCTTCAAGGGCGAGACGCGCGCCAAGATGCGCCCGCACGAGGCGGCGAGCGGCGGCATCGCGCGAACCTTCCAGAACGTCGCGCTGTTTCGCGGCATGACAACGCTCGACAATTTGATGGCCGGCCGCACCTTGAGGATGAAATCGAATTTCTTCTGGCAATTGCTGCGCTATGGGCCGGCGATGGCGGAGGAAGTCGAGCACCGCCGCCGGGTCGAGGACATCATCGACTTCCTCAAGATTCAGAGCATCCGCCGCACGCCGGTGGCGCAACTGCCTTACGGTCTGCAAAAGCGGCTTGAGCTCGGTCGCGCGCTGGCGATGGAGCCGGAGCTGTTGCTGCTGGACGAGCCGATGGCCGGCATGAACCTCGAAGAGAAAGAGGACATGTCGCGCTTCATTCTCGACGTGAATAACCATTTCGGCACGACGATCGCGCTGATCGAGCACGACATGGGCGTGGTGATGGATCTTTCAGACCGCGTGGTGGTGCTGGACCACGGCATCAAGATCGCCGACGGCACGCCGGCGCAGGTTAAGAGCAATCAAGCCGTGATCGACGCCTATCTCGGCGTGGCACATTGAGGATGTTGTGATATTAGCGCGCGCCAGTCAGACTCCGTCATGCCTGGCCATGGCCGTCCGAAGGACGGCTTCGCT
This sequence comes from Pseudolabrys sp., assembly GCA_037200245.1. Classification (GTDB taxonomy): domain Bacteria; phylum Pseudomonadota; class Alphaproteobacteria; order Rhizobiales; family Xanthobacteraceae; genus Pseudolabrys. Next base: position 110,779 of record JBBCIM010000005.1, read on the forward strand.
TCGCTCGCCTATGTGCCGGGCATCCACGCCTTTCTTGTTGTCTAGGAAGACGTGGATGGCCGGGACAAGCCCGGCCATGACAATTGATAGCTGGGTGGCCTGATGGACATCCTCTACAAAATCTTCCTCGGCCCGTTTGCGCAGATGGCCAGCGCGCCCGATCTGCTGGTTCAGACTTTGTGGGAAGGGCTGGTATCCGGCGTGCTCTACGCGCTGATCGCGCTGGGCTTCGTGCTGATCTTTAAGGCCTCGGGCGTGTTCAACTTCGCGCAAGGCATCATGGTGGTGTTCGCGGCGCTGACGCTGATCGGCGTGCACACCCTGCTGACCAAATGGGGCGTTACGTCCGGCACGCTCGCCGCCTATATGGCGCTGGCGCTGACCATCGCCGTGATGTTCGCCCTTGCCTATACGATCGAGCGCGTGGTGCTGCGGCCCTTGGTCAACCAGCCCGACATCATCTTGTTCATGGCCACGTTCGGCATGACCTATTTCCTCATCGGCTTTGGAGAACTGGTGTTCGGCGGCGAACCGAAGGTGATGATCGCCAACGACCTGCAATTGCCGCGCGGCGCCATCGACGTAAAGATGCTGGGCGGCTTTGTCAGCTTCCAGAAGCTCGACATTGCCGCCGCCGTCATCGCCTCCATCATGGTGGCGGTGCTGGCGGTGTTCTTTCAGAAAACCAGGATTGGCCGCGCGCTACGCGCCGTCGCCGACAGCCACAAGGCGGCGCTGTCGGTCGGCATTTCGCTCGAACAAATATGGGTGGTGGTTTGGTTCGCCGCCGGCATCGTCGCTTTGGTCACCGGCATCATGTGGGGCGCGCGCTCCGATGTGTCCTTCGCGCTGGAGATCGTGGCGCTCAAGGCGCTGCCGGTGCTGATCCTCGGCGGTTTCACCTCGATCCCCGGCGCCATCGTCGGCGGCGTCATCATCGGCATCGGCGAGAAGCTCGGCGAATTCTACTGGGGCCCGCTGATCGGCTCCGGCATCGAAAGCTGGCTCGCCTACGTCATTGCGCTCGTGTTCCTGCTGTTCCGGCCGCAGGGCCTGTTCGGCGAGCGCATCATCGAACGGATTTGACATGTTCTATCGCGAGACCGGCCAGTTCAAGACCACCTATCAGGCCGACCAGGCGGTCTTCCCGATATTGCAGGACCGCATCGGCATCGCGGTCATTCTTGCGCTGGCCTTTGTCGGCGTGCCGATGCTCGCGTCGGAATTCGCCATCAGTTCGTTCTTCATTCCGGTGCTGGTGTTTTCGCTGGCCGCCATCGGCTTGAACCTGCTCACCGGTTATACCGGGCTCTTGTCGCTCGGCACCGGCGCCTTCATGGGTGTCGGCGCCTATGCTGCTACAAGATGGCGATCTGGTTTCCCGGCGTGAACATCCTGGTCCCGATCCTCGCCTCGGGCTTCGTCGCCGCAGGCGTCGGCGCCGTGTTCGGCCTGCCGTCGCTGCGCATCAAGGGCTTCTATCTCGCCGTCGCCACGCTGGCGGCGCAGTTCTTTTTGTCCTGGTGCTTCGTGCGCGTGCCCTGGCTGTACAATTACAATATCTCCGGCGCCATTGAGGTGCCGAGCCGCACCCTGTTCGGCATTGCCGTCACCGGTCCCAACGCCACCGCGACCACGCGCTACCTTGTCGCGCTGTCGATCGTGGTCGCGATGACTTGGCTCGCCTCCAATCTGGTGCGCGGCCGGATCGGGCGCACCTGGATGGCGGTGCGCGATATGGATCTCGCGGCCGAGCTGATCGGCATCAGCCTGTATCGCACCAAGCTCTTGTCCTTCGCGGTGTCGTCCTATTTCTGCGGCGTGGCTGGCGCGATGATGGTGTTCCTGTGGTTCGGCTCGTCGGAAGCCGATACCTTCAATATCAACCAATCTTTCTTCATTCTGTTCATGGTGATCATCGGCGGGCTGGGCAGCTTGGTGGGCTCGTTTTTCGGCGCGATTTTCATCTGGGGCACCCCGATGGTGCTCAAGGCCGTGCCGCCTTTGTTCGGCCTGGCGATCCCGGCGGCGACCGTCGAGCACCTGACTTTCATGGTCCTGGGGGCCCTGATCATCTTCTTCCTGATCGTTGAGCCGCACGGGCTGGCGCGACTGTGGCAAATCGGCAAACAGAAACTGAGGGTATGGCCTTTCCCGTACTGATTGGGCACACTTGACGCAATTCCGCACTTCCGCACTAGTGCCCAGGAAGTTCAAATCGGCGGCACTAAGGATGATGCGGACGATTAAGGCCCCTGGAAAAAGGGTGCCGGCATTCCCGGAGAGGCTGCCGGCGGGGAGCAAACACGAGGGAGAACACGCGATGCATGTGAAACAGCTCGCTCTCGGCGCCATCATTGCCGCGGGCTTTGCCGCGACCGTCATGGCCACCAAGGCCGAAGCGCAAGACTCGATTTACGTACCCCTGATGACCTACCGCACCGGCCCCTTCGCGGGATCGGGCACCTACATCGCCAACGGCATGCACGACTATCTCGACATGCTGAACGCCCGCGACGGCGGCATCGGCGGCGTTAAGCTGCTGATCGAGGAGTGCGAGACCGGCTACGACACCAAGAAAGGCCTCGAGTGCTACGAGCAGGTGAAGGGCAAGCATCCCGTCATCACCAACCCGTGGTCGACCGGCATTACGCTCGGCCTGATCCCGAAGGCCTCGGTCGATAAAATCCCGATTCTGTCAATGGCTTACGGCCTGTCGGCCTCGGCGGTCGGCAACGACTTCCCGTGGGTGTTCAACCCGCCGGCGACCTATTGGGACGGCCTGTCGATGATCTTCCGCTATATCGGCGGCAAGACTGGCGGTCTCGAAAAGCTCAAGGGCAAGACCATCGGCTACATCTTCTTCGACGGCGGCTACGGCCGCGAGCCGATCCCGCTGCTGGAGACTTTCGCCAAGGACTACGGCTTTGAGATCAAGCTTTATCCCGTGCCCGCTGCCGAAATGCAGAACCAGTCCGGTCTCTGGCTCAACGTCCGCCGCGACAAGCCCGACTACATGATCATGTGGGGCTGGGGTGCGATGAACCCGACCGCGGTGAAGGAAGCCGCCCGCATCAACTATCCGATGGACAAGTTCATCAGCGTTTGGTGGGGCAGCGGCGAGGACGACGCGCGTCCGACCGGCCAGGACGCCAAGGGCTTTACCGCTTTGAACTTCGCGGCGGTGGGACCCAACTTCCCGGCGATCCAGGACATTCTCAAGAATGTGGTCGACAAGGGTAAGAGCCAGACGCCGAAGGAGAAGGTCGGCGACTCGCACTACAACAAGGGTGTCTACAACTCGGTGCTGATCGCGGAAGCGATCACCAACGCGCAGAAGATCACCGGCAAGAAGCTGGTGACCGGCGAAGACGTGCGTCGCGGTCTCGAGACCATCAACATCACAGCCGCGCGCTGGAAGGAACTTGGGCTGGCCGAGTTCGGCTCGCCGATCACGGGCGTGTCCTGCACCGATCATAACGGCCATCAGTCGGCCTATATGATGCAGTGGGACGGCGCCAAGTGGAACAAGATCTCCGACTGGATCGCGCCGATGAAGGACAAGGTGCGCCCGCTGCTCGAAGCGGCCGCCGTGGACTATCTGGCCAAGAACCAGCCATGGCCCAAGCGCACCGAGCCTTGCGACAAGTCGTCGTGATTTGAAAACTGCTCTCCCCGCGCTTCGGCGCGGGGGGAGTTCGTTTTGGAGTTCGCATGGCAATCGCGATGCAGACGGAAAAAGCGGCGGTCGCGCAAAGCGAGCGCATCCTCTCCGTCAACAATATCGAAGTCATCTACGATCACGTCATTCTGGTGCTCAAGGGCGTGTCGCTCGACGTGCCGAAGGGCGGTATCGTGGCGCTGCTCGGCGCCAATGGCGCGGGCAAGACGACAACGCTGAAAGCCATCTCCAACCTGCTGCACGCCGAGCGCGGCGATGTCACCAAGGGCTCTATCATTTTCGAAGGCAGCGAGGTGCAGGACCTCTCGCCGAATGAACTGGTGCGGCGCGGTTGCATCCAGGTGATGGAAGGCCGGCACTGCTTCGGTCATCTCACCATCGAGGAAAATCTGTTGACCGGCGCCTTCACGCGGCGCGACGGCAAGGCCGCGATCAAAGCGGACATGGACTTGGTCTACGGCTATTTCCCTAAGCTCGCCGAGCGCAAAGGCTCGCTCGCCGGTTACACCTCCGGCGGCGAGCAGCAGATGTGCGCCATCGGCCGCGCGCTGATGTCGCGGCCGAAGATGATTTTGCTTGACGAGCCGTCGATGGGGCTCGCGCCGCAAATCGTCGAGGAGATTTTCGGCATCGTGAAGGACCTCAACGAGAAGGAGGGCGTGTCCTTCCTGCTCGCCGAGCAGAACACCCACATGGCGCTGCGCTTCGCGCGCTACGGCTACATCCTGGAAAACGGCCGCGTAGTGATGGACGGCGACGCGCAGTCGCTGTCGGACAACGAGGACGTCAAGGAATTCTACCTCGGCATTTCCGACGGCCGCCGCAAGAGCTTCCGCGACGGCAAGCACTACCGCCGCAGGAAAAGATGGTTGGCGTAAGCGATGCCCGATCACTGCGACGAACTCGAAAGCCTCGATCCCGCCGAGCGCGAACGCAGGCTTTTTTTGGAATTGCCGAAGCAGATCGCGCGAGCCATGAAAGCGCCGGGCTGGGCGGCGCACCTCCAGGGCATCGATCCTAACGCTGTGACCTCGCGCCAAGCGCTGGCTAAACTGCCGGTCATGGGCAAATCCGATATCGCCGATCTGCAAAAGCAGAATCCGCCATTCGGCGGCCTGGCGACGAAACCGGCCGGAACCTTCGGCCGGCTGCTGATGTCGCCGGGGCCGATCTTCGAACCGCAGGCCGAAGGAGCGGACGGCTATGGCGCGGCGCGCGCCTGTTATGCGGCAGGCTTCCGGCGCGACGATATCGTTCATAACGCTTTCGCCTATCACTTGACGCCCGGCGGCTTCATTTTGGAATCCGGTTGTCATGCGCTGGGCTGCGCCGTCATTCCGGGCGGCGTCGGCAATACCGAGCAGCAGCTCGACGCCATCGCGCATTACAAACCGTCCGGCTATGTCGGCACGCCGGATTTCCTCAAGATATTGCTCGATGCAGCGGAGAAGTCCGGCAAGGACGCGTCATCGATCAAGCACGCGCTGGTGTCCGGTGCGGCGCTGCCGGCCTCGTTACGCGACGAACTGGGCAAACGCGGCGTCAAGGTGCTGCAATGCTATGCCACGGCCGAACTCGGCGTCATCGCCTATGAAAGCGAGGCGCGAGAAGGCTTGATTGTGAATGAAACCGTCATCGTCGAGATCGTACGGCCCGGCACCGGAGATCCGGTGGCCGAAGGCGAGGTCGGCGAGGTTGTCGTTACCTCGTTCAATCCGGATTATCCGATGATCCGGCTCGGCACCGGCGATCTGTCGGTGCTGCTGCCGGGTGTTTCGTCTTGTGGCCGGACCAATGTGCGCATCAAGGGATGGATGGGCCGCGCCGACCAGGCCGCAAAGGTCAAAGGCATGTTCGTCCATCCCAAGCAGGTCGCCGAGGTGGCTGGCCGCCATCCGCAATTGGGCCGGCTGCGGCTGGTGGTCGGCCCGCGAGGCTGAACAGGACACCATGACGCTGATGGCGGAAAGCGCTTCGCCCGGCGCCGCGCTCGAAGCCGGGGTGGCGGCGACGTTGCAGTCGGTCACCAAGCTCAAGGGCGCGGTCAAGCTGGTCGCGCCGGGCAGCCTGCCGAATGACGGCAAGGTGATCGCGGACGAAAGGCCGGCGGGGTAAGGCGTACTTGACCCCGCTCATGCTTTCCGCCTGATAGCTGTCATGACCGACGCTTCGCACCTGCCGCCGGACCATCCGCCGATACCGCCGCGCCGTGTCGGCGTGTTGCTGGTCAATCTCGGCACGCCGGACGCCACCGACTACTGGTCGATGCGCCGCTACCTCGGCGAGTTTCTGTCCGACCGCCGCGTCATCGAAGAGAACCGCATCAAGTGGTGGCTGGTGCTCAACCTCATCATCCTGTCGGTGCGGCCGCGCCGCAAAGGCCGCGACTACGACAAGATCTGGAATCGCGAACTCAACGAATCCTTCCTCAAGACCATCACACGCTCGCAATCCGACAAGCTCGGCGCAACGCTTGCGAGCGACCCGCGCATTCTGGTCGATTGGGCGATGCGCTACGGCAATCCGTCGATCCGCTCGCAGCTCGACGCGATGCAGGCCGCGGGCTGCGACCGCATTCTGCTGATGCCGCTTTATCCGCAATACGCCGCGGCGACGACAGCGACCGTCTGCGACAAGGCCTTCGAGGCGCTGGCGACGATGCGCTGGCAGCCGGCCTTGCGCGTCGCACCGGCCTATTTCGACGAGCCGGTCTATATCGAGGCGCTCGCAGCCTCGCTTGAAGAGAGCCTGGCCAAGCTCGCGTTCAAGCCGGAGGTGATCCTCGCCTCGTTCCACGGCATGCCGGAAGAATATCTGCGCAAGGGCGATCCCTATCATTGCCAATGCGTGAAGACGGCGCGGCTCTTACGCGAGCGGCTCAAGCTCGATGACGGCAAGCTGATGCTGACGTTCCAGTCGCGCTTCGGCCCGGCGGAATGGCTCAAGCCCTATACCGACGCCACGGTGAAGGCGCTGGCCGAGCGTGGCGTCAAAAGCCTCGCGGTGATCACGCCGGGTTTCTCGGCCGACTGCCTGGAGACGCTGGAAGAGATCGCCATGGAGAACGCCGCCATCTTCCGCGCGGCGGGCGGCGAGAACTTCGCGGCCGTACCCTGCCTCAACGACAGCGCCGGCGGCATGGCGGTGATCCGAAACGTCGTCCAGCGCGAGCTCAAGGGCTGGATTTAGCTTTGCCCCCACCCCTGACCCTTCCCCGCACTCGCAAGTGCTCGCGGGGGAGGGGAAGAAGCGCTCAACGTCTCATTAACCATAGGCCTTTAACCTCCGTTAACCACTTCCCGCCGGTTTCGCGGGCGCGCCGCTTTGCGGGCGTCCGAGGAGCCGGATACTGGAGGCTTAAGGACCGGCGTGCCTCGTCTTCGTATCCCAGGCCCGGCAGCGCGATATCGCGCGTGTCTGCTCGCCGCCATTTTCGCGGCGGCGGCTGGCATGGATGCACAGGCGCAGGTCGCGCCGCCCAATTCCGATCCGCTGGCGCCGAAACTTTCGACCGACCCGCGCGCGCCGCCGCGGTTCCAGACATTCAGCCGTCCTGAGCAGGTGCAATTGGGGCCGCCGCCGGCCTTCACGCCGCCGTCCGCCGCCGGCGATACGGGTTTCGATTCGAGCAACAGCAAGAAAGCCAAGGCCAAGGCGCAGGCCCGCGACGCCAAGCCGAAAGCGGCGACGAGCGCGCAGACGCTGTCGCCCGTGGGCGCTGCGACACCGGCCATTTCGCCGTATCAGAAGCCGCCGACCGTCGCCGGCAGCGCGGCGTTTGCCGCGGCGCCCGGTCAGCCGGCGGTCCAGCCGATCGGGCCGATCCGGCGCAAACCGACGACACGTAAGGCACACGTCGAACCCGACGATCCTTATGCCGCGCTCGGCGTCCATGCCGGCGCCTTCATGCTGTTTCCGGCGATCGAGCTGATCGGCGGCTACGACGCTAATCCGTCGCGCGTGCCCGGCGGCAAGGGCGCGTCGCTCTACACCGTCTCGCCCGAACTGCTGGCGCAGTCGAACTGGTCGCGGCACGAACTCAAGGCCGATCTGCGCGGCAGCTATACCGGCTACAACCCGGACACTTCGCCGACGCTGAGCCGGCCGTACTTCAACGGCAAGATGGACGGCCGTATCGATGTCACCAAGATGACGCGCATCGATCTCGGCACGCGCCTGCTGGTGTCGACCGACAATCCCGGCAGCCCGAATTTGCAGGCCGGCCTCGCCAAGCTGCCGATCTTCACGACGGTCGGCGGCAATGCCGGAATCGGCCATCAGTTCAACCGCTTCGATCTCGCGGTCAAAGGCGACGCCGCGCGCACTGCCTATCAGAAGTCGTCGTTGACCGATGGCACCACCGCCAGCAATGACGATCGCAACTACAACCAGTACACCGGCACGCTGCGCGGCGGCTACGAACTGTCGCCGGGCGTGAAGCCTTTCGCCGAGGTCGGCGCCGACACGCGCGTGCACGACCTCAACGCCGATCTCTTCGGATACCAGCGCAATTCGAAAGGCTTGACGGGAAGACTAGGCTCGACCTTCGAACTGACCAAGTTGCTCACCGGCGAGATTTCGGCCGGCTACACCAAACGAACGTATGAAGACCCGCGCTTGTCGCAGATCAGCGGCTTGATCGGCGATGCGTCGCTGGTATGGACCGCGAATGCACTGACCGCCGTCAAGCTCACCGGCAGTTCCTCGGTCGGCGAATCGACCGTCCCGGGCGTCGCCGGCGTGCTCTACCGCGACGTCAGCTTGCAAGTGGATCATTCGTTCCGGCGCTGGCTGATCGGCTCGGCGAAGGTGAGCTTCGGCATGGGACGACTATGTTGGCCTGTTGCGCGAAGACAAGCGCTATTCCGCTGGCCTCGGACTGACCTACAAGCTCAGCCGCTCGGTCCAGGTCAAAGGCGAGTTCCGCCAGGACTGGCTGCGCTCCAACGTCACCGGCAACGATTACACCGCGAGCGTCTTCCTGCTCGGGCTGCGGTTTCAGCAGTAATTCTCGACGTGGCCGGGGACTACTTCTCGTCCAGAAACCGGCGCATCTCGCTGCGCAATTCCGGGCCGATATCGGCGCGGTCCAGGCCATAGGCGATGTTGGCGGAAAGAAAGCCGATCTTGGAGCCGCAGTCGTAGCTGCGGCCTTCGAACTTCAATCCGTAGAACGGCTGCGTGCCCGACAGCGCCAGCATGGCGTCGGTGAGCTGGATTTCGCCGCCGGCGCCGGCGGCCTGTTTTGCCAGAATCTCGAATATCTCGGGCTGCAGGATGTAGCGGCCGGTGATGGTGAGGTTGGACGGCGCGTCGGCCGCCTTCGGCTTTTCGACCATCTTGGTGATCGAGAACGCTTTGCCCTTCGGCGCGCCGACACCGACCACGCCGTACATGTGCACGCGTTCGACCGGGACCTCCTCGACCGCGAGAACGTTGGCGTTCGCATCCGTCAAAGCGCGCCGTATCGATGCCGCCATAACCGTTGGCTTTCACCTCGGGCGTCACGATGTTGTCGCGGATCGCCATGGCCAGCCCGCTCCAGTTCGACCGGCTTCTTGGCGACGTCGTTGCGCTTGATCACCGAGTCGACCGCCGTACCGGGCGTCTTCACGGTCTCCTTGAGGCCCTTCAGGAATGCGCGCAGGAAGCCCTTCACCGCCTCGGGTGCTCGGCGGCGAATTTCGGGTTCACGATGATGGCGTTGCCGTAAAGATTGACGCCGTAGTCTGCCATCAGCAGCACACTGATGTCCTCGACCGGCACGCCGCGATCTTTCAGGTTGATGAAAGACGAGAATGAGAATCCGGTGATGGCGTCGACCTGGCCGGCCGCCAGCATCGGCTCGCGCACCGGAAAGCCGACATTCTCGATCGTCACCTTGGAGGCATCGATGTCATTGGCCTGCACGAAAATGGGCCATTGCGCATAGGCGCCGTCGGGCGCCGGCGCGCCGAGCTTCTTGCCTTCCAGATCCTTCGGCTTCTCGATACCGCGGCTCTTGCGGCCGACAATGGCGAAGGGCGGCTTGTTGTAGACCATGAACACCGCCGTGATCGGCGTGCCCGGATTGGCGTCGCGGAACTTGATCAGCGAATTGACGTCGCCGAAGCCCATGTCGTAGGTGCCCGACGCCACGCGGTTGATCGGCTCGAGCGAGCCGGCGGCCGAGTCTATGGTGACGTCGAGGCCTCGGCTTTGTAATAGCCCTTGTCGAGCGGCAGCAGGAACGGCGCCGACGGTCCCTCGAATTTGAAGTCGAGGCTGAACTTGATGCTGGTGGATTGCGCCGCGGCAGGACCAGCCGCCAGCGCCGTTGCCAGCAGAAGTCCTGCGAAAACGCATCGCGATACCGGCCGGCCGGCGCCAAAAACGCTCATCGTCTCAATCCTTTTGCGGTGGGCTCGCGCACCCGGTGATGCGAGGGGCCCGGACGTGGATATGCGAATGAGTTAGCAAAGAACATGCCGCTGCAAAGAGCAAGGCATTGCGACGCGACCTTAAAGAGGAAGTGTTCGGTCCGGTTCCGCATGTCGCGCGCTGGCGCGCGGACGAACTCGACCAATTGCTTGCCGACATTTCCGGCAATGGCCCCGCGCTCACGCTCGACATCCATTCGCGCATCGACGCCGCCATTACGCGGATCGCGGCCGCCTTGCCGCACGGCAATGTCTACGTGAACCGCAACATGATCGGCGCCGTGGTCGGCTCGCAACCCTTCGGCGGCAACGGCTTGTCCGGCACCGGGCCGAAGGCCGGCGGCCCGCATTACTTGCGGCTTTGCGCTCGAGTGGTCACGGTGACCACCGCGGACTCTGGCGGCAACGCCTCGCTGCTGGCCGAGGAAGAGGAAGAGTAGCGACCATTCGCCGCAAGAGCTGCCGCCGTCACGTTTTTGTGTTGGTAGCCGGGCGTGTCCGCGCGCAGGAGCGATATGGCGCGGCCGTTTATTGGTCAAAGGAGATTCATTATGACCACAACCATCAAACGGTTCTTCGCCGGTACGGTTGCCGCCGCTGTCTTGGTGACGTCGTTCGGTTTCGCGCCGGCGCAAGCGGCCAGCACCAAGCCGCAGGCGACGCAAAGCCAGGCCGCGTCGACCGACTTCAGCGCTCGCCGCCGGCACTACAGCCGTGGAAATGCGGCTGCTCTGGCAGCATTCGCCGGGGTGTTTGGCACGATCGCAGTGCTCGCCGCGCAAGACAGTACCGCAGCGACTATTATGGCCGGGCTATGGCTATTATGGCGGCGGTTACGGCTACGCCCCCGGCTATCGCTACGGCGGCTGGCACCATCACCGGCACTGGCGCTAACCAAACCGGCGTTTTGGCTGGCTAAAACGCCTGCCGGGAGGCATTCGTTAACCGGTTCGATGTGCGGATCGTATATGGTTCCCGCATGACTGATTCGATTGCTCGGCTGTATAGCGCCGTGATCGCCGTTCGGGGCTCGGACCCGACGAAATCGCGGACAGCCCGGCTATTGCGCGCTGGTCCTTCCAAGATGGCCAAAAAGCTGGCCGAGGAAGCGGTCGAGGTCGTGATCGACGCCATCAACGGCCAGCCCGAGGCCGTGGTTCGGGAAAGCGCCGACCTTCTCTACAATCTTGTTGTGCTCTGGTTCACGCCGGCGTTCATCCAGATGACGTCTGGAAAGAAATGGCCCGGCGCGAAAAAATGTTCGGAATCGCCGAAAAAGTCCCGAAAGACCTAGTATCAGGGCCGACACGCCGCAAAGTCGTGGCCCTCGAAGCAAGGCGCATCCGTAAGCGCCGCTGAACCGCCATTTTTCCCCGCCTGAGTATGTTTCCATGACAGTCCAGGCCGCCGAACCGCGTTCTTTGCTGCGCCGTCTCTATGACTGGTGCATCGACGCGGCCCATAAGCCTCACGCCATGTGGACCATGGGGGCGATTGCCTTTGCCGAAAGCTCGTTCTTCCCGATCCCGCCCGATGTGATGCTGATTCCGATCGCGCTCGCCCGCCCGCAGCGCGCCTACTTCATGGCGGCCTGGTGCACGGTTGCCTCGGTCGCTGGCGGCATTCTCGGCTATGCAATCGGCTCGCTGCTTTACGACTCGGTCGGCGCCTGGCTGATCCAGCTTTACGGCTATGGCGACAAGGTCGAAAGCTTCCGCGCGCCTATGCGCAGTGGGGCGCCTGGATCATCCTGCTCAAGGGCCTGACCCGATCCCCTATAAGATCGTGACCATCACGTCCGGCTTTGCCGGTTACAACTTCGCGCTCTTTGTACTGTTTCGATCATCGCACGCGCCGGCCGCTTCTTCCTGCTGGCATTTCTGCTGCATCGCTATGGCGAGCAGGCCCGCCACATCATCGAAAAACGGCTGGGATTATGGGTCACCTTGGGCGCGGCGGTGATCGTCATAGGCATCGTGATTGCGGTAAAATTGATCTAGTCTGATCGAATCGGCAGTCCTAATTTCGCCACCCGGCGGAACTACCAAGGTGCCTCGGCGCGAATGCCGCTAGGCAACGACTTGCCGAGAGGCTCCGGGCAGGCGCCATATTGACGGCCATGGGCAGCATACGGACTCTGACCGACCCCAGCGATCCACGGCCCCTGCCGCGGTGACGTGGCTGCTGACGGGCGCCATCATGCTGGTGTCGGCACTAGCGGTCGCGCAGGAACGCGGGTCGGGGCCACCGCCGAAGACGCGGGCTTTTTCGGCAGCATCGCCAACTGGTTTCGATTCCACATTCAAGAATGCGGGCAAGGGCGTTGCCAATTTCGGCCATGAGGCCGGCGTCGCGGCCAAGTCGACGGTGGATGCGACGAAGGATGCCGCCGGCGCGGTGGCACGCATTCCCGGCACCCGCGTCGTGACCGGCCACGCCAAATGCAAGAACGCCCCGAACGCGCGCCGGGACTGCCTGGCCGCGGCCATGGAAGTCTGCAAGGCGAAAGGCTTCGAAGGCGGCAAGAGCCTCGACATGACGACGGCCGAAGTCTGCCCCGCCAAGGCTCTTCTGTCCGGGCGAGGCGAGTGTCACGACGAGACCTTTGTGTCTCGCGCGCTCTGCCAGTAGGCCACTCACAGCCTGACCGCTTGTGCCGCCGGGGCGGCTGTTGTTTCCGTTTCGCCTAACAAGCAAAAACGAAACGGGAGCGAACGGCGTGAACCTGCATTCCAAGCTGGCCGAGCGCGAAGCCGCCGGCCATCCGGTGACCGTCGGCGTCATCGGCGCCGGTAAATTCGGCACCATGTTTCTGTCGCAGGCAAGGCTGACCACCGGCATGCATGTCGTAGGCGTGGCCGACCTCGATGTGATGCGGGCGCGCAGCCAACTCAAGACCGCCGGCTGGCCGGCGGAAATGTTTGCCGCGACGTCGCTCGACGACGCGCAAAAAGCGCCGCGCCACTTTCGTCACCGACGACGCCATGTCGCTGATCGCCGACCCGCAGATCGAAGTCATCGTCGAGGCGACCGGCGTGCCCGGCGCCGGCATTCGACACGCGCTGGCGGCGATCGCTGCGGGTAAGCACATCGTCATGGTCAATGTCGAAGCCGATGCGCTGGCGGGGCCGCTGCTGGCGCGCCGCGCCACGGAGGCCGGCGTGGTCTACAGCCTGGCCTGGGGCGATCAGCCGGCGCTGATCTGCGAGCACGTCGACTGGGCGCGCGCCGCGGCTTCAAGGTGGTCTGCGCCGGCAAGGGCACGCGCTATGAGCCGCATTATCACAAATCCAATCCCGACAACGTCTGGGACATCCTCGACAAGTACCTGAACATTTCCGACCGCAAATCGATCAATCCGAAAATGTTCAATTCCTTCGTCGACGGCACCAAATCCGGTATCGAGATGACGGCGGTGTGCAACGCCACCGGCCTGGTGCCGCAGAGCGGCGGCTTGAGCTTTTCCACCGGCAACGCGTTTCGAGTTGGCCGAGATCTGCAAGCCGAAAGCCGCAGGCGGCACGCTGGAGAAAGAAGGCGTCACCGAGGTGACCTCATCCGTCTATCGCGACCGTCGCGACGTGCCGCATCATCTGGCGCTCGGCACTTACGTGGTGATCGAGGGTGAGACCGAGTATGCGCGCCGCTGCTTCAAGGAATACGCCATGCTGCCGGACAGTTTCGGGCAGATATGCCGCGCTATATCGCCCCATTCACATGATCGGGCTCGAACTCGGCATTTCGGTCGCAAGCTGCGCGCTTCGCAACGAGCCCACCGGGGGGGGGGCACCGACGGGCTTCCGCTCGGACGTGGTGGCGACCGCCAAGCGCGACTTGAAAGCCGGCGAAATGCTCGACGGCGGAGGGCGGTTTCTGCGTCTGGGGCAAACAGACCCCGGCCGACGTATCGCTCGACCAGGACATGCTTCCGCTGGGCCTCGCGCACAACGTCAAGCTCAAGCGCGACATTGCCGAACGCTCCGCGCTCAAGTGGTCGGACGTGGTCTACGATCCGAACGATGCTGCCGTGAAAGTGCGGCGCGAGATGGAATCCGCTTTCGGCCGGCGGAATGCGTCCGTGTCTGAGCCGCCGGAAAGCAAGACGTCGACGGAGGCTCGGGTGGCGCCGCTGTGCGCCTATTCCAGATCGATAGTGCCGTCGATTTTGTGATGGAGGCTGACGTCGCCGATGGTCAGCACCATCTGCGCCGATATCGACTTTTTTGCCCTTGAGGCCGCCGCTGGGCCAAGGCTGCGCGGATGGCCTTTTCGATCTCCTGCTGCGAGGTGACGCCCACCACTTTGAGGAATTTGCGCAACGACATATTGAGAGCTTCTTCGTTCATTGCGGGAACTCCTTGAATGGGATCGGGCTGGCGATCATATCCGCCGCCGCTCAAAGCGCCATATCCGGCGGCATTTGATACGGCTTGTTGACCCTAGGCGTTCCGTGGCTATTATCCCGGCCATCGCATGACCCCTGCTTCGGTCCTGCGCAGAAAAAAGCGGGCCCCTGTGGCGGAATTGGTAGACGCGCCTGACTCAAAATCAGGTACCGCAAGGTGTGCTGGTTCGAGTCCGGCCAGGGGCACCAATTCCAAAGTAAAATGTGGCGGGTTCAGGAGGAGCGCATGATCTCTGATTATCTTGCCCCCGCCTATGCCCGCGCACGATCCCAGCCGGCGCTCACGGCGTCCGCGGTCCTCGCCGTCACCGGGTGTGCTGACCATTTGCGGCTTCTTCTTCTTCAGTACGTGCTGTTGATCCTGCCATGCCAACTCTGCCTCGAGCAGCGCATCTCCTATTATACGATGGTACCGCTGGCGGCGTTTGCTCTGGCTCGCGGCCGGTTATGGCGCCTCGCGCAAGGTGTTGGTTTGGGTTTCATCGCCATCATGGCGATCATGCTGTGGAACACCGGGCTTTCCATTTTCCACGCCGGTGTCGAATACAAGTTCTGGCAGGGCCCGACCGATTGCTCCGGTCCGATCACCAGTCTTGGCTCCGCCAGCACGCTGATCAACGGATGCAGAACCTCGCTTTGGTCCGCTGCGACGAGATCGCTTGGAGCCTGTTCGGCATCACCTTGGCCGGCTACGACGCGGTGTTGTCGATTGGTCTCGCCGCCGTGGCAGCCTGGGGCGCGAAGGAGACTTTCGCGCAGCGCACAGCGGACGAATGAACGCGAACCCGTCCGAGCGGGAGAGATCCTCATCATCGCGCCGGCATCGGCGGCCTCACGCTCGGTCTCATGTTGCATCGCGCCGGCATCGCCTGCCGCGTCTTCGAGGCGGCGCCTGAATTGAAGGCGGTCGGCGGTCGGCATCAACATCCTGCCGCCATGCCTCGCGTGAGCTCTGCGCGCTCGGCCTGGAAGATGCCCTGGCCAAGGTCGCCGTCACCACGCGCGAATATTGTTTCTACAATCGCTACGGCCAGTACATCTACAACGAGCCGGCTGGGCGTTTCGCCGGCTATGACGTGGCCGCAATTCTCGATTCATCGCGGCGACTTACAGATGGTGCTGCTCGATGCCTTCGTCGCACGCGCCGGCGCCGACAAGGTGATCACCGGCTGGCGCTGCACGCGTGTCGACTACGAGGGCGATGAAGCGGTCGCGCATTTCGAGGACGCGAACGGCAACCAGCTCGCCCCGCGGCGCGGCGCGGCCGTCATTAGCGCCGAGGGTATCCATTCGGCGGTGCGCAAGCGGCTTTATCCGGACGAAGGCCCGCCGAAATACTCCGGCATCAACATGTGGCGCGGCGTCACCCGCTGGAAACCGTTTCTGTCCGGCGCCAGCATGATCCGCATCGGCTGGCATCATCCGGCCAAGCTTTTGATTTATCCGATCCGCAACAACATCGACGCGCAGGGCCGCCAGTTGGTAAATTGGGTGTGCGACATCGAGACGCCGCAATACAAGGCTCGCGACTGGAACAGGGGTGGGCGGCTGGAGGATTTTCTCCCGGCGATGGCGGATTGGAAATTCGACTGGCTCGACGTGCCGGAGTTCATCCGCAGCGCCGATGCCATTCTGGAATATCCGATGGTCGACCAGGACCCGCTGCCGCGCTGGAGTTTCGCCCGGCTGACGTTGCTGGGCGACGCCGCGCATCCGATGTATCCGCGCGGCGCCAACGGCGCGGCGCAGGCCATTCTGGACTGTCGCGCATTGGCCGATGCGCTGGCAGCCAACGCGGATACGGTCGGCGCGCTCAAGGCCTACGAGGCCAAGCGATTGCCGGAAACCAGTAAGGTGGTGCTGGCCAATCGCAAGGCGCCGCCCGACGCCATCTTGCACGAAGTCTATCGCCGCACCGGCGACAAGCCGTTCAGGCACATCGACGACGTCATCAGCCGCGGGGAACTGATTGCGTTGTCGGAAAGCTATAAGCGCGTCGCCGGCTACGATAAAGAACGGCTGAAAACGCAGGTCTGACGGTGGCCGGGAATAACCGAACCCCTAAAATGATAACGACCACGAATCAGAAGGCGCGGTTACATCCGCCGTCGCCCGCCTTTCGTGGCCGTCTGCCGCTTCGGGCTTTGCAGCCACGCAGCGGCTGACAATGGAGCTTGTTAAGCTCGACATCGTCATTGGACGCGATATAGGCGTGATTTGTGTCAGTACAAGGGCCGACGCATGACGACCACGAGCTTTTCTGACCGCTACACCGGCACGGCCAAGGCCCTGCACTGGACCATCGTCGTCCTCCTGATCGGCCAGTTTATCTTCGCCTGGACCATGCCGCATATTGGCCGCAACACGCCGGTCACGACCATCATCAGCCTGCATTTCACGTTCGGCATCATCATCCTGGCCGTCGCCATTGTCCGGCTGATCTGGCGCGCCACCCATGGTGAGCCGGCGCCGCTCGACGGCATTTCGCCGTGGCAGGTGACCTCGGCGCGCGTCATCCATTGGCTGCTATATGGGCTGTTGTTCGTGGTGCCGCTGCTGGGCTGGATGGACGTGTCGCGGCGCGGCATGCCGGTGGTGATGTTCGGGCTTCAACTGCCGAAGCTGCTCGCCACCCGCGCGCCGGGCTGGACCGGCGACGTCCATGGCCTGCTGGCGAATTATCTGATGCTGGCGCTGGTTGCGCTGCATGTCGCTGCGGCGCTCTATCATTACTTCGTTCGCCGCGACGGCGTGCTGCAGCGGATGCTGCCGGATAGATTTACTCGTACCTGAGCGCCTCGATCGGATCGAGGCGGGCGCCGCCGTCATACCAGGTTTCAACGCCAGATCGGTATTGTCGACGCCGACCACAACATCATAGGTCACGACGTTCTGAACGGTCTGAGGCGACTGCCGAACCTGGTTTACGGTGCCGCTGAATGTGCGCTTGGGGAACGCATCTACCGTGAAGTTGGCGTTGTTATCCTCTTTGATGTTGCCGATATCGCTCTCGCTGACATTGGTGTCGACCTGCATCTTGGTGAGGTCGGTGGCGATAAGAAACAGCGTCGGCGTCTGGAAGCTGGCGGCCACCGTCTGTCCCATCGTGACGTTGCGCGACACCACCGTGCCATCAACCGGCGAGACGATGTTGGTGTAGTCGAGATTGACCTGTGCCGCGGCCCATGCCGCTTCGCGTTGCATGATGACGGCGAGATCGACCTGGGCGAAAGTCTAGTCATAGTTGCCGTGGGCGTTGTCGACCGAATCCTTGGAGATTGCGCTGGTCTGGCCGAGCCGCTCGAAGCGTTCGTAGTTGAGCGCCAGTCCGCCAATCAACCAGGTTTTGCGGCTGCGCCGGACCACGGGAGCCGTCGGCGGCGCTTTCGGCAGCACGACCGCGGGCGCTGCGGGCTCGATTGTCGATGTTCCCAAGCCTAGGGGTTTGTTCATGACGCGGCTTCCGCCGCTGTGCCTGCCAGGCGACACAGTAGCGGGTGCAAAGACGGATCAATTGATAAGAGTCAAACGGGGCAGGATTGAAAGATACCGCAGGGCAGGAGCCGAGCTTACGGCTCCAGCTCGGTGTCCCAATAAAGATAATCGAGCCAGCTTTCGTGCAGGTAGTTGGGCGGGAACAGCCGGCCATTGCGGTGCAGGTGGTGCACCGTCGGCTGGAACGGCGCCTGCGCCGGCCACATCTTGGCCTCTTCCATCGTCAGGCTGCCCTTGCGCAAGTTACACGGCGAGCAGGCCGCGACCACATTGTCCCAGGTGGTATGCCCGCCGCGCGAGCGCGGAATGAGATGATCGAACGTCAATTCATCGCGGTCGCCGCAATATTGACAGGAGAACCGGTCGCGCAGGAAGACGTTGAAGCGGGTGAAGGCCGGATGCGTCGAAGGCTTTACGTAAGTCTTGAGCGATACCACGCTCGGCAGCTTCATCTCGAAACTGGGGCTATGCACCGCGCGGTCATAATTGGCAACGATGTTCACGCGCTCAAGAAACACGGCCTTGATCGCGTCCTGCCAGGACCACAGCGACAAGGGATAATAGCTCAACGGCCGAAAGTCGGCGTTGAGCACCAGCGCTGGAAACCCACTTGGCGAAACGTGCACGTTCAAGTGACGCTCCTCAACCTCCTCAAAGGCTGCCGCCGCCACGCAGCTCACAATCTAGTAATAGGGCAGCGTGACGGGATTGTGAAGTAGATGTGGGGGTTGTTCGCAAGGGGCTTGGCGCATGATCCCGAAAAGTGGGCACCGGTTTTCGGACAAGATCATGCGCGAATCAGGAAAGCCGAGCGGCGAACTGCCGGGCCAGAAATTCCCCGCCGTGGCGCAGGCCTTCCTGATCGATGCCGTGGCCGACGCCGGGAGAAACATGCCATTCCGCCGGCACCTCCAGCGCCGCCAGGCCCTGCGAGGCGTGCATCAAGGCTTGGACGGGAATCAGTTGATCCTCGTCGCCATGGACCAGCAGTACCGGCGGCCGGCTGGTAATTTCGGCGGCAAAGACATCCGGATCGACGGTCTCCGGCACCACCAGCATGCCGGAATAGCCGACGATGGCCGCCGGCGGGACTTTGCGGCGCAAGGCGACATGCAGCGCCATCATGGTGCCTTGACTAAAACCAACCAGGGCCAAGGCCTGCGGCGGCAGTTTGCGACGCGCCAGCTCGGCGTCGAGAAACGCGTTGAGTATCGGCGCCGCGGCCTGCACGCCGACCCAGCGTTCGTTGGGATCGCGGAACGTCAGCGGAAACCATTCGCGGCCCATCGGCGATTGGCCGCATGGCCGCGGCGCGTGCGGCGACACGAAGGCTGCGTCCGGCAGCAATCCCTGCCAGGCGCGGCCGATATCGATCAGGTCGTTGCCGTCGGCGCCGTAGCCGTGCAGGAAAACGACGAGCTGTTTGGCGGTGCCGGATTTCGGCTCAAGGCTTGGTCCTTCAAGTTTTGGGCCGTCGAGTTCAGCCATTCTTCTTTTTCCTTTTCGTCACCTTTTTGACCGCCGGCTTTTTCTCGCCCACCGGAACGACGTCGCGTTTCTTCACCGCGTGATAATAGGCCCAGAGCAGATGCGCCGCCACGCCGCGCCACGGCCGCCAGGCCTCGGCCAGTTTGGCCAGCGCCTTGGCGTCCGGGCGTTTGCGCATGTTGAAGGCGATGCGGGCGGCTTCCTGCACCGCGAGGTCGCCGGCCGGGAAGGCATCGGCGTGCCCAAGGCAGAACAGCAGATAGATGTCGGCGGTCCACGGCCCGATGCCATGTAGCGCGACCAGCGCGGCGTGCGCGACGTCGGCGTCCATGTTGCCGACGGCCTCAAGATCGATGTGGCCCTTGGCGACCGCCTTGCCGATTTCCTTGATCGACTTGATCTTGGCCGCCGACAGGCCGAGCCGCTTCAGCTTGTCGGCGCGCGCGGTGCGCACCGCTTCATGACCGAAGGGCATGAATGCCGCAAACAGCCGGTCGCGGATCGCCGCGGCGCTGGCGGTCGACAACTGCTGGCCGCAGACGATGGCGCACAGCCCGGCATAGCCGCCTTCGCGTCGGCGCAGGATGAACGCACCCGCCTTTTCCGCGACCGGCATGAGCCGTGGATCGGCGAGGATCAATTGCGCGAGGCCCGTTTCGAGATCGGCTTGGGTGTGAAGGAAGTGGGTCATGCTCTCTTCTTGTCATTGCCGGGCTTGACCCGGCATCCATCCAGCGTGGAAAGATTGAATGGATTCAAGATGGACCCCCGGGTCAAGCCCGGGGGTGACAAGATGAGAATTTTCCGCTTCGCGCCGTCGCCGAACGGCTATCTGCACCTCGGCCATGCGCTGTCGGCGCTGCTGAATGGCGATATGGCGCGCGCGGCGGGCGGCAAGTTGCTGCTGCGCATCGAGGACATCGACGAGACGCGCTGCCGGCCGGAATACGAGGCGGCGATCCACGAGGATCTCGGCTGGCTCGGGATTGCTTTCGCGTCGCCGCTGCGCCGGCAATCCGAGCATTACGGCGATTATCGCGCGGCGCTGGCCAAGCTCGATGCGCTGGGGCTGATTTATCCGAGTTTCGAGAGCCGCGCCGAGATCGCGCGTCTGGTTGCGGAGCGCGAGACAAGTCAGGGATATTGGCCGCGCGATCCCGACGGCGCACCGCTTTATCCGGGCGATGCCAAGTCGCTGAGCGCTGCCGAGCGCGCCCGCCGCATCGTCGCCGGCGAGCCTTATGCCTTGCGGCTCGACATGTCGGCGGCGCTAGTGCGCGCTGGCCAAATCACGTGGCAAGAAACTGGCGCCGGGCCTGCCGGCGAGACTGGCGCTATTGCCGCCAATCCTGGCGTCTGGGGCGATGTCATCCTGGGGCGCAAGGAAACTCCGACCAGCTATCACCTGTCGGTCACGATCGACGATTCAGCACAAGGCGTGACCGACGTTGTGCGCGGCCAGGATTTGTTCCACGCCACAAGCGTGCATCGCCTGCTGCAAACGCTCCTGGGACTGCCGCAGCCGCGTTACCACCACCATCGCCTGATGCTCGATAATTCCGGCCGCAAACTTTCCAAATCGACATCGGCCACCGGTTTGCGGGAACTTCGCGCCGCGGGCGCCACACCCGCCGATATACGCAAAGCGGTCGGGCTCGATTGAACGCGGCTTCCATGCCATTGTCCTTTTCGGGGCGGGGGTTGGATGGCCAAGCGCAAATCGAGCAAGCGGCAGCGGCCGCGCAAGGTGCGGGCGTCGAAGCGCAAGCCGCGCTCGGCCGCGCGCGCGACCGAATCGGCGCTCGCCGGCATTGCGCATGATTTGCGCACGCCGCTGACCGGCATCGTCGCCTTGGCGGAACTGCTGGCGGCTTCCAATCTCGGCCAGCGCGAGCGCGAGTGGGCCAACGCCATCAAGAGCGGCGCCGATCATCTTGCCGGCCTCACGACGCTGATTGTCGATGCCGTCCGCACCGAAGTCGCCGGCCTGGTGTTGCGCAACGAACCGTTCTCGCCGCGCGCGTTGGCGCAAGCCGTGGCTCAGGCGCTGGTGGCGCGCGCCGGCAACCGCAACGTCAAAGCCGGCATCGAGATCGCGCACGATCTCCCGGCCCTGGTGAGCGGCGATGCGCTGCGTCTGCGCGCGGCGCTGGAAAACCTCGCCGACAACGCGGTGAAATTCACCCATCAGGGCACGGTAGCCTTCAGCGCTGCCGCTGAGCCGGCGGCGCGCGGCCGGGTCCGGCTGATCTTCACAGTGACCGACACCGGCATCGGCATGAGCGCCGCTGAACGGAAGCTGCTGTTTAAGCCCTTCGCGCAGGCCAGCGAACAGATCGCCAGGCGGTACGGCGGCGCGGGCTTGGGTCTCATGTTCGTCAAGCGCATTGCCAAGGCGATGGGCGGCGACCTCAGGGTCACCAGCACCAAAGGCGGCGGTAGCGCCTTTCATCTGACCGCGCTGGTCGCCCGCATGGACGCCCACGCACCCGTCGACCGCGGCGGATCGCTTGCCCCGGCGCGGGCTTTGTCGATTCTTTGCGCCGAGGACAATCCTTACGGCCGCGTGGTGATGAACACGATCATCGCCGAACTCGGTCATCGCGTCGATTTTGTCGAGAGCGGCGAGGCGGTGTTGGAAGCTGTCGGGCGCGGCGGCTACGACGCGGTGCTGATGGACGTCGCGCTATCGGGCCTCGACGGGCTCGAAGCGACGCGCCGCATTCGCGCCCTGCCGGGAAAGGCGGGCCAAGTGCCAGTGATCGGCATCAGCGGGCGCAGCGAAAGCGGCAGCGAAGACATCGCGCGCGCCGCCGGCATGAATTTCTATTTCACCAAGCCGATCAGCCCGGGAAAACTGGCGCAGGCGTTGGCGAGTATTGCCTAGACATTACTCACGCCGTTCGCCCGCTCGACGATGCGGACCACGTCCGACATGATGCGGTTGAGCTCGAAATCCTTCGGCGTATAGACCGCGGCGACGCCGGATTTCTCCATGGTCGCGGCGTCCTCGGGCGGAATGATGCCGCCGACGATCAGCGGCATGGTCATGCCGGCCTCCTTCATGCGCGCGACCACGTCGGCGACCAGCGGCAGATGGCTGCCCGACAGCACCGACAGGCCGATGACATGGGCCTTCTGCTCGCGCGCGGCATCGACGATCTCTTCCGGCGTCAGGCGGATGCCCTGATAGACCACCTGCATGCCGGAATCGCGGGCCCGCACCGCGATCTGTTCGGCGCCATTGGAATGGCCGTCGAGCCCAGGCTTGCCGACCAGGAAGGTGAGGCGGCGGCCGAGTTTTCGCGACACGCGGTCAACCTCGCCACGAATGTCGTCGAGGCCGTCCACATCGTTGCGCATGGCGTTGCCGACCCCGGTCGGCGCGCGGTATTCGCCGAAGGCTTCGCGCAGCGTCCAGCCCCATTCGCCGGTGGTGACGCCCGCCTTGGCGCAGGCGATCGAGGCCGGCATGATGTTGGTGCCGGTGGTGGCGGCGCGTTTCAATTCCTTGAGCGTGGCAGCGACGGCGGCGTTGTCGCGCGAGGCGCGCCAGGCGGCCAGCCGCTCGAGTTGGTCACGTTCGGCGTCTTCCGACACCGTCATGATCGAATCGATGCCGCCGGTGAGCGGTGACGTCTCAGTCTCCAGATAGCGGTTGACGCCGACCACGACCTGATCGCCGCGTTCGATGGCTTCCAGCCGCGCGGTGTTGGATTCCACCAGCCGCTGCTTCATGTAACCCGACTCGACCGCGACGACCGCGCCCCCCATCTCATCGATGCGCGTGAGTTCTTCCATCGCCTCGGCCTTGAGCGCGTCAACCTTGCGCTCGATCTCCGCCGAGCCGTCGAAAATGTCGCCGTAGTCCAAGAGGTCGGTTTCGAAGGCTAAGATCTGCTGCATGCGCAGGGACCATTGCTGGTCCCACGGCCGCGGCAGGCCGAGCGCCTCGTTCCAGGCCGGCAGTTGCACGGCACGGGCGCGCGCGTTCTTCGACAGCGTCACCGCCAGCATCTCGATGAGAATGCGCGCGACGTTGTTTTCCGGCTGCGGTTCGGTGAGGCCGAGCGAGTTCACCTGCACGCCGTAGCGGAACAGCCGCTGCTTGGCGTCAGTAATGCCGTAGCGCTCGCGCGTGATCTCGTCCCACAATTCGGTGAAGGCGCGCATCTTGCAGATTTCGGTGATGAACCGCATGCCCGCGTTGACGAAGAACGAGATGCGGCCGACCACTTCGCCGAATTTTTCCTGGGTCACTTCGCCGGAAGCCTTCACGGTGTCGAGCACCGCTACCGCGGTCGCCAAGGCGAAAGCGAGTTCCTGCACCGGCGTCGCACCTGCTTCCTGCAAATGGTAGGAGCAAATGTTCATCGGATTCCACTTCGGCAGCTCGGTCGTGGTGAAGATCGCCACGTCCTTGATCAGCCGCATCGAAGGCGCCGGCGGAAACACGTAAGTGCCGCGCGACAGATATTCCTTGATGATGTCGTTCTGTATGGTGCCGGTCAGCGCCGTTCGCGACGCGCCCTGCTCGTCGGCCACCGCGATATAGAGCGCCATCAGCCACGCCGCGGTGGCGTTGATGGTCATCGAGGTGTTCATGGTGCCGAGCGGGATGCCGTCGAACAGCGCCCGCATGTCGCCGAGGTGATTGACCGGCACGCCGACTTTGCCGACCTCGCCTTTGGCCAGCACGTGGTCCGAATCGTAGCCGGTCTGGGTCGGCAGATCGAAGGCGACCGAAAGGCCGGTCTGCCCCTTGGCCAGGTTTTTCCGGTACAGCGCATTGGAATCGGCCGCGGTCGAATGGCCGGCGTAGGTCCGGAAAATCCAGGGTTTGTCGCGTTTGCGTGTATCGGCCATGGGGGCGCCTGTTACGGCAGTGTGACGCAACCTTTGCTGCATTGCAACATGGATACGCAGTCTTAAGACCCTGACTTTAACGTCCAGCCGGTCCCAACCCGGTTCTGAGCCATGATGACGAATTCCAACGGCGGCCCGCGCTACAGCATCGTCGTCCCGGTCTTTAACGAGCAGGCGGTGCTGCCGATCCTGCTCCGCCGCCTCGATCTGCTGATGGACGGCCTCGACGGCGCCGTCGAAACCATCTTCGTCGACGACGGCAGTTCGGATTGCACCTCGATCATCTGCCGGGCCAAGTCCCAGGACGATCCGCGCTACCGCTTCATCGGTCTGTCGCGCAATTTCGGCCATCAGATCGCCATCACCGCCGGCATGGAAGCGGCCTCCGGCGACGCCATCATCGTCATGGATGCCGATTTGCAGGACCCGCCCGAGGTCGTCGGGCAGATGATCGAGAAGTGGAAGGAAGGCTACGAGATCGTCTATGGCCGCCGGCTGTCACGCGAGGGCGAAAGCCGCTTCAAGCTGATGACCGCGAGCCTGTTCTATAAACTGCTCGGCAAATTATCGTCGGTTGCCATTCCGCGCGACACCGGGGACTTTCGCCTGATCGACCGCAAGGTGCTCGAAGCCTTCAAAGCGATGCCGGAGCAGGACCGCTTCGTGCGGGGCATGTTCGCCTGGCTCGGCTTCCGCCAGACCGAGGTGGCGTTCCATCGCCTGCAGCGGCTCGCCGGCGAGACCAAATATCCGCTGTTCAAGATGCTTAGGCTCGCGGCCAATGGCGTCGTCGGCTTTTCGGACGCGCCGCTGCGGCTGGCGATCTGGAGCGGCTTTGCCGTCTCGGCGCTCGCGGTGCTTTACGGCGCCAGTGTCGTCTTGCGCTGGCTGGCGGACGATCCGAGCCTGGTGTCCGGCTGGTCGTCGACCATCGTCGTCGTCTCGCTGCTCGCCGGCATGAACATGCTCATGACCGGCATCATGGGCCTCTATGTCGGCCGCATTTACACCGAGGTGAAGCGCCGCCCGCTGTATGTCGTCTCGGAAAAAACCGGCTTCGACCGCGCCGAGCAGTTCAGCGACGTGCGTAAGACCGCGAGCTAGCGGCGGCGCTTGTGCACCACCGCGATGTCGTCGGCATAGATGCGCTGCCAATCCGGCAACCGGTCGAGCAGCGCCACCGCCGGCGTCGATGGCTGCAACAGCGTCACGCCGAATTTGTACTCGTCCAAAAGCCGCACAAAATCGGGCAAATTCTCGAGCTTCAGGGCACGGTCGTAGCGCAACACGAATTCGGTGCCGTAAAGTTCGGTGCGGCCGTCGATGAAGGGCGCGATGCCGACGAAATCCATATAGCCGCCGAAGCCGTAATCGTTGAGGATCGGTCCGCTTTTGGCGGCGTCGAAAGACTTCAACGCATTGACCGGCGTAATGTTGGCGGCGGGCGCGATGTCGCGCGACGCGGCAAAGCCGGTGACGCCGAGCAGCACGCAGCCTGCCGCCGCTGCCGCCCATAATCCGGAGCGCATATCGCCAAGACTTGGAAGCGCGGTGATCGCGGCAAATTGTTCGGCCAGCGGTCGCGCCAGGAACAGCGGCACCAGCATCCCGACCAGATCGGCGTGCCGCGATTGCGACAGGCCGAGATGCAAGACGCCGAACAGCATGACGATGCGCGGCAGCGGCAACTTGACGCCGCGATAGAGCGCATAGCCGAAGCCGGCGAGCATAATCAGCTCGAACGGCCCGAGATGGCTGAAGTCCTGTGGCCGCCATTCGGTGATGATCAGCAACGCTTGCCCGAGCGCGACGGTGCGGAACGTCACCAGGATCATTTCCGGGCCGTACGGATTGACGCACGCCGCCACCAGCGCCAGCGCGCCGAACACAATCCATGGCCGCACCATGCGCAGCCGTTCCGCCGCCGGCGCATTCCAGAGCGCCTCGCACGCCACAGCACCGATGAATGCAAGTCCGAAGGTGAAGCTGCCGTGCAGGTTCGCCCACAGCGTCATCAGCGGCAGCAGATGCCACGGCGGCGCGCGCCGCTCATCGATAGCGCGAATGAGGCTCGCGACCCACATCACCAGCAGCGGCAGCGCCAGCATATGCGGCCGGGCCACGATGTGCGGCGAGGTCAAGACGAAGGCGGCCAGCACCGCGATCAGCGCCGGCATCGGCTGCCATTCGCGCAGTAAAAACCGCGTCAGCAATCCGAACGCCGTTGCCGCCGTAGCTGCCGCCAGCGCCACCACGGCTGTCCAGCCGCCAAGCGACAGCGCGCCGGCATAGATGACTTGCGCCAGCCACTCGAACGCGACCCAGGGCTCGCCGCGGAACGTCTGCGACAACGGGTCGCCGGTCGGCACCGTGTGGTGCCCCAGGATCCAGCGGCCGAGCGCGGATGTGTGAATAGGTGTCCGGGTCCGCGAGCAGCCTGCGGCCCCAGAACCATCAGCAAGACATAGATCGCCGCCGCGACAGCCCACGGCATGGCCGTGTGGGAATCGGCAATCCGGGTGCTGCGTACGATGTGTGTGGTCGGACATGGGACCCTGTCTGAAGGGCCAAGTTAGGTCCGGTACCCTTGCAGAACCCTTAAAAATAGATGGGGTTTTCGCTGCCCGGGCTGGCCCCACGATCTTATTGCGCTGCAACATATATTGCGTCAGACTGTCACCAGCCGTTAAGGAGGAGTGCGGATGCCGGCTGCTGCTCAGGTGCGAAGCGTTGCTTCTCCCAAGGACCTCTATGACATCGGCGAGATTCCGCCCGCTCGGTCATGTGCCCGAGAAAATGCACGCCTGGGTTATTCGCCAGGAGCGGCACGGTCCGCCGGACAAATCGTTTCAAACACGAAGTGGTGCGACCTGGACCATCGGCGAAGACGAAGTGCTGCTGTTGGTGATGGCGGGCGGCGTCAACTACAACGGCATCTGGGCCGGCCTCGGCAAGCCGATCACGCCGTTCAACGTCCACAAGCAGCCCTATCATATCGCCGGCTCCGATGCCTCGGGCCATCGTCTGGGCCGGTCGGCGCCAAGGTGAAGCGCTGGAAGGTCGGCGACGAAGTCATCGTCCATTGTAATCAAGACGACGGCGATGACGAAGATTGCAACGGCGGCGATCCGCTGCTGTCGCCGTCGCAGCGCATCTGGGGCTACGAGACGCCCGACGGTTCGTTCGCGCAGTTCTGCCGCGTGCAGTCGCGGCAATTGATGCAGAAGCCGATGCATCTGACCTGGGAAGAGGCGGCCTGCTACACGCTGACGCTTGCCACCGCCTACCGCATGTTGTTCGGCCATCCGCCGCACACGCTCAAGCCCGGCGACAACGTCTTGGTGTGGGGTGCATCCGGTGGCCTGGGTGTGTTCGGTATTCAGCTCGTCGCCGCGTCGGGGGCCAACGCCATCGGCGTCATCTCCGACGATTCCAAAGCCGAGTATGTTTTCAATCTCGGCGCCAAGGGCGTGATCAACCGCAAGGAGTTCAAGTGCTGGGGCCAGTTGCCGCAGGTGAACTCGGCTGAGTACAACGACTGGAGCAAGGAAGCGCGCCGCTTCGGCAAGGCGATCTGGGACATCACCGGCAAGCGCGACGTTGACATCGTCTTCGAGCATCCCGGCGAACAGACTTTCCCGGTGTCGTCGATGGTGGTTAAGCGCGGCGGCATGGTCGTGTTCTGCGCCGGCACCACGGGCTTTAACATCACCTTCGACGCACGCTATGTCTGGATGCGTCAGAAGCGCATCCAGGGTTCGCACTTCGCGCACCTGAAGCAGGCCTCGCAGGCCAACCGCTTCGTGCTCGAACGCCGCATCGATCCGTGCATGAGCGAGGTCTTCACCTGGGACAATATCCCGCTGGCGCACATGAAAATGTGGAAGAACCAGCATCCGCCCGGCAACATGTCGGTGCTGGTCAATGCGCCGCGCGCTGGCCTCAAGACGCTTGAGGATGTGCAGGAAGTGGTGGGTGGCTAGCGCGGTCTCTTGCGCGTCTTGGCCTGCATCTTGGCAATCACCGAATTCAATTCGCCGCCGTAGATGAAGATCGACGCGCAGACGTAGAGAAAGATCAGCGCGATCATCGCCGACGCCAGCCCCGCATACATCGAGACATAGGCGAAGGCGTAATTGGCGAGATAACGGCCGAACGCAGTGCCGGCGACAAGCCACATTAGGAGGGTGGCAACAATACCCGGCGCGATTTCCAGAAGCGAGCGGCGTCCGGCCGGCAGCCAAGCGTGCACGATCAGCAGCGCGATCACCAGCACCACCACCGCCGTAGCATACCGCACGAAGGTGATGAGGCTGCCCAATGGTTCCAGCGTCGGCACATATTGCACCAGCTTGCCCCAGATGAACGGTGCCAGCACCACCAGGAACGAGAAGGCCAAGATCGCCACCGCAGCCACCAGCACGTAGCCGATCGATTCCAGCCGCAGCAACCACCACGGCCGCGGCTCGTTGGTGTCATAGGCGCGGTTCAATCCGATGCGCAGACTCTCCACGCCGCTCGATGCGAAATAGACCGCGAACAGAATGCCGAAGGTCAGCACGCCGGTGCGTGTATCGGTCAGCACGCCGGCGACGTCGAGCGCGATGGGCCCGGCCACTTCCTGCGGCCATGCTTCTAGCAGAATGTGCGCGGCTTCGTCGGCCAATTGTTTGGAACCGAAAA
Organism: Pseudolabrys sp.; assembly: GCA_037200245.1. Lineage (GTDB taxonomy): Bacteria > Pseudomonadota > Alphaproteobacteria > Rhizobiales > Xanthobacteraceae > Pseudolabrys. The sequence goes on from JBBCIM010000005.1 coordinate 139,817, forward strand.
AGAAGCCGGCCAGCGCCGTGACCACGATCAAAAACGGGAACATCGCCATCAGCGTCGACAGCGCGATATGGCTGGCGATGGCCCAGCCATCGTCATCGAGAAAATGCTGGAAGGCGTCGGTGGCGACGCGAAATAGTAGTTTGAGAATGCGCAATGCGCCGCGCCCAGCCGCCCTCATGAACTTGAGATCGGCTATCGATTGGCGCTTTGCAAGGGGCAGGGGTTAAGCCGCCTGGACGTTGGTGAGGAACCGCCGCACTTCCGTCTCCAGGCCCTCGGCCTCGACGGCTACCGCATCGGCGAGGTCCTTGACGTCGGCGGCCGTGGCGCGCGCGTCGGCGGTAACGCCGGCGACCCGGCTCATGGCCTCGGCGCCGCTGCGGGCATCGCCGGAGGCCCGGCCGACGCCTTCGGCAATCGAGGCCACCGCGGAATTCTGCTGATCGACGGTCGCCGCCACCATGGTGGCGATCGCCGACAGGTCGCGGATGATGTCGTTGACCTGCTCGATCGCCTGGGCGGCGTCGGCCGCCGCCGATTGGATCGAGCCGACCTGCTGGGCGATCTCTTCGGTCGCCTTCGCGGTCTGCCCGGCCAGCGATTTCACTTCCGACGCGACCACTGCGAACCCGCGGCCGGCTTCGCCGGCGCGTGCCGCTTCGATGGTGGCGTTGAGCGCCAGCAAATTGGTCTGCCCGGCGATGGCCTGGATCAGTCCGACCACTTCGCCGATGCGCGTAGCGGCTTGGCCCAGTTCCGACATGGTGACGACGGTGCGCTGCGCTTCCGATACGGCGCGGCCAGCTACATCGGTGGATTTCGCCGCCTGGGATGCAATTTCGCCGATCGAGGCCGCCAACTCCTCGACCGAACTCGCCGCCGCAGTGACGTTGTCGGACGCGGCGGTAACGCGCTGTTCGGCAGTGTGGGCTTCCGCCGACACGGTGTCGGCGGTCTTGTTGAGGTCGGTCGAGCTCATTTCAAGCTTCATCGATGCTGCGCGCAGCTTGCCCAGCACGCTTTCGACCGAGTGCTTGAATAGCGCGATGGTCTGAGAAATCGTATCGCTGCGTTGTTCCTTGGCGCGGCTGTCGAGGGCCTGCGTCTGCGCCAGATTTTCTCGCTCGATCATGGTGTCGCGGAACACGATCACGGTGCGCGCCATTTCGCCGATTTCGTCGTGTGCGCGGGTGGCCGGAATGCGCGCGCTGGTATCGCCGTTCGCCAGCCGTTTCATCACATCGGCCAGGCCGTTGAGCGGGCGCGTGATACTGCGTCCGATCAGCCAGCTGAAGCCGAGGCCGAGCGTGACCATGGCGATGCCGACCATGATGATGCCGCCGCGGGTGCGCGCCTGCGAGGCTTGCAGTCCAGACCCAGCCTGTTCCGCCGTCTCTCTCGCCCGCTCGATGATCTCGTCGGCGCGCGGCATCATGCGCTGGCTGTCGATATCGATCACCGCGCGCAACGGATGCACGCGGTCAAAGCCTTCGCTCCATTGCACGAAGGTCTCGGCGTAATTCTTCACTTGTTCCTCGAGCGAGGATTTCATTTCGGTGGTGCCGTCGATCAGCGCGAACGTATCGGTGAATTTCTTGTAGGCGGCGCGGAATTGCTGCAGCGTCAGCTCGCGCTGGGTGATGCGATACTCGGCCTCGTGATGCCGCATGACCAGCAGCGACATCATCAGCTTGTTGGCTTCGGTGTCGGCGAGCCAGGTCATGTTCTGGTTGATGATGCGCTCGACGGCATTGCCGGCCCGCGCCAGATTGCGCCGCAAGCCCGACGAATCGTCATAGCCTAGAATCTGTTGCTCCTGCACCAGTTCGGTGAAGGCAGCGTTCAATCCCTTTACGTCGCCGCGCAGGCCGACGATGCTTTCGTCGTATTTCCGGTCGATCGCGCCGGCGATGAAATCGAGGCTGCGCAAGGCGAGCGCCTGCGCTTCGTCGAAGTTCGCGATCAAACGGTCGTTCGGCGCGGCGGTGAAATCCTTGACGATGATGCGCATCGACGAGATCGCGCTCTTGAAATCGCGGCTGGCGTCGGCAAGCGCGCTGGACCGCGTGACCGTCTCGAAGGCAGAAGCGACATCGCCTTCACCCGCGACGTAAGAGATGCCGTTGGCGAGAAAGCCGACCACCGGGATAGCCGCCAAGACGACGATCCGCGTGCGCACCGACATCGAGGTGAGCAGGCGGGTCAGCCGGTTGAAGGGCAGCATCGGATTTGGGAAGCGCATGAAGCCGGTTTCGGTCTGGCCGTGGGAGCGCGTAGCTACAAAGGTAGGAAAGCTCGAAATGGTTAATTTTGTAGCAATTTGGCGCTGCGCCGGGCCGAAACACACTTATTACCAGTGGCTTCCGCAGGCTTTGCTTTTGTGCAGTGCACGCGTAAAGTCGCGGGGCGCCGGTACGATCAATCTAGCCTGTTCCCGAGGGTCCCTATGCCGATAGCCGCCCACCGTACCGCCGCCGAACCCGATTTCATCGAACTGGCCCGCGAGGCCACGAGCGCGCTGGATGCCCTTTTGGCTGACGCGGTCGCCAAGGTCCGCGAGCGCGTGGTGGTCGAAGGCCACCCGGTCGCCAAACTATTCGATCGCGAGCAGCGCGCCACCCACGGACTATCCTGGCTCGCCACCTACGTCGAGGCGGTGCGCCAGCTTGCGTCCTATGCCGAACGGATGGCCGGCAACGGCACCTTCGGCGAACTCGAAGAACATCTGGTGCGCATCGGCATCGGCGAATGCATCGCGCAGGTGGTTGGCGGCATTCCGATGAGCCAGGGCGAGGTGGTGCGGCCGAGCGACATGGGCTTGTCGGCGGCGCAGGTCGCCGCCCGCATCAACCCGACGGTCGAAAGCCTCGTCACCAGTGGCAACACCGCCGAGCGACGCGCCCGCCTGATCGAACTAATCCGCGGCAACCACAATGCCACGGTCGGCGTCGCCGGCCTCGACGAGACGCTGGAATCGATTCGCGAGGAAATGCGCCGCTTCGCCGACGCCGAAGTCATCGGCAAGGCGCAAGGCTGGCACCGCACCAACAGCTATATCCCGATGGAAATCATCCTGCAGATGTCCGAGCTGGGCGTGTTCGGCCTCACCATCCCGGAAGAATTCGGCGGCATGGGTTTGGGCAAGGAGTCGATGTGCGTCGTCTCCGAAGAACTGTCGCGCGGCTATATCGGCGTCGGCTCTTTGGGCACGCGTTCGGAAATCGCCGCCGAATTGATTCTCGGCGCCGGCACCAGCGAACAGAAGCAGCACTGGCTACCGAAAATCGCGTCCGGCGAAGTACTGCCGACCGCGGTGTTCACCGAGCCCAACACCGGCTCCGACCTCGCTTCGCTGAAAACCCGCGCCGTGCGCGACGGCAATGTCTACAAGGTCTATGGCAACAAGACCTGGATCACCCATCCGGTACGCGCCGACGTCATGACGCTTCTGGTGCGGACTAATCCGAAGGAGCTTGGCCACCGCGGTCTGTCGATGCTGCTGGCGGAAAAGCCGCGCGGCGACGATGCCAATCCGTTCCCCGCCAAAGGCATGACCGGCACCGAGATCGAAGTGCTCGGCTATCGCGGCATGAAGGAATACGAGATCGCTTTCGACGGCTTCGAGGTCAAGGCGGAGAATCTGCTCGGCGGCGTCGAAGGACTGGGCTTCAAGCAACTGATGCAGACCTTCGAATCCGCGCGCATCCAGACCGCGGCGCGCGCCATCGGCGTGGCGCAAGCGGCGATGGAGCAGGCGCTGCAATACGGCCAGAGCCGTATTCAGTTCGGCGGTCCGATCATCAATTTCCCGCGCGTCGCCGACAAGATCGTCATGATGGCGGTCGAGATCATGATCGCGCGCCAACTCACCTATCACGCCGCGCGCGAGAAGGATTCCGGGCGGCGCTGCGATCTGGAAGCCGGCATGGCCAAGCTGTTTGGCGCGCGGGTCGCGTGGGCCGCGGCCGACAACGCAGTGCAGGTCCATGGCGGCAACGGCTTTGCCCTGGAATTCCCTGTATCGCGCATTCTGTGCGATGCGCGCATTCTCAACATCTTCGAGGGCGCCGCCGAGATTCAAGCCCAGGTCATTGCCCGCCGCCTGCTCGACGGCACCAATTGACGCGCAACGTTATTTGAACGAATCCACGGCTCCCCGCGTTTGATCCAAAGCAAAACGCCGGTGCGGCAGGCATCTTAAGCTTGCCTTCAAGTCAGGAGGAAAGTTTATGTCCGATCTATTGATTCATAGTGGTGAATGGGTGGTGGTCTGCGACGGCGCCAAGGCGCTGATTTTGGAAAATGCCGGCGACGCCAAATTTCCCAATCTCAAAACCATTGAACATTTCGAGCAGAAAGCGCTCGCCACCCACGAAATAGGCAGCGACGCGCCCGGCCGTTCGCACAGTTCGCTCGGCCATGGCCGCAGTTCGGTCGAGCAGACCGATTTTCACGATCAGGCGGAACGTGAGTTCCTCGTACAACTGGTCAAGCATCTCGACACCGCCCTCGCCGCCGGCAAGACCAAGTCGTTGATCGTGGTCGCCCCGCCGCGCGCGCTCGGCGTGATCCGTTCGGCCTATTCGACTGCGCTCCGCGCCGCCGTACGCACCGAACTCGACAAGGATTTCGTCAAGCTGCCGGTGTACCAGATCGAGAAACAACTGACCGGCGCCTGAAACCAGCCGTTCATCTCGCACACGATTATGACTGGCCCGCCGGAATAGCGATGCTATGTTCGCCGGATGAATCGGATCGTCGAGCGAAACGCACGTTGCCTCTTGATCGTCGCCGCAACCTTTGCGGCGACGATGTCATTGGCCCATGCGCAACAGCCGGCCAACCGCCCGCCGGTTCCGCCGCAGCCGCAGCCGCAGCCGTTGCCAGCGGCACCACTGCCGGTCACGCGAACCATCGACCCGTTGCTCGTCCCCGGCTTCTGGGACCCACGGCGGCGGCCGGAACGGCCCGACCTGTCGCGCATCGGCATCATCAGATTTCTCACCGAGATCGATTATCCGCCGTTCAATTTCGCCGGGCCGGATGGCGCCCCGGCCGGCTTCAACGTCGATCTGGCGCGATTGATCTGCGAGGAAATCCAGGTGCAGTGCACCGTGCAGATGCGACGCTTCGATACGCTGATCACCGCGCTTAACACCAACAACGGTGACGCGGTGATCGCCTCGATGGCCGAAACGCCGGACATGCGCAAGCTTGTCGACTTCAGCGATCCCTATTACCGCACGCCGGCGCGCTTCGTGGCGCGGCGCGGCGTCGAGATCGATTCGGTGCGGCCCGAGGCGCTCGAAGGCAAGCGCATCGCCGTCGCCGCCGGCACCGCGCATGAGGCCTATCTCAAGACGCTGTTCACCGAGGCCGAGGTGAAGGCCTATCCCGACGCGGATGCCGCGCGCGCGGGTTTGCGCAAGGGCGAGACGGAGTTGTTGTTCGGCGACGGCATTTCGCTGGCGTTCTGGCTCAATGGCACCGACTCCGCGAATTGCTGCCAATTCGTCGGCGGGCCTTATCTCGAAGGCCGCTTCTTCGGCGAAGGCGTCGGCATCGCGGTCAAGCGCGGCAACGATCTGCTGCGGCAAGCCTTCAACTGGGCGCTGTTCCGGCTGTGGGAGAAGGGCCGCTTTACCGACCTGTGGCTGCGCTATTTCCCGATCAGCCCTTATTGAGCCAGGCGATGGCTCCGCGCGCGGCGGCGACCGCGGTGGCAAACGACGCTTGCAACAGATAGCCGCCGGTCGGCGCGTCCCAATCGAGCATTTCGCCGGCGACGAAGATGCCGGCATAGCGCCGCAACATGAAGCGCTCGTCGAGTTCGGCGAAGCTGACGCCGCCCGCGGTCGAGATCGCGGTGGCCATCGGCTGCACGCCGATAAGCCGCACCGGCACCGCCTTGATCAGCTTCGCCAGCGCGTCCGCGTTCAATTCCGGCAACAACACGCCATTCGCCATCGCGCCCTCGCGAACCAGCGTCAGCGCCGCCGCCGACAGATGCGTTGCCTTGCGCAGAAAATTCGATAGCGACTGCTTACCGCGCGGCGGGGACAGCCGTTCGGCGAGCTTCGCCGCGCCGACATCCGGCAGCAGATCGATGTCGATCGAGGCGTGACCGGTTTTGTCGACGGCTTCGCGCAGCGGCGCCGACAGCGCGTAAATTGCGCCGCCTTCCAGTCCGTCGCGGGTGATCATCGCCTCGCCGCGCACGCCGCGACCGGCAAAGCCGATGGCAATCCGCTTGAGCGGCTCGCCTGCGAAGCGCTGGAACACTTCCGACCACTCGGCGGTAAAGCCGCAATTGGCCGGCCGCAACGGCGATACCACGATGCCTTGCGCCCGCAGCATCGCCGCCCAGCGCGCGTCCGATCCCAGCTTCGGCCAACTCGCGCCGCCGAGCGCCAGCACCGTGACGTCGGGTTCGACCAGCACGTCTTTGCCATCGGCAATAAACTTGAGGCTGCCTTCGTCGTCCCAGCCTTCCCAGCGGTGATGCAGTTTCAGTGTGATGCCGAGGTTGCCTAGCCGCAGCAGCCAGGTCCGCAGCAGCGGCGAGGTCTTCAGCACCGTCGGAAACACCCGGCCGCTGCTGCCGACGAAAGTCGATTGGCCGAGGCTGTCGCTCCAGGCACGTAGCGCCGCCGGCGGGAACGCCTCGATGGCGGCACGCAGCAGCGGATCGATGTCGCCATAGCGGGTGAGGAACGCTTTCAGGTCTTCGCTATGCGTCAGATTGAGCCCGCCGCGGCCTGCCATCAGGAACTTGCGGCCCGGCGAGGCCATCTGGTCGTAGACGGTTACCGCAACGCCTGCACGCGCCAGGAGTTCGGCCGCCATCAGGCCGGCGGGACCTGCGCCGATGACGGCGGCAGTCTTGTTGGCCGGTGCGGTACTCTCGCTGGAAATGGACACACTTCGCTCTTTCTTGCCGCTGTGGCCGCCTGATTTGACGGGCCGGAGCGCTTTCCTTATGTGTGCGCCCGGAGTCCTGCAATGTCGATGACCGCCGAAAGCGCGCCTGATCTACGTTCTCTCGCCGAACAATCGGGCGCCTGGCCGTTCGAGGAGGCGCGCAAGATCGTCGCGCGCCTCAAGAAAAAGCCCAAGGACGAAGTCATTTTCGAGACCGGCTACGGCCCGTCCGGCCTGCCGCATATCGGCACCTTTGGCGAAGTGGCGCGCACCACCATGGTGCGCCACGCCTTCCGCGTGCTCACCGATGATAAGATCAAGACGCGGCTGATCGCCTTCTCCGACGACATGGACGGCCTGCGCAAGGTGCCGGACAACGTCCCGAACAAGGAGATGCTGGCTAGTCATCTCGGCAAGCCGCTGACCAAGGTGCCCGATCCGTTCGGCACCCATCCGAGTTTCGGCGAGCACAACAATGCGCGGCTGCGCGCCTTCCTCGATCATTTCGGCTTCGACTACGAATTCATGTCGGCGACCGACTGCTACACCTCGGGACGTTTTGACACCGCGTTGCTGAAGGTGCTGGAGCGCTTTGACAAGGTGATGGCGATCATGTTGCCGAGCTTGCGCGAAGAGCGGGCAGGGACCTATTCGCCGTTCCTGCCGATCGATCCGCGCACCGGCGTGGTGCTGCAGGTGCCGGTGCTGTCGCATGACGCCAAGCGCGGCACCATCACCTACGAAGACCCGGACACCCAGGAGCGCTTCACCGTCCCGGTCACCGGCGGCCGTTGCAAACTGCAATGGAAGCCGGATTGGGCGATGCGCTGGGTGGCGCTTGGCGTCGATTATGAAATGGCGGGCAAGGACCTGATCGACTCGGTGAAATTGTCGGGCGAAATCTGCCGCGCCCTCGACGGGCTGCCGCCGGAAGGCTTCAACTACGAACTGTTCCTCGACGAGAATGGCCAGAAGATTTCCAAGTCGAAGGGCAACGGGCTGACTATCGACGAGTGGCTGCGCTATGCCTCGCCGGAAAGCCTGTCGTGCTTCATGTACCGCGAGCCCAAGGCGGCCAAGCGCCTGCACTTCGATGTGATTCCGCGCACCGTCGACGAATATCAGCAGTTTCTCGGTGGCTACCGGCGGCAGGACGCCAAGCAGCAGCTATCGAACCCGGTCTGGCATATTCACCAGGGCAACCCGCCGCAGGCGGATATGCCGGTGACCTTCACCATGCTGCTGACGCTGGTGTCGTCGTCCAATGCCGAAAACGCCGAGACGCTGTGGGGCTTCATCGGCCGCTACCGGCCGGGCGTCACGCCGCAGACGCATCCCAAGCTCAACGCCATGGTGGAATACGCCATCCACTATTTTCGCGACTTCGTGGCGCCTTCCAAGAAATTCCGCCAGCCGACTGACACCGAGCGCGCGGCGCTGACCGATTTGCGCGACGCGCTGGCTCAGTTGCCGGCGGATGCCACCGCGGAAGCCATCCAGGACGTGGTCTATGAGATCGGCCGCCGCGAGCCGTTCCTCGATCAGAAGAAGAAAGCCAAGGACAGCAAGCCGGGCGTGTCGCTCGACTGGTTCAACATGCTGTACCAGGTGCTGCTCGGCCAGGAAAAAGGCCCGCGCTTCGGCTCGTTCGTCGCGGTCTACGGATTGCAAAACACCGTCGACATGATCGACGGTGCGTTGGCGAGGAGCGCGTAGCCCATAAATGTCATCACCGGGCCGCCGCGAAGCGGCGTGACCCGGTGATCTCGCTTAGGAAGGCATTGCGCCACTTATCGGGATGGCCGGGACATAGGCGTGCGAAGCGACGCCGTCCTTTGGACGGCTATGCCCGGCCATGACAAGAACTACGAGAACATCTCCACCTTGCCATCGAGCGCCATCAGCCCAAGCTCGACCTTGAGGCTGGGCTGCTTTTCGCCGACCTGTTTTTTGAATTCCATCAGCGCCGCTTTGTGCGTCTCGGTTTCGATCTGCTTGTTGGCGACCTTTTCCGCGCCATAGGCGATCTTGGCGGCGCCGCAATCGCGATGGTTCATCGCGATCACTTTGGGAATGTGGTGGAGCTGCATGGACGCCGCGAGGTTATCCCAGAATGCCGGCGCCCAGGTCGCGAACGCGGGCGCCACAACGCCGATCGAAGCGCCGGCGAAGGTGAACTGGCTATACTTGCCGATCATCTTGCGGCCCCTCATGTAATTGATGGTCGGCTGCGGAAAGCGCGGGTCGATGCAGGTCAGCAGCATCGCCTCGTAATTGCCCTCGGCGCCAAAGGCCAAAGACGGCATCGCCGCGAGCAACCCTGCACCGGCCGAGATTTGCAAAAAGCGCCGGCGATCGAAGCGCCCGCGCAGCATGTCGCCGCAGCATCCGCACGTGGCCGAATGTGTAATGTTATTTTGAGTCATGAATGCGCCCCCTGCGCTGCCGGTGATGAGCGCGCGAGTCTAACCTGCGCGGTTGGAAACTTCCAGCCGCTTGGCGGCGCGACGCTACTGGCTGGCCCAGACGATGCGCGCGATCCACTCGACGTCCGACATCGAAATCGTGCGGTCGCGGTGCTCGGCATTGAGCGATTTGAGTTCGATGCTCTTGCTGGTCTTGCGCTTGAGTTCCTTGACCGTGACTTCGCCGCTCTTGGTCTTGACCACGACGCGGTCGCCGCGCCGCACCGGGGCCGCGGGCGACACCACGATGATATCGCCGTCGCGATAGGCCGGCTTCATCGAGTCGCCGGCAATCTCCAGCGCGTAAGCGTGCTCGTCGGTGACCGACGGGAAGGCGATTTCCTCCCAGCCTTTGCCGACCGGGAAGCCGCCATCGTCGAAATAACCGCCGGCGCCTGCTTGGGCAAAGCCGATCAGCGGCACATTGGCGAGCGCCGTCTTGCCGGTTTCCGTGATCAGGCTGACGAAGGTATCGACCTTGGTGTTGGTGGCGGCGAGCGACTTTGCCACCGATTCGGTCGACGGCCAGCGCGGCCGGCCTTCCGGCGTGATGCGCTTGGACTTGTTGAAGGTGGTGGGGTCGAGCCCCGCCCTCTTGGCAAGTCCCGAAGCTGTCAGCTTATTGCGGGCGGCGAGGCGATCGATGGCATTCCAGATTTGAGCGTGAGTCAGCATGGCGGATTCAGGCCTGTGATGAACGGTGAGACTCTTGTCCATTTTTTAGGAATTATAACCGTGAGTCGCAATGTTGTCACCACAGTTTCGTGACAGCCGCCTTGAACAGGCCTAAAGCCCGCCGATAGGGTCGTCATCCCTCGCCAGTTCGGAGCAGCCGCAGTGGTATTTGGTCTCCTCGACCGCCTGTCTCGCCCCTTCATGCGGGCCCTTGATCCCGAGGATGCCCATATGCTGGCGATCAAGGCTTTGATGCTGCTGCCGCTGGCCCGGCTGGCTGCCGACCCGCCGGAACTCGCGGTTCGCGCCTTCGGGCTCAATTTCCCCAGTCCGATCGGGCTTGCCGCCGGTTTCGACAAGAATGCCCAGGCGCCCGATGCTCTGCTGCGGATGGGATTCGGCCATGTCGAGGTCGGCACGGTCACGCCGCGCGCGCAAAAGGGCAATCCGCGACCGCGCGTGTTCCGGCTGGTGGCGGACGAGGGCGTGATCAACCGGCTCGGCTTCAACAACGAGGGCAGCGCGGCGGTGCTGGCGCGGCTGGCGGCGCGCGCGAATGGCGGCGGCATCGTCGGCGTCAATATCGGCGCCAACCGCGATTCGGCCGACCGCACCGCCGACTATGTGCGGCTGATCGAGACCTTCGCGCCGGTGGCGAGCTATTTCACCGTCAACGTGTCGTCGCCCAACACCCCGGGCTTGCGCGATCTGCAACAGGCGGAAGCGCTCGACGAACTGCTGGCCCGGGTCATCGAGGCGCGCGAGAAAGTGCGCCCGCGCGCCGGTCCGACCCCGGTGCTCTTGAAGATCGCGCCCGATCTGACGCTGCCCGATCTCGACGACGTCGTCGGCGTCGCGCGCAAGCATCGTGTCGACGGCATGATCGTCGGCAACACCACCATCTCGCGGCCCGGCTCCTTGCGCGAGCGCGACAAGGCGCGCGAAACCGGCGGATTGTCCGGAAAGCCGCTGTTCAAACTGTCGACCCGCATGCTGGCGGAAACCTTCGTGCGCGCCGAAAGCGCCTTTCCGCTGATCGGTGTCGGCGGCATCGATTCCAGCGCCACGGCCATTGCCAAGATCAAGGCCGGCGCGACGCTACTGCAGCTTTACACGGGCATGATTTATCACGGCATCGACGTGGTGGCGCAGATCAAGGCCGATCTGGTCGCCGCGCTGCGGCGCGGTCACCGCACGTCCTTGGTCTCGATGATCGGCTCCGACGCCGCCGACATGACGGCGGAGAGCTGGCCGTCCTAGCGCCCGCGCGGCGCATTGATCAGGCGCAGAACGATCCAGATCGGGATCACGATGACGGCACCGAGCAGCAAATAGCGCCACAGCCAGCGCACCGCGTCGAAGCCCATGTTCCAGATCGAGCGCACCAGCCGCTCGATGCTGTGCACGATGTCGAACGGGTCGAGGCCGAGCGCGGACAGCACCACGCCGACCAGGACCGACACCAAAATGAGGCGCCCGACCACCGCCAGCGGCGAGCCGCCGAAAACACGAGTCATAGCGTCGTTCTTCACCGTCGGCTCCATCGGCTCAAGTTCGTTTGGCATTGTAGCATGACCTTTCGTCCCACTCATTCCCGCGAAGGCGGGAATCCAGATTGATTATGCCCGTTTGCCCTGGGTCCCCGCTTTCGCGGGGACGAGCGGATCAACTGTTGCGCCACGCTCTAGCATCTTTTCCAGCGTTTCAAGGCGGTCGGCATCGCGCGGCGGCTTATCCCAGCGCAGCCGGTTGATGCGCGGAAAGCGCATCGCCACGCCCGATTTATGCCGGGTCGAGCGTTGCAAGCCTTCGAACGCCACTTCCAGCACCAGACCTAGCTCGGGCTCGTGCGCCACCTCGCGCACCGGGCCGAAGCGCTCTATGGTATTGCGGCGCACGAAGCGGTCGATCTGCACCAGTTCCTCGTCGGTAAAGCCGAAGTAGGCTTTGCCGACCGGCACCAGCGCGTCGCCGTCGTCGCTTTTGCTCCAGACGCCGAAGGTGTAGTCCGAATAATATGACGAGCGCTTGCCGTGGCCGCGCTGGGCATACATCAGCACCGCGTCGATGATCATCGGGTCGCGCTTCCATTTCCACCACGGCCCTTTCGGCCGCCCGGGCACGTAAGGCGCGTCGCGGCGCTTGAGCATGACGCCTTCGACCGCCTCGGCATCGGCGGCAGCGCCGCCGCTCGCCGGATCGGCGCGCGCCGCGATCAGCTGATCCCAGGTTTTGAACTTCACCAGCGGCGACAGATCGATACGCGGCTCCGCGATCTGCTTGATGAAGGCCTCCAGCCGGGTGCGGCGCTCGGCAAAGGCGAGATCGCGCAGATCGTGCCCGCCTTCGGCCAGCAGGTCATAGGCGCGCAGATGCGCCGGAAATTCCGCCAGCAGCTTCGGCGTCACGGCTTTGCGATTAAGCCGCTGTTGCAGCACGTTGAACGACTGCACGCGGCCCTCGCGCAAAATCAGCAACTCGCCGTCGATCGCGGCCGGCAGATGCAGCGCGCCTAAGAGATCGGGAAAGCTCTGGGAAATGTCCTCGCCGGTGCGCGAATAAAGCCGCGCCACCGTCGTGCCGTTCGCGTCCAGCCCGCTGACGGCCTGGACGCGAATGCCGTCCCACTTCCATTCCGCCATGAAGTCGGCCGGATCGAGCGTGGCGAGATCGCTGTCTTCGATGGCGTGCGCCAGCATCGCCGGACGGAACGGCGCCGGATCGCGGCTCAGCGGCTTGTCGCTGCGCCCTTCCAGCCAGGCGAACAACTCGAGATAAGGCGGCTTGAGGCCCGGCCAGACGATCTCGATCTCGTCCGGTTCCTTGCCGCCGATAGACGCCGCCGCGGTTTTCGCCAGGCGCGCCGAGACGCCGATGCGCAAGCCGCCGGTTACGAGCTTCAACAGTGCCCAGCGTCCGGTCTCGTCGAGTGCGTCGAGCCAGCGCGCGATCTGCGCCGGCAGTTGCGCCTTGCCGAGCGTGGAGAGGGTTTCGATGACGTCGGAGAGCGAAGGGGTCTTGTTCGGGCGGTGTGCCGGATCGGCCGGCCACATCAGCGCCACCGTCTCGACAGATCGCCGACGTAATCGTAGGACAGCGCGAACAGCGCCGGATCGGTGCGCTCGGCGATCAACGCGCGGATCATGCCGCCTTTGGCGTGCTTGAACGACAGCGCGCCGGTGAGCGCGGCAAGCGCCCAGCCGCGTTCGGGGTCGGGCGTCGCGCGCAGGTAATCGGCGATCAGCCGCAGCTTGTTGTTGCGCGCCGGTTCGTAGGCAAGGCGATCGAGCAGTTCGGCGAAGCGGTTCATGCTTCTTTGCTTTCCGCCGGCGCCGGATTTTCCGATTCCTCTTCGTCGCCATAGCCCACGATATCGAGCGGCCGCGCTTTCAGCCCTTGCATAGGGCTCCAATGCACGAGCGCGTCTTCCTGGCCGTGCGTGACCCAGACCTCCGAACAGCCGGTGGCGGCAATCGTCGCGGTCAGGCCGTCCCAGTCGGCATGATCGGAAATTACCAGCGGCAGCGTGATGCCGCGCTGTCGCGCGCGGGCGCGCACGGCGCATCCAGCCGGAGGCGAAGGCCGCGACCGGATCGGGAAAGCGTCTCGACCACAGGTCGCTCAGCGCACTCGGCGGACAGATCGTGATAGTGCCGGCGAGCTCGGACTTCTTTGCGCCGCGTACGAGTTCGACGGGACCGAGATCGATGCCGCGGCTGACATAGTAATTGGTGATCTTCTCATCGCGCCGTGCAGATAGACGGTCTTGTCGTAACCGGCCTTACGCAGCAGCGCGATGACGCGCTGCGCCTTGCCGAGCGAATAGGCGCCGACCAGATGGGCGCGTTCGGGAAACAACGCGACCGAGCGCAGCAGTTTGGCGATTTCGCCGTCGGCATCGTGATGTCTGAAAACCGGAAGTCCGAAGGTCGCTTCCGTTATGAACACGTCGCACGGCACCAACTCGAACGGCGCGCAGGTCGGGTCCGGCACGTCCTTGTAGTCGCCGGACGCCACCACGCGCATGCCGCCACGTTCGACCTTGATCTGCGCCGAGCCGAGCACATGTCCGGCCGGGTGGAAACTCACCGTCACGCCGTCGAGCTTGAGCGTCTCGCCATAGGCGATCGCCTGCGTCGAACCGCAAAATTGTCGCGGTAGCGCAGCCGCATGATGTCGAGGGTTTCCTGGTGGCGAGCACTGCGCCGTGGCCGGCCCGCGCGTGGTCGGAGTGCCGTGCGTGATCAGGGCCTTCGCCACCGGCCGGGTCGGGTCGATGTGAAAGCCACCGGTCTTGCAGCAGACGCCCGACGGCGTCGGAACCAGGATATCTTCGGGGCGCATCGTGCTTAGATAAGCGCTGCAAACGAAACTGCGAGTTTGTCGTCACCGGCTTGTCCCGGTGACCCCGCTTAGGAGGGCCTTGCCGTGCCGCATATATCGGGATGGCCGGGTCAAGCCCGGCCGTGACAATGTATCGAATGGACGCGACTTTCCTCACTTCCGGCAATCTCATCGCCGACCGGCGCTTCGAATGGGCGCGCGATCTGGCGGACAAAGGCGACCTTGCCGGCGCCGCCGACCTGTTGGCGCAGACGCTGGAACTTGCACCCCGTTACGCCGCGGCTTGGTTTGTGCTCGGCGAAACGCGCGAGAGGCTGGACGATCGCGCCAGCGCCATCGCCGCGTTTGAGCAGGCGAGGGCGGCTGACCCGCGGGATCGCCACGGCGCCGGCTTGCACCTGATCCGCCTCGGTGCGACGCCGGCCGCCGCCATGCCGGAAGGCTACGTGCGCGCGCTGTTCGACGGCTACGCGCCCGGCTTCGACAAGGCGCTGACGCAAGGCCTCGGCTATCGCGCGCCGGAACTTCTGCTGCGCGCGGTGCGGGCCGCCGCGCCGGGACAGAAATTTGCCGCGGCGCTCGATCTCGGCTGCGGTACGGGCCTGGCCGGCGCGGCCTTCAAGCCGCTGTGCAAGCAACTCACCGGCATCGATTTGTCGCCGGCAATGCTGGCGCAGGCGCGGGCCAAGAAAATATATGACAGGCTGGAAGAGGGCGATGTCATCGCCTTCCTCCAAGCCGAAACCGTCCGCTACGATCTCATCGTTGCCGCCGACGTGTTCATGTACCTCGACAACCTCACCCGCATACTCAAAGCCGCCGCGCGCGTTCTGGAACCCGGCGCTTGGCTCGCTTTCAGCGTCGAGACCCATACCGGCGATGGCATCATTTTGCGCGATACGCTGCGCTATGCCCACGGCGGGACGCATGTGCGCGAAGCGCTCGCGGCGGCTGGGCTTGGCGTCGTCAGCCTCGATTCCGCCTCGACTCGGAACGAGAAAGGCATTCCCGTGCCGGGGTTGATTGTGGTGGCGCAACGGGTTCTCCCTCCTTGCGAGGGAGGGTTGGGGAGGTGAAAGAAGAATTGCTGCCCGAACCGTTCACGCGCTGGTTCGCGCAACGCGGCTGGACGCCCCGCGCGCATCAACTCGAATTGCTGGCGAAGGCACGCGCGCAACGTTCGGTGCTGCTGATCGCGCCGACCGGCGGCGGCAAGACGCTCGCCGGTTTCCTGCCGACGCTGGTGGAGTTGTACGAGCAGAACGGCCAGCCGCGTGGGCTGAAGTCGACCGGCCGCGACGTCCGCCGCAGCCAAGGCCTGCACACGCTCTACATCTCACCGCTCAAGGCGCTCGCCGTCGACATCGCGCGCAATCTGGAAACGCCCGTGCGCGAGATGAACTTGGCCGTCCGCCTGGAAACCCGTACCGGCGATACGCCCGCCTCCAAGCGCCTGCGCCAGCGTCGCGATCCACCGGACATCCTGCTCACCACGCCGGAACAACTGGCGCTGCTGCTCGCCACGGCGGATGCGCCCTATCTGTTCGGCTCGCTCAAGCGCGTGGTGCTCGACGAGTTGCATTCACTGGTGACGTCGAAGCGCGGCGACCTTCTTTCGCTCGGCCTCGCTCGCCTGTTCGCGCTGGCGCCGGACCTCACCACGGTCGGCCTCTCCGCGACCGTCGCTGAGCCAGACGCGCTATGCCGCTATCTGGTGCCGCAGCCGTTGACCGGGGAAGCGCGCGCCGATCTGGTCGTCGCGCAGGCCGGTGCGCAGCCGCACGTCACGATGCTCGACACCGAGGCGCATCTGCCCTGGGCCGGCCATTCCGCGCGTCACGCGCTCGGCGAAATCTATGATCTCATCAAGCGCCACAAGACCACGTTGGTCTTCGTCAACACGCGCAGCCAGGCTGAATTCATGTTCCAGGAATTGTGGCGCGTGAACGACGACAACCTCGCCATCGCCTTGCACCACGGCTCGCTCGACGTCGCGCAGCGTCGCAAGGTCGAGGACGCCATGACCGCCGGCAAATTGCGCGCTGTGGTCTGCACCTCGTCGCTCGATCTCGGTGTCGACTGGGGCGACGTCGATCTCGTCATCAATATCGGCGCGCCGAAAGGCTCGTCGCGGCTGATGCAGCGCGTCGGCCGTTCCAATCACCGGCTCGACGAACCGTCGGAGGCCGTGCTGGTGCCGGCCAATCGCTTCGAAGTGCTGGAATGCCGCGCCGCCATCGACGCCGTTGCCGAGAACGCGCAGGACACGCCGCTGCTGCGCACTGGCGCGCTCGACGTGCTGTGCCAGCACATCCTCGGCCGCGCCTGCGGCGAGCCGTTCCTCGCCGACGATCTCTTTGCCGAAGTGCGCGCCGCCGCGCCTTATGCGTCGCTGACGCGCGCCGACTTCGACGCCGCGGTCGATTTCGTCGCCACCGGCGGCTACGCGTTGAAAGCCTACGAGCGCTTCGCCAAAATCCGCCCGGGCAAGGATGGCAGATGGCGCGTCACCCATCCGCGCGTCGCGCAACGCTACCGCATGAACATCGGCACCATCGTCGAGGCCGACATGCTCAAGGTCCGACTGGTCCGCTCACGGCGCAAGACATCGATGATCCCGCGCGGCGGGCGCTTGCTCGGCCAGGTCGAGGAATATTTCATCGAGATGCTGTCGGTCGGCGATACTTTCGTCTTCGCCGGTGAAATCCTGAAATACGAAGCGCTGGTCGAGGACGAGGTCTACGTGTCGCGCTCGACCGCCACCGATCCGAAAGTGCCGGCCTACGAAGGCGGCAAGTTTCCGCTCTCGACTTATCTCGCCGCGCGCGTGCGTAAGATTCTGGCGTCGCCCGATGCCTGGCGCGCGTTGCCCGATCAGGTGCGCGAATGGCTGGAGATCCAGCAATGGCGTTCGCTGCTGCCGCCGGCCGGCGATCTCCTGGTCGAGACCTTTCCGCGCGCCGCGAAATATTATCTGGTGTGCTATCCGTTCGAGGGCCGCCTGGCGCATCAGACGCTCGGCATGCTGTTGACGCGGCGCCTTGAGCGCGCGCGGGTGCGGCCGCTCGGATTCGTTGCCAATGAATATGCGCTCGCCGTGTGGGGCCTCGGCGATCTCGGCCTGCGCATTTCGCGCGGCGAGCTGTCGCTCGCCGAGCTATTCGCCGAGGACATGCTCGGCGACGACCTGGAAGAATGGCTGGCGGAATCGGCGCTGATGAAGCGCACCTTCCGCAGTTGCGCCATCATCGCCGGCCTGATCGAGCGCCGGTTCCCGGGCGAGGAAAAATCCCGCCGCCAGCTCACGATTTCCACCGATCTGGTGTACGACGTGCTGCGCAAGCACCAACCCGACCATATTCTGCTGCGCGCGGCGCGGGCCGACGCCGCCACCGGGTTGCTCGACATCAAGCGCCTGAGCGATATGCTCTCGCGCATCAAGGGCCGAATCGTCCATAAAGAGCTGGACCGCGTTTCGCCGCTCTCGGTTCCCGTGATGCTGGAGATCGGCCGCGAGACGGTCTATGGCGAGGCCTCCGATACGCTCTTGGCCGAAGCCGCGGACGCGTTGATCAAGGAAGCGATGAATTGATCGGTTATTGGCAATTGCGGGCGAACCACCGGCGGGTAAACTCCGCCGCCGCTCATTCCCGCGAAGGCGGGAGTCCAGCTCTTTCTTCTTTTCCTGGCTCTAGGTCCCCGCTGTCGCGGGGACGAGCGGATTATGTTATCGCCATCGCTGCGGTTTCACTTCTCGCCGACGCCGCTGGCGCGCTCTATTGGCCCGAGCACGGCCTGCTGGTCGTCGCCGACCTGCATCTGGAAAAGGGCTCGAGCTATGCCGCGCGCGGACAATTTCTGCCGCCCTATGACACCGCGGAAACTTTGTCGCGCCTCGCGGGCCTGATTGCGCATTACGCGCCGCGCTACGTCGTCGCCTTGGGCGACAGCTTCCACGATGGTGGCGGCCCGGCGCGCCTGAGCCGCGAGGACCGCGACAACCTGCGGGCTCTTCAGCGCGGCCGCGACTGGATCTGGATCACCGGCAATCACGATCCGGAGCCGGCCGACAATATCGGCGGCTCATTCCACGAAACGCTGACGCTCGGCGCCTTGACCTTCCGACATTTGCCGACGGCGGGTGGCGGGCAAATCTGCGGCCATCTGCATCCGGTGGCGCGCATTGCCCATCGCGGCCGCGCCGTCAGCCGCCGCTGCTTTGCCGCCGATGGCGAGCGCATGGTGATGCCGGCCTTCGGCGCCTTCACCGGCGGTTTGAACGTGCGCGACGCCGCATTCGCCGATCATTTCGGCACGCTCGCTTTCACCGCGCATATGTTGGGCGAGGGCAGGCTTTACGCCTTCGCGGCCAAGCACTGTCTGCCGGACTAATCCCTTCTGAACACCACGCTGCCGAACCAGCCGATGAGCAGCGCCATAAACGACGTGACGAGGCCATAGAGCAAACCGTGCTCGGTCGCGGCTTCGGCGACGTACTGCTCGATGCCGGTCTTGATCACTTCCAGCGCCGAATTGGTGGTCGCGATCAAGGCGCCGCCGGCGAACACTTTGACGTCGATTGCATAGCTGCCGGTAGGCGCGTTGGCGGGCAGCGGGATCGCGGCGCGGAACACCGTCGGCGTCAGAAACGTCACGGCGGTGCCGGATTCGCGATAGAGGCCCTGCTGGGTCTCCAGCCGCACGAAGGCAACGCGGAACGGCTCGTCGCGCACCGTGTCGGCGACATCGGGGCCGATGCGTTGCGGCAACAGGAAATTGTCCAGCCCGATCTGCAGTTGCCGCAGCAGATCGCGGCTGGCGATGTCAGTCACCGGTCGATTGCTCAGCACCGCCAGATAAGACGGCGACCGCACGAATTCGCGCGAGTCGACATTGACCCAGATGCCGAGCACGCGTTCCTTGCGGCGCGTGCGCAAGGTCTCGCGCGGGCCCGTGACGGTCACCACCAGATCGTAAGTCGAGCGCAACGCGGTCTTGCCCGCGTCGGGTTCGATGGTGCCGAACAACACCAGATCGGCGCCGACGAAACTCGAGGTCACCGCCACTCGGTGGTTGGACAGCGACACCACCAGCCGTTCGGCCATGGCCGGCGTAGCGCCGCACATCAGCGCGCCGATCAGCATCAAGGGTGCGAGGCGGCGCATCATTCCGGCCTCACGTGCCGCAGCGAGAACAGGTCGTCGGGCCGCACCACCAGCTCATAGGCAAAGCGCAGGCCCACCGCGAACACCAGCAAGCCGAGCAGCAGCCGCAGCCGCTCGCCGCGCATTTTCTGCCCGGTGCGCACGCCGAATTGCGCGCCGATGACGCCGCCGACCATCAGGATCAAGGCGAGGATCGCATCGACCAGGTGGTTGGTCGCGGCATGCATCACGGTCGCCGACGCCATGGTGATCAAGGTGAGCACCATCGAGGTGCCGATCACGGTCGCTGTCGGCACGCGCAGGAAATAGATCAGCATCGGGACCAGCAGGAAGCCGCCGCCGATGCCCATGATGGCGCCGATGAAGCCGATGATGAAGCCGATCGCCCAGACCGGGATTGCCGAGACGTAGATTTTCGAGCGCTTGAAGCGCAGCTTGAACGGCAGCCCATGCAGCCAGGTGTGGCTGCCCGGCCGGCGCAGCGTCGCCGGCTGGCCTCTGCGCGTCCGCATTTCCGCGCGTACGCTTTCGTAGATCATCATGCCGCCGACCAGGGTCAGCAGCGTGACATAGGACAGGCCGATCACCAGATCGAGCTGGTCCATCTCGCGTAATTTGGTGAACAGCCAGACGCCGACCGCGGTACCGAGAATGCCGGCGCTCAGAAGCATCATCGCCAGCGCCAGGTCGAGCGCGCGCTTACGCCAGTAATTGATCGCGCCGGTAAACGACGAGGCGGCGATGTGGCTGGAGACGCTGGCCACCGCGACGGCCGGCGAAATGCCGATGAAGATCAACAGCGGCGTCATCAGGAAGCCGCCGCCGATGCCGAACATGCCGGAGATGAAGCCGACCGCGAGCCCCATCCCCAGCACGAGGAAGATGTTCACGGGCAGATCGGCGATCGGCAGGTAGATTTGCAAACGAAATTGTCCGGCGTTCGAGGCCCAGGCTGCCGGTTCGTGCTGCCCGGAAGCTCATGTTGCAGTAAACACCATCGCGCGCGGAGAAGTCAGCGCTCGCGGCCAAAAAAGCTCTAAATGATGAATCCGGATGCGGCCATGGCTTTGCGCCAAGGTCCGCGCTTGTTCACTGTTTTCCGACTTGGAACGAACCGAGGGACATCGGCTCAGCCGCCGATGCCGCCGCGGCGCGCGGCTTGCCGCGTGCCGGCAGCGCCGATGCGCCGCCATCCCAGCCGCCCGCAGGCTCGGGTACGGCGACGGCTTCCTCGGGCTGGCGTTCTACAGCGAAGTTCTTGACCGTCGCTTCGGCCGTCGCGAGTTCATCGGCGTCCATATGGGAGGCGACTTCGTCGCGTTTCTTGGCGGCTTCGCGGTCGCCTTGGGCGGCGGCCAGCGCGAACCACTTGTAGGATTCCGCGTCGCTCTTTGCCGTGCCGAGGCCGCGGGCGCACAGGACGCCGAGATTGTACTGGCTGTCGGCGATGCCGTGCTGCGAGGCCTTGCGGAACCACTGCGCGGCGGTGCCGTAATCCGGCTTGCCCTCGATGCCCTCGGCATAGAGCACCGCGAGGTTATGCATCGCCTTGCCGTTGCCCTTGCCGGCGGCGGCCAGATAAAGCCGGCGCGCCTGCACCAGGTCTTTCTTCACGCCCTGGCCCTTTTCCAGCATGCTGGCGTAGCGGAACTGCGCGGGCGCCACGCCCTTATTGCCGGCGCGTTCGAACCATTGCGCGGCTTCTTCCGGATTGGCCGCCACACCGCGGCCTTCGGCGAAGCGCACCGCGATTTCGTAGGCCGCGGCACCGTCGCCGGCGGTTGCGGCGCTACGCAGGCGCGGGCCGCCGATGGTGACCGGTAGTTCCGTTTCCGGGGCGCTCAAGCGGGCGGGTGGCCGCGGTATCGCCTGGCGCGAGATCGATCCGGTGACGTCGGTCTTCGGCGCCGCCGGCTGCGGCGTGAGCACCGGCGGGTTGAGCAACGACGGTAGACTCTGTGTCGGCGCGTTGAAGTCGGCGGGACGCTTGGGCATGGGTACGCCGCCCGACAGCGGCGCGGTGTCGGTTAGCCGCGGCGTCGCCAGTGGGCTGGCGAGCGGGCTCGCCGGTACGCTATCCGGCGCGGCGCTGTCGATGTCGGCGGTGTCGCCGTCGGTGTCGATGTCCAGATTTGGCGCTTTCGCGGTTTCGGCGTTCGGTTTGCCGGATTTACCGACCTCGAAATAGTTGCCGGCGATCTGCGCCGACCCGACCACGACCGCAATGATGCTCGCGGCGATGAACAGCGACTTGACGCGCTTCATCATCTTGGCGCGCAGTGACGACGGCTCGGCCTCGTCCATTTCGACCGGCTCTACGATCGGCGCCTTGCGCTCCGGTTTGGTCTGCAAGGCGATCTGGGCGGCGCGGCGGGCGGCGGCGATAAAGCCGGATTTTCCAGCCGGCGCGGCAGCGGCGGCGCTGCCAAGGGCGGCTTCCGAGGCGGCCAGGCGCGCGGCGCGCAGACGTGGCGCACCGGAACCGGGCTCAAGCGGCTCATCGGGCGGCAGATCGGGATTGATCGGCAGATGCGTGACCTGCGGCAGGCGCTTGGGCGCCGGCGCTGCCGCAGGCTGGGCCTTCGGTGGCGGCGGCGCGGGCGGAGCAACTGCGGCGGGCGGCGGCATCGGAGCCGGCGGCGGGGGAGGCGGTGGCGGCGCCAAAGTCGGCGCATCGCTGACCATGCGAACCGCGATCTTGCCCATCGGCTGCTTGGGTTCGGTGAATTCGGCGGGCGCAGGCGCAGGCCGGGCACGGCCTTCGCCGCGAATATCCTTTTCGATGCTGACCAGCCGGTCGACGACGTGGCCTAGCGTGCCGTTCACCGCTTCGAGCGCGTCCTGGGTGCGGGCGATGTCGTGCTTGAGCTCGACGACGCCCGGGTCGTTGTCCGCGCGCAAGGTCCCCGCGTCCTTGTTGCGGCGCATGTCTTCGATATGGACCAGGAGATCGGCGAGCCCGCGCTCGATCGCTTCGAGATGGCCGAGGCGAGAATCCGACGCGTCCAGCCGCTCCACCAGTTGAACGATGCGGTCCTCGAGATGACCGACGGCGAGGTTGTCGCCGCGCGACTGCTGGATCAGCTCGATCTTGTCGGACAGCGAATGCACCAGCGCATCGAGCATCGGCGGCACCGTGGCGCCGTTGTTCGCGCGCTCGGCCAAGGCGTCGGCCAAGGCGCCGATGCGGTGCTCGAGACGATCGAGCGCCTCGCTGCCATGCGCCGACATCGCCAGGTGCTCGACCTTCTCGGCCAGCATGTGAACTTGCGTGGCCAAGCCATGCACGGTGTCGGCATCGGCGACGTGGGCCGCCATGTCGCGCAGCGTCGTGATGGAGTGCTCGAGCTGCTGCAGCGTGGCCGGGTCCTTTTGCGCCACGATGAGATCGATCTTATGCGCGAGATTGGCGATGGCGTCATTGAAACCGACCAGATTTTCCGCCGGCGTCAGGCCACGCAAGGCGTCGCGCACTTCGGCCAGGCCATGCTCGACGCCGGACAGCGCGCTGTTGTCGACGCCGGCTTGGCGGTTCTCGGCAATGCGGTGGGTCAGGCCCTGAATCTGTTTTTCGATGGTGTCGATGGCGTGGCGCGGCATCGCATCGGTCAGCGCGCGGCCGATATCGCCCAGTTCGGAGCGCAGCGCGTTGATCGCTTCCTCGACACCGGGCTTGCGCAGCGTCTCGATCTGGTTGGTGATCTTGCGCAGTTGATCTTCGAGGCCGGACAAATCCTGCGTCGGCACCGGCATGATGACCGGGGCTGCGACGGGCGCTGCCGCGACGGCGGGCGCGCGCTGCTGCGTCGGTTCATTGACGGCCGGCTGTCCATTCAGCGCGCGCTGCCGCGCCGCGATTTCGGCGACCGCAAGATCGAGCGCCGGCGGCATACGCACATTCGGCGCCGCGCTTTGCGCCGGCTGCGCCCGCGCTTGCGGCGCGACGGCGGCCATGGCGGGCGCGACATTGACGAATTGATCGAGCCGCCGGTCGAGGCGGCCAATCAATTCGGCGATCTGGCTGTCTTCGTTGCGATTGCGTTTGGGCGCGTAAGCCGCGGGTCCGGTGCGGCCGAATTGTTCGATGCGCCGGGTGAGATCGTCGAGGCGCTGATGCACCGTCGAGAGTTCGCCGTCGTCGCCATCTTCTTCGTCATCGTCGTGCGCCGCCACGCCGTCTTCCGCGGCCTGCTGGATGATGACCGTGTTCAGCCATTCGCCCAGCGACATGCCCGACCGGCGCGCCGCTTCTCTCGCGGTCTCGCGCGCTTCCGGCCGTATGCCTTTGACACTCCACGGCACGCCAAGTTTCATTCTCACACCGCGTTCGAGGTGGAGGCGCAAAGAGCCCGGATCGACTCTCGTGGAACCGCGTCACGTTAACGACAGGTGGATACGGACGCGGTCCTCAGTCCACACACCAACTTTTTGCCGTTCGCGGTAAACAGGCCGTTAACGTTTGGCGGAAGTACCGGACTTTCCCGGAGAATTTGCGATTTCGTGCAGCTGCCGGTTCCCTTAACGCGGGCGTAAGCGAGGTGCGTCATCCTGGCTTGAAGCGCCGCTGTTGCGGCGTGGGGGAAACCGCCGCGATACTAAAATCGGTCGCAACCGTTCATTAGTTAACGAGTTGTAAACGGCGCGTGCGAGCCGCCGCCGCCGTGGCGAACTGCCGGGGGAAACGATCATGCCGACTTATAAGGCGCCTGTCGAAGACGCGCTGTTCCTGCTCAACGACGTCCTGCATTTCGACCGCTACGGCAATCTGCCGGGCTTTGCCGATGCCTCGCCCGATGTCATCGAGGCCGTGCTGCGGGAAGCCGCCAAATTCAGCGAGGAAGTGCTCACGCCGCTCAACCGTGTCGGCGACAAGGAAGGCTGCACGCGCCACGCGGATGGCAGCGTCACCACGCCCACCGGTTTCAAGGAAGCCTACCAGCAGATCATCGCGGGGGGCTGGATCGGCATCTCGGTACCGGCGGAATTCGGTGGCCAGGACCTGCCGGCGACCATGACGGTTGCGGTCAACGAACTGCTCTGTTCGGCCAACATGGCCTTCGCCATGTATCCGGGCCTGACGCAAGGCGCCATCGCCGCGCTCTTGGCCCATGCTTCGCAGGAGCTCAAGATCAAATATCTGCCGAAGATGGTCGAAGGCGTCTGGACCGGCACCATGAACCTGACCGAACCGCATTGCGGCACGGATTTGGGTCTGCTGCGCACCAAAGCGGTGAAGCAGGCCGATGGCAGCTACAAGATCACCGGCACCAAGATCTTCATTTCCGCCGGCGAGCACGATCTGTCGGAAAACATCATTCACCTCGTGCTGGCGCGTATCGAAGGTGCGCCGGCCGGCACCAAGGGCATCTCGCTGTTCGTCGTGCCGAAGATCATGGTTAAGGACGACGGCTCGCTCGCCGACCGCAACGGCGTCACCTGCGGCTCCATCGAAGAAAAGATGGGCATTCACGGTAACGCTACTTGCGTCATGAATTACGACGGCGCCACCGGCTGGCTGGTCGGCGCGGAAAACCGCGGCCTCAACGCCATGTTCACGATGATGAACGAGGCCAGACTCGGCGTCGGCGTGCAAGGCTTGGCGCAATCCGAAGTCGCCTACCAGAACGCCGTCATCTATACGAAGGAGCGCCTGCAAGGCCGCGCCATCAGCGGCGTCAATATCCCGACAAGCCGGCCGACCCGATCATCGTGCATCCCGACGTGCGCCGCACGCTGATGACGATGCGCGCCTTCAACGAAGCGGCGCGCGCACTGGTGCTGTGGACCGCCCTCAAAGGCGACATTTCGCATCGCTCGCCGGATGACAAGGAACGCCAGAGTGCCGAGGATTACATGGGCCTGCTGACGCCCGTGGTGAAAGGCGTGCTCACCGACACGGGGTTTCAGAACACCGTGATGGCGCAGCAGATGTTCGGCGGTCACGGCTACATCGCCGAAAACGGCATGGAGCAGTTCGTGCGCGACGCCCGCATCGCGCAGATCTACGAAGGCGCCAACGGTATCCAGGCGCTCGATCTGGTCGGCCGCAAGCTCGGCAAGGACGGCGGCCGCGCGCTGATGGCGTTCCTTAACGAGGTCGGCGCCTTCATCAAGGAAAAGAGCGCCGACGACAAGATGAAGCCTTACGTTACGCCGCTCGGCGTTGCCGCCGGCCATCTCCAGGCCGCGTCGATGTGGTTCATGCAGAACGCCATGGCCAAGCCCGACAATGCCGGCGCCGGCGCCACCGACTACATGCACATGTTTGGCCTGGTCGCGCTCGGCTACATGTGGTGCAGAATCGCCGAGGCATCGCTCGCCAAGTTGCCGCAAGCGAATGGCTCGGCCGCGCGCTTTACCGCCAAGCTGACCACCGCGCGTTTCTTCATGGAGCGCATGCTGCCGGAAACCGCGACGCATCTCGCCCGCATTCAAACTGGCGCTGCATCGACGATGGAAATGCCGGACGAGCAGTTCTAAGTTGGGCCGCTATAAACTGTGTTTGACGGCGGCGGCGAATTTGCCGCGCTTGCAGGCATCGCGAACATAATCCAGAAAAAGCTGCGACACCGGACTTAAATTGCGGCTCGTGAGTTTGAAGACCGCGACTTTGATGCCGAGGTCGGTGAGATCGATGGGAAGCACCTTCACGTTCATGCCTTGATTGCGCAGCACCAGAAGCTGCGGAGCGGTCAGGATGGCGAGAAACTCGCCGCTGGCTGCAAGGCGGTTTCGCAAATAAGCCGAATAAGCGGCCACGGTCGCGCGCGGCACCGGCAGTTTTCTGGCGGAAAACGCGTAGGCGACATTGTCGGACGTATTGTTCTGCACGACCCATTTCTCATTGATGAGGTCCGCCAGACGCGAAATGCGGCGGCGCGCCAACGGATTGCGTGGGCCGGTCACGACGTAAATCTGTTCGTCGAATAGTGTTTCCGCGTCGATGTCCGTGGCGTCGAAATTCGGCAACAGCCGGTTGATCTGGAAGTCGATTCTGCGCTCGCGCAGGTTTGTAAACTCGCCCGCCAGCGCCAGGACGACATTGATCATGACGCGCGGGTACTGACGCCAGAATCGCTGGATCACGTCCGGCAGCAGCGATTCCGTCAGCGGTTCGGGCGATCCGATATAGAGTTCGCCCACCGTTGGGTCGGACAAGGATTCGATTTCCTGGAGGCCTTGTTTGATCTCGTCGAGGGCGGCATTCGCACGCCGCGCTAAGGCGTCGCCGTAAGGGGTCGAGACAACGCCCCTGCGGCTGCGGTCGAGCAGGCGGACGCCGAGGGCCGCTTCCATTTCAGTAATCGCCCGCGAAACCGCCGGCTGCGAAATGCCCAGCTCCGCCGCCGCTTTCGCCATGCTGTTGTGTTGTGTGACGGCGAACAAGATTTCCAGGTCGCTCATGCTGACGCGATGGCTCAGGCGTGCGCCGCGCCGCCGGCGTTCTAACATATCAGAATCCTATGGCCTTATGACAATATGATAATTTTATCGTATGTCAGAACTCGCTAGTCTGCCAGCATCGGTTTCGATCGGGGGGCGGATTCGTGCAGCCAAATCTCAAGTTGTCGCTGGCGTTGACGGCGGGCGTCGGCATCGGATGCCTGGCCGCGAACGCGCTGCACGCGCAAAGCCAGGCGCCGGCCTTCCACGTCGCCGAAGTCGAGACCTTCGACCGCGACGGCTACGTGAAGAACTTCGTGCCTCTTGCCGATCCCCTGACCAAAGCCGCGGGCGGCCGCTTTGTTGTGCGCGGCGGCGCTCCGATAGCGATGGAGGGGGAAGCGCCGAAAGGCCGCATCGTCATTCTTGAGTTCGAGACTATGGACAAGCTCAAGGCTTGGCGCGCGTCCATGAAAGACGCCGACACAGTGCGCGAGAAATACGCCAAGGCCCGGACCTATGCAGTCGAAGGTCTGGCGAAGTAACGAAACGGCTGCTTACGCCACCCCGGACGGCTCGATGGTTGCTGATAGGCGCAACGCAGGTGGCATGTTCTGCAATTGCAGCAAGTTATCGCCGTCGAAAGCGCCATCGTCGCAAACGAATTCAAACGACGCCAGGATGCGGTCGACGGTCGCGCCGTCTTGCGAAAACGGCAGCAGCAGCCGCTCGAAATGAATGACGCGGCCGTTGCGATCGGTCACTTCATGGATGGTGTAGATCGGGTGCGAGCACTCCAGCGCCTGGCGATACGGCGCTAGGCCAGTGCGGTGCCGCTGCGGTGGAATGATTTCGTCGAGGTATCTGCCGCGGCAATCGGGTGAACCGTAGACCTGCGACATGACAGCGCCGTGAAAGCGGATCTTGAAGCGCACGTCTTCGCGGTTCGCGGTGACGTCCAGAAAACTCAGATTGTCCGATATGCGCGACAGATCGGCGGCATCGATGGATTGCCAGAGCGGCGCCCGGCCGCCGCCCAGATGCCGCATCCAGAATTTGAGCAGCCAACGCTGATTGATCGCTCGGACGACATCCGGCCGCGCGGCTGGGAAATGCATCGCGTCTTTGTCCCCACCTTGATCCGGGAAAGCAGATTATTCTGGTTTTGTGCCGGTTCGGCATAAGTCCGCTACCAGACATTAACGTCCAGATATTGGCTTTATTCCGGACCGTCCCGCGATGCGGTACGGCGAAATTAAATATTTATGCGTGGCGGACGAATGCCGGTGCGCGGCGCGAGCGGACGAGAAGCCACGTCATGATCGACACGTTGGCCAAATTCCACGCGAGCCCGTTGAGGAACGCCGCCTGATAGGAACCGGCGAGATCGAAGATCGCGCCCGACATCCAGCCGCCCAGCGCCATGCCGAGCAGCGTCGCCATCAGCACCAGGCCGACGCGGGTGCCGGCTTCCTTCGGAGAAAAATATTCTCGCACGATGATGGCGTAGCTCGGCACGATGCCGCCCTGGAATAATCCGAACAGCGCCGAGATGACGTAGAGCGAAAACAATCCGTCGAAGAACAGATAAAGAAACAGCGCGGTGCCTTGCAGCACCGAGCCGAGCAGCAGCGTGCGCACACCGCCGATGCGGTCGGCGATGAAACCCGAGGCGACGCGGCTGACGATGCCGAAGCCGAGCATCAGCGACAGCATCTCGGCGCCGCGCGCCACGCCATAACCGAGGTCGCCGCAATAAGCGACGATGTGAACCTGCGGCATCGACATCGCCACGCAGCAGGCGACGCCCGCGATCAGCAACAAGACTTGCAATGTCAGCGGCGAGAACGGCATGTCGGCCTGCCGGCGCGCCACCGCGGCATTGGCGGCGTCGTGGTGATGCTCGATGCGTTTGCGCAAAACAAAAATCAGCGGCAGCATGGCAGCGATCAAAAACAGGCCGATGCCGTTGTGTGTGGCGCGCCAGCCATCGGCGGCGATGAAATGCTGCACCGCCGGCGGCCAGATCGTGCCGGCGAGGTAGTTGCCGGCGGCGGCAATGGCGACCGCGATGCCGCGGCGGCGCGCGAACCAATGCGAGATGTCGGCCATCAGCGGCCCAAATGTCGCCGAGCAGCCGGTGCCGATCAGCAAATGCGCCAGCGCGACTTGGGTCAGGCTGCCGGCGTGGCCGACGGCGAGATAGCCGAGGCTGAGCGAGAGAGTGCCGAGCGTCAACGGCGCCGCGATGCCGAAGCGGTCGGCGAGGCGTCCCATCGCTACGCCGCCGCAGGCAAAGCCGATCATGGCCAGCGTGAACGGCAGCGACGCCTCGCCGCGACCGATGCCGAAATCGGCCTGGATGGCGGGGAGCGCCACCATGAACGACCACATGCCGATGCCGCCGACGGTCGACAGCAGCACGGCCACGCCCAGGCGCAGCCAGGCCGCGCCCGAGTCGATCAGGCCGCTCGAATGGGAATCAGCGTGGTCTGTCATGATAAATCCGACTTGACGGTCGTAGCATCCGGCCGAGGTGCGATCCACTCTTCGCCTCCCCCTCCAGGGGAGGGTAAAGACAGGTTAGCCGCGCGGCCTTATGGTGCTTCCTAAAAGCCGACCTGAGTCGTTGCCGGGAAACGCTCGCATGACTGTCCTCAATATTCCGCGGCCGGCGTGGATGACCGAAGACCTCGTCATGCTCGAAGAGCAGGCGCGGCGCTTCATTGCCGACGAATTCGTGCCCAACCTCGACCGCTGGCATGAGGCCGGCATGTACGACCGCGACGTCTGGACCAAGGCCGGGCAGGCCGGGCTTTTGTGCGCCACGATGCCGGAAGAATATGGCGGCGCCGGCGGCACCTTCGCCCATGAGGCGGTGATCAATCGCGAATTCTCGCTCGCGGGCTTCGACACTTTTGGCGCGCCGCTGCATTCCGGCATCGTCGCGCCTTACATTCTGCATTACGGCACCGAGGAGCAGAAGAAACGCTGGCTGCCCAGGCTCGCCACCGGCGAACTGGTCGGCGCCATCGCCATGACCGAGCCCGGCACCGGCTCCGACCTGCAAGGCGTGCTTGCCACGGCGAAGAAATCCAGCAACGGCTACATCCTCAACGGCTCCAAGACCTTCATCACCAACGGCCAGCACGCCAACCTCATCATCGTCGTCGCCAAGACCGATCCCAAAGCCGGCGCCAAGGGCACCTCGCTGCTGGTGGTCGAGACCGAGGACGCCCAAGGCTTCCGCCGCGGCCGCAAGCTCAAGAAGCTCGGCATGGATTCCGCCGACACCTCGGAATTATTTTTCGATGACGTGCAATTGCCGGCCACCAGCCTGCTCGGCACCGAAGAGGGCCAGGGCTTCTACCAGTTGATGAAGGAACTGCCGCAGGAGCGGTTGATCGTCGCGGTGCACGCGGTGGCGATGATGGAGCATGCGCTGGCGCTGACCATCGATTACGTCAAGCAGCGCAAGGCCTTCGGCCAGGCCATCATCGAATTCCAGAACACCCAGTTCGAACTGGCCGAGTGCAAGACCGACGCCACAATCGCCAAGGTGTTCCTCGATCACTGCATCGGCCTGCACCTCGAGGGCAAGCTCGATACCGTGACCGCCTCGATGGCCAAATACCGGCTCACCGACACCCAAGGCAAAGTGATAGACCGCTGCCTACAATTGTTCGGCGGCTATGGCTATATGGACGAATACCCGATCTCGCGCATGTACCGCGACGCCCGCGTGCTGCGCATCTACGCTGGAACGAACGAGATCATGAAGCTGTTGATCGCGCGGAGTTTGTAACCCTTGCCGTTATCCCGGCCGAGCGAAGCGAGAACCGGGATCCAGTAACCCCGGTGGTCATGGTGCGGACAGACAGTGGTTACTGGGTCCCCGCCTTCGCGGGGACGACAGTGGATAGGATGGAGACCTAAAAATGCCCGATGCATTCATCTACGACCACGTGCGCACGCCGCGCGGCCGCGGCAAGGCCGACGGCGCGCTGCACGAGGTGACCGCGCTCAATCTCGCCGCGCAGACGCTGGCCGCCATCCGCGACCGCAACAAGCTCGATCCGGCGCAGCTCGACGACGTCGTGCTGGGCTGCGTCGATCCGGTCGGCGAAGCGGGCGGCGACATCGCGCGCGCCGCGGCGCTGGTCGCAGGGCTGGGCGACAGCGTGCCGGGCATCCAGATCAACCGCTTCTGCGCCTCCGGGCTCGATGCGGTGAATTTCGCCTCGGCCGAGATCATGTCCGGCCAGCACGACATGGCCATCGGCGGCGGCGTCGAATCCATGAGCCGCGTCGGCATTGGTGCCGCCGGCGGCGCGTGGCCGGTCGATCCCTCGATCGCGGTCGCGACCTATTTTCTGCCGCAAGGCATTTCCGCCGATCTGATCGCCACCAAATACGGCTTCTCGCGCGACGACGTCGACGCTTACGCGGTCGAGAGCCAGAAGCGCTCCGCAAAGTCGTGGGAGGAAGGGCGTTTCAAGAATTCGGTCATGCCGGTGAAGGACATCAACGGCCTGACCATCCTCGCCAAGGACGAGCACATGCGTCCGACCACGACGATGCAGACGCTGGCGTCGCTGCAGCCGTCTTTCGTGCAGATGGGCGAGATGGCGGGCTTCGATGCGGTTGCCGTGCAGCGCTATCCGGAAATCGAGGCGGTCAATCACGTGCACCACGCCGGCAATTCCTCCGGCATCGTCGATGGCGCCGCGGCGGTGCTGCTCGGCAGCGCCGAGGCGGGCAAGCGCAACGGCTTGAAAGCGCGCGCCCGAATCAAGGCCTTCGCCAATATCGGCTCCGAGCCGTCGATCATGCTGACCGGCCCGGTCGACGTCACCCACAAGGTTCTCAAGAAGGCCGGCATGTCGGTCGGCGATATCGATCTCTACGAACTCAACGAGGCTTTCGCCTCGGTGGTGCTGCGCTATATGCAGGCGCTCAACATCCCGCACGACAAGATCAACGTTTGCGGCGGCGCCATCGCCATGGGTCACCCGCTCGGCGCCACCGGCGCCATGATCCTCGGCACCGTGCTCGACGAACTGGAGCGTCGCGGCAAATCCACCGCGCTGATTACGCTCTGCATCGGCGCCGGCATGGGCACCGCGACGATCATCGAACGCGTGTAATCGGGGGGCGCAAATGCCGAAGATCGACATCGACAAGGTGCCTGTTGACACTTCCACCGGCTATCCGCCGCCGCACAATAAGGCCGTCGAAGGCCGCAGCCGCAAGCGGCTCGGCCGCTTCGCCGGCCTCACGCATTTCGGCTTCAATGTCTGCACGCTCAAGCCTGGCGCTGCGTCGTCGCAGCGTCATTGGCATGAGAACGAGGATGAGCTCGTCTATGTGCTCGAAGGCGAGGTGACGATGCGCGAGGACGACGGCGAGACCGTGCTCAAGCCCGGCGACGTGGTCGCCTGGAAGGCCGGCGTGGCGAACGGCCATTGCCTGATCAATCGTTCGAACCGCGACGCCGTCTTCATCGAAGTCGGCACCCGCGCGCCGGCCGACCGCGCGCATTACTCCGAGATCGACATGATAGTGGTGCGCGACGAAAAGGGCGGGCGCTACACCAGGAAAAACGGCGAGCCATTTTGAGTTGAGACATACGCACGCGCGCTCCCTCGCCCTGTTGGGGAGGGGATGGGGTGAGGGGGTCTAGGACCCTCGATGCGCTGTAACCCCTCACCCGGATCGCTTCGCGATCCGACCTCTCCCATAGGGAGAGGTGAAGAAAGGATGGATACGATCATGAGCAACTTCACCTTCGACGTCGATGCCGACGGCATTGCGCTCATCACCTGGGATATGCCCGACCGCTCGATGAATGTCATCACCATGGACGTGATCGCGGAGCTTTCCGGCATCGCCGAAAAGGTCGCGACCGACGCCGCCATCAAAGGCGCGGTCATCACCTCCGGCAAGGATGCCTTCTGCGGCGGCGCCGATCTGACGATGTTGGAGCGCATGGGCGCGCTCTATGCCGGCAAGCTCAGAACCGAGGGCGAGGAAGCCGCCGCGGGTTTCGTGTTCGAGGAAAGCCGCAAGCTGTCGCTGCTCTACCGGCGCATCGAAACCTCCGGCAAGCCGTGGGTCTGCGCGCTCAACGGCACTGCAATGGGCGGCGGCTTCGAACTGGCGCTGGCCTGCCATCAGCGCATCGCGTCTGAAAATCCGAAGTCCCGCGTCGGCCTGCCGGAAATCAAGATCGGTCTCTTTCCCGGCGCCGGCGGCACGCAGCGCATCGCGCGCATGATGCAACCCGCCGACGCGCTGCAATTTCTGCTCAAGGGCGACCAGTTGTCGGTCGACCGCGCTAAGGCGGCCAAGCTGATCGACGCCGTGGTGCCGGCCCCCGATCTGGTGAAGGCCGCGAAGGACTGGATCAAGGCCGGCGGCAAGGCGGTCAAGCCCTGGGACGAGAAGGGCTTCAAGTTGCCCGGCGGCCAAGTCTATTCCAAAGCCGGCATGATGACGTTTCCGGCGGCGAATGCGATCTATCGCCGCGAAACTTACGACAATTATCCGGCCGCGCGCGCGATATTGCAGGTCGTCTACGAAGGCCTGCAACTCGACATCGACACCGCGCTGCGCGTCGAGTCGCGCTGGTTCGCCAAGATCGTGCGCTCGCCGGAAGCGGCGTCCATGATCCGAACGCTATTCGTCTCGATGCAGGACTTGAACAAAGGCGCGCGCCGCCCCGCCAAGGAGCCGGCGTCGAGCATCAAGAAGATCGGCGTCATCGGCGCCGGCTTCATGGGCGCCGGCATTGCCCAGGTCAGCGCCGCGGCGGGCCTTCAGGTCGTGCTGATCGACCGCGATCAGCAAACGGCGGACAAGGGCAAGGCGGCGCTGCACAAGGCGCTTTCGGACCGCGTCATGAAAGGCCGCATGAAAGGTGTCGCGCGCGACGAGCTCTTGGCTTTCATCACGCCGAGCGCCGATTACGGCGCGCTGAAGGATTGCGATCTCGTCATCGAAGCGGTGTTCGAGGACCGCAAGATCAAGGCCGACGTCATCGCCAAGGTGCAGGCGGTCATCGGCGACAGGACGATCTTCGCCTCCAACACCTCGACGCTGCCGATCACATCGCTCGCCACCGAGTTCAAGGATCAGCCGCGTTTCATCGGCATCCATTTCTTCTCGCCGGTCGACCGCATGATGCTGGTCGAGATCATTCTCGGCAAGAACACCGGCGACAAGGCGCTGGCCGTCGCGCTCGATTACGTCCGCGCCATCCGCAAGACGCCGATCGTCGTCAACGATAGCCGCGGCTTCTATACCTCGCGCGTCGTCGGCACGTATATCCGCGAAGGCCATCTGATGCTGACCGAAGGCGTGCCGGGGGCGATGATCGAGAATGTCGGCCGCATGGCCGGCATGCCGGTCGGCCCGCTGTCGCTCAACGACGAGGTCGCGGTCGATCTGGCCTGGAAGATTCTCAAGGCCACCGAAGCCGATCTCGGCGCGTCGGCCATCGATCCCCGGCAGAAGACGCTGCTCGAGGAAATGGTCGAGAAGCGCGGCCGCTTCGGCCGCAAGAACGGCAAAGGCTTCTACGATTATCCGCCGTCCGGCCCGAAGAAACTGTGGCCGGGCTTGGCCGAGCTGCAGCCCCAGCATCTCGACCCGGACACGATCGACGTCCAGGAATTGAAGGACCGGCTGCTGGCGATGCAGGCGCTGGAAACCGCGCGCTGCTTCGAGGAGAAGGTGCTCACCGACATGCGCGAGGCCGATGTCGGTTCCATCCTCGGTTTCGGCTTTGCGCCGTTCTCCGGCGGCACGCTGTCTTATATCGATATGATGGGCACGAAGAAATTCGTCGAATTGTGCCGCAAGCTCGAGGCGAAATTCGGCGCGCGCTTTGCTCCGAACAAATTGCTGCTCGACCTCGCCGAGAAAAGCGAGACGTTCTATCACCGCTTCGCGCCGCAGAAGAAGAAAGAGGCGGCGTAGCGACACCGCCGCTCGTCCCCGCGTAAGCGGGGACCCAGTTCTTTGCTCTGGATTTTCGTTTTCGGGAATGAGCGGCATTAAAGTGTGTCATTTGACACATTCTTGTGCGCGCTTTGTCGCACCCCATCTAACGGGGATGCCACGCACCATCGACATCACGCCGCCAGGCCAACGCACAAGTCAACGCAGCCGCTTCGCGCGAGGCGATGTGTCCAAACGCGCCGCGGTGGCGCGGCTCGACGCGCTTGCCAAGCTGTTCGACACCGCGTTTCTCTTGCCGGGAACCAATATCCGCTTCGGCATGGAGTCGATCATGCGGCTGGTGCCGGGCATTGGCGATGCCGCGGCTTCCGCGCTGTCGTGCTGGCTGCTCTACGAAGCGCACCGGCTCGATATCCCCAAGCCCGTATTCGCGCGCATGGTCGCCAATGTCGCGATCGAAGGCCTCGTCGGCGCCGTGCCCTTTGTCGGCGACCTGTTCGACGTCGGCTTCCGCGCCAACCGCCGCAACGTGAATATCCTGCGGGAGCATTTCGAGCGGGAAGGGTGGCTCTAGCTACATCACCACCGTCAGCCGCGTCGCCGCTCTCGTGACCCCCGTATAAAGCCAGCGCTCGCGGCTTTCGGAAAACGCGAAGCTCTCGTCGAACAGCACGACATCATCCCACTGCGAGCCTTGCGCCTTGTGCACGGTCAGCACGTAGCCGTAGTCGAATTCGTCGTAAGGCTTGCGGCGCTGCCAATCGATCTGCTCGATGCCGCCGGTGAAGCATTCCGGCCGCACCGACACCTTGACGCCGCGCGTCGCGGTTTCGTCGTCCGGCAGCAGCCGCATCGTCATGACGCCGCTCTTCCTGCCGCCGCGCTCCTTCACCGACCACAGGCCGCCGTTGAACAGGCCCTTCTTGCGGTTGTTGCGCAGGCACACCAGTTTGTCGCCGGCCTCCGGCATCTGCTCGGAAAAGCCGCGGCGCTCGCGCATGCGCAAATTGTAGGCGCGCCGCGTGTTATTGCGCCCGACCAGCACCTGGTCGGCATTGAGCACGCGCTGCGGATCGAGATCGGCCTTGAGCACGACCTCGCTCTCGCCGTAGCGGCCGGGCTCGAGATAATCGCCGGCGCGGATATCCATCGACAGCCGCACGATCGGATTGTCGCGCGCCTGGCGGTGCACCTCGGTCAGCATCACATCGGGCTCGACCTCGGTGAAAAATCCGCCGCCCTGGATCGGCGGCAGTTGCGCCGGATCGCCGAGCACCAGAAGCGGCACGCCGAACGACAGCAGGTCGCGGCCCAACTCGGCGTCGACCATCGAGCATTCGTCGATGATGATCATTGCGGCCTTGGACGCCGGCGCCTCGTCCCACAAATCGAAGCTCGGAACTTCCTCGCCGCTTTCGCGCGCGCGGTAGATGAGGCTGTGGATGGTGGAAGCGCCATGGCAGCCCTTGCCGCGCATCACGGAAGCTGCCTTGCCGGTAAAGGCCGCGAACTTCACCTCGCCGTCGACGTCTTCGGCGATGTGGTTGGCGAGCGTGGTCTTGCCGGTGCCGGCATAGCCGAACAGGCGGAACACCTGGGGCGTGCCGTTGGAACCGGGCTTGGCCTTCATCCAGGCGGACACGGCCTGGAGAGCATCGTCTTGGGCGGCGGTGAATTCGGGCATGGTGCCTTATAGAGCGGCCCGGCCGGCAGCGAAAGAACGAAAAAAGAACGCGCCACCTCGTCCTGTGAATTGGAGAGTTCTCACGGTTACCGAATCCTCAAAGGCGCGTCGACGACTTGATCGATACATCGGGCTTGTTTGCAACCGACGCAGCCTATGACCGGCGGGAACGCGATTGGCGCTTCGAGGACACGGCGATTCCGCAAGGGCATTTACCGATTCACGCAGGCGCCCCGGTCAAGCGGTTGATCGCGCTCGGCTGCGCGGTGACGTTGAGCTTCTCGGCGTTCTGCGGCTTTGTGATGATCGACATGGGCAAGCGCGACTACGAGCGGGCGCGCACCGAGGCGGTCAATTTGGTCGCGACGATCTCCGCCGACGTCGCCCGTAAAATGGAACTGATCGATCTGTCGCTGCGCGCCGTGCAGGATGGACTGAAACTTCCCGATCTCGACAGGATCAGTCCGGCGATCCTCAATCTGGTGCTGTTCGACCATTCGGCCACGGCTCCGGATATGGGGTCGATCCTGGTTCTCGACCGCAACGGCAGCGTCAAATTCGAAGCGCGGTCACTGATCCCGCGGCCGGATAATTTCGCGCAGGCCGATTTTTTTACGCATCATCGTAACATCGGCGGGGATGGGCTTTTTATCGGCGCGCCTTTCCGTTCGAAGCGCGGCACATGGCTCGTCGGCATCAGCCGCCGCGTCGATGACAGCAGCGGAAATTTCGACGGCGTTATCGTTGCCGGTTTGCAGCTCAGTTATTTCTACGATTTGTTCAAGGTGGTCAGCATTGCCCCGGGCGACAAGCTGACGGTCTTCCGCGACGACGGCATCGTCTTGATGCGATGGCCGTTCGACGCGTCGTTTGTCGGCCGCGATTTGTCCGGCATCCAGCTTTTCACCCAATACAAGAAGTACCGGGCCAATTCCTACGAATTGAATTTTGCCACCGACAACGTGCGCCGGATCGCGGCCTACCATCAGGCCGGCGACAAGCCGCTGATCGTGACCTTCGGCCGTTCGGTGGAAACCATCTATGCCGAGGGGCGGGCCCGCGCCTGGATCATCGGATCGGTGGTGATCGCCTTGTGCATTTTCAACATGGGGCTGGTCATCTTTCTGGCGCGGTCCTTGAACAGACGTGCAATCGCCGAGCAAAAGCTCGCCGTCATGGCCACGACCGACAGCCTCACCGGTCTGTGCAACCGCCGGCGGTTCGACGAAATTCTCGACTATGAATGCCGACGGGCGCAACGCGACAGTAGAAGCGTCGCGCTGCTGTTGATCGATGTCGATAATTTCAAACAATACAACGATCAGTTCGGTCACCAGACCGGAGATGCCGTGCTGATGGCGATCGCGCGGTGCATCGAGGTCGGCACGCGGCGCCCGGCCGACATTGCGGCGCGCTACGGCGGCGAGGAATTTGCCGTCCTGCTGCCCGGGCTTGCCATCAAGGACGCATTCGATCTGGCGGAGCGGATTCGCAAATCCGTCGCGGCGCTATCGCCCGACATCACGGGGCTCGATGTGACGCCCACCGTCAGTATCGGCGTTGCCGCCGGGACTCCGGTGGACGGCCTGTCGCCCGAATTTCTAGTCATGGCCGCCGACAAAGCGCTCTACCGGGCCAAGGCTTCCGGCCGCAACTGCACGGTGCGGGCCGCGTTCGCCGGCGTGGGCCGCACTTTGGCGGCCTGATTTTTTGGGCCAGGCTATTGACTATAATCCCAAGGCATATAATCTTACTTGTGTCTGGTTCATTCGAGGGTGTCATCTAGAGGCGTCATCACCGGGCTCGTCCCGGCGATTCCGCTTAGTGAGGCACAGCCCTCCTAGGCGAGATGGCCGGGACATCGCCCGGCCATTTTCCGCGAAATTAAAGCCGCCGCTTAATTCCGAAACGAGCGCTTCTCGCGCCGGCGGTCGCTGGCCGGCTGGTAGGCG
The DNA here is from genome assembly GCA_037200245.1 of Pseudolabrys sp. GTDB lineage: Bacteria > Pseudomonadota > Alphaproteobacteria > Rhizobiales > Xanthobacteraceae > Pseudolabrys. The sequence continues at coordinate 178,368 of JBBCIM010000005.1, forward strand.
ACGCGGGAATGGAAGTTGCAATACGGGGAGTCGGTGGCTTCGCCGCCGCAGAAAAAGAATTCCGTGCTGCCCGGATCGCCGACCGGCCAATGGCAGGTCTTCTCGTTGAGCTGGAGCAAGGTCTTGCGCTGCTCGATCGGGATCTCGATCAGCTCCGGCTCGGGCTCTTCCTGGTAGTCATAGGCCAGCGCGGTATTGCCCCGCATCTGCGGCCGCGACACTCGCATCATCTGCCCGCCCGAAGAGCGTACCTTGCGCGGCCGGGGCGAGGCGGAGGAGGGGCTCTTGGCCCGGCCCGACAGGCCGAGGCGGTGCACCTTGCCGATGACGGCATTGCGCGTGATCCCGCCCAATTCGGCGGCGATCTGGCTGGCGGACAAGCCGTCGGCCCATAATTTCTTCAGCAGTTCTACCCTCTCGTCGGTCCAGCCCATTGATTTCTCCTCGGCACTCAATGCCTTAGGTGGAATCCAACCCCGCCGTTTGGCGCGGATTTGCCGCGCCTGAACGTGTAAACATCAGGAGTGAACTAGGATTCAGCTCAAGTACGCACGACATGTCGTACTGTCTGGCAGTGACGCTACACTAGCGGTTGACTCACCCGCAAGCATTTGCAAGCGCCTAAAAGCGATCTACCAACAGCTTTCTCCAATAGAATCGGCACTTGCGGCATAATTGAGTCGCGAATCACTACCGAGGTACGGAACTCGGCCGTGTTGACAGGCCACGGCCCGGTTCTAGAATACCAAAAGTGCCGCCCGGCGAGGCGGCACGTTTCATTTTGGCCCGCTTTAAGAGCCGAATGTTTCGCGGATAACCGGTCCAAGAAGCTTGGGCCGGCATTTGCCGTTTCGATGGAAGAAAAGCCGTGACCTCGCATTTGCTGCCGACTTACGCGCGCGTCGACCTCGCTTTCGAGCGGGGCGAGGGCGCGTGGCTGATCGCGACATCGGGCGAGCGCTATCTCGATTTCACCTCGGGCGTTGCCGTCAATGCGCTCGGCCATGCGCATCCTTACATGGTGAAGGCGCTGACCGAGCAGGCGCAGAAGCTCTGGCACGTCTCCAATCTGTACCGCATTCCGGAAGGCGAGAGGCTTGCCGACCGACTGTGCGCGGCGACGTTCGCCGACACCGTGTTCTTCCAGAACTCCGGCGCCGAGGCGATCGAATGCGCGATCAAGATGGCGCGCAAATATCAATCGGCGAGCGGCAAGTCTGAGCGGTATCGCATCGTCACCTTCGAAGGCGCGTTCCACGGCCGTACGCTGGCGGCGCTGGCCGCGACCGGCAACAAGAAATATCTCGACGGCTTCGGTCCGCCGATGTCGGGCTTCGACCAGGTCGCGTTTGCCGATCTCGACGCCGTCAAGAAAGCCATTGGACCCGAAACCGCCGCGATCCTGATCGAGCCGGTGATGGGCGAGGGCGGCGTGCGCGTCGTGCCACATACGTTTTTGCGCGCACTTCGGAAATTGTGCGACGACAACGGCCTGCTGTTGATCTTCGACGAGATCCAGACCGGCGTCGGCCGCACCGGCGATCTGTTCGCCTATCAGCACAGCGGTGTCACGCCCGACATCATGGCCATCGCCAAGGCGCTCGGCGCCGGCTTTCCGGTCGGCGCCTGTCTCGCGACCGCCGAAGCCTCCAAGGGCATGACGGCCGGCACGCACGGCTCGACCTTCGGCGGCAATCCGCTGGCGATGGCGGTCGGCAACGCCGTGCTGGATGTCGTCACCGCCGACGGCTTCCTCGACAACGTCAAGAAGAGCGGCCTGGTGCTCAAGCAGCGGCTCGCCGAACTCAAGGACCGCCATGCGTCGGTGATCGCCGAAGTGCGCGGCGAGGGCCTGCTGATGGGCCTGCGCATGGTGCCGCCGGCATCCGAAATGGTCGACGAATTGCGCGCCGAAAAGATGATCACGGTCGCCGCCGGCGATAACGTCGTGCGGCTGCTGCCGCCGCTGATCATCGGCGAGCACGAAATCTCCGAGGCGATCGCGCGCATCGACCGTGCCTGCACGCGTCTTGCCAAAGCGCATCCGCGCCAAGGCAGCCAGCCTGCCAAGCAAGGGGCGGCGTGATGAGCGGCAACGGCGTGCGGCATTTTCTCGATCTCATCGATATCCCGAAGCCTGACCTGGCCGGCATCATCGCGAACAGCCGGAGGATGAAGGTTGCGCGCGCCAAAGGCGAGCGTCCCGAACCGCTGGCGGGCAAGACGCTGGCGATGGTTTTCGACAAGCCCTCGACCCGCACGCGCGTGTCGTTCGACGTCGCCATGCGCCAGCTCGGCGGCGAAGGCATCATGCTGACCGCGCAGGAAATGCAGCTCGGCCGCGGCGAAACGCTGGCCGACACCGCCAAGGTGCTGTCGCGTTTCGTCGACGCCATCATGATCCGCATTCTCGACCACGAAGCGGTCGCCGAGCTTGCGCGGCACGCCACGGTGCCCGTGATCAACGGCCTGACCCGGCGCTCGCATCCCTGCCAGGTGCTTGCCGACGTCATGACCTTTGAGGAAAAGCGCGGGCCAATCCGCGGCCGCACGGTCGCTTGGACCGGCGACGCCAATAACGTGCTGGCCTCGTGGATGCATGCCGCCGAGCGTTTCGACTTCCAGCTTCGCGTGGCTTCGCCGGCCGAATTGCGGCCGAAGAAATGGCTGATGGACTGGGTCAAGTCATCCGGTGCCGCTATCAAGTTTGGCGTCGATCCGGAAGCTGCGGTGAAAGATGCCGATTGCGTAGTCACCGACACCTGGGTGTCGATGGGCGATCGCGACGCCAAGACGCGGCACAATTTGCTCAAGCGCTACCAGGTCAATGCCCGGCTGATGGCCAAGGCCAAGCCCGACGCGCTGTTCATGCACTGCCTGCCGGCGCATCGTGGCCAGGAGGTCACCGACGAGGTGATGGACGGGCCACAGTCGGTGGTGTTCGACGAGGCGGAAAACCGCCTGCACGCCCAGAAAGGCCTGCTCGCCTGGTGCCTGCACGCCGAGGCATCAGGCGCTTAACCCGTCATCCTGAGGTGCCCGCCGAAGGCGGGCCTCGAAGGATGTCGGCCCGAGACATTGTCCGTCGTCCTTCGAGGCTCGCCATAGCGCGTCGAAGACGCGCGTAAACGCGCTTATGGCTCGCACCTCGGGATGACGGCTATGAGCCCCTCGAAATCCGGCCGCCGCGCTCTACATAGGAACAATGAACAGTCCCTCGATGAGCAATTCAGAAACCTCCATTCCTTCTCGCGCGCCGGCGGCGACCACCGCTGACGACACGGTGCTGCCGTTCGAGGTGGCCTCGCTCGATCTGCGTGGCCGCGTGGTGCGGCTAGGCCCCGTGGTCGATCAGATCCTGGAGAAGCACAATTATCCGCTGCCGGTCGCCAAGCTCGTTGGCGAGGCGGTGGTGCTCACGGTGATGCTCGGCTCGGCTCTCAAGATCGATGGCCGTTTCATCCTGCAGACCCAGACCGACGGTCCCGTGGGCCTGCTGGTGGTCGACTTCACCACACCCGGCAAAGTCCGCGCCTGCGCCCGCTTCGGCAAAGAGGGCGTCGAGGCGGCAATTGCCGAGGGCAAAACCGATCCCGGCACGCTGCTTGGTAAGGGCCATCTCGCGATGACCATCGACCAGGGTTCGGACACCAGCCGCTACCAGGGCCTCGTCGCGCTCGATGGCGGTACGCTGGAAGATGCCGCGCACGAATATTTCCTGCGCTCCGAGCAGATCCCGACCCGGGTCCGCCTCGCGGTCGCCGAAGAATTCCGCGCGGGCCCCGGCGGCCCCCGCCACCACTGGCGCGCCGGCGGCATCATGCTCCAATTTTTGCCGAAGTCGCCGGACCGCGCCCGGATCGATCTTCATCCGGGCGATGCGCCCGAAGGCGTCGAGGTACCGGAGATGGCGGTCGACGACGCCTGGGTGCAGGGCCAGGCTTTGCTCGAGACCGTCGAGGACGTCGAACTGATCGATCCCGATGTGTCCAGCGAGCGGCTTGCGTTTCGTCTTTTTCATGAGCCGGGCGTGCGCGTGTTTCGCACCACGGACGTGCGCGCGGAGTGTTCGTGCTCGCGCGACAGCGTCGAGGCGATGCTCAGGAACTTCTCGCAGGACGACCGCGATCACATGGTCGAGAACGGAAAGATTTCCGTCACCTGCGAATTCTGCAGCGCGAATTATGTGTTCGCGCCGGCCGATGTCGATGCGAAGGCGAGTTCATAAATTATGGAGTCACCGGCGCCGCGTACTTTCTTCACCTCTTCCCCAAGGGAAGAGGGAGTTCGCCAGCGCGCGCGGCGAGTCATCGCGCTCAATTTACTATCGCTCTTATTCGTATTGCTCGCGCCGAAATTCGCGCTCGCGCACTCGTGCCCCGAGCCGCTCGCATCGGCTCAGCGTCTGGTGCTGGTCACAGCCGATACGCTGAGCAGCACGATCGCGACGGTCCGCCAATTCGAGCGCGCTACGCCGAATGCATCGTGGCAGGAGAATCGCGGGCCTGCGTCCGCATTGATCGGCCATCGCGGCGTTGCCTGGTCATACGCGTTTCGCCGTTTCGCCCGGCACGGTGAGCCGGTCAAAGTCGAAGGCGACAAGCGCGCGCCGGCGGGCTTCTACAAGATCGGGCCGAGCTTCGGCTTTGCCGCGTCGCAAATGCCGAATTATATCCGTGTCGATGAAGGCATGGTCTGTGTCGATGACCTGAGTTCGCCCGCCTACAATACGATCACAAGGCGCGACAGGGTCGGCGCCAATGTGCACGCCGAGAATATGTGGCGGGTGCCGGAATATCGGCGCGGGCTCTTCGTCGAATATCCGACCGACCGCAAGGCGCGCGCCGGCTCCTGCATTTTCATCCATCTGCAACTTCCCGGCAAAACCGGAACCAGCGGCTGCGTCGCGATGCCGGAGGCGCAGCTTGAGGCCTTGCAGGATCACGTGCAGGGCGGCGCCGTGCTGGCGATTCTGCCGCGTCAGGCGCTCGACCGGTTCAAGGGGTGCCTACCGGCTAATTGAGCGTGCGTTCGCCGCCGGGCGAGTCGAGCGAGAAGGCGGGGATCTCGATATCGAAATGCTCGCCGGTCATCGTCACCATGCCGTAGCTGCCCACCATGAAGCCGGATGGTGTCGGCAAGGGCACGCCGCTGGTATATTCGAAATTCTCGCCGGGCTTGAGGACGGGCTCCTCGCCGACCACGCCAGGTCCTTTGACCTCCTGCAGCCGCCCCAGGGCATCGGTGATGCGCCAGTGCCGGGTCTTGAGTTGGACGGTTTCGCCCCCGAGATTGGCGATATCTATCGTATAGGCCCAGAAGTAATAGCCATTGGTCGGCGACGACCGCTCGGACACAAAGCGGGGCGTCACCGTGACCTCGATCTTGCGGGTTACGGCGCGGTACATCTATATGCCTTATTATTATACGAAGCCTGGGCTAGCGATCCGTCCCTGCCTTGGGATTATGGGCGAAAGACCGCACGAAAGATAAGCCATTGATGGCCCCGGTATCAACTGAACGCGATCTGCGGCTCGACTTGTTCCGCGGTCTCGCGCTGTGGCTGATCTTCCTCGACCATATTCCGTCCAACGCGGTGAGCTGGATCACCATCCGCAATTACGGCTTCTCCGACGCCACGGAAATCTTCGTGTTCATCTCCGGCTATACGGCGGCTTTCGTCTACGGCCGCGCCATGCAGGTCAACGGCTTCCTGGTTGCCGCCGCGCGCGTGCTCAAGCGCGCATGGCAGATCTACGTCGCCCACGTGTTCTTGTTTGCGATCTATCTGGCCGAGATCGCATATGTCGCGAAAAGTTTCGACAATCCGCTGTTCGCCGAAGAAATGGGCGTGCTCGACTTCATGAAGAATCCGGATGTCACCATTCTTCAGGCGCTGGTGTTGAAGTTCAAACCGGTCAACATGGATATCCTGCCGCTTTATATCGTGTTGCTGCTCTGGTTCGCGCCGATCCTGTGGCTGCTGCTGCGCGCGCCCTCGCTGGCCTTGATCTTGTCCGCCGGGCTCTACACCTTGATGTGGATGTTCGACTGGAATTTCGAGGCCTATCCGAGCGGCACCTGGGCGTTCAATCCTTATGCTTGGCAATTGTTGTTCGTGTTCGGCGCCTGGTGCGCGCTTGGCGGCGCGCAACGACTTTCGCGCTGGATCAACTCGCCGGCGATTATCGGATTGGCTTTTGCCTATCTGCTGTTTGCGTTCTCGATCGCGATGACCTGGTACTTTCCGCGCCTCGGCGTCTTCGTGCCGAAATTCGTCGGCGAGTCGATCTATCCGATCGACAAGACCAATCTCGACGTGCTGCGCATTCTGCATTTCCTGTCGCTGGCTGTGATTACAGTATGGCTGGTGCCGAGCCACTGGCCGGCGCTGAAGTCGAAATTTTTTTGGCCGGCGATCGTCTGCGGGCAACATTCGCTCGGCGTGTTCTGTCTCGGCGTGTTTCTGTCGTTTGCCGGACACTTCGTGTTCACCGAGGTATCCAACGGCGTCTTGACACAGGTCATCGTAAGCCTGGCGGGCATCGCCATCATGGTTGCCACGGCAGTGCTGATTTCGTGGTATAGGGTAATCGAACGACAAGGATCGGGACCGCGACCGCCTGCGACCAAGACAGGCTACGCGGGGAGTGACGCATGATGAGGCGCTTACCACTCCTGCTGGCAATTATTTTGCTGGCCAGTTCGGCCGTCAACGCGGTCGAGCATCCGGCCGAATGTCGCGTTGCGGAAAATTTGGTCGACTCGAATTTTGCACTGCGGCAAGTGCCTCGCGCCATCGCCGACAAGCATCTCACCATCCTTGTGATCGGCGCCGGCTCGTCGCTGCTGCCGGGTGCGAACGGCAGCAAGGATGCCTATCCGGCGCGTTTGCAAGTTGCGCTCTCGCAATTGCTTCCCGGTGTCGACGTCAATGTGACCACGGACGTCAAGCCGAAGCGCAGCGCCGCAGACATGGTTAAGGCTCTGCCACAGGCCTTAGCGGCGGCCCATCCGCAATTGGTCATTTGGCAGACGGGCACCGTCGATGCCATGCAAGGGATTGATCCGGATCAATTCAGCCAGGCCCTCGACCGTGGTATAAACATTGCGCGGTCGGCGGGCGCTGACGTTGTTTTCATAAATCCGCAATACAGTCCCCGTACGGAATCTATGATTGCCCTCGGCACCTACGCCGAAAACATGCGTTGGGTTGCACTGCAGCAAGAAGTGCCGCTGTTCGACCGCTTCGGAATCATGAAGCTGTGGGGCGATCTGGGAACCTTCGACCTTTATTCTGCCACGAAAAAACTTGACATGGCCGAGCGTGTTCATGATTGCATAGGCCGATTGCTGGCCGATCTCGTGATCGGGGCGGCAAAACAAAGCGAGCCGCATGCCGAGGGCGGTCGCTAGTCGGAGCTGGGGAAACACCTTGCAGAGACCCGATCTCGCCAACTGGGCCGTTAAGCCCATCGCTGTTGCCGCGCTCGTTGCCGGGCTTGTCATGCCGTTGGCCGCGCGCGCCGAAACGCCGACGCCGAATTGCAACAATCCGGAAGAACTGGTGCGCCTTGCGCATCCGCTGGCGCGCGTCGCCCGCAAGATTTCGTTTCACGAACCGATAACCATCGTCGCGATCGGCTCTTCGTCGACCGCGGGCGCGGGCGCGAGCTCGCCGGCAAACAGTTATCCGAGCCAGCTTGCGGCCGATTTGCAGCAGCGCTTTCCCAAGCAGCCGATCGTTGTCATCAATCGCGGTGTGAACGGCGAAGAAGTCAACGACATGCTCAAGCGCTTCGACCAGGCCGTCGTCGCCGCCAAGCCCGATCTCGTGCTGTGGCAGCTTGGCACCAATTCGGTCATTCGCGATCACGTCATGACCAGCCGCGACTCCTCGATCCGTGACGGTCTGAAAATCATCCGTTCGCTCGGTGCCGATGTCGTACTGATCGATCCGCAATTCGCGCCGAAGGTGATCGTGAAGCCGGAAGCCGAGCACATGGTCGAGCTGCTCGCCAACACCGCGAAGGCCGAGGACGTAGATCTGTTCCGCCGTTACGAAGTCATGAAGCACTGGAAGGTCGACGACAAACTGCCGTTCGAAGCCTTCGTGTCGCCGGACGGTCTGCATTTGAACGATTTCGGCTATGCCTGCATGGCCAAGGGCCTCGCGCAGGCGATTGCGGAAGCGGCCCAGCGCCCGGTCATGTCGGCGACGGCGCAGTCGCACCACATGCTGCCGTAAAGGTTTTCGGCTGTAAAAGTTTTCGGGCGCAGCACGCAAGTGCCGCGCCCGTTTTCATTTTGCCGGCCGAGGATCAGACCTTATCCAGCGCCGTCAGCAAATCGTCGATCACGTCGTCAATGTGTTCGAGGCCGCACGACAATCGCACCAGTCCGTCGCCGATGCCGAGTTCGGCGCGCTGCTCCGGCGTCAGCCGCTGATGCGTGGTCGTGGTCGGATGCGTGATCAGGCTTTTGGAATCGCCGAGATTGTTGGTAATGCCGATCAGGCTCAAGCCGTTGAGGAAACGGAACGCACCTTCCTTGCCGCCCTTGATCTCGAACGACACCAGCGTCGACCCGGCTTTCATCTGCTTCTTGACGATGTCGGCCTGCGGGTGATCGGCCCGGCCCGGATAAATCAGCCGGGTGAGCTTCTTGTGGCCGGCGAGCGCATTTGCGACCGCGCCCGCGGTCTGCGTCTGCCGCTCGACGCGCCACCGCCAAGGTCTCGAGGCCCTTCAGCATCACCCAGGCATTGAACGGCGATAGCGACGGGCCGGTCTGTCGCAGCAGATTATGATAGTTATCCATAATCAGCTTTTCCGACGCCAGGATGACGCCGCCGAGCACGCGGCCCTGACCGTCGATGTGTTTGGTCGCCGAATAGACCACGACATCGGCCCCTAACGTCAGCGGGCTCTGATAGAGCGGCGTGGCGAATACGTTGTCGACGACCAGCTTGGCGCCGGCATTGTGGGCAATATCGGCAACTGCGGCAATGTCGTAGACTTCCAAAGTCGGATTGGTCGGCGTCTCCATGAAGACCGCCTTGGTGTTCTTGGTCACCGCGGCCTTCCAGGCGTTGAGGTCCTTGCCGTCCACCAGCGTGCAGGGCACGCCGAAACGCGGCAGCCAGTCCTCGATCACCCAGCGGCACGAGCCGAACAGCGCCTTGGCGGCAACCACGTGGTCGCCCATTTTTACGAGCCCCATCAGCGCCGTCGTAACGGCGGCCATGCCGGTCGCGGTCGAGCGCGCGGCCTCGGCGCCTTCGAGCGCGGCCATGCGCTGCTCGAACATGTCCATGGTCGGGTTCGAATAACGCGAATAGACGTAGCCCGGAATCTTGCCGGAGAAGCGCAGTTCGCAATCCTCGGCGCTCTCGTATTTGTAGCCTTGGGTGAGGAACAGCGCCTCCGACATCTCGTTGAATTGCGAGCGGAGCGTTCCGGCATGAACCAGCCGGGTTTCGGGGCGGTAGGTCTTTTTCGGCGCGTCTGACATCGTGCTCTCCTTCGGCCTGCGGGCGACGAGGCCCGCGCTTAGGCAACAAAAAACCGGCCTGAGAAAAAATCTCGGCCGGGCACACGCGTCCCCGGCCTTTTAGCGACTTATTTTACGTGGCTGCAAGCCGGCCGGCTCAAATTGACCACGGGATAAATTGTTTGTAGCGGGAGGCGCGCCTTCCCGTCAAGGCGTCCATCGGGTTAGATCGGCTCCCATACTCCGTCACCCTGAGGTGCTCGGCCGTGAGGCCGAGCCTCGAAGGGCGCCGGCCCGGGCCGTGGCCGTTCATCCTGACGCGCGCACTCAGGATGACGGAGATGAGGCAGAGACACTTTGGCACTTTCCTTCGCCGTTGAAGACAAGGGCATTTTGCCCGACCGGATGATCGCGGAGCTTGCCGCCGACGGCGGTATTCTGCCCTCGACCGACTTCGTGCCCGACCAGATCCAGCCGGCCAGCCTCGACCTGCGGCTCGGCGAGGTCGCCTATCGCGTGCGCGCGAGTTTCTTGCCCGGCAGCACCACGGTCGCCCAGCGCATCGACGAATTGAAGCTGCACGAATTTGCGCTGACCGACGGCGCGGTTCTGGAAACCGGCTGCGTCTATATCGTGCCGCTGCTGGAAAGCCTGGCGCTGCCCGACGATATTTCCGCCGCCGCCAATCCGAAAAGCTCGACCGGCCGTCTCGACGTCTTCACCCGCGTCATCGCCGACGAACTGCGCGGCTTCGACCGCGTCGAGCCCGGTTATCACGGCCCGCTGTATGCCGAGATCAGTCCGCGCACTTTTCCGGTGCTGGTGCGCGAAGGCTCGCGTCTCTCGCAAATTCGCTTCCGCCGCGGCCACGCGCTGCTCGGCGGCGATGCCTTGCGCGAACTGCACCGCAAAGAGCGGCTGGTGGATTCGGACGACGCCGATGTCAGCGAAGGTGTCGCCGTCGGCGTCGATCTGTCCGGCCTGCTGCCGGGCGGCGTCGTCGGCTACCGCGCCAAGCGCCACACCGGGCTGATCGACGTCGAGCGCCGCGCTGGATATTCGGTGCTCGATTTCTGGGAGCCGATGCAGGCGCGGCCCGACAAGAGCCTGATCCTCGATCCGAACGAGTTCTACATCCTCGCATCCAAGGAAGCGGTGCAGGTGCCGCCTGATTACGCCGCCGAGATGGTGCCGTTCGATCCGCTGGTCGGTGAATTCCGCGTGCATTACGCCGGCTTCTTCGACCCCGGCTTCGGCTATGCCGGCGCCGGCGGCAAGGGGTCGCGCGCGGTGCTCGAAGTACGCTCGCGCGAGGTGCCGTTCATCCTCGAGCACGGCCAGATCGTCGGCCGGCTGGTCTACGAGAAGATGATCGCGCGGCCGGACAAGCTCTACGGCCAAGGCATCGGCTCGAACTACCAGGCGCAGAGCCTGAAACTCAGTAAGCATTTCAAAAGCTGAAGCCGAACTCTCGATCGGCATGCTTGCTGCGGGGGGCGTCTCATTCGTTATGGTTGGCTGGCGCGGGCGTAGTTCAATGGTAGAACGGCAGCTTCCCAAGCTGCATACGAGGGTTCGATTCCCTTCGCCCGCTCCAGCCTTCGCGCTACTTACGCCGCGATCTTGCGCACCTCATCGATCTTCACCATCGGCAGCAGGCGATTCACGTCCGCCTCCTGGCAGAGATCGGTGCCGGGCCGCAGCACCGCGGCCGAGCCAGCCGCCACGGCGGTGCGGAAGGCGTCTTCCAACGTCTTGCCGGCGGCTAAAGCCGCCACCATGCCGCCGAGGAAGCTGTCGCCGGCGCCGACCGTGCTCACGACATCGATCTTGATCGGCTGCGCCCGCCAGGCGCGATCGGCGGTCACCAGCAACGCACCCTGATCGCCGAGCGTGAGTGCCACGGCCTCGACGTGGCCATCTGCCGTAAGCTTGCGGCAGGCGGCGATGCGATCGGCGTCGCGCTCGAGCGGCTTGCCGATGAACTCGCTCAGTTCGTTGAGGTTCGGCTTGATGATGGTGACGCCTTCCTCCAGCACCGCCTTGAGCGAAGGACCGGCGGTGTCGACGATGGTCTTGGCGCCATGACGTTTGGCATATTGCAACACACGCACGAAGAAATCGTTCGGCACGCCGGGTGGCAGGCTGCCGCTGGCCACGACGAATTTCGGCTTGTGCTCGAGCGACGCCAGGCGCTCGACGCAGGCTTCCCATTCGGCGCGGTGCAGGGCGGAGCCCGGCAGCACGAAACGAAACTGTTCGCCGCTGTCTTCTTCGAATGCGGTGAAATTCTCGCGCGTCTCGGCGTGCGACGGCGTGACGATGCTGACGATACCTTCGCGCTCGACCAGCCGCTGCAACAATCTTCCCAGCGCGCCGCCGACTGGATAGATCGCCGCGACGTCGCCGCCGAGCCGGTGCACGACGCGTGCAACATTGATGCCGCCGCCGCCGGGGTTGCGGTTCGGCGCCGAGCACCGCAGCTTCCGCGTCGGTTCGACATGATCGACATTGACGAAAATATCGACGGAAGGATTAATTGTCAGCGTAACGATGTCCGGCAATTGATGCCTCTATTTCGGTCAATGCGGTTGACAGACGTGGATATGCCCAGAGATTCAATGAGCGGCGATCGAACTCGTTCCATGCTCGATTGCTGTATGCGCTGCCGGGAAATGCCGCGACATGCTCGTCTGCCTGCCGGTGACGGCCCTTCACGCCCTTCTCGGCGCTGCGTGGTGCCGCGGCTTTTAGGCAAATAACCGCGGGACTGCCATTCTCGAATCCGGCTCGGCCGCGGTATATTGGCAGGGAAAGCGATGCCCGATCCCGATTTCCGGACCCGGCATCGACCCGTGCCGCCATGGTCGCAATTGCGCCGTTTCATCTGCTGATGGCCCCCGTGCTCGGCGCGGCGATTGGCCTGTTCGCGGCCCTCCTCGCGCCGCCGGCTGTCGCGGAAGGCCGCCTCAAGACCCACTACACGATCTCGATGACCGGCGTTTCCATCGGCCAGATCGTCTGGCTCGTCGCAATCGGCGATCAGCGCTACACGACCTCCGCCAACGGCAAGGCGAGCGGCGTGCTCAGCATGCTGGTGAACGGCGAGGGCGCGGTCGACGTGCGCGGCACCATCGCGGACGGGCGGCTTGGCGCCGAAGTTCTTCACCTCTGCGATCAACGATGACGAGGGCAAGTCCGAACTGCGGATGAGCTTCGATGAGACCGGCGTCAAAGACCTGGTCGGCCAGGCGCCGCCGCCGGGCAAGGACCGCGTGCCGGTGACCGAGGTCCACCGCCGCAGCGTCTCCGACCCGCTCAGCGCGATGCTCATCCCGGCCGGCGACGATGCTTTCGCTGCCGCCAATTGCGATCGCGTGCTGCCGATTTTCGACGGCCGGCGGCGCTACGACCTGTCTTTGACGTTCAAGCGAATCGACAGGGTCAAACTCGAGCGCAGCTATTCCGGCGCCGTTTTGGTCTGCGGCGTCATCCTTCACCCCATCGCCGGCTATCGCGCGGACAGCATGCTGGTCAAATATGTCGCAGGCCGGCGCGACATGGAGTTGTGGTTCGCGCCGATCGCCGGCACGCCGGTGATCGCGCCGATCCGCGTGTCGATGCCGACGCTGCTTGGCACGCTGGAAATCGAAGCCGATCAATTCGACGCTGCCGCGGTGCCGGTTACACCGCTGCCGAACGGGACGCCACGCTAGCGGCAAAAGCTTCCGCCGGATTTCAGGCATAAAAAAACCGGCCGCGCTGTCGAGGCGCGGCCGGTTTGATGCGGAACGATGTTAGTTGTTGATGGTCTTGATGATGCTCGACATCGGCTTTGCCTCGTCGAGCCCGCCGCCCATCTCCTTGAGAACCGCGTCGGTATATTCCTTGATCGGCTCGACCGGCTCCTTGCCGGTGATCTGCACGACCTTGTAGCCGCCAGCCTTGAGCTTGGCGAGCAGCTCCGGCACCGCGCGCGCGGTGGCCTGCTGGAAGTCATGCATCAAGATGATGCCCTTGCCGCGCTTCTCGAGCTTGGTCATCACCGATTTGATGACCTGGTCGGGCTGACGCATTTTGAAATCGAATGAGTCGAGGTCGGTCGAGAACATCGCGATGTGACGTTCCGCCATGTACTTCACCAGTTCTGGCGGATGCTTCAGCGCCGGAAAACGGAAGAACGGCGCCACCGGCTTGTTGCCGAGCGCGATGCTGACCGCGGCAATACCCTTCTCGATTTCCGCCTTGCCTTCCTCGGTCGTCATTTTCGACAGATCTTTGTGCGACCAGGTGTGCGAGCCGACGGTGTGGCCCGCCGCCGCGACCTGCTTGACGATTTCCGGATAGTAGCCGGCGTGCTTGCCGATGTTGAAGAACAGCGCCTTGGTGCACTGGTCGGCCAGCGCCTTGAGCACGGCCTGGGTGTGGCCGGTCCACGGACCATCGTCGAAGGTCAGCACGACTTCGTGGTCCTCGAGGAAATCGTAGGCCTTGAAGTGCTCGAAGCCGAAGCCGGGACCACTCGAGGTGTCGATCTCGACCACGCGGCCGACGCCGAGGGCGTTCGGATTATCGCACTTGGCCGCGGTGGCGGCCGGGGCAGGAGCCGGGGCGCTCTGCGCCCATACAGTTGCGCCCGTCGCCGATACCGTGATCGCGAGAGCTAGAGCCAAAGCGGTGCGCATTCGTTTCTCCTACCGTAAGCGGCTGACTTCTAAGTGGGTTGGCCTATACATCGCGACTTTAACCTTTTGAGTCAACGCGGGTCCCGAAATGCCCGGATTTGCCCGCTTTTTGACGTTAAAATGGTTAATAAGGGTGGCGGCGGCAGGCCGCACGCGACACGCGTTGCTTAACGCCCCGATCGGTCTTATCTGGGGTGCCTAGAGGGATTTAGAAATGCCCGCTATCGCATCTTCGTCCACGACGTCCCGGCCGATGCTGTTGGTCGCTTTGCTGTGCGGCCTGGTCTTCGCCGGCACGCTCGGGCTGTGGGCCTATCATGGCACCGCGGTTTTCTTCGAAATGGTGCGCACCGGCTGGGTGGCGTGCTTCTGAGCGGCAGGCCTGGCCCATGACGTCGCGCGCGTCCCATCTGCTCCTGGTCCTGTCGGCGTTTCTCGCCGGGCTGGTCATCTTTCTCGGCGTGTTCTTTTACGCGACCGGACAACTTGGCTCGGGCGGCGGGCCGGGGCCTTCGGCGATCGGCGGTCCGTTCAAGCTGATCGATCAGGACGGCAAGCAGATAACCGAGCAGGATATGAAGGGCCGTCCCTTCCTGGTGTTCTTCGGTTACACTCACTGTCCCGACGTTTGCCCCGCCACGCTGTTTGACGTGTCTGAGCTGATGCGTGCCATGGGCCCGGACGCCGACCGCACCGGCGCCTTGTTCGTCACCGTCGATCCCGAACGCGATACGCCGGCGATCATCAAAGACTATCTATCGAGCTTCGATCCGCACGTGCGCGGCGCCACCGGCGATCCGAAGGCGATCGACGCCGCCGAAAAAGCCTACCGCGTCTACGCCAAGAAAATCCCGGGCGAGCACGGCGACTACAGCATGGACCACACCGCATTGGTCTATCTGATGGACAAACAGGGCCGCTTCGTCGCCCCGTTCAGCCTCAAACGGCGTCCCGAGGATGCCGCCGCCGAGCTGCGGAAATATCTGTAACGCGGCCGGCGAGCGCTCCGTTTTCCTCGAGCGTCCGCAACTGACGCTCAAGTTCCAGCAAGGAGCGCGTCAGCTTCGTGGCCCGGCGCGAACTTTTCGCCAGGCCGTGCTCGGTTTTCTCCCAGGTGTAGGGCGCGACCGCGAGTTGACAGACGGCGCGCCAGGCCGCGAGCGACAACAGCAGCCAGTGCACCGGCGTCAGCGCCAGCACCCAGGCGGTCGACGCCAGATCGCGGCGCATCAGCCCCAGCCAACCGAGAAACGCCGACGCCAAATAGCCGATGACGACGGTCGTGCCATAGAACGCGGCCGGCACGGCGACCGCGGCGCTGTCGCCGCGCCACAGCGGTGCGCCATGCATCGTCGAATAAATCAAACCACCCATGAACAGCGGATGCACCAGCGCCGCCAGCGCGTTGCCGCCGACAATGAGCTGGAAGGTGATGAACCCGGGCAATCCGAGTTCACGCCAGAGACGGCGCGGCTGGCGCATATGCACCAGCCAGGTCTGAATCCAGCCTTTGAACCAGCGGCTGCGCTGGCGCAGCCATGGCGTAAACCGCGCCGGCGCTTCTTCATACGTTGTCGAACCGATCATGGCCGACCGGTAACCGAACCGCGCCAGCCGCATGCCGAGATCGGCATCCTCGGTGACGTTGTAGGGATCCCAGCCGCCGACCGCGCGCAACGTGGCGGTGCGGAAATGATTGGACGAGCCGCCGAGCGGCAGCGGCAGCCGCCATTTGGCAAGGCCCGGCAGGAACACGTCGAACTGCCCGGCATATTCCGCGGTGAACAGCCGGGCGAGCCAACTGTCGCTGGTATTGTCGATGCTGAGCCGCGCCTGCAGGCAGGCGAGGCCATCGCCGCCGGTGCCGAAGGCTTCCAAGGCGCAACGAAGCTGATCGCGTTCCGGCCGATCCTCGGCGTCGTAGATGACCGTGAACGAACCGCGCGCAAAGGGCAGCGCGACGTTGAGCGCCTTCGGCTTGGTGCGCGGGCCGACGGTCGGCACCGTAATGACGGTGACGGCGATGCGGCCTTGCCACGCCGTGACCGCCGCGCGGGTCGCGCGGTCGTCGGCTTCGATCGCCAGGATGACGTCGAGCTTCTCGGCGGGATAATCGAGACGCTCCAGCGCCGACAACAATCCGTTGACCGACGGCGCTTCGCGATAAAGCGCGGCGATCACCGTGTAGACCGGTAACTCCCGGTCGGTCAGTTCCGGCGATGCGTCACGTGTCGCCGGAGCGGCCAGGACCCCGAGCAACCGCAAGCCGAGCCAGGCAACGAATATCGCCGCCAGTACGACCTGGAGCGCCGTCGATGTCGCCGCCGGCGCCAGGATGGCGGCCGTGAGCAAGGTTACTCCGAGCACGATCAGCGGCACGCGGTTGCCCGGCCGGTGCGGCGCGGCCGACAGCATCGGCCATCTTTCCTTGAGTTGATCCGACGCCTGCGCCGCCAGCCTCTTGCTGGCGTAGCGCAACACGAAGCGGTTGAGGCGTTCGGCGGTGGTGAAGCGAAATCGCCGTGCCTGGGCGGGATCGTCGCCGATCAGCGCCATGATTTGCCCGGCAGCCTTGCCGCGTGGCGCCACCACGAAAATAACCTCATCGTCGATGGTGAGCGGCACGATTGCGTTCGCCGCCGCTTCGATCAGGCGTTCGCTGTCGATCGGACATTGCGCGCGCGCGATGCCGTCGAGCGGTTCGAACGCGACGCCGAGCCTGCCGCCCAGCGCCCGCAGGTAGGTCTCTTCGCTCAGCGCGCCGGAAGCGATCAGCACGCGGTCGGCGCCGACGCCGATCTTGGCCGCTCTCGCCTCGGCGGCGGCGATTATCGGGGCGGCGAGCAGGGACCTGACACAATCGATTTCCGGGCAGATCCCCTGCGGGCACGAGGGATTGCCGACGGCTGATCCCCAGCGGACAAACGCCGCTCCGGCTCGAACTCCTGACGCCATACCCCACCTGACCGGTATCCCGATCCTGCAAGGCTAGCGCGGATGCAACTCATCCGCGAGAAAATTCGGAGGCAAGTTGTCCCGAGAGAGCGGGTTGGCCGGTAGGGCGGCCGGTGCTAGATGGCACGCCAAAGCGAGACCTTACATGTCGGATTTCATGTCCCATTTCGCGGTGCCGGCCGCCATTGTCGCGGTCGCCATCGTCCTGCTGCTCGGCCTCGTCAACATGATGCGCGGCGGCTCGCCGAACCGCTCGCAGAAGCTGATGCGGTTGCGCGTCCTGCTGCAGTTCGTCGCCATCATCGTCATCATGGCGACGATCTGGGCGATGGGCCGCTAAAGACGAGGAAAGGCCGCCCGCCTATTTCATCGGCGCGGCGCGCATATATTCGACTTTTTCCTTTGTCTGCTTCTTCGCGATCTTCTTTTTCGCGGTGGCGGCGGAATAGTCGGTAGCGGCGGCCTGAGCTTTCGCCGCGCCGCAGGCGCTGGCCTCGCCGGCTACCGGCAACGTCAGAAGGGCCGCAGCAGCGGCAATCATCAAAAAGCGCATGAGAGTCACCCCATTTTTCGAGACGAAAACCCGGTAGGATGAGGCTACTCCGAATCCTGGCTGGAGCGAAGGGCCGGCGCATGATCCCGAAAAGCACATCCTCGACTTGATCGGAGATGGGAACCGGTTTTCGGATAAGATCATGCGCAAGCATAATGTTAGGCGAAGCCGAAATGGTTGTATTGAACCGCATCTATACCCGCACCGGCGACGACGGCACGACGTCGCTCGGCACCGGCGCCCGGCGCAAGAAATACGATCTGCGGGTCGATGCTTACGGCACCGTCGACGAAGCCAATGCGGTGATCGGTCTCGTCCGCCTGCATGCCGCCGGCGACAAGGCGCTCGATGCCGCGCTCGGCCGGATCCAAAACGATCTGTTCGACGTCGAAGCCGATCTGTGTCTGGCCGAGAAAGGCCCCGGCGGCGCGCGGCTGACGGTCACCGACGTTCAGGTGGCCTGGCTGGAAGGCGAGATCGACCGGCTCAATGCCGAGCTCGAGCCGCTGCGGTCGTTCATTCTGCCGGGCGGCAGTCCGGCCTCGGCCTATATGCATCTGGCCCGCACGGTGTGCCGCCGCGCCGAACGCATCATGGTTCAACTGATGGATCAGCCGGGCGAAGAGGTGTCCGCGCCGTCGCTCAAATACATCAACCGGCTGTCCGACTATCTGTTTGTCGCCGGCCGCTATGCCAATAACAAAGGCGCCGGCGACGTGCTGTGGGCGCCGGGACAGAACCGATAGTCGCCAGGCCTGCGATTTCGTCGAACGTGCCTTGTCGCGATAGGGGAAGGCCGCCGTTGACCCCGAATAAGTCGGCTATTAGGGTGCGCCGCACCATTCCGGGCCCATCGTTTGGGGCTTAGTGGCCCGAGGAGAAGCTTCAGAACATGAAAATTCTGGTGCCCGTGAAACGGGTGGTCGACTTCAACGTCAAAATTCGCGTCAAGGCAGACGGGTCCGGCGTCGAACTCGCCAACATCAAGATGTCAATGAATCCTTTCGACGAGATCGCCACCGAAGAGGCTATCCGTCTCAAGGAAGCCGGCAAGGCAACCGAGATCGTCGCGGTGTCGATCGGACCGCAACAGGCGTCCGAGACCATCCGCACCGCGCTCGCCATGGGCGCCGACCGCGGCATCCTGGTGAAGGTCGACGGGCCGGTCGAGCCGCTGGCGGTGGCGAAAATTCTCAAAGGCATCGTCGAGGCGGAAAAGCCGGGTCTTGTGATCCTGGGCAAGCAGGCCATCGACGACGACAGCAACCAGACCGGCCAGATGCTGGCGGCGTTGCTCGGCTGGGCGCAGGGCACGTTTGCGTCGAAGGCCGCGATCGACGGCGACAGCATCACGGTTACGCGCGAGGTCGACGGCGGCCTGCAGACCGTCAAGCTGAAGATGCCGGCGATCATCACCACCGATTTGCGTTTGAACGAGCCGCGCTACGCCAGCCTGCCGAACATCATGAAGGCGAAGAAAAAGCCGATCGAGGAAAAGACGGCGGCCGATTACGGCGTCGACACCAAGCCGCGCTTGCAGGTGGTCAAGACCGGCGAGCCGGCGGGACGCAAGTCGGGCGCCAAAGTCGGCTCGGTGGCCGAATTGGTCGCCAAGCTCAAGGACGAGGCAGGGGTACTTTAAATGACAACGCTTCTCGTCGCCGAGCACGACAACAAATCCATCAAGGACGCCACCAACAAGGCCCTGACCGCGGCCAAGGCGCTGGGCGCCGACGTGCACGTTCTGGTCGCCGGCAAGGATTGCAAAGGCGCCGCCGACGCCGCCGCCAAACTCGACGGCGTCAAGAAAGTGCTGATGGCCGATGCCGCGCAATATGAGCATTCGGTGGCCGAGCCGTTGGCCGCGCTCATCGTGTCGCTCGCCGGTCCCTATGACGCGATCGTGGCGCCGGCAACGACCAGCGGCAAGAACGTGATGCCGCGCGTCGCCGCCTTGCTCGACGTGATGCAAATTTCCGAAATCACCAAGGTGATCGCGCCCGACACCTTCGAGCGGCCGATCTATGCCGGCAACGCGATCCAGACCGTGAAGTCGACCGACGCCAAGAAGGTCATCACCGTGCGCACCTCGACGTTCCAGGCGACGGGCGAGGGCGGCTCGGCCGGCGTCGAGAACGCCACGGCGGCAAGCGACCCGGGCGTCTCGACCTTCGTCGGCGAGGAGCTTTCGAAGTCCGACCGCCCCGAGCTGACGTCGGCCAAGATCATCATCTCCGGCGGCCGTGCGATGCAGAGCCGCGAGAACTTCACCAAATATATCGAGCCGGTCGCCGACAAGCTCGGCGCCGCGATGGGCGCCTCGCGTGCCGCGGTCGATGCCGGCTATGCGCCGAACGACTGGCAGGTCGGACAAACCGGCAAGGTGGTCGCGCCCGATCTCTACATCGCGGTCGGCATTTCCGGCGCCATCCAGCATCTCGCCGGCATGAAAGATTCCAAGGTGATCGTGGCGATCAACAAGGATGAAGAAGCGCCGATCTTCCAGGTCGCTGACTACGGCCTCGTTGCCGACCTGTACACGGCGCTGCCGGAGCTGGCGGCGGAACTCGCCAAGATCGGGCGGTAATTTCGTTACCCCGCCAGTGGTGTCATCTGGCGGTTCGTCGTAAAAGTGCCACAGGACTGGGCCGAAGCCGAAGCCACAATCGAAGCCGAGAGCCGGGCTTCGCATCGATCGGAAGCAAGCATGGCGGTCAATATTCAGAGTGTCGGAGTGATCGGCGCCGGTCAGATGGGCAATGGCATTGCCCATGTCTGCGCGCTGGCCGGCTTTTCGGTGCTGCTCATCAAGGCGAGCCTGGCGACCATCAACGGCAAACATGACGCGCCAAGTCGCGAAGAAGACCATCACCGAGGGACGCCCCGCAAGAGCGCGCTCGGCCTGATCAAGGCGGCGGAAAAAATACGACGACCTCGCCAACTGCGATCTGGTGATCGAGACCGCGACCGAGAAGGAAGACGTCAAGCGCAAGATCTTTGCTGACTTGTGCGCGGCGCTCAAACCGGAAGCCATCGTCGCCACCAACACCTCGTCGATCTCGATCACGCGGCCTGGCGTCATCGACCGACCGCCCGGAGCGCTTCATCGGCATTCATTTTCATGAATCCGGTGCCGCTGATGGAACTGGTCGAAGTTGATCCGCGGCATCGCCACCGACGACCTCGACCTTCGAAGCGAGCAAGACTTTCGTCACCAAGCTCGGGCCCGCACCATCGCCGTGTCGGAAGACTTCCCGGCCTTCATCGTCAACCGCATATTACTGCCGATGATCAACGAGGCGATCTACACGCTGTACGAAGGGCGTCGGCAACGTCGAGGCGATCGACACCGCGATGCGGCTCCGGCGCGCATCACCCGATGGGTCCGCTCGAACTCGCCGACTTCATCGGCCTGGATACCTGCCTGTCGGTGATGCAGGTGCTGCACGAAGGCTTGGCCGATTCCAAATACCGGCCGTGCCCGCTGCTGGTGAAATATGTCGAGGGCCCGGCTGGGCTCGGCCGCAAGACCCCAGCGCGGCTTCTATGATTATCGCGGCGACAAGCCGGTGCCGACGCGGTAGGTCGGCTCCGGTCCGCGTTCCCCCGCTACATCATCAGTTCGACGAAAAGCCCGATCGTCACTGCGAAGCCGAGCGTGAAGACGAGCGTTTCGGATGTAGGGGATGGCCATCCAATAGACGATGGGCGTGCACCAGCCGCAGCCAGAAGAACGTCCGCCGCCAAAAAGGCGGTCGTCGCGTTGGCCTTGGCCGGTCAGATGAATCAGGATCACCAGGACCGCGAAGGGGGCGAAGGTCTCGACGGCGTTGAGATAGACGCGGTCGGCGCGCTTGCCCCAGAGCGGCACCGGCCGCGGCGTCGGATCGAGATAGTTCGGCGGCGTGAGAAAGCCGTTGGCCATCACTTGCGCGACGACATAGGGAATCCACAGCGCCGCGTTCAGCATGGCCGTTAGTGCCAGGTATTTGAGTTCGGTCGTCATTTTGGTTTGCCCCCCAGGGTTTGGTTGACGCAGCGTTGCTGCCGCTTCAATCGCAGCAGCAAGAATGACCCAATTGAATTCCGATCAGCGGTTTGCCGGCGTGATCCAGCCGACGCCGGCACCGCCGGTTCGGTAAGGATGGGCGATGCGGCCGACGCCGGGCACATCGAAGGCCGGGCGCATCAGCTTGGCGCCCGCCGCAACGGCTTTCTTGACGCGCGCGTCCACGTCGTCGACGGCGAGATAGCTCATCCAATGTTCGGGCACGCCCTCCCATTGCGGTCCGCCGATCGGGAAACAGCCCGCCGACGGCTTTGTCGCCCATCATTGGCAACCCAATAGGTGCCGTCCGGCATCGGCATGGCAATCGAAACGTCCAGCCGATGGTGGTCCGCCGTAGAATTTCTTGGCCTTCTCGACGTCGCGCGTCACCAGTTCGTTCCAGAAAAAAGTTTCCGTGCGCACTCATGGGTTACTCCTTTGCAGGTGCGATCTTCAGGCGAAAAGCGCTTCCATCTTGGCGAGCGCGCCTTCCCCAGCCTTGGCTGTGACGGTTTGCGCGCGTCCTCATCGAAGAATTGTTCGTGCTGCAACGTCATCAGTGTGCCGTCGCCGTCGCTCTTGAACGTCACGGTCACCAGCGACTCGCGCTCGGGCGTGCTCTTCCAGGCCCAGGTGAACACCAGTCCTCTCGTTCGGGACGACCTCGCGGTAGACGCCGCTGACGTCGTGCTGCTCGCCATCCGGCGACTGCATGATCCAGTGGTAGCGGGCCGCCGGCGCGCGGGTCGGATTCGGCGAGCACGGCCTTCATGGGGCCGGGGCCCATCCAGCGCTTTTACTTTTTCCGGGTCGATCCAAGCGGCGAAGACTTTCGCCGGCGCCGCGTTGAAGCGGCGCTTGATAGTGAGGCTGGGTTTGGTGGCGACGGCGGACATTTGTCTTCCTCCAGAAATGCGGGCGAGTTGATCGAGGCGGTCGTTCCAGAACCGCTGGTAGCGGTTGAGCCAGTCGTTGGCTTCCTGCATCGGCTCGGCGCGCAGTCTGCAGGCGGGACGATGCGGGCCGGTCTTGTTGCGCGTCACTAAGCCTGCACCCGACAGCACGTCGAGGTGCTTCATGATCGCCGGTAGCGACATCGCAAAACGGCTTGGCCAGTTCGCTGACCGATACGTCGTCGCTCTCGCTCAGGCGCGCGAGCAAGGCGCGCCGGGTTGGGGTCGGCGAGCGCGGCAAACGTGCGGTCGAGCGTCGCGGGTGAATAGTAAAACCATATGGTTAAGTATAGGGGTGTGGTAGAGGGAGTCAAGGGTGCGCATTTTCCCTCCCCCGCGAGCGAAGCGAGCGGCGGGGGGAGTTAGGGGGTGGGGGAGAAGCGGGCTACTTCCCCAGCGCCGCTTCGATCAGCTTGACCGCGTCCGTCGCTGGCCCCATTCGGCCGGGCCGGCTATGGTGCCGATCTCGCAGCCGTTGGGGTCGACGAGCAGCGTGGTCGGCATGCCGAAGGCGCGGCCGACTTGCTTCAAGTCCTGAAAAGTCCGGCGCCGCCGGGTCGGCGTAATAGGCAAGCTTGCCGACGCCGACTTCCTTGAGCCAGGTCTTCGGTTTGTCGAGATCGCGGGTGTCGATATTGATCGAGACCACCTCGAAGCCAGGGCTGCGAGCTTGGCCTGAAGCGCGTCGAGCGCCCGGCATTTACCTTGCGGCAGGGCAACGCACCAGGTGGCCCACAGGTTGAGCAGCACGGGTGCGGCCGCGCCAATGCTCAAGGCTGAGCGGCTTGCCCGCGGCGTCCCCGGAAGGCCAGGGACGGCAACTTTCAGCCCGCTCTTGGCGACGTTAACGCCCCGCCACCTCGCCGCGCGCGAAAGGCGCCACTTTCCGGGCCAATTCGACCGCCGGCCGGCAGGCCACGTCCCCGCCTGCATTGCTTCCCAGGGTCGCAATCCCGTATACCCCCGGCCAGTCCGACGGCAAGGCCGGCCAAGCCCGCGAGAAATCACGGCGCGGCGCTTGCCGGCAAATCGGGTCGTTGGACGTTCGGTCATGATCGGCGAAACCTCGGTGCGCAGATGAGCAACAAAATGTGGGGCGGGGCGGTTTTGGCGTCCCGGGGCCCGATGCCATCATGGAGGATATCAACGTCTCCATCGATTTCGACCGGCACCTTTACCGCCAAGACATAGCCGCGTCCAAGGGCCCATGCCGACATGCTGGCCAAGCAAGGCATCATTGCGGCCGACGATGCGGAAAAGATTGCCCACGGTCTAGACACGATCCTGTCGGAGATCGACGGCGGCAAGTTCACCTTCAAGCGGGCGCTCGAAGACCATCCATATGAATGTCGAGGGGCCGGCTGTCCGAATTGATCGGCGCTGCCGCCGGACGCCTGCACACCGCGCGCTCGCGCAAACGACCAGGTGGCGACTGATTTCAGGCTGTGGATGCGCGACCACCATCGATTGCGCTCGACATAGCGCTCGCCGGCGTTCCAGCACGCGCTGGCCGACAAGGCGCTGGAGCACGCCGGCACGGTGATGCCCGGCCTCACCCATATGCAGACGGCGCAGCCGATCACCTTCGGCCATCACATGCTTGCTTACATCGAGATGGCGGCGCGCGACCGCGGCCCGTTTTTGCCGACGCGCGCAAGCGGCTCAATGAATCGCCGCTCGGTGCGGCGGCGCTCGCCGGCACTTCGTTCGATCTCGACCGCGACATGACGGCCAAGGCGCTCGGCCTTCGACCGCGCCGCTGCCAATTCGCTCGACGCCGTGTCCGACCGCGACTTCGTCATGGAGACGCTGGCCTGCCGCGTCGATTGCGTCGGTGCATCTATCGCGGCTCGCCGAAGAGATCGTGATCTGGACCTCGCCGCTGACCGGCTTGGTCAAGCTGTCGGACAAGTTCACCACCGGCTCCTCGATCATGCCGCAGAAGCGTAACCCGGATGCCGCCGAACTGGTGCGTGCCAAGACCGGCCGCATTATCGGCGCGCTCACGGCGATGCTGGTCGTGATGAAAGGTTTGCCGCTCGCTTATGCCAAGGACATGCAGGAGGACAAGGAGGGCGCGATGGACGCGCTCGAAGCTCTCGCGCTGTCGATCGCGGCCATGGCCGGCATTGGTGACCGATCTCGAGCCCGACGCCGCGCGCATGAAGAAGGCGGCCGGCGAAGGCTATGCCACCGCCACGGACCTCGCCGACTGGCTGGTGCGGAGCTTGAAGATTTCCGTTCCGCGAGGCGCATCACATCACCGGCCGCATCGTCGCCAAGGCCTCGGCCGATGGCGTGCCGCTGCATCGGCTGCCCGCTTGCCGCCATGCAGGAGGTCGAGCCGCGAATCACCGATGCCGTGTTCGACGTGCTCTCGGTCGGCAATTCGGTGAAGAGCCGCACCAGTTTCGGCGGCCACGGCGCCGAAAAAACGTGCGCATGCAGGCCAAGAAAATGGCTGAGGAAGCTGGAAAAAGAGAAATCCTGATTTCGCCTTTTCGCCGTGGCTTTGCTATGCTTGGTTTTCCATTCAAGGAGTTGCTTCTTGACCCGTTTTCGCGACCGCCCGTTTCTTTCGTCTGGCCTTGACGGCCGCGCTGGTCGCGTCGCTCGGCTTGGCCGCGTGCGGCCGCAAAGGCCCGCTCGATCCGCCGCCGGGCGCGTCGCTCGAAGGCGTGCCGCAAGCCAACTTGCCTGATTTAATGAACTCGAAGGGACGTCCGGCCTCGATCGGCAGCTCAAGCGCATCTGACAATCCCGGCGGTCGGCCCCGACGGCCAGGCGCAGGCCCCTCAGGGCCCGAAGAAAAAAATTCCCCTCGACGTTCTGCTGAATTGAATTCATGCGCGTGATTCCGAAAAGTGGGAACCGGTTTTCGGGCAAGATCACGCGCCTCAATCTCGGAAATAAACTGATGCATTATTTCGCCTATCGCAGCGGCGTGCTCTATGCCGAGGCGGTAAACCTCGACACGCTCGCGGCTTCCGTCGGCACCCCGTTCTACTGTTATTCGACCGCCACACTGGAGCGGCACTACAAGGTATTTGCCGGCGCCTTCGCCGATGTGCGCGCGCTGGTCTGCTATGCCATGAAGGCGAACTCCAATCAGGCGGTGATCAAGACGCTGGCGAAGTTGGGCGCCGGCGCCGACGTGGTGTCGGGCGGCGAGCTCAAGCGCGCGCGGGCCGCGGGCATTCCCGCCGACAAGATCATGTTCTCAGGCCTCGGCAAGACCGCGGCCGAACTCGCGATGGCGCTGGACGAGGCGCATCCTCTGCATCAATGTGGAGTCCGAGCCCGAGTTGCATCTCTTGTCCGAGATCGCGTCCGTCGAAGGGACTGACCGCGGCGATTTTCGGTGCGCGTCAATCCCGACATCGACGCCAAGACGCATCACAAGATCGCCACCGGCAAGGCCGAGAACAAGTTCGGCATTCCGATCAGCCCGCGCGCGCGAGGTCTATGCCAACGCCGTCAAGTTGCCCGGCCCTCGAGATCGCCGGCGTCGACATGCATATCGGCAGTCAGATCACCGGACCTCGATCCGTTCGGCAACGCTTTCACGCTGCTCGCCGAGTTTGTGCGCACGCTGCGCGGCGACGGCCACATAATCTCGCACGTCGATCTCGGCGGCGGTCTCGGCATTCCTTACATCGACGACAACGACCTGCCGCCGTCGCCTGCGGCCCTATGCCGAGGTGGTCAAGCGCGCCACCCGCGATCTCGACTGCCGGCTGATCTTCGAGCCCGGCCGCCTGATCGTCGGCAATGCCGGTATTCTGGTGACGCGGGTATTGTTTGTGAAGCACGGCGAGGCCAAGAACTTCATCGTCGTCGACGCCGCCATGAACGACCTGATCCGCCCGACGCTGTACGACGCCCATCACGAAATCTGGCCGGTCGCCGAAGCCCGCCGATTCGGCGCGCCGCATCAATGCCGACGTCGTAGGGCCTGTTTGCGAAAGCGGCGATTTCCCTCGCCCGCGACCGCGATCTGGCCGAACCGGCCGCCGGCGCGCTCATGGCTGTCATGACGGCGGGTGCTTACGGGGCGGTCCCAGGCGGGAACCTACAATACCCGCGCTTTGGTGCCGGAAGTTGCTGGTCAAAGGCGCCGAATGGGCCATCGTCCGGCCGCGCCTTGAAGTTGACCAACTGATTGCGCTCGATCGCATGCCCACTTGGCTTTGAGGCGCCGTTTCCAAATCGGCGCCCGCTCGCATATGATCGCAGCAGCGATTGGATGTTCCGATGAGCGATTTCAGCCGAATAACGCAGGACCCAGGCGCGATGGGCGGCAAGCCTTGCGTTCGCGGTCTGCGCGTCACCGTTGGAATGATTGTTGGGCAGATCGGCGCAGGTCTTAGCGTCGAAGATTTGCTGGCCGAATACCCTTATTTGGAAACGCGAGGGACGTTCTTGAGGCGCTGCGGTATGCGGCTTGGCGTACGCAGGAACGGGAGATCGAACTCACCGGCCACGAATGAATTTTCTGGTCGACATGAATCTCTCGCCAAGCTGGGCCGGCTTTCTGACCGGCGCTGGTTTCACCGCGGTTCATTAGTCCGATGAGGGCGCGCCGACGGCAAGCGACGTCGAACTTATGCAATGGGCTGCCGAAACGCGACTTCATCGTGCTGACGGCGGATTTGGACTTTGCCGCAATCTTGGCCGCGACCCCAGCGGCGGCGGCCGAGCGTCATTCTGGTTAGAAGCGGCATCCTGACGCCGGATGCTTTGGGCGCCTCGGTGTTGGCCGCAATCCATCAGTGCAAAACCGAACTTCTGTCCGGAGCAATTCGTCTCGATCGATGCCGAAAGAGCCCGGCTGCGGATTCTCCCGCTTGAAAACGCCGTAAAGCGGTGTTTTTCCCTGGGCATTCCGCCTTGAAGTTGACCAATTGATTGCGCTCGATCGCATGCCGCTTGGCTCTAGGGGTCCTATCCCATGCATGGCCCGGGAATTGCCTGCATGTTAGCGTGATCGTCGGCAGATTCTCTAAAGAGTAGCGGCGGAGCGGCTTTTGGACGGTTTGGACGAAACAGCCTGAGAAGCGCGAACTGCCGACCCGGCTGCTGCTGGCGCGGGCGCTGCAAACGCGCGCGCGGCAGTCTGTTGTGGGAACGGCTGTGGCCGGCTCTGGCGTCGCTGGCGACCGCGCTCGGATTTTTCCTCGCGCTGTCCTGGGCCGGATTGTGGATCGCGCTGCCGCCGACCGGGCGCGTCATCGGGCTGGTCCTGTTCGCGCTCGTCGCCATCGCGGCGGCGATCCCGCTGCTGCGCTTGCGCGTGCCGAGCGAAGCCGATGGCCTGCGGCGGCTCGACCGCAGCAGCGGCCAAAGCCATCGCCCGGCCAGTGCGGTTGCCGACGAACTCGCCGCCAATGGCCACGACCCGGTGGCGCAAGCGCTGTGGCGCGCGCATGTCGAACGCGCGCTGCTGTCGGCGCGTCAGCTCAAGGCCGGCTGGCCGCAACCGAAATTGTCGCTGCGCGATCCGATGGCGCTGCGCGCGCTCGTGCTCATTCTCGTCGTTGCGAGTTTCTTTGCCGCGGGCGGCGAACATATGCGCCGCATCTCGGCCGCCTTCGATTGGACCGGCGTGGTCGCGCCGGCGAATTTCCGCATCGATGCCTGGGTGACGCCGCCAGTCTATACCGGCCGCCCGCCGGTGATGCTGCCGGGATTGCGGCCCCGGCGAGACCGCGCAGACTTTAGCGCCGGCCGTCGTGCCCGCGGGCAGCCAGTTGGTGATCCGTTCCACCGGAAATGTGCATTTTGACGTTGTGCGCAAAGGCGGCCTCGAGGATTGCGCCAACCGAGGCGCGCGCGGCGCCGCCGGCCGGCACCGAGGAACACCGCATCGTCATCAAAGGCGACGGCTCCGCCACCGTGCACGGCGTGCGCGGTGCCGATCTCACCTGGCGGTTCATTGCCACGCCGGATCGCGCGCCGACCATCGAGTTGATCAAGGATCCGGAGCGTCAGGGCGCGCGGCGCGCTGCGGCTCGATTACAAGATGGACGACGATTACGGCGTGGTCGAAGCCAAGGCGGCCTTCGCGCTCAAGGACCGGCCGCCGTCCGACAAGCCGCCGCGCCCCGCTGTTCAGCGCGCCCGATTATTCTCTGACCTTGCCGCAGGCGCGCACGCGCAGCGGCGCGGCGCAGACCACGCGCGACCTTACCGAGCACGCCTGGGCCCGGCGCCGACGTCGAAATGACGCTGGTTGGCGCGCGACGAGGCCGGCAATGAAGGCCGCAGCGAGCCGCGCGAACTGCAGTTGCCGCAACGCATTTTCGTCAAGCCGGTGGCCGCGTGCGCTGATCGAGCAGCGCCGCATTCTGGCGCTCGACCGCCGAAGCGGCACCCCTGGTGCTCACCGCGCTCGATGCGCCTGACGATCGCGCCAGAGCGTTTCACGCCCGAAAGCCGGCGTCTATCTCGGGCTGCGCTCGATCTATCACGATCTCAGTTACGCCAAGACCGACGACGCGTTGCGCGATGTGGTGGCGCGGATGTGGGGACATGGCGTTGCAGCTCGAGGACGGCAATGTCAGCCAGGCCGAGCAGGCCCTTGCGGCAGGCGCAGGATGCGCTGCGCCAAGCGCTCGAGCGCGGCGCCAGCGACGAAGAAATCAAGAAGCTGATGGATCAGCTACGCGCCGCCATGGACAAATTCATGCAGACGCTGGCCGAGGAGATGCGCAAGAACCCGCAGCAGCTCTCGCGTCCGCTCGACAAGAACACCCGCATGCTCAGCCAGCAGGATCTCAAGAGCATGATGGACCGCCTGGAGTCGCTGGCGCGTTTCCGGCAACAAGGATGCCGCGCGGCAGTTGCTCGATCAGATGCAGTCGATGCTGGAAAATCTGCAGATGGCCCGGCCCGGCGCGCAGGGCGATGAGGGCGACGACGACATGATGTCGGCGCTCGACGAACTCGGCGACATGATCCGCAAGCAGCAGCAGTTTGCGCGACAAGACCTTCAAGCAGGGCCAGGATCAGCGCGGCGAGCAGCGGCGCGGCCAGCGCGGCCAAGGCCAGCCGCAAATGGGCGAACCTCAAGCAGGACCAGCAGGCCCTCAAGGACCGGCTCAACAAGCTCCTGGAGCAGTTGCGCCAGCGCGGCTTGGGTCAGAATCAGCCGGGGCAGGGCGAGAAGGGCCAAGGTGAAAAAGGCCAGGGCGACGGCGGCGTGGGTCAGTTGGGCGATGCCGGGGAGGCCCATGGGCGAGGCGGAAGGTGCGCTCGGCGAAGGCGATGCCGAAGGCGCGGTCGATGGCCAGGGCCGCGCCCTCGATGCCATGCGCAAGGGTGCGCAAGGCCTGGCGCAGTCGATGCAGCAGAACGGCATGGGCATGGGGCCAAGGTCCCGGCCAGCCCCGGCCGCAACGGCCGCCAGCGCGCCGATCAGAACACCGATCCGCTCGGCCGCCCGCTGCGCGGCCGCGAGTTACGGGCGACGACGTCCACGGTGAAGGTGCCGGGCGAAATCGACGCGCAACGCGCGCGCCGCATTCTCGAAGAACTGCGCAAGCGGTTTGGCGAGACCGCGCGCCCGCAGATCGAACTCGATTACATCGAGCGCTTGCTGAAGGATTTCTAAGGCGTTGTCCGGGCGGGCTAAGGCGCACTTGCGCCGTGCCCACGCGCTTCCGGATGAGATCGCCGTGGGCTTCGCTGCGCTCAGCCCACTCTACAAGGCTTGTCATGGCCGGCCTTGTGCCAGCAATCTCGATTAGGAAAGCACCGCCTTCTAAGGCGGGCTCATCGGGAACAGCGGTCCCCAATCTTTGAACGCGGTCGAACCTAAGATGTAGCAACGCTGCACTGCGCGGTTTAAAGCCACTTTGCCGAAGGCGGATTTAGCCTATTGGCTATAATCCCCAAGGCATGTAATCCGACGTGTGTCCGGTTCATTCGAGGGTGTCCTTCGCGAGGCGTTTGCGATGGTGGGACCGGATGGAGCGGGCTAATGCCGTGCCACCAGCGCCTCGCGCACGGCGCCCTGGATCTGCTCGAGCGTGAACGGCTTGCCGATGACATCGTGCACCAGCGCATCCAGCGCGTGCGACCGTTCGCGCTGATCGGCATAGCCGGTCATCAACATGATGGCGACGTCGGGATGGCGGGCGTCCGGTGGCCAGCGCCAGCTCGATGCCGTCCCATCACCCGGCATCTTCACGTCGGTGAGCAGCAGATCGAATTCGCCCGTTGTGCTTGCTGAGCGCGGCGAGGGCCTGTGCACCGTCGGCGGTCGCCACCAGTTCGTGGCCGTCATCGCTGAGCGCGCGGACGACGAGGTCGCGTAGATCGTCGTTGTCCTTCCGCGATCAGGATCCGCGCCATCGCTATTTCCCGCCGATCGTATCCTGGGCGTTGAAGAACCGCACCATCACGTCGCTGGCGTCGGCCGGCGGCGATACAAGCCGGCTGCTGAAGTCGAGACTCTCGCCGGGTTCGAGAATGCTGCGGCTCGGCAGCGCGGTCCAGGTATAGACTTCCTGCCCGGAACTGTTGCGCGCGGAGAAGCGCAAGCGCGGCACTTCGGCCGGCTTGTTCGACGTGCTGACGATCGTGCCTTCGATGACCAGGATATTGGCGCCGTCCCTGACTGTCCCTTGCTGATGCGGACATTTTCGAATTTCAGATTGCGCAGATTGACCGGCAGGCCGATGGCGGGCAAACAGCGACGCGGTCTGCGGCAGATAGCGCACGACCTCGTTGCGCGAGCCGACGAGCGCGACGTTGAAGGCGAAATAGCACGAGAATGACCGCGGTCCAGCGCGACGACTTGCGCTTCTGCTGGCGGCGCATCTTCAGCCGCTGGCGGCGGACCGCGAAACTTTCGACGTCTTCGGCAGCGAGCTCGGCGGCGGTTGCTTCCGGCAGCGGCGCGTGCTCGATCGGCGGCACCAGCGACGGGCCATCGGTGATCGCGACCGGGCCTCGGGCGCATGACGTTCGTGCGGCACAATTATTTGTGTCTTGCGCGGGGCTCGCTCGGCGGCGATGCCATCTGCGGCATCGGTTTGCTCTTGTTCCTCTTCCTCACCGCCGAAATCGTCGGCCTGCCGGTGGCGCAGGTTCCGGCCGGCGTTTGGGCTCGTGCCGGGCTACGGGCTGTTCGGTGTGCTCGTTGGACTGCGCTTCGGCTTCGGCGATCACGCTGTCGACAAAGGCGCTGACGTCGTTGGCAGGCTTCGGCGCCGTGGCGAAACCAGGTGGTCTTGCAGCGCGCGCAGCGCACGGAACGGCCGCCCGCGCCGACCGAGGCCGGGTCGATTCAGGTAGGACGTGGCGCAGGTGGGACAAACAATCAGCATGGCATCAACGCGGGTTAGAGTGCCCAAAACCTACCAGCCGTCCGTTAATGGACCGGAAAACCATGGGGGTGTTGGGTGAAAGCAGGAAAACCCTCAGGTTTTGCGTCCAGCGCCTATGGCTGGGGTGTGATAATCCTGTAAAAGCGCGTTTCCTGGCGTGGTGGAGGCCCCGGATAGCCTAAACGGGTGCCTCGGCGGCCGGGTTGCGCAAGGGCTGAGGACCGGGGGCTTTAAGGGATTTCACGTGGTCCGATTCGAGAATGTGGGCTTGCGCTACGGCCTCGGGCCGGAGGTCCTGCGTGACCTCTCGTTCCGCATCGAGCCCCATTCCTTCCAGTTTCCTCACCGGGCCCTCGGGGGCCCGGCAAGACCTCCCTGCTGCGCCTGCTGTTTTTTATCGCTCAAGCCGACCCGCGGCCTGATCACCCAGTTCGGCCATGACGTGGGCGACGCTGTCGCGCGACGCGGTGGCGACGCTGCGCCGCCGCATCGGCATCGTGTTCCAGGATTTCCGGCTGCTCGATCACATGAGCCTGTACGAAAACGTCGCGCTGCCGCTACGCGTGATGGGCCGTCCCCGAAGACAGCTACCGCGACGAAGTCATCGAGCTGTTGAAGTGGGTCGATCTCGGCGAGCGCATGTGGGCGCTGCCGCCGGTGCTGTCGGGCGGTGAAAAGCAGCGCGCCGCGATCGCACGCGCGGTGATCGCCCGGCCGCAACTGCTGCTGGCGGACGAGCCGACCGGCAACGTTGATCCGACCTTGGCGCAACGCCTGCTCCGCCTATTCATCGACTCAACAAATCGGGTACATCGGTTGTCATCGCCACCCACGATATCGCGCTGATGGATCAGTACGATGCGCGGCGTCTGGTGCTGCATGACGGCCGGTTGCACATCTACGATTGAAGCGCGTGGCAAAACCAAAAGCAAAGATGGCCGATCCGAACAAAAGCGAATTGACGGTAGCGGCGCGGATGTCCGGCATTGCGATGCCGCGCTTCGACACGCCGCTGGTTACCGCGCAATTCGATTTCCGGCCGCGCGCTGATCGCCGTCGTCGCCATCATGGCGTTTTCTGGCGTCTCTCACCACCGGCGCGGTGATTTTTGGTGAGCGGTGCGGCGAGCGAATGGGAATCGGATGGTCGCGCGCGAAATCACCATCCAGGTGATCCCTGCGCCCGGCCGCGATCTCGATGCGATCGTCGACAAGGCGACGGCGGTCGCGCGCGCCCTTCCCCGGCATCGGCGACGTGCGGCCTTACTCGAAGGAAGAGTCCAGCAAGCTGTTGGAGCCCTGGCTCGGCAGCGGCCTGTCGCTCGACACGTTGCCGGTGCCCCGCTTGATCGTCGT
Source organism: Pseudolabrys sp. (assembly GCA_037200245.1). GTDB lineage: Bacteria > Pseudomonadota > Alphaproteobacteria > Rhizobiales > Xanthobacteraceae > Pseudolabrys. The sequence goes on from JBBCIM010000005.1 coordinate 211,741, forward strand.
CAAGATCGCACCCGACACGTCGCCCGACATCGCACAACTCCGCAAGACTCTGGCCGAGCAGGCACCCGGCGCTACTCTCGACGATCACCGCGGCTGGATCGACCGCATGCGCGCCATGGCCGGTACGGCGGTTCGCCGCCGGCATCGGCATTCTGGTTCTGATGATCGCGGCCACCGTTCTGTCGGTCACATTCGCCACGCGCGGCGCGATGGCCACCAACAAGACTGTAATCGAGGTGCTGCATTTCGTCGGCGCAAAAAAACGGCTTCATCGCCGGCCATTTCCAGCGGCATTTCCTGATTCTCGGTCTGCAAGGCGGCGCCATCGGCGGCGGCGCGGCCATTGTCTTGTTTGCGCTGGCCAACGGCATCAGCCGATTGTTCAGCGGCACCGCCGGCGGCGACCAGACCATGGCCATGTTCGGGTCATTTTTCCATTGGGATGACGGGCTATATCGCGGTGCTGGCACAGGTCGTGCTGATCGCGGTGGTGACGGCCATGACCTCGCGCCAGACCGTCAACCGGACGCTGGAGATGATTTGATTAGCGCATGATCCCCGAAAAGTGGAAACCGGTTTTTCGGATAAGATCATACGCAGGCGAAATGTTGGGAATTGCAATGACTCAGCCAGAATGGACCGGACTCTAATGCTGGCAGGTCTCGCCCGCCTGGATCGGCTTTCTCACCATGACGGTTGGCGCCGTGTTGCGCTCTTGTGCTCGCGGGCGGGTTCTTCTGGTTCGCCTTCACCATTCCCATCGAGGACGCGGACGCTGAGCCGCAATGCCGACGGGCATCGTGGGTGCTGACCGGCGCCGCTTCGCGCATTCCCGATGCGATCGAATTGCTCGCGGCCGAACGCGGCAAGCGGTTGCTGATCACCGGCGTGCACCGTGCGACCAGCGCCAGGGAAAATCGCCCGGCTGACCCCGCTTTATTCCAAATTCTTCACCTGCTGCATCGATCTCGACCGCTCCGCGCTCAACACGTTCGGCAATGCGCTGGAAACCAAGCGCTGGGCGCATGAGCACAATTTCACGTCGCTGATCGTGGTCACCTCGAACTGGCATATGCCCGCGCGCCATCGCCGAGCTTGCGCACCAGTTGCCCGAGGCCACGCTGATCGCGTTTCCGGTCATGTCGGAAAAGGTGAAGACCGAGCCGTGGTGGCAAGAATTTCGATACCGCGCGTTTCCTGTTCGCGGAATATCTCAAATACCTGTTCGCGCTTGGCCGCATGAGCCTCGACCCCGATTCTGCGGCGTGAGGAGACAAAGCCAGTGATCCTCATTCGCTCCATCGCGTTCAATGTGTTGTTCTATTTGAACACGATCGTCTATCTGATCGTGGCGCCTGCCGACCTTCTTCATGCCGTATCGCGCCATCATCGCGGTGGCGCAATCCTGGGGGCCGCACCAATCTGATCTTGCTGCGTGGTCGTCGCCGGAATAAAATGCGAGGTTCGCGGCCGCGAGAATATCCCGAAGGGTCCCGCTCCTCGTTCGCGTCCAAAACACCAGTCGGCGTGGGGAAACCTTCGCGCTGCTGCCCCTGTTCGACAATCCATTGTTTATCCTCAAGCGCGAGTTGGAATGGATTCCGATTTTTGGCTGGCTGATTGATCAAAGGCCGCATGGTGCCGATCGACCGCAGCGCCGGGTCGCAGGCTTTGGCCAAGATGACCGAACGCGCCCGCATCGAACTCGCCGACAACCGCCAACTGATCATTTTCCCCGAGGGCACGCGGCGTCCTGCCGGCGCCGAGCCGCGCTACAAACACGGCGTGGCGCATCTCTACGCGGCCGAGGGCGTGCCGTGCCTTCCGGTGGCGCTTAATTCCGGGCTGTTCTGGCCGCGGCGGTCAATCCGCCGCTTTCCCGGAACGGTGGTGATCGAGATCCTCGACCCGATCGCGCCGGGGCTCGACAAGGAGGTTTTCTTCCAGCGCCTGCAAGAGGGCATCGAGACCGCGACCGCGCGCCTGATCGCCGAAGCCAAATTAAACTAGGCCGGCCGCCTATCGATGCGCCGCCTGTTCGTGGGTGCCTTTGAGCTGCTCGGCCAACCGGTGCAATTCTATGTCGCGAACGCCGAGCGCCTCGAGTTCTTTTACCGTCGCCAGCACATAGTCCCGGCACGGGCCGGAACGGCCATGGCCTTGGCGGACATAGTGAAGTTGTTCGGCTGGCGTCAGGCGTCCGGCATATTGCTGGTGGCCGCGGTCCACCACATAGCAAAGCGCCTGGGTGCTCAACTGCGGGTCGTCGTCCAGCCAGACGCGCCGCCAGGCCTCGCGGTAGACCATGGTGACCTGTTCGCGGGCGCGCAGATAATCGATGGTTTCGGCCCGCTTTTTGGCAGCAACGCGGTAGGCGATGCCTCGGCAGTTGCCGCCGCGGTCGAGGCCCAGCACCAGTCCAGGGGTTTCCGGGGTGCCGCGGTGCACGAACGACAGCACGCAAAGCGCCCTGTGGGCGCCGACCAGACGGGCATTGCGCCGTTCCAGATAGGGGAAATCGGGCCGCCACATCAGCGACCCGTAAGCAAAAACCCACAGGTCTTCGCTGGCTTTGTCTGGCGTTGCTTTGCTCATCGTGGTGGAAACAGACCACGGCGTTGGGGGAATCCGGCGTTGGCGCTCGCGTAACAGGCTGGATGCCGCTAAGCAACCCGCATCCGATTCCAAAGGACCTCGCAGTGGCCTAGAAACGCCGTATTCGGCAGGTGTGACACACGTGCATGATCCCGGAAAGTGGGAGCCGGTTTTCGGATAGATCATACGCAAATGAAGTAAGTTTATGGCCAAGCCTTACTCCGCTCGCCGCCGTAACCGGCGCTATATCGGTATGCTGATCCTGGTCGCCGCGCTGTTCGGCGGCTGGAGCTGGCTGTGGACTTATGCCGCCGGCAAGGCCCAGGAGGCCATCGACGGCTGGCGCGAGCGCGAGGCCAAGTCCGGCCGTATCTATACCTGCGGCACGCAGACGCTGGGCGGCTATCCGTTCCGCATCGAGGTAAACTGCGATCAGGCGTCGGCGCTGTTTCGCAGTAACCAGCCGCCCGTCGAGATCAAAAGCACCGGCGTCCTGGTCGCCGCGCAGATTTATGAGCCGACTCTGCTGATCAGCGAATTCCACGGACCGCTCACCGTCGCCGACCCGGGCCAGGCCCCGACCCTCATCGTCAACTGGAAAAGCTTCCAGTCCAGCGTGCGCGGCACGCCAATTGCGCCCGAGCGCGTCGCCCTGGTGCTGGACCGGCCGGTGATCGATCGCATGTACAATGGCAGCCAGCAGACTCTGTTGCGGGCCCAGCACATGGAAATCCACGGCCGGCTGGCGGAAGGCTCGATCACCGACAAGCCGGTGCTGGAGGTCGCCTTGCAGCTCAAGCAAGCGTCTGCCGCGGACCTTCATCCGGCCGCGGCCGACCCGGTCGATGCCGATATTGTGGCGATGCTGCGCGGCCTGAACGATTTTGCGCCGAAGTCCTGGGCGGCGCGCTTCCGCGAGATCCAGGCCGGCGGCGGCGGCATCGACATCACGCAGGCGCGGGTGCAGCAAGGCGAAACCATCGCGGTCGGCAGCGGTACTTTGTCGCTCAATGCCAATGGCCGGCTCGAAGGCCAGTTGCGCGTTACCGTGGCGGGCCTTGAGCCTTTCCTCAATGCAATTGGCGCGCAGCAGATGGTGCAGAACTCGCCGAACGTCGACAAGCTTGCCGGTGCGCTGGATCGCTTCGCGCCGGGTCTCGGCAATGTCGCGCGCCAGCAGCTTGGCGCCAATATCTCGACCGGCGTCAATCTGCTTGGCGAGCAAACCACGCTCGAAGGCAAGCGCGCCGTCACACTGCCGATGCGCTTCGACGACGGCCGGATGTATTTGGGCCCGCTGCCGATCGGCAACGCGCCGGCGCTGTTTTAGGCCGTCGCGCTCCGGCTGCGATTCCGCGAAGTGGCAATTCACCGCTGCCCAATGTAATATTTGAAACGCCGCGCTATTGACGTCGGCGCGTTGGCACATTGCGAGTGGCATTCATGCGAGCCGTGCGATGGCTGAGTTTCGCGGCGATTGGCCTTGTTCTTGCCGGCGCGGCGCGCGCGGAAAACATCAAGATCGGCGTGCTGCTGCCTTATTCCGGGTCCATCGCCGATCTCGGCGAGGTGCAGGACAAGGCCATCGACCTCTACATGAAGCTGCACGGCCGCGACATCGCGCCGCACACGGTCGAAATCGTCAAACGTGACGAAGGTCCGCCATCCGGCGCCAATGCCAGGACGGCGGCGACCGAATTGATCACCCGCGACAAGGTCAATCTGATCCTCGGCGTCGTGTTCTCGCCCTCTGCGATTGCGATGGCGCCGGTGGTGACGCAGGCCAAGGTGCCTTTCATCATCGCCAATGCCGGCACCGCCTGGATCACGATGCTGTCGCCCTACATCGTGCGGTTCTCGTTCAGCATGTGGCACGACGGCTATGCGATGGGCGGCTATGCCGCCAACAATCTCAAGTGCAAGACGTCGGCCACCGCCTATACGGATTTCCCGCCCGGCAAAGATTCGACCGAAGCGTTCAAGACCGGCTTCGAGAAAGCCGGCAGCAAGGTGACCGACGCGATCCCGATGGGTAATCCGGCGCAAGTGCCGGACATGACGCCGTTCTTCCAGCGCGTGAAGGACGCCAAACCGGATTGCCTCTTCGTCTTCATCCCGTCCGGCTCGCATGCCGCCGCGGTAGTGAAAACCTATGGCGCGCTGGGCTTGCGAAAAGCCGGCATCAAACTGATCGGCCCGAAGGACGTGGTGCCCGATAGCCGGCTGCAATCCATGGGCAATGACGCGGTCGGGACCATCGTCATGAGTTCCTACAGCACCGACCTCGACAACGCCGCCAACCGGGAATTCGTCAAGGCGTGGCACGAGGCCTATGGCGCCGACGATTATCCCGATTTTCAGTCGGCTAATGCCTGGGACGCCATGGATGCGGTGTTCCAGACCATCAAGAAGCTCAACGGCAAGTTCGACGCCGACACGTTCGTCAATGCCATCAAGAACTGGTCGGGGAATGGCTTGCGCGGCAAGATCAGCATCGATCCCGAGACGCGCGACATCGTGCAGGACGAGCACGTGATGGAAGTGATCCGCAAGCCGAACGGCAAGCTCGGCACCAAGGTGCTGGCTACCATCCCCGCGGTCAAAGACGAGTGCAAGATTCTGAAAATCGGCCGCTGCGGCGCGCCGTAGCGCGGTCTAATCCTCGGCCGCGTAGGGCTTCGGCAGCGGCTCATGCGGCAAGTCGGGATGCGGCCGGCCGAAATCCGGCGCGGGCGAATCCTGCCCGATATCGACAATGCCTTTGCGGATGGCGCGGGTGCGCGCGAAATGCTCGTAGAGCGCGTCGCCATCGCCGTTGCGGATCGCCTTGGTCAGCAGCGAGATATCCTCGTTGAAACGCCCGAGCATCTCCAGCACGGCGTCCTTGTTGGCGATGAAAATATCGCGCCACATCGTCGGATCGGACGCCGCGATGCGTGTGAAATCGCGGAAGCCGCCGGCAGAAAATTTCAGCACTTCCGAGCGCGTCACCGTTTGCAGCTCATCGGCAGTGCCGACGATGGTGTAGGCGATCAGATGCGGCAGATGGCTGGTCACCGCCAGCACCAGATCGTGGTGGTCGGGCGCCATGGTCTCGACATTGGCGCCGAGCAGCCGCCAGAACGCCGCGAGCTTCTCGATCGCCTGCGGGTCGGTGCCTGTGGGCGGCGTCAGAATGCACCAGCGGTTGACGAACAGTTCGGCAAAGCCGGCGTCGGGGCCGGAATATTCGGTGCCGGCCACCGGATGCGCTGGCACGAAATGCACATGTTTCGGCAGATGCGGCGCCATATCACGCACCACCGAGCCTTTCACTGAGCCGACGTCCGAGATGATGGCGCCAGGCGCCAGATGCGGGCCGATTTCCGCGGCCACGGGGCCGCAAGCGCCGACTGGGATGCTGACGATGACGAGGTCGGCGCCTTCGACCGCGGCGGCATTGGTCTCGACAACCTGATCGGCCAGGCCCAATTCGGCGACGCGCTTGCGCGTGGCCGCCGAACGCGCGGTAGCGACGATCGAGCCCGCCGCGCCTTGTGCCTTGGCGGCGCGCGCAATCGACGAGCCGATCAGCCCGACGCCGATCAGCGCGACCCGATTGAATAAGGTAGCAGGCTTGCTCACGCCTTCTTCCCCAGGAACTCGGCGAGCGCCTTCACCACCAGCCGGTTGGCTTCTTCGCTGCCGATCGTCATGCGCAGTGCGTTCGGCAACAGGTAGGCGGTGACCTGGCGCAGGATCAGGCCGCGTTTCATCAGGAACGCGTTGGCGTCGCCGGCGGTGCGGCCCGCAGTCTCGGGGAAATGGATCAGCACAAAATTCGCCACGCTCGGCGTCACCTTAAGGCCGAGCTTGCCGATCTCGTCGGTGACCCAGGCCAGCCATTGCGTATTGTGCTCGCGCGAGCGTTCGACATGCGCGGTGTCACGAATAGCGGCAATGCCGGCAGCGATGGCCGGAGCGTTGACGTTGAACGGCCCGCGGATGCGGTTGACGGCGTCCACCACATGGGCAGGGCCGTACATCCAGCCGAGCCGCAGCGCGGCCAAGCCGTAGATCTTCGAGAAGGTGCGCGTCATCACGACGTTGTCTGTGGTCGCGACCAATTCGATGCCGGACTCGTAATCGTTGGTCCGCACGTATTCGGCATAGGCCGCGTCCAGGACAAGCAAGACGTTGCCCGGCAGCGAACGTTGCAGCCGTTTGACCTCGTCGAACGGAATGTAGGTCCCGGTCGGATTGTTCGGGTTGGCCAGGAACACGATTTTGGTCTTCGGCGTCACGCGCGCGAGGATGGCATCGACGTCGGCGGTGAAATTCGTTTCCGGTGCGACCACGGGCAGGGCACCGGTGCCCATCGTCGCGATCGGGTAGACCAGAAAGCCGTGCGTGGTGTGGATCGCCTCGTCGCCATCGGTGAGGTAGGCGCGCGCCAGCAGATTGAGCAGATCGTCGGAGCCGGCGCCGCAAACGATGCGTGCCGGATCGAGACCGAAAACGCCGCCGATCGCCTCGCGCAAGGCCGACGCCGCGCCGTCCGGATAGTCCTCAAGGTGTTCGCCGACTTCGCGATAGGCGGCGATAGCGTTCGCGCCCGGCCCCAGCGGCGTCTCGTTGGAGGACAGCTTGAACACTTTGGCGACGCCCGGCGCCGTGCTCTTGCCCGGAATGTAGGGGGCGATATCGAGCACGCCGGAGCGCGGTTGCGGACGGTTGGCAGTCATCATTAGCCTCAGTTGTTGTCATGCCCCGCGCAGGCGGGGCATCCAGCAATTAGAAGTGCTGGATCGCCCGCCTTCGCGGGCGATGACACCGTGGGTGTCTCATTTGCCCTTTTCGGCGCCGACCGTATAGCGGGTTGCGTGGCTGCCGACGAGGGCCGACGAGCGCACCGTGGCCCCGGCCTTAACCATGGCGGAGCTGATTTTTTCCAGGCTCACGTCCTTGGACAACGTTACCAGCAGGGCCGCGCCGTCGAAGGCGCGGTCGGGCACGGCGATGAAATCGGCCAGCATCGACAAAGCCTGCGCCGGGCCGGAGCCCCAGCCCGAGACGCGGACGCTCCACACCACGGCTTCGGTGGCCATGGCATCGGCGGCGACGCGCGAAATCACGAACACCGGCAAAGCCGCCGGGTGGTCGGCGCGCTCGACGAAGGGCAGGCGGGCGATGATCTTCGGCGCGGCGTCGAATTCCAGCGCGTTCCACCAGGCGCCGTCGCCGGCCACCGAGGCTGCCGCCACCAGGCCGAGATCGCCTTTCGACGACGACACCGCTTCGACGACGCCGGCCGCGCCCATATGGGGAATGAACGGAACCGTAAAGCCGAAATGGAATCTTGCGGAATCGCGCATCAGCGCGTCGCCGGCCGACAGGTCGGCGTGCACCGAGAAAGGCGATTGCACGTAAGTGAAAGTCGAGATGATGACGCGCCAGATGCTCTCGACGGTATCGAGCGGCAGGATGCCTGTATGCCGCTGCACCAGGCGGCGCATCATCTCGGCCTCGCGCACCGGACGGAATGCTGAGCCGGTTTCCTGGCTTTTCTTCACGGCAATGAGCCGGTCGATGATCTCGCCGCGTTCCATCAGCAGGCGGTGCATGGATTCATCGATCCGGTCGATCTCCTTGCGCAGATCGCCCAAGGCGGGTGCGTCCGATATCGTCTTTGGCTTCGGCTTTTCTGTCGTCATGGCGGCATTGATAGGAGGGCCGGGCCTTGAAATCAAAGAAAACATGGCGCTTTCGGAAGGCCGCCGGCGGCCCGGGCGTGCATCTGTCGGCGGGTCACCTTGACGAAAACGATAGCCGGGACTAAGTCTTTGGTCGTGGTCATTTGAGCCGGCCGGCTTGCAGCCACGTTAAACAAGTCGCTAAACAGGCCGGGGACACATGTGATCCCGGCCGAACCTTTATTCAGGCCGGGTTTTTTTATGGCCTGTCGTCCGGTGTTGCTGGGAGACCTCCCGCGGAGGCCAGTATCGAGATGGTGACTGCCAAACCGCTGAAGAACGACAAGGAGCGCGGCGAAGGCTTGCGCGAGGTGGATCACCCGACCTCGCAGGTCGCGGTGTTCGGCGCCGACCGTCCGCTGCGGCTCGACAGCGGCGTCGATCTTAGCCCGTTTCAAATCGCCTACCAGACCTACGGCACCCTCAACACCGACCGGTCCAATGCCGTGTTGGTGTGCCACGCGCTGACCGGCGATCAGCACGTCGCCAACGTGCATCCGGTCACCAAGAAATCCGGCTGGTGGGAAACGCTGATCGGCCCCGGCAAGCCGGTCGATACCGACCGCTATTTCGTCATTTGTTCGAACGTCGTCGGCGGCTGTCTCGGCTCGACCGGCCCGGCTTCGATCAACCCTAAGACCAACCAGCCGTGGGGACTGGATTTTCCCGTCATCACCATTCGCGACATGGTGCGCGCGCAGGCGATGCTCATCGATTATCTCGGCATCGACACGCTGTTCGCCGTCATCGGTGGTTCGATGGGCGGCATGCAGGTATTGCAATGGGCGGCGAGTTTTCCCGAGCGCGTGTTCTCGGCGCTGCCGATTGCCTGCGCCACACGACATTCGGCGCAGAACATCGCGTTCCACGAGGTCGGCCGTCAGGCCATCATGGCCGATCCGGAATGGCGCGGCGGCCGTTATTTTCTTGAAGGCACCGACCCGCGGCGCGGCCTCGCGGTCGCGCGCATGGGTGCGCACATCACCTATCTGTCCGACGCCGCGCTGCACCGGAAGTTCGGCCGCAAGTTCCAGGACCGAGAAAATCCGTCATTCTCGTTCGACGCGGATTTCGAGGTCGAATCCTATCTGCGCCACCAGGGCTCGTCGTTCGTCGATCGTTTCGACGCCAATTCCTATCTCTATTTGACCCGCGCGATGGACTACTTCGATCTGGCGGCAGACGCCGGCGGCGTGCTGGCCAACGCCTTCAAGGGCACGCCGACGCGGTTCTGCGTGATTTCGTTTACCAGCGACTGGCTGTTCCCGACTTCGGAATCGCGCGCCATCGTGCATGCGCTCAACGCATCGAGCGCCCGCGTGTCGTTTGCCGAAATCGTCACCGACAAAGGCCACGATGCTTTCCTGCTTGAGGAGCCGGAAATGTTCGGCATCGTGCGCGGTTTCCTCGACGGCGCAGGAAAGGCGCGCAAACTTCCTCCGACCGTACCCGCGAAGGCCAAGACCCCATGAGCAACCTCACAGCCGCCAATATCGAGCGGAATGCCGGCGGCAACCGCGTCGATCTCGTGCTGATCGCGGAGATGGTGGAGCGCGGCGTTAAAGTGCTCGACGTCGGCTGCGGCGATGGCGAACTGCTCAGCCTTCTGGGCGAAACCCGCGGCGTCGACGGCCGCGGCATCGAGTTGTCGCGCGAGGGCGTGAACGCCTGCGTCGCCAAGGGCCTTGCCGTGATCCAGGGCGACGCTGACACCGACCTTGCCGATTATCCGGACGATGCCTTCGACTACGTCATCCTGTCGCAGACGTTGCAGGCGACGCGCCAGCCGCGCGTCGTGCTCGAGCATATGCTGCGGATCGGCCGCCGCGCCGTCGTGTCGTTCCCGAATTTCGGCCACTGGCAGGTCCGCCTGCAATTGCTGTTCGCCGGCCACATGCCGCGGACCGATATCCTGCCCTATAGCTGGTACGACACGCCCAACATTCACCATTGCACCATCAAGGACTTCCGCCAGCTTTGCACCGAGGTCGGGGTCAAGTTGGAAAAGGCGGTGGCGCTCAACGCCTGGGGCTCGCCGCTGCGGCTCAACGCGCCGTGGTGGTTCTGGAACCTGTTCGGCGAGCAGGCGGTGTTCTTGCTCAGCCGCAAGGGCTGACGGCCCGCCTTTACCCGACCTGTGCGGTGCGCGCGGCTTTGGCCAGCCGCGCCGGTGCCGACACCTGTCAAATGACGCACGGCTCGCTTTAACTTTGCGGCGACCCGACCGATAACTGGTCGGCCAAGTATACATCTTATCGAACTCTGTATTCGAACTATCTTTGGATAATTTTTGAAGTAATTTAGGCTATAGTTGTTATTAGGAATGTATTAACGCGGTATAGCAGCCATGCGTTTCGTAATATGACCTCTCTATGATCACGATTCTGCCACGCTTGACCGGCGTTTAGGCCTTTCGTTCGGCTCTGATTCTGTCGGGGACGATCAGATTGCTTGATGAAAAGGGGACTAAACTAATGAAGCTTGATACAAAACGACGGGCGGCAGTGTTGTTGTGTTCAGTCGCGGTGGCCGTTTCCACCGTTCCGGCGATGGCAAAGCCCGCTCATCGACACGCGCATCGGCACCACGCCACACAGGCGGCGGTCCAAGCTTCGGTCGCGGGCGCGACGCGTGACGACCGCTATCCGGCAGTGATGGCGGCTACTCCGGCGACGTCCGGCGAAGCGACCCAAGGCCAGCGGCGCGCGGCTCAATCGCACGCCAACTCCGCCTTTGGCGGCTTCACTTCCGACTCGCTGGTTTCGGAAGCCCGTCGTTATATCGGGACCAATCCGACCGGCCGCGGCACCCAGTGGTGCGGTGCTTTCATGGACCTGGTGCTCAAGAAGACCGGCCATGCCGGCGGCGGCAATTTGGCCATCGCCTATGCCAAGTACGGCACCCGCGTTTCGGGGCCGCAGGTCGGCGCCATCGCCGTGATGAATCATCACGTCGGTGTCGTGTCGGGCGTCGATGCCTCGGGCAATCCGATCATCGTGTCCGGTAACCACAACCGCACCGTCGCCGAGTCGGTTTATCCGCGCTCGCGCATTGCGGCTTACGTGATGCCCGGCGGCTGATCGAAGCCCGGCATTTTCGAAAATTAAATTTGCGCCTCGCCGGGCAATCGGCGGGGCGCATTTTTTTGTTTGCGTTTGCGCGCGACGCCCGGGCGTTTACCGTCTGCCGTAACCACTTCATCCTTAATTCAATTGGCAAAATTTTCAGAAAAGTCTCGTGCTAATTCCCTGAAGGCGCCGCGAAAACTGCGCGCAAAGAACACTGGGCCAACGGGGAATCGTTCATGCGTTTCAAGTCAAAGGTCGTGCTCACCCTGGGCTGCGTCAGCCTTCTCGCTTTGAGCATCCCGGCCTTCGGTATTCCCTCGCCACAGGGCCTCGCCAAGCAGCAAAAGAAAGCAGTCGCGCAGCATGCGCCGCCGGTTGGGGCCAAAGTTGCGCCCAAGCATCCGTCCAAGCCGATCGCGCGCGACGAACGCGCTGCGCGTCTCGTCACCATGCCGGTCGCCCAGGAACCGAAGCGGCCGATGTTCGGCTGGCCGGCGCTGGTCAGCGAAGCTCGCAAATATATGGGCACTAATCCGACCGCGCGCAGCCGCCTGTGGTGCGCGACCTTCATGAACATGGTGCTCCACAAAGTCGGCTATGCCGGCACCAATTCGGACGCCGCCAAATCCTTCGCCCAATACGGCCGCCGCATTTCCGAACCGCAGATCGGCGCCATCGCCGTCCTCACCCGCGGCAAGCGTGGCGGCCATGTCGGTGTCGTCACCGGCATCGACCCGCAGGGCAATCCGATCATCATTTCCGGCAATCACAACAAGCGTGTCGGCGAGGCGACTTATGCCCGCTCGCGCGTGATCGCCTATGTCATGCCGACCGGCGACCGGCCGGACACGACCCAGGTCGCCGATCGCAGCGCGCCCAATCGCTCCGCCTCCGAACCGGGGATCTCGTCGCCGATCGCCGAATTGCTGGCCGCCATCGAAGCCGAGCAGACTCGTTCGGAACGGCCTAGCCCTCAGGTCGCGCAAGCGCGCCCGCAGAGCCAGCCGCAGGCGCAACCGCAGCCGGTTGAGCCGCGCCGCGCCGTTGAACAACTCGCCGAGCCGGCGCCTGCGCCGGTGTCGACGCTGTCGGCGCGCCGCAACCTGCCGCTTGAGCCGGGCCTCGCCGAATTTCTCGGTCTGAAGGATCGCGCGCAGGCTCGCCGCCCGGAGCGCGTCCAGGCCGCGCCGCTGCGGCAGCATCAAGTCGCGCCGCAGCGCCAGCGCCAGGTTCAGCAGCAGCCGGGCCGCGTCGCCGATCTGGGCGGCGTGTTCGGCCTGCGCTGAGATTTACGGAACAAGATTGAGTGCATCGCCCTCGACGATGTCGCCGCCGGTCACCACCTCGGCATAGACGCCGCAGTCGGCGTGGCCGAAATTCTGCATCAAGCTGCGCGGCAGCTTCAGGTCGCGGATGCCGGTGTCCGGATCGACGTCGGTCGCCGCGCAACGCACGATGCGCTTGATCACCTTCAGTCGGGCGCCGCCCACTTCAAGTTCGCGGCTCATCAACTCGAATTCCTGCCAGGCCGGCCAGCCCGCGACATAGAGATTGCCGCGGAAACGCAACGGATGCACAGCTGCGCCCACGACGGTCTCGACCGCCGCCACCGAGGCGAGGTTGATGATCGACACCACTTTCTTGGACACGTCCGAGAAGCTGTGCGGATGCCCGGAGCCGAACAGCACCTTCGGCGGACCGCGCAATTCGTCCGGCATGAAGCCGGCAAAGAACCCCTCTATTACCTGCCGCCCTTCGGGCGTACGCAGGTCGCCGCGCGCGGCCTCGCGCCCCTCCGCATGGATGACGAGCGTGTGGGTCGCCTCGTCGTAATCGGTGCGCAAAGTCGCCAGCCGCTCGTTGCGCATCAGCATCAGGAAACGCTGCTTCGGGAAGTACGCGGGTGCGGCCGGGTCGAAGCCTGAGGGGCCGTTTTCGATGGCGTAAAGCCGGTCGGCCGGCAAGGTCGCGCCGGGGGTCAGCGTGGTCCGCGCCAGGCGCTGCGGCGACAGTCCTTTCACAGGGTAGCGGTAGATCGCGTCAACGCGTGTTGTCATTGATTCACGGGTATTTCCAGGCCGGCCGGGAGGGCGTTAAGGCTGACCTATATCAAGCCGGACGGCTCTTCAAACTGCAATAATGGCTCCTACATTAGGGGCGATGGGTCGCCTTCGGGGACCTGATTTTTGCGGCGCCATAATGGGCCGAGGGAGCGAACTATGAATTTCGAGAAGTACACCGACCGCGCCAAGGGATTCGTCCAATCGGCGCAAAGCATGGCTCTGCGCGAAGGCCACCAGCAATTCGCGCCTGAACATCTGCTCAAAGTCCTGCTAGACGACCCGGAAGGGCTCGCCGCCGGTCTGATCGACCGCTCGGGCGGCAATTCCCGCCAGGCTTTGCAGGCGGTCGAGGCCGCGCTCGCCAAGTTGCCGAAGGTTTCGGGCAGCGGCGCCGGCCAGGTCTATCTAGCGCCCGCGCTCGCCCGCGTATTCGACGCCGCCGAAAAGGCCGGCGAGAAAGCCGGCGATAGTTTCGTCACCGTCGAGCGGCTGCTGCTCGCGCTGGCGCTGGAAAAAGACAGCGAGGCCGGGCAGATCCTGGCCAAGGCCGGCGTCACGCCGCAAAATATCAACGCCGCCATCAACGCGCTGCGCAAGGGCCGCACCGCGGACTCCTCGTCCGCCGAGAACGCCTACGACGCGCTAAAGAAATATGCCCGCGACCTCACCCAGGCCGCGCGTGACGGCAAGCTCGATCCGGTGATCGGCCGTGACGAGGAAATCCGCCGCACCATCCAGGTTCTGTCGCGCCGGACCAAGAACAACCCGGTGCTGATCGGCGAGCCCGGCGTCGGCAAGACGGCCATCGTCGAAGGCCTGGCGCTGCGCATCGTCAATGGCGACGTACCGGAAAGCCTGCAAGACAAGAAGCTGCTGTCGCTTGACCTCGGCGCATTGATCGCTGGCGCGAAATATCGCGGCGAATTCGAAGAACGCCTCAAAGCCGTGCTGTCGGAAGTCACCTCGGCCGAAGGCGGCATCATCCTGTTCATCGATGAAATGCACACCCTCATCGGTGCCGGCAAAGGCGACGGCGCCATGGACGCGTCGAACCTGCTCAAGCCGGCGCTGGCGCGCGGCGAACTGCATTGCATCGGCGCCACCACGCTCGACGAATACAAGAAGCACGTCGAGAAGGACGCCGCTTTGGCGCGGCGCTTCCAGCCGGTCTTCGTGTCCGAGCCGACCGTCGAGGACACCATCTCGATCCTGCGCGGGCTCAAGGACAAATACGAGCAGCATCACGGCGTGCGCATCAGCGACTCGGCCATCGTCGCCGCGGCGACTCTGTCGAACCGCTACATCACCGACCGTTTTTTGCCGGACAAGGCCATCGACCTGGTCGACGAGGCCGCGGCGCGTCTGAAGATGCAGGTCGATTCCAAGCCCGAGGAACTCGATTCCATCGACCGCGAGATCGTGCGGCTGAAGATCGAGCAGGAGGCGCTGAAAAAGGAAACCGATCCGGGCTCCAAGGACCGCCTCAAGCGGCTTGAGACCGAATTGATCGGGCTGGAAAAGCAATCCGCCGACATCACCACGCGCTGGAAGTCGGAAAAGGAAAAGCTGTCCGGCGCCCAGAAGCTCAAGACCGAACTCGACCAGTTGCGTGCCGAGCTCGCCAATGCGCAGCGCAAGGGCGAATACCAGCGCGCCGGTGAGCTGGCCTATGGCCGAATCCCCGAGCTGGAAAAGAAGCTCAAGGCGACCGAAGGCTCGGAGTCGACGAAAGGCGCGATGATGGAAGAGACCGTCACCGCCGATCACGTCGCCGGCGTGGTGTCGCGTTGGACCGGCGTGCCGGTCGACCGCATGCTCGAAGGCGAGAAAGAAAAGCTGCTGCGCATGGAAGACGAACTGGCCAAACGCGTCATCGGCCAGGCCGAAGCCGTACGTGCGGTTGCAACCGCTGTGCGGCGCGCCCGCGCCGGCCTGCAGGACCCGCACCGGCCGATCGGCTCGTTCATGTTCTTAGGACCCACCGGCGTCGGCAAGACCGAACTGACCAAGGCGCTCGCCGAGTATTTGTTCGACGATGAGAATGCGCTGATCCGCATCGACATGTCGGAATACATGGAGAAGCATTCGGTGGCGCGGTTGATCGGCGCGCCTCCGGGTTATGTCGGCTATGAGGAAGGCGGTGCGCTGACCGAAGCGGTGCGGCGCAGGCCTTACCAGGTCGTGCTGTTCGACGAGATCGAGAAGGCGCATCCGGATGTGTTCAACGTCCTGCTGCAAGTGCTTGACGACGGCCGGCTGACCGACGGGCAGGGCCATCAGGTCGACTTCCGCAACGTCCTGATCGTGATGACGTCGAACCTCGGCGCCGATTTCCTGGTGGCCCAGCCGGAAGGCGAGGACACCGAGGCGGTGCGTCCTCAGGTGATGGGTGTCGTGCGCGCGGCGTTCCGTCCGGAATTCCTCAACCGCATCGACGAGATTATCCTGTTCCATCGCCTCAAGAAGTCGGAGATGACGCGTATCGTCGACATCCAGATGAAGCGTCTGCAGAAGCTGCTCGACGACCGCAAGATCACGGTCGAACTCGATGCGGGCGCGCGCGAATGGCTGGCGGAAAAAGGCTGGGATCCGGCGTACGGTGCCAGGCCTTTGAAGCGGGTCATCCAGAAGGCGGTCCAGGATCAACTGGCCGAGATGATCCTGTCCGGGACCATCAAGGATGGCGAGAAGGTCACGATTTCGGCCGGCAAGAACGGCCTGACCTTCAACGGCAAGCTCGCGCAAGCTGCGTAAGACGAAAAGCATTGCTCGTCCCCGCGACCGCGGGGGCGCGCGCAAGGCCTACTTGCCCATCATCCCGCGAAGTCTCTCAACGAAGCTGCCTGAGTGGAATTTCGACAAGCCCGCGATCCGCAGCGGATCGATGCCGCCGGAACTCTCGATGCGGATCGCGTCCCAGAGCAGGCCGCGGTCCAGTTCGACTTCGGCGACATGCGACATCGGCAGATGTTCGTCCGTGCGTGACCACGGCGTAAGCCAGAACTGCACCTGATGCATCGAGATGCCACGACTGTCGGCCGACATCCGCATCGGGAAGATGAAGTGCGTGAGCTGGAACGTCACCAGCGCCCACAGGCGGCTGGAGCGAATGGCAAAGGGTTGGTCGATAGACGGGGCTGCGCTCTGGCTCACCGGACCGGCCCGCTACTCGACGCCACACGCGCGGGCTTGCGCGCCATGATGTTGTCGAGCCGCTCGCGTTCGTTTTCGAATGCGGCGAGCATCGGGCCTTGCAGTTCGCGGCCGCGCGGCAGCTTGATGCGCATCGGATCGACGAAGCGGCCGTTGACCCTAATTTCGTAGTGCACGTGCGAGCCGGTCGACAGGCCGGTTGAGCCGACGAAACCGATCACCTGGCCCTGGCGGACGCGGGTGTTTTCGTCGATGCCGCGGGCAAAGGCGCTCATGTGGCCGTAGGCCGACTCGTAACCGTTATTGTGGCGGATCAGCACGAATTTGCCGTAACCCGATTCCCAGCCGGCTTTTTCGATAACGCCGTTGCCGGAGGCGTATATTGGCGTGCCGGTCGGTGCCGCCCAGTCCACGCCGGTATGCATCTTGGTGTAACCGAGGATCGGATGCCGGCGGATGCCGAACGACGAGCGCATGATGCCTTCGGCTACCGGCTTGCGCACCAGGAACTTCTTCGCGCTCTTGCCGGCGTCGTCGTAGTAGTCGACCAGCCCGTCGTCGGGTGACTGGAAGCGGTAGAATTTCTTGGTCTCGCCGCCCACGGTAAGGGTCGCGAATAGCACGTCGTTGCGGCTGTCGGGCGCCGGCGTCTCTTCTTCGCCGGCGTAAAGCACCTCGAACGAGTCGCCGGGCTGCACCTTGCGCTGGAAATCGACGTCATACGAATAGATGCGGATCAGGTCGTCGATGATCGGACGGGGGATCTGATTGCGTAGCGCGGTCTCATAGACGCTTTGATAAAGCCGCACGCCCGAGGTGTCGTTGGCATCGTCGTTGTTATCGGAAGCATCGGCCACTTCGGTGTCGACATTCTTGACGTCGACCGAAACATATTTGCCGATGTCGGACAGCGCCACGATGGCCTCGACGGAGGCGTCGCTGGCGACGATGACGCGGATCGGCTGGAGACGCTGGGACCCCGTCATCGGCGCCATCAGCACCTTGACCTTCTGGCCTTCCTTGATGCCGCCGTCGCGGCCGCGCGGGCCAAGCACCCTGTTGATCGCGCCGATATCGTCCGGCGTGGCGCCGAGATCGCGCAAGATGCTGCCAACGGTGTCGCTCTTCTTGGCGACGATGACGCGCTCGTTGAAGGCATTGCCACCGGTGGCCTCGCTGGTGGTTTTCGGCAGCAGCGTAATGTTTTCGGGAACGATGCGGGCTTCGAAGCCGGCATAAGGATCGGCGGTGGCCTCGCCGGCATAAGCGAGCTTGATGCCGGTGATGTTGGCGGCAACCGGCAAATGATTGGCGGCCTTGTCGCTCCACTCGGCGGCGGCGCGTACGCGGGCCAAGACATCGTCGTTCGGCGTCGACAACGCGATTTTGAGCTTCGGCATCATCGGCGCCAGGTCGCGCATGACGAAGGCGACTTCGGCGTCGGGTTCGGCTTGCGGCGCATCGGCGGTCGTCGCGCCCGGCGTCGTTTCGGCGAGCATGCGTTGCGGATTGAACGGCGGGATGTTGGCGCTCAGGTCGGAAACGCTGAGCGAAAGATTGCCGGCGATGCGCACGAACGGCCGCACGCGCACGATCTCGCGGTTGCCGGCGCGTGTGATGGTGGAGACGCGGATTACCTGGCGGGCGAA
>JBBCIM010000006.1:0-34847 GCA_037200245.1 Pseudolabrys sp.
ATGGCGGAACGAGCCTATTTCGATTGGAATGCGACCGCTCCGCTGCGGCCGCAAGCGTACGACGCCATGGTGGCGGCGCTCGAACTGACCGGCAATGCGTCGTCTGTCCATGGCGAGGGCCGCGCCGCCCGCCAGATGGTTGAGGACGCGCGCCTCGCGGTCGCCGCTTTGGCCGGCGCCGATGCCAAGAATGTCATTTTCACATCGGGTGCCACCGAGGCCAACATGCTGGCTTTGGCGCCGGCGCTCGAAGTCGGCGGCCGCAAGGAACTGCGCGACCGGCTGTTCGTATCGGCCATCGAGCATCCGTCGGTACGCAGCGGCGGACGCTTTGCGGCGGACCGTGTCGAAGTGCTGCCGGTGACTGCCGATGGGCTTGTCGACCTGGTGCAGCTTGAGCGCCATCTTCTGCGGTCCGAGCGGCCGCTGGTATCGGTCATGCTCGGCAACAACGAAACCGGCGTGATCCAGCCGATTGCCGAGATCGCGGCCATCGTCCACGCCGCCGATGGCCTGTTGCATGTAGACGCGGTGCAGGGTGCAGGCCGCATCGATTGCTCGCTGGCTGTGCTCGATGCCGATTTGCTCAGCCTCTCCTCGCACAAGCTCGGCGGCCCGCAAGCGCCGGTGCGCTCATTCGCCGGGCCGACATTCACATCGCCGAACCGCTGATCCGTGGTGGCGGCCAGGAACGCGGCCTTCGCGCCGGCACCGAGAACGCTGCGGCCATCGCTGGTTTCGGCGCGGCAGCGGCTGCCGCCGCGGCCCAGTGGCGCGCCGAAGCCGAGCGCATGACCGTGCTGCGCGACAGGCTTGAAGCCGGTCTCAAGGCCACCACGCCCCGCCGCCGTGGTTTTCGGCGCCAGTGCACCGCGCTTGCCCAATACGACGCTGGCCGCGGTTCCCGGGCTGAAAGCCGAGACCGCAATAATAATCTCTTTTCGATCTCAATGGCATAGCCTGCTCGTCGGGCGCCGCCTGTTCCTCCGGCAAGGTGCAGGCCTCGCACGTGCTGCTGGCGATGGGCGTGGAACCCGCCTTGCCGGGGGCGCCATACGCTTCAGTCTTGGCTGGAGTACCGCCGAGGCAGAGGTCGAACAGCTACTAAGTGCCTGGAATAAAGTGATTTCGTCCTTACTTAAGAAGCGAGCGAATGCCGCATAATGCGGCCCCGATAGAATGATCGCAACGCGATAAGCGAACCGACCATAACCGACAAATCCAACCCGCGGTCCTTGAAACCGCACGGAGGGAAGAATGCCGGCCGTACAAGAGACCGTCGAACAGGTCCGCCGAATTGACGTTGACCAATACAAATACGGTTCGTCACCGACATCGAATCCGAGAAGGCCCCGATCGGCCTGTCGGAAGACACCGTTCGCTACATCTCGGCCAAGAAGAACGAGCCGGCGTGGATGCTGGAGTGGCGTCTCGAGGCCTATCGCCGCTGGCTGACCATGCGCGAGCCGACCTGGGCGCGCGTCGACTATCCCAAGATCGATTACCAGAACGCCTATTACTTTTCGCAGCCGAAAAAGAACGCGCTGGCCTCGCTCGACGAGGTCGATCCGCAGATTCTGGAAACCTACAAGAAGCTCGGCATTCCACTGCGCGAGCAGGAAATCCTGGCCGGCGTCGTTAGACCGAAGGCGAGCGCCGTGTCGCGGTCGACGCCGTGTTCGACAGCGTGTCGGTCGCCACCACCTTCAAGGAAGAGCTCAAGCGCGCCGGCGTGATCTTCATGCCGATTTCGGAAGCGCTGCAGGAGCACCCCGAACTGGTGCGCAAGTATCTCGGCTCCGTCGTTCCGGTGACCGATAACTTCTTTGCGACCCTCAATTCAGCGGTGTTCTCTGACGGCTCGTTCGTCTACGTGCCGCCGGGCGTGCGCTGCCCGATGGAGCTGTCGACCTATTTCCGCATCAACGAGAAGAACACCGGCCAGTTCGAACGCACGCTGATCATCGCCGACAAGGGCGCTTACGTCAGCTACCTCGAAGGCTGCACCGCGCCGATGCGCGACGAGAACCAGTTGCACGCCGCCGTCGTCGAACTGGTGACGCATGACGACGCCGAGATCAAATATTCGACGGTGCAGAACTGGTATCCGGGCGACGCCGACGGCAAAGGCGGCATCTTCAACTTCGTCACCAAGCGTGGCGATTGCCGCGGCAAGAATTCCAAGATTTCCTGGACCCAGTCGAGACCGGGTCGGCGATCACCTGGAAATATCCGAGTTGCATCCTGCGCGGCGACAATTCGCGCGGCGAGTTCTATTCGATCGCGATTTCGAACGGCCGCCAGCAGGTCGATTCCGGCACCAAGATGATCCATCTCGGCAAGAACACGACCAGCCGGATCATTTCCAAGGGTATCTCGGCGGGCAAATCCAACAACACCTATCGCGGCCTGGTCACCGCGCACCGCAAGGCGACCAACGCGCGCAACTTCAGCGCAACTTCACCAATTGCGACTCGCTGCTCATTGGCAACCAATGCGGCGCCCATACCGTGCCCTATATCGAAGCGAAGAATTCCTCCGCGGTGTTCGAGCACGAGGCCTCCACTTCGAAGATCTCCGAAGACATGCTGTTTTATTGCCGGCAGCGCGGGGATGTCGGCGGAAGAGGCAACCGCCTTGGTTGTCAACGGCTTCGTCAAGGACGTGTTGCAGCAGTTGCCGATGGAATTCGCGGTCGAGGCGCAGAAGCTGATCTCGATCTCGCTGGAAGGAAGCGTGGGTTAATTTTATGTCGTTGCTTGAGATCAAAAATCTGCATGTCGAGGTCGAGGACAAGAAAATCCTCAACGGCCTGACGCTGACCGTGGAGAAGGGCCAGATCGCCGCCATCATGGGGCCGAACGGTTTCGGCAAATCGACGCTGGCTTATGTGCTGGCAGGCAAGGACAATTACAAAATCACCGGGGGCGAAATCCTGCTCGACGGCGAAAGCATTCTGGGCATGGCGCCCGACGAGCGCGCCGCCAAGGGTGTGTTTCCTGGCGTTTCAGTATCCCGTCGAAGTGCCCGGCGTTGCTACCATGACGTTCCTGCGCACCGCGCTCAATGCGCAACGCAAGACGCGTGGCGAACCGGAATTCTCCACGCCCGATTTCATGAAGCTGGTGCGCGAGACCTCGGCCAATCTCGGCGTCAGCCAGGAGATGCTGCGCCGCGCGGTCAATGTCGGCTTCTCCGGCGGCGAAAAGAAGCGCAACGAGATTCTGCAAATGGCGATTTTGCAGCCGCGGCTGGCGGTACTCGACGAGACCGATTCCGGTCTCGACATCGACGCCCTCAAGATCGTGGCCGACGGCGTCAACCGGCTGCGTTCGCCGGATCGCGGCATGATCGTCATCACGCATTACCAACGCCTGCTGACCTATATCGTGCCCGACGTCGTGCACGTGATGGCCAAAGGCCGTGTGGTGAAAACCGGCGGCAAGGACCTCGCGCTCGAACTGGAAGCCAAGGGCTATGCGCAATATGCCGACGAGGCGGGCGTAACGTGAAATGAGGATCGAAATTGAAGGTAAATTGGGCTAAGATGCGATCATGACTGAAGCGGAGAGTTTGGTTCTTCAACATCTGCGCGCGATTCGTGAGCAGCTTGAGACGCAAAACGTGCGTCTGCTTGAGCTGACCCAGTGCGTCGGCAATTTGGAGGTTCAGATGGGCCATATGACGACTCAAATGGCCAATCTCTCCGTTCGTGTCGATCGCATCGATGCCCGTCTGGATCGTGTCGAGCGCAGGCTCGGCTTGGTTGAAGTCTGATCGCGCGAGGTTGCGCGGCAGCAGGATGCAAGGGCTACGATGGCTGAAGTGACTCTCATCAAGACTCCTGCCGAGCAGGGCCTGAGCGTGGCCTATACGGGCGCGCGCGGCACGCTGCCGGGCAGCGGCGCGGTCGCGACCTTGCGCGAGGACGCGTTCCGCGCTTTCGAGGCGAGCGGCCTGCCGCATCGCCGCGTCGAGGCCTGGAAATATACCGATCTGCGCGCCCTGATGCGCGAGGCCAAGCCCCTGGCGGCGGCGGCGGAACTCAGCCCGCATGCGCTTGCCGGTCTCGCGAATGTTCTGTCCGGGGTGGATGTAGACCTCATCGTCATCGTCAATGGCCGCTATGTTGGCGGCGCCAAAGTCGATGCGGATATCGCGGTCGTCGACCTGTTCAAGTTCCTCGCCGACACGCCGGACTATAAATTGGGCCAATTCGGCGGCGGCGACGATTCAGCACTCGGGCTCAACACCGTGTTCATGACCGGCGGCGTCGCCTTCCGCGTCAAGCGCGGCGCCGACAGCCGTAAGCCGATCCACATCGCTCATGTGTTTTCCGGCAACGCTGCGGCATCGATGTATCCGCGCTCGGTGGTCATCGTCGAGCCGGGCGCTCATGTCACCATTGTGGAATCGTTCAGCGGTCCGGACGGCGTCGATTATCAGGTCAACTCGGCGCTCGAGTTGTCGATCGGCGATAATGCGCAAGTCCATCACATCAAGATCGGCAGCGACGGCGATGCCGCGTTGCGGATTTCGACGCTCGGCGTCACGGTCGGTAAGAAAGCCGTCTACAAGGATTTCGCCTTCACCATCGGCGGCGCCGTGGTGCGCAACCAGACTTTCGCGCGGTTTGCCGGCGAGTGCATCGAGGCCTTCATCGGCGGCGCCAGCCTGCTGAAGAACAAGCAGCACGTCGACAACACGCTTTTGATTACCCATGCCGCCGCGCGTTGCGACAGCCGCGAGCTTTTCAAGACCGTCCTCGACGACCAGAGCCACGGCGTGTTCCAGGGCAAGATCGTCGTCGATCCGCACGCGCAGAAAACCAACGCCAAGATGATGACGCGGTCGCTGCTGCTGTCGGACGAGGCCGAGGCCGACCAGAAGCCCGAACTCGAAATCTTCGCTGATGACGTAGTCTGCGGTCACGGCGCCACGGCGGGTGCGCTCGATCCGGGCCTGAAATTCTATCTGATGTCGCGCGGCATCCATGAGAAAGAAGCCGAATCGCTGCTGGTTCAGGCCTTCATCGGCGAGACCATCGAAGAGATCGCCCATGAAGGCATTCGCGATGCGCTGAATTTCGTCGCCCACCGGTGGCTTGGAGCGCGCACATGAGCACCCACGCCGCTATCAGCAACGGTTCTTATGATGTCGCGAAGATCCGGGCCGATTTTCCGGCACTGGCGATGCAGGTCTATGGCAAGCCGCTGGTTTATCTCGACAACGCCGCCTCGGCGCAAAAGCCCGTCCAGGTGCTCGATCGGCTGACCAGGGCCTACACCAGCCAATACGCCAACGTGCATCGCGGCCTGCATTATCTCGCCAACGAGGCGACCGAGGCCTACGAGGGCGCGCGCGAGACGGTGCAAGCTTTTCTCAATGCCGGCCGCAAGGAAGAAATCATCTTCACGCGCAACGCCACCGAGGCGGTCAATATTGTGGCGGCCAGTTTCGGCGGCCCGCGCATCCAGGCCGGCGACGAAATCGTGCTTTCGATCATGGAGCACCATTCCAACATCGTGCCGTGGCATTTTCTGCGCGAGCGCCAGGGCGCGGTGATCAAATGGGCGCCGGTCGACGACGAGGGCAACTTCCTGATCGACGAGTTCGAGAAACTGCTGTCGCCGCGCACCAAGATGGTGGCGATCACGCAAATGTCGAACGCGCTCGGCACCGTCGTGCCGGTGAAACAAGTCATCAAACTCGCCCATGCGCGCGGCATTCCGGTGCTGGTCGATGGCGCGCAAGGTGCGGTGCACCTCGACGTCGACGTGCGCGACCTCGACGCCGATTTCTATGCCATGACTGGCCACAAACTCTACGGCCCGACCGGCATTGGCGTGCTCTACGGCAAATACGATCTGCTCGCCGCCATGCAGCCGTTCAACGGCGGCGGCGAGATGATCCGCGAAGTGTTTGAGGACCGCGTGACTTACGGCGAGCCGCCGCATCGCTTCGAGGCCGGCACTCCGGCCATCGTGCAGGCCATCGGCCTTGGCGCCGCGCTCGATTACATCAATTCGATCGGCAAGGCCCGCATCCGGGCGCACGAAGGCGCGCTCCTGAAATACGCCCACGACAAACTGGGCGCGATCAATTCGCTGCGCATTATCGGCAACGCCAAGGACAAAGGCCCGATTGTGTCGTTCGAGATCAAGGGTGCGCATGCGCACGATGTGGCGACTATCATCGACCGTTCCGGCGTCGCGGTGCGCGCCGGCACCCACTGCACGATGCCGCTGCTGGCGCGCTTCGGCGTCACCGCAACGTGCCGTGCATCTTTCGGGATGTATAATACCCAGGACGAGGTGGACATCTTGGCCGCCTCGCTGATGAAGGCGCAGGAATTTTTCGCATGAGCGATGACACGACCAAAGAAGTTGCCGTAGGAACGCCGGCGTCAGAATTCCCCGTGGAAAAGCGGCCGCAGAATGCCGCCGTCAGCGGCGCCTCGGCGCTGCCGCAGGACGAACTGGCGCGGCTGACCGACGACATCATCGCCGGCATCAAGACAGTCTATGACCCGGAAATCCCCGCCGACATCTACGAGCTCGGCTTGATCTACAAGATCGATATCGGCGACGACCGCGCCGTGAAGATCGACATGTCGCTGACCTCGCCGAACTGCCCGTCAGCGCAGGAACTGCCGATCATGGTGGAGAACGCCGTTTCCAGCGTCGCAGGCGTCAAGGAAACCAAAGTGGAAGTGGTCTGGGACCCGCCATGGGACCCGAGCCGGATGTCGGACGAGGCCCGACTCGTGCTCAATATGTGGTGAGTTTAATTTCGGGAATTAAGGACTAGATAGAGGCGAGATCGAGAGGACTTGAAATGGCCACTGCACGACCGAGACCCCAAGTGATGCGGCTCACCGAAGCCGCCGCGCTGCGCATCAAGGACGTGATGGCGCGGGCCGACAAACCGGTCGCTGGCGTGCGGGTCGGTGTCAAGAACGGCGGCTGTGCCGGCATGGAATACACCATGGAATATGCTGACGCCGTGAAGCCTTCCGACGAAGTGGTCGAGGACAAGGGCGTCAAGATCATGGTCGATCCGAAAGCCGTGCTGTTCCTGCTCGGCACCGAGATGGACTACAAGACCGAGAAATTGTCGGCGCAGTTCGTGTTCAATAACCCTAACCAGACCGGGGCCTGCGGCTGCGGCGAGTCCGTGCAACTGACGCCGGCGAAGGACGCTGCGGAGTAGGGGCTTAAGCGACCTTCGCCGCGGGCACCGCCTTGGTGCCGACGGCGGTGACTTCCGGGTCGGTTTCGCACATCACCCGGTTACGGCCGTGCCGCTTGGCCGCATAAAGGCAGGCGTCTGTGCGCTCGATCAACGTCTGCACGGTGTCGTTCTTGCGCCAGGTGGCGACGCCGACCGAGATCGTGACGCGGCCGAGGTGCTCGCCGGTCGAACGCTTCATCAGTTCCTTGGTCATCACCGCGCGGCGGATGTGGTCGGCGACCGTCATTGCCGAGCGCAGCACAGTGTTCGGCAGCACGATGGCGAATTCCTCGCCGCCGTAGCGCGCCGCGGTATCCTGGCCCTTGACGTTCTGCTTCACCGACATCGCCACGAGACGCAGCACCTGGTCGCCGGTGAGGTGGCCGAAGCTGTCGTTGAAATTCTTGAAATGGTCGATGTCGGTCATCAGCAGCGACAGCGGCTCGTTCTTATCGCGCGCTTCGGCGATGGCTTGTTCCAGCGTGGTGTCGAAGAACTTGCGGTTGGCGAGCTGGGTGAGGGGATCGGTCAGGCTCTCGGTGCGGACCACCTCGAGGTTTTCCTGAAGCTGGTCGATTTCCTGCTTGGAGGCGTTGAGGCGCTCTTCCAGCTTCTGGTTCGAGACTTCCATCTCCTTGGCGGTCTGCACCAGGCTCTCGACGATGGAACGCAGGCCCTCGCGGTCCTTCGAATTGCCGAGCTTCTCGGACATATCGGCAAGACTCGTAGTGTAGTTCGAGGCAGAGCCGGCGGCGGCGTCGATCATTGCCATGACCTGCTCGATCTCGCCCATCACCTGGGTCCCGACCTTGTCGATGCGCTCCGTCAGCCGCGTCGGCGACAGATACGCTTCGTAGATCCGTTCGAGATCGGCGTCGGATAGCCCTTCGCCTTTCTGCAGGATTTCGTTGACTTTCTGATTGAGCGACGGCTGATAGCCGGTCGCGTAGGCGTACCAAATCTCGTAATTACGCGGAGTTGCCGGCTGGCGCAGCGCCTTGATCTGCCCGAGAGCTATCTCGCAGAACGCCATCGTGCGTTCGTGCTCGTCGGCATAGGCGCTCATCGGAAAACCCCCTGTGCAGACGTCCTGCCTGCAGGAAAAGGTGCGCGCGGCGGCGTTGCCACGTTCACTTCCCCCGGGGGGACGGTATTCGACGGAGGTGAATCGGGAGTAAATTCGGAACTACTGCGCGTTCAAAAAATTAGGCCGCAACCTTTCTCAAATGTTGCGGCCGCCATTTCAAACGTAACTAACTGAGTTAAATCAGGCTTTCGCGGCGGTGATCGGCCGGAGCAAGAACGCCGGCAGATGATTGCCGTCGAAATCTTCGGCGTGGTCGGGCTGCGGCTTGGCGACGCGGGCCGGTTCCTGTGGCTTCTGGGCCTGCTGCGGCTGCGCCGGTTGTGGCTGGCGATGGTGCTGCGGCTGGCGCTCGCGATGGCGCTCCGGACGGCCGCCATTGGCGTGATTTCGCTCGCCCTGGTGGCGTCCGCTGCGCTGACGTTCGCCGCTGGCGGCTTCGGTTGGCGCTGGTTCGCTTTGCTCAGCCGGCGCTCCGGCTGGCGTATCCATCGATGGAATAGGCATGCCCATCAGCCGTTCGATCGCGGCGACCGACTTGGTTTCCGCCGGCGACACGATGGTGATCGCGGTGCCGGTCAGACCGGCGCGGCCAGTGCGGCCGATGCGATGGACGTAGTCGTCCGGGTGGTGCGGCACGTCGAAATTGAACACGTGGCTGACCGCCGGAATATCGAGGCCGCGGGCGGCGACGTCCGACGCGATCAGGAGCTTGGCTTCGCCGCTGCGGAAGGCGTCCAGCGCTGCGGTGCGGCTCGATTGATCGAGGTCGCCGTGCAGCGCCACCGCGTTGAACTTGTGGCGCACCAGCGATTTATGCAGCAGCGCCACTTCGCGCTTGCGATTGCAGAAGATGATGGCGTTCTTGAAGTTGTCGGCACCGCGGATGAGCCGGCGCAAGGTCTCGCGCTTGTCGGCCGGATCGCGCCCGGCATTGACCTGCAATTGCGTGATGGTGGTGGCGGCGGTTGCCGGCTTCGACACTTCGACGCGCAGCGGATTGTGCAGGAAGTTGTCGGCGATGCGCTGGATTTCCGGCGGCATGGTCGCGGTGAAGAACAGCGTCTGGCGCGTGAACGGCACCAGCTTGCCGATGCGCTCGATGTCTGGGATGAAACCCATGTCGAGCATGCGGTCGGCTTCGTCGATGACCAGCAGTTCGACGCCGGACAGCAGCAGGCGGCCGCGTTCGGAGTGATCGAGCAGGCGGCCTGGCGTTGCAATCAGCACGTCGACGCCGCGCACCAGCTTGGCGTCCTGGTCGCCGAAGGAAACGCCGCCGATGATCAGCGCGACGTTGAGTTTGTGGTTCTTGCCGTATTTCTCGAACTGCTCGGCCACTTGGGCGGCGAGTTCGCGCGTCGGCTCCAGAATGAGCGTGCGCGGCATGCGGGCCCGCGCGCGGCCTTTTTCGAGCATTGTGAGCATCGGCAGCACGAAGGCTGCCGTCTTGCCGGTGCCGGTCTGGGCAATGCCCAACACATCGCGGCGGGCGAGAACGTGGGGAATGGCCTGGTCTTGGATGGGGGTCGGGGTCTTGTAGCCAGCCGATTCAATGGCTGCGAGAACTTTGTCTGATAAACCGAGATGGGAAAAGGACATATAACCTCAGGCAAAGACCGTCCGGGGCCCGCGCCGGACATGAAAACCAGTTGCAATGCGCGGGGGACGGTCGAATCTATGTTCGCACCGGTTGGCTGGAAGATAGGCCCGAAAGGGCCAAAGTCAATGCTACGGTCGGCCTATAAGTCGCATTAATTCTTAATGTTTTCGCCATCGGAGGGTCGTTATGGCGTCATTGCCGGTTGTGCTGGTTCCGGGTCTGCTGTGCAGCGCGCGGCTCTTTGGACCGCAAATCGAGGCACTTTGGCCGCTTGGCCAGGTCTCGGTCGCCGATCATCGCCGCGATGCGGGCATCGAGGCGATCGCCAGGCGGATATTAGACAACGCGCCGCCGCACTTTGCGCTCGCCGGTCTATCGATGGGCGGCTACATCGCCTTCGCCATGATGCGGCTGGCGCCGGAACGCGTTTCGAAGCTGGCGCTGCTCGACACCTCGGCGCGGCCGGATACGCCGGCGCAGACCGAGATGCGCCACACGCAAATCGCCTTGGCGCAATCCGGCCGCTTTGCGGAGATTCCCGATCTGTCGATCCCGCGCTTTCTGCACAGGAGTCGCCAGCAGGACCCGCGCCTGACCGGCCTCGTGCGCCAGATGGCGCAAGAGACCGGGCCGGAGGCCTTCGTGCGCCAGCTCCACGCCATCATGTCGCGGCTGGATTCGCGCCCGCTGCTGCCGGAGATCGGCTGCCCGACGCTGGTGTTGGTCGGCGATGGCGACTTGTCGACGCCGCCGGAACTGGCGCAGGAGATGGCCGGCGGCATTATCGGCTCGAAGCTTGTGGTGGTGCCGGATTGCGGGCATCTGTCGACGCTGGAAAAGCCCGACGCGGTGAATGCGGCGCTGGTCGAATGGCTTTCGGCGTGAGCCGCAACGGCATGACGGAGCGACCATGACCGAGACGAAAGACACCGCCGGCGTCATCGCGCCGCCGCCGTTGATTGCGCTCGTGGTGCTGCTGTTAGGCCTTGCGCTCGATTGGCTGGTGCCGGCCTATGTGTTGACGCTGCTGTTGTCGATGGAATTGCGCATCATCCTCGGCGTCTTGTTCGTGACGGCGGGTGCGGCACTGGCGATCACGGGCGTCGGCGCATTCAGGCGCCTCGGCACCAAGGTCAACCCGTACAAGCCGTCGACAACGGTGGTGACCAGCGGCATCTACCGTTACCTGCGCAATCCGATGTATGTCGGGCTGGGGTTTCTGGTCGCGGGTATCGGCATCGCGCTGGCGTCGGACTGGACGTTGGTGATGCTGGTGGCGGGCGCGCTCACCATCCATTTCGGTGTGGTCAAGCGCGAGGAACGCTATCTCAGCGCCAAATTCGGCCAGCCTTATCTGCGCTACATGGCCGCCGTGCCGCGTTACGGCTGGCCGCCGAAAGCCTGAGCGAACCCAGCGGCCCTTTGCCTCGGCGAATGCTTGCGATTATAGCAATCGGGCAGGTCATTCGTTGGGGGCCAAACCGTGCGCACGCAGGTCGGGATTATCGGAGCGGGGCCGGCCGGCCTGATGCTGGCGCATCTGCTACGCTTGCAGGGCATCGAGTCGATCATCATCGAGAACCGCAGCCGCGATTACATCGAGAATCGTATTCGCGCCGGCTTGATCGAAGACTGGGCCGCCAATTTTCTGACCGAGATCGGTCTTGGCGAGCGCATGAACCGCGAAAGCATGGTGCACTGGGGTAATTACATCGGCATCAACGGCGATCTGCACCGCCTCGACTTCAAGAAGCTCGTCGGCAAGCGCGTCACCATCTACGGCCAGCAGGAAATCGTGAAGGACATGGTGGCGCGGCGGCTGGCCGATGATGCGCCGCTGTTGTTTGAGGTCGACGACGTCAGCGTGCATGACCTTGGCGCCAAGAAGCCCAATATCCGCTTCACGTATGAAGGCAAGGCGCAGCAGATCGATTGCGATTTTATCGCGGGCTGCGACGGCTTTCACGGCATTTGCCGTCCGAGTTTCCCGGATGGCGTTCTGACGGCTTACGACCGCGATTATCCGTTCGGCTGGCTTGGCATTCTGGCGGATTCACCGCCACCCGATCATGAACTGATCTATTCCTACACCGACCGCGGCTTTGCGCTTTACACCATGCGTTCACCGACGGTTTCGCGGCTATACCTGCAATGCGATCACGACGAGGACATCGCAAACTGGCCGGACGCACGCATCTGGGAAGAACTGCACACCAGGCTCGGCGGCGCGCGCAAGCTGGCAGAAGGCAATATCCTGCAAAAAGGCATCACGCCGATGCGCAGCTTCGTTTGCGAACCGATGCAATACAAGCGGCTGTTTCTCGCCGGCGATAGCGCGCATATCGTGCCGCCGACCGGCGCCAAAGGCATGAACCTCGCATTCGCCGATGTCGTTTACCTGTCGCGCGCGCTCGACGCCCACTACAAAGCCAATCGCGACGATCTCTTGGAAGGCTATTCGACGACGTGCCTGCGGCGCATCTGGAAAGCGCAGCGCTTTTCCTGGTGGATGACGCAGATCATGCACCGCTTCCCGCACGAGACCGCATTCGACCGCCGCCGCCAGTTGGCCGATCTCGACTACCTCATCGGGTCGGAGGCCGCCGCCAAGTCGCTGGCCGAGCAATATGTCGGGCTGCCGCTGAATTAAGGCGCGTACTCATTAATCGGTTGGCGGGCAAAAGCTGATCGATGCCCGCTTTTGCCCGAAAGCGACAGAACCATTTCGCCGTAACGAACGCAGCGCCGGCTTGCCTACTGCGCATTCCCTGTCTGCCTCATGCAGCGGTCAAAATAATCGCGTTGAGCGGTTGCGCTACCGCTCCCACTGAAGAGGACCGTGGGATGTTCTTTGATCATGAGGTCGCGGCAGGTCATGGCTCGCGCGGTCCTCGGATCGGCCGGCGCCGCTGGAGGGTTGGCTTCAGTGCTCGGTTCAGGTTGAACAAGGCCCGTTGGTCGTGCGTTTGCCGGGGTGAGGCTGGCGGAAGAGTCGCCTGCCTGCTCCGGCGATTCCGAGCGGGGCAACGTATCGAATCGTCGCGCAGATTTCCTGCCGGCAGTTGCCTTCGCTGCAGGCGCCGAATTCGCGTGAGACGGCAGGGCCATGTCCGACGTGACTAGCGGCCGGTTATCAACAAGGTTCTGATTTGCGCAGCCCGTAAGCGCTAATGCGGTCACGACCAACTGCGCAATCAGGAAAATATTGGCGAAATCTGTTCGCGCTAACCTGCGCTTGCAGGTCATGCGTCCCCACGGTTTGAGTAGTTTGGAGCAGACAACGGTTTTTCTATTCCGAATTCCAACATCAGCAATGCGTTGCAATACGATCTCCCCCCGAAGAATTTGCCGCCACGCGCCCCCCGCGTGTAATTTTATTCCATGTCACGTATAAGTTGGACTTAAAATCCTAAGCCATCTCTGGAGCCCGATCAATAGGGTTCCATTTTTGCAGTGCAATAGAACTGCGCAATTGGCCGATCAGCGGCTCTGCGACTTGGGTCGCATTTGGCGTGATGGGTCATTCGTGCGTTGACGCCGTTGCGCGACCAAGAATTCGCGCTCTAATCTTTCAGCACGTCACGCAGCGGGCGGATCAGCAACGTGATGGCGACGCCGGGCGATTGCGGAAATGATCGCCAACATCAGAAAGAAATGCGGCTTGGTCATGCTCGACCAGAATGTGCCGAGATAGCCGGCGAGAAATCCGCCGAGGAAGCTGGTCGACAGCCACACGCCCATCATCATCGACAAGATGCGCACCGGCGCGACTTTGGTGACCAGCGACAGACCGGTCGGCGACAGATAAAGCTCGCCGACGGTGATGACGACGAAAAAGCAAAACAGCCAGAGCCAGCTTGCCTGGCCGTCGCCCGCCACCAAGGCGGCGCCGACCATCACCAGATAGGCGGGCGGCGCAGAGAAAGCAGCCAATCGCCATTTTGGCGACAGTCGAAGGCTCGCGCGGTCCTTGCCGGCGCCACAACGCGACGACGAATGGCGTGAAGGCGAAGATCATGAACGGGTTGAGCGCCTGAAACCAGGTGATCGGAATTTCGTTGCCGAGGACGTGGCGGTTGGTGTTCGCGTCGGCCCACAGCACGATGGTGTTGCCCTGCTGCTCGTAGGTGCCCCAGAACAGACTGACGGGGAGCATCAGCGCCATGATCGCGCCGATCGCAAGCCATTCCTGGCGGTTCAATTTCCGATGCGGCGTCTCGCGTGTGGTGAAGGCGTCGGGCGGTAGCGATGGCCCGGCCAGAAGGTAGATAACGAGCCCGATCGTCATGCCGACGCCGGCGGCGATGAACCCATAGTGCCAGCCGAGTTCTTCACCGAGCGTGCCGCACACCAGCGGCGCCAGGAACGCGCCGAGATTGATGCCGACATAAAAGATCGAGAAGGCGCGGTCGCGCCTGCGGTCCCCGGGCGCGTACAGCGCGCCGACCTGGGTCGAGATGTTCGGCTTGAACGCGCCATTGCCGAGAATCAGCACGGCGAGCGCCAGCAGGAACAGGTGCTCGACCGCCATCAGGACATGACCGATGGCCATGAGTCCGGCACCAAGAATGACGGTCCGCCTTTGCCCGAGCACGCGGTCGGCGAGCAGGCCGCCGAAGATCGGCGTCAGATAAACGAGGCCGGTATAAAAGCCGTAGATCTGCGACGCGAGCGGCTGGATCGCCAGCGGCCCGAACGCGAATTCCAGACCGCTGCGAAAAGTACCGAGGCCGGCGACCGTGCCGATGCGGTGTGGGTCGAGCAGATATTTGACCATATACAGAACCAGCAGCGCGCGCATGCCATAGTAGGAAAAGCGCTCCCACATTTCGGTTGCGAACAGATAGCTCAGCGCGCGCGGGTGGCCGAACAGGTTCTTGCCCGGTTTATCGGTGCCGATGTCGAGGGAGGTGTTCATGCAGGGCTTTGGCTGTACCGGCACGTAAGCTATCACGGCGCGACGAATCCATTTCGGAAAAATCGCCAGCCGTGTAGTCTTTTCCCAACCCCGAACGAAACAAAATTGAGGGACAGGGGAGAGCAATGACCAGGGTATCTCGCTTATTCGCGGGCGCGCTTGCCGCGTGCGCCGCGACGTCTTCCGGCAGCCCCGCCCAGGCGCAGGATTATCCGAACCGCGTGATCCATTTCATGGTCGGCTTTGCCGCCGGCGGCGGCAATGACTTGTTCGCGCGCCTAGTCGTCAATAAATTTCAGCAGAACACCGGCGCCAATGCTATCGTCGAGAACAAGGTGGGCGCCGGCGGCCGCATCGCCCGCCGAATATTCCGCGCACGCGGCGCCCGATGGCTACACGGTGCTGGTCGGCGCCAGCGGGCAGATGTCGATTGCCTCGGCCATCTATCCCAAACTCAATTATCACCCGACCAAGAGCTTCACCGCGCTCAACATGATCGCGTCGTTCCCGCTGGTGCTGGTGGTGGCGGCGGATAGTCCGGTCAAGGACATGAAAGCCCTGGTCGCCTTCGCCAAGGCCAATCCGGACAAGTCGAATTACGGCACGTCGTCACCGGCTTTCACCATCGCCAGCGAACTGCTCAAGC
Organism: Pseudolabrys sp.; assembly: GCA_037200245.1. GTDB lineage: Bacteria > Pseudomonadota > Alphaproteobacteria > Rhizobiales > Xanthobacteraceae > Pseudolabrys. The sequence continues at coordinate 15,485 of JBBCIM010000006.1, forward strand.
TCAAGACCGGCATGCCGGCGGTGGCTATTCCGTACAAGAGCACCAACGAGTCGAATTTGAGCGTGCTCGGCGGCCAGAGCCTATTCACGATATCCGACGGGCCGCCGGTGATCCCGCTGGTGCAGGGCGGCAAGACGCGCGCGCTCGCGGTGACCGGCGCCGAGCGCTCGCCGGAGCTGCCCGACGTGCCGAGCATGGCGGAAGTCGGCTTCAAGGGAAGTCGACAGCCAATTGTGGAGCGGCTTCTTCGTGCCGGTGGGCACGCCGGGATGCGGTCGTCGCCAAGCTCACTGCGGAACTCGGCCGCGCCATTGCCGATGCGAGCGTGCAGGAGGGCTTGAAGAAGATGGCGGTCAAGCCGGGCGGTCCGACCGGCGACGCCTTCGAGAAACTGATCGACGACGAAATCAAAACTTATGGCGACGTCGTCAAGGCGGCGAAGCTCGAGTTCCCGCAGTGAGCCGACTTTAGTTTTTGTATTGGCGCGCCGGTATCGGCGGTTCCGATTGCGGGCGCGCGTCGCGCTGCTATGCTCATCGCCGGTTTTCGAGTCTGGTGGAGTGACGCGCAGATGCGGATTGCGGCGGTTCTTGTGTGCGTGGCGTTAACCGTCGGTTACCTCGTCTCGCCCGCCGTCGCGTCGGACTCGGTCGAGGATGTGTTCCGCGCCTTCGATCTGTTCGGCACCTGGGCCACCGCTTGCAACAAGCCGGCGACGCCTTCCAATCCGCGCGTGAGTATCAAGATACCGAGCCCGGGTTTGGTGCTGGAAGACCACGATCTCGGTCCCGACTTCACGGTCAACCGCTATAGCGTGCTGTCGGCGACGCGGCTTTCCGACACGCGGCTGAGGGCCACTGTGATTTTCCAGCCCGCCCAGGAGGGCGAGGAACGGCAGGTTCTGGAATTTCTGGTGCGCAACGAGACGCGGCGCACGATGTTCAATCAGCCGGAAGGCGGGCCGGTGCGCGTCAAGGACGGCGTCGCGCTCACGCATCGCGTCAAGACGCCGGTGTTGAAGAAGTGCGAGTAATTTTCTTTTTATCTTTCCCCCGAAGGGGAAGGGGACGCGAGCTATAAGCACGTTTGCGCTTTGGCGAGAGGCCGGGTGGGGAATACTCACGTGGGACAACCCCACCCCGAGGCCTTCGGCGTCGGCCCTCCCCTTTCAGGGGAGGGATAAGAAGCGTCACACGTCCAGCAATTCCTCGGATGCGAACTCGGCGTTCTCCTGGATGAACGCGAAGCGCGTTTCCGCCTTGTTGCCCATCAGATGCTCGACCGATCTGGCCGTCGCTTTGATGTCCTTTTCTGCCAGCATGACCTTGAGCAGCATGCGCTTGCTCGGGTCCATGGTGGTTTCCTTCAACTGCGCGGCCATCATCTCGCCGAGGCCTTTGAAGCGGCTGACCTCGACTTTGGCATTGGCGTTGAAGTCGGACTTGAGCAGTTGCGCCTTGTGCGCGTCGTTGCGCGCATAGGCGATCTTGCCGCCATGCTGCAGCCTGAACAGCGGCGGCACCGCGAGATAGAGCCTGCCGGCGTCGATCAGCTTCGGCATCTGCCGGTAGAAGAACGTGATCAGCAGCGATGCAATATGCGCGCCGTCGACGTCGGCGTCGGTCATGATAATGACCTTCTCGTAGCGCAGGTCCTTCTCGCTGTAATGCGCGCCGGTGCCGCAGCCGAGTGCCTGCACCAGATCGGCGAGTTGCGCGTTCTGCGCCAGCTTGTCCTTGCCGGCGGAAGCGACGTTGAGGATTTTGCCGCGCAGCGGCAGGACGGCTTGCGTGCGGCGGTCGCGCGCCTGCTTGGCCGAGCCGCCGGCGCTGTCGCCTTCGACGATGAAGATTTCCGAACCCTCTGAGGCCGAACTCGAACAATCAGCCAGCTTGCCGGGCAGGCGGAGTTTGCGTACCGCGCTCTTGCGGGCGATGTCCTTTTCCTGGCGCCGCCGCAGCCGGTCCTCGGCACGGTCGATGACGAAATCCAACAGCTTGTTGGCCTGGAGCGGATTGCCGGACAGCCAATGATCGAACGGATCCTTGATTGCGTTCTCGACGATCTTTTGTGCCGCCGCGGTGGCGAGACGGTCCTTAGTCTGGCCTTGGAATTCCGGCTCGCGGATGAACACCGACAGCATGCAGCCGGAGCCGACCATGACGTCTTCGGATGTCACGGCCGCGGCGCGCTTTTCCTGGCCGACGCGGGCGGCGTGATCCTTGAGGCCGCGCAGCAGGGCGGTGCGCAAACCGGTTTCATGCGTGCCGCCATCGGCGGTCGGGATGGTGTTGCAGTAGGATTGCAGGAAGCCGTCGGCGTCGGCGGTCCAGCCGATCGCCCACTCGACGGTGCCGTGGCTGCCGACCTTACCGACGCTGCTGGTGAAAATATCCGGATGCACCAGCGTGGCGCCCGTGAGATTGGCGGCGAGATAATCCTTCAGGCCGTCGGCGAAATGGAAGACGGCCTTTTCCGGCACGTCCTCGATGCCGTCGAGCAATTCCTTGGCGCAATGCCAACGGATTTCGACGCATCAGATCACCTCGATCATGGAAGGCGTCGTGCTGCGCGGCACCGCGGGCGGCGTCGGCTTCCAGAAGGAAGTCGGCAAGCCGGTGGCCGGCAAGACCGGCACCACCAATGACGAGAAGGACGCCTGGTTCATCGGCTACACGCCCGACATCGTGGCCGGCGTCTATATCGGCTACGACAAGCCGCGCCATCTCTCGAACCGCGCCACCGGCGGCGCGCTGGCAGCCCCGATCGTGAAGGACTTCTTCAAGATGGCGCTGGTCGACAAGCCGGCCGCGCCGTTCCGCGTGCCGCCCGGCATCAAGCTGGTGCGCGTCGATCTCAAGACCGGCGTGCGCGCCGGGCCGGGCACCGAGAAGCCGATCCTGGAAGCTTTCAAGCCCGGCACCGCGCCGCCTGATGGCGGCGCGGTGGTCGGCTACGGCGACAGCGGCAGCAGCGCGGACGCGCTTGGGGCCAGGGCGTATCGCCCGATGCCGACCGCGCGGTGCGCTCGGGCACCGGCGGGCTCTATTAGGTTTGTTGGTTGCGGAATCGCTCCGGCATCTACGGTGAGCATGGAACGGCGGGATTTGTGTGGGGCGCACGCTCCCGGCCGGCTTGATCGAAGCTGTCACGCTCGTGTGACCTCGGCTACTTTGAAGGAAATTTTATGCGCCTCCCCCTGATCGCGCCGGCCGATCTCGCGCCCGAGCAGAAGTCCCTTTACGACGTCATGCGCAAGGGCATCGCGAGCAATTTCAACGATTTCAAAGTCGTGCGCGAAGACGGCGCGCTGATGGGTCCGTGGAATCCCTGGCTGCATGAGCCGGGGATCGGCAAGGCCATCTGGGACCTGACCATGGCCATGACGGCCAACGCGACATTGCCCGACAATGTCCGGCAGGTCGTCATTCTGGTTGTCGGCGCGCGCTTCGACGCCGCTTATGAGATTTACGCCCATATCGCCGTCGCCGAGCGCGAAGGCATGACGCCGGAGCGGCTGGCAACGCTGGTTGCCGAACTCAAACCGGCCGATTTGGCGAAAGATGAAAGCGTTGCCTTACGACGTGGCCTACGCACTCGTGCGCGGCGGCACCTTGCCCGAGCCGCTGTACCGGCTGGCGGTCACGACCTTCGGTCAGCACGGCACCAATGAGTTGATTTATCTCGTCGGTCTTTACAGCCTGGTATCGACGACCCTTAACGGCTTCAACGTTCCGGTGCCCGAACGTGAGTGACGTCGTAACCGAGCGCGCGCCGTCGGAAGCGCCGAAGCCGACCGCGACGGAATTCGAGAGCGTCGCGCTATTGCTCCAGGGCGGCGGGGCGCTGGGATCTTACCAGGCCGGTGTCTACGAGGCGCTCATCGAGCACGACATCGAGCCGACCTGGATCGCCGGCATTTCCATCGGCTCGGTCAACTCCGCGATCATCGCCGGCAATCCCCCGGCCGAGCGGGTCGCCAAGCTGCGCACGTTCTGGGAAGGCATCACCGCCGCAGGCACGCTGTGGAGCAATTGGACCGACATGTTCACGGGCCTCGGCGCGCGCGAATATTTCAACCAGATTTCCGCGGGGCAGGCGCTCACCAGCGGCGTTGCCGGTTTTTTCAAGCCGCGATTTCCGCCGCCGCCGATGCGGCCGAACGGCACGCCCGAAGCCACAAGCTGGTACGACAACGGCGAATTAAAACGACGCTGGAAGGGCTGGTGGATTTCGATCGCATCAACTCACGCCAGATGCGTTTCAGCGTCGGCGCGGTTAACGTACGCACCGGCCAACTTCGCTTATTTCGACAACGCCAAGGATACGATCCGGTCCGACCACATCATGGCAAGCTGCGCCTTGCCGCCGGCGTTTCCCGCCGTCAAGATCGGCGATGAGTGCTTACTGGGATGGCGGCATGGTTTCCAACACGCCGCTCGATTGGGTTCTGTCGGCGCCGTCGGACTTGGATACGCTGGTGTTTCAGGTGGACCTGTGGAGCGCGCGCGGCGTGCTGCCGCGCGATCTTTCCGAAGTCGCGGTGCGGATGAAGGAGATCCAGTATTCGAGCCGCACCCGCGCCGCCACCGATCAATTCCGCCGCGTTCAAAAACGGCGCGCGGCTTTCAATGAGCTGCTGGCGCAGATGCCGCCCGAACTGGCCGCGACGCCGCAAGCGCAAATGCTGGCGAAAGCATCCGACCCCGCGCTCTACAACATCGTCCAGTTGATCTACCGCTCGCCGACTTACGAAGGCAGTCGAAGGACTTTGAGTTCTCGCGGCAGACGATGCATGACCATTGGCAGGCCGGTTACCGCGACGCCAAGATCACGCTCGCGCATCCGGAAGTCCTGAAGCTGCCGAAGACCGCCGTCGAGGTTTATGATTTCGTGACGCCGCCGGGCGAACGGCACATGGCCGCGAAATCTGCAAAGGGTCCGGCCTGATCGCGAGATCCGTCCGGGTGCCGAGGGGCTTGCCGGTTTCGGGGTTGCACGGCGGCCGTTGGGACGCTACATGCGGCCTTAGAAAACGGGACAAACATGCGCGCGGAAACTCAGAACCTCGTCGAAGAAATCAAGCGGTCGGTGGGACTGCTGAGGAGGCATCTTTGACGTCGATACCGCGACGCGCCGCCTCGCCGAACTGAACAAGGCGGCGGAAGACCCACGTTCTGGAACGATCAGAGCAAGGCGCAGCGCACCATGCGCGAGCGCGACGCGTTGGAAGACCAACTCAGGCCATCGGCCGCATCGAGCAGGACCTCGACGACCAACTCACGCTGATCGAGCTCGGCGAATCCGAAAAGGACGAGACGACCGTTTCGGAAGCCGAAGCCGCCCTCAAGCGCTGCGGGCCGAAGTCGCGCGCCGCGAATTGGAGGCGCTGCTGTCGGGCGAGGCCGACGCCAACGACTGTTACCTCGAAGTTCACGCCGGTGCCGGCGGCACCGAAAGCCAGGATTGGGCCGGCATGCTGATGCGCATGTATGTGCGCTGGGCCGAGCAGCACGGCTACAAGGTCGAGTGGCTCGAAGAGAGCGAAGGCGAGGGCGCGGGGCTCAAATCCGCGACCGTGCAGATCAAGGGCCACAACGCCTATGGCTGGCTCAAGAACGAAGCCGGCGTGCATCGCCTGGTGCGCATCTCGCCGTTCGACGCCAATGCGCGACGGCACACCTCGTTTGCCAGCGTCGTCGTGTTTCCGGTGGTCGACGACCGCATCAAGATCGAGATCAACGAGAACGACGTGCGCACCGACGTCATGCGTTCGGGCGGCGCCGGCGGCCAGCACGTCAACAAGACGGAGTCGGCCGTCCGCCTCACGCATATCCCGACCAACATCGTCGTGAAGTGTCAGCAGGACCGCTCGCAGCATCGCAACCGCGCCATGGCCTGGGACATGTTGCGCGCCAAATTGTTCGAGGCGGAAATGAAGAAGCGCGAGGACAAGGCGATCGCCGATCAGGAAGCCAAGACCGATATCGGCTGGGGTCACCAGATCCGCTCTTACGTGTTGCAGCCCTATCAGATGGTCAAGGACCTGCGCACCGGCGTGTCGACCTCCGACAGCGACGGCGTGCTCAACGGCGACCTCGATGCCTTCATGCAGGCCACGCTGGCGCAAAAAGCCTTCGGCGGCGGCCGGTCGTGGTCGAGGATGTGGAGTAGTGGCAGGGCGGGCCGATAGTCCCAGGGACGACTTGGCCGCTTGGACGGGGTTGGCGGGTAGCTATTCCAATATCGTGATCTGACACTAGATCGAGGCGGGCGCGAACAGGCGTTTCAACCGGAGCTTGGCATGGCAAATCGACCTACGATGGTACGGTCCTTCATGACGATGCGGCTTTGGGGTTATTCCGCCACTGTGGCGCTCGCAGCGATGGTTGCGCTAACGGCGCTGACCGCTGGCGCCGCTGCACGAGAGGCGCGGCCCGCGCGCCCCACCGAGGCAACGGCTCCGCGCCATGCCGGCGAGCCGATCATGGCAATCGTATCGATCAAGACACAGCAGGTCACGTTCTACGACGCCGACGGCTGGATCCTTCGCGCGCCGGTGTCGACCGGCACCACGGGACGCGAGACGCCGGCCGGCGTCTTCGCCCTCCTCGAGAAGGAAAAGGATCACCACTCGACGATGTATGACGATGCCTGGATGCCGAACATGCAGCGCATCACCTGGAACGGCATCGCGCTGCACGGCGGGCCGCTGCCCGGATATGCGGCCTCGCACGGTTGCGTGCGGATGCCCTATGGCTTTGCCGAAAAAACTCTTCGACAAGACGTGGATCGGGATGCGGGTGATCATCTCGCCGAACGACGCCGAGCCGGTCGAGTTCTCCCATCCGGCGCTGTTCGTGCCGAACCGGGAGACGATCGCCGCCGCGCCAGCCAAGATAGAGGCGCTCGCACCGCGAGGCGCCGAGGCCGCCAGGATGGCCGCCGAGGCGAAGAAGGCTGCCGCGAAAGCGCCGCGCGAGATCGCATCGCTGACGTCGTCGCTGCGCAAGCTGGAGAGCCTCAAGACAAGAGCCGACGCCAAGCTTGCCGACGCCGACAAGGTGCTCGCCGCCGCCAAGACGGACGAGACCAAGGCGCGAGCCGAGGATTTCAAGCGGAAGGCCGAGGCCAAGGCCGCGGAGCTGCGGACGCAGCTCGACACCGCCAAGGCCGATGCGAAACCCCAACTCGACGCAGCCGCTGCCGCAAAAGATGCCGCCAAAGCAGCCGAGAAAAGGAAGGCCGACACCGCCAAGGCGGCGCACGAGGCGAAACTCGCGCTTGAGCCGGTCTCGATCTTCATCAGCGCGCAACGCAGAAGCTGTACGTGCGGCGCAACACGCATAAGCCATGGCCGGACGGGGGCGAGGTGTTCGATGCGACCATTGAGGTCCCGGTGACGATCCGCGATCCTCACAAACGGATCGGCACGCATGTGTTCACGGCGACGGCGCGCAGCGAGGCCGGCCTTCGCTGGACCGCGGTCACGATCGAGGAGGGGGACGGCGCCAAGGCCGCACTCGACCGCATCACCATCCCGCAGGATTTGCTCGATCGCATCGCGCCGACTGCAGTGCCGCGATCCTCGATCGTCATCTCCGACGAGCCGCTGAGCGGCGAGACCAATTACCGCACCGAGTTCGTCGCGGTGCTGAGCGATCAGCCGCAAGGCGGTTTCATAACGCGCAAGCCCACGAACGATATTCCCGTCGCGAGCGTCCGAAACGACGACTTTTTCGGCTTTAATTTCAGGCGCCTTCCCGATTCACCGACTGGGTATACGGGTCCGCGCGGCGGCCAGTACTATCGTCAGGGACCACGAGGCTGGTGGTAAGTATTACCTGCAGCACCGCGTCCGGGACAGGCGATCACACATTTCCCAGCCGCACGCCTGCGCGCAAGAACTTCTGCGGGTCGACTGCTTCGCCGTCAATGCGCGTTTCGTAATGTAAATGAGGTCCGGTGGAGCGGCCCGTCGAGCCGATGCGGCCGATGGTCTCGCCGATCTTGAGATGCTGGCCGACCTTCACCTCGATCTTCGACATGTGGCCGTAGCGCGTCGAGAAGCCGTTGCCGTGGTCGACCTCGACCATGTTGCCGTAGCCGCCGTTCCAAGCCGGCGACCGTCACGGTGCCGTCGCGGTGACGCGCACCGGATCGCCGGTGTCGCCGCGCATGTCGATGCCGGTGTGGATCGCCGGGCCCTTCATGAACGGGTCCATGCGCATGCCGAAGGGCGAGCTCATGTCGATCTCGCCGAATACGGGCTTGCGCACCGGCACGGCGACGAGCGTACGGTTATATTGATCGACCTGGGCGCGCGCGAAATTGATGCGATAGAGCTGGCGCTCGAAGGCGCTGGCGCCGGATTGCGGCGCTTTCATCGGCACGAACGGCCCGCCGGTCGCGGCGTTGGCCGGTGTGGCGCGATCTCGACGCCGAGATCGGCGAGTACGCCGCGGATGCGCCGCGCCTTGCTGTCCATCTGCTCTTCCATGTCGGTCAGGGCCGCGGTCTGCTTGCGCTCGACTTTGTCGAGCGATAGCGCCACGCGCGTCAGGAGCCGTCGAGGCCGCCGGCGCGCCGCGCTCGGCGAGCCGCGTGCTGCTGGCCGGCAATTCGCGCGATTGCAGCCGCGCCTCGCGGTCGGGAGGGGCGACGAAAATCACGGTGTCGCTGATCGGCGAGGCCTTGACCGGCTTCTGCGCCTCGGGCGGCGGCACTCGCGCCGGCTTGATCGAGCCGGTGGTCACCACGTCGCTGGTCAGGGCCGAGGTGCGCGATTCCAACACGGTCTGGCGCTGGATGAGCGCGCTCAGTTTCTTTTCGAATTGTTCCTGGTCGAGCAATTGCCGGCTGGTGACGCGGTCAACCTGCGAGCGCAATTCGGCGATGCGGTCCTCATAGGCGAACTGCAAATCGGCCTGGCGGCCGATCAGGCGGGTCAGCACGTCCTCGCGGAAGGCGAAATAAGTTCCGGTGGCGATCGACCACACGCCCATCACGACCAGTGTGCCGACCACGATCCAGAAGGCCACCGGCCGATGCGGACCTGACGGCCGCCATGCACCAGCGTGTAGTCGCCGTGGGTGCGATGCAGGTGCTTGGAGACGGTGGCCGCCGACTGCGCGCGAGCATGTGGGGCGCGGCCGAAGGGTGCTGAGACGTGGCAGGGGCCGAATGCGACATGAACGCTCCGCGCCGGTCGGCGCGGCGAAGAGGCGGAGACCAGCCCCCCGATATCAAACCGAGATGGTTAAAAAAACGGAAATTCCCAGCCGGTCTAAGTATAATTCCGCTGTAAAAGCATGGCATTACAAGGCCTGGGCGGCCTCCAGTACCTCCTGGGCGTGGCCCAGAACGCGCACCTTTGGCCAGATACGGACGATGCCGCCCTTGCGGTCTATGAGGAAAGTCTTGCGGATGACGCCGATGAATTTGAGCCCGTACATCGATTTCTCCCCCCAGGCACCATAGGCTTGCAACATTGTCTTCGACTCATCGGAACCGAGCGCGACGGTGAGCTTGTGCTTGGCTTTGAATTTGTCCTGCTTGGCGACCGGATCAGCGGAGACGCCGAGGATCTCGGTTCCGGTCTTGGCGAAGGCCGAGCGAAGCTTGGAAAACTCGATCGCTTCCTTGGTGCAGCCCGGGGTATTGGCCTTCGGATAGAAATAGAGGACGAGATTGCCGCCCTTGAAATCCTTGAGCGACACGCTGGTCCCTCCGTCGCGCATCAAGGCGAAGGCGGGGGCTTTGTCACCCACAGCGAGTTCGCGTCCCATACGCCTTCCTTTCGTCGTTTTCGGCCGGTCAATGTCGGCCAATAGATTGGCATTGCCACTTGCGTCGGGCGGGCGCAACGGGTTCCCGATCGATGGACCGCGGGCCGCGCTGGGAAGAGTCCAGGCCGAGGCCAAGCCCGCGCGATACGCGGGACCAAAGTCCCACCTGCATGATCCCGTCGAGGGACCGATTTGCGGCGGTCATGCATAGGCAAAATATGAAGGCATGACGGGGAAAGATCACCATCATCCGGGGCATTCGGCCCATCCGGCGACGGCCACGCGCCACGCGCTGCGTCACCGCGCGCTGATGCGCTCCGGCCGCCAGCGCTTCGGCGACCTGGGCCGCGGGCTCGCCTGGCTCGCGCGCCATCGCTACTGGCGCCGGTTCTTCTGGAGCGCCGGACTGACGCTTGCGGTCACGACGCTCGCGGTGCTCGGCCTGTGGTGGCGGCTATCCAGCGGGCCGATCGAACTCGACGTAGCGACGCCTTGGCTCAAGCTGCGATCGAGAACAATTTCGGCGGCAAGCACACCGTCGTCGTCGGCGGCACGCAGATCGAACGCGACGAGAGGGGCCGCACGTCGCTGCGCCTGCGTGACATCGTAGTGAGCGACGCGGATGGCACCGTCGTGGCCAGCGCGCCGAAGGCCGAAGTCGGTATTTCCGGAATGGGGCTGTTGTCCGGCCACATCCGCGCGCAAAGCCTCAATCTGGTCGGCGCCGAAATGGCGGTGCGCATCGAGACCGACGGCCGCGTCACGGTGTTTGCCGGCGCCGACAAACGCCCCATCGCCACGGCTCCCACCCTGGCGCCCGCGCCGACGGGACAGCCGGCCGATGGCGGCACGCCGCAAAGCCGATTGCGCGCCCGACCTCGACGACGTCGCCGGCCTCATGGGCTGGATCGACGGCAATGCCGCGGCGACCGGTTTCGACGGTCATGAGCTGCGCGAGCTTGGTCTCAAGAACGGCAATCTTTCGGTCGACGACCGCCGCAACGGCAAGCAATGGCGCTTCGATCAGATCAACGCCAGCCTGACGCGGCCGCAGCAGGCGGGGTAATCTTCCGCCTCGAATCCGACAACACGGCGCGGCCCTGGGTCCTGAGCGCGGCGATGCGTCCGCTCTCCGACGGCATCCGCGCGGTCGGCATCGAAGCGCGCAACGTATCGACCCGCGACATATTGCTGGCGTTGCGGCTCAACGAAAGTGCGTTCGAAGCCGACCTGCCGCTGTCGGCCAGCGTGCGCGCCGACATCCTGCCGGACGGCACACCGCAGGTGGTGCAGGGGCAGTTGATCGCCGACGCCGGCACCATCGTCGATCACAACAACGACTCGATGCGCATCGCCATCGACCACGCCGATTTCCGGTTCAATTGGGATGCGCGGCGCGGCAGCCTGGTGGTGCCGTTCCAGATCAAATCCGGCGGCAACCAGTTCACCATGCAGGCGACGCTGGAAGCGTCCGCCGGGCAGAGCGGCTGGGCGCTCAACGTCACGCGCGGCGATCCGGTGATCGACCCCGTGATCCTTGGCGGCGCCGGCGACGAAGAGGGCATCAGCATCAACCGCATGGCGATTCGCGCCCGCATCGATCTGACGAAGAAGCGCGTCGATCTCGATCAGGGCGACTTCAGCCGCATCGATACGCGGCCCGACCACAATGTCGGCGTCGCGGTGACCGGCAGCCTGGATTATTCCGGTACCGAGCCGCGACTGGCCTTTGGCGTTGCCGGCACCCCGCATGCCGATCAGCGCCATGAAGCGGCTGTGGCCGATGTTCGTCGCGGTCGACGTGCGCGACTGGGTCGAGGAGCACATTTCCGGCGGCACCGTCGAGCGCGTGGTGGTGGCCGGCACGCGCCGCTGCAAACCTTCAAGCATGGTGGCCCGCCAACGCCGAAGACGGCATGTCGATCGACATCGAAACCACCGGCACCACGCTGCGGCCGATCGACAACCTGCCGGCGATCCGCGACGGCGATCTGACCGTCCATATCACCGGCCGCAGCGCGGTCATCAATCTCGGCCGCGGCACCGTCGACGTTGGCGGCCGCAGACTCAATGTCGCCAGCGGCATATTCGAGGTGCCCGACACGCATCAAAAGCCGGCGCAGGCACGCGCCATGTTCCGCATCGACGGCACCATGCCGGCCGCAGCCGCGCTGCTCGCCACCGACGGCCTGCGCAAGACCGTCGGTATCACGCTCGACCCGAATGCCAGCCGCGGCACCATCGCAGCCCAGGTCACGGTCAACGTGCCGCTGCAGAAGGACATGCCGAAGGACGCCGCGACTTATTTAGTCGGCGCCGACCTGACGAATTTCGCCGCCGACAAGATGCTGCTCGGCCAGCGGGTCGAGGCCGCGGCGTTGCGCGTGACCGCCTCCGGCGACGGCTATCAGGTCAAGGGCGACGTCAAGATCAACGGTACGGCGGCCTATATCGATCTGCAAAAGAAAGGGCGACGCCGACGCCGAATTGAAGATGCTGGCGACGATCGACGAGGCCGCGCGCAAAAGGCTGGGCGTCGATTTCGGCACCGCGATCAGCGGCACGATCCTGGTCAAGCTGACCGGACGGATCGGCGACAATACCGGTGACGAGAAGATGCTCGCCGAAGCAGATCTGTCGACCGTGAAGATCGACAATCTGCTGCCCGGCTGGGTGAAGCCCGCGGGCAAGCCGGCGCGGGCTACCTACACTTTCGTGCGCACGCCAAAGTCGCTCCGCTTCGACGATCTGACCATCGACGGCGGCAGCGGCGGCGCCAGTGTCAAGGGCGCCATCGAAGTCGACAATTTCGGCGAGATCGTATCGGCGAATTTCCCGGTGTTTAGCGTCTCGGATGGCGACAAAGTCGCGCTGAAGGCCGACCGCGGCACCGACAATGTCTTGCGCGTGACGATGCGCGGCGACGTCTATGACGGCCGTCAATTCGTCAAGGCCTCGCTCGCCGGCGACAAAGGCAAGCAGAAGCAGACCGATCTCGATCTCGACATCAAGATCGGCACCGTTGCCGGCCACAACGGCGAGACGTTACGCGGTCTCGATCTCAAGCTGTCGCGCCGCGGCGGCCACATCCGTTCCTTCACCATGGCTTCGAAGATCGGCCGCGACACGCCGTTCACGGCGACCTGCGGCTGCGTGCGCGCGACAATCATCAGGTGGTCTATTTCGAAACCGACGACGCCGGCGCCTTGTTCCGCTTCACCGACATGTATCCGCGCATGTTCGGCGGCCAGATCTGGATGGCGATGGACCCGCCGACGCAAGACGAACAGCCGCAGGTCGGTCACGTGTTCCTGCGCACGTTCACGATACGCGGCGAGCCGGCGCTCGATCGCGTGGTGTCGGGCGCGCCCCGGCGCCGCCAAAGGCAGCGTCGACTTCTCGGAAATGCAGGCCGACTTCACCCCGCTTCACCGGCAAGATGGCGATCCGCGACGGCGTGGTGCGCGGGCCTTTGGTCGGCGCCACCATCGAAGGGCAGGTCGACTACACCAAGGACGAAGTGCATTTGCGCGGCACCTTCGTGCCGTTCTACGGGCTGAACCAACATGTTCGGCCAGATTCCGATCGTCGGTTTTTTCCTCGGCGGCGGCAGCAACGAAGGCCTGCTCGGCATCACCTATGAGGCGGACCGGCCCGCCGAGCGCGCCGCGCATTTCGGTCAACCCGGTAACTGCCATCGCGCCCGGGCTATTGCGCAAGTTCATCCCGTCGCCCGGCAGCTTCGACCGCAATTTCGTGCCGCCGACAAGGTAGCGAATAGCTCACACCGCCTTCAACAGCACGTGCTTCTTCTTGCCGAGCGACAGCTTGATGACGCCGTCGGCGGTGAGGTCTTCGCCGTCAGCATCAGCTTCTCGTCGGACACCGTGGCGTCGTTGACCTTAAGGCCGCCGGCTTTGACCTGACGGCGCGCGTCGCCATTCGAACTGACCAGCCCGGTCTTTTCAGCGAAAGCCGTAAGGACGCCGAGGCCTTTGTCGAGATCGGCGCGCGCGATCTCGACCGTCGGCAGCGCGCCGCGAACGCGCCTTCCTCGAAAGTCTTGCGCGAGGTATCGCCGGCCTGATCGGCTGCGGCGCGGCCATGCACCAAAGCGGTCGCTTCGGTCGCCAGCACCTTCTTGGCCTCGTTGATGTCCTGGGCCCTTGAGCGCGCCGAGCCGCGCGATCTCGTCAAGCGGCAGAATGGTGAACAGCTTGAGGAAGCGCACCACGTCGCCGTCCTCGGTGTTGCGCCAGTATTGCCAGTAGTCGTAAGGCGAGACGAGATTGGCATCGAGCCACACGGCGCCCCGCTGCGGTCTTGCCCATCTGGCGCCCGACGAGGTCGTGATCAGCGGCGCGGTCAGCGCGAACAATTGCGCATTCATCATGCGGCGGCCGAGATCAATGCCGGAAACGATGTTGCCCCACTGATCCGACCGCCCATCTGCAACACGCAGCCGGTGCGCTTGTTGAGCTCGACGAAGTCGTAGGCCTGCAATACCATGTAATTGAATTCGAGGAACGACAGTTCCTGCTGGCGCTCCAGCCGCATCTTCACCGAATCGAAGGCGAGCATGCGGTTGACCGAGAAATGCCGGCCGGCGTCGCGTAGGAAATCGATGTAGTTGAGCTTGTTCAGCCAGTCGGCATTGTTGGCCATGATGGCGTTGCCGCCATTGTCAGCACCTTGACTCTCGAATTTCAGGAATTTCCCGAAGATGGCGCGGATGCCGGTAAGGTTTGCCTCGATCTGCTCGTCGGTGAGAATGCGCCGGCTTTCGTCTTTGCCGGACGGATCGCCGACGCGAGTCGTGCCGCCGCCCATCAGCGCGATCGGCCGGTGGCCGGTCTGCTGCAGCCAGTAGAGCATCATGATCGGCAGCAACGAGCCGATATGCAGCGAGGCGGCGGTGCAATCGAAGCCGATATAGGCCGTGATCGGACCCGCCACGGCGCGCGCGTCCAGCACGTCGGGTTCGGACACCTGGTGGATAAAGCCGCGCTCGGCCAGAATATTAAGAAAATCGGATTTATAGGCGCTCATCAGGGTCTCGCCGGGCCAAGTCTTTTCGGGTCTTGTCGCTGCTGGGTGGCGGTGGTGTAACAGGTCCGGCGCAAAGGAAAAGGGGGCCGGGTTGGGCGTTATTAAAGCCATCGGGCTGATGAGCGGGACCTCGCTCGATGGCGTCGACGTGGCGCTGATCGAGACCGATGGCGAGCGCGTTGCCTCGTTCGGGCCTGTCGGCTACCGGCCTTATTCTGACGATGAGCAGGCCCTGCTGCGGGCGGCGCTTCAGGAAGGCGCCAAGCTCACCGACCGCTGGGGCGCGGCCGGGCGTGCTGGCGGAGGCCGACGCCTTCGTTACCCGCGTCCATGCCGAGACGGTGGAAGATTTCCTGCGCACCGAGCATGTCGACAAGGCGGACGTCGCCATTGTCGGCTTCCACGGCCAGACCGTGCTGCATAGGCCTTCGGATCGCCTGACGGTGCAGATCGCGACGGCGAGGCGCTGGCGCGCCGCCTTGGCATGCCGGTGGCCTACGATTTCCGCGCCGCCGATGTCGCCGCCGGCGGGCAGGGGGCGCCGCTGGTGCCGGTCTTCCATCAGGCGCTGGCGCGCGACCTTCAACATGAGCACCCCATCGCGGTGCTCAATGTCGGCGGCGTCGCCAATGTGACCTGGGTCGACGGCGGCGATCCTATTGCCTGCGATACCGGGCCGGGCAATGCGCTGATCGACGACTTCATGCGCGCGCGCACCGGCGCGCCGTTGGATCGCGACGGCGACCAGGCCGCCAAGGGCAAGGCCGACGAGGCTTTCGTCGAGCGCGTGCTTGCCAATCCGTTTTTCGATCTGCCGTGTCCGAAATCGCTCGACCGCAATGCCTTCGCCTTCGCCAATATCGGGCTGCCGGATTTTTCCGTGGTCGATGGCGCGGCGACTTTGTCGGCACTCACGGCGGCTTCGGTCGCGCGCGTGGTGCCGCTGATGCCTTCCCCGCCCAAAGCCTGGATCGTCGCCGGCGGCGGCGCGCGCAAACCCGACACTGATGAAGATGCTGGCCGAGCGCTCAAGCCGGCCAATGTCGAGACCGCGGACGCGGTCGGCTGGTCGTCGCAGTCGATCGAGGCGCAGGCCTTCGCTTACTTGGCGGTGCGCACGCTCAACGGATTGCCGATCACGTTTCCACAAACCACCGGCGCGCCCGAAGCCGATGGCGGGCGGCGTCCGTGGCGAGGCCGTAGAATGCGCCCGCATCGGTGGTATTGCGCCGCATTTAATGCGCGGCCATCGGTTTCGCATGGGGATGCCCGTGCTAGGTTGCCGCGCGCGATCCGACAGGAGTGCACCGTGTTTACTGCCACCGCCTTTCACAGGACCTGACCCTTGCGCCCTATAAATCTCGGCAAATTCTCCATCGGCCGCGTGACGGAAATCGAATTTCCGGCCTTCGATGCGGCCGAGTTCTTCCCCACCGCGACGCCGGAAATGATCGACGAAGCCCGCCGCGCGCTGCCGGGCCGCATCGGCGCCGACGGCAAGCTGGTGATGAGCTTCCACTCCTTCGTGGTGAAGACCGGCCGCTTCACGATTCTGATCGACACCTGTTGCGCCAAGTCGCGGCCCGGCCGCGAGCAGTTCGACCACGGCAAGAACGATTATCTGCAGGGCCTCGCCGACATGGGCGTCAGGCCGGAGGAGGTGACCCATGTCATGTGCACGCATCTGCATTGGGATCATGTCGGCTGGAATACGCGGCTGATCGACGGCCAATGGGTGCCGACATTCCCCAACGCCAAATACATCATGGCCAGCGCGAATACGACTTCTGGAATGCCGCTTACGCGCGCCATGTCGGCAAGGCCACGCATCTCCATACGCTGGCGTTCGAGGACAGCGTGCTGCCGATCATACGCGCCGAAAGGCGGTGCTGGTCGAGGACGACTACGAGCTCGATACAGGCATATCGCTCGAGCCGTGCCATGGCCACACGCCGGGCCACGTGGTGGTGAACCTGGCCTCAAACGGCCAGAAGGGCGTGTTCATCGGCGACGCCCATCCACCATCCCATTCAGTTGCTGTTCCCGAAAATGTCGTCGCGCGCCGACCTCGACATGGATGCCTCCCGCATCACCCGCGGCGCGCTGATCGAGAAGCATGCCGGCGCCGGCACGATTGTGATGCCGCAGCATTTCTCCAGCCCAAGTTGTTGCACCATCGAACGGGCCGGCGATGCCTTCCGTTGTGATTTCATCGCGGACAGTTAGGCATGGACATGAAAACTTCCGGCGGCCCGACCCGCGAACTGGCCGAATTCGTCGCCGGGCTGACAATTTTGTCGCTGCCCGCCGCGTCGTCGCCAAAGCCTGCGACGTTATCTTGGATACGGTCGGCTGTGCGCTCGGCGCCTGGCGGGACGATCCGGAGAAGGCTTCGGTCGCGCGTCAATTGGCGCTGAGCTTTGCGTCGCGGCCGACGGCCGCATTTGGGGCAGTGCGGGCGCACGCGCGGATTCGGCGCTCGCCGCGCTGGCCAACGCATCCTGGCCAATGCCGCTGATTTCGACGACACCCACAAGCGCGCACTTCTGCACACGGGCTCGGTGGTGGTGCCGCCGGCATTGGCGATGGCGGACGACCTTCGGCTCGACGGCGCGTCGGCCATTGTGGCGCTGGTGGCCGGCTACGAAGTGGCGGTGCGGGTCGGCATGGCGGTGATGCCGACGCATTATCGCTATTGGCATTCGACCGCGACCAACGGCACCTTCGGCGCTGCCGCGGTCGCGGCACGCGCGCTCGGCCTCGACGCCGACAAGACCCAGATGGCTTTGGGCTTTGCCGGCACGCAGGCCGCCGGGCTCAATACGTTCTTCACCTCCGGCGACTTCACCAAGAGCCTGCATCCCGGCAAGGCCTCATTCAACGGCGTGCTGTCGGCGCGGCTCGCGGCCTTGGGCGCCACCAGTCCGCCGACCATGCTGGAGCACGAGAAGGGCTACCTGAACGCCTATTCGCTCGAGCCGAAAGCCGGCGCGCTCACGGCGGGGCTCGGCAACGAGTGGGAGATATTGCAAAACGGCTTCAAGTTTTTCCCGTCGATCCTGGCCAGCCACGCCGCCATTCAAGCGACGCTCGATGTCGTCACCAAGCACGACATCAAAGCGCCGATATAGCGTCGATCATCAACGAGACTTACGCGACGGTGAAATCGCATTTTTCTTCGAAGGCGGTTGAGACCGTAATGGCGGCGCGGGTCAGCGTGCCGTATTGCGTGGCGGTGGCGGCGCTCGACCGAAAAGTGGGGCAGGCGCAGTTCGCGGCAGACCGCGTCGCCGCGGCCGACGTGCGCGATCTTTTGGCGCGCACCGAGGTGGTGGCGGTGCCGGAGCTGACGGCGCTTTATCCGGAGAAGTTTCCCGCGCGTGTCACCATCACGTTGCGCAACGGCGAGAAATTGACGGCGATGCGGAATTTTCCGACCGGCGACCCGCAGCAGCCATTGTCGGCTGCCGAGCTCGAGGCGAAATTCTGGATAACGCATCGGCACGGCTTAAGCCCGCCGGCGCGCGCGAATTAGCGGGCTTGATCCGCAATCTGGCCGATGTCAAAGACCTGTCGCGGCTGACCGCGCTGCTGACGGCCTGACCGGCGGCTTTAGGCCGCCGGCTTGCGCTCGGTCTTGAGGCGCTTGTCGAGATAGCCCCGCGATCGAGGTCAGCAGCGTATCGACCTTGCCGTCGAAGAAGTGGTTGGCGCCGGGCACGATCTTCTGCTCGATGACGATGCCCTTCTGCGTCTTGAGCTTATCGACCAGCGTGGTGACATCCTTCGCCGGCACCACGGCATCTTTGTCGCCATGGATGATCAGGCCCGAAGATGGGCAGGGCGCCCAGAAACGAGAAATCGTAGAGATTGGCGGGCGGACAGATCGAGATGAAGCCTTCGATTTCCGGCCGGCGCATCAGCAACTGCATGCCTATCCAGGCGCCGAACGAGAAGCCGGCGATCCAGCAGCTCTTGGCTTCCGGATTGATGGTCTGCGCCCAGTCGAGCGCTGCCGCTGCATCCGACAATTCGCCGGTGCCGTGGTCGAACGAGCCCTGGCTGCGGCCGACGCCGCGGAAATTGAAGCGTAGCGCCGAGAAGCCGCGGTGCACGAAGGCATAGTACATCTGATAGATGATCGGATGGTTCATCGTGCCGCCGAACTGCGGGTGCGGGTGCAGGATGATCGCGATCGGCGCGTTCTTCTGCCGTGCCGGGTGATACCGGCCCTCGATCCGTCCGGCGGGACCGGTGAAAATGACTTCAGGCATTGCTGTCGACCTCGATACTTAAACTCTTGCCGCCCAATATCGGGTGGCGTCGGGATGTTCCATACCGGGCAAAATCGGCGAAACGGGCACTAGTTTAGAATTATTCTAATTATATGATTTCCGCTGTTCACCGGCGTAACAAGAGCTATAAGTTGGCCGGCGAATGCGGGCTTCTACCACACCCCCCAGGGCAAAAAGCAAGCTTTTTGCGGGCCCTGGCGACAAAACGGTAATTGGATACGGGCGTAACTG
>JBBCIM010000007.1:0-31935 GCA_037200245.1 Pseudolabrys sp.
ATGGGCATTTTCGAGCACGGCCGGCGAGCCTTTGCCCGCCGAATCTGGGTGGCGCCGCTGGCGCTGGTTGTGGCGCTCGTGGCGTTACCCGCGGAGCGGGCCTTGGCCCAGGGCGCGGTCAAGTCTGTGCATAAAGACTGGCAGATCCGCTGCGACACCCCGCCCGGCGCCAAGGCCGAGCAATGCGCGCTGATCCAGAGCGTGACGGCGGAAGACCGGGCCAATGTCGGCCTGACCGTGATCGTGCTGAAAACCGCCGATCAGAAGAGCCGGCTGATGCGGGTGGTGGCGCCGCTCGGCGTGCTGCTGCCGTCAGGGCTCGGCCTCAAGATCGACAATGCCGATGTCGGCCGCGCCGGCTTCGTGCGCTGCCTGCCGAACGGCTGCATCGCCGAAGTCATCATGGACGACGAACTGATCAAGAAGCTGCGGGCCGGCAAGACCGCAACCTTCATCATCTTCCAGACCCCCGAAGAAGGCATCGGCTTTCCCATGAGCATGGCGGGGTTTGGCGAGGGCTACGACAAGCTGCCGTAACGCCCATCTTGCCCACCCTCGCCTTCGCCGCCCGATCGGTGGATACTGCCGAAAAATATCGGGTGGAGACGCGGGCGTGAATCTCGGATTTGTCGGCTTAGGCGCGATGGGACAATTAATTGTCCCGCGATTGATGGCCGCTGGCCATAAAGTCACCGGCTGGAACAGGTCGCGCGACAAGGCCGAGCCACTGATCAAAGCCGGTATGTTCTGGGCCGACACGCCGCGCGCGGTCGCGGAAAAATCCGACATCGTCTTTTCCATCGTCACCGACGCCAAGGCGGTCAAAGCCGTCGCGCTGGGACCGGACGGCATCGTCTCGGGGTTGGCCAAAGGCGGCATCTATATCGACATGAGCACCATCGAGCCGGACGAAAGCCGCGCCGTCGCCGCGGAATTCGCCAAGGCCGGTTCGATCATGCTGGACGGCCCGTTGTCGGGCTCGCCGGTGACCGTCGTGCAAGGCAATGCCTCGGTGATGATCGGCGGCGACGAGGCGGCCTTCGATCGCGTCAAACCCGTTCTATTGGCGATAGGCCCGAAGGTGACGCGCATCGGCGCCAATGGGCTTGCCTGCCAGATGAAGATCGCCGTCAATTTGTTGCTGATGGTTGAGATCATCGCCTTCGGCGAAGCCGTGGCGCTGGCCGAAAAAGGCGGCGTTGCGCGCGAGGCCGCGGTCGACGCCATTTTGAAAAGCGTCGCGGCGTCGCCGGTCATCGGCTATCGCGGGCCTTTCATTCTCGACGGCAAGATGCCGGCGGTGCCGCTCGCCGATGTGACGCTGCAGCAGAAAGACATGATGCTGGCGCTCAATCTCGGCCGCACGCTCGGCTCGCCGGTGCCGCTCGCCGCCGCCGCCAACGAGATGATGAATGCCTGCCGCGGGCTCGGCATCGACGGCAACGATTTCGTGGTCGCGCATCAGGTCTATCGGCGTTTGGGAGGACAGAAATGACATCGTCGGCTGAAAAATTCGGACGCGCCTTGGGCAAGGCCGTGAAGGGCGCGACGTCGGTGCTCAACGAAGGCAAGCAAGACCCGGTGATGTACCGCACCAATCTCAAGGACGTGCCGAAGGTCGAAGGCCTCAAGCGCGACGACGGCTGGGTCGATATGCAGGTGCAGTTCCTGATCGACAAGAAAACCGCCGACGCCGATCACGTTGTCGGCTGGACCGTGCTCAAGCCCGGCGCGCGCCACGAGAACCACCGCCACCATCACTGCGACGAGTTCTTCATCGTGCTCAAAGGCCACGGCATGATCTACACCGACAAAGGCGACACGCCGTCGGTGGAAGGCGACGTGGTCTATTCGCCGCGCGGCTGCTGGCACGGCTTCAACAACACCTCGGACGAAGACGTCGTGCTGGTGTGGGGCTGGATGGGCGCCGGCTCGATCGAGGATTCCGGCTACGAGATACACGCGGAGTCGCACAAGTGAATCCCTGGGACCACCCGCTGATCAAGAAGGGCATGCCGGCGCAACTGGCCAAGCGCCGCGCGCGCATCGCCGGTGGCGAAAGACCGCTGGGCTGGAAAGTCGGCCTCGGCGCGCCGGCCAGCATGGAGAAGGTCGGCATCACCATGCCGATCGTCGGCTACCTGATGCAACGCGCGTTGCTGCTGTCCGGCAGCACGGTGTCGCTCGCCGGCTACCTCAGGCCGGTGGCCGAGCCGGAAATCGCCGTGCGCATGATGAGCGATCTCGGCGGCGGCGCCACGGCGGATACGGCACTGGCGGCCGTGAAGGAGATTTTTCCCGCAATCGAGCTAGCCGATCTTGACCCGCCGCCGACGCGGGACAATCTCGACGTCGTGCTCGAAGGCGACATTTACCAGCGCCAAGTCATCTTGTGCGGCAATACGCGGTTCGGCGGCGCCACTTCCGGCCTGACCTCGCGCCTGATCCGCCGCGGCGTCGAGACCGCGCATACCAACGATGTCGAGGCCTTGACCGGCAAGCTGCCCGATATCGTGGCGCATGTCGCCAATACGCTGGCCGCCTATGGCGAGAAGCTCTCGGCCGGCGACGTCATCATCACCGGCTCGATCACGCCGCCGATCACGATCGAAGCGGACGAGGAAGAGATCGTCCACGCGCTCGACCCGATCGGTGAAGTGTCGGTGGCGTTTACGCGGGACTGAACGGCGAAGGCGCCGATCACGCCACGCGGATGACGGCCGAGGGGCCGTCGTCCGGCATCGTCTGATCATCGCGCTTGATGCGATTGCGGCCGGCGGCCTTGGCGCGGTACATCGCGCGATCGGCAAAGGCGAGCAATTCGCTCATCGTCATTGCCGCCTCGACGCTCACGACAACGCCGCCGCTCACCGTGGCATTAATATAATGGCCGTCGATGGCGCTGCATGTCTCGGCGAAGGCCAGGCGAATCCGCTCGGCCCGGACATAGGCCGGCTCGATGTCGGAGCGCGGCAGCACCGCGGCGAACTCCTCGCCGCCGAGACGGCCGAACACATCGCCCGGCCGCAGCGCCGCGGCGGCGACGTCGCAGAATTTGCGCAGCACGATGTCGCCCACGGCATGACCGTGATTGTCGTTGATGGCCTTGAAGCGGTCGAGATCGAACATGATCACCGCGACCGGTGCCTTGTCGTGCCGGCAACGCTCCACCACGCGCGTTGCCTTCTCCATGAAGGCGGCACGGTTGGCGATGCCGGTCAGCGAATCGATGCGAGCGGCGGCGCGGCCCGCCGCCTCGCCGCGTTCCTTGACCAGCGCCAGCATGAACACCGCGGTGGCGACGGAAAAGACGATGCTCTCGAAATGCACGAGGCCGAACAGGCTCGACAAAGGCGGCACTTGATCCTGCGCCTGTTGATTGAACGCGTGCCGCGCGCCGAACGCCATCACCATCGCGTGCACCACGGTGAAGAAGAAGATCGGCCGGCGCCCCGGCAACGGCTCGCGCCGGTTGGGCCAAAGCGAGCCGGCGGCGGCAAACAAATAGACCGCATTGACGGCAAGCCCGAGCGCGCCCACCGATTCCTGCGTCTGTGGAATGGCGCCGGCCGCCGCGGTCAAAGCCACGCCAAGCAACGCGAAAGCGAATGGCGCCGGCTTGCGGTCGAAACTGCGCGCCGCTTTCCAAATCAGACCGTGGGCAAGAGCCAGGACGTTGCCGGCGAAAATGAAGTACAGCGGCCCGGGCGCTTCCGTCGCCAGCATCAGCGCAAAGATGCCGATGCCGGCAAAGACATTGCCGAGACCCCAGAACGCCAAGGCCGGCGTCTTCCAGTTTCCGGTCCAGGCAATCAGAAGCACCACGCCGGCACAGGCGGCGACGAAGCTCCCCATCACCATCAGGGTCGGTATATCAAGGTGCATCGCGGCGGCAGTCCCGGTCAATAAATCGCCTGACCGCTCAATCGCATGATGCAGGTCACTGGGCTCGATCCAGCCTTGTCTTTTGACAGGCGCGTCTTGAGAACCCGGTATTCAAATCAATAAATTTCGAAATATTGTTCCGCCGCCGGGCAGCCTCGTATGAATGCGGCTCAAGCTTCAAGAGCCGCGCCAGATCAGGGCACATTTTTTATACCGGCTTTGGTCGTAGCCGCCGCCTGCTTGCAGTCTAAGTTCCATCTCCCCATGTGGTAGGTGCCGCCAACTCAATCGGCCTTCCAAGGGGTATTTCGATGTCGCTGTTGTTTTCCAAGTCCACGCTCGGCCCGCTGACGCTGCAAAATCATATGGTGATGTGCCCGCTGACGCGCAGCCGCGCCACCGGCAACGTGCCGAACGATCTGATGGCCGAGTATTACGGCCAGCGGGTCCTCCGCCGGCCTGATCATCACCGAAGGCACGTCGCCCTCGCCCAACGACTGGGCTATCCCCGCATTCCCGGAATCTTCTCGCAAGAGCAAGTCAAAGGCTGGAAGAAGGTCACGGACGCCGTGCACGCCGGCGGCGCCAAGATATTCGTTCAACTCATGCACACCGGCCGGGATCGGGCATCCGCTCGAATCTGCCGGCGGGCGGCCGGATTTTGGCGCCATCGGCCATCGCCGCGGCCGGGCAGATGTTCACCGACGCCGAAGGCTTGAAGCCGCATCCGACACCGGAGGCGATGACGGAAGCCGACAATCATGGCGACCGTCGCGGAATTCGTTCAGGCGGCCACCAATGGCCGTGGCCGCGGGCTTCGACGGCATCGAACTAGCACGGCGCGAACGGCTATCTGCTGGAGCAGTTCATCCGCCCGACGTCCAACAAACGCACCGACCAATACGGCGGCTCGATCGAGAACCGCGCGCGCTTTGTGCTCGAGGTCGCCGAGGCGACCATAGCGGCGATCGGCAAGGACAAAGTCGGCATCCGCCTGTCGCCGTTCGGCGTATTCAACGACATGCCGCTCTATCCGGAGATGGAAGCGGACTACGCCTATCTGGCGGACAAACTCAACGCCGCCGGCCTCGTCTATGTCCACCTTGTCGATCATTCGGCGCAAGGCGCGCCGGTGGTGCCGGATTCGATAAAGGCCACGTTCCGCAAGACGTTCAAGCGCACGCTGATCTTGTCGGGCGGCTACGACGCGCGCGCGCGCCGAAGCCGATCTCGCGGCCGGCAAGGCCGACCTGATCGCCTTCGGCAAGGCGTTCCTTGCCAACGCCCGACCTGGTTTCGCGTTGGAAGGCGCAAGCCGCGCTCAATGCGTTCGATGCCAGTACGTTCTATACGCCGGGGCCGAAGGGCTACACCGATTATCCGGCGCTGACCGCCTAACCAACATAAGCGTGGCGTGAGCGACAAACTCACGCCACGCGTCTCTGTTTGTGGCCGCGTCAAGCAGGTAGAAGGACGCCATGATTCCATGGTCCCTGCTCGATACGGCTCAAGTACCCGGCGGCGGCGAATTGCGCCTACGGCGGCGCGGCACCGAATTCGCGATCATGCTGGGCAGCGAGCAACTCATTGAGCAGCCGCCTGAGCGCCACCGAGCAGGCGCTCCGCGACCATCGGCTGCGAAACCATCCGAACCCGTGACAAGCCCTGCGTCCTGATCGGCGGATTGGGCATGGGCTTTCACGTTGCGCGCGGCCCTTATCGTGCTTGGACCGCAGGCCGAGATCGTTGTCGCCGAACTGGTGCCGGCTGTTGTCGCCTGGGCGCGCGGCCCGATGGCCGAACTGTTCGGCGACAGCCTGACCGATCCGCGCGTGCGCATCCGCGAGACGGATGTCGGCGAATTGATCCGGCGCGGGACGGCAGGCTTACGACGCGATCCTGCTCGACGTAGACAACGGGCCGAAGGGCTGACCCGCGAGGCCAACGACCGGCTTTACGACCTCGACGGTCTGGGCACCGCTTATCGCGCGCTACGGCGCGGCGGCATGCTTTCGGTCTGGTCGTCGGCACCCGATCCGGAATTCACCTTGAGGCTGCACAAGACCGGCTTCGACGTTAAGGAAATTCCGTTGCGCGCCAAGGGACCGCGCGGCGGCGCGCGGCATTTCATCTGGACCGCGGCGCGGCCCGATTGAATGGACCTAAACGCACTATGGCTTGACGGCGCGGCAGATGAAGTAAGAGCCGAACAAGAATTCTTCCATGACGAAGGTCGCCGGCGACTTGCCCAAGGCCTTCCCACGGACGGTGTGCGGGTTGCCGAGCAGCGTGTTCTCATCAGCCAGACGCTGAACGGCAGGATGAGGCTTGTCGCCCGGACCGCCGGGAAGCTTGGCGTCCATGATGACGAGACGGCCGCCGGGCCGCAGCTGCTTCCACGCTTGCCGCAGCACGTCCATGTGATGCGGCATGGTGTTGAACGACAGGCTGAACAGTACGCCGTCTAGAAGTTCCGGCGCGGTGAAGTTGGCGCTGTCGCCTTGCGCCAAGCTGACGTTGTGCCAGCCGTAGCGCGCACGCAGCGCCTTGGCCTCGCGTAACATGCCTTTGGAGAGATCGATGCCGTAGATCGCGCCCGTTGGGCCGACGGCGTTATGCAAATGCGGAAAATTTCCGTCCGGTGCCGCATCCGACTTCGAGCACACGGTCGCCTGGCCGCAGGCTCAATCGATCGACTGCTTTCTTGCGCAAACCGCGCGAGCAGAAACAGCAGCCACTCGAAAAACGGAATGAGACCGGCGAGGCGATCGTAGCGCCTTGAAACTGCCGATTGATCGAAGTCAACCCACTCGTACGCCATTCCGGTCCCCCACCCTAAAAACCGCAAGCCTTCATTGGTGCTTGTCGGCGGCGACACCGTCGTTGATTTCTCGCGACTCGGCAAATGCTGAAATGTCGCATCCCGAACGCTTGTCGGAACTGTGCTTAATGCAGCGCAATGCAGGTGCACTGCGATAACACGCGACACGCGAATCTTGTGCGCAGCGCGGGCACCTGCTCAGGAAAACAACCAGTCAGCGGACGTCGAACACCAGCTTGCCCTGAAGATGGCGCGCTTCGCTGACGCGATGCGCTTGCGCCGCTTCGGTAAGATTGTAGTGCGCGATCGCGGGAGGCTTCACAGCGCCGGCCGCGAGCAACGCCACGAGACGTTCGAGATGGGCGCGATCGCGTTTCACGTCCGGCTTGAGCGTTTTCACGTCGGCGCGCGGAACTTCATAACCTTCCGGCGCGGGGCGAAATCCAAACCAGCCGGCCGCCGGGCTTGAGCGCTTATAGCAGCCGGCGCGGACACCGCCGCCGACGGTGTCGAACACCACGTCACAGACCGGACCGATCGCGCTGAAGTCTTCTTTGTTGTAGTCGATCACCTTGTCGGCGCCGAGGCTGCGCACATAGGCATGGTTGCCGGCGCTCGCGGTCGCAATCACTGTTGCGCCCAGATGCTTGGCAAGTTGCACGGCAAAGCCGGCCACGCCGCCGGCGCCGCCTTGGGATCAGAATTGTCTCGCCCGCTTTGAGGTGCGCGGTGTCTTCGATCGCCGTGATCGCCGTGAGGGCTGACGAGCCCGAGCCGCCGCCGCCTCGGCGTGGCTGAGCGATGGCGGCTTCTTGGCGGCGATGGCCGCCTTGACGGCGATCTTTTCCGCATAGGCGCCTTCGATGCCCTGGTCGGTCACGCCGAACACGGCATCGCCGACCTTGAAATCGGTGACGCCCGCGCCGAGCGCGCTGACGATGCCGGAAAAGGTCGCGGCCGAGAATGTGCGGAAACTTGTCGAGCTTGTAGCGGCCATTTGCCGCGGCGGACCTTGGGATCGGCGCCGTTGACGGAAGCCGCGTGAATATCGACGACGACCTCGCCTGGCCCCGCAACCGGGTCCGGCGCCTCGCCATAGCGCAACATGTCCGGGTCCGCCGTGAGCCGTGAGAAGCACCGCTTTCATGAGCTTTCTCCTTGAGAACGCCGGATACTAGGCACGGCAGGCCGCCTTTGGTCCAGCCGCGCCCTCGCCAGGGGCGGGCGGCCTTATTGGGACAGCGGCGGGCTTCTATGATTGCATTGATCCATACGACACAGGCCTCGGTTGTGAGATGGACGCCGTCAGTCGTCATTTCCTGCTTGCGAGCGCCATCAGTAATCGCCAACAGCGGATTCAAATCGATTAGCGTGAAACCTTTGGCGCGCGTTAGGGCGGCAATGGCTGCGTTAGCCGCCCTTATCTCAGCGTTCTTACTCGCAGATGCAACATCCGGTATTAACGTGACCGTTACAGTCTGGTCGTGGCCGACGATGTCGAGCAGGCGTTGGAAGTTGCGCGCGATTCTTCGATCGGCGCGCGAAGCAAAAGAACATCGTTGATACCAGCTGCAAATGTAGAGGTGCTTCGCTCCAAGTTGCCGGGCGAGCGCAATCTGATGCGCAATATCGCTTATCGCCATGCCACCCCGGGCCAGATTGGTTGTTGAAAAGGGCCTGCCAAGAGCGCCTCGCCCGAAACAATCCCGTGTGAGGCTGTCGCCGATGAATACATGCTCCTGCGGCCATAGCCAAGCGATCTTGCGTAGTACGGTGTTCACATAAGCTGAACGTAACGGTGCGCTAAAGCCCACCGGCGCGGCGACTAAAACTGCGAATATACTTGCGATAAAGGCGACCGATCGAAAAGTCCGCATGGCACATCCTGAAGGCGCGCAAGTCAACGCTACGACATGTTAGGTTTAACGCAAAGTTTGAAACGCCCTTGCGCGCGACTAACATGCATTTCGACCTGACCGTGAGCAGGTCCACCTGGGGCTTTCTGATGGCTAACCCTCAAGAGGCTTCTGAGCCTGGTAAACATACGGTGCCCGGCCTCGATACAATCCGCTTTCTCGCCGCCATGTTCGTGGTCTTCGGCCATGGCGCCCTATTTCCGATCTACGCATACATTCCGAAAGAAGGCATTTGGCGTTTGCTGGGTGGCATTCACGGCCAACTCGTTTAATGGCGTTGCCGCTGTTCTTGTGTTCTTCGTCGTCTCGGGTTTCTGCATTCACAATCCCGTCGCAATTGGCGCGCCGTTTCGCGCGGCTCCATTTCTATTGCGGCGCGTGTTGCGCATTTCTATTCCGATGGGCCAAGGCTTTCATTATTGCGACCCTCTTCGGCAGCGCCGCTATGCAGGCGCTTAATGCGGCTTGTTGGTCGCTATACTGCGAGCTCGTCTATTACCTGCTTTATCCATTGCTGCGTATCTGCTTTCGCAAATTCAGCGTGGCTGCCTGTCTTTTTGTCCTCGTCGGCTTTATCAATTGTGATTATCTTTTACCGATGGGACATCAACTATCATTGGCAGTTCACTATTTATTTGACGTGGGTCGTATGCCTGCCGGCATGGTTGATCGGATGCCTGATTGCAGAACTCATCGCTAAACGTAGCCTCCCGCGCGTTGGCCGCGACATCTGGATATGGCGCGCGATCGGATGGTGCTATGCGACGCTTTCGCAAGCCTATTTTTTTTCATGGCACAATCAGAATTGGCCTTCCGGCCCTGTTGATGCCGTTCACGATCTATCTCTTTTTTTGGTTGGAGCTGAGAGATCGCCCATTTTCAGCATCGACCGCCGCCGGACGTTCTTGAGTGGGCGGGGCGCTGGAGTTATTCTATCTATTTAATGCACGGGATAGCGTTGGTGGCGTTGGAGCCGCTGGCAGAAAATTGGTGTCCATTTGCGCTTTGGGTAGCGAAGCTCGCGGCAATTTTTTCACTATCTTATAGTTTCTTCCTCCTAGTCGAAAAGCCGGCTCAGAATTTGGCGCGCACTATAGCTAACCGCCTGCCGAGCAAGTCGAAGCAGGGGGGATTGGTCACTACGATACATGGCTTGCCGCCCTCGCCAAATCGGCCCCGACGCCCTATCTAGGCTTCAAGGGCGTACCCGGAGCAGTTGCCATGGATCCAGCCATTTCCTCTCTCATCGACCGTGCCGGTCTCGACCGCGGCGCGGGTCAACAAGACTTTGGCGCGCGGGGCTGGAAGGCGCCGACGACGGCGAGTTGTTCCTGGAATATCGCCAGGCCGAAGCGCTGATGTTCGACAATGGCCGGCTGAAGCAGGCGACCCTATGGACACCGCGCAAGGTTTCGGCCCTGCGCGCGGTCAAGGACGAGGCCGTCGGCTACGCGCACGCGTCGGACTTGTCGGAAGGCGCGGGCTGGCGCGCGCCGCCGAGGCCGTGCGCGCCGTCAAAGGCGGCCACAGCGGCAAATATGCCGAGGCGCCGGGCCGCACCAACCGCAAGCTTTACGGCGACGAAAATCCGCTCGGCGCCCAGGCCTTCGAGGCCAAAGTGAAATTGCTCGAGAACATGGACGCCTATGCGCGCGCCAAAGACCCGCGCGTACGCCAGGTCACCGCCAGCATCGCCGCCACCTGGCAGGTGGTGGAAATTCTGCGCGCCGACGGTGAGACCTATCGCGACATTCGCCCGCTGGTGCGCCTCAACGTCAGCATCGTGACCGGCGACGGCGACCGGCAAGAGAGCGGCAGCTATGGCGTCGGCGGCCGCGAAGGCTATCAGCGCTTTATCGAGACCACGGCGTGGCAGAGCGCCGTCGACGAAGCCATCCGCCAGTCGCTGGTCAATCTCGACGCGGGGTCGCGGCTCCCGCCGGCGAAATGGACGTCGTGCTCGGCTCGGGCTGGCCCGGCGTGATGCTGCATGAAGCCGTCGGCCACGGGGCTCGAAGGCGATTTCAATCGCAAGAAGACGTCTGCGTTCGCCGGCCTTATGGGCCAGCGCGTCGCCGCCAAGGGCGTCACCGTGGTCGACGACGGCACCCTGAACGCGCGCCGCGGCTCGCTGTCGATCGACGACGAAGGCACGCCGACCAATCGCACTGTGCTGATCGAGGACGGCATTCTGGTCGGCTACATGCAGGACCGGCAGAACGCGCGCCTGATGGGCATGAAGCCGACCGGCAACGGCCGCCGCGAATCTCACGCCCACGTGCCGATGCCCCGCATGACCAACACCGCGATGCTTGCCGGCCAGCACGACCCGAAAGAGATCATCGCGTCGGTCAAGAACGGTCTTTACGCCGTCAGCTTCGGCGGCGGCCAGGTCGACATCACCTCGGGTAAGTACGTGTGTCCAGTGCACCGAAGCCTACAGGATCGAAAACGGCAAAGTCGGCGCGCCGGTCAAGGGCGCCATGCTCATCGGCAACGGGCCGACCGACCTGCATCGCATTTCGATGATCGGCAACGACTTCGCGCTCGATCCCGGCATCGGCACCTGCGGCAAGAACGGCCAAGGCGTGCCGGTCGGCGTCGGTCAGCCGACGCTGCGCATGGACCGCATCACCGTCGGCGGCACGGCTTGAGCACCATGGCGCAGGAAAAATCCGGCCTTCGCAGCTGGCTCAGGACCATCTTCGATCTGGTCTGCATCGTCGTCGTGGTGACCGCCGCCAAGACCGCGATCGCTGAGCCCTATTATGTGCCGTCCGGCTCGATGGAGCCGACGCTGCTGATCGGCGATGAACTGCTGGCGACGAAATATCCTTACGGCTACAGCGCTGCGTCGCTGCCGGCATTTCTCACTTTCCCGAGTACGGGCCGCATCATGGGCGCGCTGCCGCAACGCGGCGACGTCGTCGTGTTCCGTTGGCCCGGCAATCCCGGTCAGGTCTGGGTCAAGCGCGTGATCGGCCTGCCGGGCGAACGCATCGCCGTGCAAGGCGGCCGCGTATCGATAAACGGCACGCCCGTTGGGCTTCGCAAGACGGCATTGGCCAGGTCGAAACCGAGGACGGCACCTGGGTGCCGGCGGCGCGTTACATCGAAACGCTGCCGGCGATCGCGAGCATGTCATCGCCAAGCTGACGGCGAACGATCCGCCTCGACGACATGCCGGAAACCGTGGTGCCGGCGGATCACCTGTTCGTCATGGGCGACAACCGCGACAATTCGGCTGACAGCCGCGTGCCGCTCGAGGCGGGCGGCGTCGGCATGCTGCCGGTGGCGAACTTGGTCGGCCGCGTCGACGGCATCGTCGGCTCGTGGGACCTCGGCATGAAGAACCAGCCGGTGTGGACCTGGCCGCAGGGTTTTGCGGCTGTCGCGATTCTTTACCGCAGTAAATTGAATTATCTCACCACGCTCGACACGCAGCACGGCTTGGGCCGCGGGCGCGTGAGCTTGTCTTTCAGATAACAGCGCGCCGAAACCGCCGGACATAGCCGGGGCCGCACATTAGGTCCAGGCGCGGCATTTGCTTTCGGCCTCGCAGGCAGCTTTGCAGGCCGAGCCGGTCGAGTCGGACGGCGTTTCGAAATTGCGGTAGTCGCCGCCGCTGCGGTCGATGGCGAATTCGTTCGTTCCGAGGCGCGGCTCGATGACGCCGGCGCCGCGCACGCCGGAAACGCAGCAGCGATCCTCGGTGCGCGGCGTCACTTTGTTTTTCAGCCAGCACATCGCGTGCGCATTTTCCGAACGCGGAAACGAAAACGCCCAGGCCATGCAGCGCGCCGTCGCGCTCGCAGCGCGAGGAGCAAACGGCCGGATCGCCGGAGCGGATGGTGAAGGTGCTGTAGTCGCCGCCGGGGCGGTCGAAACCGGTCTGCGCCTGCGCGGAGCCGGCGAGCATCAAGGCGGCCAGCGCCAGCGCGCCGCATAGCGTGAGCAAAAATCGCATGCCCTGAAGTGCTCCCTCAGGTCATGTTAACGCACCGCGCTATGCGTGCCGTAAATTTCTTGGCGCAAATTCTCGATCGAGGACATCCGGAAAAATGTGCGCCCGCCGGAGGGGCCGGCGGGCGCTGGATCCGGACGCGAGAGGGGATTTTCGCGAGGGTCGGATCGCGGCCGATGAGAGGGATCGGCCGTTTAGGTATTTCTCAAACCGCGTGACGTGCGGGCCGGTCGGTCGCCGGACGGCTGAAGCCGTTCTCGACTACGAGCTGGGGCTTCGCCGCGCGGCTGATGGCGCGGTTCATGCGCCGCTCAATGGCGCGCTCGCGCAGCAAGGTCGTCGGGTCTTCCCAGAACGGCTCCGAGAAGGCGTCGCGCACGTCCGAGCGGGTAATTCCGATATCGGCCAGCATGCGGTGGTCGAGCGAGGCCAGTTTCACGGCTTCGCGACGGTTGCGGCGCGCACGGCCGAATTCCTTGAGCCAATAGGTCACCAGGACCAGCAAACTGGCGAATGCGCGGGCCAAAGTGCCCGCGGCAAGGGGCAAAGCGGGGGATATTCGCGTTCATGTCAGTCTCATAGAGCGGGTTCTTGCGTCGTTTCGCCTGAAAACTCGGCCTTCACCCACCCGGTGTTCCCACCCGGTTCCTGCTCTGCCGCGCGGGATCTGCCCCGGCGGCTCGTGTGGAACGGTGATATGGACCCTGGGGATGATTAGTGAAACGAATGTTTCTAATCTGATCAATCAGGAATGGTGATGCTCCCACCCGGCCAATGACTGCCGGGCTTTTCAAGGATGTGAACGCCCATGACCGCCCTGCTTGATGTCGATCAATTGCGCGCCTTCATTGCCATCGCCGAAACCGGCAGTTTCACCAAAGCCGCCGAAGTCGTGAACAAGACTCAGTCGGCGGTGGTCGATGCAGATGAAGCGGGCTGGAGGAACGGCTCGACCGTCCGATCTTTGCGCGCGACGGCCCGCGCCTCGAAGCTCACCGAAGACGGCCAGCGCCTGCTCGATACGCGCGCCGCATCGTCAAGCTCAACATCGAAACCGTTGCCGCGTTCTCCGATGCCGGAATTATCCGGCCGCGTAAGACTTGGCGTTCCAGATGACTATGCCGACCGCTATCTGCCGGAGATCATGGCGCGGTTCTCGCGCGCCTATCCCGGCGTCGAGGCTTTCGGTGATCTGCGAGCCGTCGGTCGATCTGCTCGAACGCATCGACGCCAACGAAGTCGATCTCGCCATCGTCACCAATTGCGAAACCAAGCGCGCGGCGGAAACCTTCCGGCGCGAGCGGCCTGTGGTGGACGTCGAGCCGTCATTCGACGCACAGCGAGGGCGCGGCTGCCGCTCGCGCTCGGCCGGCCGTCATGCAGTTGGCGGCGCATCGCGGTCGAGCGGCTGGAACAGGTCGGGCGGCCTTATCGCGTGATCTATTCGAGTTCGAGTGCAGGCGCTGTCGCCGCCGCCGTGCTCGCCGGATTGTCGGTGTCGGTGCTGCCGGGAAATCCGGTTTGCGTCCCGGCATGCGCGTGCTCACCGCCGCCGATGGATTCCCCGATCTGCCGACCTGCCGCATCGGGCTGGTGCGCAACGCGCACGAGACCTCGTCGTTGGCCGACGCGCTGGCCGAACACATCATCTCGTCGCTCGACAACTTGTCGGAAGCGCAAGCGGCGGAGTGATCAACAAATCTCCGCCGCTGTTGCATCGAGCACGCGCACAAGATCGGCGGGGCGGAAGCTCGACCTGCAGGCCGCGCCTGCCCCCCGTTGACGACGATGCGCGCGAACGCCAGCACCGATTGTTCGATGAAGACGCGGACGCGTTTCTTCTGGCCGAACGGCGAGATGCCGCCGACGTGATAGCCGGTGAGCCGCTCGGCTTCGGCCGCGCCAGCTGGCCGCACTCTTGGCGCCGGCGGCATGCGCGAGTTTCTTTAGGTTCACTTCGCGGTCGGACGGCGCCAGCACGCAGACGACGTCCCCGGCTCGCGCCATCAACGTCTTCAAAAGCCGCGCCGGCTCAATCCCCAAGGCTTCCGCCGCCTGCAGCCGATACGCTCGGCGTGGGGGTCGTAGTCATATTCGTTGTAGCGTGAAAAGCGACGCCGGCCTTTTCCAATGCGAGCGTCGCGGGTGTGGATTTGGCCATCGATTTCTAGCCTGTCATGGCCGGGTTTGTCCCGGCCATCTCGATTAGGGACGCATAGTGCCCGACTAAGCGGGGTCACCGGGACAAGCCCGGTGGACGACAACAAGGATAATACGCATACTCCGCCGAAGATCGGTTCGACCGAGGGCGTTCCAATCGTTGAAGTAGCGCTCCAGCAATTCCTCGGCCGGCGTGATGCCGCGGCGCGATGCTCTCTTCGAGCGGGCGCAGATACGCGTCTCGTCGTCGGCCGTTGTGATCGAGCCGCTTGCGCCGCGCCAGGCCGCGCGACACCAGGCGCAGCGTCTCTTGCGCCAACGTAGAGCACATTGCGGCCGCGGATCTCGGCACGGAAACCGACTGCGGAACGTCGTCGCGCAGTTTCTGGCGCTCCTGCGCCGTCCATGTCCTTGACCATGTCCCAGCACGCATTGAGCGCTTCGTCGTCATACAGAATGCCGACCCCAATAGGCGGTGAGCGACGGCAATCGCCGCCACGGCCCGCCATCGGCGCCGCGCATCTCGAGATAACGCTTGAGCCGCCACTTCGGGGAAGATCGTGCTCAAGTGATTGGCCCAGTCGGAAATGGTCGGCCGCTCGCCCGGCAGGGCGTCGAGCTATGCCGACCAAAGAAATCCTTGAACGACTTGGCCCGAGACGTCGATATATTTGTCGCGCCGCGCTTGACGAAATACATCGGAACGTCGAGCGCGTAATCGACATAGCGCTCGAATCCCATGCCGTCGTCGAAAGCCCAAGGCAGCATGCCGGAGCGTTCTTGTCGGTGGCGGTCCAGATCTGCGAGCGGAATGACAGATAAACCGTTCGGTTTGCCTTCGGTAAAGGGCGGAACTGGCGAACAGCGCCGTCGCCACGGGCTGCAAGGCCAGCGACACGCGCAGCTTTTTCACCATGTCGGCTTCGGAGGAAAAGTCGAGGTTCGCCTGCACGGGTGCAGGTGCGGTACATCATGTCGACGCCGTAAGCGCCGACCTTCGGCATGTAGTTCGTCATGATCTTGTAGCGGCCCTTCGGCATCATCGGGATGTCGGCACGGCTCCAGTTCGGAATCATGCCCATGCCGAGAAAGCCGATGCCCAAAGGCTTGGCCACTTCGCGGACCTGCGCGAGATGGCGAACAACTCGGCCGCGGTCTGGTGGACGCTGTCGACCGGGGCGCCGGACAGTTCGAACTGGCCGCCCGGCTCCAGCGAGATCGCGCCGCCACCGGTGACGTCGAACAAGCCGATTGATGTTGTCGCCTTCCATGATCGGTCCCAGCCGAGCAGGTCATGCATGCCTTCGAGCAAGGCGCGGATGCTGCGCGGACCGGCATAAGGCACCGGGCGATGGCCATCGACCGTGAACACGAATTTCTCGTGCTCGGTGCCGACCCGGAATTGCGAGCGTGGCTTACTGCCCGCTTCGAGCCAGGCGACGAGTTCGTCGCGCGTCTCAATCACCCTCAAAGTGTTCGCGAGCTTCATTATTTTGCTCGGCGGCGCGGGCGTTTTCGGCATCGCCGGCGCGGCGCTGCCGCTGGCCTTGGTGGTTGCGCTGACCGCGCTCGAGCTGCTGGTCGCGTTCCTGCAGGCTTACGTGTTCGCCATTCTCACTTGCATCTATCTCAACGATGCGATTCACCCGGGCCACTAAAGGTCCGCAGCGACAGGCAGAAGGAGTTTGTTATGGATCCAGTTGCAGCAAAATACATCGGCGCGGGCATTGCCTGCATCGGCATGGGCGGCGCCGGCGTCGGCGTGGGCGTGATTTTCGGCAACTATCTGGCTGCCGCGCTGCGTAATCCGTCGGCCGCGCAGGGCCAGTTCGGCAACCTGATCTTCGGGTTCGCCGTGACCGAAGCGCTCGGCATCTTCTCGCTGCTGATCGCGCTTCTGCTTCTGTTCGCGCTCTAAGCATTCAACCGGCAGCCGGGACTTCGATCCGCAATGGCGACCAACGCGCATACCGAACAACCGTCGGGCCACAAGGGCGCTTTCCCGCCCTTCAACCCCGCTACGTTCGCATCGCAACTGTTTTGGCTCGTCATCGCCTTTGTCCTGCTTTACGTGCTGATGGCGAAGGTGGCGTTGCCGCGGGTCGGCAGCATCATCGAAAATCGCCAGAAGCGCATTGCCGACGACCTTGCAAGTGCGGCTTCGCTCAAGGCGGAGTCGGATGCAGCGATCGCGGCCTACGAAAAGGCGCTGGCCGATGCCCGCGCCCGTGCGCAGGCGATCGCCAACGAGACCCGCGACAAGCAGGCCGTAGCCGCGGAAGCCACCCGCAAGACGCTCGAGGCTGAGCTCAACGCCAAGATGGTCGAGGCTGAGAAGACCATCGCCGCCACCAAGCAGGCCGCGATGGCCAATGT
Source organism: Pseudolabrys sp. (assembly GCA_037200245.1). Taxonomy (GTDB): domain Bacteria; phylum Pseudomonadota; class Alphaproteobacteria; order Rhizobiales; family Xanthobacteraceae; genus Pseudolabrys. The sequence goes on from JBBCIM010000007.1 coordinate 17,123, forward strand.
TCGCGGCATCGCCGCCGACGCCACCAAGGCGATCGTCGAGCGGCTGATCGGCAAGGTGCCGTCCGACAAAGACGTCGACGCCGCCGTGTCCGACGCGCTCAAAGGCTGAGGAACGAAAATCGTGCACACCCTTTTCGAATTGCTGGGCGATGCCGAGTTTTGGGTCGCGGTCGCGTTCGTGATCTTCGTCGCCGGGATGGGCTATCTCGGCGTGCACAAGATGGTGGCAAAGTCGCTGGACGACCGCGCCGACCGCATCAAGGCTGAGCTCGACGAAGCCCGCAAGCTCAAGGATGAGGCCGCGCAGCTGCTGGCCGAGTATCAGCGCAAGCGGGCGCAGGCCGAAGCCGAGGCGCAGGACATCATCGCCGGCGCCAATGCCGAAGCCGAGCGGCTGGCCGTCGAGGCCAAGGCCAAGATCGAGGAATTCATCTCCCGCCGCACCAAGATGGCGGAAACCAAGATCGCCCAGGCGGAAGCCCAGGCCTCGGCCGACGTCCGCGCGGCTGCCGCCGAAGCCGCCGTTGCCGCCGCCGAAAAGCTCCTCGCCCTCGAAACCAAGGGCCCCCTCGCCGGCGAGTTGATCGCCAAGGGCATCGAGGACGTCCGCAAAAAGCTGAATTAGCGCACGGACTTAAAGGCGGCCTTGGCGTCCCGCGACGCCTTGCCGCAGCTTCCCACGCCGCCTATCCGGCGGTTCGAGCGAGGCTTGTCCCCGCTATTAACTTGGGGAGGTAATGCGGTGGTCTTTGCGTACCACCGCGGCCCCATTATCTTACGCGCAGTGATTCGTCCGCGTTGTTGTTGCCTTGCGTGCTGGCCGGAAGAACCGGCCTAAGCATCGGTGCTCCGTGGTCATCTTCGATTGCAATGGCGTGCTCGTCGATAGCGAGCCGCTGGCAACCTCAATAGTATCCCAAGAGTTCATTCGCGCCGGTTTCGCGCTGACGCCCGATATTGTCGCGCGCTATTTCACCGGCCGCCGCCAAGCCGATATGTTCGCCGAAGTCGAGATCGCCGCCGGTCGCAAGCTGCCGCACGATTTCGCTTCGACTGTTGCCGCCGCCACCTTGCGCAAATTCCGCGCAGAATTGCGCGCCACCCGGCACGCCAGTTACGCGCTGTCCTGGCTGCGCGGACCGAAATGCGTGGCCTCGTCGTCGTCGATGGACCGCATTCGGGTCAGCCTGGAGGTCTACCGACTTGATCCGCTTTTTCGAACCCAACCTATTTTCGGCAGGCGAAGTGCCTAACGGCAAACCGGCGCCCGATCTTTTCCTGCACGCGGCTGCCAAGATGCGCGTTCAGCCGCGCGAGTGCATCGTGGTCGAAGATTCGCCGGTCGGCGTTGCGGCCGGCGTCGCTGCCGGCATGACGGTGATCGGTTTCGTCGGCGGTAGCCATGCCGGCGGCCATCTCGGCAATCACCTGCGCGCCGCCGGCGCCAGCGCCGTGATTTCCGACCTGCGCGCGCTCAAGAGCACGATCATCGATCTCAGAGGGTGGTAGGCGTTTTCTAACTCTGCTTCGGTTTTGCGACGCGCTTCTGCGGCTTCGGCTTAACCACCGGCTTCTTCGGCTCCGGCTTCAGGCTCAGTGAGTCGAAGCCGACATAGACCACATAGGCATCGATATCGGCGAGCGGTTGCGGCATCGGAAACACGATGTCGGGCTCGACATGGGTGAAGGTGACGCGGTCGACCGAGGACGACACGGTCACCGGCACGCGGGCGAATTTCGACACGATGGTTTTCGGGCTCGCTCCCTCTTGCACCACCGCGATGCGCAACGGCACGTCGACATTGCCGGGTACGCCGGCCGGCCCGGTGATAATGCGGCCTTCGATGCCGACTTTCATGGTCATGGTGCCGGCATTGACGCGGCATTCGCGCGCGGTGCGGATGATCGTACCTTGATAACGCACGTCGAGCGCCGCAGGCTCGGTGTCGCCCGGCTTGCTGCCGATCATCAGAGTCGCCGCGCCGGTACGGACATCGACGCCCGGACACTCGACGTCGGTTTCAGCCTCGGCCTTGTCGCCGGTGCCAGTGCCGGTGCTCGCTTTGGAGGATGATTTGAACAAATCGAGCGGCGACGAACTGAATACGCTGCTCGTGCTGCCGCAGGCGCTCAAAGCCAGCGCCAAACCAAAAAGCGCGGTTACGCCTATGCCGGTGCGGATCATGGTGACGCTACTCTCCCGGGGCATCTTGAACTCGCTTCGGTTCCTGTACTGGCTGTTGGTTAATAACAAGCCAAGCATGGCAACCCCAAGGCGGCCGGCGCCGGGCTAACCCTCGTCCTCTTGCAGCCGGGCGTAGAGCAGATGGTCCTGCCAGACGCCGTTGATGCACAGATACTTGCGGGCATAGCCCTCGCGCTGGAAGCCGGTCTTCTCCAAGAGCGCAGTCGAGGCGTTATTGCCCGGAATACAGGCCGCCTCCAGCCGGTGCAGCCGCAGATTCTGAAAACTAAAAGGGATCAGCGCGCGCACCGCCGCGGTCATATAGCCTTGGCGGGCAAAGGGCGCGCCGACCCAATAGCCGATGGACCCGGCCTGGGCGACGCCGCGCCGGATATTGGCCAGCGTCAAGCCGCCGACCAGCGCATCGTCGTCGCTGCGGAAGATCAGGAAGGCGTATGCCAGATCGCTACGCTGGTCGTCGGCGTAACGCTTGAGGCGGCGGCGGAAGGCGCCGCGGGTGAGATCGTCGGAGGGCCAGATGGGCTCCCAGGGTGTGAGGAACGCGCGGCTGACTTCGCGCAGCGCCGCCCATTCGGCGTGGTCGCCCGACTGCGGCGCCCGCAAATAGACCCCAGCGCCGGAAACCGCCGGCATCGAGTCGCTGAAACTGACCGTGCGAAAAAATGCCATGGCACTTTCGGGTGCGCGCTCCCTGTCAGGCTGCGCGACGCACAAGACTTTCAGCGATTGCCGCGGTGCTTTCAAGCCCGTTGCCGGGTCCGAGCGCAGCGATCGCCGGCCGACTGCGCTTGATCAGCGCGCGGCCGGCGGCACGGGCACTTTCGACGGTCACGCCATCGACCTTGGCGACGATCTCGTTGAGGGGAATGGGCCGGCCATAGGCCAGCATCTGCCGGGCCAACTGGCCAAGCCGCGCCTCGGAGCTTTCCAGCGCCATCAGCAGGCCGGCTTTCATCTGCGCCTTGGCGCGATTGATCTCGGTCTCGTTGATGGTTTCGGTGGCATTGGCGATCTGGTCGATCATGACGCGCATCAGCTCCGGCGCGTCGGTCTCGTCCGTACCGGCATAAAGCCCGAACATGCCCGTGTCCGAATAAGGCACATGGAAAGCGTGGATCGAATAACAGAGCCCGCGCTGCTCGCGCACTTCCTGGAACAGACGCGACGACATGCCGCCGCCGAGCACGCTGGTGAATACCTGAAGGCTGTAGAGCGCCTCGTCGCCGACCGGCAGGCCTTGCAGCGCCAGAGCGATGTGGACCTGCTCGAGATCGCGGGTCTCGACCCGCGTGCCGCCCGAAAAATGCGCCTGCTCCGGCACCGGCGCGGCCGGTCCGGTGAACTTGGCGAAACGTCTCTCGGCTTCCTCGACGAGGGCCTTGTGCTCGACCGCACCCGCAGCCGCCACCAGCATGTCGGGACCGCGATAGTTGCGCGACAGATAGGCGCGGATGCGCGCGGAGTTGAACGAACGCACGGTTTCCGGTGTGCCCAGAATCGAGCGGCCGACCGATTGCTTGGGAAACGCGGTTTCCTGCAAGCGGTCGAACACCAGATCGTCCGGCGCGTCTTCGGTGGCGCCGATTTCCTGCACGATGACGTTCTGCTCGCGCCGCAATTCCTCGGCGTCGAAGGAAGGCTCCGACAGAATATCGGACAGCACATCGAGCGCGAGCGGCACGTCCGCCTTGAGCACGCGGGCGTAATATGCCGTGCTCTCGACGCTGGTCGCTGCGTTTAGGTCGCCGCCGACCGCCTCGATCGCTTCGGCGATCTGGCGCGCGGTGCGGCGTTTGGTGCCCTTGAACGCCATGTGTTCGAGCAGATGCGAAATGCCGTGCTCGTCCGGCAATTCGTCGCGGCTGCCGGAGCCGACCCAGACGCCAAGCGTGGCGCTCTCCAGATGCGGCATCCGGTCGGTCACCACGGACAGGCCGGAGGAAAGTCTCGTCACTTCGACGGTCATGCCGCTGCTCCTTCACGCGCCGCACGCGACGCTGACAATACGAAACGCTCCACTGCCGCCTGGTCGGCCGGGAGCACGGTGACGCGCTCCGGCCGCTGCGGCAGATCGGCAAGCCAATCTGGTAACGCCGGCGTGGTCCCGCAAGCAGCCGCCACGGCGTCCGGGAACTTCGCCGGATGCGCGGTCGACAGCACCACCATCGGCACCGATGGATCGCGGGTCTCTTTTTCGGCCACCGCCAACGCAACTGCAGTGTGCGGGTCGGCGCAATAACCGGCCTCGCGCATCCAGGCGCGAATGGTCGCGGCGCTTTCCTGCTCGGACGCCTTGTCGGCGGTGAACAGCGCACGCATCGCCTTGAGCGCTGGCGCCGGTACGGTGAAGCGGCGCGATTGCGCGAGCGAGCCCATCATATGGGCGACCGCCTTGGCGTCGCGTCCGCAGGTCTCGAACAGCAGCCGCTCGAAATTCGACGAGATCTGGATATCCATCGACGGCGACGAGGTCGCGACGACGTCTTTGATCTCGTAGTCGCCGGTGGCGAACGTACGCGCCAGGATGTCGTTGACGTTGGTCGCCACCACCAGCCGATCGACGGGAAGGCCCATGCGCGAGGCGACATAGCCGGCATAGACATCGCCGAAATTTCCGGTCGGCACCGTGAAGGCGACCTTGCGGTGCGGACTGCCCAGCGCGACTGCGGCGGTGAAGTAATAAACGACCTGCGCAACGATCCGCGCCCAGTTGATCGAATTGACACCGGACAGCCGCACGCGATCGCGGAAGGAGTGATGGTTGAACATCGCCTTCACCAAAGCCTGGCAATCGTCGAAATTGCCTTCGATCGCCAATGCGTGAACGTTGGCGTCCGGTATGGAGGTCATCATCTGCCGCTGCACCGGCGAAATCCGGCCGTGCGGATACAGCGCTACCACATCGACCTGATCGCGGCCGCGGAAGGCTTCGAGCGCGGCGCCACCGGTATCGCCCGACGTCGCGACCACGATAGTGGTGCGCTCGGAGCGCTTGACCAGCACATGATCCATCAGCCGAGCGACCAACTGCATCGCCAGATCTTTGAACGCGAGCGTCGGCCCGTGAAACAGCTCGAGCACGAACAAATTGTCGCCGAGCTGCGTAAGCGGCGCGGTCGCCGGGTGCCGGAAGGTGCCGTAGGCCTCGCGGGCCATGCGGGAAAGATCGGATTCGGCAATGGAATCGCCGACGAAGGGCTTGATCACCTCGACGGCGACCTCGGCATAAGGCCGGCCAGCAAAGCCGGATACGGTCTTACTATCGAGTGCTGGCCACGAATCCGGCACGTATAGGCCGCCATCGCGGGCCAAACCGGCCAGCATGGCGCCGACAAAATCGAGCGGCGGGGCATCGCCCCGCGTGGATACATAACGCATTGAATAGACTTGTCTTTATGGTTCCGGCCGGGCCTTTGCGCCACACTAGCCTTGCCCGGGAGGATGCACAAGAAAGCCCGATATACGGGTCGATATTCGGGTCATCCAGGGGCGTAGCTGGCATCCAGCAGCGCACCCTGGACAGCGACAATAGGCAGCGCCAGCAGGATAACCGCCTCCAGCGGCAAGCCCGCGGCGCAGACCGCGGCCCCGACCAGGCAGGCAAACACCCCGCCGGCGTCCCAGCCCCCCTCGGCGGCAAAGTGGAACCGGAATGTGCAAGGCGCGCGCTTGCCGGCGTTATAGACCGCCGTCATCCAGTACGGCACGTAGAGCCCGCTGAACAAAGCCGTGGCGACGGCGACCGCGACCACCGCGATCGGGCTGTCGCCGCAGACCGCCTTGAGCACGAAGCTTAGCCCCAGGATGCCGGCATTGAGCCAGACGCTGCGGCGGGCGTGGCCCATATCCATGAAGCGGCCGAGCACCATGCCGCCGACCGCGCCGACCAGCGCCGCCACCGCCAGCGCGCCGCCGAAACTGTCGTAGCGCCGGTCCAGCGCCTGGAACATCACGATGCTCCAGGCGACGCCGGCGCCGCTTTGCATCCAGCCGTCGGTAAAAAACAACTGGATGCCGAGTTTTGCGGCCGCGAAGGCGCCGGGCGGCGCCGGCGTTTGAATCTTTGGCTCCTTGACGTGCAGCAGCGGAAAGATGGCGGCGATCTGGATGACGAAGGCGGCACCGAAGGCAAGCCACGGCCCGAAGCTCGTCAGCATGATGCCACCAACCGCCGGGCCCAGCACGCCGGCCAGCGCGCCGAGCGCCTGACGCGCGCCAAGTTGCTTGCCGCGATGCTCGCTGTCGCCGAGCGAGCCGAAATAGGCGTGGTAGCAGGTCCAGTAGAACACCTGGCTGATCGACGAGATGGCGCAGAACGCCAACAGCGCCCAATCGAGGCCGTGCACCAGCGCAATGGCCGGAAACTGGAATGCCGACAGGAAGGTGCCCATCACCAGCGTGCGCCGCATGCCGATCGCCGAGACGGCGGTGAGCACAACGGGGCGCAGCGCGAAGCGGAATGCCAGGATCGCGGCGGTGGCGAGAAAGATCTGCGCCGGCGGCAGCCCGGTGCGCAGCAGGAACACCGTGAAGAAGATGCCGGCGATGCTCCAGGCCAGCGACACCAAGGCGGCGTGATAAGCGAGCCGGTTGATGTCGCGATTGGAAAAGAAACTCATCGTCGAGCCGCTGTTGCCGCCGGGGAATCGCCTGCGCCGGGCGCTCATGGCATGCCCGGCGCTCTCCCTTGGCACGGAGACGTTAACGAAACCGGCAGTGCGACAATGCGCGAATGTCAGGTAACCAGCGCGCCGCCGTCGATATAGACGATCGAGCCGCTGGCAAAGCCGTTCTTCATGAAGGCCATGATCTGCTGGGCAATGTCGTCGCCGAGGCCGACGCGGCGCACCGGCAGGCCGGCCGCGATCTTGTCCAGCATCTCCTTGCGCGCCGCTTCCGGCATGGCGGCGCGGATCGGCGTGTCGATGATGCCGGGCGAGACGCAGTTCACCCGCACCGGCGCCAGTTCGAGCGCGAGGCCGCGCGCCAGCGATTCGAGGGGCGCCGTTCGCGGCGCCGACGATCGCGGAATTCGGCCGCGGCCGGACGCTGAGAAAGCCCGACACCAATGTGAGCGAGCCGTCGGCGCGGATGTCGGCGGCGCGGGCGACGCGCCAGGCGCCCCAGAACTTGCCTTCCATGGTGGCGCGCACGTCTTCCATCGACACGGTCTTGAACGGGCCCGTGCGAAGCTGCGCCGCGGTCACCACCACATGATCGACGGGACCGCAGGCCTTGAACAGGTTAACGACGCTGTCGTCGCTGGTGACGTCGATCACGATGCCCTTGGCGCCGATCTTGTCGGCGGCGGCCTTGAGCTTCTCGGCATTGCGCGAGGCGATGATGACCTCGGCGCCGTCGCGCTTGGCCAATTCGGCGGTCGCCAGACCAATACCCGACGAGCCCCCGACCACGACGACTTTCTTCCCCGCCAGCGACATTCCGCTTCCCCCGCGTACGTGTTTTGAAATTGCGCGGCACTAAATCACGGCGAGATGGCTACGACAATATTGTGCGGGATTTCAGAGGGAGAAACGGCCCCGGCGCGCCATCAATCCCGCCGCTTCAACCGTCCCACCAGCCACGCCACATAAACGCCGGCTAGAGCCAGCGCGAGGCCGAACCAGGTGATGGCGTATTGCAGGTGATTGTCCGGCAGCGTCACCACGATCTTGCCCGGCAGCGGCAGGCCGCCCGGCGGCACCGGGGATTCCTGATCGATGTAGAACGGCGCGGCGGTCGCCCATTTCTTTTCCGCCGCGATCGCCTTGGGATCGCGCAGGTACCACACGTTGCCCTTCGGATCGTCGGCCGGCGTGAACAGCCCGCGCGTCTCCGGCCAGCGCATGACGCCGACGATGTCGACGATGCCGCGCACATTGCCTTGCGGGCGCGTCGCGGGGTCCTTGCGGTCGAGCGGCACGAAGCCGCGGTTGACCAGCACGATGCTGCCGCCGGCAAGCTGCGCCGGCGCGAACACCCAGAAGCCCGGCCCCTTGACGTCGGGACGGAACGGCGAGCCGGCGAAATAGACCAGCGCCTCCTGGCCCTCGAGGAATTCGGCGGGAAACGTCACGCGGGCATATTCATTGCCCTCGGGCACCAGCCGCGGCCAGTTGGCGCGAGCCGGCAGATTTTCGGGCGCGCGCGCGACACGCGCCGTCACCGTCTCGATCAGACTTTCTTTCCAGACCTTGCGGTCGAGCTGCCAGACGCCGAGCCCGATCAGGATCGCGATGCCGGCGGCGGCGAACACCGTCGGCTCGATAATGCCCCAGCGGCTTTGCCGCCAGGCCTTCACGCGTCGCCCCGCTTTTCGAGACGGCCTTCCGCTGCCTTGTGGTGGTATTGCAGCGCGATCAGCAATCCCTTGAGCAGGCGCAGCGGCGCCAGCGTCACGATCAAGACCAGCGGCAGCCACAGCGCAGCATGCACCCAGTAAGGCGGCTGATAGACTACCTCGGTCATCAAGGCCGCGAACACCACGATGGCGCCGCCGATCAGGATGACGAACACCGCCGGTCCGTCGCCGGCATCGGCGAAGCTGAAATCGAGGCCGCAATTCTCGCAAGCCGGGCGCAGGCCGAGAAAGCCCTGGAACAGATGGCCCTTGCCGCAGGCGGGGCACCGCCCGCGCAGTCCGCGCGCGATCGGCAAAGCGGTCGGTGCGATGGTGTCAGTCATGGCTCCACTCCTCGTGTGCGATAGCGTTAAGCAGACGCGCCGCAGGCTCAGCCTGTCCCCTCTCCCCGTTGGGGAGAGGGTTGGGGTGAGGGGGTTCTAAGACTCACGATAAGCCATTACCCCTCACCCGCCCGCCTTCGCCAGGGCTTCAGCGGGCGACCTCTCTCTATGGGAGAGGTGAAGAAAAACCGCAGTTCAATCCGAAACAATCGACTTGCAGTGCGCGAAAGCAAAAGGGCGGCGTTGCCGCCGCCCTTTCACGCAAAATCATGCCGGGAGCGGTCAGTGCCCGTGCGCAGTGCTGGCGCCCGCGCCCCACACATATATGCAGGCGAACAGGAACAGCCACACCACGTCGACGAAGTGCCAGTACCAGGCGGCGAATTCGAAGCCGAGATGCTGGGTCGGGGTGAAATGGCCCTTGAGCGTGCGGATCAGGCAGACGATCAGGAAGATCGTGCCGATCAGCACGTGCGCGCCGTGGAAGCCGGTCGCCATGAAGAAGGTCGCGCCGTAGATGTTGCCGCTGAAGGTGAAGGCGGCGTGCGAATATTCGTAAGCCTGCACGCAGGTGAAGGTGGCGCCGAGCAGGACGGTCAGCGCCAGGCCCCACTTCACGCCGTCGCGATCATTCTCCAAGAGCGCGTGATGCGCCCAGGTGACCGTGGTGCCGGACGTCAGCAGGATCAGCGTGTTCAAGAGCGGCAGGTGCCAGGGATCGAAGGTCTCGATGCCCTGCGGCGGCCAGACGCCATGGGTGAAGGCGATGCGGCCGATTTCCTTGGCGGCGTCGGGAAACAGCGCGGTGTTGAAATAGGCCCAGAACCAGGCGACGAAGAACATCACTTCGGAGGCGATGAAGAGGATCATGCCGTAGCGGTGCGAGATCTGCACCACGCGGGTGTGATACCCCCCGAACTGCGCCTCGCGGATCACATCGCGCCACCAGGCGACGAAGGTATAGAGCACGCCGAGCACGCCGAGGCCGAACACCAAGGGCGCCGCTGGAAACAGATGGTGCATCCAGGTGATGGCGCCGACCGCCATCACGAAAGCGGACGTGGCGCCGACCGCCGGCCACGGGCTCGGATCGACCAGGTGGTAGTCGTGATGCTTGGCGTGAGCGTCAGCCATTGTCTCGGTCCTCGTTTAACGCGTTTGTTCGCTAAAGCTTGCTTGAATTCTTTTCCGGCGCCTCGGCCACCGGCCGCGCCGGCTCGCGCTGGCGGTAGAAAGTATAGGACAGTGTGATGGCGTTGAGACCGTCCTGCTCGCTGTCCTTGACGATCGAGGGATCGACATAGAACACGACCGTCATCTCGCGCGTCTCGCCGGCCTTGAGCGTCTGCTCGGTGAAGCAGAAGCAGTTGATCTTGGTGAAGTAGGAGCCGACCTGCGGCGGCGACACATTGTACGACGCCTGCGCGGTGATTTCGCGCGCCGTCTGGTTGACGACTTTGTAGTGAACGGTCGCCACTTCGCCGACGCGGACCTCGATCTGGTTCTGCTCCGGCTCGAATTTCCAGGGCAGGCCCGGCGTGACGTTGGAATCGAAACGGACGGTGATCTTGCGGCCGAGCACTTCGCCCGGCGCCTGGGTGGAGACCTGCGTGGTGCCGCCGAAACCGGTGGTCTTGCAGAACCAGCTATAGAGCGGCACCGAGGCATAGGCCGCGCCGACCATGAACGCGACGAATACGCCGCACGAGCCGGCGATGATCAGATCGCGGCGGAGGTTCTTTTTTTCGTCGCGCGGTGTTGTCATGCGGATCACATCGGCCGAACCAGGACCATCGGGCCCTTCACCAAGGTCATCACGTAAAACAATATGACCAGCGCCGCGAGCGACAGCGCGATGGCGATCGAGCGCGACCGCCGGGCGCGCTTCTGCGCCTCGGTGAGCACGATGCCTTCGTCCTTGGGACGCTCGTCCATGGCGATATCCACACTCACGCGGTCAATCGGGCGATCAGCCCGCCCCATCCGCGCTCGACCAGGAGCGTTGCGAACAGGAGAAACAGATAGAGGATCGAGAAGGCGAACAAATTGCGGCAGGCGCGTTCGGCCGGCGCCCGCTCGCGGAACACCTGCGCAGCCAACAACAGCATGATGCCGCCGGTCACCGCCGAGATCAGGCCATAGAGCATGCCGGCATAGCCGAGCGCCCAGGGCGCGATGCCGAGCGGCACCAGGAGCAGCGTATAGAGCAGGATATGGCGGCGCGTCGTGACCTCGCCGGCGACCACTGGCAGCATCGGAATGCCGGCACGGGCGTAATCCTGCGTGCGGTAGAGCGCGAGCGCCCAGAAGTGCGGCGGCGTCCAGAAGAAGATGATCATGAACAGCAGGATAGGCTCGAGCGACAGCGACCCGGTGACCGCGGCCCAGCCGATCATCGGCGGGAAGGCGCCGGCGGCGCCGCCGATGACGATGTTCTGCGGCGTCGAGCGCTTAAGCCACATCGTGTAGATGGCGACGTAGAAGAAGATGGTGAAGGCGAGCAAAGCCGCGGCCAGCGCGTTGACCAGAAGGCCGAGCACCACCACCGCGAACACGCTCAGCGTCAGGCCGAAGGCCAGCGCCTCACCCGGCTGGACGCGGCCCATCGGCACCGGACGGCGCGCGGTGCGCGTCATCAAGGCGTCGATGTCGGCGTCGAACCACATGTTGAGCGCGCCGGAAGCGCCCGCCCCCACCGCGATGCAGAGCAGCGCGGTGAACGCGGTGAGCGGGTGCAGCGAACCCGGCGCCACGGCGAGGCCGACCAGCGCCGTGAACACCACGAGCGACATCACCCGCGGCTTCATCAACGCGATGTAGTCGCCGACGGTCGCCAGACTCGGCTCCGCCAGTGCCGGGCCGCGGAGTTCTACGCCTTCCGTAACGAGCGACATTTCTGAGGCCAGCCTATCTTTTTATGGCGCGTGATCTTTTCCGAAAACCGGTACCCACTTTTCGGGATCGCGCGCGGCTTACTTGATGCGCGGCAGCGTCTCGAACTGATGGAACGGCGGCGGCGACGACAAGGTCCATTCCAGCGTGGTCGCGCCCGCGCCCCACGGATTGGCACCGGCGACGCGCTTCTTGGCGAAGGCTTCAATCAGCCGATGAAGAAGATGATGACGCCGAAGCCGGAAATATAGGAGCCGAAGGACGACACCATGTTCCAGCCGTGGAAGGCATCCGGATAATCGACGTAGCGGCGCGGCATGCCGGCAAGGCCGAGGAAGTGTTGCGGGAAGAACACCAGGTTGACGCCGACGAAGGTGACCCAGAAGTGCAGCTTGCCGATGGTCTCGTTGTACATGTAGCCGCTGATCTTCGGGAACCAGTAGTACCAGCCGCCGAAAATCGCGAACACGGCGCCGAGCGACAGCACGTAATGGAAGTGCGCGACGACGTAATAGGTATCCTGCAGCACGCGGTCGACGCCGGCATTGGCCAGCACGACGCCGGTGACGCCACCGACGGTGAACAGGAAGATGAAGCCCAGCGCCCACAGCATCGGGGTGCGGAATTCGATCGAGCCGCCCCACATCGTGGCGATCCAGGAGAAGATCTTCACGCCGGTCGGCACCGCGATGACCATGGTGGCGGCGATGAAGTAGGCCTGCGCGCCAGTCGACATGCCGACGGTGTACATGTGATGCGCCCAGACCACGAAGCCGATGCCGCCGATCGCGACCATGGCGTAGGCCATGCCGAGATAGCCGAACACCGGCTTGCGGCTGAAGGTGGCAACGATCTGGCTGATCATGCCGAAGCCCGGCAGAATCAAGATGTACACTTCGGGGTGACCGAAGAACCAGAACAGATGCTGGTAGAGGATCGGGTCGCCGCCGCCGTCGGCCGAGAAGAAGGTGGTGCCGAAATTACGGTCGGTCAGCAGCATGGTGATGGCGCCGGCCAAGACGGGCAGCGACAACAGCAGCAGGAACACCGTCACCAAAATCGACCACACGAACAGCGGCATCTTGTGCAGCGTCATGCCGGGCGCGCGCATATTGAAGATGGTGGTGATGAAGTTGATGGCGCCGAGGATCGACGAGGCGCCGGCCAAATGCAGCGACAGAATGGCGAAGTCGACCGCGGGGCCGGGATGACCGCTCGACGACAGCGGCGCGTACAGCGTCCAGCCGGCGCCGACGCCGTTGGAGCCCGGCTCGCCTTCGACGAACATCGAGATGATCAGCAGCGAGAACGAGGCCGGCAGCAGCCAGAACGAAATGTTGTTCATGCGCGGGAACGCCATGTCCGGCGCGCCGATCATCAGCGGCACGAACCAGTTGCCGAAGCCGCCGATCATCGCCGGCATCACCATGAAGAAGATCATGATCAGGCCGTGGCCGGTGACGAACACGTTGTATTCGTGCGGCGTCGGGAAGAACTGGACGCCGGGGTTCTGCAGTTCGAGGCGGATGGCGATCGACAGCAGCGCGCCGATCACGCCGGCCATCATCGCGAACACCAGGTACATCGTGCCGATGTCCTTGTGGTTCGTCGAATAGACGAAACGGCGCCACCCGGTCGGATTGGCGTGGTGTTCGTGGTCGTCGTGCGCGCCGTGAACCGCTGCATTGCTAGCCATCGTGATTGTCCTCGACCTTAACCGTTATCGCCCGCGTTACTTGGTGTCGCCCGCCGCCGCCACCGCGGCCAGACGAACGCTGTCATCGGCGGCGTATTTCTTTTTCGCCTGCTCGAGCCACGCCGTATATTCCTTGTCGCTCACGACATGCACCTGGATCGGCATGAAGGCGTGATCCTTGCCGCACAGTTCGGAGCATTGGCCGTAATAGATGCCTTCGCGCTCGGCCTTGAACCAAGTCTCGTTGATGCGACCCGGGACGGCGTCGATCTTGATGCCGAAGGCCGGCACCGCGAAGGAATGAATGACGTCGGAGCCGGTGGTGATGACACGCACCACCTTGTTCACCGGCACCACCATTTCATTGTCGGCCGCGAGCAGCCGCGGCTGGCCCGGCTTGAGGTCTTTCTCTGCAACCATCAGCGAGTCGAATTCGAACTTGCTGTCCGGATAGCTGTAGCTCCAGAACCACTGCTTGCCTGTGGCCTTCACGGTCACGTCGGCCGGCGGCACGTTGAGTTCCAGGAACAGCAGGCGGAACGACGGCACCGCGACCATCACCAGGATGAGGACCGGGACGACGGTCCAGATCACTTCGATGGTGGTGTTGTGGGTGGTGCGGGAGGGCACCGGATTGGCGCGAACGTTGAATTTGACGACGATGATGACCAGCAGCGCCAGAACGAACACCGAAATGGCGACGATCAGCCATACCAGGAAATTATGAAACCAGATGATGTCGTCCATCACCGGGGTGGCGCCCTGCTGGAGCCCGAGTTGCCAGGGTTCCGGCTGGCCACTGGCGGCCAGGGCGGCATTTAAGCCGAGAACGGTCACGCTTGTGACCACAAATGCGACTAACCGCTTGAGCACCAGCATTGTCGAATGCGCTCCCTCGACGAGAAAAACGGCCAAGAAAACCGGCCAAAAACACGGCCCCAGTGTACCGCCCACCGCAGACACGATGTTCGGCGCGGCCCCGCCAGCACGATTTTCGCCACGGGCGTGGCAGCTTGGGCGGTGCGGCGGGATGGGGGGAAATCCCGGCCTCTCAAACCACAATTCCGAGCCTGCCGCAATGCACGTCGTTAGCCGAACTATGCGACAAACGGCTTATCCTCAAAGACCTAGGGGGTGCCGCGATGCCGACGCCCCAATTCGGACATGCCCCTGGCGTTTTGGAAGCAGGCATCGAGCGAGAACCCCTTGCGTGCCCGCACGGCCCGGGGCATGACCCAGGAAGAACGACTAAAATGCCGGTGGGGCAACGATTCGGTGCCTCTCGGCAAACGTCCGGGCTTTGAGGGCACCGCCTCTGGCCTAAAGGATTGAGCG
>JBBCIM010000008.1:0-157248 GCA_037200245.1 Pseudolabrys sp.
ATGCTAATCGCAACCCGGACACTGACGTATCTCAAGGGTAGTGACAAAATCCAAATTCCTATCCGCATTTTCGCGCCGGCTCGTGAAAAGCCGGGCGTGTGGGGATGTCGATACGAGATCGATTGGCCCGATAAAAAATCTGCCAACGAAATATTCGGCTTTGATTCGATACAAGCGTTGGTGCTCGCATTGCAGACGATCGGCGCCGAAATATATTCGAGCAATTATCACAAGTCGGGAAATATGTTTTTCGACAAGCCTGGCGAAGGGTACGGATTCCCAGTCGTTTCGACGCTTCGTGATCTCTTGCAAGGCAGCGACGCGAAATATCTATAGGCGCGCAGACTTATCAATTCCAATAGAAGGGCCCGCCTTGCGCGAGCTTTTTTCATGCTTAATCGACTTCGAAACATCCTCCGCCCGCCGGAGCAAAAGAACTCACGCGTGGCACGCCTGATCGCCATCGAATCCGGCGGGCGCGCGCGCTGGACGCCGCGCGACTATGCGGCGCTGTCGCGCGAGGGCTACACGCGCAACGCCATCGTGCATCGCGCGGTGCGCATGATTGCAGAAAGCGTCGGCTCGCTCGCCTTCGTGCTCTACGAAGGCGCGGCCGAGCTCACCGCGCATCCGCTGCTCGATCTGATCGCGCGGCCGAACCCGCGCCAGGACGGCGCCTCGTTTCTGGAGGCCGTCGCGTCGCATCTGCTGCTGGCCGGCAATGCCTATATCGAGGCGGTCGGTCTTACGGGCGAGGGTGGCGCGCGAGGGAACGTGCAAGTGCGCGAGCTCTATGCGCTGCGGCCCGACCGCATGAAGGTTGTGCCGGGGCGCGGACGGCTGGCCGCAAGCCTTTGACTACACCGTCGCGGGTTCGACCGTGCGCTTCGACCAGGCCGCAGCCCCCGGATCAAGTCCGGGGGTGCCGCCGATTTTGCCTCTGACTTTGTTCAATCCGCTGGACGACTATTACGGCCTGAGCCCGCTGGAGGCCGCGGCCTGCGCGGTTGACACGCATAATTCGGCGGCGAAGTGGAACAAGGCGCTGCTCGACAACGCGGCGCGGCCGTCGGGCGCGCTGGTCTATGGCGGCGCGGAGGGCTCGGTGCTGACCGACGAACAATTCGAGCGAATCAAGAAAGAACTCGGCGACCAATACAGCGGCTCCGGCAACGCCGGGCGGCCGATGGTGCTGGAAGGCGGGCTTGACTGGAAGGCGATGTCGCTGTCGCCCAAGGACATGGACTTCATGGAGGCCAAGCATTCCGCCGCGCGCGAGATCGCGCTGGCCTTCGGCGTGCCGCCGATGCTGCTGGCGATCCCCGGCGACAATACGTACTCGAATTACCAGGAAGCCAACCGCGTGTTCTGGCGCGCCACGGTGCTGCCGCTGGGCGCGCGCATCGGCGCGTCGCTGACGCAATGGCTGGCGCCTGCCTTCGGCGCAGGGCTATCGCTCGCGATCGACACCGACCGCATCGAGGCGCTGTCGCCGGATCGCGCCGCGTTGTGGGAGCGTGTCACCAAGGCGCCATTCCTCACCGTCAACGAAAAGCGCGCCGCCGTCGGCTTTGGCGCGGTCGCGGGCGGCGACGTGCTGCAAAGTTAGATGGAACCGGAACCAGTGATGGCGCCCGCCGTTTCATGGTGTGAAGCCTCGCAATGAGGCGATCAACCCAAGGGAACTGAGGTGAAATCATGACGAGACAATTCACAACGAAATTCATGCTGGCCACCGGCTTTGCCGCCGCGATGGCTTTGTCGACTGCGGCATTGGCGCAGGACAAGACCGCGGCCGACAAGGATAGCCAGAAGTTCATCAAGAACGCGATTGAAGGCAATCTCGCCGAGATCGATGTCGGCAATCTCGCCCAGCAGAAGGGCAAGAGCGACGCGGTCAAGCAGTACGGCGCGATGCTGGTGAAGGACCACGGCGCAGCTAACGACAAGGCCAAGCAGGTTGCGAGCCAACTCGGCGTCGAGCCGCCGACCGGCTCCGGCGTGACGTCGAAGGCGACGTATCTGAAGCTCAAGGTGCTGTCGGGCGATACGTTCGATCGCTCGTTCGCCAAGAGCATGGTCAGCGACCACCAGGCCGACATCAAGGAATACCAGAAGGAATCGGCCAAGAGCGATGCGGCCGGCGCTTTCGCCAAGGAGACGCAGCCGACGTTGCAGCATCACCTGCAGGAAGCGCAGTCGCTGGTGAAAGAGACGACGACCACCGGCCAAGGCTCGTCGGCCAAGTAGGCTGACGTTGCTTTGACAGGGAGAGCGGGCTCCGAGGCCCGGCTGTTCGAAATGACGCCTGTTGGCTCCGCGCCGCCAGGCGTCATTTTTTTTGGCAAAATCAAATGCGAGATTTGATCGATATTTTCAGCGCGCGGGGCGATCTCGCGCACGTCGCTTTGTTGCTATGGGCGAGTTCGGCCAGCGCGCTGGCGTGGTTCGCGCTGCGCGAGGTCGCTGCCGCAAGCCGGCGCTTCGACGAATTCGTGCGTGAACTCGCGCGTTTCAACGAACATTTCGGACGCCATACCGGAGACCATTGATGGATACGCTTCATACCGTGCTGCGCTCGATCCGCGGCGAGACCAAAAGCCGGCGCGACCACCTCGACGTGTTCCGCGAGTTCCTCGACCATCTCGACCGCGTCGCCAAACAGCGCACGACCGAGCGCGCCGCCAAGGCACTGCGGTTCAGGGCCAAGCGCGCCAAGCGCTAGCGCTTTCACAAAGACATCGCATCGCTCGGACGCCGTCCCGGATGGGGGAGGGCGAAGGATGACCCATGCTCGCACCGCAAGAACCCACCGTCGCGTCCGTGTTTGCGCCGCGCACCACCATTGCCGCCGACGGCACCGTGGAAGGCTACGCCAGTCTTTTTGGCGAAATCGATCAGGCGCGGGACATGGTGATGGCGGGCGCCTTTGCCGGTACGCTCGCCACGCGCGGCGTGCACCGCGTTCCGATGCTGTTCCAGCACGATCCGTCGGAGCCGGTCGGCGTCTGGCTCGAATTGCGTGAGGACCACCGCGGCCTGTTCGCGCGCGGGCGCTTGATCCCCGAAGTGACGCGCGGCCGCGAGCTGCTTTCTCTCTTGAGGGCGGGCGCGATCGACGGACTGTCGATCGGCTTTCGCACGGTCAAGGGCAGCATCGATCCGCGCACGCGCGTGCGCCGGCTTCTTGCCGTGGATTTATGGGAGATTTCCATCGTCACGTTCCCGCTGCTGGCGGGAGCGCGCGTGCGCGCGGTGAAGCAGGCGTCCTCCCCGCCAAAGGCTTCATTCGCGCGCGCGCGTGCCGAGCGGGATTGGCGCGCGCTGATGGGCTGCGTGGCGGAGCCTGCCGAGGCGGCGCGCAGGCCTTTGCAAGTCTTGCGCCGGCGCCGGCGGCAGATGGTTTGACGCGCCGTGGACGCTCTCGATATCGAGATCCAACGCGCACACTCGCTGCACGCCATCGCTTGCGCCTTCGCGCGTCTGAAGTGGCATCCGCGATGCGGAGCGGTTTCAACTGGCGATGCGCCGGCACGATTGGGCTCTGAAGTACAATTTCAACCCGGCGCAGCCGCGGGTGCCCAAAGGAGAGGATGGAGCCGGAGAGTGGAGCGGCGACGGGAATTCGTCGGGGCGGATTCGCCTCGCAGGCGATGTCCCCACCGGCGGCTTGCCGAAAAAACCGGAAGAACGTCCTCCGACCTCAGCGGAGCGTACGGCAGCTAAGAAAGAAGTCGCGCGCGCCATCGGGGAATTTGGTCTTGCCTTCGTCGGATTTGCCAAGCTTAGCGGGTGGCTTCAAACCTACCGATCTGAAATTGAATCGTATAACGATCCGTCAAGATCGTTGGAGCAACTGCACGAGCGCGTTTCGACGCCTGAGCCGGGATATGATATTCATCATATCGTAGAACGAAATCAGGAAGGTCATTTTACGAATGAGGCAATCGACAGCCCGGAAAACAAGGTGTTGCTCCCGCGGTTGAAACATCAAGAAATCAGCGCTTGGTATCAAACTAAAGCCCCCGAATTTGGCGGCGAGTCTCCCCGAGCATACTTAGATGGTAGAAGTTGGGACGTGCAGAGGGCGGTCGGGCTTCAAGCCATGAGAAAATTTGGGGTCCTCCTGCCGTGAAAATAGACAGCCTGCATAACTTGTCAGTGGCGGAATTGGTTGCGCGCTTTGCCGACGTCGAGGTTGCGCAGTTTCAGGCGGAGCGGCTTAGCGATATTCGAAAGCAAAATGAATGCGTCACGGAGGCGATGGCAATCGCAGACGAGCTAAAAGCGCGCCCGGGCGACCAACGGACGGCTTTGCTCGAGTTGCACGGTCATCCGAATGTCCAGGTTCAGCTAATGGCTGCAAAACTTACGTTCGCCATAGCACCAGCAACTGCTCGGGCTTTAATTGAATCGATTGCTAGGTCGAAAAAATATCCGCAGGCGGGTGACGCCGGCATGTGCCTGTGGGCTCTCGACCAAGGTATATTCATTCCAACCTGAGCGGGGCAATTGTGCGCCGCACCACGTCTTGCCTGCGGCAATTTGGCCGGTCTCGCGTAGCCTTCTGCCTGGGAAATTTCGGGGGATGTAGGGTGTTCATTCCGCAAGGGGGAAACACCAATGCAACACAAATCGCTTGTTACGATTTCGCTCGGTTTCTTGGCTGCAGGCTTTGCCGGCATCGCTCTGGGCTGTAGCTCCTATAGCTCCTGTAGCTCCTGTAGCTCCTGTAGCTCCTGTAGCTCCTGTAGCTCCTGTAGCTCCTGTAGCTCCTGTAGCTCCTGTAGCTCCTGTAGCTCCTGTAGCTCCTGTAGCTCCTGTAGCTCCTGTAGCTCCTGTAGCTCCTGTAGCTCCTGTAGCTCCTGTAGCTCCTGAGGCGATCGACTAATCGTTTTAATTGGTCATGCCGAAATGATGAGACGTGCTGAGGTGCGCCCTCAGACAAGTCGATGCGGTTATGGCGCCGTAGTCGTGCAAACTTAAAAATTAAATCGTAATCAGGCTGCCTCGCTCCTGCTTGAGCGGGATGGCTGGCTTTTGTCCATTCAACAGGAGAACTCAATGGATATCGCTACCCACGCTGAACTCGAGACCAAGGCGGGAATTCCGCTCGACGCGGTGGTGACGCATGCCGAAATGATGCGCGCCTTCGAGGTCTTCAAGGACACCAACGACCAGCGCCTGGCGCTCAACGAGAAGCGCGCCGGCGACGTGCTGGTCGAGGAGAAGCTCGCCCGCATCAATCAGAGCATCGACGCACAGGCGCGGCGTCTCGACGACATCGCGCTCAAAGGCTCGCGGCCGGCGCTCGGCGGCGACCGTGTCGCGGTGCGCAGCCAGCAGGCGATCGAACACAAGGCGGCGTTCGATGCCTATGTGCGCTCCGGCGAAGCGAGCGGTCTGCGCGCGCTCGAGGTGAAAGCGTTGTCGGTCGGCTCCAACCCGGACGGCGGCTATCTGGTGCCGCTCGAGGTCGAGACCCAGATCGGGCAGGGACTTAAGGCCATCTCGCCGATCCGTGGCATTGCCGGGGTGCGCACCATCAGCGGCAATGTCTACAAGAAGCCGTTCATGACCGCCGGCCCGGCGGTCGGCTGGGTCGGCGAGACCGACGCGCGCACACAGACCACGTCGCCGACGCTCGACGAGCTGTCGTTCCCGGCCATGGAGCTTTACGCCATGCCGGCAGCGACCGCGACGCTACTTGAGGACGCCGCGGTCAACATCGATCAATGGCTGGCGCAGGAAGTCGAGCAGGTGTTCGCCGTTCAGGAAGGCACAGCCTTCGTGACCGGCGATGGCTCCAACAAGCCGAAGGGCTTCCTGAGCTACACCACGGTTGCGAATGCGTCGTGGAGCTGGGGCAATATCGGCTATATCGCGTCGGGCGCGGCCGGCGCTTTCGCGTCGAGCAATCCGTCCGACGCGCTGGTCGATCTCGTCTACGCGGTGAAGGCCGGCTACCGGCAGAATGCCGTATTCGTGATGAACCGCAAGACGCAAGCCGCGGTGCGCAAGTTCAAGGACTCGACCGGCAACTATCTCTGGCAGCCGCCGGCGATCGCGGGCGGCAAGGCCTCGCTGATGACCTTCCCGGTGATCGAAGCCGAGGATATGCCGGATGTCGCGGCGAATTCGCTGTCGGTTGCCTTCGGGGATTTCAACCGCGGCTATCTCATTGTCGACCGCGCCGGCGTCACGGTGCTGCGCGATCCTTACAGCGCCAAACCCTACGTGCTGTTCTACACGACCAAGCGCGTCGGCGGCGGCGTGCAGGACTTCGACGCCATCAAGGTGATGAAGTTCGCGGCGAGCTGAGCGGTCTCGCACCCTCGCAGCATCCTCGGCTGTCATCGCCCGGCTTGACCAGGCGATCCAGTATTCACTGCCGGTGATTACTGGATGCCCGCTGCGCGGGCATGACAGTTGAGGTGCCGCGCCTTCTCTGGCGCACTTTGACACGACAATTATTTCCAATGACCAGAATCGATCCCGCTCACCTGGAGCACCAGCTCAAACGCTGGATGCGCCCGGACGCTCATCATTTTGTCCGTCCCGACTGGCGCCGCTTCGTGCGGCCCGGATTCGAGGACGAACATCCCTTCGCGCTGTATGAACGCAAATATAGCCCCGATCAGCCGCGCGCGCCGGCAGGAAGCCGGGAAGGCGGACAGTGGACGAGCGATGGGGGCGGGAATGGCCAAAATGGCGTCAATGATCCACATGCCTCCGACGCTTCACCCGATCCGGTTAGGCCGGGCGATCAATATGCGCAAAATCGTCCCCGGGGGTCAGCTTCCGGCGGCGTAACCATTAACGGACAACGGGTCGAACCAACGCCGGGACAATCCGCGCGTCTCGCCGTTGTTGAGGCTCAGGCACAAGATGCAATACGTCGGGTTCAGGAACTTGACCCTAACTGGAGTCCTAAACCAAGTGCTTACGAATCCGTCGAAGGGCTAATCGCATCCTATCGCGCCGATGCACAACAGGCGCAGGATCGGATTTCTGAACTTCAACGCGTCGGGATTGGGCCGGGACCGTTCGCCGGCGACTCGATCCCCGCTCGTGGACCGGAGCGGGACTTCACGGCGGCTGAGCGGCGTGAGATTAATCGCATTGGGTCAGAGACCGGGTGTCATACCTGCGGCACGAGGGATCCAGGAACGTTGTACGGAGACTATGTGCTCGATCATCAAATTCCAACGCGCCTAAATTCACCGAACGCTGAACAGCGGCTATATCCGCAGTGCCTTTCGTGTAGTCTGCGACAAGGCGGCGTGGTTAAACAATTAATACGATGATAAAACCATGCTTCGACGAATAAAAATTTCACCGGTGAATTCTCTGCTGTTCCTAGAAGATGTCAACGGTGGCACGCCGCCGGAGCCAGTGTGGGGCGCCAAGGTTCTATCAACGCCGTCATGTATTTCGTTTGCGTGCTTCCCCGAGCAGGACGGTCCGACGGAAATTGCGATTGGATCATTGAATGAGGTCGAGCCGGGGCCCTTATTAGTGTTTGAGGGCGACCTCGAAACTCCAAGTCGCGAAATCATTATATCCGGTGTCGAGATTAAACCCGTGTTGAGTGTCAATGTGGCTCACCAGAAGACAAAGGTGCGAATCTGGTACAACCACCCGAAGTGGCCGGATAAAGTGACGATCAGCGTCGATTAACGTCGCTACGGCCCCAGCGGCGAATTGAACTTCCTTGCCGTATCTACGATCCAGGCGCGATAGAGCAGCAGCGGCGTGATGCCGGTGAGGCCGCCGCAGCCGTCTTCGTCGCCGGCGGCTGTGGTCCAACTGATGACGCCGATGACAAGTGGGGCCTCGCCGTCGAAGGCCGGCCCGCCGCTGTCGCCGGTGCAGGCGCCGAGGCCGGGGCGCAGATTGCGCGCGGCCGGATCGAATAGACGAATTTGCAGCGAGCCGGGTTTGCCGGTGACGGTCAGCGTCGCCATGCGCGGCTGGCCGAGGCCGCGCGGCGTGCCGTTGGCGGTGACGCCGAAGCCGGCGATGGTGAGCGTCTCGCCCGGGGCGGCGCGGCGTGACGCCGCCAACGAAGCCGGCACGACGATATCCGGCAGCGGTGCGGCCAATTTGATCAGCGCGACGTCGGCAGTGGCGCGGCTTGCGGAATAACTGTCGAAATCGAAACGCGGATGCTTGGCGATGCCGCTCGCGCCGATCGTCTGGCCGGTTTGAAATACCTTGATCTGATAGTCGGCCGGGCGCGCCACACAATGTGCGGCGGTCAGCACAAGATTCTGCGCCAGCGCGGTGCCGGTGCACAGGTCGCCGCGCTCATCGACGACCATCACGATCGGCCGCGCCGCAAAGCCGGTGGCCGGCGGCGCATTGCCGGTGACGGCACGTGCGGGCGCCGTGAGCAGCACACAGACAATAAGGAAAAGGACGCGGGGCATGCCGAAGGGAAATTGCATATGAGTGCCATACTATTGACGGCGCCCGCCGTCGAGCCATTGTCGCTGGACGAGGCGAGGGCATTCCTGCGCGTCGAACATAACGACGATGACGAGTTGATCGCGGCGTTGGCCACCGGCTCGCGCATCCACGTTGAGGCGCAGACGCGCCGCGCCATGATCACGCAGAGCTGGCGCATCATGGCCGACGCCTGGCCGGAGACCGGCCGCTTGGCCATTCGGCCCGGTCCCTTCCAGGAGGTCGCCGCGGCCCGGGTCTATGATTTCGATGGCACCGCACGCGCAATGGATGTGCAGGCCTTCGTGCCGGATCGCGGAGCTTCGGCCATCGCCTTTATCCCCTGGACGATGCCGCAACCGGGCCGTTTGGCCGGCGGCATCGAGATCGATGTCACGGTCGGCTATGGCGATACGGCGGTCGATGTGCCGGAGCCTCTGCGGCAGGCGATCCGGCTGCTGGTCGGCCATTGGTACGAGAACCGCGGGCTGGCGGCGCTTGGCACCGTGACGGTGCTGCCGTCGACGGTCGCAGCGCTGATCGCGCCTTACCGGATGCTGGCGCTATGACCGCACCCGGCGAATTGAACCGCCGGCTGGTGCTGGAAGCGCCCAGCGAAACCGGCGACAGCGAGGGTGGTGTCACGCGGCTCTACGACCTGGTGACGAATTTGTGGGCGCAAGTGCTGCCGCAGGCGGCACGCGCCGATGTCGCGGCCGGCAGCCTCGGCGCCGTCTTGCGCTACCGCATCGTCATCCGCACGCGCTCCGACATCACGACGCGGCATCGCTTCCAGGACGGCACGCACATTTATCGCGTCGTCGCCGCGCGCGAGAGCGCCGATCGCCGCTTTCTCGAGATCGACGCTGAAGTCCGCGAGGATTGATCATGCCCACTGCCGCTTCCGCCGCGCTGCGCGCCGCCGTTCATGACGCGCTGGTCGCCGACACAGCGCTTGTCGATCTTCTCGGCGGCGCCAAAGTCTATGACGAGCCACCGCGCGCCGCCGCATTTCCTTATGTTACGCTCGGCGAGGCACGGATTATCGATTTCTCCGCCGGCGAAAGCGCAGGCGAGGAGCATCAGCTCACGTTGCACGCCTGGTCGCGCCAGGGCGGCCATCGCGAGTCGCATTTGATTGCCGGTGCGCTGCTGCAAGCACTCGACGATGCACCACTGACGCTCGCCGATCATCATTTGGTCAACTTGCGATTTGCCGTCGCCGATGTTCGCCGCGAGGCGGACGGCCGCACCTATCACGCGCTGGTCCGCTTTCGTGCCGTGACCGAACCCGCTTAACCCGCTCACCTCATGGTGAGGAGCCGTGCGCAGCACGGCGTCTCGAACCATGAAAGCCCCGCCCTCGCTCCTTCGAGACGCGCCCTTCGGGCGCTCCTCAGGGATGAGGATGAAGCACAAAAGGATCGCATCATGTCTGCCCAGAAAGGCAAGGACCTGCTCGTCAAGATCTATGACGGGTCGGGGTACACCACAGTCGCCGGCTTGCGAACGCGCCGGCTCGCCTTCAATGCCGAGACCGTCGACATCACGCATGCCGAAAGCGCCAACCGCTGGCGCGAGTTGCTCGACGGCGCCGGTGTCAAACGCGCCTCGGTGACGGGACGGGGACTGTTCAAGGATGGGTCGTCCGACGCGCTGATGCGCCAGACCTTCTTTGACGGCGCGGTGAAGAACTATCAGATCGTTATTCCCGACTTCGGAACGGTGCAGGGCGCGTATCAGATCACCAGCCTGGAATTTGCCGGCGAGCATAACGGCGAGGTGACCTACGACATGGCGCTGGAATCCGCCGGCGAACTGACATTCACGGCGCTTTGAACATGGCCAATCGTTACCGCGGCGAGATCGACGCCGAACTCGGCGGCGCCAAACGCAAACTCGTGCTCACGCTGGGCGCGCTGGCTGAGCTTGAGGCTGCATTCGGCGCTGACGATCTGATGGCGTTGACGGAACGCTTTGCCACAGGGCGCATGAAAGCCTTCGATCTCACCCGCATCATTGGCGCTGGATTGCGCGGGGCGGGCGAGAGCGTCAGCGATGACGAGGTCGCGGCCATGGCAGTCGACGGCGGCGCGCAAGGTTATGTGCGCATTGCCGCGGCGCTCATCCAGGCGACGTTCGGCGAGTGACGCATGGAGCCGTTCCCTTGGAAACAAGCGATTGGCTTCGGCCTCGGCCGGCTGCGGCTGCCGCCGGAACAGTTCTGGCGAATGACGCCGCGCGAATTGGCCTACGCCATCGAAGCAGTGAGTGGACGTGTTGCACCGCTTGACCGTGGCGCGATGGCGCAACTGATGAAGAGATTTCCCGATGAGCGATAGCTATTTTATGGACGAGAAGCCAACTTCCGATCCCGGTGGAGGGACGCTTCCCAACACCGTCGATAAGACACAGAAAAGCGTCACGGGTCTCGGCATTAGCGCCACGGCCTTTGCCAACGCCATGACCAAAGCCTTCACCCAGGCGACGGCCGGCGGCAAGCAGTTCGACGACGTACTCAAATCGATGGCGTTGAAGCTGTCGAGCATGACGGTTGCGGCGGCGTTTAAGCCGGTGGCCAAGGGCTTTGCCGGTAGTCTGAAAGACCTGCTGAACAGTGTGTTCGGCGGCACCGGCGGTACGACCGGCGGCGATGGCAAACCGACGCCAGACTCCGCTTTTGCCAGCGCGTTGAGTTCGATCCAGCCCTTCGCCTCCGGCGGCGTCATTGGCGCACCGAGCTATTTTCCGCTGTCGGGCGGTCTCGGCCTTGCGGGCGAAGCTGGACCAGAAGCGATCATGCCGCTGACGCGCGGCGCCGACGGACGGCTGGGCGTCGCAATGGCCGGCGGCGTAGGGCGGGCGACTATATCCGTGCAGATCGCGACGCCCGACGCTGCGAGCTTTCGCCGCTCCGAAGCCTACATCACCGGGCAGATCGCCCGCGCCGTCGCGCGCGGTCAGAGAAGCCTGTGAATATCAACAAGTCATCACCTGACCGCGCCGAAGGCGCGTGACCCGGTGATCCCGCTTAGTGGGATTGCAGTGCCATCCTAAGCGGGATGGCCGGGCCAAGCCCGGCCATGACAAGGAGAAATGTTCATGACCGCATTCCACGAAGTTCTGTTTCCGCTCGACATCGCGCTCAGTAGCGCCGGCGGGCCGCAACGCCGCACCGATATTGTCGCGCTGGGCTCCGGCGCCGAGGAGCGCAACGCGCGCTGGGCGCATTCAAGGCGACGCTATGATGCCGGCTATGGCGTCAAGACTTTCGACGCGCTGTCGGAGGTCATCGCGTTTTTCGAGGAAAGGCGCGGGCAGCTTTACGGCTTCCGCTGGCGTGACCGGCTCGATCATTCGTCGGCGGCGCCCGATATTCCAGTGGCTGCCACCGACCAGGTGATCGGCACCGGCGACGGCACGACCGCCCAATTCGCGCTGAGCAAGACTTATGGCGCGCTCTATTCGCCGTATCAGCGCCCGATCGCCAAGCCGGTGTCGGGCAGCGTGCGGGTCGCGGCCGCCGGTGTTGAGGCGACGTCGGGGACGGCCTTCGACGTCGATACCACGACCGGCGTCGTGACGTTTCACGTCGGGCATATCCCGGCAAGCGGCGCGGCGGTGACCGCGGGATTCCTGTTCGACGTGCCGGTGCGTTTCGACACCGATTACCTCGAGATGGATCTGTCGGCCTTCGCCGCCGGCGCCATCCCGAAAATTCCACTGGTGGAGATCAGGCCCTGATCGACGGAATATGAGTTCACTTCACGCGAGCAGATCAAGCGGTACGTTCAAGACGTTGGCGATCTTCTTTAAGGCTGCTGCTGTCCCCTTTCTTCGTCCGTTTTCTAAATCGGAAATGTAGCCTTGCCGATGTCAGTCTTGAACGAAAGATAAAGCTGGGTGATGTCGCGCCACTCACGCAATACTCGCAAAGCGTTTTCGCCTGCAGCGATGCGGTCGACGATCTTCTTGGGAATGAGGGGCGCGCCGGCAGCGATATCCTTGCGCGCGCGAGCGACCAGGCGCGCCGTCCCGACATCCTCATCGGAAATTGGTTTTGACCGTACGGCTATTTCGGCTGCCCTCACTAAATCACTATCATGGATTGGCATTGGCATGCGCGCAATACCCACCGCTCTCCAAGCCAAGCTTTCCTCCGGCGTCACCACGCTGTGCCGCTGCTGGCTGATCGTCCGCGCCGACGCGGTGACGCAAGGCTTCACCGATCATGACGAGGATGTCGTGCTGGACGATGTGACCTGCCGCGCCGGGACCGGCATGTCGGGCAGCGAGGCGACGCAGAAGTTCGGTCTGGCCGTCGACAGTTCGGAACTGTCCGGCGCTCTCAGCCACGACTCGCTCAACGAGGACGATCTCGCGGCCGGGCGCTATGACGCCGCCGCGGTCGAACTCTGGCTGGTCGATTGGAGCGAGCCCGGGTTGCGCGTCTTGCTGGCGAAAGGGACGCTGGGCGAGGTGCGGCGCGAAGGCGCGGCCTTTACGGCCGAGCTGCGCGGTTTGAGCGACCGGCTCGCCCAGGACAGCGGGCGGCTTTACACGGCGACGTGCTCGGCCGATCTCGGCGACAGCCGCTGCAAGATCGATCTCACCAGTTCCGCCTATCGTGGCAGCGGCACGGTCGACGCGCTGAGCGCGACCTCGACCTTCACCACCACGGGACTGGACGATTACGACGACGGCTGGTTCACGGCCGGCAAACTCACTTTCACCGGCGGTGCCAATGCCGGGCTCGCCATTGAGGTGAAGAGTCATCGGGCCGAGGACAGTGTGGTTCTCGATCTGTGGCAGGCGATGCCGGAGCCGATCGCGCCGAGCGACACGTTCATTGTCACCGCTGGCTGCGACAAGCGCTTCGAGACTTGCCACGATCGTTTCAACAACGTCGTCAACTTCCGCGGATTCCCGCACATTCCCGGCAACGACTTCGTCATCAGCTATCCGGTGCAAGGCACGCCGGGAAATGACGGGAAAAGCAGGCAGAATTGACATGCCCCTGACCCGACAAGAGATCGTCGCGGAAACGCGCGGCTGGATCGGCACGCCTTATCGGCATCAGGCATCGCTGAAAGGCGTCGGCTGCGATTGCCTCGGCCTGGTGCGCGGCGTGTGGCGCGCGGTCATTGGCAACGAGCCCGAGCGTGCCCCGCCTTATGCGCCCGATTGGGCCGAGGCCGCGAGCGGCGAGCCGCTGGCGGACGCCGCGGCGCGGCATCTCATCGCCATCGATCGCGATACGTTCCGCGAGGGCGACGTGCTGCTGTTCCGCTGGCGTACGAACTTGCCGGCCAAACATGCGGCCATTGTCAGCGCGCCCGACAAGATTATTCACGCGCATGACGGCGCGGCGGTCGCAGAGGTCGCGCTGGCGCCATGGTGGCGACGGCGATTGGCTTATGCGTTCAGGTTTCCCGGGATCGAAGACTAATGGCAGCTCTTGCTCTTTCCGTTGCCGGCCGCGCGATCGGCGGTTCGTTGTTTGGACCGACCGGCGCGATTGCCGGCCGCCTGATCGGCGCTCTCGCGGGCAACGCCATCGACCAGGTTCTGTTCGCGTCACATCGCGAACGTTCCCTGGAAGGCCCGCGGCTCGCCGATCTTTCGGTGATGGCCTCGACCGAAGGCGCGCCGATCCCACGGCTTTATGGCCGCGCCCGGCTGTCGGGTCAGGTGATCTGGGCAACCAATCTTGAAGAGGTTGTGAGCACAGACACGCAGACCGAGCGCTCCGGCGGCAGCGGCGGTAAGGGTATGGGTGGCGGCTCGAGCGTGACCACAACGACGACGACATATTCCTATTTCGCCAATCTCGCGGTCGGCTTGTGCGAAGGGCCGATCGGCGCGGTGCTCCGCGTCTGGGCGGATGGCAAGCCGCTCGATCTGGCCGGACTGACGGTGCGGAGCTATACCGGTGACGAGGCACAGACGCCCGATCCGCTCATCGTTGCCAAGGAAGGCGATGCGCCGGCCTATCGCGGCTTGAGCTATGTGGTGTTCGAACGGCTGCCACTGGCGGATTTCGGCAACCGTATTCCGCAAATGTCGTTCGAAGTTGTGCGGCCGGTCGGCCGGCTCGAGCAAATGGCGCGCGCGGTGACGCTGATCCCCGGTGCAACCGAATTCGGCTACGAGCCAGTAACCGTCGTGCAGGTGATGGGCCCCGGCCAGTCGGCGCCCGAAAACCGCCACGTTACTTACGCCGCGTCCGACGTCATCGCCTCGCTCGACGAGTTGCAGGCGGTGGCGCCTAATGTCGAGCGTGTCGCCATCGTGGTGGCCTGGTTCGGCACCGACCTGCGCTGCGGGGAATGCCGCGTCCAGCCAGGCATCGACAACCGTGAAAAGGCGACCTATGGCGGCACCTGGTCGGTGGCCGGCGTCGACCGCGACAGCGCCTATTTAGTGTCGACGGTCGACGGGCGGCCGGCCTTTGGCGGCACGCCGTCCGATCAAAGTGTGATTGACCTGATTGCCGAGCTTAAAGGCCGCGAGCTCAAGATCACGCTCTATCCATTTTTGATGATGGATATCGCTGTAGACAATACGCTAACCGATCCGTGGACCGGTGCCTCGTCACAACCTGTCTATCCGTGGCGCGGACGCGTGACGTGCCATCCCGCGCCGGGGCAGGCGGGCTCGCCGGACGGCACGTCGGCGGCGGCAACGCAGGTCAACGCATTCTTCAGCGGCGGCACCGACGCTTGGAATTACCGCAACATGATTTTGCACTATGCATCGCTGGCGGTGGCTGCCGGTGGCGTCGATGCGTTCTTGATCGGCTCCGAGCTGAAGTCGCTGACGCGGGTCCGCTCGGCTTCGGGGGTCTATCCCGCGGTCAACGCGCTGGTGACGCTTGCCGGCGACGTCAAAGCGGTCGTCGGCAGCGGCACGGTCGTCACCTATGGCGCCGACTGGACCGAATACGGCGCACATGTTGTCGGTAGCGGTGAAGTGCGGTTTCCGCTGGATGCGCTGTGGGCGTCGTCATCCATTGGCGCGGTCGGTATCGACTATTATGCACCGCTGGCCGATTGGCGCGACGACGGCAATCAACTCGACCTTGCGGTGACCGACAATCCGTATCGGTTGGGTTATCTGGTCGGCCATCTTGATAGCGGCGAAGGCTACGACTGGTACTACGCCGACGATGCCGCGCGCGACGCGCAGACAAGAACTCCGATTACCGATGGTCTCGGCAAGCCATGGACCTTCCGGCAAAAGGATATTTGGAGTTTCTGGTCGCAGTTGCACTATGAGCGTGTCGGCGGTGTCGAACTCGGCACGCACACCGCCTGGGTGCCGCGAGGCAAGCCGATCTGGCTGACCGAGATTGGTTGCCCGGCCGTCGACAAGGGTGCCAATCAGCCAAGCGTGTTTCCGGATCCGAAGTCGTCGGAAGCCGGGTTGCCATATTATTCAAGCGGCAAGCGCGACGACCTCATTCAGCGCCGCTATCTCGAAGCCGTGCTCGGCGCGTTCGATCCGGCTTTCGGCGATGCCGCCCTTAATTCCACATCGTCGGTCTATGACGGCCCCATGGTTGCGCCCGACGGCATTCATCTGTGGACCTGGGACGCACGGCCTTATCCGGCGTTTCCGGCCGCGACCGACGCCTGGAGCGACGCGCCGAACTGGGAGACCGGCCATTGGCTGACCGGCCGGTTCGGCTCGACTCCGCTCGACGGGCTGGTAACCACGATGCTCGCCGATAACGGCGTCGCCGATATCGACGTCAGCGAACTGGGCGAGGGGCCGGACGGCTACGTCGTCGACGGCCGATGGCGCCGCGCGCCATGCTCGACCCGCTGGCTTTGGCATTCACTTTCGACGCCTTCGAGCAGGACGGCTTGCTGCGTTTCCGCCAGCGCGGCGGCGCGCCGTTACTTGAGTTTGAAGAAGACGACCTCGTGCTGCCCGACGAGACCGTGCCGGCGCGGATCACGCGGGCGCAAGAGAGCGATCTGCCGCGTGAGGTGTCGCTCGGCTTTACGGATATCGGGTCGGATTACCAGCGCGCGGCGGCAAGTTCGCGGCGGCTGGTCGGCGGCTCGACCCGCAACGCCCATGCCGATCTTGCGATGGTGACCAACGATGCGCAGGCTGCGCAGCGCGCGGAAATCTGGCTGCAGGATTTGTGGGCCGGGCGCGAGAGCGCGGAATTCGCGCTGCCGCAAAGCCAGATAGCGTTGTCGCTTGGCGATGTGGTCGGCCTGACTGTCAACGGGCGGCGGCGCCTCGTCGAGATCAGCGAGATCTCCGATACCGAAAGCCGCGCTATACGGGCGCGCTCGATCGATCCGGAAGTATTCAACTTGGCGCTGAGCCCGCCGCGCCGGCGGGCGCCCGCGGCGCCCGCCGCGATTGCACCGGTGCATGCGCTGGTGCTCGATCTGCCGGCGCTCGATGCCGCGCAGCCGACGGTGCTGGCACGGCTCGCCGTGTTTGCCGATCCTTGGCCTGGGCCGGTGGCGGTTTGGGCCTCGAGCGACGGACTGAGTTACAGCCGCGCCGGGCTGGCGCTGGCGCCGAGCATCGTCGGCGAAACGCTCGACGATTTGCCGGCCGGACCGACGGCGCGCTGGCACAATGCCGGCTTTCGCGTACAGCTTTACGGCGGCGCGATCGCGTCGGTGTCCGACAGCGCGTTGTTCTCCGGCGGCAATGCCGCGGCGGTGCAGCACGCTGACGGCGCCTGGGAAGTGATCCAATTTGCCAACGCGGAGTTGGTAGGCGACCGCACTTACGCATTGTCGCGGTTGCTGCGCGGGCAGGCGGGCAGCGAATGGGCGATGACCGCGCCGCTGCCGGCGGGTGCGCCTTCGTGCTGCTCGACCAGCATATCGTGACGGTGGCGAGTGGCTTTGACGCGTTGGAGCGGACCTTGCAATTGCGCGTGGTCGCCGCAGGCCGCGATCATGGCGATCCGACCGCGCTCGCGCTCGACGTGACGCCGCAGGCGACGGCGTTGCGGCCTCTGACTCCGGTTCATGTGAAGGCTACGCGCGACGGTAGCGGCGTGACGTTTTCATGGATCCGCCGGGCGCGTTTCGACGCCGATAGCTGGGTTGGCGAAATCCCGCTGGGCGAGGACAGTGAGCAATACGCGGTCGATATCTTGTCCGGTAGCAGCGTGGTGCGAACGCTCGCGTCGACCGCGCCTTCCGTGCTCTACGCCGCTGCCGATGAAATTGCCGACTTTGGAAGTGTGCAGACCTCACTGAGCATTCGCGTCGTCCAGCTTTCCGCCACCGTCGGCCGCGGGTCGCGGCTGCGGCTACTCTCACAACCTGAGCCCCCATGACCTCCACACCTCGTCTCTTGCTGCGGCGATCGAAGCCGCGCAGGCGCAAAAGCATGTCACTCACAATGAAGCTCTGGTGCTGCTCGATGCACTGGTCCAGCTTACGGTCGAAAGCCGCGCGCTGACCGCGCCACCCGGTTCGCCTGCGGATGGTGCCTGTTACATCCCGACTGCGGGCGCGACCGGCGCCTGGAGCGGCTGGGACGGGCAGGTCGCCGTCTATAATGCCGGCTGGTCGCGCATCGTGCCGCTGTCGGGTCTCAAGGCCTGGGTGAAGGCCGAGCGGCTCACCGTCACTTACGAAGACGGCGTGTGGCGCGATGGGATCGCGCTCACCGCGCATGGCGGCCGCGTCACGCTACGCGCCAAGGAAGAAGAACTTACGCTCACCGGCGCTTATGTCGAGACCGCGGACGCAGCGTTTATTCCCGACCGCGCCATCGTGCTCGGCGTATCGTCGTGCACGACGCTGGCGATTACCGGGGCCACATCTTACGGCGTCGGCATCGCCAGCGACGCCACCAAATTCGGCAATTTGCTCGGCATCGCGCTCAACTCGACCAATATTGGCGTCATCGGTCCGACCGGCTTCTACGCCGACACAAAGGTGCGCGTGACCGCCAACGGCGGCGACTTCACCGCCGGCAAGGTCCGGCTGGTTTGCTACTTCCTCGAAATGTCGGCACCGACATCCTAATCCAACAGAGGTTTGAATTTCATGCAGCCTGTTATTGAGACCGAGCCGATCGAAGAAACCCGCAACGACGATTGGATCTGGCCGATCGCCTTGCTCGACGACAATGACGCACCGGTCGATCTGACCGGCTGCGGCTTCGACGGTGCCGCGATCAAATGGCGTGACGGCGCGCTGCCGCTCACCATCGGCAATGGCCGTCTGGCCGTCGACGCCGCGGCCGGCAGCATCACCATCGCCGTCGCGCGGGCCGACAATTCGATCGTGCCCGACGGTCAGCGCGCCCGCGTGGTGCTACCGATCGTCGATACTCTCAACCGCAAATCCACGCTGCTCATCATTCCACTTCGGGTCATCGCGCCATGACACAGGCTGTCCGCACCATCCGCATCGCCACCCAGGACCGGCCGGCCCGGCTGGTTCGGTCGGTCCATCAGGTCCAGCCGGCGGTGTGACCAGCGTTGCCGGCCGTTCCGGAACGGTGACGTTGAGCGCCGGCGATATTTCCGGGCTCGCCGCCTCGGCCACCACCGACGCGACCAATGCCGGTAATATTTCATCCGGAACCTTGAATAATTCTCGCCTGTCCGGCGTGACGTTGGCAGCCAACAATCTTTCGGACCTTGGCAACGCGGCAACGGCGCGATCGAATTTGGGCCTTGGCGCTCTGGCGACGTTGGGCGTGGGGTCGGGCTTGACGAGCGGCGGTGGAAACCTGGCGGCCAACGTGACCAGCGTCCGCCGGGCGCACCGGCGCGTGTCGCTAACCGCCTCCGACATTGCGCACGGCCTCGTCAATGCCGCATGGTCATTCTCGGCGGTCTCTCATACCGGTGACACCAGCGAGACGATCTTGGCAACGATCGCGGGTCCCGGCGATGCCAGCCGGCGCAGTTCTGCGCCTGACCGAGTGGTGGAGCGCCACCAGCAGCGCCGGCAATAAGACTTACAAGACCTATTTCGGCGCAACCGGTAGCGGGCTTGGTGGGGCGCCCTTTGCGTCGGTTGGGCCTCTTACGACCAGTGCCGTCATCACCACGCAGAGGATGATCGCCAATAGAACGACGTCGTCGCAATTCTCGACTAGTCAGATTACCAATGTTAATCCGTTCTCGGCTACGCCCGTTGTAACGACTTCATCGGTCAATACGACCGTCGCCACAGAGATTACCATCACGGGCACGCTTGGTAGCGCCGGCGATACGCTGACGCTCGAGGGATATCTGCTCGAGATGATGTTGCCCTAACGCTGCCGCGAAAAGGTCCTCGCGGTCCGCTTAGGTATGGCGGTTCCCAATTATTTCGCACTTCTGTGTTGGCTGGAGCTCTGCTCTCGCCGAGGAGAAATCTATGGCCGCGTCAAGCTACGATGACGCCTTGCGCCGGCTATTGGCGCACGAAGGCGGCTATACCAACCACCCGGCCGATCCGGGCGGGCCGACCAATTTCGGCATCACGATTTTCGATTTTCGCAGATATGTGAAGGCGGATGCGACGGCTGCCGACGTCAAGTCAATGAGGCTCGAAGACGCCAAGGCGATTTATCGTGCCAAATATTGGGACGCGCAGCGCTGCAACGAACTTCCGGCCGGGGTCGACTATGCGATCTTCGACTACGGCGTGAATAGCGGCATCGGGAGAAGCGGCAAGGTTTTGCGCCGTGTTCTCACGTTAGCCGACAATACGAGCGCGGTGAGCGATGCGGTGATCGCGGCGGCGCGTAAGGCCGACGCCAAGGCGCTGATCGCGGCGATCTGCGACGAACGGCTGCGATTCCTGCAATCGTTGAAGACCTGGAGCGTCTTCGGAGGCGGCTGGGGGCGGCGGGTCGCGGAAGTCAGAATGGTGGCACTCACAATGGCGAGCGGCACGCCGGTGCCGGATCTTCGACCGGCGAGCGCGAGTGGACGCGCCGTGGTGCCGTTGGCCAGAGGCGCGCAGCAAGGTTCAGCCGGTGCGATTGCCGCGGCCGGCGCCGCGGCAGCTCAGCAAAGCGCACCAGTCGGGCGCAGGGCTGGGTGCAGTTGCCATCATTCTTGGATTGACCTGATGCTCGGGATCGCCGGCTGGCTGGCCTGGCAGTGGCGCCAACGCCAGCGCCAGGAACAGCCCGCATAACTCACGAATATTCGAAGGAGCTCTGCCGATGTGGAACAAGATCAAAGCGTGGTTCAAAAATTCCGTCACCATTTTATGGGCGCGGGCAGTTGCGCTTGCCGGGTTGCTGTTGGCGGCGGGCCAATCGCTGCTGACCGATCCGAATATTACGGGTGCGGTGCAATCGGCTCTTCAGCCGAAATTCGTCCCGTATTATGTCGTCGCCATCGGCCTTGTCACGGAGATTGCGCGACGCCGGACGGCCGGGACGTGAGTCATGTTTGCAACAGTCCTCGGATGGCTCGGCAACTTGATTGGTGGGGCCCTTTGCGAAGGCCGCGGTCGATGCCTATCGCGCCAAGCTCAGTGCGGAGAACACTTCGGAGAAGATTGCCGCCGATCTGGCCGCCCGCGAACTTGCCGTCGAACAGCGAGAGCGTGAGTTGGCCACGGAAGTCGTGATTGCGGAGCAGGGCCGCTGGTACACCGCGCTGCCGCGGCCGATGTTCGCCTTCGCCTTTGTCATTTATGTTTGGAAAGTGGTGGTCTGGGATCGCGTCTTGGGTCTCGGGAGCACCGCCGCGCTCACCGGCGATGTGGCGCAATGGGCCATGATCGTGCTCACCGCTTATTTCGGCGGCCGTAGCCTCGAAAAGGTGGCGCGGATCTTAACGAGAAAGTGATGCAGGCTTTTCGGAGCCCGCCCAATAAGGCTGAGCCATTCAGCCCGCGTTCACCGGCGCGCCGATACCATCCCCCCCATGCCGGTTCCCCGACCGCTCTCATCTCTTATGCTCCTGCTCGGTTTGCTGGCCGTCTCGGCCCAAGCCGGCCCGGCTTTGGCTGCCGACGCGCCGCAGGGCGACTGCCTATCCAAGGCCGAACAGCGCGCCGCAGTCGTCGCCAACCGGGCCATTCCGCTCGCAAAAGCCATTAAATCCGTGCGCGAAGGCGGCCACCACGCCGACCTAGTCCGGGCCAGGCTTTGCCGCCAAAACGAATCCCTGATCTATGTGCTGACTCTGCTGGGGCGCAGTGGCAAAGTAGTCCGCCTGTCCGTTGACGCCGGCAGCGGCGAACTCATCAACGGGCGTCAATAGGCCGGAGACATACGCCCTTGCGCCCTCCTCGTCGTCGAGGACGACCCCGATCTTAATCGCCAGCTCACCACCGCGCTGACCGACGCCGGTTACGTCGTCGACCGCGCGTTTGACGGCGAGGAAGGACATTTCCTCGGCGACAGCGAGCCTTACGACGCCGTCATCCTCGACATCGGTCTGCCGAAGATGGATGGCATCTCGGTGCTGGAAGCCTGGCGGCGTAACGGGCGCATAATGCCGGTGCTCATGCTCACGGCGCGCGACCGCTGGAGCGACAAGGTGCAGGGCTTCGATGCCGGCGCCGACGATTACGTCGCCAAGCCTTTCCATCTCGAAGAGGTTCTGGCGCGCGTTCGCGCCTTGCTGCGCCGCTCGGTCGGCCATGCCAAGAGCGAATTCGTTTGCGGTCCCGTGCGGCTCGATTCACGCACCGGCCGCGTCTCGGTCGATGGCAATCCGGTCAAACTGACCAGCCATGAATATCGGTTGCTATCCTACCTGATGCATCATGCCGGGCGTGTGGTGTCGCGCACCGAACTGGTCGAGCACCTCTACGACCAGGACTTCGACCGCGACTCCAACACTATCGAAGTCTTCGTCGGCCGCATCCGCAAGAAACTCGGCGTCGAGATTATCCAGACCGTGCGCGGCCCTCGGCTACCTGCTGACCCCGCCGGGCGCATAATGCGCGCCAATTCCCTCGCGCTGCGTCTCTTCCTTTCGGCGACCGCCTGGGCCGTGGTCATCCTCCTCATCACCGGCGTTGTGCTGTCATCGCTCTACCGCCAGGCCGTGGAGCGTTCGTTCGATCGCCGCCTCGGCGTTTATCTGCGCACGCTGGTCGCCGACGTCGCTTCGCCAGACGAAGCCAACGACAAATTCCCCCAATCACTCGGCGAGCCGCTGTTCGAATTGCCGCTTTCCGGCTGGTTACTGGCAGGTGACGCGGCTCGACCCGGGCAAGACGGAAGTGCGAGCCTCGCGTTCGCTCTGGGACGGCGGGCTCCCGCATCTGCAAGACCTCGGCGTTGCCGCCAGCCCGACCGGCTCGCGCGAAGGTTACGCTTCGGGACCGGAAGACCAGCGGCTGCGCTTGGTCGAGCGAAATATCGATCTCGGCGAGGACGGGCATTTTCTGGTCGCAGTAGCAGGCGACGCCGCCGAGATCACGGACGAGACGCGCT
The DNA here is from genome assembly GCA_037200245.1 of Pseudolabrys sp. GTDB lineage: Bacteria > Pseudomonadota > Alphaproteobacteria > Rhizobiales > Xanthobacteraceae > Pseudolabrys. The sequence goes on from JBBCIM010000008.1 coordinate 22,846, forward strand.
CGTTCGACCAGGCATTGCTGGTGACTTTTTCGGTCCTTGCCGTGGTGCTGCTGCTAACCACCATGTTCCAAGTGCGGTTCGGCCTCGCGCCGCTCAAGCGCATCACCGGCAGTCTTGCCGCCATTCGCTCGGGCACCGCGGAGCGGCTCGCCGGCACATTTCCCGACGAGATCGCGCCGCTGGCGCGCGAAACCAACGCGCTGATCGAGGCCAACAAGGAAATCGTTGAGCGTGCGCGTACCCATGTCGGCAATCTTGCCCATGCGCTGAAAACGCCGTTGTCGGTCATGGTCAATGAGGCAACCGCCCGCGGGCGCGATCCCTTTGCGCTCAAAGTGCTGGAGCAGGCCGATATCATGCGCGACCAGGTCGCGCGGCATCTCGAGCGCGCGCGGCTGGCGGCGCGGTTGACGGTGGTCGGATCGGTGACGGATGTTTCGGCGGTGGTCACCGCGCTCGCCCGTACCATGGAAAAGATCCATCGCGACAAGAATATCGCGATCGAAGTCCATGCCGACGAACAAGCGCGGTTTCGCGGCGAGCGGCCGGACCTCGAGGAAATGATCGGCAACCTCGTCGACAATGCCTGCAAATGGGCGACATCGCGGGTAACCATCGAAGTGGTGCGCGAGCGGCCCGATCCGACCAGCGCAACCGACGTCGTTCGCATCGTGGTCGACGACGACGGCCGCGGTCTGTCGCCGTCCGAACGCGAGCAGGTCGCCAAACGCGGCCGACGTTTGGACGAGACTAAGCCAGGCTCCGGTCTCGGGCTGTCGATTGTGGTGGAACTGGCGGCGCTTTACGGCGGCGGATTGACGCTCGGTACCGCGCCGCTCGGCGGGTTGCGCGCCGAACTGGTGTTGCCTGCGGGGTAACGCCTAGAGCCCGCGCCAGCGCACGACCAGGTAAAGCGCTGCGGTCGTTACCACCATCAGGCCGAGGGAGAAGGGATAACCGTAGACCCAGTTCAACTCGGGCATGACCTTGAAGTTCATGCCGTAGATGCCGGCGATCACCATGGGCGGCGTCAAGATGATGCCGACCAGCGTGAGGATGTTCATCACTTTATTCTGTAACAGCCCTATGTAGCCGACGATGCCGTCGAGCAGGAATCCCGCCGTGCTCGATAGATCGGATTCGGCTTCCGCAATCGACATAAGGTCGCGCTCGAAATCCGCTATTTTCGTCAGCAGGCTCTTCGGCACAGTTTGTTCCCGCAAAAATCGATCATTGCGCCGGAAGCTGAGCACGCTACGCCGCAGCTTGACCAGGATTTCGCGGCTGGGCCCGAGATCGGTCAACACCCGCTCGAGTTGACGATTGCGCAGGCGCGGCGAGGCTTGCAGCACCCGGCGGCGTTTTTCGGTCGAGTGATGCTGGAAGACGCGGCTGTTGATGGCGTCGAGATCGTGGCCGACCTTGTCGAGAATGTTGTCGGTATGGTCGACGATCATGTCGAGCAACGTGGCGAAAATATCGTCGCGACCCGGCCGGTGTGAGAATCCATAATCGCATTCTTTGAGCAGGGCGGTGAGGCCGGCGGCTTTGCCGTCCGTCACTGTTACCAGGACATTTTTCGCACGGATGAATGTGACCTTGAGGAGATGCGGACGGTTGTCCTCGCGCAACGTGAGCAACAAGCCCGTGAGGGTGATTTGATTGTCGTTGGCACTGAAATGTGTAGAGACCTGGAAGGGTTCATAATCGTTGACCGGACTGACTTTGATGCCCAGTGTTTCTTCGACTAGGGTCTTTTCCTCTTTCGTCGCATCGCACAGATCAATCCACTGCGCTTTTTCCAAACTCGACGGATTCGAGCCGCGCTCGATTTCGGCGAGGTCGTCTTTTTCAATTTTATAGGTTTTCAGCACCCGGCCTCCGCAACGCCCCGGCGGCGGAACAACGCCAACGCGGCCGGTTGGTTGCGGCAAAAAGCCCCGGTTTTGCCCAAATCTTCGCCCTTTCGATAGACTAGTAATTCAGTACCGAAGCTAGGCTTCGGTCTTAACCGCGTCGATTTTCCCCGGGGGGCTCTTATGTCCGTGTCCAAGTTTGCCGCCATTATTGTGATCGGATTGGTCGCTCGCCGCCTGCGCCGGCAGCCCTGACGGTACCGGGCCCGGACCGCGGGAAAACACCGGCACCTTGCTTGGCGCCGGCAGCGGAGCGTTGCTCGGCGCGGCCGTGGCCGGTGGTGGCACGGGAAATCGTCTGGCCGGTGCCGCCGTCGGCGGGTCTTTTGGGCGGCCTGATCGGCAACCGCATCGGCGCGGCCATGACGATGAAGACAAAAGGCGTGCCTATGAGGCGCAGTTGGACGCACTGGAGGCGCGGTCCGTCGGGCGCTCCCGTGTCATGGAAGAACCCCGATTCGGGCCGCTATGGCAGCATCGTTCCCGGTCCTGCCTATCAGGATGCCGGCCGCAATTGCCGGTCATTTACCCACACGATCTATATCGATGGCCGGCCGCAAACCGCCCGCGGCACTGCCTGCCGCAATCCGGACGGTACCTGGACCGCTCTCGGTTAATAAACATACTTAATGAAATCTTAACGCCCGCCGCGCTATCCAGACGCGAGATCAAACGCGGATAGAACCGGCGATGGCGGGCGCCGATACGCTCGAAAGACTTCGGCAATTCTTGTGCGAGCTTTCGCCGTCGGCGCGCGCGCTGTTGATCGGAGAGCTCGAACGCAGCCTGTCGCGTGGCGATGAGGTCGGCGGCGCCGGTCTAATTTTGCAAGAACTGCGTCACGTTATGCGCGATCAGCGCGACGGCGCGCTCCGACTCGGCAATTGCTCCCGCCTATTTTTCAAACCGCTCGAACCATTCCTGGTCGACGATCGTTCCGATCACAAGCACCCGGGCCGCGTCGCGCGTACGTCGCTCGAAATGTTGTGGACCTGGATCCGGCGCGACTTGTTGTCGGAGGACGCCGGTTGCTGGCCGATGGCGTAAATGAAGCCCTGCTGGTCAACGACGAGCCAGAGGCCGATCGGCTCGTCCGCGCATTCCAGGATCGCACGCACGCCAGGATCGACGCCAATTTCGAGACGGCCGCGGTTGACGAAAAGCTTCACCGCCGCCTGTTGGCGCAGATTGGCACCCGGCGCCCCGGCGAAGACGCGGCGACCTTGAGGTGTATCCTCAAGAATCGCGATGCGTTGGAGTTGTTGGCCTCGCGTTTGCCGCTACGGATCGGCAATCTGTCGAACGAGGCTTTGGACGAGTATAAGACGTTGATCGAGCGCACCTCGGGCCGCGACCGCGAATTTTTCTATGCGCGCTGCTCATGCTGATGAGCCGAATGGCAGCGCCTTGGCAATTGATCCGCTTAGGGGTCATGGCAGCGGGCAGCGATACGGCGGCGCGCGTGGCCGAGACGCAATACGGCATCGCCGTCAGTATCGTGCTGGCCGATCTGGAGCGCATGATTGGCGAACTGCGCAACGAGCTGCGCAGCGGCCGCGGCGTCGCGGTGGCGGCTTTGCTCAACACCATTCACGATGCGGCGCGCGGCCTGCGCACCGAGCTGGAATTGCCGGTCGACAGCACCTGGGGCCGTGCGCTCGCCGGCATTCGGGCCCAAATCGCGGACCTGTTGCGCGCTGAAATCGAATCCATGCCGGCTCGTGTCCGCAGCCTGTTGTGGCCACGCCCGTCCATTGAGATCCGGCCGCATTCGGTGCTGGATGCCGGTTGAGGTGGAGACGACCGCAGCGCTGGTCGAATTTGTCGGCGCTTGCCGCCAATTTCGCAAACGAACTCGCTATCAAGGAGATGACACAACGCACCTTTGGTGAGTTGCAGCAGTATCTCGATGGCGGAATGCGGGCGCTGCTCGATGGTGTACGTCATGCCGGCGTCGCCGACCGCAGCTTCCGGCAGTCGCAGGTCGATGCCGCGGTGCGGCTTTGCGCCAAGGTGTTCGGGCAGGAATATGCCGCGCTGGTGGGAAAAGCCGCGGAAGTTGCCGGCGCGGCCGAACGTCAGGCCGTAAGGGCCTAAAAATCGGGCTTTTCCGATGACTTTTTGATCTTGATCATTGCCGCCTTAATTGCGGCCGATGTAGCTGATTACCGTTGTCCTCCCGGGCACGGCGCATCAAGGTGGCACTGGCGGGTGTCGGCCTATAGGGTGCGCGTGCGCCCGACATATTGAATAGGAAGCGTAGACGATGACCCGCAAACAGCGGCGCCTTATTCTAATCGGCTCAAGCCTGGGGGTCCTGGCGATCGCCGCCGCGCTGGTCCTCAGCGCCCTGAGCGATTCCATCGTGTTCTTCAACTCGCCGAGCGACATCGTGAAGAAGCAGATGACCGCGGGCTCCCGCATTCGCGTCGGCGGGCTGGTCAAGCCCGGCACATTGCAGCGCGGCGACAATCTGCAAGTCCGCTTCGAGGTTACCGACGGCGAAAGCGACATTCCGGTGCGATACCAGGGGATCGTGCCCGATCTGTTTCGCGAAGGGCAAGGCGTTGTCGCGGAAGGCAAGCTGGGAAAGCGGCGGCATTTTTTGTTGCCGATACCGTGCTGGCCAAGCATGATGAGCGCTACATGCCGCGCGAAGTGGTCGACGCCTTGAAAAAGACCGGCCGCTGGCAGGAAGGCGCCGCTCCCGGCGCAGGAGGCTCGCCGAAATGATCCCGGAACTTGGCCACTACGCGCTCGTCCTGGCGCTGGGCCTCGGCCTGATCCAATCGATTGCGCCGGTGATTGGCGCGCGTGTCCGCGATGCGGCGCTGATGCGGCTCGCCTCCACCACCGCGCTGATGCAGTTCGCATTCGTCGCGACATCGTTTGCCGCGTTGACCTATTGCTACGTAACCTCGGATTTCTCTGTCGTCAGCGTGTTTGAGAATTCACACTCGATGATGCCGCTGATCTACAAAGTCACCAGCGTCTGGGGAAACCACGAAGGCTCGATGCTGCTGTGGGGTCCTCATTCTGTCGCTGTTCGGCGCGTTGGTTTCGCAATTCGGCAACAATCTGCCGGCAACGCTGAAGGCGTAAGTGCTGGCGGTGCAATCCTGGATCGCCTGCGCCTTCTATCTCTTCATTTTGCTCACCTCGAATCCGTTCCTGCGTATGGCGCCGCGCCGCTGGAAGGCCGTGACCTCAATCCAATTCTACAAGACATCGGCTTGGCGATTCATCCGCCGCTGCTTTATCTCGGCTATGTCGGATTCTCGATCGCCTTCTCCTTCGCCATCGCCGCTCTGATCGAAGGCCGTATCGATGCGGCCTGGGCACGCTGGTGCGGCCATGGACGCTCGCCGCGTGGATGGCTTTGACTGTCGGCATCGCGATGGGCTCGTACTGGGCCTATTACGAACTCGGCTGGGGCGGCTTCTGGTTCTGGGACCCGGTGGAAAACGCCTCGCTGATGCCATGGCTCGCCGGCACCGCGTTGCTGCATTCGGCCGTGGTGATGGAAAAGCGCAATGCGCTCAAGATCTGGACGCTGCTGTTGGCGATCCTGGCGTTCTCGCTGTCGCTGATCGGCACTTTCCTGGTGCGCTCCGGCGTGCTCACGTCGGTCCATACATTTGCGAGCGATCCGGCGCGGGGCGTGTTCATTCTCGCCATTCTGGTGTTTTTTATCGGCGGCGGCCTCGCTCTGTTCGCGTGGCGCGGACCGATGCTCAAACAGGGCGGGCTGTTCGCGCCGATCTCGCGGAAGGCGCGCTGGTATTCAACAATCTGTTCCTCACCACCGCCTGTCTGACGGTGTTTGTCGGCACGCTTTATCCGCTGGCGCTTGAAGCCTTTACCGCGGAAAAGATTTCGGTCGGCGCGCCGTTTTTTCAACCTGACCTTCGCGCCGCTGTTCATCCCGCTGATGTTCGCGATGCCGTTCGGGGCCGCTGCTGGCCTGGAAGCGCGGCGACGTGCTGGGTGTGGCGCAGCGGCTGATGGCGGCTTTCGCTGTCGGACTGATCGCGATCGCAGTGGCATTCGCGGTTGCAGGCGCAAGCTCCGTGCTGGCGCCATTCGGCATCGGACTCGCGCTGTTCGTGATGGCCGGGGCCTTGACCGATCTGGAAGAGCGTACCGGTTTGCTGCGCTCGCCGATCGCGACGGTGCGCTCGCGCGCAGCCGGCCTGCCGCGCTCGACCTGGGGCACCGCGGTTGCGCATTTCGGCATCGCGATGACGTTGTTCGGCGTCGTCTGCCAGACCTGGGCCACTGAGCGCATTGTCGCATTGAAGACCGGCGAGACGGTGACGTTGTCCGGCTATGAGTTGAGCTTCGACGGCATGGTGCAGCATACCGGAGCGAATTTTCGCGAACTGGCGGCGAAGTTCACCGTGCGCGTTGGCGGCGCTGCGGTCGCCGTGATGGAGCCGTCGAAGCGTAGTTTCTCGTCGCGCGAAATGACGACGACCGAAGCTGCGCTGATGACGCGCGGCGTCAGCCAGCTTTATCTGTCGCTGGGTGACACCAATGCCGACGGGTCGATTGCGATCCGGCTCTATTATAAGCCGAAGGTCTTGCTGATCTGGCTCGGCGCGGTGGTAATGATGCTCGGTGGCGGCATGTCATTGTCCGACCGTCGTCTTCGCATCGGTGCGCCGAAGCCCGCGGCGAAGTCGGCGGCGCCGACCTTGCAGCCGGCGGAGTAGGGCACATGCGGGCCCTTGCGCTGATCGCGTTGCTGGCAACCTTGTTCGCGTCGAATGTTGCCTTCGCGGTGACACCGGACGAGATGCTCAAGGACCCGGGTCTTGGAGTCGCGCGCTCGCGACTTGTCGCGCGAACTGCGCTGTATGGTGTGCCAAAACCAATCGATCGGACGATTCCGAAGCGCCGCTCGCCAAGGATTTTACGCCTGCTGGTGCGCGAGCGGTTGACGCAGGGCGACAGCGACAAGCAGGTGCTCAATTTTTTGGTGGCACGTTACGGCGAATTCGTCCTGCTCAAGCCGCCGTTCGAATGGCACACGCTACTGCTGTGGGGCCTGGCGCCGACAACATTGATTGCCGGCATGATCGCCCTAGTGATGTTGGCGCGCCGCCGCACACCGCCGGCAACCACGGCCGGGACTTTAAGCCCGGCGGAACAGCAAAGGCTCGCGACTTTGGTCGAGCCGGGGGAGGTCCCAAGGTCATGATTGCCCTATTGAATTTCAGCGAATCCGCTTTTCCGACCTTACAAAAGTTTAATCCCCCCGACAGGGCGCTGTAAGGCTCACGCCCCCATCTTCCGGTTCGAAACGACGCGGCTTCGCGTCCACGAATTGAGATGGAGATTTCCCGATGAGCCCGAGCGCCTTTCCCGCGCCGACCCCAAAACCCAACCCGCAGAAAAGGCAGCGCGCGCTTTCCGCGCGTCGCCTCATTCTTCTCGGCACCACCATCGCCGGTCTCGGCGTTGCTGCCCTGGTAGTCGCCCCCGGTCTGAACTCCAGGGCGGCTACCCGGCTGCGCTCGCGCAAAATCTGACAGAGCAGGCAAAGAAGGTGCAGGCGCCGGTCGGTTTTGCCGACATCGTCGAGAAGGTCAAACCGGCCGTGATTTCCGTTCGTGTCAAGATCGACGGCGGCTCGCAGACCGACGGCCTCGGCACCGAGAATATGGAAAACGTTCCGCCCCGGCTTGCGGGAGTTTTTCCGCCGCTTCGGCATGCCCGATGGCCAGAGCGGTCCGGAAGGCATGACGCCGCGCGGTCGCGGTCATACACCATCATGGGCCAAGGCTCGGGATTCTTCATCTCGGGTGACGGTTACGCCGTGACCAACAACCACGTCGTCGAGAAGGCCGAAAGCGTTCAGATCACCACTGACGACGGCAAGACGCACGACGCCAAAGTCATCGGCACCGATCCGCGCACCGATCTCGCGCTGATCAAAGTCGACGGTGGATCGTTCCCCTATGTGAAGCTGTCAGACAAGGTTCCGCGCATCGGCGACTGGGTGCTCGCGGTCGGCAATCCGTTCGGCCTCGGCGGCACGGTGACGGCCGGCATCGTCTCGGCCCGTGGCCGCGACATCGGCGCCAGCGCCTATGACGACTTCATCCAAATCGACGCGCCCGTGAATAAAGGCAATTCGCGCGGACCGACCTTCGACACCGAAGGCAACGTCATCGGCGTCAACACGGCGATCTTCTCGCCGTCGGGCGGTTCGGTCGGTATCGCCTTCGCGATTCCGTCGGATACCGTCAAGACCGTGATCGGCCAGTTGCAGGCGCACGGTTCGGTGACGCGCGGCTGGATCGGCGTGCAGATCCAACCGGTGACGCAAGATATCGCCGACAGCCTCGGCCTGAAGAAGACCGAAGGCGCGCTGGTTGCCGAGCCGCAAGCCAATGGTCCGGCGGCGAAGGCCGGCATCGAGGGCGGGCGACGTCATCACGCAAGTCGACGGACAGCCGGTGAAGGATGCCCGCGATCTCGCCAAGAAGATCGGCGCGCTGGCGCCGAAGGCCGCGGTCAAGCTCACGGTTCTGCACAAGGGCTCGGAGAAGACCATCAGCCTGACGCTCGGTGAATTGCCGACGCAGAAGGAAGCCCGCGCGGCTCCGAAGGTAACGACAATGGCGGTAGCGAGCTTGGCGGTAAGCTTGGTCTCACGCTGGCTCCGGCCGCCCGCGTCGCGGGCGCAGGCGCCGAAGGCGTCGTGGTCACCGGCGTGGGATTCGTCCGGTGCTGCGGCCGAACGCGGCTTCGCCACGGGCGATGTGATCCTTGAGGTGGCCGGCAAGGCCGTCTCGACCCCGGCGGACGTGCGCAACGTCGTGGCAAGCGCGCGGACCGACGGCAAACGCAGCGTTCTGGTGCGGGTGAAGAAGGGTGACAGTAACCGCCTTCGTCGCACTGCCGGTCAGCCAAAGCTGATGGCCGGCCAACGAGATTGAGGACGTCCCGCCCGGCGGCAACCGTCGCCCCCGTCGGTGGTGCGCTCTCAACGGGACGGGCTTCGTGCCCCGTCCCGCCCTTCTTCGAAACGGTGAAAGCCGTTTCGCCCGAACTCCAACCCTGGCAACCGTCGCCCCCGCTGGGGGTGGGGGTCGTTGAGGGGGTGGCGGCTAAAAACCGCCCACCCCCTCGCGTACGACAACCTGGGCAAATGCCTTTAGGGCCGCTATTGGCCCGTCTGAGGGAGCGGCTAGGGCAGGCGCGAGCGATCTGCCACTGAATTGACTGGAATTGGTGTGACCGATGGCTACTTATGCGGATATTCAAGGGAATCGCGCTGCCGCCCGGGCAGCCGATGCGCAGCCGGATCGGGTCACCATGCGTCTGTTGATCATCGAGGACGACCCGCGACGCCGCGGACTATCTGGTCAAGGCGTTCCGCGAGGTGGGCCATGTTGCCGACGCCGCCGCCGACGGCGATGACGGCTTGGCCATGGCGCTCGACGGCCAATATGACGTGCTGATTGTCGACCGCATGCTGCCCAAGCGCGACGGTCTGTCGGTCATCGGCACGCTGCGCGCCAAGGGCATCGAAACTCCGGCGCTGATCCTGTCGGCCCTCGGTCAGGTCGACGACCGGGTCAAAGGCTTGCGGGCGGGTGGTGACGATTATCTGCCCAAGCCCTATTCATTCTCGGAACTGCTGGCGCGGGTCGAGGTGCTGGCGCGCCGCCGCGGCGGGGCCGTAACGAGGAAACCGTTCTGCATGTCGGCGATCTCGAACTCGACCGGCTGTCGCACCAGGTCAAGCGCGGCAAGGAAGAGATTTCGCTGCAACCGCGCGAGTTCCGGCTGCTTGAATACCTCATGAAGCATGCCGGCCAGGTCGTTACCCGCACCATGCTGCTGGAAAGCGTGTGGGACTATCATTTTGACCGACAAACCAACGTGATCGACGTTCACATCTCGCGCTTGCGCTCGAAAATCGATAAAGGTTTCTCCCAGCCGCTTTTGCACACGGTCCGCGGCGCGGGATACATGATACGTGACGGCGCTCGGTAAACTTTTCCGTACCACCACGTTCAAGCTGACGCTGGTCTATTTGACCGTGTTCGCGTTGTTCGCGGTGTTTCTGCTGGGCTATTTCGCGCTCAACACCCGCCGCCTGATCACCGAACAGATCACCGAAACCGTGGACGCCGAGATTACCGGCCTGTCCGAACAATACCGGTTGGGCGGCATACGCCGCATCGTCATCGTAGTCGATACGCTGGGCGCGTCGGCCTGGCTCCAGCCTCTACCTCGTCACCACCTTCGCCGGCGAGGCACTTGCCGGCAACGTCACCGCCTTGGCGCCGGGCATCCTCGATAATCCAGGCTGGACCGAAACGGTCTATCGCCGCTGGACGAAAACGAGCAGCCGGACCACCCCGATCATCATGCGCTGGTGCGCGTGTTCCAATTGCCGGGTGGATTCCGTCTGCTGGTCGGCCGCGATCTAGAAGAGCGCGAGCGACTCTATCACATCGTGCTCGACGCCGGACGCTGGTCGATCGCCATCGTGATCATCCTGGGCCTTGCCGGTGGATTGTTCGTCACCCGCCGTGTGCTGCGCCGCGTCGACGCGATGACCGAAACCACACGTACCATCATGGCCGGCGATCTCGGCGAACGGTTGCCGGTTGCCGGCACCGGCGACGAACTCGACCGGCCTGGCCTGAGAACCTCACGTCATGCTCGAGCGTATCGAGGCGCTGATGCACGGCTTGAAGGAAGTTTCCGACAACATCGCCCACGACCTCAAGACGCCGCTGACGCGGCTGCGCAACCGGACAGAACAGGCGCTACGCACCGCCACGACCGATGCCGAATACCGCGCGGCGCTGGAATCGACCATCGAGGAGTCCGACGGCCTGATCGCGACATTCAACGCGCTGTTGATGATCGCGCGGGCGGAATCCGGCCAGGCGCGCGACAACATGACGGAGTTCGACGCCGCCGAAATCGCCAACGACATTGGCGAGCTGTATGAGCCCGTGGCAGAAGGAGAAGGGGATTTCCTTGAAGGTCGAAGCCAACGAGGCCGCGCCGGTCAACGGCAACCGCGAGCTGGTCAGCCAAGCGCTGGCCAATCTGGTCGATAACGCCATCAAATATGCCGAGCCGCAGCATCCGCCGGAGGGCGGCACGCCGGTCAACGGCGCCACCCCGGAAATCGTTGTGCGTGCGTTGAAAGACGGCGACCGAATCCTGCTGACGGTGACCGACAACGGCCCCGGCATTCCGGAAGCCGATCGCGGGCGTGCGGTCGAACGCTTCGTGCGCCTAGAGCAGAGCCGTTCGAAACCGGGTTCCGGACTGGGCTTAAGCTTGGCTTCGGCGGTGGCGCGGCTGCATGGCGGCGAATTGACGCTGGGAAGACAATCATCCGGGTCTCAAAAGCGTCATTGCATTGCCGCGCGGAGGCCCGGTACAGATTGCCGGATGAGGCCGCCCGCCGGGAAGAAAGCTACCAAGAAGACCGCGACAAAGGTCCTGAAAAGGACCGTTCGCAAAGCTGCGCCTGAGGCAGGCGACAGCGCGCCGGCGCAGCCTCGGGGCGCCTCGCTGGCCGGACGGATCGTTACCGCGCCGCGGCTGCTGAATGCCAAGCTGGCACGCGCCGCCATGGCCGAATGGCTCGGCGGTTTGACCCCGGCGGGCAGCGAAGCCGCTCAACGCGATTCTGGCCAAACATCCTACCGTCAACACGCTGCTGGAGAGCCTGGCTGAAAGCTCGCCGTATTTGTGGGAGTTGGCGCGTCGCGACGGCCTGCTGCTCAAGCTGCTGACGGCGGATCCCGACGGTCGCCTCACCGGGTTGTTGGCCGACTACGGTCACGCGGTGCCGGCGTGCGGCGACGAAGGGCGAGGCCATGCAGTTGCTTCGCCGCATGAAGGCGGAAAGCGGCGTTGCTGATCGCGCTCGCCGACATCGCGGCGTCTGGCCGGTGCATGCAGGCGGCGCGGGCGCTGACCGATTTGGCGGATACCGCGGTCGACGCCGCGGTCCGCTTCGTCTTGGCCGAGGCGGTGCGTGCCGGCCGGCTGACGCCGAAGGACAAGGCGCAGCCCCAGATCGGCAGCGGCTACATCGTGCTGGCGATGGGCAAGATGGGTGCGTTCGAACTCAACTATTCCAGCGACATCGACCTCATCGTCTTTTACGACCCGGCCGCGCCGGCTGTGCCGAAGGATGCGGTGCCCGCGCCGCTGTTCGTGCGGATCACGCAACGGGTGGTGAAGCTTCTGCAGGAGCGCACCGGCGACGGCTACGTCTTCCGCACCGATCTGCGGCTGCGGCCCGATCCCGCGTCGACCGCGATTGCGATCTCGACGCCCGCCGCGATTTCCTATTACGAGAGCATGGGGCAGAATTGGGAACGGGCCATGATGATCAAGGCGCGCGCCTGTGCCGGCGACATCGCGGCGGGCGAGGCGATCCTCAACGAACTGTCGCCCTTCGTGTGGCGCAAATATCTCGACTTCGCCTCGGTCGCCGACGTGCATGCCATGAAGCGGCAGATCAATGCATTCCGCGGCCATGGCGAGATCGCAGTCGAAGGCACACAACATCAAGCTCGGGCGCGGCGGCATCCGGGAGGTCGAATTTTTTCGCCCAGACCCAGCAGTTGATCGCCGGCGGCCGCAATCTGACCTTGCGCGACCGCGACACGCTGACGACGCTCGACAGACTGGCGCATGATCGTTGGATCGATGCCGCCGTGCGCGACGACATGAAGGCGGCCTATTGTTTCCTGCGCACGGTCGAGCACCGACTGCAGATGGTCAATGATGAACAGACGCAAGTGCTGCCGGCCGAGCGCGACGATCTTGAACGTTTCGCGCGCTTTCTCGGCTTTGCCAGCCGCGATGCTTTCGCCAAGGTTCTGCTCGGCCATCTCGACAATGTTCAACGCCACTACGCCCGTTTGTTCGAGACGGCGCCCGGGCAGCGACCAGCCGGCGCGCTGACTTTTCCGGCCGATGCCGACGATCGCAAGACGCTGGATCGCCCTGGCCGAGTTGGGGTTTCCGCTCGCCGCTGGAAGCTTCGGCGACCCTCCGCAGTTGGCTCAGGGGCGGGCGCCGCTCGCTGAAAGGCGAGGCGGCGCGGGGCCATCTTGAGGCATTGCTTCCGGCATTGGTGGATCAGATTGCCAAGACGGACAATCCCGGCGCCACATTGGTGCTGTTCGATCATTTTCTGGCCAATCTTAACGGCGCCGCGCGGCTGCTGTCTTTGCTGCGCCAAAAAGCCCGATCTGATTGCCCTGATCATGCTGGTGCTCGGTATCGCGCCGCGGATTGCCGATACGCTGGCGCGCAATCCGCAGGTCATGGATGCGCTGGTTGACCCGAGCTTTTTCGGCACGCTGCCGGACGATGCCGAACTCACGAGGCGGCTCAATGCGGCGCTGGCGCAGTCGCAATACGACGAAGACCTGCTCGAACGCATCCGCATGTTCGGGCTGGAGTAACATGTTTCTGATCGGGGTGCGGATCTTGTCGGCACGGTAACCGCGCGGCAGGCCGGCGAGGCTTTCGCGCGATTGGCAGATGCGGTCATCCGCGCGGTGCACTGCGCGGTGGCGGATAGCTTCGCCGGCAGCTACGGCCATATGACCGGCGAGCAGACGGCCGTGCTCGCCATGGGCAAGCTCGGTGGCCGCGAAATGACCGCGACGTCCGATCTCGATTTGATCCTGGTCTATGATTTCGACGACAAGACCCCGGAATCGGATGGCCCACGCAAACTTTACGGCGGCCAATATTTCGCGCGGCTGACGCAGCGGCTGATCAATGCGCTGACGGCGCGGACCAATCATGGCGCACTCTACGACGTCGATATGCGGCTGCGTCCGTCGGGGCGGGCCGGGCCTTTGGCGACGGAGATCGAAGGCTTCACCAATTATCAGGAGACCGAGGCCTGGACGTGGGAGCACATGGCCCTGACGCGCGCGCGTCGTGTCGGCGTCGCCGGAGGTTCGGCGCGCGGGTGCAACAGGTCATCCATGACGTTCTACGGCGTCCGCGCGATGCGGATTTGATTGCGGGTGACGTTTTGGAAATGCGCGGCGCCATCGCCAAGGAAAAGAGCGACCGCGAGCGCTGGGACCTCAAATATGCCGCCGGCGGGTTGGTCGATCTGGAATTCATCGCGCAATTCCTGCAACTCGTGCACCGCGCACCGGCTGCCCGATATTCTCGATCACCTCAACCGCGCGCGTTGCTCGACAAGGCCTGGCAGCTCAAAGTGCTGCCGGTTGAGGAGGCGGAAATCCTGCGCCAGGCGGTGCAGTTCTATCACGACCTCACGCAATCCTGCGGCTGTGCCTGGCAGGTCCGTTCGATCCCAAGACCGCGGGCGCAGGGCTGTTGCGTTTGCTGGCGCGTGCCGCCGACGTGCCGGATTTCGCCACGCTCGATGCGACATTGATCGAGACGCAGGCGAAAGTTCGGGCGAGCTTCGTGCGGATTCTGGGTGGGAAGCCATAGCGCATGATCCCGAAAAGTGGGGAACCGGTTTTCGGATAAGATCATGCGCTAATAGAGCGATCAGGCCGTCTTCTTCCTTCGGCAGGGGGCATTGCGGATGGAGCGGCAGGCCGCACCACGACCAGCGTGCCTTTGCCCAGCGCCGAGCGGATGCGCATGCGGCCGCCATGCAACTCGACCAACGATTTGGCAATCGCCAGCCCTAGGCCTGAACCCTGGTGGCTCTTGGAGAACTGGGCTCTCGACCTGCTCGAACGGACGGCCGAGCCGGGTGAGGGCATCCTTGGCGATGCCGATGCCGGTATCGGCGATGGCCAGCGTCACATAGTCGTCGGCGGTGCGGCCCCGCACCACGATGCGGCCGCCGGCCGGCGTGAACTTCACGGCCATTCGACCAACAGATTGAGCGCAATCTGTTTTGATGGCCCGCCGGTCGCCGCGCAGTTTCAGCTCCGGCGCAATCCTGGAGTTGACCTGGAGCTGTTTGTCCTGCGCGCGCGCCGCGACCACACGCATGGACTCGCCTAGCAGAGTATCGAGGTCGAGATCCTCGAATTCGAGCCGAATGCGTCCGGCTTCGATCTTCGACATGTCGAGAATGTCGTTGATGACCTCGAGCAGGTATTGCCCGCTGCCGCGGATGTCGGTGCAATATTCGCTGTATTTTTCGGCGCCGAGCGGGCCCGAACATTCCGGATTCCATAATCTCGGAAAAGCCGATGATGGCGTTGAGCGGCGTGCGCAGCTCATGGCTCATATTGGCGAGGAACTTGGATTTCGCCGCGTGGCTTCCTCGGCGCGCGTCTTTTCCTCGGCATATTTCTCGGCGAGTTCGGCGAGGCGCTGCTGCGAGGCGCGCAAGTCGGGCAATGGTCGCGATCTGGCGCTGTTCGCTGTCGACCAGCCTCTCTTCGTGAGTCTTGAGCGCGGTGATGTCGGTGCCGACCGAGACGTAGCCGCCGTCCTTGGTGCGCCGTTCCGAGATGTGGAGCCAGCGGCCGTCCTCGAGTTGCGCCCTCGAAGGTGCGGGCGCCCGGCACGGTGGGTCCGCCGGTGGCGATCTTATTGCGGACCACCGGCTTGCTGCCGGCTGCCACCAGCGACTCGTAAGAGGCGCCGACGGTGATGGCCTCCGTCGGGGAGATCGTGAAGCTCCTGGAAGTTGGAATTGCACAGCACGAGGCGATTGTCAGCATCCCACAGCACGAAGGCTTCCGGAATGGTCTCGATGGCGTCGCGCAGGCGCATGTCGGCAGCGACGGTCTTTTCAACCAGGCTCTTCTGCTCGGTGATGTCGACGGCGATACCGATCAGATGCAAACCCGGTTCGCCCTGCTGGCGGACCAGTTCGCAGCGTGCACGCAGCCAGACCCAATGGCCATCGGCATGGCGCATGCGGAAGGCGTGGTCGATGGCGGTCATTTTGGCGTCGGCGAGCTCGGTGGCGAGTTCGTAAAGCTGGACGTCATCGGGTGTGAACCAAAGCGCTGACGTCGCCGAAAGGCAGCAGGTTGTCTTTGGCCTCGAGCCCTAGAATGTCGAACATCGACTGCGACCAGAAAATACGGCCGCGCGACAGGTCCCAATCCCACAAGCCGCAGCGGCCACGGTTGAGGGCGGTATCGATGCGGCTGCGCACCGTCTCGTAAATGACGTCCGCTTCGCGGGCGCGTGTCGCTTGCCAATGGAAGGCGAAGCCCTCAGAATCAGCACCACAAAGCCGGTGGTGGCCGGACAGCGTGATGGTCAGTGTCGTCAGCGAACGCCAGGACGACAGAGCGGAGTCGCGCGACTGAACAACGGCGAGTTGCCCGAATGGCGCATTGAGCATGCGGACCGTTGCCAGCGCGCGGTTGTCGTCGGGCAGTGTTATTTCAAGGACGCCGGCGCTGGCGCCAAAGGTAGTCAGCGGTTGGGTCGGTCCGAGTAAATCGATGAGCCGGCGGCCGACCGGGGATATCATGCCGGTCGAGGCGGCGACGACGGCGCCTTCGGTATTGGTCAGGAGATACTGACGCCCGGCGCCGGCAGCCCATGGCGGCAGCGCACCGGCGAGAACTTCTTCCGGCTTGGCGATGGCGTCGATCGGTTGCTTCAGGGGCTGCACGAGGCGCTCGGCCACGAGATCGGCGACCGCCTCGAGCGAGAGCGTCATGGTCTGCAGCGTCTGCCGGCGCTGATCGAGGGCCTGCACGATGGCGCCGACACAGATGGTGACCAGGAATGCGATGATCAGCACCGGAACCGCGCGCCGGAGCAAGGGCTCGGCCGTCAGCAATCGCCGATACGCCGGTTTGGCGATCGATTGTGCGAGGCCCTTGATCGAATCGGGATGTGCAGACGCACTCGCCAATTGGGGCGCGCGCCATAGAAGGCCTCCGTTCGGAAAAATTTTCCTGCGGCGACTCGGCAAGGACTGTCGCCTACGCTTACCGAATCACATGTCGATTGGAATCGATGGCGGCTGTTTTGTCGAGAGTCCGAAGAGTCAATTCTTTAAAATTCGTTACACACAAATATTGCTGATCGGGCAAATACTAAGCCGGATGTGCCAAAGCCGGCGGATTAGGCCGTTGCCGTCGGTATTCAAGGCGCGGCGAGAGCCCGCTCGACGATATCGGCAAGGTCGCGGGACAGGCCGGTCGCCGCCTTGATGCGCTCCAACGCGGCCTGAGCCTTGGCGCGACGGCCCGGCTCCAGGGTGCGCCAGGTGCGGAAAGCGGTGGCCATGCGCGATGCCAGTTGCGGGTTTTTCGGGTCGAGCGCGAGGATCGTATCGGCGGTAAAGTTGTAACCGGCGCCGTCGGCGCGGTTGAACTGGGTCGGATTAGCCTGGGCAAAAGCGCCGATCAGCGAGCGCACGCGGTTCGGATTGCCGAAGGAGAAAGCGGGGTGCGCGGTGAGGGTGCGCACTTTGTCCAAGGTATCCGGCCTGCGGAATCGTGGCCATGCAGCGCGAACCATTTGTCGATTACCAAGGCGTCGGCCGAATAGCGGGCTGTAGAAATCGGCCAGCGCGCGTTCGCGGTCGGGAATGCCGTGCAGCGACAAAGTCGCAAGCGCCGCCATGCGGTCGGTCATATTGTTCGGCGGCATCCATATTGCCGGGCCGCGCGCGCGATGCCTGCGGCCGAACCGGCCGCCGCCAGCAGATCGAGCGCGACATTGCGCAAGGCGCGCTGGCCGGCACTGGCGGTATCTGGCGAATAAGGCCCCGAAATCGCCATGCGATCGTAAACGGCAGATAGCGCCGCGCCGAGCCGGTCGCCGATGACGGTGCGCAGGGCGAGCCGAGCGCTAAAGATCGCATCGGGGTGTCGACGTCACGGCCGATTTCACGCGCGATGTCGCCTTCGCCCGGGGACACCAGCGCAAGCGCGACAAAGGCCGGCTCAAGGGCATGGTCGTCGAGGATTTGCCGTCAGCGCCGCATCAGTTTCTCGTCGATGCGCGGTGCTTTGCCGGCGTGGATCGCGGTTACGTTCTCGATCAAGAGGCGTGTCGAAATCGTCTGCAACGCCTGCCAGCGGTTGAAGGCATCGCTATCATGCGCGCGAGGAAGGCGAAATCGTCGGCGTTAAGATCGGTGGCGAGCTTGATCGGCGCCGAGAAGCCGCGATTGATCGACAGCACCGGGCGCTCACTCGTGCTGAATTCGAAGCGGTGCGACGGCTCGGTCAGCTCCAGCACGTCGCTCGAACAGGCCCGACGGCAAATCCTTGCCATCCTTGCCGACCAGACCGAAGCGCAGCGGAATCACCATCGGCGCCTTGATCGGCTGGTTCGGCGTTGGCGCCAGGCTCTGCTTGCATTCGATGGTGAACTTTTTCGCGGCCGCGTCGAAGTTCGTGCTCACGACGACTTCGGGCGTGCCCGCCTGGCTGTACCAGCGCATGAACTGGCCCATCAGATCGCGGCCGCTCACGTCGGCGAAGCATTGGATGAATTGCTCGATGGTTGCGGCATGCCCGTCGTGGCGCTGGAAATAGAGATCCATGCCGGCGCGGAATTTCTCCGGACCGAGCAAGGTCTTGACCCATGCGCACCACCTCGCCAACCTTTCTCGTAAATGGTGCCGGTGTAGAAGTTATTGATTTCCTTGTATATTTCCGGCCGGACCGGATGCGCCAGCGGTCCTGAATCCTCGATGAATTGCGCCGCGCGCAGATTGCGCACGTCGGTGATGCGTTTGACCGGCCGCGAGCGCGTGTCGGACGAAAACTCCTGATCGCGGAAACCGTGAGGCCTTCCTTAAGGCAAAGCTGAAACCAGTCGCGGCAGGTGATGCGGTTGCCGGTCCAGTTGTGGAAATATTCGTGGGCGATCACGGCCTCGATCTGGGCGAAATCGGAATCGGTTGCGGTGTCGGACGTGGCCAGCACGTATTTGTCGTTGAAGACGTTGAGGCCTTTGTTTTCCATCGCGCCCATGTTGAAGTCGGAGACGGCGACGATCATGAAGATGTCGAGATCGTATTCGCGGCCGAACGCGGTCTCGTCCCAGCGCATCGAGCGCTTGAGCGCATCCATCGCGTAGCCGCAGCGGCTCTCCTTGCCGGGCTCGACATAGATGCGCAGCACCACGTCGCGGCCGGACATGGTTTTGAAGCTATCCTCGACATGGCCGAGTTTGCCGCCGACCATGGCGAACAGATAAGATGGCTTGGGATGCGGGTCGTGCCAGACCGCGAAATGGCGTCCGCCCGGCAGGTCACCGCTTTCGGTCAGATTGCCGTTGGCCAGTAGAACCGGTGCATCGGCTTTGTCGGCTTCGATGCGCGTGGTGTAGACCGCCCATCACATCGGGACGGTCGGGGGAAAATAGGTGATGCGGCGGAAGCCTTCAGCCTCGCACTGCGTGCAATAGGTGCCGCTGGAGCGATAAAGGCCCGAGAGCTGTGTATTGGCGGTCGGATCGACCAGGGTCTCGATCTCAAGCGTAAAAGGCCGGTTTCGGCACTTGCGGGATGGTGACGCCGTCCGGGGTGGCCGCATAATTTTCGGCGGCAATACGCTTCATCGAGCTTCAGCGACACCAGCGACAATCCATCGCCATCGAGGATCAAAGGCGCCGCCGCCGATTGTGGATTGGGCGCGAACTTGAGCGTCGCGCGCACCTTGGTCTTTGTCGGGTGCAACGACACGCTGAGGGCGACGCTTTTCACCAGCCAGTCGGGCGGGCGGTAATCTTTCAGGCGGATCGGCTGGGCGATATCTGTGCGCATTTATTTGATCTAAGGTGTCCGCCAGGAAATTGAAAGAACGGAATTGGCAGACCGATGACGGTGACGATGCATGCCATGGTGCTCGGCAGGCCGGGAACACCGCTGGTAATGCGCGAGCGGCCGATGTCGGCGGCGGGGGCGGGCGAGCTTCTCATCGCGGTTGCGGCCTGCGGGGTTTGCCACACCGATTTGCATGTGGTGGACGGCGAGCTCACCCACCCGAAGCTTCCCATCGTGCCGGGGCACGAGATCGTCGGCCGCGTTGCCGCCATCGGCGTGGGCGTCGAGGGATTCTCCCTCGGTGAACGCGTCGGCGTGCCGTGCTGGTGCGCGACCTGCGGCGTGTGTCCTTATTGCCGCGAGGGCGCCGAAAACCTGTGCGATGTGCCGGTGTTCACCGGCTACACGCGCGATGTACACGCGCGATGGCGGCTACGCCACGCACACAGTTGCCGATGCGCGATTTTGCTTTCCGCTCGGCGAGGACGGCGGCGACGCGGACATCGCGCCCTGGCTTTGCGCCGGCCTGATCGGCTGGCGCAGCTATCGCATGGCGGGCGAGGGCAAAACTCTTGGCCTCTATGGCTTCGGCGCCGCCGCCCACATCCTTGCGCAAGTGGCAATCTGGCAGGGCCGGCGCATCATCGCCTTCACCCGCAATGGCGATACCGCGGCGCAGGACTTCGCGCGCTCGCTCGGCGCGGTCTGGGCTGGCAGTTCGGATGATGCGCCGCCCGAGCCGCTCGATGCCGCTATCATCTTCGCGCCGGTCGGCGCGCTGGTGCCGGCAGCACTTAAGGCGGTGAAGAAGGGCGGCCGCGTGGTCTGCGGCGGCATTCACATGTCGGACATCCCGAGCTTTCCTTATGCGCTGCTGTGGGAAGAGCGGCACATCATGTCGGTGGCGAACCTCACGCGTGTCGATGCGCACGAATTTTCTGGCTATCGCGCCCCAGGCGGGCGTGAAATGCGAGGTCACGCGTTATCCGCTGGCGCGCGCCAACGAGGCCTTGGCCGATTTGCGCGAGGGCAGGCTGCAAGGCGCGGCGGTATTGATCCCGTAACATCTTACCGCATCGGCTCGGCGTGGCCGATGACGCGCTTGATCGAGGGCGCGCGGACGCGCAACGCGCGCTCCAGCGCATCGACCTTCTCATGCACGGTCTGCACGCTGAGCTCGGGGTCGACGCGGCAGTGGAAATTGACGATTTCGCCATCGGCGGTCTCGCGCACGCGGACATCGTGGATATCGCGAATAATGCGGCTCTCCGGCGCCAGTTCGGCCAGCGCAATCTCGACCGCTCTAACGCGTTCCGGTGGTGCGTCGCGACCCGAGGCCTCCTGCGGCTGTAGCGGCTCGATGTGCGTTTCCACCTCGACTTCGGCGCCAAGTTCGCCGGCAATCGCGGTCTCAAGCCCATCCGCCTGTTCATGCGCCGCGCGCAGCGTCATTTTGCCGTCGACTTCGAGGTCGAGCGAAATCGCCAGCCGGCCGCGGATTTCATGCACGGTGACATGGTGCACGGCGAGCGCCCGGTTGCGCGCGATCACCATGACGCGGTCGAGCACGGTCTCGTTGCTCAGCGCCACCGGATCGGTGGTGACGGTCAACTCCGCGCCGCGCATCTCCTGGCGCAACGCGGTCTCGACTTCGGCCTTGATCGCGGTGACGCGATCGAGCGGCAACGTGCGGCTGACGCCGACGGTCAGATCGATGAAGGTCTTGTCGCCGACCGCGCGAACGCGCACCTGCGAGATTGCGACGACGCCCGCCACCTTCTCGGCGGTTGAGGCAATTTTTTCGGCGGCGCCGACCGGTGCCGTATCCGTCAATGTTTCGATGGTACGCCGGCCCAGCCTCCAGCCTGCGCTGCAGACCAGTACGGCCACCACGAGGGCCGACGCAGAGTCTGCCCATCCCAGGCCGAAATGGACACCGGCCAAACCGACCACGACCGCCAGCGAAGACCACATATCCGAGGAGAAATGCAGGGCGTCGGCTTCCAGTGCCTGGCTCTGTGTTTTCTCTGCCGTGCGCGACAATGCCCGCGCGCGAAAGAAATCGACCACAATAGACACAATCATCACGCCGAAGGCCCATACCGTGGCCGTGACGGAAAATGATTCGTGGCCGATGAGGCGCATGACCGCCTCCCAGATCACCACACCCGAAAGCAGGAACAGCAACGCGGTTTCGCCGAGCGCCGATACGCTCTCGACCTTGCCGTGGCCGTAATGGTGTTCCTTGTCGGCCGGCTTGCCGGAGACGCGCACGGCTGCATAAGTCATGATTGCGGCGCCGAGGTCGATCAACGAATGACCGGCTTCCGACAGGATCGCCAGCGAGCCAGTGGAAAAGCCGACCACGGCCTTGGCAATTGTCAGCACCGCCGAAGCCACAATGGAGGTCAGCGCGACTTGCTCTTTTTCGCTTTGCATGATGCGCCTTTGGCGCATGGGCCATGCGCGGGACAGGCGCTGTGTAGCCTAAATGCGGCGCGAATTCGACGGCGATGATTGCTGTTGCCTCTAACTCGCGACTGGCTTGCCGTCGGCCGCGGCGGAGCGGGTGACCGCATCGAGAATGCGAATATTGGCCAGCAATTGCTCGGTGGTGAAACGATAAGGCGCGCGGCCTTCAACGGCGTCGGCCCAGGCCTCGAAATTTGCCCGCACGGTGTTGGTGTGGCCGTAGCTTTTCGTCTCGCGGCTGCCGTCCGGCCCGCAATGCACGAAGCTCGACGGGATGCCCTTGTCGACATTGCCGCCTTCCTGCACCTCGACCCAGCCCTGGTCGCCGATCAAGGTGAAGCGGCCGTAGAAGGGTGGCGTCGACAGGCAGGTGATGCGGCCGCGCGCGCCGTTTTCGAAATCTATCTCGGCGCTGACGAAATCTTCGGACGGTGCGGGAAAAATCTGCGACGCCGTACGTGCCGCGACGCGGGCTGGCGGGCCGGCGAGCGACACGAACATGTCGCCGAGATGAATGCCGAGCGCAGTCCAGGCGCCGGCCGGCGCGTGCTTGGGATCGCGGCGCCAGTTCGACGGGTCCATCTTGCGGAAATTGTTGTGGCTGACATTGGCATCCATATGAAGAATGCGGCCGAGCGCGCCGCTCTCGAATAGCCGCCGCATCTCCTCCATCGCCGGCTCGTAGCGCCGCTCATGGCCGATGCCGAGCACGCCGCCGGCTTTGGCGCAGGCGTCGAGAATGCGTTCGGCGCTGGCGGCGGTCAGCGCCACGGGCTTCTCGCAGAACACCTGCTTGCCGGCGGCGAAAGCGGCGACCGCCATCTCTTCGTGCAGCGCATGCGGCGTCACGACCGCAACGGCGTCGATGTCGGCGCGGTCAAGCAGCATCCTGTAGTCGTGGACGAGATCGAATCCATGGGTGGCCGCGAACGCTGCCACCGCGTTGTGGTCGATGTCGCAGCCGGCGACAACTTTGAAACGCGGACTTGCCGCGAGGCAGGTAACGATCTGCTTGCCCCACCAGCCGAGCCCGATAATGCCGATCCGGATCATTGTCTGTCGTCCCAGTTGCCAGCTTTTGTCCTCATGCTGCCCTATGGCCCCTGCGAGTGCCACAGCTACCTTGGTTGTTTGCTGCTCCGCACCAAAGCCAAGCGAATGCCATTGACTCGGGCCCGAACCCGTCGGTCTACTCGTGCGGGGGCGCGCAGAGACCAATAAAAATAGAGACATCAAGGAGGATGACACCGATGACGCGTTTCACAATTTCACGCCGTGACGTGCTGGCCGGTTCGGGCGCGCTGGTTGCCGGCGCCGCGCTGTCAACACGCGTACTGGCCGCGGCGCCGCCGGCAACGGCAGTAACGCCCGAGTTGATCGCGGCCGCGAAAAAAGAAGGCGCGGTGGTCTGGTACACCTCGATTGATCTCAAGGTCTCCGAAGCGATTGCCAAGTCGTTCGAGGCGAAATATTCGGGCGTCAAGGTCAAGGTCGAGCGCACCGGCGCCGAGCGTCTGCTGCAACGGATCGGCCAGGAATATGCGAGCAACATTCACAGCGTCGATGTCGTTAATTCGTCGGATTCGTCGCATTTGGTATCGTGGAAGGACGACGGCCTGCTTGCGCCTTACGTCCCCGAAGACGTCGCGAAATTGTACCCGAACGAGCATAAAGACGCCGACGGGACATTCGCAAGCTTTCGGGTGACGCTCAGCGTCATCGCCTACAACACCAAACTGGTGACCAAGGACGAGGCGCCGAAAAGCTTCGCCGATCTGCTCGATCCGAAATGGAAGGGCAAAATCATCAAGTCGCATCCGGGTTACAGCGGCAGCACCATGACCGCGACATTCGCGATGGCGCGCGATCTTGGCTGGGGCTATTTCGAAAAGCTGGCCGCGCAGGACCTCATGCAGGTGCAGTCCGCCACGGTGCCGCCGAAGAAGCTCGCGCTCGGCGAGCGCGCGGTGATGGCCGACGGCTCCGAATACGTCGTCTTCGGCGAGAAAGAATCCGGTCAGCCGGTCGAGCTGGTCTATGCGACCGAGGGCACGCCGGTGATCGTCGGCCCCAACGGCCTCTTCAAAGCCGCGCCCAATCCGAACGCGGCACGGCTGTTCCAAAGCTTTTGTTTCACGCCGGAATGCCAGCAGCTTTGCATCGACGTCGGCGGGCTGCGCTCGGTACATCCGGGCGCGAAGGGAGAAACCCGGCCGCACGCCGTTCAAGGACATCAAGACGATGAAGGACGATCCGTCTGGCGTCTTGAAGCAGGCCGAAGAAATCAAGGCGAAGTACGCCAAGCTATTCAAAGTGTGATAGCCGAGCCAGCGTTGAATCCGGAGCCAACACGACGAACAGGGCGGCCAAGCGATTTTCCGCAATAAAAACGACCGCTTAGGGACACATGCCCGCCATGTCGACATTTGCGGGCTGGAAATGAGCGGCTATATGCATTAAACGCCACGAATTAGACCGCGCGGTGATGTCATCGCGTTGGTTATTCGTCGGAAAACCTCGATAATGTTGTCCCGCCGCTTCTGTATCGCCCCGATGATGGATTGGGTAGAGAGTTTTTTGAAATCAAATAGTTAGGTGGGGGTCGTGTGCAAATCCTGTGCACGAAGGTTCTACTATTCTTTCCCTTTCGTTCTCACGAAATTGCGGCCGGTGACCGCCGAATGCCGGCGATCCTGTATCGTGCGTTTTTTTCAGGATGTTTCGCGTCGTTGAGTAGACGCGTCGATAATCATGGTCGGCGGCACAGAGAGGTGATTTTTGAACGAACCATCTCTAAATCGCGAAGACCTGATAGCGGAGATAAGCGGCGGTAGCGATGGAGGTCGGGGACTGTTCATCAATGTCGTGTTTTTTGTCGATCCTTTGAAGAACTTTGCTCAAGGCGGCTTAGTCGGAGAAATGCCCGATCTCGATAAGCTGAGCAAGATGTCGGAGCGTGGATAGAGAATCGCACTTCCGCAAGATGGCTTCGAAGCTAGGACGAACGTTCACCGAGGCAGATGGCGGGCCACCCGACTGCGTCGTTGTCTCCAGCGGTCCCTTGTTTATCTTCAACAACTTTCAGCGGGAATTGTCCGACGGGCCGCGCGTGCTCTATTGCCAGGTGTCCGCCATCCTTGGCTATCAAAGATTGAAGTCGTTCGAACTCTCCGCACCAGATCGTTTCGATGTCACGGTCCCGGCTTGTATCCCGCGTTTCGGTTGAATTGCCGAACGCAAACCGCCCGGACTTGAAGGAGGTCGGCCTCCGAAAAGCTCAACGCCGTATCCGGGATTGGCCGCCTTCCGAAGAACAACTCGGCCGCCATTGACCCAAGCCGTCGCCATTCCCTCCGAAACCTCGTAACCCAGACGTGCTAAGCCTTCGAGCACGGCGTGCCGGCGCCCTTCCGCAGCGATCGCCTGAACCTCTGCTTCGATGAGAAAATCCGCACGCTGGATGAGAGCGGCCTCATTGCCGGCCGAAACCATTGAAAGACTTTGGCCAATTTCGGATCGAAGCGAAGCGGCCTCGGGAGACTTCATTTCCGAAAGCTCGGCATGGCGCGCGCGGAGGTCGCTTTGGAGGCGGCTGTGTTCCCGACCATTCTTGACGGCGGTCGCCAGGTCGAGGAGTAAGCTATCGGCGAGAAGGGTCCGGCGGGCAGGGGACTCAAGTTCTAGAGTTGAGACGCGGGCCGAGAACGGGCCTGGATCGATGCCGAGACCTTTCAGTTCTCCCAGAAACTCGTCGACCCGAAGCAGTGCCTGGTCTTCTGTCACCCTAGGCTGTTGGGACGTCCATTCTTCCAAGCTCATGCGTTTTTCGCCTGCACCAAGCCGGTCAGCGATGTCGCGCTGCAGATCGGAAACGCCTTTGGTCGCGGGCGCCGAATGAAGCGTGAGAAAGGCCTTATTGATTAGTGCTTCCAGTCGTTCGGAAGGCGTTCCCGAAGACGCTAGTCCATCCCGAATTTCATAGGGTATCTGGACGCCTGACGACTCGAGGCTGACGAGGAGCGCTTGCGCGGTTCCTTTCATCCGTCTCATAGCTCGCTTCGATTGCGCTTCCAGCTCGGCAGCCTTCTCCGCGCGTCGTTCGGCGTCGGCCTGAAGATAAGATATTTTCAGCCGGAAGCTGCTTCTGAAGCTCGACAAATTTATCGACCGACAGCAGACCACGAAGAGCGTCCCGTCGCGCAATGACTTTGTCGATGTCCGCTTTATCGATCGTGCCATTGCGTTGGCCACGAGAAATCCAGTCCTCAATGGCGGCGTCCAGTCGGGCGAGGCTTCGTCGGCAGATCGTCATAATTTCGGCGCGGGTCACGATACGGAATGCTTTGGGACCGCTCATTGGATTCCTCCTTCGCTTCGAAGTGCATTCTCGACCGCTTCCTTGAGGCGTTTGACGTTCGGTGTCCCCTGAATGTGTCCAGGCGTATGACGAAACCCTGTGGATGTGAGGTACCGCCTTGCCCAGCACGTTCGGCCGCCAAACCTCCCGAGCTCGTGCCCTTTCGAGAAGGCGGTGGCGCGGGGCGTCACACTCCACTCCCGATCGCGTAGAGACCGGTCCGGGGATCGGTGACCGCGAAATCCAGGCTGAATGCTCCGCCGTCGCGCGCCTTTGCCGGAGTCCATCCTTGCGCTTCCATGAAGTTTTCGACCGACTTCGTAAAGCCATCGTCCTCGTGATTTCCCGAGATCTGGTTCTGCGCCTTTCTCCGTAACCATTCGGTCAAGTAGGGTTCTGCCGGAATCTCCGGCGCCTTCGGATACGGTCCGGGCATACTCGAGATAACCCTGAAGGTAGTCCCGAGGCACTCGCGGGCCACGACGTGTGGTCAATAGGTCGGATATCTCGGAAATCGGCATCGAAGTTATCATGACTACCTTTTTCCGAGCGCGTGTCACCGCAACGTTCAACCGGCGCTCACCACCGGCATGTCCCAGTGCGCCGAAGCTTTTCCGGAATACATTATGCTCGTTACGGCCGAATGTAGTTGAGAAAATGATGACGTCGCGTTCGTCTCCCTGCACGTTCTCGACGTTCTTTACGAAGAAACTCATGTCTTCGCCGCCTTCGGTCCGCTCACGCTCGCGCATCAGGGCGTCGCGAAGGATGCATCGTCTTCGGCGCGCTCTTCAAGCGCATCCTCAATCGCGTCCGCCTGCTTGCGATTGAACGTGACCACCCCGACCGAGGAGGCGATGCATCTTCCCAAAGATTGCTCAGGTATTCGACGACATCGGCGGCTTCCTTCGGATTTGTCTGGTTCTTGTATACGCCGTCCGACCGGATCATCTCTATCGGTCGCACTTTGCGTATGATTTCGTCGGGATGGCGAACCGGTACGCTCAGTCGGTTTCCGTAGAATGAAGCGTTCGAGAAGGATATGAGTTCGCGATACTCGGACCGATAATGGACTGAGCGTTCTTGACCTTAGTACCGAGCGGGCGAGTTGGAGCAGATCGGGGCAGTCCTTGATCTCCCGCCGGTTCCAGGTTTCCGTGAAAACGTCCCGTTCTTCCTCGCTTGCTGCGTCTTCGGGTTCTTCTCCATCGAAGATTGCCCGCTTCATCGTTCTC
Organism: Pseudolabrys sp.; assembly: GCA_037200245.1. Classification (GTDB taxonomy): domain Bacteria; phylum Pseudomonadota; class Alphaproteobacteria; order Rhizobiales; family Xanthobacteraceae; genus Pseudolabrys. The sequence goes on from JBBCIM010000008.1 coordinate 50,536, forward strand.
GACTTTGCTTGCAAAGAAGCTGGTCGGTGGCATCTGCTTTTCGTCCCCGCTGACGACGACGATCTTGCTCCGAAACAGGGAAGGCAGGGCGTATTCGACGGGCATCTGGGAGGCTTCGTCGAAGATGACGGTATCGAAGAGGCCGGGCTTCGGCTGGAGTACGCGGCTCGCCACGTCGGGCGTCATGAGCCAAACGGGCCTCAAAGCGAGCAGGGCCTAGTGCGCTTCCGCGATCAATGAATTCGCGTAGTCGCAACGCCCCTTTGGCCGGTTAGCCTCGTTATCTGTTCCCAATCTCGCGTCGGCCGAATGCGAACGGGGTCGATGCCGTTGATGAGAAGTTCTCTGTTGCAGTTCCGGATTTGCCTATCGGCCTTCCGCAAGCGATTTCACCTTCACGCCGCTTGCGTCACCGTCGAAAAGGACTTCCGGATTGGAGGCTTCCATCGCGGCCCTCCATGCAATCCTGGCCTCGCGCGCGATCGTGCTGCGAACGCACGCATCGAGATCGGCGACTGGCAGCCGCAACAGCTCTGTCTCCTTCGCCCTGAGAGTCTGGAAGATCGTGCGCTCCACCTCTCCAAGACGCACCGAACGAAGCCGAAATTCCTGAAAGCTCGCGAGTGTCGGGGCAGCGTCGAGAATGAGACCGATGGCGGCCCCGTTTGAGCGCCCGCCATGGATTGCTGAATACCGCAACCCGATCCAAAGCTCATCGAGATATGGTTTTAGCCGCTCTAGAGCCTGGGAGCTTGCCGCCCGCGCGTCGTGGACGTTGAAGCGAACGATCGGCACGATCGAAGAACGTATCCAAGTCCTTCATCGCGCCCGTCATGGCAGCCTGATCCAACTCGGCTTTCTGAGGGCATTCGTCGATAAGCGATACGAAGTTATGAACGCGCGTGACTATGGAATGAAGATTGCCAGCGAGGGCAGCCAAGGGGCCCGGTGGAAGATTCGGGTCCGGAGCGCGATTGAAGAGCGCCATTACATAGTCGGCAAGCTTGAGCCTTAATGGGCGCAGGCCGATCTCCAGGTCGATCGCATTATCGAACGCCCGAACGCCCTCATCGTCCGTAATTAGCTCCATTGCAGTCATCAGCTTTCGCAGCTTTCGCTTTCGGATCCAGCGCATGGGATTGATATGTCCCAGTGCGCCGACGGGGCTGAGGACCGTCTTAGCGAGGGCGCGAAGCTTGCGCAGTTCGTCCGATTGACTTGAAATAAGCTTTTCCGAAATCCCGGGCTGGTGGTGAGGAGGCGTTGAGCGCGGACAGTCCCGCTTCGACCTGGATGAGACCGACAAGCATATTGGTGCCCCGGGAACCGTTGCCCTCGGGACTTCGGAACAATGGAAGCCAACGACCCAATTTGGTGCATAGTGCGTCGCCGATGGAGCGCAAATTGTCGGCGCCTGCCATCCAGGTGCGCAGGCGCTCGGCGTCGGCGATGTTCAAACGAGTCCGATGTCTCGGCATCGACCTGCTCGCGCCTTGCATCGATTTCCGCGAATATACGTAGAGACTCCACCAGAGTGTCCGCGGTGCCCCGATCGGGATTGAAAAGCTTGAGTACCGAGAGAGTGCTGTCTTCGAATTTCGCCGGTAACCCAAAATCTTGCCAACGGTCCGCAATGTTCTTCGAGCGTGACGACATCTGCGGGGTGAAGATTCGTGAGCAATGGGCGGATCGACGGAAGTTCTATCGGCTTGGGTGAGCTGCTTCGATGGCCAAGAGTTCGCCGAGGAGCGTGCGATAGGTCAGTCCCGTATTTGGGTCCACCGCATGTAGCGCCGTCTGTTGCCGATCGAGATCCGCTTCCAGCAATTCGATGCGCGCCGCCAACCGTTCGCGATCCCGTTTCCAGGCCGGAGCTCCGCCGACGGGCTGGCTATGCAAGCGCTCAACCTGCTCCCGTACCGATGCGATGATGGCCCGCGATCGCTGTGACGTCGGTGATCATCACGAAACGGTTTCCCAGTCGTTCCTTATCCAAACGCTTCCTGACCACCTCGAGCGCAGCTTGTTTCTGGCAGATCACCAACAGAGATTTGCCCATACCGATCGCGTCCGGCGACCATGTTGACGATTGTCTGGCTCTTGCCTGTTCCTGGAGGGCCTTCGACGACAAGACCCGGTGCCTGGCGAGCCTCCATGACGGCCGCCTCCTGCGAAGGATCGCTGTCCGCCGTGAAAAACCGTTCGATCTCCCGAGCGGAGATCGGACCATCGCTTTCAGACTTGTGATCGGAAAGCCGGAGTGCGGCCTCAAGTGCGGTCCCGCTTGGAGGTAGACCCCGTAGTAATTCGAGATCCTTTCATCACGGCCTGACCCATGAAGGCAAGATGGAACAAAACGGCGGACGGAAGGATCTGCCGTTCCTGCGCCGACCTTGACGTCCTTACCCGGTAAGGGGGACAGCGTATTACCCACGGCCGTTGCAAGATGTCCGAACGCATCCATCACGTCCAACGTCGAGAAGCTCGCACGTGCAAGGAGTTCTTGGGCGGCTTCCTGCCACCTCTTGGCCTCCTGAATGCCGACCATTCCTTCAAGGGCAGGATTGACGACGACGTATTCGGCTTCGGCGTCGGTGCTTCTCTCGCGTCCATATCCCAGCGTGGACGTGTCCGCGATTGCCGACTTCCGGAATGACCCGCGCCGGCCACAGGAGCAGGGGCGCGAATGCGGGGCTTTGCGTTCGGCCTGCCGTCGCGCATCAATAGAAACGGAAAGGCCATATAGAGGCCGTCGATGCCGGTATCGCGCCTGTACAGCAACGCATGAGAATGCAGCGAACGGAGCCTGCGTTCCAACCCATCGTTCTCGGAGAACGCCGCTGGATCGACGTTGACCGTCTGGGTCCCGCGCGAAAGGAGATGCTCGAGAATCTCCGCCGCCGGCACCCGCGACGTATCAAGCTCGGTCAAGTCCACCCGCGCCGTCTTTCCGATAAGCATGCGGGTGAGCGGCCCGCGTAGTACTCCGCCGGAGATTCTTTTCGCGAAGAAGTCCAAAATCGTGGACACATATCCCTGCTTGGGCAGAGGCCTCCAGGTTTCCGGAGCGACCGAGAGCAGCGCCAACGCGCGTGCGATCGGCATCCTCCGGTCCAGGCGGAACTGGTTCGCCCACTCGTCGACGGAGGAGACGTCGCATCTTGCGAAATTCTCGATGCGGTCGTCGATCATGCGGTAGATCTCGCGTCGAGGCCGCGCCAACAGTGCGGCGGCTGGATCGCGTGAAAATCCGGTCAGTCCTGCCGTGGAAGCTTCCTTGGCGGCTTCGTCAACGACCTCCGCGACGGATCGGAACTGGCCCGGCGATGCGCTGAGAAGGATAACGAGATCCTCCTCCGCCGACTGGCGACGTTCGATCAGGGAAATCACGCCGGCATGGTCCGTGTCGGGAAGCAGCTTCCGCTTTTCCTCCCAGAGTGCGGCCAGGCGGGCCATGGATGTCGAAAGTAGGTGGACGCGTAGTGTTTCTTCGTCGATCGCGATCTCGAGTTGTTGGAGGCGTTTTCGGACTGTCTCAGCCCGCAGCTTGAGGCGCCAGAGCCAATCCTCCGGATCGACCTTCCGGATGAGATCCGGGGCCGGACCGGTTATCAGATTATATCCGTCGTCCGGATGGTCGAGGAGCCATCCCGGCGTGACGATGTTGCCCCTGACGATCAAGGGCATGGATGGGTTCAGCGTCTTCAGGGCGATCGAAAGCCGCAAGTCGTCAGTCAGGCCTCTGCTCTGGCGAACTGACGAAGCGCGGAGAGAATTCTTGGCTCGAAACCTGCCTCCGACGCCCATGTCGCCACCGCGCCACGCAGTAGGAGGTCTTTTGCGGCGTCCCAGTTGGCGCTTCGGCCGCCGCCAGCGCAAAGGATCCCGGCGAGCGGTATTGCTTGCCTCCCAAAGAAATTGCCGCGCGGCCATCGACATCCTCGGGGCGAGCGGCAGCTTCAGGTGCCGCGACTGGTTCACCGGCAAGCCAAGCCTGGACTTCCTTCCACTGCCACCGCCCTGCCGACGGTCGCGGGCGAGTAGGCCGCGAAACAGCAGCTCGATATTGGCATTCAGATTTTCCGGAAGCGGAACGCCGTTGGTGAGGACATGGATCAGGAAGGCTTGCTCGTTGATACCCTCGAAGCACGCGCCGCTTGTGACGCGCTCCAGAAGGATCATGCCCATACTCCACCAGTCGGAGGCCGGTGCGACACCGCCGGCAATCGCCTCGGGCGCCATGTAGCGCGTTGTCTCGAGTGGAGAGGCGATATCGAGGTCGAATTCCGAAAGGCGCGCCGAACCGAAGCCAGTGATGACGAGATCTAAAGGATCCTGGGAGCGCAAATGGATCGTCGAAGGACGTAAATCGCGTGTCTCAGGCCCGCCTCGGACAGGGAGTGAAGCGCCTGACCAAGTTCGGTGACCAGGATCCGGATTGCTTCCGGTCCCTCCAAATCAGGCGGCAGATCGGCGAGCGTCCCGCCGGTAAATTCCTCGACCACTTCGTACGCGCGGTCGCACCATCGCCGGTCGCGAAGATCTCGGGCACATGATCACGTGGAAGTTTGCGCAGGAGGTCGTAGATTGCGCCATCCGGCTCGGATCCCGCCGCATAGAGGGTAAGTACGCCCCTTAGACCGTCTGACTCACGAACGGCCGCGAAACGCTCACGAACGGTGCTCGATGAACTCATCCGATCCTGTAGCCGCCAACCGTCTATTGCCGTCTCGATGGGCTCGGGTTCGGCTCGGGCGAGGGTGACGGCTCCGATGCCGGCGTCGGGTCGGCCGGCCGCTCATCAACTGGCTCTCCGCACACGCTGCAAACGAGATCTCCGGGCGAGTTCTCGTGGCCGTTTCTGCAGGCAGGCCCCTGTACCGGCGTCGGTATGGGCTGAGGCTTCGGAGCCGGCACCCCGGGCAGCGTGATATCGACCGCCGAAAGGTCCCATCCGCAGTTATGGGCGTCGACCGTACCTTCGCAGAAGATTTCCGTAAGAGGCCGTTCAGTGTTGCAGTTCGGGCAGAGCCTGATCATCGGGCGCGCATCCCGCCGCTCAACGGTCGCTTGTCTTCCGAAGTGCTGAGGCTTGCGGCCGGCGTTCTCGAGCATTTCCCGCAAACGCCGGAAATCGTCCCGACCGGGTATGCCCGCGAACCAGACGTCGCCACGGTCATCGAACATGACGTCCAGGGTCCTTTCCACCTCGGTGATCGGCCGTTGGAAGGATGCAAAGCGGGTTTGGCCCAATGCGGTGAGGAAGTGAAGTTGCTGGTTGTCGCTGCCGCGAAGGGCCAACGTTTGGCTTTGACTGACATCGAACGGGTCCGTAACGAGAGCGTCGATCAAGCCGGGGGAAGCATCCACCGTTTCCCTGACTTTGGTCCACGGGTGACCGGTAAATACGAGCACGTCCGCCTCGGTAAGCGAACGCAGCCTTCTCAGGAGATCGAGCAGGGCGATGGGCTGATCGAACGGCTCGCCCCCGGATACGGTGATGCCGTCGGCAGTGGGAAGCCACTGCGTTACTGCGCTGATGACCTCGTCGATGGTCGTGATTCCGCGACCCGGCGCCCACGTGTCCATCGAGATGCAGCCGGGACAGCGGATCGAGCATCCCTGAAACCAGATGCCGATGCGCCGGCCCGGCCCCAGGGTCCGTGACCGGAAAATGAATGCGCGACAGTGCGATGCTCGCGGTCATGAGACCGGCCCGTTCGCAAACGTAACCGTCGTCGATGCGCCCGTTGTGATCTCCTGGACTTCATATCGGCGGTCGGTTTGCGCGTCACTGTCGAAGAGGGCGCGTGAAAGCGGATTGATGAGATGCGCTTCGACCTGGTTCCGGATGCCACGGCCACCGTTCGAAAGGTCGGCCAAGCATAAGCCGCGGAGCGTGGCTCTCGCGTTCTTGGAAAGGGAAACATCATAACCCAGTGATCCGACATCGTTGAGTAGGGTGTCGACCATCTGATCGAAGATATCGTCCGCGACTTCGGGACGGATGAAGTCAAAGACGATTACGTTCTCTCCGATGCGATTCAGTATCTCGGGTCGGTTGAGCACGGATTTGAAGTGCTTTTCGATTTCGCCCCGAACTTTTCGTTTCACGGTATCGAACGTCTCGTCGGGCGTGACGTTGGCGATGCGTTCCCCGGACGGACCGGGTGTGTAAATCCCAGGTTGGAAGTGAACACGATGAAAGTCTCGGAGAAGTAGACACGGTCGCCGCGACCGGAGGTCAGAACGCCGTCGTCCAGAACCTGGAGAAATTTGTCGAGGATTCGTGGGTGCGCCTTTCGATTTCGTCGAACAGAAGGACGCTGAACGGCTTTTCCCGGACGGCGTTGGTGAGTTCGCCCCCTACATCATATCCAACGTAGCCGGGGGGCGCGCCGATCAAGCGCGATCGGAATGCTCCGCGCTGAATTCCGACATGTCGAAGCGGATGTAAGCACTATCATCCCCGAACAGCAGGCTTGTGATTGTCTTTGCGAGTTCGGTTTTTCCGACACCGGTCGGGCCGGCGAGGAACGCTACGCCCCTGGGTCGTCCTCCTCGCGGGGATTGACCGATTCCGGTAACGGCGCGCTTCACAACATCTAGCATGTGGGTGACGGCATGGGTCTGACCCTTTACCCGCCTCCTCACGAACTCCTCTGCCGAACTGATCTTGTCGCGACTGATCCTGCGCCAAGGATCCTCCGTCACGCCGACTTTGAAGCGTCGCACTGCGTCCGAGATTCTGTCGAATGCGACATTCTCGCTCCGAGCGAGCTGCGCGACGGCGCTCAGATCGACAAGCAGGAGTCCTTCGGTTTCATCGACGAAGCCTTCGATGGACTTTTCAACCTCAGCCTCGGCGGCGGTTTGAGCGCCTGGAAGACTTCGCATCAGTGAACGGACCAAGCTTCTTCGCGCCGTATGGTCGGGTTTACCAATAGGAATGTGTCGAACGCGCGGATTGCCGATGAGAAACCAGTCTGGCAGATCGCCTTCTTTGTCGACGATCCAAATAACCGCATTGAAGAATGGCAGGCGGCGGTCTCCCGCGGGACGGGCGCGCGCGAAATGCGAAAGGATCAATGCTCGGGAGAACAATTGATGCTCTGCCGGCGAAAGCGCCTCGTTGCGCGTGATCAGCCGTGAGGCAAAGTCGATAATTAGGACCGCAGGCGGGCCGTCAGCACCCACGAGTCGTTCAAGCGTTGCGGACAAAAGGTCAAGCCCGCCTGCCGCGGTGCCATTCGTCGGCGTCAGGCCGAGCTGTGTCAGAAAACTGTCGTCGCCGGGCTCCAAAGCGCGGAAGCCGTTTAGCAGGTCAAAGCTGGCGATCCGCTGATACCCTGCCTCTTCAATGCGTCCGGAAGGGCCCGGGCGAGCGGCACTGCGGTGATCGTTCCGGGTGCCGGTTCATGAATTTGGAGGTCTCGCGTGTTGCCAGAAAGGACGAACTGGCTCCGAGAGGGGAGGAAGCGCTGTAAGTCACGCAGCCAACGCGCTTTTTCGACCGAACCCACCTGCAAATGCCCCCCGTTTATTCCACCGAGGCGACTATAGGCCGGATTGCTCGCCTACTTCGAGTGCAATCCAGGCGCGATATTCGGGGAATGGCATACACATCCGTGGCGAAACCGAGCCGGCTGACCTCGGCGGATCGTCGACAAGGGTTGGAAAATCCGGAAGATGGGGGCAACGCTGAATTTCAGCTCGGGAAACTTGGTCGGGCACCTGAATTGCCGTTACCAGACAGAGCTCGATCGCAAGGGCTTCTGGCCCGTCAGCGAGAGCCGCTTACATGGTCGCATGGTGCAGGCGCTCCCGCAGAGGCAAGCTTCCGCTGCGGGATGGCCGACTCCTCGAATTATGCTATAAATAGGCTTGCAGTTATCAAATTTGATAACTACAATATGACTTATGAAGCGGCGAGACCTCAACGAGAAGCTTGACCAAGCCGATGTTGCCGGCGTCTGGGCCTTCACGCCCCCCAGCTTTTCGGCGCTGATGGGTGGCGTCGACCCAGCTTACCTCAAACTGATGATGAAGCGGCTCTCGGACCAGGGGGCGCTGATCCGCGCAGCGCGAGGCGTCTACGTCAACCCCCATGCCCGGTCGCGGCCGGCGGATGCTCGGCGCGGTCTCATTCGCTTCCTGCGACCGCGCGAGATCAACTACATCAGCCTGGAATCCAAACTTTCGGAAGCAGGGGTCATCTCGCAGATTACGACCGCCCTGACCTGCATGACGACCGGATCGCCTGGGCGGTTCGAGACGCCTTGGGGCGCGGTGGAGTTTACCCATACAGGTCGTAAGATCGAGGTCGGGACCGACGTTGTCGTTCAGGATGACGGAACGCTGGAAGGCACGATCCGCACCGCCGTTCGCGACCTGCGCCGTGTCGGCAGAAACCTCGATCTGATTGACGAAGAAATTCTTGCCGACGCCATTTCGGAGGAAGAGAGCCTAGATGAGCAGCAAAGCGGGCGGGCTTAAGAGCGCAATCGACGCCTTCATCCAACGCCGCGGGATCGAAGCGGGCATGGACCAGAATTTGATGAAGGAGGCCATCCATCTCCATCTCCTATCCGCGCTGTCCGAGGCGGGCGTCCTTCAGCACGTCATCTTTCAGGGTGGGACCGCCCTGCGCCTTTGCTATGGCGGCGAGCGCTACAGCGAGGACCTCGATTTCGTATGCGGCAAGGCCGGCACCTATCTGAAAGACGTCGAGTTCGACGCCCTCGTTGATAAGGCGCTCGAAACCACGAACGAACTCTGCAGCGCGACTTTGACATTGATGCCGCGCAGATTGCTCTGAAACGTCCAGCACAGCCAGAGTTCGTCAAGGGAAGCGACGTTAATGTCGCCGCATGGCAGATCGTAGTGCCGGTCAATCCGACGCCCAAGACGCCGAAGTCGCGCATCAAGATCGAGTTCGCCAACGTCCCGTCCTACGACTACAAGCCGCTGACGGTCAGTGCAACGCCGGGCCTGGTCCAGATTCAAGATGTGATCCTCAACGCCGAAACTCCGAATGAGATCCTTGCAGACAAGGCAGTCGCGTTGACCGCAAGGGCGGTTCTCAAATTCCGCGATGTGTGGGACGTCTGGTTTCTCGTCAACAAGCTCGGCGCGACACACGATCGTGAGATGGTTCTGAATAAATTCGCCGATTACGGCACCACTGATATTGCGGTCAAGGCAAATGCCCGTCTCGATGAATTGGCAAAGGACGCGACAGCGACGGCGTTCTACGCCGAGAGAAACGCTTCCTCCCGTCGGCACGGGTCGCACAGATGTCGCAAATGAATTTGCAGCGCGCGATGCTTTCGGACAGCGCCGATCTCATTCGAAAAACTGTTGTGTAAGAGCATCGAACACCTCTTACTGGCTGAGGCACCGCAGCACGTGAGACGGCGTTAACAGAGATGCGATGGGGGGGTGATGGCGAAGTCGATCAATTTGCCGAACGGTCGGTCCTGGAAAACGCAGACAACGGCGTTAAGCCCATTTCAAGGATATGCTTGCCCGCCATTCTGACAACGAGGTCGTGGAAGATCGCTCGGATCATGATGATCTGGTTGCCCTCCTTGAGCGCTACGATGCCGTCATCACCGGCAGCCCGGCAAAGATCGGATCCGGTGTCGAGCACTTTTTCCGACGCCGAAACGTCGGAGAGGGATATTCGACACCTGGCTTTTGGGTCCATAGGACCGACGGGACCGACACCGATTTCAGCTACATCAGTGCCGTGAAGGGCCAGCCGAAATCGAACGCGCAGGAATTCTACGATGCCTGCCGAGGGGCGGTCGCGGCCGATCTTCTCACCGCGAAGAAGCGTCATTTTGAGACCCACGGCGACAACGTCGGCCGCGTACCGTGCGATCTGTCGGACGAGTTGATCACGTTCGCCGAGGCTCATTTGGACCATGCCTATCCGACGTTCGGGCAATTGGTCGTGAGTTTTCGTGCCGCGCGCGGATGGCAACACGGCGTTCCCGTCGGAGTTCTCTCGCCACCGGCGGATGCTCAGATAACGACCAACTTCATCGACACTTCCGCAGCGGAATCATTTCGGCAATTTCATCGAGGCGCTGCGACTCTGCGGGTCGTCTCGCGGGAACGCAACCTGGCTATGTCAGCGGGGCAACGGAAGCCAAAGATAAAACGGCCAGTGCGGCTTGAACCGTAGGGACGACGGTCATTGAGATGAAGGCGTTAGCGGAAAATAGCGGCATCCTCGCCAGTGGCCAGGCGCCCGATGCCGGTGGCTTAGGTGCAGCGGCACGGGCCGAAGGGCCGTGGACCGATCTCGCATTGCACAGCATCGGCTGGAGAGCATTTCAAGATCTTTGCTCGCAGGTGTGCGAGGAGGTTCTTCACCGTCCCGTCGAAATATTCCGAGAGGCGCAAGATGGTGGTCAAGATGCCGTCTTTCTCATTCCTTCGAACGGTGGCGGAGCCACGCATATTGGCAGCGTGCAATGCAAGCACTCCTCGAATTCCTTACAACACCTCAAGGTTGGTGATTTGACACCGGAATTAGAGCACGTCGAGGAACTCGTCGCCGCCGGACAGGCTCACACCTACGTATTTATGACGAGCATGAGCGTCGATGCACCTGTTGCACTGGAGCTTCGGAAAAAGCTGCGCGCGCTTGGCGTGAAAAAGGCACATGTCTTTGGCAAGCAATATCTGGTTCGGGCGATACGTAGCAGCGCGCGTTTGCGAGCCCTCGTGCCACAAGTCTATGGGCTCGGCGATCTCTCGGCAATTCTGGACCAGCGACTGCTACAGCAGACCCGCGCATTACTGGATCACTGGATCCCGAAACTGAAGGTCTATGTCCCGACCCGCAGCCCATCGGAAGTCCGTCAAAGCCCTCAACGAACATGGCATCGTCCTGCTGCTCGGAAATCCGTCGACCGGAAAATCCGCGATCGGCGCAATATTGTCGACGATCGCATCGGAAGGCCAACGCCACACTGTCCTGAATCTGACCAGCCCGCGCGATTTCGACGCCGCATGGAATACCCACGATCCGGTCGGTTCTTCTGGATCGATGACGCCTTCGGCTCCAATGTCGTTCGCGAGGAATACGTGCAGGATTGGGCCTCGACTTTCCGAAAGGTCCAGGCCGCGATAAGCCATGGAAATCGCTTTCTGCTGACGTCTCGGCGGCACATCTACGAAGCCGCGATGCGGCGGCTCGGACAGCGCAATCTGCCAATGTTCATCGACGGCCGCGCAATTGTCGATGTCGGTGACTTGAGCCCATCGGAGAAGGGGCAGATTCTCTACAATCATATCAACTTCGGCTCGCAGACACAGAGGTTGGAAGCGCAGCGTCAAATCATATCTCGAAGAAGTCGCGACCATTCCGGAATTCTTCCGGGGATCGCCGAACGTCTCGGAGATCCATCGTTTACAAAGAGCCTTGCTGTCACGAAGAGCGAGCTTCTCCGCTTCATGCGCGAACCGAAGGAGCACCTGATCGACACCATCAATGCTCTGGACGATCCTCTTCGCGCTGCGCTCATTCTCGTCTATGTCCATCAGGGCGCGATGCCGCATAATACAATCGACGCGTCAGCCCTATCAGTCGTGAGCGAACTTACCGGCGTGCCGGCTCCGCGTATCCGCGATAGCCTGGCTGAACTCAAGGGATCGTTTCTTCGAACGGCTGTCGTCAGCGGCGCCGAGACATGGTCGTTCGCTCATCCGACAATCGCGGACGCACTGACAACCATTCTTAGGGAACGGCCGCATTTCATTGCGGCTCTGCTCCGCGGTGCGACCATTGAAACGATCCTGGCAGCTTTGTCTGCGAGGGCATGCGTTCCATTCAGGACGCCCCGACGATTCCGGCGACCTTGGACGATGTCTTGGTTGCCCGACTGTCTCGAATCCCTGATGAGACGTCGATCAATTGGTTGATGTTCAGGTTTCTAGCTGAACGGGCCAGCGACAAGGTGTTCGAGCGCGTCGTGGTCGCCGACGAAGAGATTCTTCGGCGGGAATCATGGGCTAGTTATCGCGTATCTCAGGATCCCAAGGTTCTGGCACATGCCCGCGCTTATCGTTTGGGGTGGCTGGACGAATACGATCAAGATCGAACGAGCACCCGTCTTCAAGAAACGGCTTTGAGTGATTTCGATCTGTCGTTTTTCGAAGATGAAGACGTTCTGCGATTGATGCCGCCGCAACAAGTAATAGCACTCGGTATCAAACTGCGCTCGGATGCGTTGGTCGAAGCCCCGGTGCGTATTGCGACGATTGCGGAGGATGCCGATCTCAACGATGATCCAGAGTCGCATTTCGAAAACTATTCACGTGGTTTCGATATACTGGAGGAATTCGATGGGCTGGAGCCCTCGACGCGAAGGCTGATCGATGAAGCGCGACAGGCTATGGCGCGCGCGATCGAGGACATTGGCGAGCGAAAAGAGGCGAAAGACAAGCCCGATCACGCTGCCGTGGGAGCCATATGTCTCCGGTCGCCCGTGAACAAGAAGCAAAACCTGTGGCGATCCGAGCGCCCGCGAGGCGATCCATTTTTGATGACGTTGACCGTTAGGCTACGGGGATCCAATTGAGTTATAAGGGGAGGGGAACATCGTATCGTATCGCTTCGTCCACGCAGCCGACATCCATCTCGACTCTCCGCTGCGTTCGCTTGCCCTGCGCAATCCCGATCTTGCCGACCTGATTGGGAATGCGACGAGGCGGGCTTTTGTACGCATCGTCGATCTCTGCCTGGAAGAGCGCGTCGACGCGCTGGTTCTGGCAGGCGATCTTTACGATGGCGATCAGACATCCATGAAAACGGCGCGTTTTCTGGCCGAGCAGATCCGACGCCTACATCAGGCCGGGATTCGCGTCTTTATCATTCGCGGCAATCATGACGCGCTTTCTCGAATAACAAAGGAACTGACCTTTCCAGACTCCGTGAAGGTCTTTTTGGCGGTCGCGCTGAAGCAGTGGCCGTCGACCGGGACGCGGGCCATTTCCCTGTCGCAATCCATGGCCTGAGTTTCGCGCAACCGCACGCTCCTGAATGCTTGATCGCAAAGTACAAGCCCGCGGTCGCGGGTGCAGTGAACATCGGCATCATGCACACGAGCCTTGCAGGAGCTCCCGGCCACGATCCTTATGCGCCATGCAGTCTATCTGACCTGCACGCCACCGGCTTCCAGTATTGGGCTCTGGGTCATGTGCATAAACGATCGATTGTGGAAGGTGCCTGCGCGATCGTAATGCCGGGCATGCCGCAGGGGCGCGACATCAACGAATCCGGTGCAAAATCGGTGACGCTTGTCACCATTCGGGACGATCGTTCGATCCACATCGAGGAGCGAGCCACCAGTATCGCACAATTTGAACGGGTCTCGATCGACGCCACCGGGCTCGATGACTGGCGCGATCTTATCACTGCTGTGACCCGCGTGCTGGAGCAGACGCGTGAGGCCGTCGGCTCCGAACATCTCGTTGCCCGGCTGCGCGTGACCGGTACCACCGCATTGTCTTGGCGCATTCGGCGAGATCATGATCTCCTTAAGGCCGAGGCGGATGACCGTGGATCCCTCATCGGTGCGTGCTGGATCGAAAAGCTCGAGGTGGCAACCCGTTCCCCCACAGAGACAGCCGGGTCTTCTGTCGACCCGCTCGTGGAACTGCGACGCCTCATCGAGGAGGAGGTGCTTCTGTCGGAGGGCTTTCAGACGGAGCTGGCCGCAATCGCCGACGAACTGAGAGCGCAGCTCCCGCAGGAATGCCGCGACAGCTTTGGCGTTGACGAAACAGCCTTCAAGGCGGGTCTTACGCTTTTGGCGCGAGAGGGCACTGAGGACATTCTTGCGAGACTTCACGCATCCGAAAAGGTTGCATAGCTCATGCGCCTCAAACGCCTCGATCTCACGCGTTTCGGAAACTTCACCGATCAGAGCATCGACTTCGGTGAAAAGCCGCAAAGCCTGCCGGACCTGCACATCGTCTATGGTCCGAACGAGGCGGGCAAATCGACCGCTCTCGCGGCTTTTCTCGATCTGCTGTTCGGGATGGGAACGCAGAGTCCGTTCGGCTTCCTTCATCCCTATCCAACCATGCGGGTGGGCGGCGTCCTTGAGTTCGCCGCTGAAGCCCGGGAGTTCGTTCGTATCAAGCGGCCGCAGAACAGCCTGCTTGATTCCGACGATCGACCGATTGCCGAAAGCGTTATCCGTAGCGAACTTGGCGGCATCGATCGCGAGTCATATCGCACCATGTTTTCACTTGATGACGAGACCCTGGAAAAAGGGGGCGAGAGCATTCTCGCCAGCAGAGGTGATCTTGGAGAGCTACTGTTTTCGGCCAGCGCTGGCCTTTCCGATCTCAGCCGCAAGTTACTCGACCTAAGGGCGGAGGCCGACGGCTTCTACAAATATCGTTCGCGGAGCGGGATTCTCGCCGATCTCAAAACGCGTCTCGCCGAATTGAAAGCCGAACGGGAGCGGTTCGATACGCTGGCGTCTGACTACGCGCGGCTCATCGACATCCGCGACCGTGCTTCGTCACAATATGACGAAGCGATTGGTGAACGAACGCGCATCCAGGCGCGTCTCGACGAAATTCAGCGTCATCTCGCCGTTCTGCCGCGTCTCGCCGCGCTCCGATCGTTCCGCGAACGCCTCCAGCCGCTCGCCGAGTTACCTGTTCCGCCTTCGACCTGGAGCGAGGATCTGCCGAAGTTGCAGACGGAGGAGATAGAGCTCGGCGTACAAACGCGGGCAGTCGCCGACGAGATCGAGCGACTTGGCATTGAAATCGAGTCGATCACCGTTGACGAGTCGGCATTACGGCTTTTCAGCAGAGTGGAAGGGCTCGCTGACCTGCGAGCCCGGCATGTGACAGCCGAGAAGGATATCCCGGAACGGCGGTTGCAACTGCAAGCAGCGGAATTGGCCGTGGCCGGCATCTTGACCCGGATGGAGCGGGAACGAGAAGCGGACCCCCGACGCCTCTTGCTCGGGGCTTCAACGATCGGTCGCCTGCGCGAGCTGGTCGAATCTCGCTCCGGCATCGACAATGCCATCCGGACCGCCACGACGGAACTTGCAGACGCCCGTCACCGGCTGGCGGATGCGGAGGCCGCGCTGCACGAAGCCGGAGAGGATAAGGAAACGGAACGAGGTAGGGACGGCGCGATCGCCCGATTGACGGCGGCCGTCGCCACCTCGCGCAACGCTGACCATGTTGCGCGACGCCGATTGGCGATAAGGGCCCGTAAGGCCGCGATTATGACGCTGACCGATCGCCTCCGGATGCTGCATCCTTGGCGGGGCGAGGTCGAGGACCTCCTCGCAATGCCGTGCCTTACTGGGGAGGCAATCCAGCATTGGAAGGCGGCGCTTGATGATGCGCAGCGGGAGTTTCGTCAACATGTTGCCGATGTTGATCGGTTGACAAGCGAGGTACGCCGGCTCGAAGCGGAACGCGACGCCATCGCCGGCATGACAGGCATTGTCTCCGACCAAGTGGCGGCCGCCATCCGGACACAGCGCGAGCAGGCCTGGTCAGCACACCGCCGTGATCTCGAGCCCACATCAGCCGACGCGTTCGAGGGCGCGCTGCGACACGACGACATCATCACATCGAGCCGCCAGTCGCATATGTCAGATTTGGCGAAACTGCATCAGAATGGGCAATCTCTCACCGTCGCCACGGCGGAATTGACGCGGGCGATCGAACTTAAGGACGCAGCTGCAACGACCGTGCAGTTAATTCGCGATGAGATCGCGGCTGCTGTTCGCACGATGGCGGCATCATTCGCCGATGATGTCGCGCTGACAGACGTCGAAGGTTGGCTTGCGCGGCGCGAGAAGGTATTGGAAACGCGAGAGGCTGTTCTTACAGCCGAGCGTGACTTGCGCGAAGCCGAGGCCGATGCGCAGGAGGCTCGTGACCGGCTGAAAGCTGTTTTCGATGGCGCCGGCGTCTCCCATGACTCTGAATCTGGCTTCGACGATCTTCTCACGGCGGCTCAGGTGATCCTCGACCGCGAAGGCAATATTCGGGCCTTGCGCGCTTCTGCGGACGAGCGAAAACGCGAGCTGCTACAGCGCGAACGCGCCGCGGAACAGGCGAGCGCAGATGAACAGATCTGGACCACATCCTGGGCTACGGCGTGCAAGGCGTGCTGGCTCGGCGATCAGGCCGAAATACCGGCGCTTGCGACCGTGCGCGAGGTTCTGTCAGCCATCGCCGATCTTGGACCAGCTCTCGAAATGAAGGCAGGCTTGGTCGATCGCATCGATAAGATGGAAAAGGACCAGACCGCGTTTCGCGATGAAATTGCTGCCATCTGTAGCGAGATGGCGATTCCGGTCGGTTCAAGCACGGTCCTCGATCTGGCGCAGCGCGTCGGCGATCGTGTTCGTGACGCGGTCACGGATCGCGCACGTCGCGCCAAAGCAACGGATAATCTCGAAGACGCGCAAAAGAGGGAACGGTTGCTGGCGGAAACGCTGGCGATTCACGAAGAGCAGAAAAGCAGGATGACATCGCTCTTCGGCGTTTTTTCTCTGGCCGAGATCGCTGGAAAACTTCTGGACGTTGGCAAACGAACTGAACTGCAGGCGGATGTCGAAGATGCGGAGGATGAAATCCGCGAAGCATTACGCCTCCCCGATGTTGCTGAAGCCGAACGCATCCTCGATACTGCCGATCGACCTGGGCTGGAGGCTGAGCTTATCGAGCTGAAGGCACGTTTCGACGACCAAGACAGGCGTTGCCACGAACTGTTCGCCTCGCGAAGTCAGGCGATTGATCAAGTCGAAGCGATCGGAGGGGATTCCCAAGTCGCGGAAATCGAGGAGCGTCGCCGCACGACGCTGCTAGAAATCCAGGACGGTGCTGGACGCTACCTGCAACTCCGTGCGGGCACGATCGCCATGGAGCAGGCGTTGCGGGCTTATCGCGAGCACCATCGTAGCTCGATGATGACGCGCGCCTCCGCGGCATTTCGAACGGTCAGTCGCGGCAATTATAGTGGGCTCGTGGCCCAGCCCGGCAGGGACGGCGAAACCCTGATTGCCCTGTCGGCCGCAGGCGGCTCGAAGTCCGCCCACGAACTATCGAAAGGCACACGCTTCCAGCTCTATCTCGCGTTGCGCGTGGCCGGCTACCACGAATTCGTTCGAGCGCGCAGCCCAGTGCCGTTCGTCGCTGACGATATTATGGAGACGTTTGACGATTTTCGAGCCGAAGAAGCATTCCGGCTGTTCGCCGACATGGGAGGAGCAGGGCAGGTCATCTACCTGACGCATCATAGGCACCTGTGCGACATCGCGAAGAAAGTCTGTCCCGACGCACGAATACATAACATCGGAACGGAGCAATAATTATAATGTCGCCAAAAACGGGGGTGGGGAATGGCCGAAGTTGGACTTCTGGAATGGGCGGACAAGCAGCATGACTGGACACGGGATGCTCTAAGAAGGCATGCTGCGCAGCCAGGCTTCATCCTTGATGAGGAAGACAAGAGCGCCATTGCCGCCCGGGTCCGCCATGTGGGCGGATTTGTATCGGATAAGCCGCCGACATGCTCGCCGCTCGCGACGGAGCATTTGAAGGCAAGCAGCTCGAATGAGCCGCGTGCGGTGCTTTGCTCGCTCGGCCCCGTCAAGCATCTGAACCGTTTGGCGGAAGAACAGCAATTGCGTTTCGCCGCCGACGGCATCACCGTCATCTACGGCGATAACGGAAGCGGAAAAAGTGGCTATTGCCGGATCGCCAAGAAACTGTGCCGTAGCCTGACGGCGGACGACCTTCTTGGCAACGTATTTGAGATCGGCGTCAAGCCACCGGCTGAGGTGCTTGTCCGGTTTCTTGAAGAAGGGGCCACGGAGCCCACTCCCATCACTTGGAAAGACGGAACACAACCGCCTGCGCCAATCGCGCGGATTTCCGTTTTCGATTCTGCAAATGCCCGGCTCTATGTCGACAAGCAAAACCGAATCGGATTTTTGCCGGCAGCTATCGCACTTCTCGAGCGCCACGGCCTTATCCGCGGTGAGCTGGAGGCAGGATTTCGGGACGAAATCAAAACTATTGAGAAGAAATTGAAAACACCGCTGCCTGGCGGATACACGACCGCCGGCGCGGTCGCAAAGCTTTTCGCTCGTCTCGAAATTAAGTCCAAGGAAGCATTGCCTTCCGCCGATGAGATCAAGAAGCTGGCGGCAGTGTCAGAGCAGGAGATGGCAGAGCTCGCTGGTCTTGAGCAGGCCCTCGCAAGCGACCCGTCAACGATGGCCGCAAAGCGCCGACGTGCCAAGGCAGCTTTACAGAAGCTCCTGACAGCGTCGGAACAGATCGACGAGGCGCTCTCAGTGGCCGCCGTCGAGACCTATCGCAATCTATATGCGACTGCCGAGTCGACAGCCCAGGCTGCGAAGCTTGCCGCGTCAGGTGCGTTTGCGACGATGCCGCTGTCCGGCGTCGGACTTTCTCCCTGGCGGCTTATGTTCGACCATGCGCGCGCCTATGCCGCGAGCGTCACCGGTATTGATCATGAGCATTTGGCGGACCAAGAAGGCGATCGTTGTATGCTCTGCCAGGAGCCGATGACAGCGGACGCTGCAGCCCGCGTGCGGGCATTCAACGATTTCGTTACGGGCGCAGCTAATAAGGCGGCGCAAGGCGCGTCCGATGCCCATGCGGAAGCCCTGCGCCAGATCAAAGCCCTTGCCATTGCGACCAGCGATGCGGCCGAGGCAGCGCTCGGCGAATTCGGCGATCTAGCGGCCAGCCGCAAGGAGATGGTGCCGCTAATCGCGGCTTATTGCACGGCCGCTAGTATGAGGCGCGATGCAATTGTCGGCGTTGCCGCGCTGGCCGACTTCACCGCATTCCCTCTGCTTGCCGACCCCATCGCAACGAAACTTCGGACGGAGGTGGAAGCACTGGAGGGGGAGGCGCTGGCAGACGACAAGGCGGCTGCCAACGATGGCAATCGCGCCACCGATCGGGCGCAGCGTGACGCGCTCAAGGATAGAAAGAAGCTGTCTGACGATCTTGCCGTGGTTCTGGCGCGTCTGGCGGATTTGGACGAGCGCCGCAAACTTCTCGCATGTTGCGACGTCGTCGAGACCGGTTCAGTGTCCCGGCAGATGACGTCGCTGCGGCGTAGCCTCGTCATGGAGAACCTCGAAAAGCGCATCGTCGCCGAGATTGCAGCTCTGGCGTTGACGCACATTCCTTTTGCCGTCAATGATCGAAGCCAGGATGGGCAAAGCTACTTTGAGGTTGGTCTCAACGCGGCCAAAGCAACCCCGAACAGCAAGGTTCTAAGCGAAGGTGAGCAGCGCGCGCTTGCGCTGGCCTGTTTTCTGGCTGAAGTCGGCGGAGACACATCGCGCCAAGGCATGATCATCGACGACCCGGTGTCGTCTCTTGACCACGTCCGCATCAGGCGGGTCGCCGCAAGACTCGTGAAAGAAGCGGCTGCGGGACGGCAGGTTATCATCTTCACGCATAATCTCCTATTTTTCAACGAGGTGGTCGATGCGGCAGCCCAAGCCAGCCCGGCGATTCCTCTCGTCCGAAATTATATCAATAAGTCGGAAGCCGCCGGCTTTGGGTTGATCAGTGAGATCGATGAGCCGTGGATCGCACAGCCTGTCACGAAGCGCATTGACACTCTCAGAGTGCGGCTGAAGGGCTTTGACGGCGTCACGGATTTCACGACGGACGCGTGGCGGCGGTCTGCGAAAGACTTCTACACCGATCTTAGAGAAACCTGGGAAAGGCTCGTTGAGGAAGTCCTACTGGGCAAAGTCGTTGAACGATTTAACAGCGAGGTCAAAACACAGAGCCTGCGGATGGTCGTTGTCGAAGATGAAGATCACAAGCAGGTCTATTGGGCGATGAAACGGGTCTCGGAACGCTCGGGACATGACATGGCGGCCGGCAAGGCTATCCCGGTTCCGACACCAGTCGAGATGAAGAGTGATCTCGATGCGATTGACCAATACCGGATCGCCGCCAACAAGCGAAAGAAAGATGCCGAAAAGCGGCGGATCGAATTGGAACATCCTCCCAAAGCGACTGTGTTGTAGCTCAAGCATAACTGGTGCTGAGCCGCAGGGAGC
This sequence comes from Pseudolabrys sp., assembly GCA_037200245.1. Classification (GTDB taxonomy): domain Bacteria; phylum Pseudomonadota; class Alphaproteobacteria; order Rhizobiales; family Xanthobacteraceae; genus Pseudolabrys. The sequence continues at coordinate 70,665 of JBBCIM010000008.1, forward strand.
CACTCGCCAGAGGGCGAGAGGCTCTATCGGAGGATATCTTTTACACCGCGTCCTTCGCAGCCTTCACCGGACGGGCCCTGACGATCTTGCGCGCCGGCTTTGCCTTGAAGGTCATCGCCTCGCCCGTGAAGGGGTTGGTGCCTTGGCGGGCCTTGGTGGCTGGCTTCTTGATGACGACGAATTTGGCAAAGCCGGGGACGAGAAACACGCCGTTCTTCTTCAACTCCTTGTAGCCGATCTCGGCCAGCGTCTCGATCACGCCCTTGACGTCCTTCTTGGCCAGTTCGTTGGTGGTCGCAATCTGCTCGATCAATTGCGACTTCGTCATCTGCGTCGCCATCGTGGCTCCTGTGATTCGTGAAACCGCGAGCATAGAAGCCGGATCGATGAAAATCAGCGATTTCCGGCGTCGCCACTGCCGCCAATAGGCTTCGCGAGACTGGAATGCACAGATTGATGTCGCGTTGCCCGCGGGCCGGGCTGTCGGCTGCGCTGAAGCCCCGCGCGCTGCGGGTATTCACCCTGCGGGCGTCCATCCCTGACGCAAGAGATGTGGCGTCGCCATGCTGCGCCATCCCCGACGTCGCGTGCGGACGCACTGCGATCGAGAGTGAGAGTGCGGACCGGGTTGCCGTGACGTGCTGAGGACCGTCGGGCGCCGGCGCCCGTCGGGGAGAACCGCGATGTCCAGACAAATCTCATATCGACGCTCCGGCCAGGACCGGGCAAAGCTTTACACCGAAATTACTGACAAGATCATCGCCGAGTTGGAAGTTGGCCGACCCGCGTCCCAGCTTTCCGGATCAGTACCTTTTGGGCGTCATCAAAGCTAGAATTGCTGTCTGGAGATTCGCAAAAGGAAACACGGGAAACTGGTCTTTTGAATTATCTCAATCGGAGGCGGGATGAAATTCGACATCGTGCGACGGCAATTTGCAAAAGTTGATGACAAGTGGGTCGAGGCCAACGATCTCCAAAATCGAGGCGTCACCGCTAAGCGTACCTGGTCGTCGTTTTGTGTGTTCATTGCCTCTGCGCAGCCCGATGCTCTCACCATCGCACTACGAGCACAAGTTTCGGCCCCGCATGTCGATGTCGTTCTGTCTCAGTCGGAAGACGGCGTTTGGTTGATGGGAGCGTATTACCAATTGCAGGATGTGCTTCCGCGGATCACGTTGTGATGGTTCGCGCTAACTACCGCCACATCCCGCGCATCCGCGCGCCTATGTCGACACGCGGTTGATGACCCGCAGCGCGCGCTGGGGATTCCGAGGTCGCTACGGGCCAGGCAGTGGCCGCGAAGTGGGACAGGATGTTCTGCGGGATGAAGCGGGTCCGTGACGCGTAGACATGGCGGTCGCCATGCGCGTGTTGCTGGTGTGTGAAGAAACGCTGCGGCACCACCAGATGCAGATCGTCCTTGGCGCGCGTCATCGCGACGTAAAGGAGCCGGCGTTCCTCCTCAATCTCCGCCGTTGTGCCGGCGCCGAGGTCGGAGGGAATGCAGCCGTCGACCACGTTGAGCACGAACACGGATTTCCACTCCTGGCCTTTCGCCGAGTGGATCGTCGACAGGATCAAATAGTCTTCATCGAGCAGGGGAACGCCAGCCTCGTCGCTGGTCGCGTCCGGCGGATCGAGCGTAAGTTCGGTTAGGAAGCGTTCACGCGAGGGGTAGCCAGCCGCGACCTGTTCGAGCTGGATCAGATCGGCGCGGCGGGTCACTGCGTCTTCGTGAATGCGGTCAAGGTGCGGTTCGTACCAGAGCCGGGCGGCCTCGATCTCGGCGGGCCAGCCCGCCGTTCCGGATCGGATGTGCTGCACCGTCGCTACGAACGAGGGCCAATCCTCGCCTGCCCGCGGAGGCGCGGGCGCCGTCGCGAGCGCTCCGATCGGATCGGAATCCAAGACGATGTGATCGAGGGTCCGTTGTGCTGACGTCGGCCCGACACCAGGCATGAGCTGCATCACGCGAAACCCGGCGACGCGATCTTTCGGATTTTGAACGAAGCGCAGCAGCGCCAGCATGTCCTTGACGTGTGCGGCGTCAAGAAACTTGAGGCCGCCGAATTTCACGAAAGGGATATTGCGGCGGGTCAGTTCGACCTCCAGCGGACCGCTGTGATGCGATGCGCGAAACAGCACCGCTTGCTGCTTCAACGTGGTGCCGGTTTCGCGGTTTTCTAATACACGCTCAACGATGAATCGCGCCTGGTCGGTCTCGTCGCACACGTTGACAAGCTGCGGCCGGTCGGCGGAGGTTCGATCGGTCCAGAGGTTTTTTGTAAACCGCTCGGCCGCAAGTTCGATGACGGCATTGGCCGCCGACAGGATCGGCTGCGTAGAACGGTAGTTTCTGTCGAGCGTGATGATCTCGGCCGGTGGACTGAACTGCGCCGGGAAGTCGAGAATGTTGCGCACGGTGGCGGCGCGGAATGAGTAGATGGATTGCGCGTCGTCGCCGACGACCGTGAGCCCCCGGCCGCCGGGCTTCAACGCCAGCAAAATCGAGGATTGCAGCCGGTTGGTGTCCTGATATTCGTCGACCAAAACATGGTCGAACCGGCCGCCGATGTCGTCAGCGAGCGCCGGGTCGCTGACCATCTGCGCCCAGTAGAGCAGCAGGTCATCATAATCGAGCACGTTGTGCTTTTGCTTGGCTTCGACATACCGCGCAAACAGCTCCCGCAGCTCGGCCGCCCATGCCGCGCACCACGGAAATAACGATCGCAACACATCCTCGATCGGCGTCTCGGCATTGACGCACCGCGAGTAGATCGCAAGGCAAGTGCCCTTGGTCGGAAACCGCGTCTCTGTTTTGGAGAACCCGCACTCGTGGCGCATGAGATTCATCAGGTCCGCCGAATCCTCGCGATCATGAATCGTGAACGCGCGATCGAGACCGATCTGGTCGGCGTATTCGCGGAGCAGCCGCGCCCCGATGCCATGGAAAGTTCCGGCCCAGGTCAGCGCATCGGTCATGATCGCGGCGTTCTGACCGATCACCTGGGACGAGATCCGCTCGACCCGGCGGGCCATCTCGGCCGCAGCTCGACGTGAGAACGTCAGGAGCATGATGCGGCGCGGATCGGCGCCCTCGACAATCAGATGCGCAACCCGATGCGCCAGCGTATTGGTCTTTCCGGACCCCGCGCCGGCGATAACCAGCAAGGGTGGTGCGGCGGTGAAATTGCCTGCCTTACTCCCATGTTCGACCGCTCGCCGCTGTTCCGGGTTGAGCTTGGCGAGATAGGCTACAGACACGACGAATCATCCGGTGGGGCTGGAAGGACGATCCATGTTTCTCGTTTTGTTCGCAATAGTGACTTGAATGTAGCAACGTATCTACATATTATGCAACTCAGGCTTTCGGCCAGCCGAGGAGGCGCAAATGACCGTCACCACCCTGAGCAGTCGTGAATTCAATCAAGATACCGGTGGCGCCAAGAAGGCGGCACAGCACGGGCCGGTCTTCATTACCGACCGGGGCCGGCCAGCGCATGTCCTGCTGACGATTGAAGACTACCAGCGCCTGACCGGCGAGCACATGAGCCTTGCCGAAGCACTCGCGCAGCCAGGCAACGACATCGACTTCGATCCGCCGCGGCTCGGTGGTGGGGTATTCAAGCCCGCCGATCTCACCTGATGTTCTTGCTCGACACCAATGTTATTTCCGAACTGAGACGACCGGACAAGGCTAACCTCAAGGTTGTCGCGTGGGCCAACACGATCCCTGCGGCGAGCTTCTTTATCTCCGCTATCTCGGTTCTCGAAATCGAACTTGGCGCACTGCTGATCGCGCGTAAGGATACGGCGCAAGGTGCAGTCCCTGCGCGCCTGGATCGACCAGCAGGTTCTCCCTCGCTTCGATGGTCGCGTCCTTGCCGTTGATACGGCTGTGGCGCAGCGTTGCGCGCAACTTCACGTTCCCGACCCGCGGGCTGAACGCGACGCGCTGATCGCCGCGACAGCAATGGTTCATGGTCTGACAGTCGTAACGCGCAATATCGCCGACTTCGAACCCACGGGTGTCGCACTGTTTAATCCGTGGGAGTCCCAGCAAGCGGGCGAAAAACGTTGACCCAGGCTTGGTGTGATGCGCTGAAAGCGCATGTGGAGAAAAAGCCGGCGGTCGTTCTGCGGATCGCTGAAAATGATTGGGAGTCATTGCAGGAATCGCGGCGAGGGGTCGGTGAATTCACGACGGCATTGCCGCATGCCGCGTTCGCCAAACTTCAGGCTCCAACCGTTTGCTTGCTGCTAGCTGAATCGGAGGGTGAGCCTCACGCCTATCTGGGCCTGATCGGCGCGCGCAGCGCAATCACCACCTTGCAGTCTCGGGTCAAGATCAGGCGTGCGGTTGCGATCGAACCTGCCTCGACCGATGCCCTGATCGCACTGCTCGACAGCTCAGCACATAAAAGGAGCTTTGAAGAGCGGCTAAAATCAGATCAGCCGCTGACGGTCCTCTCGCCCAAACTCAGTGGCCATCTCATCGAGCGACTCTCAAGCGTCGCTGCGAACGTCGGTCCAATGCGAACCTTGGCCGCTTCCCTCGCTGTACCGCGCCGGTTTCGCAGCAACGACGCACTTCAGGAAGATGCGATCCGCATGGCGCTCAAGGCCTTCGGCCTCGGGCCTGACGATCGGGCGAGCGCGCTCGATCTGACGCCGCGTCGCGCCACGGCACTTGCGCGCGTCCCGATCATCGAAGACGGCGCAATCGAACACGACGCACGCAGCGTGCCGGGTTTCGATCTAATCGGCAGCGACCTCACGGGGCGCGCTCTTGTTTTCGCGGGGGCGCGAACGTCTTGAGGTTTTCACTGCGAACCGCCGCCAACTCGAGCGAGCGTTCGGCGTCGATCTCATCTATTTCAATGTTACACGCCGCAATTTGGCGATGCTTCAATACAAGATGTTGGAGCCTCCAAAAGGAAACGCAACCGACTGGATTTTCACACCGGACGAGCAGCTCGACAAAGAACTTGCAAGGATGCGGAAGTTCGCCAAAGTCAATGCACCCGGGCCGCATGAATATCGACTCAATCCGGCCGCCTTCTTCCTGAAATTCGTCAAACGCGATGGCGCCTTGCGGCAGAGCGGTCTCATCATGCCGATCGATCACTATGACGGCTTCATTCAAAGTCCCGCTGCCCGTGGACCCAGAGGGAGTTTACGCATTGGCTACCAAGCGTTGGGCGGTAGTTATTTGCGAGAACAACCGTTTCTCGACCTGGTCCGAGCCGGCTATATCGGGAGCTATGCCGATAGCACCAAGCAATTGGTGACTCTCGTTAAGGGGGTGCTTGGCCGCGGCCGCGCTGTCGTGGCGGCGATTCAGACAAGCGTTGCTGAGATTGCTCCCGAAACTGCATCGGTTGAGGATGAGTTTGAGTTTTAGCCCAGTCCAGCCACGCCGGACGATAAGGGACTGAAGCAGAAAGAGACACTGCAACATCGCGATCATAGCGCAACGCTGGCGTCGCCACGATCCTCCTTCTCTGCACCGCGCATCAATTCCACCAGCGCAGTCTCCGATAGGGGCCGTTGCAATTGCGATGCTTCATCCCAAGGCGCGCGCATCCAAACATCCCACTCCTCTTTGGTCGTGAGAATGACAGGCATCGCCTTGGCATGAACGGGCGCAACGATGCTGTTGGGCTCGCAGGTGAGGAATCCATAGACGAGGTGCTTGCCCTCGATCGGATTGGCTTTCGTGCCGCGCGCGCCTTCCCATTCGGTCCAGATTCCGGCGAATGCGAACAGCGGTCGTGACGGATTGAGCGCGAACCAGACGACGTCTTTCTTTCCGGCCATCGGATGTGGCGATCCGTCGGGATTCTTAAGCGACTTTGGATTGGCCTTGTCGTTGTATTCCGAAAAGCTCGTTGCCGGCACGAGGCAGCGGCTTTCCGGTTTGGTCCATCGCCGCCAATGCGGTGAGGCGAGGTTACGAATGTTCGTGCTGATGCCGCCGAATTTCGGCGGGTTCGGCATGCCCCAGCGCATCTTGAGTAATTCGCGTGCTTGATCGGGACCGCGAACGACGGGCGCTTCCCAATCCGGAAACACCGCCGGCATGCTGGGCAGATTGCCGGCGCTGTCTTTCAGGACACCGAACAGCGCCCGGATCGCCTCCTGGGTGGTGGTGATGCTGTAGAGATTGCACATATGCCGAGCGCCTCCGGTCCGAGCCATATTGGGTGGGGCTGTCCCCAACGCCAATACCGCCGCGGGCTGCCCCTGGAACCCGCGAAATTTTCCAAGCGATTTCAACGCCAAAATAAGCCGATTGACTCTCGCTCGAACTTTATCGTTCTCTCTTTGTTCTAATTGCATCTGAGAGCCGTGAGATCGCGTGGATGGGTGGCGCAGACAATCAATCGTGTCGCGAGACGCAGGACGTCGTGCGCAGCGGCACGCCCGCGCAGGTGCTGCCGGTGTTTCGTCGCGATCCGCTGACCGGCGAGCCAGTGCAAGGCGAACTGCGATGGGGGCTGATCCCGCATTACGTCGATGCCCGGCCCCACATCCAGCCGATCCATGCGCGGGCGGAGACGATTACCGAACAACGGATGTTCCGCGACGCCTATCGTAAGCGGCGCTGCATCGTCCTGATGACCGGGTTCAATCTGAAAGACCAGAACGGCAAACGTCGGGTCATCAGTTGCATCGACGGCGCGCCATTCGGTGTCGCCGGCATCTGGGAAAACTGGAAAGACCCGCTGACCAGCCGATGGGAGCGGACCTTCGCGATCATCACTGTGCCGGCCAACAAACTGATCGCGCCAGTGCATGATCGGATGCCGGCCATTCTGCATAATCGCGATTTCGGGCGATGGATCGGACCCGAAGACAATCCACACGATCTTCTGGTTTCTTATGCCGGAGACGATCTCGTTGTCTCGCCGCCCGCAGGAAAATCGCGGCGGCGGCCATGATCGATAACACGGCGATCATCGGCCGGCTTCGCGAGCGCATAGCGTCGCTTGAGGCAAGCCCCGCGCGCGACCGGCAAGTGCTGCCGTTCGGCATCGCCATGCTCGATCGGGTGCTGCCGGGAGGCGGGCTGTCGCTCGGCGCGCTGCATGAAGTGGCCGGGGGCGGAGACGGCGCCATCCACGGTGCCGCCGCGGCGCTGTTCGCCGCCGGCATCGCCGCCCGGATGCGGGGACAGGTTCTGTGGTGCGTGACGCGGCCGGATTTGTTCGCGCCGGCGCTGGCGCAAGCCGGTCTTGCGCCAGACCGCGTCATCTATGTCGAGGGCGGCGACGACAAGGCCGTGCTCGCTTGTTTCGAGGAAGGGCTGCGCCATGGCGGTCTAAGTGCGGTGGTCGCGGAAGTCGCACGCCTGTCGATGACGGCCTCGCGCCGGCTTCAACTCGCGGCGGAGACGAGCGGCACACTCGGCATCGCGATCCGGCGCTGGCGCCGCCAGACCGAGGCGGCGGATTTTGGGCAACCCACCGCCGCCGTGACCCGTTGGCGGGTGACGGCGCTGCCGTCGTCGCCGTTGCCCGTCCCGGTGCCAGGTGTCGGACGCGCCCGCTGGCAAATCGAATTGATCCGTTGCCGCGCCGGAGACAGCGCGGAGTTTGAGTTGGAAGCGTGTGATGCCCAGGGTCGTCTCGCTGTTCCTTCCGACCTGGCCGACCGACCGGGTGCGAAGGATCATGAACGGCGCTTCGCCTTCCGGTGAAACGCCGCTCATTTTGGTCGGCCGTGACGGGAAGCGGCGGGTGGTGCTCGCCGCGGATGCGGCGGCGCGCGCCGCAGGATTACGGGTCGGGATGCCGGCGACCAAGGCGCAGGCTTTGGTGCCGGGTCTTGTTGTGCAGGACGCTGAGCCCGCGGCGGACGCTGCGGCGCTTGAACGCCTCGCGGTCTGGGCGCTGCGTTACGCGCCGGTGGTTGCCGCCGATCCGGCCGATGGTCTCGTCATCGACGCCAGCGGTGCGGTGCATCTGCACGGCGGCGAAACCGCGATGCTCGCCGACATGATCGACCGGCTGGCGAGCGCTTGCATTTCAGCGCAGGCCGCGATGGCCGACACTTGGGGCGCCGCGCATGCGCTGCGGCGAGTTCATGCCGACGCCCGGATCTGGCGCTGGCGGTGCGCAAGGTCACGCGCGAAGGCTCGATGCGCATCGTGGAGAGCGCTTTCAGGCTGGCCATGCAGCGGCGGAAAAAAGTGACCAGCGTGCACAAGGCCAATGTGCTGCGCGTCTCCGACGGACTTTATCTGGAGTGCTCGCGCGCCGTCGCCGCGCGCTACCCGCAAGTGCAATACGAAGAGCGCATCATCGACGCCATGGCGGCGCTTTTGATCCGCGACGCCAGCCAATTCGACGTCATCGTCACCACCAACATGTTCGGCGATATTCTCTCGGACGAGGCCTCCGAAATCGCCGGCAGCCTGGGTCTGGCGGCGTCCATCAACGCCGGCAAGGATCACGCGGTGGCGCAGGCCCAGCACGGCTCGGCGCCGGACATTGCCGGCAAAAACATCGCCAACCCGGCCTCGCTGATCGGCTCGGCGGCGATGCTGTTGGCCTGGCTCGGCGAGCGGCGCGGCGACGACAACCTCGTGAAGGCCGCCGCGGCCATCGAGGCCGCGCTCGACCGCGTCATCGCTACGCCGGACGGCGCACGCCCGACCTGGGCGGCAAACTCGGTACCGATACGTTTGCCAAGAGAGTGGCGGCGGCGGTTTGAGCCTATAGCGCGGATGGGCGCAGCGAAATCCGGCGCACAGCCTCTCCCGGCCTCATCCTGAGGAGGGCGCACTTGCGCCCGTCTCGAAGGATGGAGGCCGCCCACCGATCTCGGGCCCGCCCGACTTCCGCATCTTAGAATGCCCAAGTCGGGTAGACCCGACTTGCGATGTTCGAGAGGCGCCTGCGGCGCTCCTCACCATGAGGCGGAAAATACTATTGACTATAATCCCAGGGTATGTAATCCTAGATGCATCCCGCCTCGTGCTGCCGAGGGGCGTTTGATCAGCGTCTCCAGACGTTGAGGCGGGGAGCGGTGGCCGGACGGGGGCGTCGGAGATGCGGCGCCAGTTTCCCCCTCCGGCGGTCCAAGCCGCGTTCGGTCCAGCGTGCCTGCCGCACGCCGGGGGCCCTGATGGCTGGTAAGCCTGCGATCCTGTCAGAGGAGAGCGGCTGAGGGAGCCTGGCCCCATCGGTGGAGTGTTGTCATTCTGTCATGGAGGTGATGACGAACGGGTCGACCACCGGAAAAAACGCGGAGCAAACCTAACAAACACCGCGCGCGGGACGCCATGGGTTTGGTGGACTTGCGTTGCTACCAGCTTCGACAAGCCTCGATGTCGCGAGGCGTCGAGGCGCGTGGGTCCATTTCGGACCCGTGGCGTTCGCGCGCCCTCGGTTCTTATCCGAAGGCCGCAAAAGGACTACGGCCTACCCGGGGCCGCTAAAGAATACGGGCGATTTCGCATGTCCGCTTGACCCGCGCGCCATTGGCAGCGAATTTGCTTCTCAAAGGGCGCGAACAGGGGACGACAGGACCGCTATGCCAGGCTCGCTCGACGACTTCATTGCCGCCGCCGCGTCGGCGCTCGATCTGCCGCTGGAAGCGGCTGGAAGCCGGCGGTGAAGGCCAATCTCGAGGTCACGCTCAAGCTCGCCGCGACCGTCGCCGAGTTCGACCTGCCGGACGCCGCAGAACCTGCGCCGATCTACAAGGTCTGAAATGGCGGACCTTTCCTGGGCCAGTTCATCCGACATCGCTAAAGCGGTCGCCTCCGGCAGCGCCAGCGCCGTAAGCGTCACCGAGGCGGCGCTGGCGCGTATCGCCACGCTCAATCCGGCGCTCAACGCCTTCACCGCGGTTACGGCCGAGCGCGCCCGCGCGCAGGCGAAGAAAGTCGACGCCTCCGACAAGTCGAAGCTGCCGCTCGCCGGCGTGCCTTTCGCCGTCAAGAACCTGTTCGACGTCAAAGGCATCGCCACCGTCGCCGGCTCCAAGATCAACCGCGCGCATCCGCCGGCGCAAAACGATTCACCGTTGATCGCCAGGCTGGAAGCTGCCGGCGCGGTGCTGGTCGGCGCGCTCAACATGGGCGAATACGCCTACGACTTCACCGGCGAGAACGTGCATGATGGCCCGTCGCGCAATCCGCACGACATCACCCGCATGAGCGGCGGCTCGTCAGGCGGCTCCGGCAGCGCCGTCGGCGGCGGCATGGTGCCGCTGGCGCTCGGCTCCGATACCAATGGCTCTATTCGCGTGCCGTCGTCGCTGTGCGGAATTTTCGGCTTGAAGCCGACCTACGGGCGGTTGTCGCGCGCCCACAGCTTTCCATTCGTCGCCAGCCTCGATCATCTCGGTCCCTTCGCGCGCTCGACGCGCGATCTGGCGCTGAGCTATGACGTGATGCAGGGCTTCGACGCCGATGACGCCGCGACCGTCGATCGCGGCATCGAACCGTCGCTACCGTCGCTGGAGCAGGGCATAAGCGGTTTGCGCATCGCGGTGGCCGGGGGCTATTTCCGCAAAGGCGCATCGCCCGAGGCGCTGAGCGCGCTCGATACGGTGGCGAAGGCCCTGGGAGCCGGCCGCGACATCGAAATCCCGGAGGCGGCGAGGGCGCGCGCCGCGGCCTATGTCATCACCTGCACCGAAGGCGCGGCGCTGCATCTTGAGCGCCTGCGCAAGCAGGCAAACGACTTCGATCCCGCGGTGCGCGACCGTCTGCTGGCCGGCGCCATGGTGCCGTCGACGCTTGTCGTGAAAGCGCAGATCTTCCGCCGCTGGTACCGCGACCGGGTCGTCGCCTTGTTCGAGGATTGCGACGCGATCCTCGCGCCATCCACTCCCGTCACCGCGCCCAAGCTCGGCCAGCAGACCTTCACGCTCGACGGCGTCGAACTGCCGGTGCGGCCGAACATGGGCATCTACACGCAGCCGATTTCCTTTATCGGCTTGCCTGTCGCCGCGGTGCCGGTGCCACTCAAGCCGCTGCCGATCGGCGTGCAGATCATCGCTGCGCCATGGCGCGAAGACATCGCCTTGCGCATTGCTTATGCGCTCGAGCGGATGGGCGTCTGCGTGGCGCCCCAACCGAAAATCTAGGAGCGATAACAATGGACATCGACCCTGCCGGAGGTCGTCGCTGAAGTTCGCGCCGCGTTCGACGCTTATGAGAACGCGCTGGTGAACAACGACGTCGATGCGCTGAACACGATGTTCCGCGACGATCCGCGCACCATCCGCTATGGCGCCGGCGAAAATTTGTACGGCTACAGCGAGATCAAGTCGTTTCGCGTCGCGCGCTCGCCGGTCGGCCTCGGCCGCACCCATTTCGAAAACCGTGATCACGACGTATGGCCGCGACTTCGCGGTGGCCTCGACGCTGTACAATCGCCCGTCGGCGGCGGGCAAAATCGGCCGCCAGATGCAGACCTGGGTGCGGTTTCCCGAAGGCTGGCGCGTCGTCGCCGCCCACGTCAGCCTGATCGATCCGCCGAAATAACGAGTGTCGGCCCGCGCAGGCGTGTGCGGGCATGACAGAAGAGAGGCTAAAGCGCTGCGACTGCCTGCCATCGCCGGTCCGCTCATGAAAACGCCCGCGGCCCGAAGGACCGCGGCGCCCATAATCAACGAAAGCGCGGTGTTATTCGACCACCACGCCGCTGGCTTTGATCGGCGCTTCCCATTTCTTGATTTCGTCGCCGACGAACTTGCCGAGGTATTCCGAACTCTGCCGGTCCTTGGCGACGATCATGGCGCCGAGGCCTTCCAGGCGATCCTTGACCGCGGGCGAAGCCATCGCCTCGACCGCGGCGTCATGCAGAACCTTCACGACGTTGGCCGCGCCCTTGGGCAGGAACAGCGCGTTCCAGGTATAGGCCTGCACATCGAGGCCTTGCTCCTTGGTGGTCGGCAGATTCGGCAGCACCGGCGAGCGCTCGGTGGTCATGATGGCCAAAGCGCGCACGCTGCCGCCGTCGATCTGGGGTTTCGCCGTCGACACGATTTCGCACAGGAAGTCGATGCGGCCGGCGATCAGGTCCTGCATAGCAGGTCCGGTGCCTTTGTAGGGCACGTGAACGATCTTGGTGCCCATCGCGGTATCGAGCACGACACAGCCGAGATGCGTGGCGGAACCGGCGCCGGCCGAGCCGTAGGTCATCTTTTCCTGGTTGGCCTTGGCGTAGGCGACGAATTCCTTGAGGTCCTTCGCCGGCAGATCCTTGCGCACCAAAAGCGCGATCGGAACGTCGGCGATCAGCGCCACCGGCGTGAAGTCGGTCTGGGCGTTATAGAGCGGATGCTTGTACAGCGTCTGGCCTTGCGCCTGGGTGCCTACGGTGCCGAGCAGCATGGTGTAGCCGTCGGGCGTGGCCGTGGCGACGCGCTTGCCGCCGGTCATGCCGCCGGCGCCGCCGATGTTTTCGACGATCACGGTCTGCTTGAGAAATTTCGCCCATGCGCTGGGGCCATGACGCGGCCGAGCACGTCGGTCGGCCCGCCCGCGGCGAACGGAATGACCATCGTCAACTGACGGTCGGAAAGGTCTCGGCGCTGGCCAGGCCGGTCAGCGCGAAAATCGCCGCGATTGCGGCCACTGTTGTTTTTTTCATAGGTCCCTCCACCAAAGAGGGAGAGCCTTGCGCAATCGTGCGATGGCGGTCAAGGCCGCCATTCGACGCTCAGCCGACCTCGACGACCTCTTCGGGGAACCGGTGCCGCCGGTCGCCCGGGCCGTTACCCGCCGATCAGGTAATTGTCGCACAGCCAGTTGAGGTAGCCGGCGTGGATATAGGTCGGGTGCACGACGATATTCATGTCCTTTTCGATGGTCATGGGCTCGTCGTTGCGCACCAGCGGCCGTTCGACCAGATCGTAGCCTTGGCCATGGCAATAGAGCCTGGCTTCCATCGGCCGGCCGTTTTTGCGCATGAAGGCGTTGAAGCCGTCCCAGACGTCCTTGGATTTGGTGCCGGGCTTGAGCAGGTCGAGGGTCATTTTCCGCGCCTCGATGCAGAAGGCGAGTTCGTCCTTCATGGCCTGCGGCACCGGAACGCCGACCACGCAGGAGCGGCCGAGTTCGGTGTACATGCCGCCCGGGGCCGTTATCCTCGACCAGCAGAGCGATCTGGTCGCCCTTCTGGATGACGCGGTTCTGCAAATGCTTGTTGCCGAATTTCGACGGCGTGCCGAGCGGCATCGAGGCGCAAAGATAAATGCCGTTCTCGCTGCCGTTGCAGACGCTGTAATGCTGGGCAGCGGCGGCGACCTCGGTGTCGCGCATGCGGGCTTCACCGCGGCAAAGGCCGCGCGCATGGCGCCGTCCTGCATCGCGGCGGCGCGCTTCACCAGGTCCATTTCCTCGGGGCTCTTGATCACCTTGATGCGGTCGACCAGGTCGCTGGCATCGACATAGCGCGCCTTCGGCAATGCGCGCTTGATGTAGTCGAGCATGGCGTAGGACATCTGATAGGTGCCGACATAGCCGATGGTGCCGTTGCGGTATGGCTCCAGCGCCTTGGCGGCGAGCTCGGGGTCGTAATCTTTTGTGTAATGCGCCGAGGCATAGCTCGGCGTCGTCATGATCTTTTTGACGCCGCGCCAGTTAAGGTCGCCTTGCGCCGTTGTCTCGCTGCCGCCGAACGGCCCCTGACACACCACCGACATCTCGTCGTCGCGCGGGAATACTACGGTGTTGGGATAGCCGTTGGTCGCGGGCATGTCGGTGAAGTAGCGCACATAGCCGCCCATGTGATCGTTGTTGTTCTGCATCAGCAGCACGTCGATCTTTTCGCGCGCCATGGCGGCGCGCACCGCGGCCCAGCGGCGCTCCAACTCGGCGGTCGAGATCGGCGTGTTCAGGCGTTCCGACAGGCTGGACGAATTGGCCATAATTTAGTCTCCCCAGGAGGCCGGTTTCTTGACGATGTTGATCATGGTCTTGAGATCGCCGCTCAGGAACTTGCGCATGTTGCTTTCGATGGTCGGCATGGCGCGGTCTTCGTAGCCATGCGAATAGCCGCCGAGATGAGCGAAGATCGTGACGTTTTTCGCCTTCCACAACGGATTGGGTCGGCGGCAACGGTTCTTCCGAAAACACGTCGAGCGCGGCGCCGGCGATTTCGCCAGCCTCCAGCGCTGCGATCAAAGCCTTCTCGTCGACCACGCCGCCGCGCGCGACATTGACGAGGAATGCCGACGGCTTCATCGCCTGAGCAGCTTTTCGCCGACGATACCGCGCGTTTCCGGCGTCAGCGGCACCAGCGCCACCAGATAGTCAAGTTCGGGCGCGGTCTTGATCAAATCGTCGCGCGCCACCATCCGGTCGAAGCCTTCGCGCGGGGCGGGGGCTGCCGGAAAATCCGATCACTGTCATGCCGAAAGCCTTGCAGATCGGCGCCAGGTATTCGGCGATCAGCCCGACGCCGAGGATGCCGACGCTTTTGCCGGCGAGCAATTGCGACGGCCAGCGCAGCCATTCGATCTGTCCTGCGCGCGCGCCGAAGCCGGCATATCGCGCGCCAAAGACAGCATGGCGGCGATGGTGGCCTCCGACACCGGCGCGCCGTGGATGCCGCGGACATTAGTGACAACGACGTCTTTGCCGAGCGAGGGCAGGTCGACGATATTGTCGACGCCGGTGCCGAGCGCCTGGATCCATTTCAGTTTCGGCGCGTCGTGCACCACGTGGTCCGCCATCGCGGCGAAAAGCACAGCAGCACCTCGGTATCGGCGATATAGGGCCCGACATCGTCATGGTGCCCGACCGCGTCGATGGTCAGTTGCGGAAACCGTTCCAGCAGCATGGCCTTGTAGCGGGCCCCGCATGGCTTCCTGGACTTCGGTGAGAATAAGAACTTTGGTCATGGCGTAGGCTATATAGCTTGCCGCTACGCACGGCTAAAGTCTTTGCCGCGGCGAGGTGACCCGCATCGTGGGTCTGCGCTAAGCTTCCCGTCCGCGGGGGCTGCAACGAGGAGAATGACCCGCCGATGCCGATCGATCTGTCTCATGTGGACTGGCTCTATGTCGCTTTGCTGGCGGGCTTCGTGTTCGTCGCTACCGGCCTGGGCAATGTCCTGTCGTTCAACAACCGCGCCGCTGCCGCGGTCCTCACGGCCGCGCTGTTCACGGTGTTTTTCGTGTTCTGGAGCTATTATCCGCACGGCCTGCCGCTGCCGACCCGTTTGGCGCCTTGACCCTTTGCGGTGGCTATAGTCCATGTAAACTAGGTGTGCTCGGGAGAGTGGTGGGTTCTACATGAAGAAGGTTTATCCCGATGCGCACGCGGCGCTCGCCGGTGTGCTCAAGGACGGAATGTTGATTGCGTGCGGCGGCTTCGGCCTCTGCGGAATGCCGAAACGCTGATTATGGCCATCCGCGATTCCGGCGTTAAAAACCTTACCGTGGCCTCGAATAATGCGGGTGTGGACGGCGCAGGCCTGGGCCTCCTGCTGGAAACCCGGCAGATCAAGAAGATGATCGCCTCCTATGTCGGCGAGAACAAGCTGTTCGCGCAGCAGTATTTGGCGGGCGAACTCGAAATCGAGTTCAACCCGCAAGGCACGCTGGCCGAGCGCCTGCGCGCCGGCGGCGCCGGCATCCCGGCCTTCTTCACCCGCACCGGCGCCGGCACCGACATCGCCAAGGGCAAGGAAGAGCGCGAGTTCGACGGCCAGAAATACATCATGGAGCGCGGCATCGTTGCCGACCTGGCGATCGTGCATGCCTACCAGGGCGACACCGAAGGCAACCTGATCTACCGGAAGACCGCGCGGAATTTCAATCCGATGATGGCGACCTGCGGCAAGATCACCGTTGCCGAGGTCGAACATCTGTTCGAGCCGGCCAGCTCAATCCGGATGCCATCATCACGCCGGGCGTGTTCGTGCAGCGCATGATCCACGTGCCGAACGCCAAAAAGCACATCGAGCAGCGCACCGTGCGCAAGCGTCCCGCAGCCGCCGGCGCAGGAGGAGACATCTAATGCCTTGGACCCGCGATCAGATGGCGGAACGCGCCGCCAAGGAATTGCGCGACGGCTTCTACGTCAATCTCGGCATCGGCATTCCGACGCTGGTGTCGAACTACATTCCGGACGGCATGAGCGTGCAGTTGCAGAGCGAGAACGGCATGCTTGGCTTCGGCCCGTTCCCCTATGAGGGCGACGAGGACCCGGACCTGATCAACGCCGGCAAGCAGACGGTGACGGAAATCCCGACCACCAGCTATTTCTCGTCGGCCGA
The DNA here is from genome assembly GCA_037200245.1 of Pseudolabrys sp. GTDB lineage: Bacteria > Pseudomonadota > Alphaproteobacteria > Rhizobiales > Xanthobacteraceae > Pseudolabrys. The sequence continues at coordinate 86,912 of JBBCIM010000008.1, forward strand.
TTCATTCGCCATGATCCGCGGCGGCCACATCGACATCGCGCTCTTGGGCGCCATGCAGGTAGCCGAGAACGGCGATCTCGCGAACTGGATGATCCCCGGCAAGATGGTCAAGGGCATGGGCGGCGCTATGGATCTCGTCGCCGGCGTCAAGAAGGTCGTGGTGATCATGGAACACACGGCCAAGGCCAAGGACGGCTCGATCGACCGCAAGCTGCTGCACAAATGCAGCCTGCCGCTCACCGGGCGCCGGCGTGGTCGACATGGTGATCACCGATCTGGCGGTGTTCGACATCGACAAGGTCGGCGGCGGCATGACGCTGATCGAGCTCGCGCCCGGCGTGACCCTCGACGAGGTCAAGGAAAAGACCGAGGCGAACTTCAAAATCGATCCGAAGCTGAAGCATTAGAGTTTGCGCTCTGCTGTCATCACCCGCGAAAGCGGGTGATGAAGCCTAATGCCTCGGCCGGATAAGCCGCTTGCCGAGGTTCTCGCCGCGATAGAGCTCGGCGATGGCGCTGGGACAATGTTCGAGGCCGTCAACGATCTCCTCGCGATAATGCAGTCTGCCCTCGCGCACCCACGCGGCCAGCCGTGCGACGGCTTCCTCGTAACGATGCTGATAATCGAAAATCAGAAAGCCGCTCATTCGCGCCCGTTTGACCAGGATGTGGCGCTCGACACGCGGTCCCATCGGCGGCGGGTCCCAACTGGCGACCGACGCGGTGCCGCAGATCACGATGCGGGCGCCGACCGCAAGCTGGGCCATGACCGCGTCGCTGATCGCGCCGGCGGTGTTGTCGAAATAGACATCGACGCCGCGCGGGCAGGCGGCCGACAACGCCGCGGCGATGTCGCCGGACTTGTAATCGATGGCGGCGTCGTAGCCGAAAGCCTCGGTGCACAGCTTCACCTTCTCCGGTCCGCCGGTCAGGCGACGGGGCGACAGCCCATCAACTTGGCGATCTGGCCGACCGCGGAGCCGACCGCGCCGGCTGCCGTCGAGACGACAACGGTATCGCCGGGGGCGGGGGCTGCCCGTTTTCAAGCAAACCGAAATAGGCGGTGACGCCGTTGAGGCCGAGAATTCCGAGAGACAGCGACAGCGGCAAATCCGGCTCGTTCACCTTGCGGGTGATGTTGGAGCCGTCCGAATCGCATAGTCTTGCCAGCCCAGCATGCCCATCACTTGATCGCCTTCGGCAAAGCCGGATGGCGCGAGGCGATGACTTTGCCTGCGCTGAAAGAGCGCATGACCTCGCCGATGCCGACGGGATTGGAATAGTTGCCGACGGCGTTGACCCAGCCGCGCATGGCGGGCTCGACCGAAAGAAAATCGTTGCGCACGAGAATTTGCCGGTCGGCCAGCAACGGCAGCGGCACTGCGACGATTTCAAAGTTTTCGGCTTGCGGAATGCCCGTCGGTCGCGATTTGAGGCGGACCTGCCGGTTGGTCTGCGGGATCATGCTGCCGCCGGCTTTGCCAGTTCCGACTTCTCTCGCGGCACATAGGCGCCGTCGCCGGCTTTGGCCGGTGAGCTTGCCGTCACGCACCACGAATTTGCCGCGCAGCATGGTCGACACCGGCCAGCCGGTGACCGCGATGCCTTCGTAGGGCGTGTAGTCGCAGCCGCCGTGCATCAGGCTTTGTGTAATCGTCCAGGTGTGCTTCGGGTCCCAGATCGCGATGTCGGCGTCCGAGCCGACGGCGATGGTGCCTTTCTTCGGATAGAGCCCATAGGTCTTGGCGTGGTTGGTCGAGGTCAGCGCCACGAATTCGTTGAGGCTGATGCGGCCTTTGGCAACGCCTTCCGAAAACAATATTGGCAGCGCGTCTCGACGCCCGGAATGCCGTTCGGCACCCAGCGGAAGCTGGTCTTGCCTTTGGGCAGCTTCTTGCCCTGCGGGTCGTCGTAGCGGAACGGGCAGTGGTCCGACGAGAACAGCGAGAAGATGCCCTGCTGCAAACCGTCCCAGCACGCCGCCTGGCTCGCTTTGTCGCGCGGCGGCGGCGAGCAGACGTACTTGGTGCCTTCCATATTCAAGCCGTCGAGGTCGGCTTCCGTCAGCATCAGATATTGCGGGCAGGTCTCGCCGTAGATCTTCAAGCCGCGGCGTCCGCGCGCGCGCGATTTCGTCCATCGCCTCGCGGTTCGACACGTGCACGATCATGATCGGCACGTCGATCAGCTCGGCCAGCGAAATGGCGCGGTGCGTGGCTTCACGCTCGACCGGGATCGGCCGCGACGCGGCATGGTATTTCGGTCTCGGTCTTGCCGGCCTGCTCCAGCCGGTCGGTGAGAAAGCGGATGGCGTCGTAATTTTCCGCGTGCACCATCACCATGGCGCCGGTCTCGCGCGCCACGCTCATCACCTTGAGCATTTCCATGTCGGAGAGGGCGAGGCCCTCATAGGTCATGAACACCTTGAACGAGGTGTAGCCGTCGTTCACCAGCGCCGGCAGTTCCTGACCGAGCACGGCGTCGCTGGCGTCGGCGATGATGAGATGGAACGACACGTCGACGAAACACTGGCCGTCGGCCTTGGCGTGATACTGCTTCACGACCTCGCGCAGGCTTTCGCCCTTCTGCTGCATGGCGAATGGCAGCACCATGGTATTGCCGCCGAAGGCTGCCGACCGCGTCGCCGAGGCGAAATCGTCGGCCATCACGATGCCGGGGCCGGATGGCTGGGCGATGTGGACGTGGCTGTCGATGCCGCCGGGCAATACCAGCAGCCCGCTGGCGTCCACGATCTCCTTCGCGCCGCCGAGGTCGGCGCCGAGCGCCGTGATTTTGCCGCCGCTGATCCCGACATCGCAGGAAAACGTATCGGAGGCGGTCGCGACGGTGCCGCCGCGGATGATGGTGTCGAAACTCATGGTCTCTTTTAACATTTCTCCTTCGCACCGCCAGCGGCTTCGGCTTTTGGCGTCGCGGGTCAGGGTTGATTTAACGCGGCTTTCGGCGACATGGTCTTGGCGCCGCGCCCTGCGGCTGATGGGCCCATCGCATGCCTAATATCGAAGCACTCAGTGCCCGCATCGAGGCTCTGGAAACGCGTATCGCGCACCAGGACCGGATGCTGGAAGATCTCAACGCCACGGTCACGGCGCAGTGGAAACAGATTGAGAATTTCAACCGTCAGATCGCGCGGCTGGATCAGGAGCTTCAGGACGCACGCAGCAGCGCCGGTTCGGTCGGCGAAAACGAGCCACCGCCGCACTACTGAGGGATCGGCGCCGGGCGGGTTGCAAGGCTGCGGTGAGAGACGCTACACGATCATAATAAGAAACGGGGAGGGGGACGATGCTTTCCAGCGCCGACCGCAGCAAGGCGGCCGATATTCTGATGGCCGCGCAAAAGGACCGCAAGCAGGCGGTCCAGTTGTCGGCGACCTTTCCCCGCCATCACCATCGAAGATTCCTATGCGATTTCGACCGAGGTGGCGAACCGCAAGATCGCGGCCGGCGCCAAGCTGATCGGCCATAAAGTCGGCCTTACGTCGAAGGCGATGCAGCGCTCCTCGATGATCGACGAGCCGGATTTCGGCTTCATCCTCGACGACCAGATGATCGCCGACGGCGCCAAGGTGAAACACGCCGACTATTGCAAGCCGCGCGTCGAGGTCGAACTCGCTTTCGTCATGGGAAAACGCCTGCTCGGACCGGGCATCGGCCTGACCGATGTGCTGCGCGCCACCGAATATGTCGTGCCGGCAATCGAGATCGTCGACGCGCGGTTGCAGGATCAGCGCAAGATCACCGACACCGTGGCCGACAACGGCGCCGCCGCCGGCATTGCGCTGGGCGGACGCCCGGTCGGTCCGCTGGACATCGATTTGCGCTGGGTGGGCGGCATCATGTACCGCAATTCCGAGATCGAGGAGACGGGGCTCGCCGCCGGCGTCCTCGGCCATCCCGCGCTCGGTGTCGCCTGGCTCGCCAACAAGCTCGGCAGCGTCGGCACCGCGCTCGAGCCGGGCCATCTCGTGCTTGCCGGCTCCTTCACCCGCGTCGTCTTCGCGCAAAAGGGCGACACGCTACAGGCCGACTTCGGTTCGCTCGGCGGCATCGCCATTCAGTTCATCTAAATTCATAGGTGTCGCCCCGCGAAAGCGGGGACCCAGCGCTTACGAAGCTCGAAGTAAAATCGGAAGAGATCGTAATTGCTGGATCGTCCGCCTGCGCGGACGATGACAAAAAGGAGAGGATCGTCCCATGCAACGCAACGCCTTCAAGCACGATCTTGCCGCCGGCAAGCTTCAGATCGGCCTGTGGTCAAGCCTGTGCAGCAACATCGCCGCCGAGATCATTTCCGACAGCGGCTTCGACTGGATATTGCTCGACACCGAGCATTCGCCCAACGAAATCCCCGATCTGGTCGGCCAGCTCCAGGCCATGCAGGCCAGCAAGACGACACCGATCATCCGCCCGGCCTGGAACGATGCAGTGCTGATCAAGCGGGCCCTCGACATCGGCGCGCAGTCGTTGTTGCTGCCCTATGTGCAGAATGTCGCCGAGGCCAAGGCCGCGGTCGCCGCGACACACGTTACCCGCCGCACGGTATTCGCGGCGTCTCGGTCGCCGCGCGCGCCAGCCGTTATGGCCGCACGCCGGGCTATCTCGGCAAGGCCAATGACGAAATCTGCGTGCTGGTGCAGGTCGAGACCGGCGAGGCACTGAAAAATCTCGAAGCCATCGCCGCGGTCGAAGGCGTCGATGGCGTCTTCATCGGCCCGTCCGATCTCGCCGCCTCGCTCGGCCATCTCGGCAATCCGCAGCACCCGGACGTGCAGGCGGCGATCAAGGACGCGGTGACGCGGCTCAAGAAGGTCGGCAAGCCGGCCGGCATGCTGACCGGCAATGAGGAAGAGGCCCGCCGCTACATCGACTGGGGCTATTTGTTCGTGGCGGTCGGCGCCGATGTCGGCCTGTTGGCCAAGAACGCCGACGCATTGTGCAAGCGGTTCAAAGGCTAGGCGGCCCGGTCACTTGGCCGACAGGAAATCGCGCGTCGCCTGGTCGTAATAGGCCGCGCGCGTAAGCGTGGCCATCAACTCGCCGGACGCGACATTCTTGATCTGGCCGGGGCTGGTGCCTTCGCGCAGCGCCTTCATCGTATCGTAGGTGGCTTGCACCGCCGCCATGATCGCAGATGGCCCTGGAGCGAAATGCGCACGCGGTGCGCTGAAAGGTCGGCGCCCGCGAGATCGCCGCCGACCGTGCCGAGGATCAACGGCAGCGTCGTCGCGGCGCTGATGGCCGCAAGGTCCGTCAGGCTTTTCAGGCCGACAATGAAGAGCGCGTCGACACCCGCCTGTTCGTAGGCGCGCAGCCGCGCCACGGTGTCGTCGATATCGGAAATCGCCGGCGCACTGGTGCGGCCGATCACCGCGAAGCCTTGGTCGGAGCGCGCGGCGAGCGCGGCGCGCATCTTGCCGACGCCTTCTTCGCGCGAGATCAGACCGGGCTTTCCGTTGCCGCCGAAGGGCACCGGCAGGATCGTATCCTCGATGGTCGCACCCGCGACACCGGCGGTGACAAGGTCTTCGATGGTGCGGGCGACGTTCAAAGCATTGCCGTAGCCGTGATCGGCATCGACGAGGAGCGGCAGGCTCATGGCCCGGCAGATCCGCTGGGCTTGCTGCGCAAATTCGGTCGCCGTCAGGAGGATCAGATCGGGGGCGGCAAGGACTGCCAGGGATGCCGTCGACCCGGCGAGAATGCCGAACTCAAATCCCAGGTATTCGGCAATCCGGGCCGACAGCGGATCGCACACCGAGGCCGGATGAATGCACCGATTTCCGCTCAAAATCGCACGAAATTGATTGCGGCGAGGGCCCCATTGCATCGCATCTCCCCCAGGTAGTCGAGAGCCTGTCGGGTCTCGCGCGAACGGAATGTCGGCGGCCAGTAGGCCTAAAGAGACGCGGGCCGGTCAAGACGGAGGGATGAAAACATCGCAAAGTCCGCAAGCGCTGAAATGTCTATGCCATGCGTGCCGTTCGCCGCGTGCGTTGCCTCAACCGTGGGCAGTTCCGTCACAAAAGTCTTATTCACAACCGGTGATTTATATGAAATACCAGCCCCTTAGAAGCTCTTGCCGGGATGTGAAAACAACCCGAGAATGAGAGCCAGGGGAACGCCGCGTTATGAGTGATGACATGATCCTCGAAACCGAGGATCTCACCAAAGAATTCGCCGGATTTACCGCCGTCGGCGGCGTCAGCCTGCGCGTCAAACGCGGGGACGATCCATGCATTGATCGGGCCGAACGGCGCCGGCAAAACCACCTGCTTCAATCTGCTCACCAAATTCCTCAGCCCGACCCGCGGCTCTATCAAGTTCAAGGGCCAGGACATCACCGCCCATGCAGCCGGCCGACGTCGCCCGGCTCGGCTTGGTGCGCTCGTTCCAGATTTCAGCGGTCTTTCCGCATATGAGCGTGCTGGAAAACGTCCGCATCGCGCTGCAGCGCGCGCGCGGCGGATCCTTCGATTTCTGGCGCTCGACTTCGGTTCTGCAAGGCCTCAACGCGCGCGCCCTGGAACTGATCGCCGATGTCGGCCTGTCGTCGTCGCCGATTGGAACGCGGTCGAACTGCCTTACGGCCGCAAGCGCGCGCTCGAGATCGCCACCACGCTGGCGCTCGACCCGGAAATGCTGCTGCTCGACGAGCCGACCGCCGGCATGGGTCACGAGGACATCGACCGCATCGCGCAACTGATCAAGCGCGTCGCCCGCCGACCGCACCGTGCTGATGGTCGAGCATAATCTGTCGGTCGTCGCCGATCTGTCCGATACCATCACGGTGCTTACCCGCGGCCGCGTGCTGGCGGAAGGCGACTACGCGACGGTGTCGAATAATCTGGAGGTGCGCGAAGCCTATATGGGGACCGGACATGCTTGACGTGACCGCGCCCTTGCTCGCCGTCAAAGACCTGCAAGCCTGGTACGGCGAGTCGCACATTTTGCACGGTGTGAATTCGACGTGCGCGAAGGTGAAGTCGTGACGCTGCTCGGCCGCAACGGCGCCGGCAAGACCACGACGCTGAAGTCGATCATGGGAATGGTCGCCAACCGCTCAGGCTCTGTCCGCTTCGAAGGCCAGGAACTGATCGCGCGCGCCTCCGAGCACATCGCGCGCGCCGGCATCGCGATCTGTCCCGAGGAACGCGGCATCTTTGCCAGTCTCAGCGTCGAAGAGAATTTGCTGTTGCCGCCGGTGGTCCGCCCCGGCGGACTGTCGCTCGAAAAGATCTTCGACCTGTTCCCAAACCTGAAGGAGCGCCTCGGCTCGAGCCAAGGCACCAAGCTATCCGGCGGCGAGCAACAGATGCTGGCGATCGGCCGCATCCTGCGCACCGGCGCGCGGCTGCTGCTGCTCGATGAGCCGACCGAAGGTCTTGCCCCCGTCATCATCCAGCAGATCGGCAAGACCATCCGCGCCCTGAAAGAGCAGGGCTTCACCATTTTGCTGGTCGAGCAGAATTTCCCGCTTCGCCTCGACCGTCGCGGATCGCTACTACGTCATGGAGCATGGACGCATCATCGACCAGTTCGCCAACGCCGAACTGGAAGCCAATGTCGAGAAGCTGCACGACTATCTGGGTGTGTAACAAAAGACGCCATCAAGGCACAAAAGCAGGGGAGGTTACGTCATGAAAACGAAAATGAGTTTGGCGGCCCTTAGCGTAGTGTTTGCTTGTGTTACGGCGAATGCGCAGCAGGTCAACGTCAAGATCGGCGTGCTAACGGATATGTCGAGTCTGTATGCCGACGATACCGGTCCCGGTTCGGTCGCTGCCGCCAGGATGGCTGCAGCGGATTTCATGAAGGATCATCCCAACGTCAAGGTCGAGGTGGTCAGCGCCGATCACCAGAACAAGGCCGATGTCGGCACGCAAATCGCCAACCAATGGTTCGATGTCGACAAGGTCGACATGATCGTCGATGTGCCGAACTCCGGTGTGGCGCTGGCGATTACGCAGGTTGCCGCGCAAAAGAACAAGGTATTCGTCGGATCGGGTCCGGCGTCGTCGGATCTTACCGGTCCCAAATGCAACGCCAATAACGTGCAGTGGACCTACGACACCTGGATGCTGGCGAATGGCACCGGCAAGGCCGTGGTCAAGAGCGGCGGCAATACGTGGTTCTTCCTGACCGCCGATTACGCCTTCGGTCACGCCCTCGAGCGCGATACCGCGGCGGTGGTCGAGGCCAATGGCGGCAAGGTGCTCGGCAAAGTCCGCCATCCGATCAACAACAACGACTTCTCCTCGTTCCTACTCCAGGCGCAATCGTCAAAGGCCAAGGTTATCGGTTTGGCGAACGCCGGCGGCGACACCATCAACGCGATCAAGCAAGCGTCCGAGTTCGGCATCGTCAAAGGCGGGCAAAGCATGGCCGGCCTTCTGGTCTTTGCACCCGACATTGGCGCGCTCGGTTTGCAGACGGCCCAGGGCCTGATGCTGACCGAGACCTTTTATTGGGATCTCAACGATGCCAGCCGCGCCTGGACCAAGCGTTGGGACAAGGAACGCAATGCGGCCGGCAAGGTCCCCAGCATGAATATGGCGGGCGTCTATGCCGGTACGCTGCATTACCTCAAGGCCGTCACCTCATTAAAGAGCGCGGCCGACGGCAAGGCGGTTGTTGCGCAGATGAAGGCGACGCCGACCGACGATCCGCTGTTCGGCAAGGGCACGATCCGCGCCGATGGACGCAAGGTTCATCCGGCTTACCTGTTCGAGGTGAAGAAGCCGTCCGAATCCAAACATCCGGGAGATTTCTACAAACTACGCGCCACCATTCCGGCTGAAGAGGCCTTCCGCCCGCTCAAGGACGGCGGTTGCCCGCTGGTGAGCGGCTGATTTCGTCGTGGCGCTGCACGCCACGGTCGAGAACCTGCATTGAACTATCGAAAACAAAGGAGGAGGATAAACATGCGTAAAACTCTAGGGCTGGCGGCACTCGCCGCCATTCTGGCCTGTGGAACGGCTAACGCTCAGCAGATCAACGTCAAGATCGGCGTGCTCAGCGACATGTCGAGCCTGTACGCCGATATCGGCGGGCCGGGCTCGGTCGCCGCGGCGAAAATGGCGATTGCCGACTACACCAAAGACCATCCGAACGTGAAGGTCGAACTGGTCAGCGGCGATCACCAGAACAAGCCGGACGTCGGCACCAACATCGCCAATCAATGGTTCGACGTCGACAAGGTCGACATGATCATCGACGTGCCGAACTCGGGCGTTGCCCTGGCCGTCAGCCAGGTCGCCGCCAACAAGAACGGCATCTTCATCGTCTCCGGCGCCGCGGCCTCGACGCTCACCGGCGAGAAGTGCAACGCCAACACCGTGCATTGGACCTACGACACCTGGATGCTGGCGAACGGCACCGGCAAGGCCATGGTCAAGACCGGCGGCGACACCTGTTCTTCCTCACCGCCGACTACGCGTTCGGTCACGCGCTCGAGGCCGACACTCAGGCGGTGGTCGAGAAGAACGGCGGCAAGGTGCTCGGCAAGGTCCGTACCGCTCAACACCAACGACTTCTCGTCGTTCCTGCTGCAGGCGCAGTCATCCAAGGCCAAGGTTATCGGTCTGGCGAATGCCGGCGGCGACACCATCAACTCGATCAAGCAGGCCGCCGAATTCGGCATCGTCAAGGGCGGCCAAAGCCTGGCCGGCTTGCTGGTGTTCTCGAGCGACGTCAACGCGCTGGGCTTGCAGACCGCCCAGGGCTTGGCTCTGACCGAGACCTGGTACTGGGACGCCAACGACACCAACCGCGCCTGGACCAAGCGCTGGCAGACGGAACGCGCCGCCGCCAACAAGTATCCGACCATGATCCATGCCGGCGTCTATGCCGGCATCCTGCACTACCTCAAGGCGCGGGAAGCCATCGGCGCCGGCGCTGCCGACGGCAAGACGGTGGTCGCCAAAATGAAGTCGATACCGACCGACGACACGTTGTTCGGCAAGGGCGCGGTCCGCGCCGACGGCCGTGTCACTCACCCGGCCTACCTGTTCGAAGTCAAGAAGCCGGAAGAGTCGAAATATCCCGGCGACTTCTACAAGCTGCGCGCGACCATCCCGGCGGACGAAGCATTCCGTCCGCTCAACGAAGGCAAATGCCCGCTGGTCAGCGGCTGATAACTAACGACAATCGGGGAGGGGCGGGCTTTCCAAGTCCGCCCCTTCACCTCACGGAGCGCTAGAGCGTGTTTGAAATCTTCGGCATCCCTTCGAACGCTTTGTTCGGCCAGCTCCTGATCGGGCTGATCAACGGATCGTTCTATGCGCTGCTCAGTCTGGGCCTTGCCGTGATTTTTGGCATGCTCAACATCATCAATTTTTCGCACGGCGCCCAATACATGCTGGGTGCCTTCGTCGCCTATCTCATCCTGCAATATTCCGGCCTGGGCTACTGGCCGGCCCTGGTCATCGCGCCCATCGTCGTCGGCATCAGCGGCGTCATCGTCGAGCGGCTGTTTTTGCAGTGGCTCTACAAGCTCGACCATTTGTACGGTCTGCTGTTGACCTTCGGCCTGGCGCTGATCATCGAAGGCATCGCGCGCAATTTCTTCGGCTCCGCCGGTCTGCCCTATACGGTGCCGGAATCGCTGCGCGGCGGGCAAAATCTCGGCTTCATGTTCCTGCCGAATTACCGGGCTTGGGTGATCGTGGCGTCGCTGACGATCTGCTTCGGCACCTGGTTCGTGATCGAGCGCACGCGGCTCGGCGCCTATCTGCGCGCCGCCACCGAGAATCCGACCTTGGTGCGCGCTTTCGGGATCAACGTGCCGCGCATGATCACGCTCACCTATGGCTTCGGCGTGGCGCTTGCCGCCGTCGCCGGCGTGATGGCGGCGCCGATCTATAACGTATCGCCGCAGATGGGCTCGGAGCTCATCATCGTCGTGTTCGCGGTGGTGGTGATCGGCGGCATGGGCTCGATCCTGGGCGCCATCGTCACCGGTTTCGGCCTCGGCGTGATCGAGGGCCTGACCAAGGTGTTCTTCCCCGAAGCGTCGAATACCGTGATCTTCGTCATCATGGCGATCGTGCTGCTGGTGCGCCCGGCGGGCCTGTTCGGAAGGAGGGCGTGATGGAACAGCGCGTGTCCGATCCGCTCGATACGCCGCAGGCCGCCAAGCCTTCGCTGCTGCGCCGGCAAAGCGAGACCATCGCCTTCGTCGTCATGGTGGCCGCGTTGGTGATCGCGCCGTTCTTCACTTATCCGTTGTTCCTGATGCAGGCGATGTGCTTTGCGCTGTTCGCCTGCGCCTTCAATCTGCTGATCGGCTATGTCGGCCTGCTGTCGTTCGGCCACGCGCTTTATTTCGGCTGGGGCAGCTATCTGTCGGCTTATGCCGCCAAAAGCTGGGGCCTGTCGCCCGAACTGGCGATCGTCGTCGGCACCGCGACCGGCGCGCTGCTCGGGCTGCTGGCCGGTTCGCTGGCGATCCGCCGCCAGGGCATCTATTTCGCGATGATCACGCTGGCGCTGGCGCAGATGATGTTCTTCTTCGCGCTGCAGGCGAAGTTCACCGGCGGCGAGGATGGTATCATCCAGGGTGTTACGCGCGGGCATTTGTTCGGCCTGATCGACCTCAAGAACGAAGCAAACATGTACATCGTCGTGCTGGCGATATTCCTCGCCGGCTTCACGTTCATCTATCGCATCATCCATTCGCCGTTCGGCGAGGTGCTCAAGGCGATCCGCGAAAACGAGCAGCGCGCGATCTCGCTCGGCTACAAGACCGACCGCTACAAGCTGGTGGCCTTCGTGCTGTCGGCGACGCTGGCCGGCTGTGCCGGCGCCACCAAGGCCATCGTGGTGCAACTGGCCTCGCTCACCGACGTCAACTGGCCGATGTCGGGTGAAGTCGTGCTGATGACGCTGGTCGGCGGGCTCGGCACCATCTTCGGCCCATCGTCGGCTCCTTCGTCATCCTGGCGATGCAGTACAAACTCGCCGCCGTGGGCGAGTGGGTGCTGGTTATCCAAGGAATTATTTTCGTGAGCTGCGTCTTGCTGTTTCGCCGTGGTATTGTTGGCGAACTGGCCAATCTTTTGCGGATCCGGCTGTAAACCATTCGTTTACCATGCCCGGCTAGACCACCTAGGCCTTTGAATCGTTATCGAATCATCCTAGAGTAGCAGTACTCACTTACAGTTGCGTCGGCGTCACAGTGCATAGCCGATCGTCACCCGATCCAACCCTGGACCGGCCTTGGCGATTCGAGATTGTCACGGACCATGCCGCACATCCCAGGCGCAGATCGCCTCGACCGAGCCTCGCGCAAGTGGCGCGATCTGGCCGAAAGGCGGCTTGCCTACTTCGTCGAACTCTATCAAAGCGGGCGCTGGCAGCATTATTACACCCAGGAACGCTTCGCGATGCGCATGCTCGACGTGATCAAGGCCGCCAAGACCTGGGTGAGCTTGCCGAGCAAGCCGTGCAACGAAAACGGCCGACCATGATCGCATGCGCTCGGCGGCATGACGCCTGTCCGGTTTATTCTGGCCGTAGCCGCGGTTCTGGCAGCAAACGCGCCGGCTATGGCCGCTGACGACCTCAAGCTCGGCGAAACGCTTCTGACCCGCGCCTGCGGTTCCTGCCATGCGGTCGGCCGCACCGGCGCCAGTGCGGACAAAGCCGCGCCGGCGTTTCGCACCCTCGGCAAGCGTTATCCCATCGAGGCTCTGGAAGAGGCGCTGGGCGAGGGCATCATGTCCGGCCACCCTGACATGCCGGAATTCAAGTTTGACGCCGACCAAGTCGGTGCCATCATTGCCTACCTGAAGTCCATCCAGCAGCCCTGAGCTTCACGCTCGAGGCTGCCTTTCCCACGACCTAGGTGCTTTCATGAGTAGTGCGCTGTTCTCACCCTATAAGCTTGCCGGCCTCGAACTCGCCAACCGCATCGTGGTGTCGCCGATGTGCCAGTACAGCGCCGATGACGGCTGCGCCACTGACTGGCATCTAATGCACCTCGGCATGCTGGCCAATTCCGGCGCGGCGCTGGTGATCGTGGAGGCGACCCACGTCGAGCGCCGCGGCCGTATCACCCATGGCTGCATCGGGCTCTATTCGGACGACAACGAAGCCGCGCTGGCGCGCGTCGTTGCCAGCGCGCGGCGCGCCGGCACCGCCAAGTTCGGCATCCAGATCGCGCATGCCGGCCGCAAGGCGTCGGCGCAGCGGCCCTGGGAAGGCCCGGTGGCGCTCAAGCCGATGCCGATCCGTGGGAAACCGTCGGCGCGTCGCCGATCCCGTTCGGCGATGGCTGGCACACGCCGCGCGAGGCGACCGAAGCTGACCTGAAGCGCATTCGCGAGGCCTTCGTGTCGTCGATCAAGCGCGCGTTGCGCATCGGCTTTGAAGAAATCGAACTGCACATGGCGCACGGCTATCTGGCGCACAGCTTCATGTCGCCGATTTCCAACAAGCGCACCGACCAATATGGCGGCTCGTTCGAGAACCGCATGCGCTTTCCGCTGTCCATTGCCAAAGCCGCGCGCGCGGTTGTGCCGAAGGGCATGCCGCTCGGCGCGCGCATCACCGGCAGCGATTGGCGCGAGGGCGGCCTGACGCCGGACGACGCGGTGGCGATGGCCAAAGCGCTCAAGGCCGAAGGCGCCGACTTCATCTGCGTGTCGTCGGGCGGTATCACCGCCGACACCCGCAATCCCAGCGAGCCCGGCTACAACGTGGCCATCGCGGCACGGGTCAAAAAGGAAGCCGGCATCGCGACCCGCGCCGTCGGCCTGATCCTCAAGCCGAGCAGGCCGAAGCCATTGTCGCCAACGGCCAGGCCGACATGGTCGCCGCTGCGCGCATCTTCCTCGACGACCCACATTGGGGCTGGCACGCCGCCAAGGCGCTCGGCGCCGAAGTGGCGCGGCCGGTGCAGTATGCCCGCGTCGGTCCCAAGCTGTGGGCGCCGGCCGCCGCCAAGGCGTGACGCAGATCGGCGCTTGCTTCGTCATGCGCGGGGCTTAACCCGCGCATCTATCTTTTCTTGAGAAATCTCTCTTTGCAAAGTTGGATGATTGCCGGGGTCAAGCCGGCAATGACAATACCTAATGGAAAATTTCGTATTCCTCGCCGTCCTGCTGGCGGCTTTTTGTCATGCCGCCTGGAACGCGCTGATCAAGGTCGGGATCGACCCGCTGTCGAGCACGACCTTGATCTCGATGGGCTCCGGCACGGTGGCACTGATATCTCTGCCCTTTCGTCGGCTTGCCGGCCGCGGCAGCGTGGCCTTGGGCCATCGCCTCGGTATTCGTCCCACCTCGTTTATTTCGCCGCGCTGATCGAGAGCTATCGCACCGGCGACATGGGCCAGGTTTATCCGATCGCGCGCGGCTCGGCGCCGCTGATGACGGCGACGGCAACGACGCTGTTCGTCGGCGAGCATCTCAGCCTCGCCGGCTGGGGCGGCATCGTTGCAATGGTCGCCGGCGTCTTCATGCTGTCGATGGCGCGGCGGCCGCGACCTGGCCAAGATCGACCGCCGGGCCGTCGGCTACGCGCTGTTCACCGCCGTCACCATATGCGCCTATTCGCTGGTCGACGGCATCGGCGCCCGGCTGTCGGAAAACTCCATCGCTTACGCGATGTGGACCTTCCTCGGCATCGCCCTGGTGATGCTGCCTTATGCGCTTTACCGCGACGGCCGCGACGTCATCCCGGCGATGCACACCTATTGGCGGCGTGGACTCGCCGGCGGCGCCTTGCAAGTGGTGTCCTACGGCACGGCGATGTGGGCGATGACACTCGCGCCGATCGCCATCGTTGCCACGCTGCGCGAGACCAGCGTGCTGTTCGGCGCGGTGATCGCCGTGGTCGTGCTCAAGGAGCCCTTGCGCGCCGTGCGCATTGTTGCGGCGCTCCTCATTTTGTGCGGGCTGGCGTTGATCCGGCTGGAATAACGTCTAATTCTTGCCCGGCGCGTAGCCGTAGACCTGCGCCAGCTTTGCCGGATCCGCGCCGAGGAAATAACGCAGCCTTAAGCGCCACATCAGCAGCATGGTGCGCAGCGTGCCGTGCTGGCGCCAGCGCCGCGCCGACGTGGTGACGCGCGCGCCTAGCGCCAGCGGTTTGCCCATGCGCTTGAGCCGCGCCGACAGCGCGATGTCTTCCATCAATGCGATGGCCGGGAAACCGCCCGCGGCGTCGAATGCCGCGCGGGTCATGAACATCGCCTGGTCGCCGGTGGCGATGCCGGTGAGGCGCGACCGGGCGTTCATCGCGAGCGCAATCAAACGCAGCAGCCCGCCGCCATCGATGCGGATGTCGAAACGGCCCCAAGCGCGGCCGGAGCGGGCAAGGCCGTCCAGCACCAGGCGGGTCGGCGTCTTCCGGCAAATGCGTATCGGCAATGCAGGAACAACAGCACGTCGCCGTTCGCCACCTTGGCGCCGGCATTCATCTGCATGGCCCGGCCGCGCTCGGCTACAATCGCTTTGTCGGCGAGGGGACGCGCCAGCTTCGCGGTGCCGTCATCGCTGCCGCCATCGGCGACGACGATCTCGACCCCGCGCCGGCGAAATACAGCCAGCGCCTCGAGCGCCGCCTCGATGCTGGCGGCCTCGTTGAGCACCGGCATGACGACGGAGAGCTTCATTCCGCCGCTTCTTTCAAGGCGCCGCCGCAGCTCGAGCCTTGACCGGCGGTGCAGCCGTAGCAATGCCCGGCGACGCGGATCGGATTTTCGGCGATGTCGTCGTCCAGCAGGTCGGACAGATGCGCGCGTTTGCCGCTGCGCACCAGCGGCAGGCCGAGCCATCTGGTTGAAGTCGCAGTCGTAGACGAAGCCCTTCCAGTCGACCGAGATCAGGTTGCGGCACATCACGCCGTCGAGATTGGCGTCAAGATGCGCGTCCCGTAGAAGCCGAGATAGCCGTCGAACTCGCCTTTGGTGACGAGCGCCGAGCCGAAGCGCTGGATCGGCATGTTGGCCAGCACGAACAGCTTGTGGAACACGATGCCGTAGCTGTTGCCGAGCACGCGCTTGTAGTCGGCTTCGAGCGAAATTTGCGGCGGCGGCAGCGACGGCCCCTGCGGATTGTAGACCAAGTTCAAAATCAATCCCGGATCGCGGCCGTAGCCGAGCGCGTTGAGCTTCCGCAAGCCGCGGATCGAGGCGTCGAACACGCCTTTGCCGCGCTGGCGCTCGACATTGTCCTGAAGATAGCAGGGCATCGACGCGACCACTTCGACGCCGTTGGCGGCGAGAAAGTCGGCAAGGTCTTCCTGGCCCGGCTGCTCGAGGACGGTGAGGTTGCAGCGGTCCATCACCTTGACGCCCATCTTGCGGGCCTCGGTGACGAGACGCCGGAAATTTGCATTCAGTTCAGGTGCGCCGCGGTGATGTCGAGCGTACCGACGCGGCGGCGCTTCAGGAATTCCAGCACGATACCGGCGATGTCCGCCGTCAGTTCCTCCGTGCGGGTGGGGCCCGCATTGACGTGACAATGGAAGCAGGACTGGTTGCAGCGATAGCCGACATTGACTTGCAACGTCTCGAGCGGCCGCGGTGGATTGCCGGGGAACTGGATTTTATCGAGCAGGGGCAGCGTGTCGCGCATTCGCAAAGTCCTTGCGGGCCGCCGCCGCGGCTTATTTGGCCAAGGCGGTGCCGACCGCGGTTCGACGCCGATGCGGCCGAAACCCGGCAGCTTGACGCCAGGATAGCGGAGGTCGAGCCCGGCCACGAGACCGAGCAGGTGACCTCGATGCCCTCGACCCAGCCGATCTTGATGTCGGCAACGCCCCACAGATTGAGCTCGATTCCGGTGCGACTGTCGGTGTAGCCGCCATAGAAGCCATTGCGGAAGTCGCGGCCGACGGCATTCGGCGGCAGCATCGTGCGCAGTTCCGGCACCGCACGCAACACGGCGGCGGTGAAGCTGTTGCTGTTCGGACCCGGCCAGATGCGATAGTCGCCGGCCTGGTTGTAGGTGTAGTCGCGCACCGCGGCTTCGACCTTGGGGATCAGCTTTTCCGCTTCGGCGCCGGATACGTCGGCAATCGCCACCGCATATTGCCGAACCAGCGGCCGTCCGCCGGCCAACCGTTCGTGCGCACCGGCATGCCCCAGCCGACCACGTCGTACCGCGTCCAGTTGCGGGCGTTGGCGCGCTTGAACACGACCCAGCTATGAACCGAGAACACGCCCTTCCAGCCGCCGGTGGTGCCGGTGAAGACGACGAGCCGCGCCGGCTCGAATTGCGGTGCAGGCGGCAAGGCGCCGGTGCTCGACCAGTCGGCGTCGCGCCACGAGCGTGGGCGCCGCCGGCGGCATAGAACGCGGCCGGGCGAGAATGGGCGCGAGAAACACGGCAAAGATCGTCAGCATGATAAGGGTACGGCGTTTTCTGGGGCGGATGGGCATACCCGGGTAAATAGGGATGCTTTCCGGCCTAAACGTGGCGAGCCAGCGCGACCAACGCGGCAGCGCCGGCGGGATCAGGTCGTCCAGGGCCAACTTCTTGGCATTCTCGGCTGTTTTCTTGGCGGGCTTCTTGGTCACAAGCGGCACATGCACAAAGGCGGCGAGGCGGGGGCCGCCTTTTCCAGTAACCGCCTCGGTGGCACGCCAGCACAGGTAATTGCACAAATAGCGACCGGCATCGCGCGACAGCCGCGTCCGCACGCCGGTCTTGCGGACTGCCTTCAGGAGCAATTGCGCCGGCAGCGCCATCGGCATGGCTGCGGGTTTGCCGGCGGCGATAGCCGTGCGGCGCGGCGTTTTGCCGGCGGCGTCAGGCAGCGTCGCCAACGCATTCTGCGCGCGGGTCTCGATGCGGATAATGCGGGCGCGCGACGCCAAGCGAACATAAGCACGGCGTCCGGTCTGTAACGCTTCAACAGCTTGGGCAGATCGCGGTCGACTGCGGTGTAGCTGGTTTCGAAAATATGCGTGACGATTTTCACGTGCGCGATGCGCCCGCCGCGCCAGCCGTTTGACCAGCGGCCCGGTGGGGTTGAACGGCGCGCCGGGAAACGGTCCGAAGCCAGTGATGAGGATGGTGTGTGTCATTACACCCCGAGCATCTGCGCGATCTCTTCTACGGCGAGCGTCGGCGCCAATTTGCCGGCGGCAACGGCGGCTTCGGCTTGCCGCACCTTGGCGCGTACGGTGGGATCGTTGCGCAGCCGCGCCGTCAGCCGTTCTTCCAGCATGGTCCACATCCATTTGACTTGCTGCTCGCGCCGCAGCGCCGCCAATTCGCCGGAGGCGGTCATCTTCTCTTTGTGGTCCAGCACCTGCGCCCACAAGTCGCCGATGCCTCGGCCGGTCAGCGCCGAATAGGTTCATCACCGGCGGCGACCAGGTCGGCGAGCGCGGCGCCAGGATATGCAGCGCGCCGCGATAGTCGGCCGCGGCGATATTGGCGCGCGCAATGTTGTCGCCGTCGGCTTTGTTGACCGCGATCATGTCGGCCAACTCGACGATGCCTTTCTTGATGCCCTGCAATTCGTCCCCGGCGCCCGCCACCATCAGCACCAGGAAAAAGTCGGTCATGTCGGCGACGGTGGTCTCGGACTGGCCGACGCCGACCGTCTCGACGATCAGCACGTCGTAGCCCGCCGCCTCGCATAGCAGCATGGTCTCGCGCGTCCTGGCGGCGACGCCGCCGAGCGTGCCGGAGGAGGGGCGACGGCCGGATAAAGGCATGGGGATCCATGGCGAGCCGCGCCATGCGCGTCTTGTCGCCGAGAATCGAACCGCCGGTGCGGCTCGACGATGGATCGACAGCAAGCACCGCGACCTTGTGGCCCTTGCCGGTGAGATAAGTGCCGAGCGCGTCGATGGTGGTCGATTTCCCCGCGCCGGGCGCGCCGGTGATGCCGAGCCGCACCGCCTTGCCGGTTTGCGGCAGCAACTCCTGCACCAGCAGATGCGCGGTGGCGCGGTGATCGGCGCGCTTGCTCTCGATCACCGTGATGGCGCGGGCCAGCGCGGCGCGGTCCGCCGTTGCGGACGTCGCGGGCAAGGTCGGCTACGGACTGCGCCTTGGCTGCCATCTTATCGACGGCGCTTGGCCGGACGTTCGGCTTTGTCGGAGCCATCCGGCAGCCGGATCACCAGCCCGCCATCGTCCTTGCGCCGCGCGGCGGTGGCGCGCGCGAAGGCGAACAATTGATCGCGCGTCTGGATGCGGCACGGCGAGGGATCGTTCGGCTCGCCTTTGCCGCAATAGGCGACGCGGGTCGGCTCGTCGGCGTCTTCCTCGTCGATCGGAAGCACCTGAAAGACGCCGTCGGCGATCTTGTGCAGCAGGGCATATTCGGTGATGCGCACGCGCTTGGCCGGCACGGCCTCGATGATGAAATCGCCGGCCTCGAACGGTGCACGGAGAAGGCGCTGACTTCGGTCGCGCCGCCGTCGGCATGGGCGTAGAGCGCACCGTTCCAGGTGAATGCCGCCTGCGCCGGATCGCGGCCGAAGCCCTTGCGCAGGCTGAAGAACTGAAGCTTCAGCCGTTGGCCGAGGATCGGCTGCGAGTCCGGCAGGATCGGGCCTGCGGAGTCGATGCAGCCGGAGAGCGCCGTTGCAAGGATCGCGAATGTTCCTGCTGATAATATGGATTTGTACAACGCGCGACGCTCACTTCTTCTTCTCCTCGTCGAGGACGCGTTCGACAAAAGCCCTTAACGGCGGCAAATCGGTCGCCGCGATATGTAACAAAATGTCGAGTTGGATGGTGTGATAGGCGTGACGCAACCTGTTTCCTAAATCGGTCATCCGCTGCCAATCGATGGCCCGTTCTCTCGCTTTGGTTTCGGCGGGCACGTAGCGGGATGCTTCGCAGATGATCTCCAGTTCCCGCTCCAAAGCCAGACGGCGAATGCGATCTGCGGCGAGCTCGGCCAGTGAAACCCCGCTTAGTAGGAGTTTAACGCCGTCGATAGACTCGATTATGTGCGCAAGCCGGTCGCCGAGACTGGGAGGCACTGTCAAAAAACCTTGATGACGTCGTCGGCCATGCGTTCGGTGATCCGCTTACCCAGGTCGCTGCGCAAGGTCGCTTGCGTCTCAATGCCGGTCGCATCCCGCAGCATACGTTGGACATCGAAGGCAATGAACAGCGGCAACTCTAGACTCGGATCGACATCCACCAGGACATCCAGATCACTATCGCGCGATGATCTCCGCGGCGCGAGAACCGAAGATGGCGAGGCCGGTGACGCCTTTCGCACGCAACGTGCCTTCAAGCCCGCGTAGACTTGCGAGTATATCGTCGCGGCTGATGTCGGCGGTTAACGTCATAAAAGCAAATATATCATAATTCGCCGCTAAAATCACCTACTCTGCCGCCTGCTGGTCGTGGCCAAGACGGTGGTGCAGCGTCTTGAGCAGTTTCTCGGCCGCTTCCGAAATCACCGTGCCGGGCGGAAGATCGCCTCGCAGCCGGCCTTCATCAGCGCGTCGTAATCCTGCGGCGGCACCACGCCGCCGACCACGATCATGATGTCGTCGCGGCCTTGCGCCGCCAGTTCTTTCTTCAACTCCGGCACCAGCGTCAGATGCGCGCGGCGAGCGACGACACGCCGAGAATATGGACATCGTTCTCCACCGCCTGGCGCGCGGCTTCGGCCGGCGTCGCAAACAGCGGCCCGATATCGACGTCGAAGCCCAAGTCGGCGAATGCCGACGCAATAACCTTTTGGCCGCGGTCGTGCCATCCTGGCCGATCTTGGCGACCAGCAGGCGAGGCGGCGGCCTTCGGCTGCCTCGAATGCTTCGACCGCCACGCGCACCCGTTCGACCGCGCCGGTCATGCCGACCTCCCGCTTGTAGACGCCGGTAATCGCCCTGATCTCGGCGCGGTGGCGTCCGTACACCTTCTCCAGCGCCATGGAAATTTCGCCGACGGTCGCCTTGGCGCGCGCGGCATCGACCGCGAGCGCCAGCAGATTGCCGTTGCCGGTGGCCGCCGCGTCAGCGCGTCGAGCGCCTCCTGCAAGGCGGTTGGATCGCGCTCGGCGCGCAGCCGCTTGAGCTTCTCAAGCTGCATATTGCGCACGGCGGTATTGTCGATCTTCAACACGTCGATGGGCGCTTCGTCGGTCGGCTGATATTTGTTGACGCCGATCACCGACTGCACCCCGGCATCGATGCGGGCTTGCGTCTTCGCGGCGGCTTCCTCGATGCGCAGCTTCGGAATGCCGGCCTCGATGGCCTTGGTCATGCCGCCGAGGCTTTCGACTTCCTCGATATGGCCCCAGGCCTTGCGGGCGAGTTCGTAGGTCAGGCGCTCGACATAATAAGAGCCGCCCCAGGGGGTCGACGATGCGCGTGGCGCCGGCTTCCTGTTGCAGCACGATCTGGGTGTTGCGGGCGATGCGCGCGGAGAAATCCGTCGGCAAGGCGAGGGCCTCGTCGAGTGCATTGGTGTGCAGCGACTGCGTCTGGCCTTGCGTTGCCGCCATCGCCTCGATCATGGTCCGCGATACGTTGTTGAACACGTCCTGCGCGGCCAGCGACCAGCCGGACGTCTGGCAATGCGTGCGCAGCGACAGCGAGCGCGCATCCTCCGGCTTGAACGGTTTCATCAGCTTGGCCAGATCATGCGGGCGGCGCGGAGCTTTGCGATCTCCATGAAGTAGTTCATGCCGATCGCCCAGAAGAACGAAACGCGCGGCGCGAACTGGTCGACGGTCAGCCCGGCCTTGATGCCGGCGCGGACATATTCGACGCCGTCGGCCAACGTGTAAGCGAGTTCGAGGTCCTGCGTCCGCGCCGGCCTCCTGCATGTGATAGCCGGACACCGAAATCGAATTGAACTTCGGCATCTCGGCCGAGGTATAGGCGAAGATGTCGGAGATGATGCGGATGCTGGGGCCGGGGGGATAGATGTAGGTGTTGCGCACCATGAATTCTTTGAGGATGTCGTTCTGGATCGTGCCCGACAGCTTGGCGTGCGGCACGCCCTGTTCTTCCGCCGCGACGATATAAAGCGCCAGCACCGGCAGCACCGCGCCATTCATGGTCATCGACACGCTCATCTGGTCGAGCGGGATGCCGGAGAACAGCGTGCGCATGTCGTAGATCGAGTCGATGGCAACCCCCGCCATGCCGACATCGCCCGACACGCGCGGATGGTCGCTGTCATAGCCGCGATGGGTGGCGAGGTCGAAGGCGATGGAAAGGCCCTTCTGCCCGGCGGCGAGGTTGCGCCGGTAAAAGGCGTTGGAATCTTCCGCCGTGGAGAAGCCGGCATATTGCCGGATGGTCCACGGCTGCGCCGCGTACATCGCGGGATAGGGCCCGCGCAGATAGGGCGCCTTGCCGGGGTAGGTCTCGAGGAAATCGAGGCCGGCGAGATCGCCTTCGCCATAGACGGGCTTTACCGGGATGCCTTCCGGTGTCATCCAAGGCTTTCGCTGACGCCGCAGCCTTGGCGGCGGCCGGCGCGGCGCTGGGCTCGGCGAAGTCGACGGTGGCGAAATTCGGGACCTTGCTCATTTGACCCCCAGAATATCATGGGCTGCCTGTAAGGTCGAAACCACATCGCAGCCCAGAAATACGAAGGTTTTTCCGCCCGCCTCTTTAAGGGGGGCCTCCAGGTCGCCCGGCCGTCCGGCGAGATGGACAGTAGCGCCCGCGGTGGTCAGGGCCTTGGCGGCGTCGGCGGCCTCGACGGCATATACTTTATCCGACGAGCACAGGCAGGCGAGCTTGGCGCCGGATGATTTGAACGCCACCAGCATCTCGGCCTGATCCTTGAAGCCGTCATGTTGAGCGCCTCGATGCCGCCAGCCTCGTAGAAATTCTTGGCAAACATCGCCCGCGCAGAGAAGTCGGCAGCTTGCCGAGATTGGCGAGAAATACTTTCGGCCGCGCGCCGGTCTTGGCGAGCACGCGGTCCGAGGCGTCGCCAACGCCTCGAACGGCTCAGCCAACCGGATGCGCGGCAAGGCTTCGGTCGTCACGGCCGAAACATGTTCTTTGGGCATCATCACCGGCGCCGCATCCAGCACCGCCACGCGCTTCTCGCCAAGGTTGGGATAATCGCTGGTGCCGGTCAGCGCGTCCTTGCGCCGCGCGGTGGCCTTTTGCCGTTCGGCCCGTACCGCCGCGACATTCTTCTGGATGAGGGCACTTTCGAGCGCGGTCCAAACGCCGCCGGCCGCTTCGATTTCCTGGAACTGCTTCCAGGCGGCGCCGCAAAGCTGAGTAGTCAAGTCTTCGATGGCGCCGGAGCCGGCGGCGGGATCGCTGACTTTCGCCAGATTGACTCTTCGAGCAGAATGAGTTGCGTGTTGCGGGCGACGCGGCGCGCAAAGGCGTCGGGCAGGCCGAGCGCCAGAGTGTGCGGCAGCGCCACGATGCTGTCGGCGCCGCCAAGGCCCGCGGCCGTCACCGCGATGTCATGCGCAGCATGTTCACGTCGACATCGCGCTTGGTCATCATCCGCCACGCGGTCTCGGCGGCGACGTAAGCGGGCTTCGGTGCAAGCCCGCAGGCTTCCTCGACTCGCGCCCACAGTTTCCGAACGCTACGAACTTGGCGATGGTGAGAAATTCGTCGGCGTCCGCCGACATCCGGAAATAGATCATGCCGCGCGCGGCATCGAGCGCCACGCCGTTCGCGGTCAGCGCGCGCAGATATTCCACGGCGCTGGCGATCGCGAACGCCAATTCCTGCGCTTCGGAACCGCCGGCATTATGGATGATACGGCCGTCAGCGACCGCGAAAGGCCCGCGGAATCCCTGACCGGCCAATTCGCCCACCAACTCGGCGAAGTATTTCGACAGGTCGCTCCACGGCCGCGGGCTCGTGCCCGACGCCGGCAAAGCCGCCGATCGGATTGAGGGCGGCGCGCAATTCGACCGAAGCCGGCGCGATATTCCTGGCTTTTACCAGCGCGGCGAAATGCTGTACGGCGGCGCGGGTCGCGGCGCTGACATTGAAGTCGATGGTGATGCCGGCATCGAGTTCGACATCTTTCAACACACGCTCAAGCACGGCCGGCGTGGCGTCGAGCCCGTAACCGTTGGCGTTGACCGAACCGGCAAACACCAGCGCCAGTCCGGTTGCGCCGTTTTCCAGGTCTTCCAGCGCCTGCTTGTTGGCGGCCACCGGGTCGGGATGGTCGACCCGCTGCATCAAGGCCAGGCCGTGCCGGGCGTGCGTCCGGCGACCGGCTGGACACCGGCGGCGCGCGGGTAGAGCGGCTCGACCCGCAAGCCGTCATAGGTTTGTGTCACCAGACGTTTGTCGAATGAGGCGCCTTTGAGGGCGGTCTCGACAAGTTTACGCCATTCCGCCTGGCTGGTCGGGGAAATTCGGTCGCGAGGGCGAGTTCGTCGGTCATTGGCTTGAAAATGGCACAGACGGCAAGGTGAAGCTATTGTCGGCGCTATTGAGGTAAAGCAAATTGCATGCCCGTCATGTTTGCGGCGGCAGCCGCTTGATACTGCGGTATCGAGCGCGGCCAGGGCGTCGCGCACCTTTTTGCCCGAGATCAGGCGGTCCGGCGCGATTTCCGCCAGCGGCCGGAGCACGAAGGCCCGCTCGAACAGCCGCGGATGCGGCAGCGTCAGCCCAAGCTCGTCGAGCTTGAGGTCGTCATAGGCGACGATGTCGACGTCGGCGGTGCGCGGGCCCCAGCGCTTTTCATGCGCCCGGTCGCGGCCGAGCTGCAATTCGACCGCCTGGCAGCGTGCCAAAAGGTCGCGTGGCTTGAGCGTCGTCTCGACCGCCAGGCAGAGATTGATGAAGGGCGCCTGATATTTGAAGCCCCACGGCGGCGTCAGGTAATCGGCCGAGCGCGCGACCAGCTTGATCTCGATACCGTCGCACAGCAGCGCCACGGCGCGGTCGAGAATGGCCCGGCTGTTGCCGACATTGCCGCCCAGCGCGAGAAGCGCCTCGCTCATGAGCGGCTATCGCCGCGCTTGCGCGTGAGGGTCACGCCGAGATCGGTGAAGATGGCGGAGATCGGTGCATGCGGCTTGTGGATCGTCACCGCGACAGCGCTGACACGCGGGAACTGCGCCAGCACGGCGTCGGCGACGTTCGCCGCGGCGGCTTCGATCAGGCGGAAGCGTTGCGAGCAGAACACGTTGCTCGCGCATTCGACGACTTTATCGTACGAGACCGTGTCCACGACCTTGTCCGAGTTGGCGGCGGCCGACAGATCGATCGTCAGATCGAGGTCGATGCTGAAGCTTTGTCCAACCTTGGCCTCATGCGCCATGACGCCGTGGTGGGCGTGCAGCGACAGTCCCTTGATGAAAATGCGGTCGGTCATTTTGCGATCCGGATAACGGCGGCGACCCGCAGCGCCTGCACGGTTTCCGCCACGTCGTGAACCCGCACGATTGTAGCACCATTCTCCACCGCGACGAGGTGACTGGCGATCGAGCCGCCGATGCGCTCGTTCGGCGCCGATGGCGTCACGGTATTGATGAAGCGCTTGCGCGAGGCGCCGACCAGCAGCGGCAGCCCGAAGCGCTTGAGTTCGGCAAGGTGCGCGAGGCAGATGATGCTTTGTTCCGGCGTCTTGCCGAGCCGATGCCGGGGTCGAGGACGATCTTGTCGCGCGCGATGCCGGCGCGCTCGGCGATGTCGAGCGAGCGGGTAAAGAAGGCCAGCACGTCGGCCATGATGTCGATGCGGCGTCGGCGCTGTCGCGGTTGTGCATGACGATGACCGGCACGCCGCGTTCGGCCATCAGCGGCGCCATCGCGGGATCGCGTTGCAGGCCCCAGACGTCATTGACGATCGACGCCCCGCGATCGAGCGCCCAGGCGCGACGTCGGCTTTGATGGTGTCGATCGATACCCGCAGACCGAGCTTGGCGACTTCCGGCAGCACCGGCGCCAGCCTAGCCAGCTCATCTTCTGCCGAGACCGGCCGCGCGCCGCCATAGGGCCTGGTCGATTCCGCGCCGATGTCGAGAATGTCGGCGCCTTGCTTGGCCATCGCGGCGGCGTGCGCGATCGCGGTCGCCGGATCGATGAAACGCCCACCGTCGGAAAAGGAATCCGGTGTGACGTTGAGGATACCCATGACCAGCGGCCGGCCGAGCGCCAGCAGCGCGGGCAGGGCGCCGGCCGCCGCCGCCTCGGAGGCTGCAGCCGGATTCGCGATGGTACGGGCGAGCGCCATGCTGGTCGCTTTGCGCGGTCCCGGAAACGCTGTCAAGCAGGCCCCGACAGCGTCAATACGTAATCTTGAGCGGCAGCTTCTGCGCGCTTTCGATCCAGCGGCACACCACCTTCTCAGATGGCAGCAGGCGGACCATCTTGCGCGTTTTGTTGCGTCGGCCATCGCCTTGGCGAGCTTGGCCGGGTTGCGGTACTGGAGCTCCTTGACGGTATCGACGCCCGCGGCCTGCAACAGCTCGGCATATTCCTTGCTGATGCCGCGAACGCGCATGCGGTCGGCGACGTTGGCCCAGCACAGCCACTGCTTTTCGTTAATCCGGTCTTTTCGGACAGCGACTTGCGTCCCTTTACCGTGCGCGCCATCTCGAGCAGCTTGCCGGTCGACCGGATCCCCACCGACTTCAAGATCGTGGCGACGTCGCCATCGATCCCGTCGATATCGGTGATGGGATAAGACATTAATGTGCTCCTCGGTCCGCTACTTAATCTTAGTCGCTTCAATAGAACGCAAGTTCAAATGAACTGCGCTAGTCCTGGAATGGCGCCGACGATCTCGCCGACCGCATCGTCGCCGAGCTTTTCGCGGGCAAAGCCGATGGTTTCCTTGGTGACGCCTTGCACCTGGCCCATGCTCAGGCCAGCCGCCATCATCTTGCTGCCGGCGCCCATCAGGCCGCCCATGGCGAACATGCCGCCACCGGTATCCGATGCTTGCTGAGCTTGCAGGAAAGCCTCTGCGCCCGGAGACCGTCGATAAGCGTCTGCACTTGTCGGCAGGACCTTCCTTACGCAGAAGTCGAGGATGATGCCGACCGCTTTTTCCGCGGCGTCCGATCAACGCCAACATTGGCGACGAGACGCGCAACCAACTCTTCCATGATTCCCTCACGAGCCCCGCACTGGCGGCGAGTTGAAGTTTATATTGAACGCGGTTGATGACGATGACAAGCACGATGCGGCACCGCGTCGATTGTTTTTCCGTTTGTTCATCCATTGGCTCGTGCGTGAGTCAAGCGAAATGAGAATGTCGACGCATCACAGAATTTTTACGAGTGCGGTGCGGTGTCGCGCCCGATGCGGTTATGTCTGCGACCGTGCTTAGCCACAGCCGGCAATTTGTGGAACTCTTGCGCGTCATTTGATTGGTCTCGATAAAAACTCGTCGCCTTCCTGGTGTACCGCTTGGCTTCGGCGGCGGATGTCCTAGCAAAAATTTTCCGGGCCGGTCATTCGGACCGGTGGTTTATGCTTATGAATTCATAAAGTAGAACGCAAAAAACCCCGTTAGCGCGCGAACGGGTCGCGAACAGTGCTTTTCAGGCGGCGGTGACGTTGCTAGTGATAGGTGACCCAATAAGGAGGCCGTCATGAGCACACTCGACGCGGTGCTGAGCCGCATCGACAAGGATATCGACCAGAGCGTCGAGCGGCTGTTCGCGCTGCTCCGCATCGCCTCGGTATCGACCGACCCCGCTTTCGCGCCGCAATGCAAGGCGGCCGCCGAGCATGTCGCTTCCGACCTCAAATCCATCGGTTTCGAGGCATCGGTGCGCCCGACCGAGGGGCATCCGGTGGTGGTCGGCAAGTCCAACGGCGTTTCCGGTCCGCGCGTGCTGTTCTATGGCCACTACGACGTGCAGCCGGTCGACCCGCTCAATCTTTGGAAGACGCCGCCGTTCGAACCGCGCATTGAGACATTGCCGGACGGCCGCAAGATCATCGTCGCGCGCGGCGCCTGCGACGACAAAGGCCAGGCCATGACTTTCATCGAGGCCTGCCGGGCCTTCAAGGCCGTCACCGGCAAGCTGCCGCTGCCGATTACGATGATGATCGAGGGCGAGGAGGAATGCGGCTCGCAGCATTTGTTTAAATTCGTCCGCGACAACGCCGACGAGTTCAAACTCGACCTTGCTTTGGTTTGCGACACCGCCATGTGGGACCAGAAAACTCCGGCGGTGACCACGTCGCTACGCGGGCTGGTCTATGAAGACGTCAAGATCACCTGCGCCGACCGCGATCTGCACTCCGGCGTGTTCGGCGGCGCTGCGCAGAATCCGATCCGGCTGCTGACCAAGATCCTCGGCGCGCTGTGGGACGACAATGGCCGCGTCACCATTCCCGGCTTCTACGACGGCGTGAAGGAACTGCCGGCCGACATCAAGGCGGACCTCAAGGCGCTCGACCTGACGCCGGAAAAGTTCCTAGGGCCCATTGGTCTCAAGACATCGGCTGGCGAAAAGGACCGCATGTTGATCGAACAGATCACCACGCGGCCGACCGCCGAACTCAACGGCATCATCGGCGGCTACACCGGCGAAGGTGCCAAGACCGTCATTCCCGGACAGGCATCGGCAAAAGTGTCGTTCCGTTTGGTCGGCACGCAGGACCCGCAAAAAATCCGCGACAGCTTCCGCGCCTTCGTCAAAGCGCGGCTGCCGGCGGATTGCAGCGTCGAGTTCGGCAACTTCGGCCTCGCGGCGGCGTTGGAACTGTCGTTCGACAATCCCGCGCTCAGCAAGGCGCGCACGGTGCTGGGCGAGGAGTGGGGCAAGAAGGCGGTGGCGGTCGGCGCCGGCGGCTCGATCCCGATCGTCGCCGACTTCAAGAACGTGCTCGGCATGGATTCGCTGCTGGTCGGCTTCGCGCTCGACGACGACCGCGTCCATTCGCCCAACGAGAAGTTCGACCTGACCTGCTACCATAAAGGCATCCGCTCCTGGGCGCGGATTC
The DNA here is from genome assembly GCA_037200245.1 of Pseudolabrys sp. Lineage (GTDB taxonomy): Bacteria > Pseudomonadota > Alphaproteobacteria > Rhizobiales > Xanthobacteraceae > Pseudolabrys. The sequence continues at coordinate 115,783 of JBBCIM010000008.1, forward strand.
TGCACGCGCTGGCGGAATAGGTGCGCGACGATGCCGACGATTGCCGTTTTCTACGGCATCATGATCCGCATATTGGCGCGATCATGCGCCGCCGCATCTGCATGCCTTTTATCAGGGCTTCGAGGCTTTGATCGCCATCGAAAAGGGCGAAGTGATCGGTGGGCAATTGCCGCCAAATGCGTTAGGATCGTGCAAGAATGGGTCTTGCTTCGGCGAGCCGAACTCTTGGAAAATTGGCAACGCGGGAGGCAGCGAGAGCCGTTTCAGCAGATTGCCGGTCTGGATGGTTGAATATGATCGATATCGTCAAAATCGTGCGGGTTGAGACGCTGGGCGATTTCCGCTTGCGTCTACGTTTTTCAGACGGAATGGAAGGCGAGCGCGACTTTCCAGACATTGTTGCCGAAAGCGGATCGATGATTGCGCCCTTGAAGGACGCGGCATTTTTTGCGCGCGTTTTTGTCGAATTGGGTGCGTTGACATGGCCGAACGGATTCGACCTTGATTCAATCGCACTGCATGACGACATGAAGGACTCTGGCGCCTTGCGCCGCACCGCGGCATAAGGCACTGAGTGGCGCAGAGGTCTGTGGCCCGCGCCCGTTGAGACGCTGCCCTTTCAATTTGAAACTCCAACGCGTCGGCCGCGGACGCGCCAAATTTGCCGCACAAGGTTAGAATTAGAAAGCGTCATGGCTCCTCCACTTCTGCAACTCAAAGAGATCGGCCTGACCTTCGGCGGTACGCCGCTGCTCACGAGCGCCGATCTGTCGGTGTCGACCGGCGAGCGCGTGTCGCTGGTCGGCCGCAACGGCTCGGGCAAGTCGACGCTGCTCAAGATCGCGGCCCAGGCGCTTGAGCCGGACCATGGCTCCGTCTTCGTGCAGCCCGGCGCCGTGGTGCGGTATCTGCCGCAGGAGCCGGATTTCTCAGGGTTTACCTCGACGCTCGCGTATGTCGAAGCCGGACTCAAAGCTACCGACGATCCCTATATCGCCCGCCATCTGCTCGAAGATCTCGGCCTTACAGGCCAGGAAGACCCCGGGCACCTGTCCGGCGGCGAGGCGCGCCGGGCTTCGCTCGCCCGCGTCCTGGCGCCGTCGCCCGATATTCTGCTGCTCGACGAGCCGACCAACCACCTTGACCTCACCACCATCGAGTGGCTTGAGCGCGATCTCGACGCGCGGCGTACCGCGCTGGTCATCATCAGCCATGACCGCCGCTTCCTCTCCAATCTGTCGCGCACCACGGTTTGGCTCGACCGCGGCTGCACGCGCCGCATCGAGCGGGGCTTCTCGCACTTCGAGGAATGGCGCGACATGCTGCTGGCGGAGGAAGAACGCGAACAGCACAAGCTCGACCGCAAGATCGTCGCCGAAGAACACTGGATGCGTTACGGCGTCACCGGACGGCGCAAGCGCAACATGCGCCGCGTCGGCCAGTTGCAGGCGCTGCGCGAGAACCGCCGCACCTATCGCGCCACCGCCGGTGACGCCACCATCACCGCGGGCGCCGCCGCGCCGTCCGGCGCGCTGGTAATCGAGGCCAAGAATATTTCCAAGACCTACGGCGATCGCGCCATCGTCAACGATTTCTCGATCCGCATCCAGCGCGGCGACCGCATCGGCATCATCGGTCCGAACGGCAGCGGCAAGACCACATTGATCAATATGCTGACCGGCGTGCTCGAGTCTGACACGGGTTCGGTGCGGCTCGGTTCGACGCTGGCTGTCGCGACGCTCAACCAGCATCGCGACAGCCTCGATCCCAACGTCACGGTCAAGCAGGCGCTGACCGGCGGCGAGGGCGACACCGTTTCGGTCAACGGCGTCGGCAAGCACGTCATCAGCTACATGAAGGACTTCCTGTTTTCGGCCGAGCAGGCGCGCACGCCGTTGGGCAAGCTTTCCGGCGGCGAGCGCGGCCGTTTGATGCTGGCGCAGGCGCTGGCCAAGCCCTCGAATTTGCTGATCCTCGACGAGCCGACCAACGACCTCGACATGGAAACCCTCGACGTGCTCGAGGACATGATCGGCGAGTATCCCGGCACCGTGCTGCTGATCAGCCACGACCGCGATTTCCTCGACCGTCTGGTCAGCGGCGTGATCGCGCCGGAAGGTGATGGCCGCTGGATCGAATATGCCGGCGGCTACAGCGACATGCTGGCGCAGCGCGGCGCCGATCTGACGCGCGCGGCTGCCAAGGAAGAGAAGGACAGGCCGGCCAAGGCCGCCGCTCCTGCCGGCGAGGCATCGGCGCCGAAACGCAAGATGAAATTCAAGGAAAAGCACGCGCTGGAAACGCTGCCCAAAACCATGGCCGCGCTCAACGCCAAGGCCAACGAGTTGCAGGCCAAGCTCGACGATCCGCAATTCTATCTGCGCGACCGCGCCGGGTTCGAGAAGGTCACCACCGACCTTTCCGAGACCCAACGCAAGCTCGCCGCCGCCGAGGAACAGTGGCTGGAGCTCGAGATTTTGCGCGAGGAATTGGCCAGCTAATTACTTCAACTGGTCCGCCACCTTGTCGATGCCGGCTTGCGAGCAGACGTCGTCCTTGCCGGGTGAGCCCGAGACGCCGACCGCACCGATTACCTCGTCGCCAACCTTGATCGGCAAGCCGCCGCCCAGCGCTAGTACGCGGGCGTATTGCGTCGCCGGCGCGTAGGCCGGGTCGGTCTGTACGCGCTTGGCGAAATTGGCCGAGGGCGAACCGTAGGTGCGCCGTGTAGGCCTTGCGGTCGCTGCCTTCGGGCGTATGGAGGCCGGCGCCGTCGCCACGCAGCATGACCAGGGCGAAGCCGGCGCGGTCGATGACCGTCACCGAAACCTTGAACCCCATACTTTGACACTGGGCCAGCGCGGCATTGGCGATGGTCTGCGCCATTGCCAGCGAAACGTTCTTCTGGGTGACGACCTGCGCGGTCGCTGCAGAGGACATCAGGGCAGCGACGCCAACGGCCATAACGGTCTTGGAAACAAGCGACATGAACGAACCTCCCTCGCGTTTCGGGGTCTCAACGCCCCACGGCAAGCATACCCCAGATGCGGCGGTTTATTGCCCGGGGTGCGGTCAGTTCTTGAGCTTGTAGCCGGTGCGGAAGATCCACCAGACCACGGCGAGGCTTGCGACCAGGAACAGCAAGGTCATGCCGATGCTGATGGAAGGGCTGACGTCGGAAATCTCGAAGAAGCTCCAGCGGAATCCGCTGATCAGATAGACCACCGGATTGAACAGCGTGATTTTCTGCCACAGCGGCGGCAATACGCTGGTCGAATAGAAGGTGCCGCCGAGGAACGTCAGCGGCGTGATGATCAAGAGCGGAATGATCTGCAGCTTCTCGAAGCCGTCAGCCCAGATGCCGATGATGAAGCCAAGCAGGCTGAAAGTGACCGACGTCAGCACCAGGAACGACAGCATCAATAACGGATGCGCGACGTGCAGCGGTACGAACAGGAACGACGTCGCCAGGATGATCAAACCTAAGATGATCGACTTGGTCGCCGCCGCGCCGACATAGCCGATGGCGATCTCGACGCCCGATACCGGCGCCGACAGAATCTCGTAGATGGTGCCGGTGAACCGCGGGAAATAGATGCCGAACGAGGCGTTCATCGTGCTCTGCGTCAACAGCGTCAGCATGATCAGGCCGGGGACGATGAAGGCGCCGTAGTTGATGCCCTCGATCTCGGTGATGCGGGAGCCGATCGCCGCGCCGAACACCACGAAATAGAGCGATGTCGACAGGACCGGCGACACGATGCTTTGCCAGATAGTGCGTTTCGTGCGCGCCATCTCCGAGAAATAGATTGCTTGGACCGCGCGAAGGTTCATGATTTCTGGCTCACAAGGCCGACAAAGATGTCTTCCAGCGAGCTTTGCTTGGTTTGCAGGTCGCGGAACCGGATGCCGGCATTGCTGAGGGCACTCAGCATCGCGGTGACGCCGGTGTGCTCGGCCTTGGTATCGTAGTTGAACACCAGCTCTTCGCCGCCGTCGGCAAGCGTCAGGTTATGCGCGGCAAGCGCGGGCGGCAGCACGTCGAGCTTTTTCTGCAGATGCAAGGTCAACTGTTTCTTGCCGAACTTGCGCATCAGTTCGGCCTTGTTCTCGATCAGGATGATCTCGCCTTTGCTGATGACGCCGACGCGGTCGGCCATGTCCTCCGCTTCTTCGATGTAATGCGTGGTCAGGATGATGGTGACGCCGGAATCGCGCAGTTCGCGCACCACCTGCCACATGTCCTTGCGCAACTCGACATCGACGCCCGCGGTCGGCTCGTCGAGGAACAGCACCTGCGGCTCATGCGACAACGCCTTGGCAATCATGACGCGGCGTTTCATGCCGCCGGACAGCGTTCGGATCGTGTTGTCTTTCTTGTCCCACAACGACAATTCGCGCAGGATTTTCTCGATATGCGCCGGGTTCGGCGCCTTGCCGAACAGGCCGCGGCTGAACGACACCGTCGCCCACACGGTCTCGAAAGCGTCGGTCGTGAGTTCCTGCGGCACAAGCCCAATCAGCTCGCGCGCCGCCCGTAGTCGGCGGCGATATCATGGCCGTCGACCGTCACCGAGCCGGTCGAGGCATTGACGATGCCGCAGACGATGCCGATGAGTGTCGTCTTGCCGGCGCCATTGGGGCCGAGCAGCGCGAAGATCTCGCCGCGGCGAATGTCGAGATTGATGTCCTTGAGCGCCCGGAAGCCGGTCGCATAGGTCTTCTGTAGATTTTTAATGGAAATGATCGGCTGCATGGATTCCGGCGGCGGCGCTTGCGATGCGGGTTGGTTGGGACCGCATATAGTCGGCGCCGGTGGCCCGCGCCACCCCCTCAAACGGGCGAATTGAGGTCGCTCAACACCTGTTTTTGCACGACATGGTGTCCTCCGGGCTGGGTGGCTATGCTGCCTGCGCAACAACAAAAAGCAAAGGCGAGGAAAAAGGATGGCGGCGGGGCAGGGCTGGTCGAAGACCTGGACGTTCTACAAAGGCGATTGGCATGAGGGCAACATCCCGATCATGGGTGTGCGCTCGCACGCGGCGCTGTTCGCCTCGTCGGTATTCGACGGCGCGCGCACCTTCGAGGGCGTGACGCCCGACCTTGCGTTGCATTGCGAGCGTGTCAACGCCTCGGCTATCGCCATGCATTTGAAGCCCGTGGTGACGGCGGAGACCTGGGAAGGCCTGACCCGCGACGGCATCAAGCGCTTCGCGCCGGACGCTGCGCTCTATGTGCGTCCGACCTATTGGGCCGAAAACAGCGGCAAGCTGATGATCGCGCCCGACCCCGACACCACCGAGTGGTGCCTGACGCTTTACGAAGCGCCGATGCGGCCGCCGGAAGGTTTCTCGATCACGCTGTCGCCGTACCGCAAGCCCACCGCGGAAACCATGCCGCTCGACGCCAAGGCGGGTTGCCTCTATCCGAATAACGCGCGCGCGTTGTTGGAAGCGAATGCGCGCGGCTTTGGCAGTTGCGTGATGAACGACGTGCTTGGCAACGTCGCCGAACTCGCCAGCGCCAACATCTTCATCGCCAAAGACGGCGTGGTGTTGACGCCGGCGCCGAACGGCACCTTCCTCAACGGCATCACGCGCCAGCGCGTCATCAAGCTGCTGCGCGACGCTGGTGTGAGCGTGGTCGAAACGACGCTGCGCTATGCCGATCTGGAATTGGCCGATGAAATATTTTCATCCGGCAATTATTCCAAGGTGATGCCGGTCAACCGCATCGACCAGCGCTCATTGCAGCCGGGGCCGTTCTATCGCAAGGCGCGCGAGCTTTATTGGCAGTTCGCGCACGCTTAGACGCGTCGTGCGCGCGCATGGCCGCTTGATCGCGCGGGCCGGATAAAACGCATTGCAGTTCAGGGCTGCGAGTCGCTCTCGGCGGCTTTGGCCGCCTGCTGTAACTCGCGCCGAAACTCGTCGCGCTTCTCGTGGACAGATGCAATGACCAGTCCGGTCGAAAGCCCCAGTCCGATCAGCGCCGCTTCCGACAATTGCAGGCTGGCCTCGATGGTTTCCGGCACCGCGTCGGTCACCCCGATCGCATAGAGATGGCGCGCGTGGGCGGCGTCGCGCGCGCGAGAGACGATCAGAATATCCGGCCGCGCCGCCCGCACCTGCTTGACGATATCGTCGATGGCGCCCTTCGCGGCAACGGTGACGATCACGGCTCTCGCGTCGGCGAGGCCGCAAGCCTTCAGGAAATCCGGGTTCGTTGCGTCGCCGTAGTAAACCTCGCGCCCGCTACGCCGATGTTCGGGGACCGTATCGGCCTCGTTGTCGACGGCGATGTGGCGAAACTTGTGCCGCTCGAGCATCGCGCAGACAACCTGCCCGACGCGGCCGTAGCCGACGACGATGGCATGGCCGCTGCCGCCGGTCGGCGCAACGGCAAGTTCGGGAGCCAGCGTGTCCGGTGTGCTGAACTTCGGCGCCAAACGGCGCGCGACGTGCGACAGCACCGGAATGAGCGCCATCGTGATCGACGTCACGGCCAATGCGAAGCTTGAGACATTGGCGGCAATCAGCCCGAGTGTCGTGGCCATGCCGATACTGACGAAGGCAAACTCGCCGCCGGGTCCGAGCAGAAGACCGGTCTCGACCGCTGCCGGCCACGGCAGGCGAAACAGGCGCGCTAGACCGATCAGCAAGGTCGACTTGATGCCGATCAGGCCGACGACGGAGGCGAAAAGCCACAACGGCTGACGGGCAAGCTCGCGGACATCGATATTCATGCCGACGGTGAAGAAGAACGCGCCGAGCAGCAGTCCCTTGAAAGGGCCGACCGTGGTCTCGATGGCCTTGCGGAACTCCGTCTCGGCGAGCAAGAGGCCGGCGATAAACGCGCCCAGCGCCATGGGAAGTCCGGCCATCGCCGCCGCCGTGCCGGCGCCGATAATCACGAACAACGCGGCCGCCACGAACAGTTCGCTGGTGCCGGCAGAAGCCACCAGGCGAAACATCGGTCGCAGAAAAAGCCGGCCGAAGATCACGATGGCGCCGACGGCAACAGCCGCGTTCAAAAGCGCGAAGGCCAGGCTGGTGATGATCGAGGCGCTCGACCCGCCGCCGAGAATGGAAATGAAAAGCAGGATCGGAATGACCGCCAGGTCTTGTGCCAGCAGAACCGAAAAGCTCGCACGGCCGGCGGCCGTGGCGAGGCGGCCTTGATTGGAAAGGATATCGACGACGATCGCGGTCGACGACAAAGCCAGGCCGGCGCCGAGGATGATCGACACCGCGGTTGTGTTGCCGGTCAGCACGGCGACGCCGCCGATTGCGGCGGCCGAGAGCATGATCTGCAAGGTGCCGAGCCCGAACACCAAACGGCGCATGGACTTCAGGCGTTCGTAGGAAAGTTCCAAGCCGATCAGGAACAGCAGGAAGACAACGCCGAGTTCGGAGATGCCGGCGACGTTCTTGGCGTCGATCACGGTGACCCAGTATAGAAACGGCATTTCGTGGATGAGCGAGCCCAGGCCGAGCGGCCCCAGCAGTGCGCCGGCCCCAAGATAGCCAAGCACGGGGCTTAAGCCCAAACGGTGCACAATGGGTACGACGATGCCGGCCGTACCCAGGACGACAAGTGCGTCGCTATAGGCTTCCATATTGATCGGCGCGGCCATTCTGTCTCCGTGCGCACGAACCCGTGAGCTTCCGGTCTGGACTATAGGATATGCCGAAGCAAGTGCGCACATGCCGCAGCGCAAAAGCATTTCGCCCGGGAAGCACGGCGTCGTCCAACTGCGTTGTGATCGAACCAAAGGCGTAGTTGGAGGTTTCTAAAGGAGTTCAGATGGGAGACCGGAATCATGACTTTAAAAACATTGCTTGCGGCGTCGGCCATGCTGCTGAGCGCCACGACAATCTCGTTGGCGCAAAGCCAGCCCAATTGCGGCGCGAACGCGCCGGCCAATGGCGATACATTCGGCAAGCCATTCAGCGGCACATTGGAAGGTAAGTACGGTGCGGCGCGGTGCGCGGGTGACTCGCGCCGCCATGCCCATTATCACCGTCACAAGCACGTTAGATATTCGAACCGATAAGGTCGGCTTGACGGCTAGTCAGCTCAGGGGCTTGCGCGGACGGTAGTCGTCCGGCACGTCGATACGCCGGGCCGCGCTATAGGCGCTGATTTCGTTGTGCAAGAGCTCGGTGATTTCGTCGATGAAATTACCGACTTTCCACTCCGAGTCCGTTCGCGCGTCGCGCGCCGGCAGTCCCGTCATGATCAAGAGCACGCCGAGATCGTCGCTGACGATTCTTTCCAGGAGCTCGGATCGGTTCTTGTCGTTACGTTGGGCCAATCGTTCGGCCAGCGGCGCCGCGCCGAGAAATGCGATCATGGTCAGACCGTCCGAGGGCTCGCGCCGCGTTTCAAGTTGCTTGCGCGCCCTTTGCCAGGCCTTGGCGGCCAGGAAAGACGACAAATAAGGGTCTGTCCGCGCGGTCATGGCGCGAAAGCGGAGATTCGGGTCGGTAATCGCCAGCGTGCCATACGGCAACCGCGTCACGGCCGCCGCGAACTCCGGGTAACCGGCATCCTTGCCGAACATGGCGAGGTCGTGGAGCCAGCGGCGCGGAACCGTAGGCGTAAGGGCCGCCAACGGGCGCGTCCGGATCGTTGCCGGCATTTGCGCCATGGGCTTCGCCTGCGGATTTAAAACGCGCGGTCAGCGCGAACAGCAGCGCCGGATCGGTATTGGTCGATCGCGCCGCTGCGGCGACAGCGATGGCAAATTCTGCGGGAAAGAGTTCATTCTGTCCGACCTTCAGCCTGCCTTCGCTATCGGCAGGCAGCGACGGCAGCAGCGGTGCCGCCTGGCGCGCGGCGGCCATAAAGACCGAAACGGAACGGCGATTGCAAGAACGGAAGTAAATAACAACGAGCGTTTCATGACGTAACGCCCCCATAGGTTTGCCTATGACAAACGATACCCCCGCAAATGCAGTCTGCGTGGAAAACGATCGCTACAATTTAGGGATCGGTCAATTTGTGAGTGATTTCATTGTTGTGCCCGGCCGAAACATGCCTCCTCACGGCGGCGGTTCGACCGTCAGCTTTTCGGCCGGCCGTCCCCGAAAATCATAGACGGTCGCATAGGGCACGCCTTCGCGCTCGACGGTCGCCATGATCGGCGCCTGCAAATGCCGGCAATAGAACGTGCCGAGCGCCAGCGCGAAGTCGGCCTTCTTCTGATCGTAGGTGGTTTCGAATTCCGGGCCGAGCGCGACGCGCGCCGAGGATTGCGGGCCGCAGATTGCGACCACCCAGGGCCGGCCGTTGGGCTGCTTGTCGGCGGCGCGTTCGAGCCGCGCGCGCAGTTCCTGCGCCGCCTGTTTGAAGGCAAGCCCCCCAGTAATCCAGCATGTAGTTGTCGTGGGCGCCGCTCACGCCGCCGGCGATCGTGTTGAAATATGTGTATTGATAGGGATGCAGCCGCACCATGTCGGACACCGGCAGCGCGATGCCGGCGGCAAAGACGGCGGCCAGCGCGGCTTTTGCGGCGCGGCCGCGAGCTTGCGCGCGATCGATGGCCCAGGCGGCGGCCAATCCGCCGAGCACGGCAAACGGCGGCGCCAGGAAAATGAAATGGCGCACTCCGTTGTAAAGCGCCGGCCGCGTGATCAGCGCCAGCGCAATCGGCATGATCGCGGCCAGCACCACGACCAAAAGTCGGCGCGCCTGGACAAGGGAATAGTTCGGCGCGTCGCCGCCACCAGCGCGCGGTCATGCCGGCAAGGCCGAGCGCCAGCATTAGCTCAGGCAATTCAGCGCGAATAATTGCGGCAGGTAGCTTGCCGGCATGTCCGTCACCGGATCAGCACGCCTTCGTAAAGTTCTTTCCACGGCTTCTCGAAAAACTTGTCGAAATATTCCGCCGCGCGCAGCGGGTTGAGCGGCGCCAGGATAGACCACGGCCACAACAAGCCCATGATCAGATAGGCGAGCGGCAGCGCCGGCAGCAGTACCCAGATGAAACGGCCGAGTCGCGCGGCAGCAGGGGCGAAGGCCGAGCGTGAAGGCTTCCTCGGCGACGATCAGCAATAGACTGGCGGCGAGATAAGGCGGCCGCCACCACGGCCAAGGACGCGCGAGCCGAAGGCTGCGCCGAGGCAACGCCGACCAGCACCATCGTGCGGCGGCTGGGATTGGGATAGGCGTCGAAGGCGCGCACCACGCCGAGCAGCAACACCACCATCGCGGTCGCGAAGGGCGCGTCCTTCGCGTTCATGAACATATGGCCGTAATAAAGCGGGCAGGCGGCGAGCAGCACCAGCGCGCATAAGCCCGCACGCGCCCCGCCCAAGCGGCGGCCGAGCCGCCAGGTGGCGTAAAGCCCAAGCAGGCCGACCGCGGCGCCCGATCAGGCGGCGCGTCTCGAACAGATCGAACGGCAGCACTTTGGCGGCGAGCGCCGCCGCCATGTCGAAGCCGCCGCCATACATGAACAGATTGACGAAAGAGAGTGCCCGCCGGTCGTCAAAGCCCGAGCCATACAGCTTGAGCAGGAGGTCGCCATATTGCGAATGGGTGTAGTCGTCCCAGGCCGAGGCCGTAATCGCGGAACGTAAAAAATGGCGGCAATGGCCACCGCCGCCCAGCACCGCCATGGCGATGCGGTCGGCCATAATGTCTGCCGACCGCATGCCGCTCATAGCCGTCAAATCTCCGAAGCCGTCACGGGCCGCTTACTTGGTTGCGGCCTCGAACATTTCTTCGACGTGTTCCCAATTCACCAGATGATCGAGGAAAGCCTTGAGATAATCAGGGCGACGGTTGCGATAGTCGATGTAGTAGGAATGCTCCCAGACGTCGCAGCCGAGGATCGGCGAGGCGCCGTGCACCAGCGGGCTTTCGCCGTTCGGGGTCTTCGAGATGGCAAGCTTGCCGTCCTTGACCTCGATCCAGCCCAGCCGGAGCCGAACTGGCCGACACCGGCGACGCGAAATCGGTTTTTCAGCTTATCGAGACCGCCGAGATCGGGAGTCGATCTTGGCCTGAGCTTGCCGGGGATCTTGTCGCCGCCGCGTTCGGCTTCATCCACTTCCAGAAATGCAGGTGATTGTAGTGCTGACCGCGTTGTTGAAGAGGCCGGCGTTCTTGCCGAACGAGCCTTTCACGATTTCTTCGAGCGGTTTGTCTTCCAGGCCGCTGCCGGCCAGGAGCTTGTTGCCGTTGTCCACGTAAGCCTTGTGATGCTTGTCGTGGTGATATTCGAGCGTCTCGCGCGACATGTAGGGCGCCAGCGCGTCATGAGCGTAGGGCAGGTCGGGCAGCGTAAACGACATCAGGTCCTCCTCGATCCACAAACGATGATTGAAAATTAGCCGGTCCTTCGAGTGAAACCGGCAGGTCACGGGCGAGTTCCTCAGTTAAGTTAGTTAGGCGCTGGCGCGACCGGGGGCAACAACTTGAGCGAAGGCAAATTGCCCCGCTTGCTCTGACATTGCCGGCGCGTTGCCCGCCGGTAGTTAAGCCGAATCTCGTGCCGAATAACGCGGCGCTCTGGCGGCCCAACAGCGTTAATGAAGTTTGAAGGCATTATCTGGTATTTTAACATTAATCGTTGCCGTCGGCGCCGGAACAAGCGAGAATTGCTTCGTTGTTAGAAGAGTTTAGCCGGTTGCTGCGGGCCAAGGACTTGGGGTCCAGGAGAGGGTTGTAAAGCGTATGTCGGTTCTGTTGTTGGGTATCGGCGCTTTGGCCGCCGCGGTCGGCGCCATTCTGATCGGATTCGGTATTCCGATCAATGAGTTCTCCTTCGGCAACACGCTGATCGTCGCCGGCACGACCGCCTTTATCGGCGGCCTGATCGTCACCGGCCTCGGCGTGGTTGTCATGCAGCTTCAAAGACTTACCGAGGCATTGGCGAGCCGCCCGCCGATCCGCGCCAACCGCCCGCTCGATGTGTTTGATTCTTCAGGCGGATCTCGCCCCGGCACCGGCCGCGTTCCGTTCCCGCCGAAGCCGAAATTGGAGAAAAGCGAGGCCGCAGAAGCCCATGAGCCGGCGCCGCTACCCGTCGAAGAGCATTCCTTCGCCCCGACGCTGCGCAATCCGGACGACCAGCCGCCGACCGTCGAAGACGATATTTCCCTGTCGCCGCAACAGCCTACGCCCCAACCCGCCGCTGACGAGGTTTCGCCGTCCTTCGAATTCAACGACGTCGAGACGCCTGATTCCCGTCATGAACCCTCGATGGATGCCGGTTGGCGCTCGCCGCCGCCGATGGCGCCGGCCCGCCCGCATACGGCTTATTTCGATGCCATGTGGCCCGCCGAAGCCAAGCCCGCCAAGGTGCCGGCCGAAGCCAAGCCGGAACCGAAATTCGAGCCAGCTCAACGGGATGAGCCGGAAGCACCGATGTCGCGCCCGAGCGAGCCGCGGACGGTGGCGATCCTGAAATCCGGCGTCGTCGACGGCATGGGCTATACGCTCTACGTCGATGGTTCGATCGAAGCCGAACTGCCGCAAGGCACACTCCGCTTTGCCTCGATCAACGAACTGCGCAGCCACCTCGAAAAGAACGCCTGAATACGCCGCCCGCGATGAGCCAAGCCGTCCGCGCGCGCCGCGTGGGCGGCTTTATTTTTGGCCAAGCCCACGTTTGCCCATTTATTCAGTAACGTCAGCGCGAACAGCCAAAGTCTATTGGCATTCAGCCTAGGTTTTTCTTGCGAGGCTTGAAGTCCGCTAGTAACGTTCAAATATAGGATTCTCGTTCTCAATTGTTGCGACGACAAATCGGACCACAGTGACAGCTTTCGTCACGCGCCGTCTGCGGTTCGCCCGGTCCGGCAGCCGCGCCACGATAGGGCAGCTTCGATGAGCGAAACGTCAAACGGCAATTACATTGAACTGACGGCGGAAATTGTTTCCGCATATGTTAGCAACAACGCCGTTGCGGCCGCCGAAATCCCGGGGCTGATCAACCAGATCCATTCGGCGCTGACGCGTGTTTCCGGGAAACCCGGCGAAGCGCCCGCCGAGCCGCTCAAGCCGGCGGTGTCGGTCAAGAAGTCGATCACGCCCGAACACATCGTGTGTCTCGAGGACGGCAAGAAATTCAAGTCGCTCAAGCGGCACCTGCGCACCCAGTACAACATGACGCCCGAGCAATATCGGGAAAAATGGGGTCTTGGGGCGGATTACCCGATGGTTGCTCCCAATTACGCCGCCGCCCGGTCGCAATTGGCCAAGCAAATGGGCCTCGGCCAGCAGCGCCGCCGCCGGACAAAATAATCGCTTTACAGGCCTGGATATAAATCCTAATTTACTTGCTATTGGCACGGCTCCGTGATAGGTACAAAAGCCTACCAGGAGATAGGCCGATGTCCAGCAAATCCCGAAAATTCCCCAGCACCGCCCCTGAGCAGCCCGAGCCGGCGATTGATGCCTTCCGCGGCCAGCATTTACATCTGGCCCAGCGCCGGATCGCGACCGAGTTGGGCCACGCAAGCGTCACGGTCGATGAGGCGGAAAGCCCGTTGGCCTGGCTGGCACGCCGGCGCGGCCGCGACGGCCGTGCAATGATCGAGCCGCAACAGTTGCTGGCTGGCGAGCGCCTGCGGGGCGACTTTACTCGTGCCAATCTGATGCCGCGCACGACGTCGAACTGGGCGAGCCCGATTTCATCCGGCCGCCGCGGTGCCGGCGCCGCGGACGCCGGCTCATTTGCGGAAGCATCGATCGCCGCGCGCCAGCGCGTCCATCAGGCGCTCGATGCGGTCGGACCGGAATTCGCAGGCTTGCTGCTCGACATCTGCTGCTTCCTCAAAGGCCTTGAGGATATCGAACGCGAGCGCGCCTGGCCGGCCCGCTCCGCCAAAGTCGTGCTGCAACTCGGGCTGGACCGCCTCGCGCGCCATTACGGCTATGCGGCGCAGGCCACGGGCAGGGCGCAGGCCGCGGTCCGCACCTGGCTGGCCGAGGGCGCGGCGTTTAGCGTCGATGGCGTATGAAATCACGCCGCGGTGGCGAGAGCGGCGTTGGCTTCCGCGCGAATACGCTCGACCATCGAGCGCAAGCCGTTCGATCGTTGCGGCGTAAGATTCTCGCGTAAGCCAATGCGGTCGAACAATGCGATGGCGTCGGTGGCCAAGATTTCTCGCGCTTGCTTGCCGGAATAAAGCGCTACAAGAATGGCAACCAGGCCGCGCACGATGTGGGCGTCGCTGTCGCCTTCGAACGTCAGAATGGGGCCGGCGGCGGCGTCAGGATTTACATGGCTCAAGAGCCAGACCTGGCTGGCACAGCCCTGCACTTTGTTGGCTTCGGTATGGGCACTGTCGGGGAGCGGCGGCAAGGCGCGGCCGAGTTCGATGACATAACGATAGCGGTCATCCCACTCGTCGAGCAGCGTGAAATTCTCAACGATCTCGTCAATAGAAGTCATGGCGCCGTCTGTTGCGGGACGAAAAGATCCCTCACGACGCTATATAGGCCGGACCGCGCCGATGAACAAACCGACTAGGCGGCAGGCCGGGTGTTGCGCGCCTCGCGGCGCGGCGGCAACGGAACCGGCGCATGCCACGCTGGAGCCATATCGCCCGCCGTCAACGTGCCGTTGCTGGCGCTAGCTGGCATCAACTTGGCGGTCGCTTTTTCGGCAGGCGTGGACTTCTCGTTCATCTTGGCCGTGATGAACTCATAGATCGTGCGCGCGCCAGCCTCGGCCTTGTGCCCGATCGCGATCGCCACCTTGCCGCCAACGACGCAAGCGTCGGGCTGCCGATCGCAGAAGCCGCGCACATCGGACACGGCCGCACCCGCCAAAGTGGCGGCTTGCGTCGCGTCGATCTGCGCTTCGGGCGACGTCGACTTGGTGCCGCCGCTTGGCAGCAGCACACAAACGACGCCGATCCAGAACGCCATTCGCAAAAGGAAAAACATGACCCTACCCATTATCCCGACGGGTTTCCCACCGCCTTTAAAATAAATCTAGCAGACAGGCTTGAAGCTGTCGTTGGCGATGAAGGGACGTTTTTGGGCAAAATCGATGCTAATATGCCGATAATTTTCATAAAAATGCACAAAATCGACTTTTATTAAAATTTGAACGACCCTCTATACGGGCCTTGCTCTGGGTAAGTTCGGCGCAAATAACATGGTTACTGCGCCGGCAATATCCGGGCGAGCACGCGCAAACGGCAACCGAAACTTCACCATGCTCCGCAATTGGCGGCGCTACGCCGAGCTTCAACGGCCCGGAAAGGCCCATGACGGCGCTGCCTTAGTGTTCGCTTAAGCGGGGTCCCCTAGGGTTTGGCTCACGAATAAAGGGGCGCGTCGGCAAAGACGTGGGCAGGGAAACGTGCGTAACTTCCTCACGCCAGTGTGGAACTATGTGGACGCGTTGGTGCATCCGGCGGCGCAGCACGATGCGTTGACCGCGGCGCGCCATCGGGCGTTCATCGCGCCGCGTCTGCTCGGCAGCTTTGCCGCGCTGACGAGCTTTCCGGTCTATATCGCGTTCCGTGGCGTGCCGAGCGCGCTCGAAATCGGCGTGTTCGGCTGGCTCGTCGCCCCCATTTTGATTGCCTACTTCCTCTCGCGCACCGGCCGCTATGAGCGCGCCCACGTATTGTCATCGTTGGCGCTGACCGGTCTGGTGGTGGCGGTGGCGCTGCGCACCGGCGGGATCGGCTCGTTTGCCGCGATCTGGCTGGTGGTGGTGCCGCTGGAGGCCGCGCTTTCCGCGTCGCGCCGGGTCGTCGCTCTTGCCTCGACGATCGTGCTCGCCGCGGCGGGCCTGCTGCTGGTCTTGAGTGCTGGTCTTGAGCGCGGCGGACCTGCTGCCGCCTGCCACCAACGAGGTTGCCGAGCACGGCGCCCTGGCGGCGCTCGGCATTATTTCCGCGGCGCTCTACGCCACCGGTCTCGCGCTTGGCGCCGAATCGCTGGCGCGTACGAGTTTCTGGCTGCTTTATGCCGAAGAGGATCGCTACCGGCTGCTCGCCCGCAATATTACCGACGTCATCACGCGGCATGGCCGCAACGGGGCGGTGCTGTTCGTATCGCCGGCGGCAGAACCGCTGTTCGGGGTGCGCGCCAGCGAACTGACCGGTTACGGCCTGTTTGAGCGCGTCCATGTCGGCGACCGCCCGGCCTATCTGACCGCACTCGGCGATGCCGCCGTTCATGGCGACAGCCGCTCGGTCGAATTCCGCATCCGCCGTGGCGACACGGGCGCACATGCCGGCCATTTCGTCTGGGTCGAAATGCGCTGCCGGCCGCTTGACCAAGCCGTCACGCCCAAAGGCGGCGAGCGCGAGGTCGTCGCGGTGCTACGCGACGTCAGCGAGCGCAAGGCGCAGGAACGTGCCATCGAGATCGCGCGCAGCGAATCCGAACGCGCCAATGCCGCCAAGAGCCGCTTCCTCGCCACCATGAGCCACGAGCTGCGCACGCCTCTCAATGCGATTATCGGCTTCTCCGAAATGCTGACCGACGATTCGCTGTCGCTCGATGCCGCGCGCAAGCTTGAATATGCCAAAGTGATCAACGACTCCGGCCGTCATCTGCTCGCCGTCGTCAACGGCATTCTCGATATGTCGAAGATGGAAACCGGCAATTTCGAGATTGCGCCCGAGCCGTTCGTGCCGACGCGGGCGATCGCAAGCAGCTGCGATCTGCTGGCGCTGAAGGCGCAAGACGCCGGCGTCGAGCTCAAGACGCGCATTGCCGCGGATTTGCCGGAAGTCGTCGTCGACCGCCGCGCGCTCAACCAGATCCTGATCAATCTGATTTCGAACGCCATCAAGTTCACGCCGCGCGGCGGCCGCGTCACCGTCATCGCGCAATGCGACGGTCCGCACTTCGAGATCGCAGTGGAAGACACCGGCGTCGGCATCGGCGAAGACGATCTGCCGCGGCTGGGCGAGGCGTTCTTCCAGGCGCGCGCATCCTACGACCGCAAACATGATGGCTCGGGCCTTGGCCTGTCGATCGTCAAAGGCCTCGTCAAGCTGCACGGCGGCGACATGAACATCCGCAGCCGGCTGGGTGAGGGCACCCGCGTTACCGTGAGCTTGCCGATCGAGAATGAGAGCGATAAGCCAGCGGTCCGACCCATCAAACTGGACACGCATCGCCCCGTCGATGGCGCGATAGCGACAATTTTTCCGGTGAAGAAAATTGCGTAGACGAAATTCCCGCAACGACATGCAAGACCTCGGACGCGGCGGCAAGATCGCGGTGGCGATCAGCCGTCACCCGCGTGAATTCGTCGGCATCGTCATGGCGTCGGCGGCGGTCATGGCGATCTTCACCAACGCTCTGTTCCTGCAAACAGGCCCGCATCCCGCGCCGATCTTTGCGCCGCGTCCGCTGGTCAAACAGGAAATGCCGGTGCCGCTGCCGCGTCCTGTCGTGGCGCAGCCGGTGATGGCGCCGGAAACGACGATGCCGGCGAGCCGGCCGCAACTCATCGCCAATATCCAGCGCGAACTCAGCCGCAAAGGCTTCTACGACGGCGCGGCGGACGGCATCTGGGGTGCCAGGACCGACTCGGCGATCCGCGATTTCATCCAGGCGACCGGTGCGAAGGTCAACGCGGAGGCGTCCGATGCCTTGCTGCGCGCCATCGTCAATTCCAATACCAAGATTGCCGCGCGTCCGGCGGCGCCGGTGCGTAACGATCCGATCGCGGAATTGATCGCGCCGTCCAAGCGGGTGCAGGCGATCCAGCGTGCTCTAACCGACTTCGGCTATGGCCAGATCAAGCCCAGCGGCCAGTTCGATGCCGAGACCCGGACGGCAATCGAGAAATTCGAGCGCGATCACCGCCTGCCGGTGACCGGCGAGATATCCGATCAGTTCGTGCGCGACCTTGCCGCCATGACCGGCCGGCCGCTCGAATAAGACAACTCGGTCCTCATTATTTTTGGCGCATGCTGTGCTACGAGAGCCTATGCGGTTGAAATCCGGCATCTGGGTCGCGGCCTATGTGCGCCGTTGCCACATCGATGGCGCCTTCGCGGCCGTGCGCCGGCGCGGCGCCGAAGAAGCCGGGGCGATCTACATCAAGCTCAACCGGCTCGACGGCACCGCCATCTTATATGGACCCCGCGCCGCAAGCCGTCTTTGACGACGCACAGCCGGCGGGGCGAATCTTTACAGCGATCCTCGGCGGCAAGACGCCGGCAGCGGAAGCCGACGTCGAAGCCCGGCTGGTGCGCGAAATCCGCTACGACCCGGATGTGTGGATTGTCGAGGTCGAAGACCGCGCCCGGCCGCAATTTTCTCGACGACGCGGTTGTATAAAGAGCCCTAGCGCCCGGTGACCTTGTTGCGCACCGGCTGCGGCTCGCGGCCGCGAACGGCCGCATGCCGCGCCGGGGTCGACATCGCGCGGGCGCCCGCGCCGCTCGTCATCATAATGCACCGGCTGATACGTGGGCTGCGTTTGGCCGCCGGCCTTCCGCCAGATCGCGACCATGCGTTCGGCGGCTTGCGGCGTGAGGTCGTCAAACAGCCGGGCGAGGTCGTGGACCCGCTCGACCGATTGCCCGATCGCAGGATTGATGAACAGCAAGATGCGCTGGAACACGGCGGCCTGCATGCCGAATGGCCTTCGCGGCGACGACAAGGGGTTCGCCGGAATCGTCGCGGGTGATCCGTTCGGCCAGCGCCGGGCCGATGCCGATGGCGCGCGCCAGCATGCGGCTGAACTCGCCGGTGTTGCGTTGCAGGGCGGCAGTTTCCAGGCGGCGGATCACTTCGCTGGATGTCGGCGCCGGGCGGCGCGGCGCCGTCGCAGGCGCGGCGTCGAGATTGGACAGGATCAGCCGCCGCTCTTGCGATGCGGCCGCAAAGAAGGTTTCGACCAAATCGTTTGTCTCGGCTTCGGTTCGCGCCGCCGTAGCGGCTAAAGGCGATGATCCCTGGCCGCTGAGCTTGCGAAGAATGGCCTCCGGCGCCGCGGGATAATTGGCGAGGCTCGCCACCACGGCCGCGCGAGTCGGCGTGTCGACCGCGTCGATCAGGCCGAGCGCCAGTTCGACATATTGGGCTTCTCGGCGGCGCTATGCGTTGGCTTCTGCACATAGAGATCGGTGAGGACGCGCAGCAGCGTCGGGCGGATTTCGACACCGTCGCGACAAGCAAGATCAAGCAGGCCGTCGAGCGGCGGATGGGAGGGGGATTTCGTCATGGCGCTACGCTTTACTGACTGACTATTAGCTCACGTTAGTCAGCGCGCGTTAGCAGACCGTTAACCTTGCAACCCCTTTAATTAACGACGCCGACCGGCCAGGTCCGAGCGCATGGTCCGAGAATTGGGAACTGGTTTTCGGAAAGATCGTGCGCCGCCAAAGTGGCTTAAGCCGGGACGGAAAGGGGACTGCAATGGGCGAAGTCATCCGTTTTCCCGACGAGGCGGGTTACGCACGCGGCGGCCGATATATCGACGCCGCCACGGAATCCGCGACGGTCCATCATTCTTCCGGTGATCCGGATCGAGCGTAATCCTGACGACGGTCAAGAACCTGGCACCGGAAACAGCGCCGGCCGCCGCCGTCGCCGCCGCGCCGCACGCTGAACGCCCGACCGAACGCCTTCATGGACACTTTGCCGCCGCTGCCGTCGCGCGCGCCAATTTGGCGCCGCCGCGTGCTTGCCCTGGCGGCCTTGATCTCACTCGCCGGATGCAGCTCTCAGGGCGATTTCGGCGAGGTGCGGCCCTCCCTTGTACGCAACGACATGCACAACTGGCTGAGCCTCGACGCCATCGCGGGCAAACCGACCTGGCCATCTGATTTCGAACTGACCGACGATGAACGCGCGCTGCGCGATGTGTCGTATCCGCTGATCGAGCCGCCTTACGACCGCCAGCAATGGTATTCCGCGGCGGGCGAATACGGGATCATCGGCTCGAGCCATCGCGCGGTCTTCGATCGCACCACATACTTTACCCGGATGATCACGTCGCGCGTGCGCTCGTCATCGTCGCGTTATGCGCATATGACCGACGATATCAGCAACGACATCATTCGCCTGCCGCAGTTCTACGAGACCGCGGACGCGTGCTCGACATCGACCGCAAGCGCGAAAAAAGCATGAGTTTCATTGCCGACCTGTCGGCAGCGGAGCGGACCAATGCCCGCCGCCGCATCCGCGAGAACGCGGGACTGGTGGCGCTGGTTAATGCGAAATTGACGCAACGCGTCGCCAGCTATCGTTTTGCGCTCGGCCGCCTGGTGGTGATGACGCCGTCGCCGGAAGCCGTCGATGTCGAACGTGCGCTCAACCGGCTGGAAGCGCAAATCGCCTACTACCGCACGCATCCGGCGCCGGCCTGGGTGCGCGAGCAGAGTCTCGCATCGGTCCGCTGATATCGGCTAGGCTTCGGCGCTTCCGCAAGCCGGCACTGTGCGGAGGCGATGGCGGCTTGCGCCATCGGCATCAACCCCCGCCTCCGGCGCCAGCGCGCGGATCGCGATCAGCCCGGTCATTGTCGGCGAATCCACGATCAGCCGATCGGCAGCGGTGACGTCTTCTTCTTCCGGCATGTCGTTATGCTGCTGGGGTCGTCATCAAATCGAGCTCGATGACGCGGCGGCCCGGCGGCGCGGTCGTTGATGGCATAATAGGCGACGTCGTAGCGGGTGTAGAACGAGATCGACGTGTAGGCGAGGCTCACCGGAACGATGATCTTGAGCGGGCCTTGCGAAAGATCGTAGCGGCAGACCGCGCTGGCGAAAGCCGGATCCATGAACGGCATCGTCGCGCTTTCCGGCGTCGGCAGCGGCAGCGTCGTGACGGTGTTGACCGCGGCGACCCGCTCCAGGCGCGCGTAGGCATCCTGCGTCGCCGTGCGCGGCAGGATGATGACGGTGAAAAGGTGCACGACGCCGCCGAGCAGCGCTCCTCCCAGGAACAAGAGCAGCCACCGGATCATGGGCAACTCCTGGTGTTGACCGCAGGCATGGGCACTTCGCGGCCGGCCTTGGTCGAGACGCCGACCGCGGTGTCATAGAAACGCAGCAGCAGCGTGTAG
This sequence comes from Pseudolabrys sp., assembly GCA_037200245.1. GTDB lineage: Bacteria > Pseudomonadota > Alphaproteobacteria > Rhizobiales > Xanthobacteraceae > Pseudolabrys. The sequence continues at coordinate 136,796 of JBBCIM010000008.1, forward strand.
CGCTCGACGCCGCCGGTCGGCAGCCAGTTGCCCGGGTTGGCGCGCGGCGCGACGGCGATCTCGAAACTGCCGTCGGCGTGGCGCACGATCTCCTGGCTGGTGAAGCCGTAGCGATTCACCGAATTGGCGACCAAATCGCCGTTCGGACCATAAAGCGAGACGGTCCAGAAGCGGGCGGCCGGCGTCACGCCGGAGATCACGACGTCGCAGCGGCCGTCGAGCAACTTGCCCTGGTCGTCAGCCTGGGCGGTGAACGGCACGCCGTCGCCGAGCGCAATCGGCAACTGGCCGGTGCGGGCGATCGTTGCCCGCGCATAGGGGTCGGCATCGACGGTGCCCATCTTCGGCCAAGCGGTCCAGGCGCCGATGGTCAGCGAGCTGAAGGCGACGTTGCCGGTCAGCGCGAGATAGGTCGCGCCGAGGCCGACGAGCGCGGCAACCGCAAGGGCAAACAGCGATCCGATAAGCAGCCGCACGAAACGATCCGCCGCTAGAGGGTGAGGTTGATTCGCGTCAGGGAGACTACGCTGGCCGCGGCATGCCGGCTAATTACGGCTGTCGGAGGCACGGCCTTCCAGCGATACGGCGAGGGTGGCGGCGTTTTCCGGCGGGCCGGCCGCCTGTTTCTTTCCGTCGGTGGAAACCGTCGGCAGGGCCGGACCCAGCGCCCGGTTGGCGTCATCCATCAGGCGTTCGACGCGCACCAGGATATCGGCCCCGCGCTTGGTCAGCACGGCGGGACGCGCCGGCGGCGGCGTTTCGCCGGACTTCGTTTTGGCTTCGGCGACGTTCTGCTGGCGCGCCGGCGGTACCGGGACGCCGGGCAGTTGCTTCACCTCGATGCCCTGGTGGGCATATTCCATGATGCTGTGCCAGGTCATGGCGGGCAGGGCGCCGCCGGTCATGCGGTTGGTCGATGAGTAGTCGTCGTTGCCGAACCAGATGCCGCAGACGAAATTGCCGGTGTAGCCCATGAACCAGGCGTCGCGGTACGCGTTGGTGGTGCCGGTCTTGCCGGAGGCGGCGATGCCGTCGAGCCGGGCGCGGCGCGCTGTGCCGTTCTCGACGACGCTGTTCATCATCTTGATCATGTCGCCGGCAACCGACGCCGCGATCACCTGGCGCGGTTTCGGCCCGTCGCGGTCGAAGCGCCAGACCAACTCGCCGGCGCCGGTGCGCACTTCGAGGATGGCGTGCGGCGTCACCGACTTGCCGAGATTGGGGAAGGTGGCATAGGCGCCGGTGTGTTCCAGCACATTGACTTCATCGGCGCCGATCGGCAGCGACGGCGTATCCGGCAACGGCGACTTGATGCCGAAATTATGCGCGGTCTGCACGATGCGGTTGCGGCCGAGTTTGGGATTGCCGTCGCCGATGGCAACTGACAAACGCACCGCGACGGTGTTGACCGAGTGAGTGAGCGCCGAGATCAGCGTCATCGAACCGCCGTAGCCGCCGCCGTAGTTGTGCGGGCACCAATTGCCGAGGCAGATCGGCGCGTCGACCACGACCGAGGTCGGCTTGAAGCCGTGTTCGAGCGCGGTGGCATAAACATACGGCTTGAACGACGAGCCGGGCTGGCGCATCGCGTCGGTGGCGCGGTTGAACTGGCTGGCGCCGTAGTCACGGCCACCGATCATGGCGCGCACCGAACCATCGACATCCATCAGGACGGATGCCGCTTGCGTGGCGTGGTATTCGTGGCCGTATTGGCGCAGCGAATTTTCGACGGCGATTTCGGCGGCCTTTTGCATGCCGGTGTCGAGCGCGGTGCGCACGACGAAGACGCGCTCGGTCATCGATTTCGGGAAGGTGTCGACGAGCTTCTTCATCTCGTCGAAGGCCCAGTCGAGATAATAATTCGGCGAGCGCTCATCGCGGCGATCGACCGGAGTTGCGGGATGGCGGCGGGCACCGAACACCTGGCCCTCGGTCATGAAGCCCGCCTCGACGAGATTATCGAGCACCACGTTGGCCCGCGCGCGCGCGGCCGGCAGGTTGACGTGCGGCGCGAACTTGGTCGGCGCCTTGAACAGACCGGCGAGCATCGCGCCCTCGGCGAGGTTCACGTCGCGCGCCGACTTGTTGAAGTAATACTGCGCCGCCGCGTCGACGCCGAAGGCGCCGCCGCCCATATAGGCACGGTCGAGATACAGCTTCAAAATCTCGTTCTTGGTCAGATGCGTCTCCAGCCACATGGCCAGAAACGCTTCCTTGATCTTGCGGTCGAGCGTGCGCTCGTTCGACAGAAACAGATTCTTTGCGAGCTGCTGCGTCAGCGACGAGCCGCCCTGGCGCACGCCGCCGGCCTGCGCATTGGTGACGAGAGCGCGCGCGGTGCCGGCGATATCGATGCCGAAATGTTCGTAGAAGCGGCGGTCCTCGGTGGCGAGCACGGCCTTGATCAGGTTGTCGGGGAACTGGTCGAGCGGCACCGAGTCGTTATGCCGGATGCCGCGCGAGCCTACTTCGTTGCCGTAGCGGTCGAGGAAGGTGACGGCGAGTTCCGACTTCTTGAGCCAGTCGTCGTCCGAGGTGAGCTGGAAGGCCGGCACGGCGAGAGCCAGCATCAGCACCGCGCCCGCGGTGCCGAGCGTCGCGCCTTCCGACAACAGCTCGACGAACCAGCGCCGCCAGCCGGAGACGTGGAGCTTGTCCATGAAGGTGGAAAACCGCTCGTAGCCCTCGCGGGTGCCGGCGGCCGAGCGAAACAGGCTGAAGTCGACCCAGGCGTCGAGCCCGAGCAGCATCTTCTTGAGGTTTGGCTTCCAGTCCTCGGGGAAAAGGTCGCGCAAGGCTTGGTTTTCGCTCTGTTGTCTGGGGCCGCACAGGCGCCGCCGGGCGCCGCGAAGCATCCAATTTAGCCGACCCGGCCCCTTCAGGCCAAGGACGTGGGATGGGTTAATGCACCCCTTGGTGAACGGGAATTGAGGGGGAAAAGGGGCGGAGGGCGACCGGCTGGTACCAGCGCGCGGAGCCTAGGACCGCTGCGTCGCCGCGTCCTTTGCGGCGCGTCGGCGATCCTCGCGCGCATCTTGCCAACGCGTGACTATGACCATGACCAGCGCGAACACCATGATGAGCGCTGGCCCGGTCAGGGCAAATAAGAACTGATCCAGTGTCATTCGCGGAGACTCCCGAGCAGGGCGCGACCGATCAAATGTAAGCAACCGCCACCGGCAATACAAACCGAGGCCAATCCTAAAGCAGTGAGCTTTTCGATCTTCACGTCGGCGAGTCCGTAAATTATGGCTGCCAGCGGCGCGAACCCACCAGCGGCGACGACCGCCGTTGCCAAAGTATTGAACAGCGTCGCCGTCAGCTTTGTGCGCTCGTTATGGATCAAACTCATGAGACAAAATGTGAGAATTATGAGTTGATTACGATCAGAACATAACAAGAACATTATGTCAAAGTGCAAATCGCTTCAAGGTCGGCACCAGAAGATTAACCTTTTCTTATCCTCCACAACTGACTCCGTGATCCCATGACACGCCCCGGACTAAGAGGGGCGGCCGGGGTCGGGAAGAATGCGGCCCCCAAATCCGGGGAGACAGCGGCAATATTCAGCCGGAACTCTTAATAATACAGAAGAATCCGCGTTTTCCGGTGCCGCCTACCGTGCTAGACACCCGGCGGGGTCGAAGCTTTCAGGGGAGCGCAGGACCGGCATGATCGGAATCGTCCGCATCGCTCTGCGGCGCCCTTACACGTTCGTGGTGCTGGCCCTGGTCATCATGATCATCGGGCCGCTCTCGGCATTGCGCACGCCGGTCGACATCTTCCCCGACATCCGCATCCCGGTGATCGCGATCATTTGGAATTACACCGGCCTGCCGCCGGACATGATGGCCGGCCGCATCATCACGCAATCGGAACGCGGCCTGACCACGACGGTCAACGACATCGAGCACCTCGAGGCCACGTCCTATAACGGGCTCGGCATCATCAAGGTGTTCTTCCAGCCGAACGTCGATATCCGCATCGCCAATGCGCAGGTCACCGCGGCCTCGCAGACCCAGCTCAAGCAGTTGCCGCCGAACGCCACGCCGCCGCTGATCCTGAATTACAACGCCTCGACCGTGCCGATCATCCAACTGGCGCTGTCGGGCTCAGGGCTCTCGGAACAGGCGCTGGCCGATCTCGGCCTCAACGTGGTGCGCACGCCGCTGATCAGCGTGCCGGGCGCGGCGATCCCGTTCCCCTATGGCGGCAAGACGCGCCAGGTCCAGATCGACCTGGATTCGGCGGCGATGCAGGCGCGGGGGCTGTCGGGCCAGGACGTCGCCAATGCGCTGGCCAACCAGAACCTGATCACGCCGGTCGGCACGCAGAAGATCGGGCTGTTCGAATACACCGTGCAGCTCAACAACGCGCCTTCGGTGATATCCGAACTCGGCGACCTGCCGATCAAGACCATCAACGGCGCGATGATCTATATCCGCGACGTCGCCACGGTGCGCGACGGCAACCCGCCGCAGACCAACATCGTGCATGTCGACGGCAATCGCTCGGTGCTGATGCAGGTTCTGAAGAACGGCTCGGTGTCGACACTCGCCATCATCTCCGGCATCAAAGCGGGCGTGGCGGGGATGAAGGATATCCTGCCGCCGTCGCTCAATATCGCGCTGCTCGGCGACCAGTCGGTGTTCGTATCGGCCGCGATCTCGGGCGTGGTCAAGGAAGGCATCATCGCCGCCGCGCTCACCAGTCTGATGATCCTGATTTTCCTCGGTAGTTGGCGCTCGACCGTGATCATCGCCATCGCTGTCGGTGCTGGGCTCGATCACGATCCTGTCGGCGCTGGGCGAGACGCTCAACATCATGACGCTGGGCGGCCTGGCGCTCGCGGTCGGCATCCTGGTCGACGACGCCACGGTGACCATCGAGAACATCAACTGGCATCTGGAGCAGGGCAAGAACGTCGAGACCGCGATCATGGACGGCGCGGCGCAGATCGTGACGCCCGCCTTCGTGTCGCTTTTGTGCATCTGTATCGTGTTCGTGCCGATGTTCTTTCTGCCGGGCGTGTCGCGCTTCCTGTTCGTGCCGATGGCGGAAGCGGTGATGGCGGCGATGGCCTGCTCGTTCATCCTGTCGCGCACGCTGGTGCCGACGATGGCAAACTACCTGCTGCGCCCGCACGCGCCGCACACCGACATGCACGGCCTCGATGGGCCTTTGCCGAAGTCGCGCAATCCGCTGGTGCGGTTCCAGCGCGGATTCGAGGCGGCGTTCGAACGTTTCCGCCTCGGCTATCGCGAATTGCTGACCATGGCGCTGGGCGCGCGACCGGTGTTCATCATCGGCTTTCTGGCCTTCGTGTTCGCATCGTTCTCGCTGACGCCGTTTCTCGGCCGCGATTTCTTTCCATCGGTCGATGCCGGTCAAATTCTGATGCACGCGCGCATGCGCGTCGGTACGCGCGTCGAGGAAACCGCCAACAAATTCGCCGATATTCAGAAAGCCATCCGCCAGATCGTCGGCGATCGGGAAATCGCCACCATCGTCGATAACATCGGCTTTCCGGTGAGCGGCATCAACATGACGTACAGCAACACCGGCACCATCGGGTCCCAGGACGGGGACATTCAGATTAAGTTGACGGAAGATCATCGGCCGACTGCCGATTTGGTCCGGCTCCTGCGCGAGGAATTGCCGCCAAGGTTCCCGGGTGTGACCTTCTCCTATTTGCCGGCCGACATCATCAGTCAGATTCTGAATTTCGGCTCGCCGGCGCCGATCGACCTGCAAATACGCGGGCCGGATTTGAACGCCAACTACGCTTATGCGCAAAAGCTGTTGCTCGGCCTGCGCCATATCCCCGGCGTAGCGGATGCGCGCATCCAGCAGTCGCTCGACAGTCCGGGATTCAACGTCGATGTCGACCGCACCCGCGCCCAATATGTCGGCGTTACCGCGCGCGATGTCACCAACAGCATGGTGGTCAATCTCGCAGGCTCGAGCCAGGTGGCGCCGACCTACTTCCTCAACCCGGATAACGGCGTGTCTTATTCGATCGTGATGCAGACGCCGCAATACCAGATCGATTCGCTGAACGCGCTCAAGAACATGCCGATCACGGCGGCCGGCGCGCCGTCGCAGACGCTTGGCGCGCTTTCCGATATCACGCGGGTCACGCGTAGCGCGGTGGTGTCTCAATACAACATCCAGGCCATGATCCAGATCTTTGCGACCACGCAGGACCGCGATCTCGGCGCGGTCGCGGCCGATATTCAGAGCTTCGTCGATGGCATGGCAAGCGAAGCGCCGAAAGGCGCTCGCGTCGTGATGGTCGGGCAGGTGAGAACCATGAACAGCGCCTTCAGCGGTCTGCTGTTCGGGCTGCTCGGCGCGGTCGTGCTGATTTATCTGCTGATCGTGGTCAACTTCCAGTCGTGGAGCGACCCCTTCGTCATCATCACGGCTTTGCCCGCAGCACTTGCCGGCATCGTCTGGACGCTGTTTGCGACCGGCACGACGCTGTCGGTGCCGGCGCTGACGGGCGCCATCATGTGCATGGGGGTGGCGACTGCCAACAGCGTGCTGGTCATCAGCTTTGCCCGCGAACGGCTGGCGGAACTCGGCGACCCTATCCAGGCCGCTCTGGAGGCCGGATTCGTCCGTTTCCGGCGGTATTAATGACCGCTTTGGCCATGATCATCGGCATGGCGCCGATGGCGCTAGGCCTGGGCGAAGGCGGCGAGCAGAATGCGCCATTAGGTCGCGCTGTTGTCGGCGGCCTGATTTTTGCTACAGTAGCCACACTCATGTTCGTCCCCGTGGTATTCAGTCTCGTGCATAAACGGGACGTGAAGTCCCATGTCCCAGCGCTCGGAGAGCCGCATGTCGCCTGAACAGGCCAAGCCCGTGTTGTCGCGGCGCGGCTTGCGTATTGCCGCGATCGCCGCCGCCGCCTTTGTGGTTATCGTCGTCGGCACCGGCATCATGACGCGCCGCATGGCCGACGCGCGGCTCAGCGAATGGACGGAGAATCAGGCTTTGCCGGTCGTTGCCGTGATCTCGCCGGACACGCGGGGCAAGGGCGCCTCGATTGATTTGCCCGGACGTCTGGAGGCTTATTCGCAGGCGCAGATTTTCGCGCGCGTCAGCGGCTATATCAAAGAGTGGAAGGTGGACATCGGCGCGCCGGTCAAAGCCGGGCAACTGCTGGCGGAAATCGATGCGCCCGATCTCGACCAGCAGATCATGCAGGCCGAAGCTGAGGTCGCCAGCGCCCAAGCCAATGCCACGCTCGCCAAAGCCACGCTGGAGCGGGGGCAATCGCTCATTCAATCGGGCGCGGTGTCGAAGCAGGCGCTCGACCAGCGCGCGGCGGATTCGGATAACCGGCTCGGCCTGTTGAAATCGTCGCAGGCCAACCTCGACCGTCTGCGTGTGCTTGAAAAGTACAAGCGCATCACCGCGCCGTTCGACGGGCTGGTGACGGCGCGCGCCACCGACGTCGGTTCGCTCATCAACGCGGGCTCGGGTGGCGGGCCGGCTCTGTTCGTCATTTCGGACATTGCAAAACTACGCGCCTATATCAATGTGCCGCAAAGCTACGTGCCGAGCATAAAGATCGGGACCAAGGCGCAGATTTCCGTGCCGGAATATCGCGGGCGGACATTTGCCGCGACGGTCGAGGCCTCCGCGCAATCGGTCGAGGTCGCCTCCGGTACCACGCGCATGCTGCTGGTGGTCGACAATGCCACCGGCGAACTGATGACTGGCGCCTTCGCCAACGTGCATCTCGAATTGCCGGCGCCGGATAACGCGATCAATGTGCCGGCCAGTGCGCTAATGTTCGACCAGAGCGGGTTGCGCGTGGCGACCGTGGGCGACGACGATAAGGTCGTGCTCAAGACGATAACGATCGCGCGCGATCTGGGCCGGGTGGTCGAGATCGCATCGGGACTGGTTGCTACCGACCGTATTATCGCCAGCCCGCCGGATGGTATTACCTCAGGCGACCAGGTCCGCATTGCCGGCGAGCGGCCGGAAACTGCCGCGGCGAAACGGGCCGCCCCGGGCAAACCGCCGAGCTGACCCCTATAGCGACGCGAAGAAGACGCCGCGCGCCCGAGCGGCTACAAGGGCGGCGCAAAAGGATTCTCCATGCCCGATGACCAGGCGCCATTCTGGCGCCGCAAGATCACGTCCGAGATGACCCAGAAGGAATGGGAGAGCCTGTGCGACGGCTGCGGCCGCTGCTGCCTCAACAAGCTGATCGATGAGGACACCAACGCCACGGTCTACACCGACGTCGGCTGCAAGCTGCTTGACGGCAACACCTGCCGCTGCACCGACTACGCGCACCGTCAGGCGAAGGTGCGCGACTGCGTGCGCCTGACGCCGCGCAATGTGCGGCGGCTGACGTGGTTGCCGCCGACCTGCGGTTACCGTCTTGTCGCCGAGGGCCGCGATCTGGCCTGGTGGCATCCGCTGGTGTCCGGCGACCCCGAGACGGTGCACACCGCCGGTGTCTCGGTGCGCGGCCGCGTCTCGGCAAGCGAGAAAACCGTGCCGGACGATAAGCTGGAGGATTATATCGTGAGCTGGCGGGCAAGTGGCCGAAGGGCGCCAAGGGAAATGTGGCGCGGAAAGGTGCCGATGCGGCAACGAGGCTCAAGCTGAAGCGCTCGTGACGCGCTATCGCGAACTGCGGGGGCCCAATCGGAAAATCGTAGAGCTGCGTCGGCTTGGGCCCGCCGTAGGTGAAGTGCCACCATTCCCGGAAATAATTCTTGAAGCCGCGCGCGCCCATCGCCGCGCCGAGTATGCCGCGCCAGCGTTTTTGTTCGGCGCCGAGGGCGGGGCTGGCGGTGTAGCTGCGGGTGTCGAAGCAATCGAAGCCGGTGCCCATGTCGACGCTTGTATCGGGCGCGCGCGCCGATGCCGGCGCAGTGCAGGGCCCGTACCGGGCCGCCGCGTCGAACGGTGCGGGCGCGGCCGGCGGCCGACGAACCAGCGTCAGATCAATGGCGGTGCCGGTCGAATGCGCCGACTGAGCGGCGATATAGCCGAGCGCGAACAAATTGCGCTTCTCCAGGTCGGGATAGAACCGCTTGGTCGGATTTTCCCGCGCCCCGTCATTAGCCCATCGTGCCATCGCCGCCACCGCGCGGGTCGGGCGATAACAATCGTAGACTTTCAGGCTCAAGCTTTCGCGCGCAAGGGTCTGTCTGCACTTTGCGCAGGGGCCTGCGCCACGTCGCTGCGCAACACGCATTCGGCGGCGTCATAGCCAGGCAGCGGGCGGCCGACGAAGTTGTTGTGCCCGGCGTAGCGGATGTCTTGCCCGATGGTCGGGGTCGATATCCACGGGAGATAGACAAAACCTGCAGGCAAGGCGTCGCGCGCGGCCAGGGGCGCGGTGCCAGCGATCAGCGCAAACGCGGTGGGAATGAGGGCGACAAGCCGCATCGGCGATTCGGGGTTCCATCGGCGGAAGGCCACTGTGCCCCGGCCTGCGTTCTCATACCACCCCCGCGCTGCACCCCATTGCAATGGAGCGTCACTCGCGGCATCAAGCGCGTCCAATGAGCCCGAAATCCGAAAAATCCAAATCGCACGCGGCGGCAAAGTCCGAGCCGCGCATCCTGACGCATCCTGAGATCAAGGCCATCGTGCTCGGCATCATGCTGGCGATGTTCCTCGGCGCTCTCGACCAGACCATCGTCGCCACTGCGCTGCCGACCATCGGCCGCCATTTCGGCAATCTCGACGATCTGTCCTGGGTCGTGACGGCCTACCTGCTCACCGGCACCGCTTCGACGCCGCTCTACGGCAAGCTGTCGGATATTTACGGCCGGCGCGGCGTGATGCTTGCCGCCATCCTCATCTTTGTCGTTGGCTCCATCGCCTGCGCCATGGCGCCGAGCATGACCGCGCTCATCGTCGCGCGCGCGCTGCAGGGGCTCGGCGGCGGCGGTCTGATGGCGCTGGCGCAGACCATCATTGCCGATATCGTTTCGCCGCTCGAACGCGGGGCGCTATCAGGGGCTATATCGGCTCGGTATTCGCCACGTCGTCGGTCGGCGGCCCGGTACTCGGTGGATTTTTGACTGAGCATCTCGACTGGTCGCTGATCTTCTGGATTAATTTGCCGCTCCGGCATCGCCGCGCTGGTGATGACGTCGAACGCGCTCAAGTTGGTGCCGTTTCATGCGCGCAAGCATCGTCTCGATATTCTCGGCGCAGCGCTGATGGTGGGCGCGTCGATCGCGCTGCTGCTGGCTCTGTCCTGGGGCGGGCGCCGCTTCGACTGGATTTCCGCGCCGATCGGCTCGCTGTTTTAAGCTCCGCGGTGCTGTGGGGCCTGTTCGCCTGGCGGCTGGTGGCGGACGCCGGAACCGTTCTTGCCGCTGTCGGTGCTGGCCAATCCGGGTGGTGCGCTGCGCGGCGCTGTGCGGCGCCTGCAACATGGGCACGCTGGTCGGCATGACGATTTTCGTGCCGCTGTATTTCGAGGTGGTGCTGCACATGTCGGCGAGCCAATCGGGCTTGGCGCTCATTCCGCTGATGGGCGCGACCGTCGGCTTCTCGACGATCACCGGGCGGATGATGATGCACGTGGCGCAGTACAAGCGCGTGCCCCTGACCGGCATAGCGGTCGCTATCCTGTCGCTGGGCGTGATGGCGATCTGGCCGGCGTCGATGTCCGTGGTGGTGGTTGCTGCTGTTGCTGACGATCATTGGCGCCGGCCTTGGTACGCTGTTTCCGATTTCGACGGTGTGCCTGCAGAACGCGTGGCGCGCACGCAGATGGGCATCGCCACCGGGGCTGCCAATTTCTTCCGCGCGTTGTTTTCGGCGCTGGTGTGGCGGTGCTCGGCGCTATCGTGTTGGGCGGGCTCGGCGGCGTCACTGGCATGTCGGTGGAAATGCTGGCGCGCACCGCAACGGGACCGGAGTTGGCCTATGCGTTTCGCTTTGTGTTTTTGGCCTGCGCGCTGGTGCTGGCTTTCGGCATGTCCTTCTTGATTGCCATGGAGCAGCGTCCGCTCAAGGGGCCGCCTTCCGCGGGGGCAGAGGCGCCGACCGCGCCGGCAACGCCGATCCCCGGCGAATGGGGCCTCGGCAAGACGCCCCCGCGCGCACAATTAGAACGGACGACAATGAAAAGACCCCGGCACGAGGCCGGAGTTTTAGATTTTTAAGTCTGCGAAGCCACCCGCGTTATTCGCAGAATTTGCAGGGCGGGAAATCGCGGCTGTAGACCGGCTGCGCCAGGAATTTCTCCTTACCGTAGGTCCAGAACTGGCTGACGTTGGGGTAGGTCTTGATTACCGTGTTCCAGAGCTCCGGCTTGTCGTAGCCGAACAGGACCTTCTTCTCGACCTTCTTGATATAGATGTTCTGGACCGGGTTGCGCATGTCGTCGAAGCTCACCGGGCCGCGCGGTGTGTCGACTTTCAACTCCGACATCATCTTGATGAACTGCTCGGGGCCCGGCCATTGCCGCCGGTCTTTTTATAGACCTCATGAATCATCTTAGCGGTCGAGTAGTTGCTCTCCGAGAAATAGGACGGCACCTTGCCGTATTTGGCACGATACTTTTTCACGAAGGCTTCGTTGGCCGGGGTCTCGAGCGCGGCTGAATATTGCAGCGCCGAGAAGTCGCCGATGACTTCCTCGGTCATGAACGGCAACGCGAATTCATCGTAGCTGGTGCCGCGCCGAGAATGGCTTTCTTGTAGCCGGCGGCGCGCAACTGTTTGGGAAACTGCGCGGCCATCGGGCCGACCATCAGCGAGAACACTGCATCCGCGTCGCCTTTTGATGGTTGAGATGTAGGGCCCGAAGTCTTTGTTGCCGAGCGTCGGCCAGATTTTCTGGATGACCTTGCCGCCGCAATCCTCGAAGGCCTTCTGGAAGCCGCCGAGCGCTTCGTAGCCGAAGGCGTAATCGGCGGCGACGCCGACGACCTTTTTGTAGCCTTGTTCGCAGGCCCAGGCGCCAAGCGCGTGATGGGGCTGCGAGCTCGACCAGCCGGTGCGGATCAACAGCGGGTATTTGCTGGCTTCGCGTTGCGTCAGATCGTCGGCCGCCGGAATTGAGGGGATATAGACGGTCTTTTCGCTGGTACTGACCGGCGCCAGCGCATAGCAGTCGATGCCAGCACGCCGCCGACGAACATCTGAACCTTGTCGCTGAGGATCAGCTTCTTGGCCTTGGTTACGCCGAGATCCGGCTTGGCCTGATCGTCTTCGACGATAAGCTTCACCTTGGCGCCGGCGAAGTCGCTGTTCGTTTCGTCCAGATAAAGCTGGAAACCGTCGACCATGTCCTTGCCGACTTGGGCAAAGCCGCGGTCATCGGGGCAATGAAGCCGATGTTGAGGTCCTTCCGCGTGGGCGGGGCGGCTGAGCCCCATGGCGAACGTCAATGCGGTGCCGAGCAGCAACGGCGTCGCAAGTCGGATAAGTCTCATCGTTCAATCCTCCCGATTGATTGGCCCGCATCCTTCTTTGAGTGGATGTTCGGACGCAGATGAAAACATGTTCCCGGTCGATAACGCTACCATCGGCCCGTGACAGGCGGAAGGTCTTGCAGGTTACGGCAGGGACCGCTTGACCGGCGCCGCAGGCGCGTGGGTGGTTTAAGGGCTTGAAATTCGCGCCCAGGAAGGCGTTAGACCGCGACCTTGGTGAGGAAGCTTTCCACTTCGCTGCGCATTTCGGAGGCAGCCTCTTCAACGGCTTCCGATGCGGTCAGCACGCTCTGCGCCGAGCGTTGCGTTTCCGTTGTGGCGCCGGCCACCTCGCTCAAGACCGACACGATCAGTTTGGCGCCGTCGGCGGCGCTGGCTACGTTTTGCGATATTTCGCCGGTCGCCGTGTTTTGGAGCTGCACGGAAGGTCCGCGACGGCGGACGTATAGCCGTCGATTTCCTGCATGCGGTTCGCGATACGCCCGATGGCTTCCACGGCCTTGTCGGTCGAGTTCTGCACTTCCAGGATCTGGCTGGCGATATCCTCGGTTGCCTTCGCCGTTTGTACGGCAAGCGACTTCACTTCGGAGGCCACCACGGCGAAGCCACGGCCCGCCTCACCGGCGCGCGCCGCCTCGATTGTGGCGTTGAGCGCCAGCAGGTTGGTCTGGCCGGCGATGCTGCGGATCAGCTTGATCACGTCGCCGATTTTCTGCGCGGCCTTTGCCAGTGTATCGATATCTTTGTTGGTTGTCTGGGCTTCGCCGACGGCGACACGGACAACTTCGGCGGTCTGGCTGACCCGGTGGCCGATTTCGGCGATCGAATTCGACAGTTCATCGGCGGCAACGGGCCGCGCTGTCGACATTGGACGCCGCATTGTTCGACGTCTGCACCGCGCTTTCGGCACGCTGCGATGTTTGGCCGGAAGCTTGATAGAGAGCGGTCGCGGTCGAACGCATGTCGAGCGCGCTATCGGCCACCGTCCGAAGCAGCGTTTCGGCGCGCTTGCGGAATGCCGATATGGCGTTTTCGATGACCGAGCGGCGCTGTTCCTGCTGCTCCATCGTCGTGCGTTGCTGTTCGGCCTGCCGGCGTTCCGTCACGTCCTCGTGGGTGCCGATCCAGCCGCCGCCAGCCGCCGCCCTTCATCGGATGATTCATCACCAGCAGCATCCGGCCGCCGGTTGATTTCACCTCGTGGGTGGTGGCTTTGCCGCGGCCGACTTCGGTCAAAGAGTTCTTGGCGGTATTGATGTGGATCGCGCGAGAAGGTGCCCTTTTTGACGCGGCGCGCCAGCACTTCGGACAGCGTGAAGCCTGTTTCACGTCGTCTTCGGTCAGGCCGTACATTTTGAAATATTGAGAATTGCAAACCACCAGGCGCTCCGAGGCGTCGAACATGCAGAGCCCTTGCGCCATGCTGTCGATGGCGGTGCGTATCTGCCGTTCTCGCGGCGAAGATTTCGGGCGAGCGAAATTGCGGCAAGGCTCATGGCGAACAGCGTCACAAGGCCGGCGGCGATTGCGCCGAGAACGGTGCGCGGAATCGAGAGCAGGATGGTGGCGGCCCACTCGGTGCCGAAAGCCATCAGCGCGCTCGAGCTGACTGCGAAAGCGGCGGCCCCGGCGGCCAACACCGGCCGCCAGCCTCGCTTGAGGTCTGTTGAGAAGAGTGTTTTTCAGCATGATCCCGGCAGCACTTGGCAACCGGGAGTGTATGCTGGATCGGTCATTTTTGAGTTAAGCGATGGTTACCCAATGGTTAAGGCCGCCGCTCATGGCTTGATGAAGGTGCCGTTGCGCAGCTCGGCGACCGCTTGGTGCAATTCGGCCTGGGTGTTCATCACGATCGGCCCATGCCACGCGACCGGCTCCTGATCGGCTTGCCGGACACCAGCAGGAAGCGAATGCCCTGATCGCCAGCCTGGACCGTAATCTCATCCCCGCTGTCGAACATCACAAGCGAACGGTCGCCGGTCTGCTCGCGCACGACGATTTCTTGGCCGTTAACTTGCTTCTCGGTCAGCACCCCGAAAGGCTGGGACGCGTCGCGGAATGAGCCCGAGCCCTCGAACACATAGGCAAAGGCGTGGCGCTCGATTTCCACGGGTAGCGTTTTGCGTTTTCCAGGCGGCACCCAGACGTCGAGATAGCGCGGGTCGGCGGCGACACCTTCGACCGGGCCGCGCTTGCCCCAGAAGTCGCCGCAGACGACGCGCACACGCGTGCCGTCGTCGTCAATGACTTCCGGCACTTCGCCGGCCTTGATGTCCTGATAGCGCGGTGCCGTCATTTTCAGGGACGAGGGGAGGTTCGCCCAAAGCTGGAAGCCGTGCATGCGGCCTTGCGCGTCACCTTGCGGCATTTCCTGATGCATGATGCCGCGGCCGGCCGTCATCCATTGCACGTCGCCGGCGCCGAGACTGCCGCGGTTGCCGAGACTGTCGCGGTGTTCGACATCGCCGGCAAGCACATAGGTTATCGTTTCAATGCCGCGATGCGGATGCCACGGGAAACCGGCGAGATAATCCTGCGGCCGATCGTTGCGGAAATCGTCGAGCAGCAAGAATGGATCGGTCTCGGCGGTGTCGCCGAAGCCGAAGGCGCGGCGCAGCTTGACGCCGGCGCCTTCGATGGTGGGTTTGGATTGGACGATGCGTTTGACGGGACGGATCGACATGGCACTTCTTCTCTATTTCGCGAATTTACCAGCGAATGCGGCGAACTGATCGATAAAAGCCTGCAGAAACTTCCGCACGCTTTCGTCGCCGATGTTGCTCTCGGCATCGACCAGATCGGGCTTGTAGGTAATGTAGGCCTCGCCGCCGACGACATTGAGGCCGAGATTGTTGAGCACGGCCTTGAGATGCTGCTGAGCGACGGCCGCGCCGATGGAGCCGGGCGAGGTGCCGGTGATGGCGGCGGTCTTACCGGGCCATGAAGTCTTGCCGTAAGGACGCCCGCCCCAATCGATCGCATTCTTCAAGACTGCTGGCACCGACCGATGATGTTCGGGCGTCACGAAGAGCAGCGCGTCGGACTCGGCGACATGGTTCTTGAAGCGCGTCACCGTCTCCGGCACCTCGGCCTCGAGATCCTGATTGTACATCGGCAAGTCGTCGATGCGGATGAAGGTGGGCTCGAAGGCGTCTTTGCCAAGCTTGGCGAGCGCCTGTGCCAGCTTGCGGTTGATGGACTCGCGGCGATTGCTGCCGACGATGATGCCGAGCTTGAATTTGGTCATGGCTGCCTCTAGCTTCCGGTTGCAGTTACAAATGATTACTGAGGCTAGATAGATGACCAAGAAAAGGCCGCAAGAAGGCACAGCGCCGATACCCGGTAACCTCGATGTGCCCGAGGACTGCCGTGCAGTCAGCGAGGTGCTGTCGCGGGTCGGCGACAAATGGACAGTGCTGGTGGTGTCGACTTTGGGCGATGGGCCAAAGCGATTTAATGAGCTACGGCGGGCACTTGGCAGCATTTCCCAGCGCATGCTGACGCTGACGGTGCGCGGGTTGGAACGGGACGGGCTGGTGACGCGAACCGTATTTCCGACGGTGCCGCCGAGAGTCGATTATGAGCTGACAAAGCTCGGCCGCTCGCTGCTGGTGCCGGTCAGCGCGCTCGGATCATGGGCGCGCCAGAACCGCCCCGCGATCCAGGACGCCCGGCAGCGCTTCGACGGCACCGGCGAGAAGATGGCCAACAACGCAACCATGGGTGGCTAGTTATCGTCCTGTCATTCGGGTCTGCTGAAGGTGTCGAAATACCAGTGAGGTCGTGCTCAGGAGTTCGAGCCACGTGCCGCGTTATTTCTTCCACTTCTCGGATGGGAAGCGCCGGTTCTCCGACAGCACGGGAACGGAACTGAGCGGGGCTATCGGCCGCGCGCAAAACACGCCACCGAGCATATCCGCGATCTCAAGGCGGCGATGTGCGATCCGCACATCCAGGATTTGTCGGGCTGGTCGATGACGGTTGCGGACGCCAAGGGCGATGACGTCTTCACGCTCGGCTTCGACATGAAGCCACTGCGCACAAAGCCTAGCGCCGTCAGCCGAGCAGCGCCGCCGCCATCATCGCCAGGCAACTGACCAGCCCCAATGCCGGTACCCAGAGCGGCACGCGCACGTGCGGAGCGGATGTGTGGATGCGTTTACGCCGCAGCCGCAGCAGCGCCAAATTCACCAGCGCGAAGATGATCAGTGTCGCGACGGAGGTGCCTTCGGCCAGCCGCTCGAAAGGAACGAACAGCGCCAGCGCGAGCGTGGCAACGACGATCAGCGCGGTGGCGACCAGCGGCGTTGCGGTCTTTGGATGCACGCGGCCGGCAAAGCGCGGCAGGTCGCCTTGGCGCGCCATGCCGTAGACGACGCGGGCGGTCATGGTCATTTGCGCCAGGATCGTATTGAGCGTGGCGACAATGGCGATGACGCTGATGGTGGCCGGGGCTGACATTGGCGACGGCGCGAAACACCAGGCTGAGCGGCGCGTCGGAAGCGGCAAGCTGTTCGACCGGCACGGCGGCAACCGCGATCACGGCGACCGCCAGATAGAGCGCCGTCGAGATGACAAGCGTCAGCACCATGGCGCGCGGAATGTCGCGGTGCGGGACCTTGGCTTCCTCCACGACATTGGCGAGATCCTCGAACCAATGAAGGCGAAGAAACGCGAGCAGGCTCGCATAGGCAATGCCGGACAGCGCGGCCGCGCCGAGCGGCGGCGGCATCAACAAGACGTCGCCAAGCGGCAGGCCGGCATGAACGCCGGCGACAATGATCGCCACCAGGCCGCCGGTTTCGATCAGCGTGAACAGGCTGGCGAGCAGCACCGATTCCAGAATGCCCCAGGCCGCGACCGCGCCGAGGGCTGCGACCACCACGATCACGATCGCGCTCTGCGGCAGCTCGTTGAACTGCCGAATGTAGCCGGCGGCGCCGAGCGCGACCGTGGCCGAGGACACGATGCCGACTACTATGGTCAGGAGGCCGGTGAGGGTGGAGGCGAGCCGCGACTGAAACGCCGCGCGCACATAAGCGGCCTCGCCGGCGCTGACGGGATAACGCGTCGCCAGTTCGGCGTAAGAGCCGACAGTCAGCGCCATCGCCACCGCGGCGATGGCGAAGGACCACGGCGCGTATTTGCCGGCGTGACCGGCGACTGCGCCGATCAGCACGTAAATGCCGGCCGCCCGACGGTGATGCCGACGCCATAGAGCACCAGCAGCGGCAGCGACAGGCTGCGCCGCAAGGCGCGGGGAGATCGGAGCTCGGATCTTGGTCCATTTAAATAGTCTAGGCACTTGCGCGGAGTAGGGCTTTGCGCGGGGTCAATCAGGTTTCCCTCGCAACCGCAGGCTCCATCGGCTAGCTTTGCGTCATGACTCGACGCCTCGCCACGATCGTCTGTCTGCTCGCGCTGGGCCTCGGCCTTTCCGCCTGCAGCAAATGCGGCTTCCTGTGGGACGAGGGCGGGCGCTCCTGCCGCGCCGAAGTTCCGCGCTAAGGGCTTCATCGGCCGGCGGTTTTTTGCGCGGCTGCTGCACGCCGAAAAAAGTTGAAAATATTTAGAAAAAAGTCTAGGACCATATTGACAGCGTAACGCTGGTCGGGTATGTTTATCGCATGCTCCACACATGCGTTCGGACGGCCCTGACGGAACGGGGGTCCGCTGCATGCGTTGTCTCCCCGTCGGGTCGGCCGTTGCCGCCCCGAGCAGCCATATGCGGGAGGGCTTTAGAATGGCAGAATTTGGACATCGCCGAATCGTCGAAACCGCCACGGAAGCCCGCGGCGCGGTGCCCGGGCCGCAGGTGCGCAACGTATTGCTCATCAGCACCGCAAGCGTGATCGTGCTGTTTGCGCTGGTCGGTTGGTACTTTTTCGGCTAGCGGCCCCGCCGCGCTTCCAACGATCTCGCTCTCTTACCGTAGCAGGGACAAATCCAAGCGTCGGCGGTTGCCGGCGCTTTTTGCGTGGGGAAGGCAATGGTCGCGAAAAAGCAAATTTCGCCCGAGCGGCTGGCCGAAGCCAAACGCCTGTACGAGCAGACCCTGGCGCCCGTCGACGACATTGCGGCAATGGTCGGCCTGTCGCGTACGAATTTCTACAAGCGTGTTCGGGAGGGGAAGTGGCGGGGGCGGCGCGCGCAAGTCGGCACATTCGAATTCGCAAGAGCGCTGAGCGGCGATGCAGTCACAGCAATGATCGGCGCCGCCGCGGAATCGCGGGCAGAAATTTTGCCGCCATGTCCGCCGGTGTCGCCGCAGCAACGCGCGGCAATAGCCCACCGCATGTTAAGCGTCGTTGAAAAGCAGATGGATGCGATTGCACGCATCGTTGACAACATCAAGCCCACTAATCCGGCCGAGGCCGAGCAGGGCGCGCGCGCCGTCGCATTCGTGACGCGATCGCTCCGCGAAATCGCGGCACTCAACAAGAATGAAGACGAGGCGCCGTCCGATGAAGCCGCTGACGACCCCCTTCCCCGCGACATCGACGAATTCCGTTACGAGCTTGCGCGCCGCATTCACGAGATTGTTGAAGGTCACACCGGAGGCACGGCCGGAGAAGATAGACCGGTTCTATCGGGGCCTGTCGCCGGCGGAACTTGAGCTGTTCTACGGCGATTTTGGCACTCTTGCCCATGATCATCAGCTTGCGCCGGAGCGCGCCAATAGCGGCCAGCCTTGGACCACCTGGCTTATTCTCGGCGGCCGTGGCGCGGGCAAGACCCGCGCCGGCGCCGAATGGGTCCGCGGCCTTGCCGTGGGCGATCCAAGCGCCCGCATCGCGTTGATCGGCGAGACTGAGCACGAGACGCGGGAAGTGATGGTCGAAGGCGTCTCAGGGCTTCTCGCCGTGCATGGCCGTCGAGAGCGGCCAGAATGGATACCCTCGCGGCGCCGTCTGGAATGGAAGACCGGCGCCGTGGCGCAAATATTTTCAGCGGAGAATCCCGAGAGCCTGCGTGGGCCGCAATTTTCGGCCGCCTGGCTGGACGAGCTTGCCAAGTGGCGTCATGCCGAAGCTACTTTCAATATGTTGCAGTTCGGACTGCGCCTTGGCGAGCGGCCGCGGCAACTGGTGACGACCACGCCGCGGCCGATCGGGCTTCTCAAGCGGTTGACCGAAGACCCGCTGACGGCGGTGACGCATGCCGGCACGCGGGCCAACGCGTTTAACTTGGCGCCGAGTTTTGTCGAGACCGTGTTGACGCGCTATGGCGGCACAAGGCTCGGACGGCAGGAAATCGACGGTGAGATCGTCGAGGAGCGCAACGACGCGCTATGGACGCGCGCCGGGCTCGAGAGCTGCCGCGTCGCCGTCGCGCCGCCGCTCAAGCGGATCGTGGTGGCGGTCGATCCGCCGGCCTCGGCCAAGAAACGCGCCGATGCCTGCGGCCTGGTCGCGGCCGGGCGGACCGGCGACGGCACGATCTACGTGATCGCGGACGAGACGGTGTCGGGCGTCAGCCCGCAAGCCTGGGCGACCAAGGCGATTGCTTTGTGGCGCCGCGTCGAGGCGGATTGCCTTGTGGCAGAGGTCAATCAAGGCGGCGACATGGTGAAGGCGGTGATCGCCGAGGCCGACCGCAGCGTGCCGGTGACGGCGGTGCGCGCGACGCGCGGCAAATATCTCCGCGCCGAGCCGATATCGCAGTTGTACGAGCAGGGCCGCGTCAAACACGTCGGCGCCTTTCCGGCGCTGGAAGACGAGATGTGCGACTTCGGCCTCGACGGCCTGTCGGGCGGGCGCTCGCCGGACCGGCTCGATGCGCTGGTCTGGGCGGTCGGCGCGCTGACCTTTGCGGCGCGGGGCGAGCCGAGGGTGAGGGGATTGTAAATGCCACATTTTAATTCTGAATTTCTCGGCTCGGTGCGAAGAAATAAAGCGTCAGGATGACTTCATATGCAAAGCATTCAAATCGCCGGGCTGTTACGCGCAAGCGATGTTGCGCTACGCTAACTGTTGCGAGGGCTACCGCCTCCTCCATTGAATTTTTGAGGTTCTAC
>JBBCIM010000009.1:0-96309 GCA_037200245.1 Pseudolabrys sp.
ATGAGCAAACCCGCGCGCAGTTTTCCCCGGCCGCTTTCCGAATTGCTGGGCGCAAGCCTGAGCGA
This sequence comes from Pseudolabrys sp., assembly GCA_037200245.1. Taxonomy (GTDB): domain Bacteria; phylum Pseudomonadota; class Alphaproteobacteria; order Rhizobiales; family Xanthobacteraceae; genus Pseudolabrys. The sequence continues at coordinate 66 of JBBCIM010000009.1, forward strand.
CGCCTTCAAGAGCCAGGGCTTTGCCTCGGCGGAAATCCTGGCGCGCTGGGCCGACATCGTGGGCGCGGAAATCGCCGCCCATAGCGAGCCGATGAAGATCAACTGGCCGCGGCCGGTGGGCGACGCCACCCCGGAACCGGCGACCTTGATGCTGCGGGTCGAGGGTCCTGCGGCGCTGGAAATCCAGCATCTGTCGGCTGTCATATTGGAGCGGGTCAACCGCTTCTTCGGCTGGCAGGCCATCGGCCGCATCGCGCTGCGCCAGGCGCCGTTGCGGCGGCGCACACGCCCCGCCCCGCCACCGTCGCCCGACCCGGCCGTGACAGCCGAAAATCGCCGCCGGCTTGCCGGAAATCAAGGATGACGACCTGCGCCAGGCGCTGGCCCGCCTGGGCGCCTCCATCAAGAGAAAGTGAGCGCCCGATCTCGGGTCTATCCGAGATCGGCAACTTTAAATGCGTCCTCCCTTGGCAGAATGGCCCGCCATTGCCACAATTGCCCTATCCAGCTAGCTGATAACTTGTTCCAGACGGTTTCATTCCAGGAGTTTCCATTGCGCATCACCCGACGTGAATTCTGCCAGAGCACCGCCACAGTGGCGTTGAGCCTCGCCGTGGTTGGCGTGTCCGCGCTGCCGTCTCTCGACGGCATGGCGCTGGCCGCAGACACCGTCTCCGATCTCGAATTGATGAAGCCGGACAAATTGCCCGATATGGTGATGGGCAACGACAAGGCGTCGGTCACGGTGATCGAATACGCCTCGATGACCTGCCCGCACTGCGCGCATTTCCAGGAAACCACCTTTCCCGAACTCAAGAAGCGCTACATCGACACCGGCAAAATTCGCTACATTTTCCGCGAATTCCCGCTCGACACTTTGGCAGCGGCGGCCTCGATGCTGGCGCGCTGCTCCAGCGGCGACACCGACAGCGCCAAATATTTCGCGCTCACCGACACTCTGTTCCGCCAGCAGCGCACCTGGGCGGTCGAAAAGCCGCTGGCGCCGCTGCTCGCGATCGCCAAGCAGGCCGGCTTTAACCCAGCAGACTTTCGACGCCTGTCTGGCGAATCAGAAGGTGCTCGACGGTATCGAAAGCATCCGCCAGCGCGCTGTCACGGTGTTCAAAGTCGAGTCGACCCCGACTTTCTTCATCAACGGCACCAAGTACGCGGGCGCGCTGGAAATCGACGAAATGGCCAAGCTGATCGACGCCCAAGTGAAGGGCTGATAAGGGTTTTTGCCCTGGGACGGGCGGCTTTGCCGCCCCTTTTGCCGTTATTTTGCCGCCGGTTCCCTCGAAAGGTCTGGAAAACCAGCGCCGGTACGCGGATGGCGGTTGCTCAAGCGGGCGCGACGATTCATTGTCCCGGCGATGCGTCACCGCTTCCCTCCGAGGGCCCAAGCCCCGGATCGGATTGCAATTTGTTCAATGTAACGCTGGCGAGACTTTCCGCGCGTCACGCACGATTCCGTAAACCCGGAATGCGTTTTTCGGAAACGCCCTCAAGTGCAAGCGTCGTACGAGGCCTGAAGTATGAAACTCACGCGGCTCCGTCTGCTCGGTTTCAAGTCGTTCGTCGAACCGACCGATTTCCTGATCGAGCCGGGTCTGACCGGCGTGGTCGGTCCGAACGGCTGCGGCAAATCGAACCTGGTCGAAGCGCTGCGCTGGGTGATGGGCGAATCCTCGTACAAGTCGATGCGCGCGTCGTCGATGGAGGACGTGATTTTCTCCGGGTCGAATTCCCGGCCGGCGCGCAACAACGCCGAAGTCGCGATCTCGATCGACAATTCCGAGCGCTCGGCGCCATCCGCCTTCAACGACCAGGATTTGATCGAAATCGCCCGCCGCATCGAGCGCGAGGCCGGCTCCGCCTATCGCATCAACGGCCGCGAAGTACGCGCCCGCGACGTGCAGATGGTATTTGCCGACGCCTCGACCGGCGCCCGGTCGCCGGCCTTGGTGCATCAGGGCCGCATCGGCGAGATCATCCAGGCTAAGCCCGAACAGCGCCGCCGCGTGCTGGAAGAAGCCGCCGGCGTGTCCGGTCTGCACGCCCGACGCCATGAGGCGGAGTTGCGGCTCAAAGCCGCCGAAACCAATCTGTTGCGGGTCGAGGACGTCATCGGCCAGCTCGCCGCCCAGATGGACGGCCTGAAGAAGCAGGCGCGGCAGGCAATCCGCTACCGCACCGTCTCGGCGCAAGTGCGCAAGTCGGAAGCAACGCTCTACCATCTGCGCTGGAGCGCCGCGAGCATCGAGGTCACCCAGCCGAAGAAGCCAAGGACCTTTGCTTGCGCGAAGTTGCCGAGCGCACCGGCGCCCAGGCCGAAGCCGCCAAGCGTCAGGCGCTGGCTGCCGCTTCCCTCCCCGAACTGCGCGAGGCCGAGGCTCGCGCCGGCGCCGCTCTGCACCGCCTCAACGTGGCGTCGCAAGAGCTCGACCGCGAGGAAACCCGCGCCAAGGACCGCATCGCCGAACTCGATTTGCGCCTGGTGCAATTTGCCGCCGACGCCGAGCGCGAGCAGAAGCTTGCCGCCGACGCCGAAGCGGCTTTGGCCCGTCTAGCCGCCGAGGAAGAGACCATTCGCGCCGAGGCGCGCGAAAGCGCCGGCCGCCGCAGCGGCGTCGATGCCAAGGTAACGGAAGCCGACAGCGAACTCGGCCAGGCCGAGAAGATTTTCTCCGACCTCACCACCGCGCTCGCCGATCTGACCGCGCAGCGCAACCGGTTCGAGAATGCCGCGCGCGAGCATGCCGAACGCGCCGCCCGCATTGCCGCCGAGATCTCTGAGATCGAGGCAGAACTAGGAACACTGCAGGCCAATTCCGGCCCCGATCTAGCCGCGCTGATCGCGGCCGTCGAGCAGAGCCAGGCCGCGGTCGCGGAAGCCGAGGCCGCCGCCGTTGCCGCCGAAGCCGCGCACAGCGCGGCCCGTCAGGCGCTCGACGCCACCCGCAATCCATTGAGCGAAGCTGAGCGCCGCGTGCAGCGGGCTGGAGACTGAAGCCAAGACCCTGTCCAAGGTGCTGGCGGTCGAATCCAAGAATCTGTGGCCGCCGGTCATGGATCATGTCTCGGTCGAAAAAGGCTACGAGAAGGCGCTGGGTGCGGCTCTGGGCGACGATCTCGACGCGCCGGTCGATCCATCGGCGCCGATGCGCTGGGTCGGCTCGATCGTCGATCCGAACGATCCGACGCTGCCGGAAGGCGCCGAAGCGTTGTCGTCGCATGTTCAGGCGCCGGCCGAGTTGGCGCGCCGCCTCAATCAGATCGGTGTCGTCGACCGCGCCGATGGCGCGCGGCTGTCGGCGCTGCTCAGGCCCGGCCAGCGGCTGGTGTCGCCGGAAGGCGACCTGTGGCGCTGGGACGGCTTTGCCGCCGCGGCCCATGCGCCGACCGGCGCCGCCCGCCGTCTCGCCGAACGCGCTCGTCTCGCCGAAATCGAAGCCGAGTTGCAGGCCGCCCGCGCCGACGCTGAGGCCGCCCGCGGCCTGGTCGTCGCCGCCGAAGCGGCCCTCCAATCCGCTGTAGCGGGCGAAAGCGAAGCCCGTGCCGCCGCCCGCGACCGCGCTCGCGAGGCGCTGGCCGCGCGCGACCAGCATGACGCGGCCGAGCGCGAACGCAGCCGTCATGCGGCGCGGCTGTCCGCTCTGACCGAGGCCACCACCCGCCTCACCGCCAATCGCGACGAGACCACGACCGCCAAGGACGAGGCCGAACGCGCGCTAGCTGCCCTTGCTCCGGCCGCCGATCTGGAAACCCAACTTGCCGGCGTGCGCGACGATATCGCCGCCAAGCGCGCCAAGCTTGCCGAAGTACGCGCCGAGCAGCAGGCTATCGCCCGCGAAGCCGAAATGGCCGATCGCAGGCTCGCGGCATTGGCGACCGACAAGAACGGCTGGACGTCGCGGCAGGAAAGCGCGCGCAACCAGATCGCCACGCTCGACCAGCGCATCGTCGAGGCAACCCGCGACCGCGCCGAACTCGAGAACGCACCGCAGATCTTTGCCGAGAAGCGCCAGGTGCTGATCGGCGAAATCGAGACCGCGACCGCCGAGCGGCGCGCCTGCGCCGACCGCCTGCAGGAAGCCGAGAATCTGCTGGCCGAAGCCGACCGCGACGCCCGTGAAGCCTTGGAAGCCGCCTCCGCCGCCCGCGAAGAACTTGCCCGCGCCGAGGAGCGCTTCGAGGGCGCCAAACGCCGCCTCTCCGACATCGGCCGCGAAATCCATGACATGCTGGAGATCGATCCGTCGGCTGTGGCCGAACTCGCCGAGCTCAAGCCGGGCGAGCCGCTGCCGGAGCTGGCCGAAATCGAAGCGACGCTGGAACGGCTGCGCCGCGAGCGCGAGCGGCTCGGTGCGGTCAACTTGCGTGCCGAAGAGGAATTGGGCGAGGTCGAGACCCAGCATACGTCGCTCACCACCGAGCGCGACGACCTGGTCGAGGCGATCAAGAAATTGCGCCTCGGCATCCAGAGCCTGAACCGCGAAGCGCGCGAGCGGCTGCTGGCCTCGTTCCAGCAGGTCAACACGCACTTCCAGCAGCTTTTCACCAAGCTGTTCAACGGCGGCACCGCCGAACTGCAATTGATCGAAAGTGACGATCCGCTGGAGGCGGGCCTCGAAATCCTGGCGAAGCCCCCCGGCAAGAAACCGGCGACGCTGTCGCTATTGTCCGGCGGCGAGCAGGCGCTGACCGCGATGGCGTTGATCTTTGCGGTGTTTTTGACCAATCCGGCGCCGATCTGCGTGCTGGACGAAGTCGACGCGCCGCTCGACGACCATAACGTCGAGCGCTTCTGCGACATGCTCGACGAAATGACGCGCTCGACCGATACCCGCTTCGTCATCATCACACACAACCCGATCACCATGGCGCGCATGAACCGGCTCTACGGCGTCACCATGGCCGAGCGCGGCGTGTCGCAACTCGTGTCGGTCGATCTGGAAGCCGCGGTGCGGTTCCGCGAGGCGAGCTGATCTCGTTCGCCATCGATGCCGGCGTCTTTCAGAACACGTGTCTGACGCGCCCGCTGATCTGGTGGGCGGTGAAATCGTGACCGCCGAACTTGAAGTCATAGCCGAGCGAAACTTGCGTGCGGTCGGCGACCGCCGCGTTGAGGCCAGCGCCGACGATGCCGAAGTCCGTTCCCGCGCCTGCCGCGGTGGTGGCGAAAGTTCCCGGCAAAGCCTGGTCGACGAAGCTCGCCCGCACATCGCGTTCTTTATCCATGAACTCGTGTTGCCAACTGGCGCGCCACTCCGGCGTCAGGCGGCCCCATGCGGTCTGCCAGTCGTAACGCACGCGCGCGCCCCACGCTGCTGCGCAAAGAATCCGTCTTGTCGGCGCCGACATTGAGCGCTGCCGCGCCGGTCTCGGTGAAACCATCGACGCGGACGGTGGTGTATTGCGCGCCCAATTCCGGCGTCACGGTCCACAGACCGTAGCGGAAATCGGCGCCGACCGAGCCTTGCAGCGCGTATTGGTCGCCCTTCGGATTACTGACGTTGGCGGTGCCTAACGCGATGCGATTGTTGTCGTAAGAATTGCGGCCATAGACGAAGGCGCCGTTGACGAACCAATTCTGCCGGTAATAGGTGCCGTAGGCGCCGAGCAGCCAGGTGTTGATCTTGCTGGTGCTGCCAAGCGTGTCGAGCTCGGCGTTGGTGCGGCTATAGCCGCCGAGCAGGCCCAGCACGAGGTTCTGCGTGATCCTGCGGTCGATGCCGCCGGTAACACCGGTGGCGGTGAATTTGCTTTCGGGCGCGGTGGCGGTCGCCTTCTGGCGGGCAAAGACGGCGTTGCCATAGAGGAACATACCCCACGGCGTATCGCCTTCGACCATGCGCGGCGCCTTGTAAAAATTCGGGCCGCTACCGGCGGCTTTGGCCAGAGCCGCGAAGGCGGGATCCTGCGCAGGCGCCTGGACATAAGCCAGGCCGGTCCCCGCATTCGAAGGATCGAACGGCCCCGGCATCGACGCACGGCTGTAGTCTTTGTTGAGCAAGGCCATGGCCGTGCCGAGCCCCGAATTGTCGAAGGCGAGCCCGCCGTCGCGCACCGCCGACAGGCGCTGATCGACGACCTGTGTGGTCTGGAAAGCGCCGCTGATACCGACGGCGGTCAGGCTCTGGAACGCGGTCGGCGTCAGTTGAGCCATCGCGGCGCCGGGATTACTGGACGAGGCGATCTGGTCGATCAGCGATTGGGTCGACGCGCTCACGGCCTGTGTCGTCGAAGCGTTGTCGAGGATAGATGCGACACCGAGCGTCTGCGAATTGGTGGCAAAAGACGAGAAGCTTCTGACCGTACTGCGGTGAAGACTTCGAAGCCCTTATAGAGCGTGCCGCCGACATTGACCGTCTGGCCGAGGGCCAGCGCGGTCTCTTTGTCGAGCGTAAGCCCCACTTTGCTGTAGACGAGCTTGTCGGTTGAACCTGAGCCGCCGTCGACCAGACCGGCAATCGTGGACCCGGCAAGATTGTTACAGTGTTGAAGTTGCCGCCGGTCGCATTGCCCATGAAAACGCCGCCGAAGATGGCACCCGAATTGGTCAGCGTGTTGCTGAGATTGCTGGTGATCTTGACCGCCTCGCCACTGGCGCCCCGGATCGTGCCGGCATTGTTTATGGCAACGGTGCCGAAGGCATTGCCCAGGCTGCTGTCATCGACGGTAATGGCGCGCTGGTCGCTGTAGATGAGCGCGCCCGCGTAATTGTTCACGGTGCCGCCGCCGATGGCGAGGCCTTCCGATAAATTGCCGCCGCTGCCGGTGCCGAGGCCTTTGATGGTTCCGTAGTTGTTCAAGGTAAGCAGATGATCGACATCGAGGCCGTCGCCGTCGGCCGTCTTGGCGGTGCCGATGATGCTGCCGTAATTGGTCACCGTGGTTATGCTGGGGTTGGTGGTCGAGTCGATGTTGATACCCGAACCGTCGTTGCCGATGATCGTCCCGTAGTTGAGGACCGCAATTCCTTGGTTGGCGGTAATACCGTGACGCGCACTGGAGATCAGGCCGGTGCTGTAATTGTTCACAGTGCCGGTGCCGTTGGCGTCGTTGAAGTCGATGGAATCGTTGCCGCTGGCGTTGCCGTTGGCTGCGGAGCCGATATTCGAGAGGATTTGCCCGTAATTGTTGATGACCATGTTTTTCGCCGGACGGATGGTATCCGCGTCGCGGCGCTGATGATGCCGGTCGCCTGGTTGGTGAGCGTGATGGTCGCGTTGCCGTTCGTAATGCCGTTGAAGTCGATAGCCTGGCCGTTATTGGGGTCGAAGCCGTTCGAGCGGATCGTGCCGGCATTGATGATCGTGACGCTGCCGGAACTGATGTTGACATTCGAATTTATGGTGTCGCCGGTTGCCTGAATGAGCCCACCGGCGTTGTTAGTAATCGTCAGATTGTATGTCGTGCCGGTATTCAGCCGGATGGCCCGCGACGCGCCGCTGGCGACCGACTCTATGGTGCCGGAATTCGTTATGGACGTCGCGGTCGCGCCGCCATTCACAACGACGGCCGGATTGCTGTTGCCGAAACCTTGCCGGTGTCGGTCACCGTCAATGAGTCGCCAGCATTGACGGTCTGCTGCGAGGTGTTGGTCGTCGAAATAGTGGTATTCGCAGCGAACACCGGCATTGGCGCCGAAAGGGCGGCGACGGACAAAATTAGAGCCCCGGAGCTAACGCTCCCCCACAAACGCGACATGACACCCCCAACCGAACGATTTTTATTTATCGGATTTGATTGGTAGGTTTCGGCAATGACAGCGGGATGACATCCCGGTCTGGATGCTTCACATGCGGCTAGATTGCCGGCCGGTGTTGCGGTCTCGCACCAAAGGGCAGCGAACTACGCCGCTTCGACTTTCAGCGGCGCGACCAGCCGCGGCTCTCCGGTAAGCCACGCGGATCGCGTCGTCCAGGCGTGCTCCTGGCCGCAGGCCGGGCACGTCATCTTCGATGCGATCTTGGGCAGTTCCCGGAACACGCTGGGCTCGACCTCGATGCCGGTCGAAACCGGGCGGCCGTTCTTGGGGCACTCGATCATCACGGAGCTCATGACAGTCCTCCGAATTTTAGTCCCCGCATCGCCCAGGGAACTCTCAGATCGTGACCATGGTGAGACGGCAGCATGCCTGTGGATAAATTTGAAATCATCGCAACCGGGCCAGGAACCAAAGGCCAGGGTCGACGTTATTCCCGCACTAGTTCAGTCGGGCGGCTCCCCCCTTACCCCCCGAATAGCCGTCTGGCGATAAGGCCTCGAGCTTCGGCTCGAGGCCTTTTTTCTTTGCCTTCAATGTTTTAGGACAATTGGCCGGTCCATCGCCCGGCTGTGAACCGGCTTGCCCTTGGCGGCGACCTACCCATCTAGGCTAGGCTCGTTTCGTTCCAACTTTTTTCAGGAGCAGTTCCATGTCCACCACCGGCTGGGTCATTCTCGGCGTTGTTGTCGTAATCGTGATCTGGGCCATCAGTGTCTATAACGGCTTGGTCGCCATGCGGCAGAGGACCAATCAGGCCTTCGCCGACATCGACGTGCAGCTCAAGCAGCGCCACGACCTGATCCCCAATCTGGTGGAGACAGTCAAAGGCTACGCAACCCATGAAAAAGGAACCTTGGAGGCGGTCATCCAGGCGCGCCAGACCGCGGTCTCGGCGCCCAGCGTCGAGCAGAAGGTCGCGGCCGAAAACATGCTGACCGGCGCGCTCGGGCGGCTGTTCGCGCTGTCGGAATCCTATCCGGACCTCAAGGCCAACGCCAACTTCCAGCAATTGCAGGCCGAACTGGCGGACATCGAGAACAAGCTCGCCGCCTCGCGCCGCTTCTACAACAACGCGGTGCAGGAATATAACACCGGCATTCAGCAATTCCCGGCGGCGCTGTTTGCCGGCATTTTCGGCTTTGCCCAGCGCACCTTCTTCGACGTCGGCGGCGACCGCGCGCAACTCGAACAGGCGCCGAGCGTGAAGTTCTAGTCCCCTTGTGCCGGACGCGGTGCAGCGTGAAACGGTGCACCGCAGATCCGGGACCTTACGATCCCGGGTCTGCGGTGCACCACTCCGTGCTGCGCTGCGCCCGGGAAAAGTGAGCCAGCCATGGCCGCCTACGGGCTCTATACGCATATCCAGTCGAACAAGCGCCGCTCGGTCGCGCTGCTGATCGGCCTGTTCTTCCTGGTCTATGTGCTGGTATTTGCCGGCGCGCTGCTGGCCGAAGGCATCAGCACGAACGCGCCGATCGACTATCTGATCCAAGCCGCCGAATACGACTTCTTGAAAGCCGCACCCTTCGCCACCGCCGGCACGATTGTGTGGGTGCTGATCGCCTACAAATTCCACCAGTCGATGATCGATGCCGTCACCGGCGCGCATGAGGTCACCCGCGCGGAAGAACCGCGGCTGTATAATTTGCTGGAAAATCTCTGCATCTCGCGCGGCATAACCACGCCGAAGTTGCGCATCGCCGATGACGACGCGCTCAATGCCTTCGCCACGGGCTTAAACGACAAGCAATATTCCATCACAGTGACGCGCGGGCTGATCAACGCGCTCAACGACGCCGAGATCGAAGCCGTGCTCGGCCACGAGCTCACGCATATCCGCAATGGCGACGTGCGCATGCTGGTGATCGCGCTGGTGATTGCCGGCGTGATCTCGTTCTTCGGCGAAATGGTGTTCCGGCTGTTTTTCCAGAATATGATGTGGGGCGGCGGCCGGCGCTCGACCGGCGACGGCGACAAAAAGGGCGGCGGCGCCGGGATTGCCATCGTCATTGCGCTGGCGCTGATCGTCGTCGCCTGGGTGCTGTCGATCGTCATCCGTTTCGCGCTGTCGCGGCAGCGCGAATATCTCGCCGATTCCGGCTCGGTCGAACTCACCAAAAATCCGGATGCCATGATTTCGGCCTTGCGCAAGATCGAAGGCCGTGGCGAAATTGCCAGCGCCAATTCGGCAGTGATGGAAATGTGTATCGACAATCCGCGCACCGGCTTCTCCAATATCTTCGACACCCATCCGTCGGTCGACAAGCGCGTGGCGGCGCTGGTGCAGTTTGCCGGCGGGCATGATCCTGGCCCGCTCGCGATTGCGCCGCCTGACGAGCCCGCGCAGATCGGCGGCGAACCGCCCGCGGCCGGTCCGTGGGGCAGCGCTGCTCCGGATGCGAATGCGTCCGATCCCAAAGCCGGGCCTTGGGGCACGCCACAGCGCTAAATGGAATTAGGGGGTAATGAATGCAACGGAACGGCGTCGCGACAGCTCTATTTGTTGTTCTGACATGGCTGGTCTCGCCGGCTTATGCGCAGACCTACAATCGCGTTCCTGAGCCGACCGTCCAGGATGTCGATGCCGGGACCGATCACGGCTCCAGCGACGACGCCCTGCCTGCGCAGTTCCAGCGCCAGACGGTGTTTTACCGCAGCGAATATCCGCCCGGCACCATCGTCGTGAACACGGCCGACCGGTTTCTCTTTCTGATCATGGAAAACAACATCGCCATGCGCTACGGCATCGGCGTCGGCCGCGACGGCTTCCAGTGGGGCGCCACGTTGCGCATCAGCAGGAAGGCGGAGTGGCCCGACTGGTATCCGCCGCCGGAGATGATCGAGCGTCAGCCCTACCTGCCGCGTTTCATGGCCGGCGGACCGGGCAATCCGCTCGGCGCGCGCGCCATGTATCTCGGCAACACCGTCTATCGCATCCACGGCACCAACGCGCCGGAGACGATCGGGCACGCCGTGTCTTCAGGCTGCTTCAGGCTGGGTCAACAATGAGATTATCGACCTCTATAGCCGGGTCCCAGTCGGCACCAAGGTGGTGGTGCAGCATCAGTAGCGGAGCTCGCTGGTCCGCTAATGCCCCTCGAAGGAGACCAACGTCCGCACCGGCACGTCCAGCTTGCGCAGCTTTTCGGCGCCGCCGAGTTCGGGCAGGTCGATGACAAAGCAGGCGGCCAGCACTTCGGCGCCGAGCTGGCGCAACAGCTTGACGGCCGCTTCCGCGGTGCCGCCGGTCGCGATCAGATCGTCCACCAGCACCACGCGCTCGCCCGCGACCAGCGCGTCGGCGTGCACCTCGATCTGGTCCTCGCCATATTCCAGCGCATAGGTGACGCTGACGCGTTTGTGCGGCAGCTTGCCTTTCTTGCGGATCGGCACGAAGCCGGCCGACACCTGATGCGCCACCGCGCCGCCGAGAATGAAGCCGCGCGCCTCGATGCCGGCGACCTTGTCGATCTTCATGCCGGCCCAAGGCTGCACCAGCGCGTCGACCGCGCGGCGGAACGCGCGCGCATCGCCCAGCATGGTGGTGATGTCGCGGAACATGATGCCGGGCTTGGATAGTCCGGTATGCTGCGGATCGAATCGCGCAGATCGTCGTCGAACGTGGCATTGGTCATCGAAAATACCCTCGGCGTCTCGTTATCGGTTCAGCCCGGCAGCCAGCGCCGCGGCGTCTCGCGTTTGTCATCATAGGCCGCCTCGAACACCGGGGCCGCCAGCGTCGATAATATATGCAACGTGCCGGTGCCGCTGTTGGAAAAGCCGTGCTTGCGGCCGGCCGGCACAATAAGCAATTGCCCCTTGGTCAAGGTGGCATGGCTGTCGTCGATCCAGACATCAGCTTGTCCGTCCTGAACAAGCAGCACTTCCTCGACCGCATGCAAATGGGTCGGCGCGCCGTGGCCAGGATCGCACCATTGCTCGAACAGGCAAAGCTGGGACGCGCCGTTTGCCGCCGACGTCCGCATGCGCGTGCGCACGCCGGGGCGCCACTCCTCACGCGGCTGCTGCTTCAAGTCGACGACGTGCATTGAGCCCCTGCCCCCTTAAGCTGTGAGCACCCGGCCCGCGACGGCATCGAGTTTTCTGATCAACTCGGGGTCGCGCGCTTCCGGCGCCGTGATGAGAGCAGTGTCGAGCGCGCGGTCGGAGCCGATGGGACACGGCTCGTGCTCGCGCGGGAAATCTTGCGCCAGCCGCGCCACCAGGCGCTTGGCGCGGTCGGCATTGTCCACCAGCACCTTGACGATGTCCTGCACGGTGACGGCGTCGTGGTCGGGATGCCAGCAATCGAAATCGGTCACCATGGCAACGGTCGCGTAACAGATCTCGGCTTCACGGGCGAGTTTGGCCTCCGGCATATTGGTCATACCGATGACCGAGTAGCCGAGTTCCTTGTAGGTCATGCTTTCGGCCAGCGTGGAGAACTGCGGGCCTTCCATGCAGACGTAAGTGCCGCCCCATTTCGGGTCGATGCCCTCGGCCATCGCGGCGTTGCGCAACTGTGCGCGCAGCACCGGCGACACCGGATGCGCCATCGACACATGCGCCACCAGGCCTTTGCCGAAGAACGAGCTTTCGCGCTTGTACGTGCGATCGACGAACTGGTCGACCAGCACGAAGGTGCCCGGCGGCAAGTCCTCCTTGAACGAGCCGCAGGCCGATAGCGACACCAGATCGGTGACGCCGGCGCGCTTGAGGATGTCGATATTGGCGCGGTAGTTGATATCGGACGGTGACAGCCGGTGGCCTTTGTCGTGGCGCGGCAGAAATACGACCGGCAGGCCCGCGATATCGCCGATGCCGATGCGCAATGCGCCGGACGGCTCGCCCCAGGGGCTGGCGATATGCTCCTCGCGGACATTTTGCAGGCCTGGCAGTTCGTAGATGCCGCTGCCGCCGATAATGCCGAGAACTGCCTTGGTCATGATTTCACACTTTGTGGTGGCCAGACGCCGTCTTGGAGTATGGCCACAGGCAGGCTGAAAGGCCGTAATTGACGGATATTGCTAGGAAAATTGATCATAATCCACCCCTCCCCCCCCCCCGCCCTGTTGACCCCACCCCACCCCGCCCATATATTGCCCACTGGGTGTTGGAGGAAAGCTATGGGTTATTTGAAAATCGGCGATGACCTTCTGTGGGCAAAGCATATCGAGGGTGACAAGGAATTACGGGACCGGATCGTCAATCTTCCCGCCCACGGCTCCATTGACCTCGAGATCGACGGCATTGTCGGCCATTGGGAAAAAGCCAAGACCGGAAAAGACGGCCGTGCGACCGACGCTATCAAGCCGGTTGGCCCGATGCGAGAAATTTGGAAACGTTTTCAAGCGCGCCGTGGCGACATCGTCAAAATTCGGGAGACGCGAACGGCCGACAGTTATTTGAAGCGATCAGCGAGACATTGACCGAGTGGAATTCGCCGGCCGACGAAGAGGCCTTCCGTGATCTGTGACATTGGTGACGTCGTGGTTCTGCCGTTTCCTTTCGTCGATATCGCGGCAGAGAAACGGCGGCCCTCCCTCGTCCTGTCGCGTCAGGATTTCAATGGTTCGAACGGCCACTCTATCTGCGCCATGATCACGACGGCGAGCCAGACAAACTGGCCAAGCGATATTGTAATCACCGACCTCGCAGCCGCGGGTCTGCGGCATGCCTGCGTCGTGCGCTTTAAGCTTTTCACGCTGCCGAACGCCATTATTTTGAAACGCGCGGGATCGCTCGCCGACTCGGATCGCAACAAAATTGCTGCGGCGGCGCGGGCGATCATCGCCTGAAAAATACGAAAAGGACCCAACGCGCTCAATCGGGCTGAGCGGAAACCGGTCAGCAGCCCGGATTGCGCGCCAATTTCAAATGGAAGCGCGGCCGGACGCAAAACCGGCGCCCCTTTTGCGGACCGCGCTCGGGCGCCTTAGTGCACCGCCGACCACACCTTCTTCTTGGTGAAGTACATCAGTCCGGCCAGCACGATCAGGAAGATCATCACCTGGAAGCCGAGGCGCTTGCGCGCCACCAGATGCGGCTCGGCCGCCCACATCAGGAACGCCGAGACGTCCTTAGAATACTGCTCGAGTGTCTGCGGCGAGCCGTCGTCGAAGGTCACCTGCCCGGCTGCAGCGGCGGCGGCATGGCGATGACGTGGCCTGGGAAGTATGTGTTGTAATTGCTGCCCTGCGGCAACTTGAAGTCCTTCGGCGCGTCGACATAGCCTTTGAGCAAAGCGGCGATGTAGTCCGGGCCCTGCTCCTGATACTGCGTGAACATGTCGAAGATGAACCAGGGGAAGCCGCGCGAATAAGTACGCGCCTTGGCCAGCGTCGACATATCGGGCGGCGCCACGCGTAGTTCGCGGCGGCCGCAGCCGCATTCGGGAATGGCGACGGGAAGTGATCGGCCAAGCGGCCGGCGCGCTCGGTCGGCTGGCCCCTGTCGTCGGTATCCTTGATCTTGTATTCGGCGGCGACCGCCGAAGCCTGCTCCGGCGAAAAACCGAGCCCGCCCGCGTCGGCGAGATTGCCGAACGACACCATATCGAGCGAGTGGCAGGTCGAGCAGACTTCGCGATAGATCTTGAAGCCGCGCTGGAGCTGCGCCTCGTCGTATTTGCCGAACGGGCGGCGAACGACCACCTGACGCGCGGCGGCTGCGGCGATTCGTGCTCCTGAGCCGAAGCGGGGACGCCGAGCGCCAACAATGCGCCGGCGAGCGTCGCGGCAATGAGGGTCCGATGTTTGATCATGATCATCGCTCCGCTCACGCCTTGGCTTCCAAGACCGACTCCGAAATCGAATCGGCAGCGGCTTGGTCTTTTCGAAAATCCCGAGCAGCGGCATCACGATCAGGAAAAAGCCGAAATAGTAGAATGTCAGCAGCCGCGACAGGACGACATAGATGCCTTCCGGCGGCTTGGTGCCGAGCCAGCCGAGACCGATGCAGGCGATGACGAACAGCCAGAAGAACTGCTTGTACAGCGGCCGGTAGCGCGCCGACTTGACGCGCGAGGTATCGAGCCAGGGCAGGAAGCCAGCACGCCGATCGAGCCGAACAGCGCGACCACACCCATCAGCTTGTTCGGGATCGAGCGCAGGATCGCGTAGAACGGCAGGTAGTACCATTCCGGCACGATTTCCGGCGGCGTCACCGCCGGATTGGCGGGAATGTAGTTGTCGGCGTGCCCAAGATAGTTCGGAACGTAGAACACAAACCATGCGTAGAAGATACAGAAGCACGCGACGATGAAGCCGTCCTTGACGGTCGCATAAGGCGTGAACGGCACGGTGTCCTTGTCGGACTTCGGTTCAATGCCGGCCGGATTGTTCTGGCCCGCGACATGCAGCGCCCAGACGTGCAACACCACGACGCCGGCAATGGCGAAGGGCAGCAGATAGTGCAGCGAGTAGAAGCGGTTGAGGGTCGGATTGCCGACGGCGTAGCCGCCCCACAGCCAAGTGACGATGGTGTCGCCGACGCCGGGAATGGCCGAGAACAGATTGGTGATCACGGTCGCGGCCCAGAAGCTCATCTGGCCCCAGACCAGCACATAGCCCATGAAGCCGGTCGCCATCATCAGCAGATAGATGATGACGCCGAGGATCCAGAGCACCTCGCGCGGCTCCTTGTATGACCCGTAATACAGGCCGCGGAACATGTGGATGTAGACGGCGAGGAAGAACATCGCGGCGCCGTTGGCGTGCAGGTAGCGCAGCAGCCAGCCATAATTGACGTCGCGCATGATGCCTTCAACCGACCTGAATGCCAGATCGACATGCGGCGTGTAGTGCATCGCCAGCACGATGCCGGTGACGATCTGCACACCGAGCATGAAGGACAGGATGCCGCCGAAGGTCCACCAGTAGTTCAAATTCCGCGGCGTCGGATAAGCGACGAACGAGGAATGAATCAGGCCGCCGATCGGCAGCCGCTTCTCGAGCCACTGCGCAGCTTTATTCTGCGGCTGGTAAGTCGAATTTCCGCTCATGGTCGAACCTTAGAATGCGACGTTTTGCTCAGCCGATTTGAATCTTGGTGTCGGATACGAATTTGTACGGCGGCAGGGGAAGATTTTTCGGCGCCGGACCTTTCCGAATGCGGCCGGCGGTGTCGTATTGCGAGCCGTGGCACGGGCAGAACCAGCCGTCATACTCACCCTGATGGGCGAGCGGGATGCAGCCGAGATGAGTGCAGATGCCGATCACGACCAGCCACTGGTCATGGCCCGGCTTGACGCGGGCACTGTCGGCTTCCGGATCGGGAAGGCTGTTCACGTCGACGTTCTGGGCCTCTTCGATCTCTTTCTTGGAACGATGAGAGATGAAAATCGGCTTCGAGCGCCAGAACACCTTGATAATCTGGCCGTCGGCGATCGGCGCCAAATCGACCTCGATCGGCGCGCCGGCCGCGATGGTCGAGGCGTCGGGATTCATTTGCGCAATCAGCGGCACCAAGGCCGCGGCTGCGCCCACGGCGCCGATGGCGCCTGTGGCGATATACAGGAAGTCGCGGCGCGTGGTGCTCCGCAGAAGACACGGTCGTCACGTCTAATCCTCTCCCCCGGCTGGCTTAGTCATCCGCCCCCGCGGCTGGAACCGGGGAATTAGGTCCCGCGGCTTGGCGGGGCGGACCGTTTACGGCAGTCCTGGGAAGCAGGACTTACGCTGCGGCGCGTTTTATTGGCACCCTTGTGCTAATAGCGCAAGCCCAACGAGGGGATCGACCCTCAAGAGTCGTGTAAATCGTTCGTCTAGCCCGTTTTCACGGGACGGGATGGGGGAAAACGCCGGCCAATGCGGATCGCCCTCTACGAGCCGGATATCCCCCAGAATACGGGCACGATTCTGCGGCTTTGCGCGTGTCTGGGTGCCGAAGCGCATATCGTCGAGCCGGCCGGCTTCCCGGTCACCGACCGCGCGTTCCGAAGGGCCGGGCTCGACTACCTCGACCAAGTCGCCATTACCCGCCATGGCTCGTTTGCGGCGTTCGAGGACTGGCGCAAGGCCCACCGGCTGGTCTTGGTGCTGTTGACCACTCGGGCGGCACAACCTTATGTCGAACATGCCTTCCGCGACGACCAGGTGCTGCTATTCGGCCGCGAAAGCGCCGGCGTGCCGGATCGCGTCCAGAACGCGGCCGACGTGCGGCTGCGCATCCCGATCCGCCAGGCTTCCGGTCGCTCAATATCGCGGTAGCCGTCGCCATGGTGGCCGGCGAGGCGCTGCGCCAGACGGGCGGCTTCTCGCCTAGATGAATTGGACCGCTGTCAGGTCGGCTTTTCGAGTTTGGTCCAAAACATGGGATTTCCTGAAGATTCCATACGTACCCATTTGTAGTCGAGTTCGGCTTCCGCGACCGAGCGCACCTTCGATTTCAAATTGTCGAGAACGAGATCGCATTCGTTAGTGCGCGCCACCAGAACGAGATGATGTTCGCCGGAACGAAGCTCGACTTCGCTGAGCAGCAAAACGTCCGCTTGCCACCCTTTCTGAATGAGCTCGTGCCGCTTTGTCACCGCATAATCATTGCAATCGCCGGCGATCGGATTGATGAGCCACTGCTCCGTAGCCGGGTTGTTCGGCTGCGCCTGCGGCACAATACTCTCGTTGACGCGCTTGTGACCTCCGCAAGCTCCGCACTCAGCTTCGGCGTCAGAGCAACGAACTTCACTTTGTCTTTTTTGCCGTTCTCTTTGCAATCGTCCGGATACTTCAAACAAAATTCCGTATGGGCAAACGGAGCCAGGGCCGGTTCGGTTGGCGTCAAATGAAATGTGGACGTGACAGCGGCGTGAATCGAAATTGCGAGGAGCGCGCCGACAACTACAACTCCGCCGAAGACAACAAATCTTGCTTTCATACCGGCCGCCCTGTGTTGCGTTCCGCTCACCCCTGCTTCGGTCTATCGCGTGCGCTCCTGCCCTTGACGAGCCAACCGCGCGCTACCCCGTATCGTTCCACGCGCCGGCGTTTATATTCGCGCAACGGCCCGACGCTGCGCGCCTATACTTTGCACAAGACCAACTTTCCTCATCCTGAGCGGGTCATTGGGGTGCAGGTGTGTGCTGACGCCCAGCGCGCGATATACTCAAACTTGGAGCCGGACCCATGGACGCTGAACCAATCGAAAACCGCAAGACCCGCGCGCGCGCCTGGTTCGAGGCGCTGCGGGACGATATCTGCAAAGCGCTGGAGGGGTTGGAAGACGCCCTACCCGCGGCGGCACCTCTTTCGGACCGCGCACCCGGACGCTTCGTGCGCACCCCCTGGAGCCGGACCGACCATGACGGCAAACCGGGCGGCGGCGGCGTCATGTCGCTGATGCGCGGCCGCGTGTTCGAGAAGGTCGGCGTGCATTGCTCGACCGTGCATGGCGAGTTCGCGCCGGAATTCCGCAAGGAGATCCCGGGCGCCGCCGACGACCCGCGCTTCTGGGCGTCGGGCATTTCGCTGATCGCGCATCCGCAAAACCCGCACGTGCCGGCGGTGCACATGAACACGCGCTTTGTTGTCACCAGCAAGGCCTGGTTCGGCGGCGGCGCCGACCTGACGCCGGTGCTCGATAAACGCCGCACGCAAGACGATCCGGACAGCGTCGCCTTCCACGCCGCGATGGCTGGCGCCTGCGGCGCGCACGAGAACATCGCGCCCTACGATAAATACAAGAAATGGTGCAACGACTATTTCTTCTTGAAGCACCGCAACGAGATGCGAGGCATCGGCGGAATTTTCTACGATTATCTGGATACCGACTGGGACGCGACCTTCGCCTTCACCCAGGACGTCGGCCGCGCTTTCCGGCGCGTTTACCCCGAACTGGTAACGAAGAACTTCGCGACGCCTTGGAATGAGGCCGAGCGCGACGAGCAACTCGTGCGCCGCGGCCGTTATGTCGAATTCAATCTTCTCTACGACCGCGGCACGATTTTCGGCCTACGTACCGGCGGCAATGTGGAGTCGATCTTGTCGTCGATGCCACCGGTGGTGAAGTGGCCCTAGATTAAAGCGCCGTAAACCAGGAACACCCCGCCGACAAGCACGACGACGTCGAGGATTGCGGTGTGCACATGCACCGGCATACGTTCGACGAAGGCCTTTGCCAGAAATGCGCCCGGCAGCGCGACGATGCCGATCAGCAATGCGAACGAGATCACCTGCAGAGTCAGCACACCGGTCAGCCCAAATACCGAAACCTTGACGATACCGACGATGATGGATATCGCCGCGTCAGTGGCAATGACGGCGGCGCCTTCGAGGCCTGCCGCCATCAGGAGCGACAACAGAATAACGCCCGCGCCCGCCGTGCCGCCGACCACCACGCCGAATCCGATCGAGCCAAGAACCAGCCCGCGATCGCCGACGTGGATGCCGTGGTATTTCATCAGCCGCCGCAGCGGCACGCTCAAGATCAACATGCCGCCGACCACCAGCGCGGCGCCGGTGCTGGTGAGCTTGCTGTAGCCCCAGGCGCCGAGCACGCAGGTCGGCAACGATGCGACCAGCACCAAGCCGGTGCGCCGCCAGTCGACATATTTGAGGAATGCCCAGGTGCGGCTGCTGTTGGAGAACATTGCCGAGATCGAGATGATCGGCACTACCGGCTCGGCGCCGACCAGCGGCACCAGGATCAACGGCATCAGCGCGCCGGTGCCGTAGCCCGACACGCCGCCCAGGACCGACGCGAGCAGCGCCACGCCGGCAACCAGCAAGAGCTGCCAGATCGAAATGTCGGCGAAGGCGGAAAAAATGTTCATGTCTCTACTTTCGTCATGGTCGGGCATAGCCGTCCAAAGAACGGCGTCGCTTCGCTCGCCTATGTCCCGGCCATCCACGTCTTTCTTTCCATATCCATAGTCAAGGCGTGGATGCCCGGCACAAGGCCGGGCATGACAATATTGAGCGTCGCAGCCGCCGTTAGGAAGCCGCTGATTTGCCGATATCAGCGATTGCGTCAAGCACGCCCAGGCTTGGCTCCCATTATTCCGAGACGCTCAAAGACGGCAGTGACATGGTTTCTACCTTGGATAAATCGACCTTGCGGGAGGCGTGGTCGATATCAAAACCGACAACGTCGCCATTTGCGTCGAGATCGACGACTAAGCCGTCGACAATCTCTCGCGCCTTTGTGTCGGCCGCGCTCGACAGTTCGATATAAAGACTGTCTGTTTCCGGGTGGCGGAGTTTCATTTTTGCGCCGCCGTATTCAAACGCGCCGCAACGTCGGTAATACGCGCCAGCGTTTCTTGCTCGTCCGGAAACCCCGCCGCGATCCAGGCCGCTTCCGCGGCCCGCAAAGCCTCGCCCAGCGCCGGGCCTTTGTCGATGCCGCGCTTTATGAAGTCCGCCGCCTTTAGCGGAAACGCCGGCGCGGTCCAGCGCTGCGGCAAAGTCGCGACCGCGTGCCAGCCGGTATCGCTGGCGGAAGCCGACGAGCGCGCCCAGGCCAGCAGCGCCCGATCGGTGAAGTTCTGCGCGCCGAGGGCTATAGAGCAACGCCTTCGCACTTTGTTCGCCGGCCGCAGGCGACGGCCGCCGCCAGTCCTGCGCCATCGACATAAGCGCGCTCGCGCTCGACATTGGCGAGCCGCAGCTTTTGCGCCAGCCGCTCGGCATCCTCGGCGATGGTGACGCCGAGTGCGCCCAGCCGGCGCACCGGATCGGGATGCAGGCCGATCGCAGCTTCGGCCTTCGCCATGTTCTCGAAGTTCGAGAGGTAGCTCACGCCGCCGAGCACGCGCAGCAACAGCCCGGCATCCGCCATCGCGATCAGCGTCGGCACCGCGTGCGGCGCGACCACCAGCTTGAGAATTTCCATGCGCACGCGTTCGCGCGACAATTGATCGAGACCGTTGCGGCCGGCGATGCAGGCGGCAACGCCTTCGGCATAAGGATGCCCGCCGGTGCCGTAGACGGCATGGAAGCGGAAGAAGCGCAGAATGCGCAGATAGTCTTCCTCAATGCGCTGCTTCGGCTCGCCGATAAAACGCACTTGGCGCTCGGCCAGATCGGCAAGCCCGCCGACATAATCGTAGACCGTGCCGTCGGCCGATGCCGACAGGCTGTTGATGGTGAAGTCGCGCCGCTCGGCATCGGCTTTCCAGTCGCGGCCGAAGGCAACCTTGGCATGGCGGCCGTCGGTTTCCATATCTTGCCGTAGCGTCGTGACCTCGAAGGGGTGCTTGTCGATGACGACCGTGACCGTGCCGTGCTCGATGCCGGTCGGCACCGCCTTGAAGCCGGCGGCGGTCACGCGCCGCACCACCTCCTCCGGCACCGCGGTGGTGGCGACATCGACCTCATGGACCGGCATTTCGAGCAGCGCGTTGCGTACCGCACCGCCGACCACCCGGGCCTCCTCGCCGTCGCGGTCGAGCACCGCGAGCAAACGCGGCAACGCGCGGCGGAAAGCCATGCGGCGTTGGCGAGACTGCGCGCGGTCGCACCGGCGGTCACTTGTATTGCCCCGGCACGAATTTTGCCGTCCTCGACATGCGCCGGAATGTAAGTCGAGCCTGGCGGCGCGCCGGTATATTCGGCGAAGTAGAAGAACGTCACCACCATCAGCACCAGCGCGACAATCACCAGCGTCAGGATTCGCGACAGCGGCCAGGAGTCGGGATGCATGACTCCGGCCTTGGTCGCCCACAGAAAGACCACGTACAGCACGAACGGCGTGAGAAACATCACGAATTCGGTGAAGATCGGGCGGATCATCTCGTAAGGCCTCTCCCGCTGTCATCATCCGCGCAAGCGGATGATCCAATAATCGTTGTCATCTGCTTTTGGCAAAACGATAAACCGTAAGTACTGGATGCCCCGCCTTCGCAGGGCATGACATGCGTTGGGTGTTGCGATGCCAGCCGCATATTCAATCTCGATAAATCAGTTCGTGAAGATTGCGCAGAATACCAGCGGTCACGCCCCAAATGTAGCGCTCGCCAAAGGTGATCGCATAATAATGGCGCGTCAGGCCCTGCCAGTCGCGCGAATGGCGCTGCATGTTGGCCATATCCATCACGAACTTCAGCGGCACCTCGAACGCGCTGTCGACTTCAGCGGTATTGAGTTTGAGCGTGAAGCCGGCTTCACCCGCGCGATCACCGGTACGATGCGATAGCCGAGCGTCGTCATATAGAGATCGAGATAGCCGAGCGGCTCGACATGGCCGCGGTCGAGGCCCACTTCCTCTTCCGCCTCGCGCAAGGCAGAGGCTGTCGGATCGGCGTCGTCTTTGTCGATTTTGCCGCCGGGAAATGACACTTGCCCGGCGTGATCCGGCAGATGCTGCGCGCGCTGCGTCAGCAGCACGGTCGGCTCCGGATGATCGACGATCGGCACCAACACCGCCGCCGGCCGGATCGGCCGCAGCTCGGCGATCTTCTGCATCACCGGATCGATGTCGTGATCGCCGCGCTTGGGTGTGATGCTGGCATCGTTGAGACGGGCGGCACCTGAAGCGTCACCGCGCGCGGGCGCGGGCAAAGAATTCATCCGCCGAAAGCGTGGGGAACGGTTTGCGCACTTTCCATCAAGCGAACTCCCGCACGGCGCTGGCATCCGCCATGGCGAAGAACTCGCCTGCGGAAACGACGCCGAACATCGGCTTGCCATCGATGACGCGTTCCTCGCCGAGTTCGACCAGATCGTAGAACAGCGTGCGCGTTACTTTGGCCCACAAGTCGCGCCGGACGTGGAGGTAGGGCTTGAGGCCGCCTGTTATTTCCGGCTCGAAGCGCAAGGCATGGCCGGGCCCGGCGTCGACCCAGTCGTCGACATTGGTTCTGAAACGCAGACGCTGGCCCTCGCCATCTTGCCCGATCTTCATTTCGACGGCGAGAAACGGCGCATCATCGACGACGATCCCGACTTTCTCCACCGGCGTCACTAGGAAATGCTTGTCGCCCTCCCGTTTGAGCACGGAAGAGAACAATTTGACTAAAGCCGGCCGCCCGATCGGGGTCTTCTGGTAGAACCAGGTACCATCGGCTGCAATTCGCATGTCGATATCGCCGCAAAACGGCGGATTCCACTTTTCCACTGGCGGCAGAGCCCTGCTTTGATCGCGTGGCAGCGCTGCGGCCAGTCCCTCCAGTCCTCCAATTCCCTCGACTTGCCCTGCCTTCGCCATGGTTTCCTTACGTTATTGCGGGGCCTTAACCCCGTTTTGCCGGCTGTTCGCAACTTCGTGACCGGCCGGACCTGACGGCGAAAGATAGCGTAAGCTTGCCCGCAGAATGACGCAGATTCGGCGCGAAGGCGGATCAAATCGCTTCTGGTGCGGTTGTTGCATAGCTCCGCGGCGGGTCCAATGCGCCCGATAAAAGGAACCTGAAACATGGCGGCGGCAAGCGGCGAAAATCTGGAAAAACTCGAGGATATGATCGTGCGCGCGGCGGAATCGACCTCCGCCCATATCCGCGCGGCCAAAGCCGCCATCGGCTCGGTAATCTTCGGCCAGGAAATCGTGGTCGAACGCGCGCTGATCACGGTGCTGTCCGGCGGCCACGCGCTGCTGGTCGGCGTTCCCGGCCTCGCCAAGACCAAGCTCGTGGAGACCATGGGCACCGCGCTCGGGCTCGACGCCAAGCGCGTGCAGTTCACGCCCGACCTGATGCCGTCCGACATTCTCGGCACCGAGGTCCTGGAGGAAAGCGCCGGCGGCAAGCGCAGCTTCCGTTTCATCTCCGGTCCGGTGTTCGCGCAATTGCTGATGGCCGACGAAATCAACCGCGCCTCGCCGCGCACGCAATCGGCCCTGCTGCAGGCGATGCAGGAACAGCATGTGACGGTCGCAGGCGCGCGGCACGATCTGCCCAAGCCCTTCCATGTACTGGCGACGCAGAACCCGCTAGAACAGGAAGGCACTTACCCGCTGCCGGAAGCGCAACTCGACCGCTTCTTGATGGAAGTCGACGTCGACTACCCGGACCAGGCCGCCGAACGCAAAATCCTGTTCGACACTACCGGCGCCGAAGAGACCGGCGCCAAGGCGGCGATGACGTCGGACGACCTGATCGCCGCGCAGCGCCTAGTGCGCCGCCTGCCCGTCGGCGAATCCGTGGTCGAGGCAATCCTCGCGCTGGTACGCTCGGCGCGTCCCGGTCCGGAAGCCGGCGACCTCGGCCGGCTGATCTCCTGGGGTCCGGGACCGCGCGCCAGCCAGGCCTTGATGCTGGCGGTGCGCGCCCGCGCGCTGCTCGATGACCGCTTCGCGCCGTCGGTCGACGACGTGATCGAATTGGCCGAGCCCGTGCTCAAACACCGCATGGCGCTCACCTTCGCGGCGCGCGCCGAAGGCGAGACCATCACCAATGTCATCAAGCAACTGAAGGCGCGCATCGGATAATGGCCGATCCCCGAGGGAGCGATCCCGAGAACGAAGCGGTAAAAGCGGCCGTCGGCAAAAGCCGGAAGCTCGCCGCGCGGATACCGCGGCTCATCCTGGAAGCGCGCCGCGTCGCCTCGACCGTGATCCACGGCATGCATGGCCGCCGCCGCGCCGGCGCGGGTGAAAATTTCTGGCAATACCGCCGCTTCGTCAACGGCGAGCCGTCGCAGAACGTCGACTGGCGGCGCTCGGCGCGCGACGATCATCTTTATGTGCGCGAACGCGAGTGGGAAGCCTCTCATACGATCTGGCTGTGGGCCGACCGCTCGCCGTCGATGGAGTTCACCTCCGCCCTTTCGGAGTGGAGCAAGCTCGATCGTGCGCTGGTCGTATCTTTCGCCCTGGCCGAGGTGCTGGTGCAGGGCGGCGAGCGCGTCGGCATTCCTGAATTGATGCGGCCGACCGCCAACCAGAACATCATCGAGAAGATGGCACAGACCATCGTCCATGACACCGCCGAACATCCGAGCCTGCCGCCGAATTTCGCACCGGCGCCGTTTTCGGAAGTGCTGTTGCTGTCCGACTTCTGGTCGCCGGTGGCCGACTTCCGCCGCATCATCGGCCAGTTGGCCGCCAATGGTGCGCGTGGCCATGTCGTCCAGGTCGTCGACCCGGCCCGAAGAAACCTTTCCCTATGACGGCCGCGTCGAGTTTGTCGAATCGGAAGGCCTCGGCAGCGTCACCGCCGGCCGCGCCGAGACCTGGCGCAGCGACTATCAGACGTTGCTCGCCCACCATCGCGCCGCCTTGCGCGCCGAGTGCGATCAATTCGGCTGGAGCTTCACCGTCCACCGCACCGATCGCGGGCCGACCGAACTGCTGTTCGCCATTCACGCCCGCATGGGCGCCGGCGCGCAGTTCACGACCGTCAACAGCCGGCATTCGCCGGCGCAGTCCCGGAGCACGGCATGATCGGTGGTCTGCCGCTCGGCTTTGCCCAGCCTTTGGTGCTGCTGGGACTCGTCGCCCTGCCAATTTTGTGGTGGTTGCTGCGGCTCGTGCCGCCGCGCCCGCGCCGCATCGAGTTCCCGCCGACCCGGCTGCTGTTCGAGATCGCGCCGAAGGAAGAAACCCCGTCGCGCACGCCGTGGTGGCTGACTTTGCTGCGGCTGTCGCTGGCCGCGCTGGTGATTATCGGCGCCGCTGGGCCCTTATGGAATCCGCCGCTCGCCGCTTCCAATCGCGGCGCGCCGCTGCTGATCCTGCTCGACGACGGCTGGACCGCGGCCGCGTCCTGGGATGCGCGGCTGCGCACTGCCGACGAGGTGATCGCGCGCGCCGAAGCCGACAATCGCGGCGTCGCCGTGCTGCCGCTGTCGGAAACCGCGCGCGACGTGTCGTTGCAGATTGCCGGCGCCGCGCGCGTCCAGATCAAACAACTCAAGCCCAAGCCCTATGGCGTCGACCGCAGCGAGGCGCTGCCGCTGATCGATCGTTTCCTCGCCAATGCGCAGGACGTCGAAATCGTCTGGCTGTCGGATGGCGTCGACCTCGGCAAAGGCGCGGCCTTCGTCGATGGCCTCAAGCGCAGCATCGGCAATCGCACTCTCACTATTGTCGATGGCGGTCTGCCGAGCGCACGGGCGCTTGCCGCTGCCGACAATGCCGCCGGCGCGCTGACCGTGAAGGTGCTGCGCGCGCAAGCCGACGGTGCCGACAATGGCATGGTGAATGCCATCGATCTCAAAGGCCTGCCGCTCGGCGAAGCGCCGTTCGCCTTCAAGTCCGGCGAGCGCGAGGCCGAAGCGGTGATCGACCTGCCGGTCGAAATTCGCAACGACGTGGCGCGGCTCGACATCGTCTCGGAGCATTCGGCAGGTGCGGTGCAGTTGCTCGACAAGCGCTGGCGGCGGCGCACCGTCGGCATCGTCTCGGGTTCGGCCGCAGACCGATCGCAGCCGCTGCTCGGCGCCACCTATTATCTGGCGCGCGCGCTCAATCCATTCGCCGATGTCCGCACCGCCGAAGGCGTCGGCCCGACCGAAGCCGTCACGCGCTTCCTCGGCCAGCAATTGCCGATGCTGATTTTGGCCGATGTCGGCAACGTCACCGAGGCGAGCGAACTCCTGAACAAATGGATCGACAATGGCGGCGTGCTGGTGCGCTTTGCCGGACCCCATCTCGCCGCCGCCGATGACGATCTGGTGCCCGTGAAGCTGCGACGCGGCGGCCGTATTCTCGGCGGCGCGTTGAGCTGGGATAAGCCGCAACAGCTCGCCGGATTCTCGCGCGAAGGGCCGTTCGCCGGCATGCCGGTGCCGAAGGACGTCACCGTGACGCGCCAGGTGCTGGCCGATCCGGACGCGCAACTCACCGACCGGACCTGGGCGACGCTTGCCGACGGCACGCCGCTGGTCACCGCGCAACGCCGCGGCAAAGGCATTCTGGTGCTGTTCCACGTGACCGCAGACACGCGCTGGTCGGACCTGCCGCTGTCCGGCGCCTTCGTCGACATGCTCCGCCGCATCGTTTCGCTCGCCGGCTCCACCGCCAGCGCCGATGTGTCGAGCAACGCGACCAACGCCTCCAGCCGCAACGTTCAGGTGGTGCCGGCGACCCGCGTGCTCGACGGCTTCGGTGCTTTCGCCGCGCCGCCGCCGACCGCGCGGCCGATCCCCGCCAATTTCACCGGCCGCGCCGGCGCCGATCACCCGCCCGGCTTCTACGGCCCGCCGGAAGGTCTGGTCGCGGTCAACACGTTGGCGCCGTCCGACCGTCCGCTGCCGCTCGATGTGTCGGCGCTCAATGCCCGCATCGACGTCTATCGCCACGGCGAGCCGCTCGATCTGCGCGGGCCGATCTTCACCGCCGCTATGGCGTTGCTGTTGCTGGATGCGCTGGTCGTGTTCTGGCTGTCTGGCGGTCTCGGCGCGCTGCGCATGCGCCGCCGCGCGACCGCGAGCCTGATCGCCCTTGGCCTGCTCGGCGCCATGTCGCTGCATCATCCCGCGCAAGCGCAGCCGACGCAGGCGCCGCAAGCCTTGAGCCCGCAGCAACAGGACTTCGCCATCAAGGCGACGCAGCAAACCCACCTCGCTTATATCGTCACGGCGACGCCTCGGTCGACGAAGTCAGCAAAGCCGGCTTGCAAGGCCTGACGCTGTTCCTGGCGCAGCGCACCGCGCTGGAAGCCGGTGAGCCGGTCGGCCTCGATCCGGCGCGCGACGAACTCGCCTTCTTCCCCATCATCTATTGGCCTATAGCGCCGGGCGCGCCGAAACCGTCGCAACAAGCTCTTGAGCGCATCGACAGCTACATGAAGCGCGGCGGCACGGTGCTGTTCGACACCCGCGACGCCATCGACGCGCCGCCCGGTCCCGGCGGCGACATGCAAGGTCCCGGCATGGTCGCGCTACGCTCGATTCTGTCGTCGCTCGATATTCCCGAACTCGAGCCGGTGCCGCGCGATCACGTGCTGACCAAAACGTTCTTCCTGATGCGCGACTTCCCGGGCCGCTTCACCAACGGTCAGCTCTGGGTCGAGGCGCTGCCGGCGGAAACCGAAGAGGATACAAATCGTCCCGCGCGCGCCGGCGATGGCGTGTCGTCAATCCTGATCACCTCGAACGATTTCGCCGGCGCCTGGGCTATGCGTCCCGACAGCCAGCCGATGCTGCCTTTGGTGCCCGGCGAGCCGCACCAGCGCGAATTCGCTTTCCGCGCCGGCGTCAACATCGTGATGTACGCGCTGACCGGCAACTACAAAGCCGACCAGGTCCATATCCCGGCGTTGCTCGAACGGCTCGGGCAGTAAAATGAACCTCGGCATTTCATTCGCACCTCTAGTGGCCGATTACATCGTTTGGGTCGCGATTGCCGCCGCCATTCTGATTTCCGCATTGCTGCTGATCGCGCGCAGCCGTGGCGCTTCCGTCCGCATCATCGCGCTGGCGCTGATGGTGCTGGCATTGGCCAATCCATCCCTGACCCGCGAGGACCGCGACCCTATTCCATCCGTCGCCGCCGTCATCATCGACAAAAGCCCGAGCCAGGATTTCGGCGACCGCAATGCGCAAACCGAAGCCGCCCGCAACACATTGGTCGAACGGCTCAAGCGCGTTCCGGGCCTCGAGGTTCGCGTCGCCGAAGCTGGGCAAGCCGACGGCGAAAACGACGGCACCCGGCTGTTCTCGGCGCTGTCCTCGACGCTCGCCGACGTGCCGCCCGACCGCATCGCCGGCGCCGTGCTGATCACCGACGGCCGCGTCCACGACGTGCCGGCCGATGCCGCCGCGCTCGGATTTGCCGCGCCGTTGCACGCGCTGATCACCGGCCACGCTAACGAGATCGACCGTCGCGTCGTGCTGACGCAGACGCCGCGCTTCGGCATTGTCGGGCAATCGCAAACCATAGGCTTCCGCGTCGAGGATCAGGGCGCGCGCGCGGGCGCCGCCAACGTCACCATCCGCCGCGACGGGGAGGTGATGGAAAGCCGCAACGTGCCGGTCGGGGTCGACACCAAGGTCAGCGTCCCGATTCCCCATGCCGGGCCGAATATCATCGAGGTCGAAGCCTCCGCGCTCGAGGGCGAACTGACCCCGATCAACAACCGCGCGGTCATTTCCATCGACGGCGTGCGCGACAAGCTGCGCGTGCTGCTGGTCTCGGGCGAGCCGCATGCCGGCGAACGCACTTGGCGCAACCTGCTCAAGTCCGACGCCTCGGTCGACCTGGTGCATTTCACCATTCTACGGCCGCCGGAAAAGCAGGACGGGACGCCGATCAACGAGTTGTCGCTGATCGCTTTCCCGACCCGCGAGCT
Organism: Pseudolabrys sp.; assembly: GCA_037200245.1. Taxonomy (GTDB): domain Bacteria; phylum Pseudomonadota; class Alphaproteobacteria; order Rhizobiales; family Xanthobacteraceae; genus Pseudolabrys. The sequence continues at coordinate 29,003 of JBBCIM010000009.1, forward strand.
GTTCCAGCAGAAGATTTCGGAATTCCAGCTCATCATCTTCGACCGTTACGCGCGGCAGGGCGTGCTGCCGATGATTTATTTCGACAACATCGCCAAATACGTCCGCGACGGCGGCGCGGTGATGATCGCGGCCGGTCCCGACTATGCCTCGCCGACCAGCATCTGGCGCACGCCGCTCGATGTCATCCTGCCCGCGGAGCCGACCGGCGATGTCACCGAAAAAAGCTTCCAGCCGCTGCTGACCGAACCCGGCAAGCGCCATCCGGTGACGCGCGGGCTGGAAGGCTCGGACGTCAACCCGCCGCATTGGAGCCACTGGTTCCGCCTCGTTGACATCAAGCGTTCCACCGGCACCGCCGTGATGGAAGGCCCTGACGGCAAACCGCTGTTGTTGCTGGCACGCGAAGGCGAAGGCCGCGTGGCGCTGCTGTTGTCCGATCATATCTGGCTGTGGGCGCGCGGTTTCGAAGGCGGCGGGCCGCATCTCGATCTGCTGCGGCGGCTGTCGCATTGGCTGATGAAGCAGCCCGACCTCGAGGAAGAAGCGCTGCGGCTGATCGTCAGCGGCCGCGAGGTCACCGTGCAGCGCCAGACCATGGCGGACACCGTCAACCAAGTCACCGTCACCTCGCCGACCGGCGCGACCCGCACGCTGAACTTGCAGGCGATTGAGCCCGGCCTGTGGCGCTCGACTCTCAATGCCAATGAACTCGGCCTGTGGCGCGCCACCGACGGCAAACTCACCGCGCTCGCCAATGTCGGGCCGGCGAACCCGCGCGAGTTCGCCGAAGTGACCTCGACCACCGACGTGTTGCGCAAGCTGTCGGACGCGACCGGCGGCGATGCGCGGCGACTCGACGAGGGCGGCAACGTCAACGTGCCGCGCGTGGTGCCGGTGCGTTCGAGTTCGACGTTCAAGGCGAGGACTGGATCGGCCTGAAGATGCGCGACGTCAGCGTCGTGCGCGGCATCGGCGTGCTGCCGATTTTTGCCGGCTTGATCGGCCTGCTGTTGCTGGTCGGAAGCCTCGCTGCGACCTGGGCGCGAGAAGGGCGTTAAGTTTTCTTTCGCATGATCTTGTCCGAAAACCGGTTCCCACTTTTCGGGATCATGCGATTTCCCAATCCGGGCGGATCAAACCCTTGGCGCCGTCGAAGGCGCCGGGCACCAATTCGGCGACCAGGAGCCTTGCCGGATCGACCGGGCCCGGCATCTTGACCTGGCCTTTCGGGATCTTCTTGAAGCCCGACTTCACGTAGAACGGCTCGTCGCCGACCAGCAGCACCATCTTGTGGCCCTTGGCCTTGGCATCCTTGAGCGCGCGCTTGATCAGCGCGGAGCCGACGCCGCGTTCGCGGAACGGCGGCTCCACCGTGAGCGGCCCGAGCAGCAGCGCCGGCTTGTCGCCGACGTAGATCGGGGTGAGCCGGACCGAGCCGATCAGCAGCGTGCCGATGCGGGCGGTGAAAGACAAGTCGAGCAGATGCTTGCGGCCCTCGCGGATGCGATAGGCGCTGCGCGCATAACGGCCCGGGCCGAAGGTGCGCTCGTGCAGCCGCTCGATCGCCACCGCATCGTCGGCAGTTTCGGCCAGGATTGTCAGTGAAAGTTCGCTCATGCCCCGGTCTCTATCAGCCCTGCCGATTAGCATCTGGACCGATTCAGGTCCATCGCCCGTGGCGTTATCGCCCGCGACGCCCTAAATAACCAGCCACACAGGCGGAGGATCGCATGGGACTTCTGGTCGACGGCGTTTGGCAGCAAGACGGACAACGCACCAAAGACGGCCATTTCGTCCGTCCGCAGGCGGGCTTTCGCAACTGGGTGACGCCCGACGGCAGCGCCGGATCTTCCGGCCAAGGCGGCTTTGCGGCCGAGCCCGGCCGCTATCATCTCTATGTCTCGCTCGCCTGCCCGTGGGCGCACCGCACCGTCATCTTCCGCAAGCTCAAGGGCCTCGAGAATGTCATCTCTTTGTCCGTCGTATCTCCCGACATGCTGCAGGACGGCTGGACCTTCAACAAAGACGAAGGCTCGTCCGGCGACGACGTCAACGGCAAGAGCAAGCTGTCCGAAATCTACGTTCTGGCCGATCCGAAATATACCGGCCGCGTCAGCGTGCCGGTGCTGTGGGACAAGAAGCGCAAGACCATCGTCAACAACGAGTCGTCCGAAATCATCCGCATGCTCAACTCGGCGTTCGACGCCTTCACCAACATCCACACTGATTATTATCCGGCGCCGTTGCGGCCTGAGATCGACCGCATCAACGATCTCGTCTATCCCAACATCAACAACGGCGTTTATCGCGCCGGCTTTGCCACCGCGCAAGCGGCTTACGAAGTCGCGTTCCGCGGCATCTTCGATACCTTCGACGAGATCGAGCAGACGTTGAGCAAGCAGCGCTACCTTACGGGCTCCGCGATCACGGAAGCCGACTGGCGGCTGTTTTGCACGCTGATCCGTTTCGACGCCGTCTATTATTCGCACTTCAAGTGCAACTGGCGGCACATCTACGAATATCCGAACCTGTCGAACTACGTGCGCGACCTCTATCAAGTGCCGGGCGTGGCCGAAACCGTCAGCCTGCAACAGATCAAGCGGCATTATTACGGCAGCCAGCACCAGGTGAACCCGACCGGCATCGTGCCCGTCGGGCCGCAGTTGGACTTCGCCGCGCCGCACGATCGGGCAAGGTTTGGGTAGCTGCCCTCCGATTCTATTTTCAAACAGCCAATTCACTTTGTCATTCCGGGACGGCGCTCTTGCGCCGGACCCGGAATCCAGAGCCACGCACCGCGCCTGTCTCTCTGGATTCCGGGCTCGCGAACTTCGTTCGCGCCCCGGAATGACGGGCGTGATTCATCGCCCGTATTCTTTACCGGCGCCGGGTACGCCGTCCGTCTTTCGCCCTCGCGAAATGCGAGGGCGGGGCGCGCCGTCAGCGCAGCCAGTAGCCTTCATTCAAAAATTCTTGTGTCGGATTTAATCGTGCGCTAGGCTTGCGTGTGCAAAACCGGAGACCGGCATGCGCAAGACACTGTCCCTGAGCATTACCCTGCCCCACGACATGGCCAAAGCGGTCAAAGGCAGGGTCGCGTCCGGAGCCTACGCCACCGAAAGCGAAGTCATTCGCGAAGGCTTGCGCGCGCTGAACGAGCGCGACGCCGCATTGGAGGACTGGCTACGCACCGAAGGGCGTCGCACGCTATGACGCCTACAAACGGGACCCGCGCGGAAGACCGGCCGCGAAAGTGTTCGCACGGCTGCGCCAGCACCACGCCAAGCGGACAAAATCGGCGCGCTGATGGCCGCCTCGGTCATATTCAGCGCCGCTGCCGAAGCCGACCTATTTGCAATCTATGACTACATCGCCGACCGCGCCGGTGACGCGATTGCGTTGCGCTTCGTCGAAGCCATCGAAGCCTATTGCTTAGGCCTCGCCGACGCACCTGAGCGCGGGACGCGCGCGATGACCTTCGTCCGGGATTGCGCTCGGTTGGTTTTCGTCGCCGGGCGACGATTTTGTTTGAGGTCGAGGACAAGGCAAGCTGCGTGGTCATTCATGGCATCTACTATGCCGGCCGGAGAGTGGAAAGCTGGACGGATGAAGACGAATAGGCGACCGCGCCCTCACCACAACTCGCTCACCGCCACGCCGTCGAACACCTCGGCGAGGCGCGCTCTTGTAGCGCGCGAGGTGTCTGGCGGCAGAGCGTTAAGCGCGAAGAAGCCGTGCTCGATAATTTCGTGGTTCGGCACCGGCTTCCCGTCCTGGCGGAACTCGCGCACGATGTAAAGCGCGACGTGGTCGCGACGCGACACCCGGCTATTGAAAAATACGCCGTGCAGCTTCGGCTCGCCGGCGAGCTGGATGTTGCCCTCCTCCGCCAGTTCGCGCGCCAGCGCAGTCGCCACCGTCTCGCCGACCTCGACGCCACCGCCGGGCAGATGCCAGCCGTCGATGTAGGAATGCTTGACCAGGAAGATGCGGCCGGCGCCGTCGATCACCAAAGCGCGCGCACCCAGCGTGGCGCCGCGCGAGAACCGCCAGTACCAATGAAGCAGCGGCCTTATGACAGGCTCGAGGGCGCGGCGGAGCGATTGCACAGGCATCGTCGGTATCGGCCTTTCCAGGAATCCCACCTTAACTGCTGAGCCCCGGGACAAGTGTCAAACTCAGCTCTTCCTTGTTTAGATTGATTCTAATATATAGAAACTACGAGCCGGTGGTCGGTATAGAGGGGCGCGCGTGAAGGCATTTTCGGAACTCAGCGAGCAGGAAGTGCTGGCACTGGCCATCACCAATGAAGAAGAAGACAGCCGTATCTACCGCGGCTTCGCCGAAGGCCTGCGCGAACAGTTCCCGGCTTCCGCCAAGGTTTTCGGCCAGATGGCGGACGAGGAAGTCACGCATCGCACGATGCTGTTCGACCTCTATCGCAAGAAATTCGGCGAATATCTGCCGCTGATCCGCCGCCAGGGACGTTAAAGGCTTCATCCAGCACAAATCGTCGCTGTGGCTGATGCGGCCGCTCGGCTTGGAAGAGGTGCGCAAGTTCGCCGAGAACATGGAATACGAGGCCGAGCGCTATTACCGCAAGGCAGCGGAAAACGCGCGCGACGTCTCGGTGCACGAATTGCTGATCAGGCTCGCCGAGGCGGAAGCCGGCCACGAGACCCTGGCGCACAAGCTGTCGGAGACGATCCTCACCAAAGGCGCGCGCGCGAAGGAAGACGAGACCGCGCGGCGCGTGTTCGTGCTGCAATTCGTGCAGCCGGGCCTCGCCGGGCTGATGGACGGCTCGGTGTCGACGCTGGCCCCGCTGTTTGCCGCGGCTTTCGCTACGCATCACACCTGGGAGACGTTCCTCGTCGGGCTGGCGGCGTCTGTCGGCGCCGGCATCTCGATGGGCTTTGCCGAGGCGCTGTCGGACGACGGCTCGCTCACCGGCCGCGGCACGCCCTGGCTGCGCGGCACGGTCTGCGGCCTGATGACCGCGATCGGCGGGCTCGGCCATACGATGCCTTATCTTATTCCCGATTTCTGGACCGCCACGGTCGTGTCGGTGCTGGTGGTGTTCGTCGAACTCGCCGCGATCTCCTACATCCGCTACCGCTACATGGACACGCCGTTCCTCGCCGCCACGTTCCAGATCGTGTTCGGCGGCCTGCTGGTGTTCCTCGCAGGGATATTGATCGGAAGTTCGTAGGCCTCTGCGTCGTCCCCGCGAAAGCGGGGACCCAGTACGCCCGGTCTCAGTTGACAGGCCTCGCATCCATGTTGCCTTTGTAAATACTGGATGCCCGCCTTCGCGGGCATGACGGAGGCCCATGTTCACCCTCGCCCATCTCTCCGATCCGCATCTGGCGCCGCTGCCCAAGCCGCGCTGGACCGAGCTCATCGGCAAGCGCCTGACCGGTTACATCAACTGGCAGCGCAAGCGCCGCTTCATCCACGACAGCGCGGTGCTGGAAAAAATCGTCGACGACATGAAGCGCCAGGCGCCGGACCACATCGCGGTTACCGGCGATATCGCGAATATCGCGCTGCCGGGCGAATTCGTGCATGGCCGCGACTGGCTCGAACGCCTCGGCAGCTTCAAGGACGTGACCTTCGTTCCCGGCAACCACGACGTTTATGTCGCGGAGGGCGCGGTCTTTGCCGGGCGGCAATGGGCCGCCTACATGACCGAGGACGACGGCACCACCGGATTCCCGTTTCTGCGCAAGCGCGGAAACTTGGCACTGGTCGGCGTCTCGACTGCGGTGCCGACCGCGCCGTTTCTCGCCACCGGCTGGATCGGCAACGTGCAGCTCGCGGCGCTCGCGCTTACGCTGAGCGAACTGCGAAAAGAGAGTCTGTTTCGCGTGGTAATGCTGCATCACCCACCGGTCAGCATGGCGGCGGGGCATAAGCTGTTGCTCGACGCCAAGGTGCTGCTGCGCGTCATTGCCGAGCACGGCGCCGATCTCATCATCCACGGCCACGATCATCTCGAGATGCTGTCCTGGCTCGACGGCCCCGACGGCAGCCGCGTGCCGGCCATCGGCGTGCCGTCGGCGTCGGCGAAGCCCGGCATGGCCGCGAATGCGGCCGGCTATCACCTCTATCGCATCGACGGCGCGCCCGGCGCATGGAACTGCGAAGTCGTGTCGCGCGGCATGAATGCCGAGGGCGAGGTGGTAGAGAAGAAGAGGTTTCGGCTGGGGGAGTGACTTCCTTGTCGTCACCGGGCTTGTCCCGGTGACCCCGCTTAGGTGGGCATCGCCGTGCCTTATGAATCGAGATGGCCGGGACAAGCCCGACCATGACAAGAAAAACTATCCGAGCAGAACCTACCGCCCCGCCTGCGTCAGCGCGAAGGCAAACAGCGCGGCAACGCCAAGGATCACGCCGTAGATGAACGTGCGAAAGGCGCGGACACGGCCGCGACGCTGTTCGTATTCCACCATCTTCTGCGTGGAGCCCTGCCCGAACGGCGTCTCGTCGGCGAGCGCGCGTTCGCGCTCGACCAGGCGGCGCGCGACGTAACGCGTCACCGCGGTGACGATGTCGGTGGCGTCGCGCGACTCCGACAGCACGGCGCGGCCGTAGCGCGTGTCCTGCACGAAACGGTATTGCCGCTTGTCGCGGCCCATCTCGACATGGGCGATGACGTCGATCCACAGCCGCGGCGTGTCGCCCCGGCTGATGCCGCGATCGAACAATTCGATTTCCGCCGGAATTTCCTTGAACAGCGGATCGAGCTGCTCGTTGAGCAACTCAAGCCGCGCGACATCGGCGTCGCGCAGATCGACCACCACGCCGGAGCGCTCGGCGGCTTCGATGCGCGCCTCGCGCACCGCGTCCTTGAGCGCATTCGGCGGCTCGGCGTCAGATTCGGGTCTGCGGCGTCCCCACATGACGGCAATGTAGCCAAAAGCCCTTAAATTTCAAGACCTTTGATAGTTAATCAAGAGTTAAGGCGTTGAAACCAGGCCATAAGCCTTGCCCAGCCTAAACCCGCCTCGGTGCGGCCGCGCGGGCGGTATTCGCAGCCGATCCAGCCGCCGTAGCCGAGCCGGTCGACCTCAGCGAAGACGAAGGGGTAATTGATCTCGCCGCCGTCCGGCTCGTGGCGCACCGGCACCGCCGCGCATTGCAGATGGCCGATCGCCGGCAGGAACTTCTCCAGCCGCGTGATCAGATCGCCGCCGACGATCTGCACGTGATAGAAATCGAACTGCATCTTGATATTGGCGCGGCCGGCCTTCCCGATGATGTCGGCGGCGTGCTCGACGTGGCTGAGAAAATAATTCGGCCGGTCGCGCGGATTGATCGGCTCGATCAGCAGCGTGATGTTTTTTCGCAGCCGCGAGATCGGCGGCGCGCTGCAGGTTGTCGATATAGACGCGCTCAGCCGCCGGACGCTGCTCGGGCGGCACTTTGCCGGCGAGGCAATGCACCGCGCTGCCGCCGATGGCCGTGATGTAGTCGAGCGCACGCTGTGAACAGCACCTCCCAGTCCTTCTCGCGGCCGGGCACGGCGGCCAGCCCAAATTCGCCGTCGCGTTCGCCGGGCGGCGTGTTGATGCCGAGGACGGTGAGCTTGTTGCGCTCGATGGCCGCCTTCACCCGCGAGGCCGGCACGTCATAGGGGAACTGCAATTCGATCGCCTTGAAGCCGAAGGCGGCCGCGGCGTCGATGCGTTCCAGCAGCGCGCGGTCGGTGAACAGATAGCCCAGATTGGCGGCGAACTTCGGCATGACGAAATCCCTCTGCATCCCTTGCGCACGGCATCGCGGACGTATTCATTACCCCGCCAGTCATAGCCAAGGAAGCGCCAATGTCAGCCAACACCGCATTCCATATCGCCGTTCTGCCGGGTGACGGCATCGGCATCGAGGTGATGGCGCCGGCGCTGGACATATTGCGCCGCATCGAAGCGACCACGCCGAGCCTGAAATTCCGCTTCACGCAAGCCCCGGCCGGGCGCGGTGCACTACAAGGAGACCGGCAAGTCGATGCCGGAAAGCACGATCAAGCTGTGCGACGAGGCCGACGCGATTCTCTTGGGCGCCTGCGGGCTGCCGAGCGTGCGTTACCCCGACAACACCGAGATCATGCCGCAGGTCGAATTGCGTTTCATCTTCGACCTTTATGCCGGCGTGCGGCCGGCGCGGCTGGTGCCGGGTGTGCCCTCGCCTATCGTCGGCGCCGACACACACGGCATCGATTTCGTGCTGATCCGCGAGTCGACCGAAGGCCTGTTCGCGTCGATGGGCAAAGGCGTCACCACGCATGATGAGGCGCGCGAGACCCTTGTTGTCACAAGAGACAAGACCGAGCGGCTGTTCGACTTCTCGCTCAAGCTCGCCGAGCGCCGCAAGAAGCGCGGCAAACCGGGCCGATTGACGCTGGTCGACAAGGCCAATGTGTTCAAGGCCTTCAACTGGCAGCGCGACATTTTCAACGAGCGCAAGCCGAAATTCCCCGGCGTCAAGACCGACATGCTCTATGTCGACGCCTGCGCCGCGATGATGGTGAAGAAGCCGTGGGACTTCGACGTCATGGTGATGGAGAACATGTTCGGCGACATTCTCTCCGATCTCGCCGCCGGATTGATCGGCGGTCTCGGCATCGCGCCGTCAGCCGACATCGGCGACAAGCATGCGGTGTTCCAGCCGTGCCACGGCACCGCACCCGACATCATGGGCCAAGGCAAGGCCAATCCGACCGCGATGATCTTATCGGCGGCGATGATGCTCGACTGGCTCGCCGACAAGCACGACCATCAGCCGGCGGCTGACGCCGCCATCCGCATCGAGCGCGCCGTCGACAAGGCCTACCAGAGTGGCATCAAGCCGATGGAATATGGCGGCAGGGATGGCACCAGCGCGATTGCCGGCGCGGTGATGACCGCGCTGGGTTAGAGGCCGAGCAGCCCGCGCGCATTACCGGCGAAAAATTTATCCGCGACGTCCTTCTCGACGGGAAAGGCGCGGCAATCGCCGACTGTCTGGCCGAGCGGGGCGCAACGGAAACGCCGTGGCGAACAAGAATTGGTCCTGCAACGCGCCGTTCATTTCGTTGACGTAGCCTTTACCACCGGGCGCGAAGAAATAAATGTCCGGCGAGATGAAGACATTGGCATGCTTGAAGGCGACGCCCAGCGTCGCTTCCACCCAGGGCCAGGCGCCGTGGCCAAGCACGATCTTCAAGGCCGGGTAGCGCGTCGCGAGCTGGTCGATCTGGATCGGATGACAGACGCCGATGTCGGCGCCGGCATAAGGGCCGCTCATCACCACGACTGGAACGTTCAGGGCTAATACAAGCCTCATAGAGCGGGTTGAGCCGCTCGTCGGCCGGATGGCTGAGCAACTGGCGCCCCGGCTCGACGAAAATGCCCTTCAAGCCAAGTTTCTCGACGCAGCGAACGGTTTCCTCGACGGCATTGTGGCGTTGGTTCGAGGCGTCGATGCCGCCGAAGCCAATCAGACGCTTGGGATATTTCGCCACCAGTTCGGCGATGTGTTCGTTGGGGATGAAGGCTTCCTTGAACGGCTTGCCCATGAACACGGCCGGGCTGTTGCGGCCGAGCACGACGCCGGTATCGATGCCGGCTTCATCCATCTCCTCCCAGAACAGCTCCATCGAGCCTTTCAGGAACGACGGTGACAATTGCGGCGCGCCGAGGCGGGCCGCCATCCAGCCGACGCGGGCGGCATCGAAATATTGCAGGAAATAGTCGGTCGGCGGCCGGCAGCGGAAATCGATCACCATGGTGTCAACCTTCCATCCGCATGACGCGCAACGCGTTCTTGGAAAGCACCTTCTCCTTCACGCCCGGCTCGAAGTCCCACTTGTCGAAGGCTTGCACGCTCTCGATCAGCGGCCGGCTCGGATAGGCGGTGCCGAACAGAATGCGGTCGGCCAGGAACGAATTGGCGGCGCGGATATATTCGGCAGCGCCCGGCATGTTGACGCCGACCATATAGAGATCGGGCGAGATGTAGATGTTGTGGCAGGCGAAGGCGAGCCCGATGGTCTCGTAGATCCACGGCCAAGCGGCATGCGAGATGACGATGTCGAGCTTGGGGAAGTCGCGCGCGACGTCATAGAGCGCGAATGGCTGGCTGAATTCGACCGGGGCGCCGACCATGACGCACAGCAGATTGCTCAGCGAAATCGAGATCGGCACGTTGCGCTTCTGACAGGCCTCGTAGAGCGGGTAGAGTTTCTTGTCGTTGGCCTTGAGCGGCGGATCGGACGCTCCCGGCTCGATGGAGGCGCCGACAAAGCCGCGCCATTTCAGGCAACGCTCGAGTTCGGCCAGCATTTGATCGGGCGTACCACGGACGTCGATGGCGGCGAACGAGACGAAGCGGTCCGGATGCTTGTCGATGACTTCGCGGATTTCGTCGTTCGGAATGGCGCCGAGCGGTTCGGCCGAATGGCGGCCCATGGCGACGCCCCATTTGATGCCGGCGGTGTCCATCTCCTCGAACATCAGCTTCATCGAGCGCTGCTCGGCCGACGGCGGCCGCGGAAAGCCGACGCGGCTCGGATAGAACGGCACGCCCTTCTGGAATTGCGGCTTGGAAACCCAGCTTTCCGTCGGCGGACGGAGCCTCATGTCGACAATCATACTTCCTCCGGCTTGTACGTCAGTGTTTTCGGGCGCCCGCTTTTGTCGCGGGTTTGGCTTTGCGTTGCCGCAATGCGTCGATGGCCCATTCGGCGGCGCGTTCGATGTGCTCGATGCTGGCGCGGCAAGCGGCGTTCTCGTCGCGGCGCTCGATGGCGTCGACGATGCGACCGATTTCTGCGAGCGCGGTCTTGGTGCGGCCCGCCAGCGTGGTCGCCCGCAACAGCCGGATGCGGTTGTGCATCTGAGTGAGGACGCGGCGCATGACGCGGTTGCCGCAGCCGGTGAGCAGAACCTCGTAGAATTTGTTTTTCAGGTCGAGCAGCAGTTCGGATGACTTGCCGGTTTCTGCTTTCTTGAGCTCGCGTAGCGCCTTGCGCAGTCCCGGCGACCTCGGCGTCGCTGGCGTTGCGCACGAACAGCCGCGCCACCAGGCCTTCCAGGGTCGCGCGGATTTCGTAGATGTCGCGCGCCTCGTCGATGCCGATCTCGGACACGACGGGACCGCGGTTGGGCACCAGCGTGACCAGTTCCTCGGCTTCCAATTGCCGCAGCGCCTCGCGCAGCGACGGCCGGCTAACGCCCAGCATCTCGCACAATTCGCGTTCGATCAGCCGCTCGCCGGCATGGAAGCGCCCTTGCGTAATGGCCGAGCGCAGGCGGATCTCGATCTCGGTCCGCAGCGGCGCGGCCGTCGCCAGAATCTCGAATTCGCCCTTCATCGCGCCACTTTGTCAGATTGTCAGATTGTCAGTCAATCCTGTTGATTGCGGTTTCGTCATTGGTTAGGCTTTCGGCTAAGCGCGACAGGGCGAAGCCCCACAGACCGCGCAAATGTGAGAGGAAACGACCATGAAACTCCGGTTCGCAATCGTTGCGCTGCTTTTGCTTCACGCTCCTGCGGCATGGGCGCAGACCGACGATGCGAAGAATTATCCGGAGCGGCCGGTGCGCTTCGTCGTGCCGTGGCCCGCCGGCGGCGGCACCGACATCTTCGCGCGCGCCATCAGCGACAAGCTTCATCAGGCGCTGGGCCAGCCGTTTCTGGTAGAAAACCGGCCGGGCGCGTCGGGCAATCTCGGCGCCTCGATGGTCGCGCGCTCGACGCCCGACGGCTACACAATCATGATCGGCACCATCACGCTGGCGACCAATCCGGCGCTGTATCAGTCGCTCGACTTCGATGCGACCAAGGATCTCACCACCGTCACGCTGGTCGCCGGCGTGCCGCATATGCTCGTCGTTCATCCTTCGGTCCCGGCCAACAACGTCAAAGAGCTGATCGCGTTAGCGAAGGCCAAGCCCGGAAAAATGAGCTACGCCTCGGCGGGCGTCGGTAGCCCGTTCCAGATCGCGGCCGAACTGTTCAAGGAATCGGCCGGCGTCGACATTCTCCACGTGCCCTACAAAGGCGGCGCGCCGGCGGTGGCAGACGTCCTCGGCCACCACGTCGACATGACCTTCGCCAATCTGGTCGCGGTGCTGCCGCAAGCCAAAAGCGGCCAGGTCCGCGCGCTGGCTGTCACCGGCGCCAAGCGTTCGAGCGCTGCGCCCGATGTACCGACCATGGCCGAGGCCGGCCTGCCGGGCTACGAATTCGCGTCGTGGTTTGGCGTCTTGGCGCCGGCCGGAACGCCGCCCGCCATCATCAAGAAGCTGAACACCGAGATCGTGAAAGCTTTGCGCTCGCCGGAAATTTCTGCGCGGCTGTCGGAGGAAGGCGCCGAGTTGATCGCCGGCTCGCCCGAAGCGTTCGATGCTTATCTGAAAAGCGAAACCGCCAAGTGGGGCAAAGTGATCAAGGCCGCCGGTATCAAGGCCAACTGATCCGACGGCGTTGCGACGAAGGTGCCGCACGAGCGCATCGCGGCTTAATCGTGACGCCGTCCATTGATCTGGACGCGCCGCCGACACACACTTGAACGGCAGCCAACAGCCGAACTCAAACGCCATTCATATGCGCGGGCATAGTATTGCCTGCATGAAGGCCGATCCTCCTGCAAGTTATGACGCGCGAACGGTGGCGGAACCAATCCGTCATTGAGACATTCCCTATGACTCAATCGCTCTCCGAATCCGTCCCCGCGCCGCCGGCGGTTTGCATATCTGCCCCGCGCAACCAGGAAATTCAGAAATGAAATCTCTTCATCGCTTGATGATGGCCGGCACCATTCTGTCCGGTGTCGCCTGCTTCAATGTAGCGCAGGCCGACACCCACACCGGCGCGCCGAAGAATGCGTCCGGCAAGCCCGCGATCCTGCTCGCGCAGGCGGCCGACCCGAACAAAGACAAGAAGCCCGAAGCGGCACCGCCGGCAAAACCCGCCGCTCCGACTGCGCCTCCGGCCCAAGCGCCGCGACCGGCATCGCCGCCGCCCGCTCCGCGCACCCGAACCTCCGGCGGCGCGCCCCGCGCCGCCCGTTGCCGCGCCAGCACCCGCGGCTCCGCGGCCCGCGCCGCCTGCCGCGCGGGAACGTCACGACGCCCAGCCGGCGGCTCCGGTGCCGGCCGCGCCAAGACCGACACCCCCGGCGAGGCTTGAGCGTCCTGCGCCTCCAGCGCCAGGCGCACCGCCCGCAGCGCAAGAGCGTCGCGAGCGTCCGGCGCTACCGGCCCCTAAAGATCGTCCCCGCGACTCCTGCACCCGGTGCACCCCGGCCCGTGCCGCCGGCCGCACAAGAACGTGCCCCGCAACCTGCCGCTCCCGCGCCTGCTCCCGTCGCGCCACGGCCCGCGCCGCCTGCGGCTCAAGTGCCCGACCCCGCCTCCAGCCGCTGTCGCACCGCCCGCGCCGCCCCGCGCCGCGCAACGCACCGGCTGCGGCTCCGCAGACTGCACCCGCGCCACAAGGCAACGCCGCGCCAGCACCCGCCGCCATTGCGCCCAACACCCAAGCAGCGCCGCTACTGCGGTCCGGCGTGCCGGCTCCAACCGCCCAGCAGGCGCGGCCGATCGCGCCCGCGGCGGCAGGCGCGGGGATCGCGCCGCAATCGGCGCAAGGCCAGCCGTTGCGCCCGCATGAACGAGTTGCGCGCCGAACGGCGTGAAAGCACCGAAGGCGGCCGCACCGTCATTCGCGAACCCGATCGCACCATCATCCGCGAAGGCGGCCAGACCGTCATCCGCCACAGCGAAACCGATCGCTTCCGCTACGGCGCGCGCGACGTGCACGTCGAACGGCGCGGCAACGACAACGTTACCACCGTCGTGCGGCCGGACGGCGACCGCGTCGTCACCATCGTCGATGACAACGGCTTCCTGCTGCGCCGCTCGCGCGTGATGCCGGACGGGCGCGAGATCGTCATCATCGACAATCGCGCGCGCGGTCCGGGCTTTGCCGCCGGTGGCGGCTATGGCGGCTTCTTCGTCAATCTACAGCCGCCGGTCGTGCGCATCCCGCGCGACCGCTACATCGTGGAGGACGAGCAGGCGAGGCCCGGAGCTGTTGTACGAGACGCTGATCGCGCCGCCGATCGAACGCATCGAGCGCCGCTATTCGCTCGATGAAATCCGCTACAGCGCGCCGTTGCGCGACCGCATGCCACGGGTCGATCTCAACACGATCACGTTCGATACCGGATCGTGGGACCTCGGCCCCGAACAGGTCGGCAAGCTTGCCGCCATCGCGGATGGATTGAACCGCGCCATCCAACAGAACCCGAGCGAACTGTTTTCTCATCGAAGGTCACACCGACGCGGTCGGCACCGACCTCGACAATCTGTCGCTGTCGGATCGCCGCGCGGAATCAGTCGCCATCGCCTTGACGCAGGAATTCGGCGTGCCCGCCGAAAACCTTTCCACCCAAGGTTACGGCGAGCAGTACCTCAAGGTGCCGACCGCAGAAGCGGAACGGGCCAACCGGCGCGTCGCCGTGCGGCGCATCACCCCGCTCATCACCGGCGAGGCTCGGTAAAAAAATACCGGCGCGCGATTTTTGGAACCAAATCCGGCTTCTCAGTTGTACAGCCGGATTCGGGGGAATTTAAGTGTCGGGAATTGCGCGCCGCGTCGAAGTCTTCAACCAAGCGTTTCGCTTGGCTTGGCCTCATCTTGCACAACCTGAAGTGCCGAAAACCGAACGTCAGCCAATTGCTGAGCGAAGCCATCCAGCGGCGGCTCAAGGTCGGCGAGTCCGATCCGGTGGAAATCGCCGCCAACGTCATCGCGGAAATCAAGAAGAACGGGTGACGCCAAAACTGCGGCGGTCGGCCGCGACCTTCCGCCCGGTTAGGGCACCTCTTGAAATCGAAAAAACACCTTCCTAAATCGTCGGCCGCCAAGCGCTGAACATAGGCTTGGTGCGGACGTCGGCGGGTGTCCGGCGTGCTGCTCGTACCCATGTTGCTCAACGGAGGATGTGGCTATGAGGAATTACGACTTTACGCCGCTGTGGCGCTCGAGCATCGGCTTCGACCGCATGTTCGATCTCATCAACAATACGCAACTGCTCGACGGGCAGGATTACTACCCGCCCTGTGACATTATGCGGACCGGCGAGGATACGTACCGGATATCGCTTGCAGTCGCAGGCTTCGCGCCGGGCGACATCACGGTCACCGCGCAACAGAACCTGTTGACTGTTTCCGGCAACAAGGCCGGGGACAACACCGAGAAATCCAGCCAGGATTTTCTCTATCGCGGCATCTCGGCCCGCTCGTTCGACCGCAAGTTCAGCCTTGAGGACCATGTCGAGGTCGAAAAGGGCGTCCTACGATAACGGCCTGTTGCAAATCGACCTTGTCCGCCGAATCCCCGAGGCGATGAAGCCGCGCCGGATCGAAATCGGCACCGGCGACGATGACCGTAAGGGCGACAAGGCCAAAACGGCCGAGCAGATCCGCATCGCTTCTTAGACGAACGAAGCAAAGACATCGATCGAGGTGGCGCGGAGCTCCATCTCCCTCGCGCCGCCTCCTTAAATACAGGAGGTATGACGATGAGCGACGATATCCATCCAACGATTGCATCGCGAAGCGGTGCGCTTTCCCGCGACGAGGCTTTCGACCTCGACGCCTTGCTTCATCCCGCGGCGGCCTTCTCGCATCCGTCTGAGGTCGTGAACGATCCGGACCTTACATTGAACGAGAAACGCGCAATCCTGTCGTCCTGGGCATCGGACGCCTGCGCGGTCGAAGCCGCGCCCGCGTTGCGCAAGGGCCCCGCCGGACGGCCGGTGCAGTTTCGACGACATCATGGACGCGTTGCGCCGGCTCGACAGACAGGAAAATGCGTCCGATTCCGGCCGCTATCGTCGTGCGACGAGATGGCGGCGGCTGGTGCGCCGCGGCTCGTCATCGGGTAACGAAGCAACGCCTTGAGGAGTGCCGGAATGCGCCACCTTGATCAGCTTAGCCGCTACGTGATCGCGCGCGACAAAAACGTGGTTCGCGTCGATTT
This sequence comes from Pseudolabrys sp., assembly GCA_037200245.1. GTDB lineage: Bacteria > Pseudomonadota > Alphaproteobacteria > Rhizobiales > Xanthobacteraceae > Pseudolabrys. Next base: position 45,033 of record JBBCIM010000009.1, read on the forward strand.
CAGCCGCGAACCCCGATCCCCCCGGCGCCGCGATTTCCCGGCGGAGCAGCGTTGCGCGAAAGCTGCGAGCAGGTCGGTCAATTGCGGGACGCTGTCGCAGCGCGTTGAGCTTTGCGGGGCTACAGCCCGACGAAGCCCTTGATCGCGGCGAGGAACGCTTCCGGCTGCTCCAGCGGCGGGCAATGGCCGCAACCGGGCAACTCGACATATTTCGCGCCGGGGGACTTGTCGGCAATCGCCTTGTTGAGCGCCGGCGGCGTCGCCTGGTCGAACTCGCCGCAGATCACCAGCGTCGGCACCGCCAGGCGGTGCAGCAGTGGCTCAAGATCGGCTTCCTGCAAAATCTTGCAGGCGGCCTGGAAGGCCTTCGGCTCGATCGCCATCAGCACGCGCTTGCGCTCGTCGATCAATTCGGGATGCGCGGCGAGGAAAAGCCGGCGAGTAGACGCGCTTGGCGGCGATCTCGGCGACGGAGCCCAAGCCGCCTTCGGCCACCTTGTTCGCCATCGCCTCGAACTGCTTCTTGCCCTCGTCGGGGAAGCCGGCCGCGGCATCGCTGAGCACCAGTTTGGAAATCCGTTCCGGATGCGCCAGCGCAAAGGCCAGCGCCACAGTGCCGCCGAAGCCGTTGCCGACCAGCACGGCGTCGCTGGCGATGCCGAATTCCTGGAAGCCGTCTTCGACCGCGGCGACATAGGCGTCCATCAGCGCCAGCACCGGCGATTGCGAACCCTGAAAGCCCGGCAGATTGATCAGCGTGACGCGGTGCTTGGCGGCAAGCGCCGGCATCACCGGATCGAAGGCATGGCGGTCGGCCAAGAGCGAATGCAGCACGACAATGTCCGCGCCTTGGCCTACGCGAACGGCGGTGAGCGAGCCGTGGCCGGCGGTCAGTTGTTCGAGTTGCATAAGCTTCTCCTCAATACGCCGAGATCAACGAAGTCGAGAGAGGGTCGTTCCCATCTACCACCGTCATGGCCGGGCTCGTCCCGGCCATCTACGTCTATTTTTCGCTTCTAAGACGTGGATGCCCGGCACAAGGCCGGGCATGACGCCGATATTGTGGGCAGCGCGGTGAACTAAACACCCTCGCGGAAAATACCGAGCGCTTCCTGCGCCGGGCGGTCGGAAATCGAGAACAGCACCGCCTCGGTCGACGGATTGTGCTGGTAGCGCTTCCAGGCCGGCACCACGAAGACGTCGTTGACGCCCCCACTCATAAGGCTTGCCGTCGATGATGGTGGGTGCCGCTGCCTTCGGCGACCGCAAAGATCGTGGCGTCGGTCGAACGGTAAGGCTCGCCTTTGAAGCCCTTCGGGAACAGCGCGAGATGCGCGCCCATGGTCGGCAGCACCGGCCCGCCATTGATCGGGTTGGCGTAGCGCACGCGGGCGCCGTGGCGCTTGTCGATGTCGCCGGTCTTCTTCAGGCGCTCCAGGATCGGCCGCATCTTGGCGTAAGGATAGTTGACCACCGGGCTGCGGTTCTGCGTCACCGGCATACCGTCCGGCAGCACGCCCGAGGCGAAGCGCTCAAATGAGTCGCCGTCCTCGTGATTGGTGTTCTGCATCTTCTCGTCGTAGTGCTCGCCGAACGACGTCTCGAAGTGATTGACGATGTGCATGTCGAGCACGTCGAGCCACATCACCGGCTGCTTGCCGGGATTGCCGTGATCGTGCGGCGCCCAGTTGGCGGTGATGATGAAGTCGCCGTGCTTCATTTGCGACTTCTCGCCTTCGACGGCGGTATAGGCGCCCTCACCCTCGAGCACGAAACGGATGGCGGACGACACGTGACGATGCACGTCGGCGATCTCACCCGGCATGATCAACTGCACGCCGGCAAACAACGTATTGGTGGCGCGCGACTTGCCCCGGCAGGCCGGGATTTTCCAAGACCAGGACGCGGCGCTCGGCTTCCTCGGCGCTGATGACGTCGCCGGCTTCCAGAATGAGCCGCTTGATGTCGTCGAATTTCCACACCGTCGGCAGGATCGCGGTCCGGGGCTCCGGTGTCACGAGGTCCTTAAGCACCTCCCAGAGCGGGGTCATGTGGTACTTGGAGATTTTGTCGTAATAGGCCTGCCGGGACCGCTGGATATTGTGTTTGGAACCGGGTTCGATGACGGTATCGACCGACATGGCGTGCTCCTTGGACTTGATCGTTTGATTTGCAACTTTATAGCGCAGTTATGCCCCGGCAGGAATAGAGGGCCGCGCCTCAGCCTTAGGCGTCAGCTCGGCGTTGTCGGCGCCGCCGTCCACCGTCAGCCCGCCGGACATGATGGAGATAATGAGATGCCGGAAGGCGCCGCCAACCGTCTCGAAATCCGCGCGCTGGTCGAGAACTGGGTGCTGTGGCGCGATGCCCGCCAGTGGGACCGCTTCCGCACGCTGTGGCATAGCGACGGCGAGATGCGGGCGACCTGGTTTCAAGGCACCTATGAGGCCTTCATCAAGATCAGCCAGGAAGGCTTCGATCGCGGCGCCCGCATCGCGCACACGCTGGGCGCCATCGGCATCGACATCGCGGGCAACCGCGCCATCGCGCAATGCAAAGTCACCATCGTGCAGCGCGCGCCGGTCGAGGGCGTGATTTGCGACGTGACCTGTCAGGGCCGCGCCTATGATTTCATGGAAAAGCGCGGCGGACGCTGGGGCATTGTGCTGCGGCGCTACACCTACGAGCGCGACCGCATCGATCCGGTCGACCCGTCGGCCAAACTCGTGCTCGACGAAAGCCTGCTGGCGCAATTTCCCGAAGGCTACCGCCACCTTGCCTACTTGCAAACCAAGGCCGGCTACACGGTCAAGAACGACCTCCCCGGCCTCGACGGCCCGGCGCTCGCGGCCCTTGATGCCGACGCCGCGGCATGGCTCAAGAGCGGCAGAATGTGATAAATTCGCGCGTTGGGAAGCGCGCCGGCGGCATCGAGTTTTTGCATCTTCGGGGGCGATCTGCTGTCTGGCCGTCGCCATGCACGCCTATCACACCTCATAAGAAACTCTCCACAGGGAAGGAAAACGTCGATGGCTAGCGTCCTGTTTTCTCCGATTACATTGCGCGGTTTGACTTTGCCGAACCGCGTCGTGGTGTCGCCAATGTGCCACGTCGCCGAGGCACCTGCCGAGGACGGCGGCGGGCTTCTTCCTGGACGCGCCACGGGCGCTGGTACCGGCGCTTGTGGAAAAGCTGAAATTCTACAGACTGCGCGCCAAGATCGTCGTCGAGGACCTGTCTGACGCGCTCGGCGTCATGGCGGTCTGGGACGGCACCGGCGCCAGCGATTACGGCCTTACCTACGCCGATCCGCGGCTCGCCGAACTGGCCTGCGGATCATGCTGCCGCCGCAGCTTGCCGGCGAGGCGGCGGCCGATCTCGGCGCCACCTTGAGCGAATCGGATATTTACGAGGCGCATCGCATCGCGCTCGGCGTGCCGCGCGGCGGCAACGATTTCACCTATGGCGACACCTTCCCGCACGAGGCCGATATGGATCAGCTCGGCGGCGTCGATTTCGACAAAGGCTGCTATGTCGGCCAGAAGTCGTGTCGCGCGTCGAACATCGTGCCACGGCGCGCAACCGCGTCGTGCCGATCGTCTTCGATCAATTCGCGCCGATCCCCGGCCTGCCGGTGACGGCGGGCGATAAAATCGTCGGCGCCATCGGCTCGGCCGCTAACGGCCGCGGGCTGGCGCAGTTACGGCTCGATCGCGTCGCCGATGCGATGGCCGCGGGCACGCCGCTCATTTGCGGCGGCATCGAGATACACCCGGTGAAGCCGTCCTGGGCCCGCTTCGCCTGGCCGGGCGAAACCAAAGCAGCCTCATGAGCGCAGCGCGTCCTCCATCTCGACGGCCTCAAGCGCTGTCCCTGGCCCAAGCAGGATCCGCTTTACGTCGCCTATCACGACGAGGAATGGGCGTGCCCGAATGGGACGACCGCGCGCTGTTCGAGAAGCTGATCCTCGACGGCTTCCAGGCCGGGCTGTCGTGGATCACGATCTTGCGCAAGCGCGAGAATTTCCGTCACGCCTTCGACGACTTCAATCGGAAAAGATCGCGCGTTACACGCCGAAGAAGGTCGAGCGCTGATGCTGGACGCCGGCATCGTGCGCAACCGCGCCAAGATCGAGGGGTACCGTCAATTCGGCGCGCGCCTACTTGAAGATCATGGAAAGCGGTCCGGGTTTTTCGCAGATGCTGTGGGCGCATGTCGACGGCAAGCCAATCGACCATAAGATCGGCGAGCGGTCGCGCACGCCGACCGAGACCGAAAAGTCGCGTGCGATGTCCAAGGAGCTTTTGAGCCACGGCTTCAAATTCGTCGGCCCGACCATCGTCTATGCCTTCATGCAGGCAGTCGGCATGGTCAACGACCATCTGGTGACGTGCCATCGTCATGCGGCCTGCGCCAAGCTCGCGAAACGCAAATGAGCAAGGCGCCGAAACGGGGCGCGCCGCGCGCGTGGCAACGCATGCTGTCGGGCCGGCGGCTCGATCTGCTCGATCCCTCGCCGCTCGACGTCGAGGTCGACGACATCGCGCATGGCCTCGCCCGCGTCGCGCGCTGGAATGGCCAGACCAAGGGCCCGCATATTTTCTCGGTGGCGCAGCATTCGCTGCTGGTCGAAGCGCTGGCGCGGGCCAAGGTGCCGCGGCTCGATCGTAAAGGCCGGCTCGCGGTACTGCTGCATGACGCGCCGGAATATGTGGTCGGCGATATGATTTCGCCGTTCAAGGCGGTGATCGGCGACAGCTACAAGGCGTGGAACATCGCCTGCTCGCGGCCATTCATCTGCGCTTTGGCTTGCCGGCCAAGGTGTCCGAGACAATGCATACTTTGATCAAGACCGCCGACCGTGCCGCGGCCTACTTGGAAGCGACGCGTCTCGCCGGCTTTGCCGACGAGGAAGCGCGCAAGTTCTTCGGGCAGCCGCCGAAATTCTCCGCGGCGATCGAACGCGATTATCTTAGCCCCTGGACCGCGAGCGCGGCCGAACAGCGCTTCCGCACGCAGGTCGAGAAACTTCTGCGGCCCTAGCCGTCATTCCGGGACGCGCAATAGCGCGGGCCCGGAATCCAGAGGAGAAATCGGAGTTTGTTTCTGGATTCCGGGTTCGCGGGCAAAAGCCCGCGTCCCGGAATGACAAATTAAGTCGTAGCGCTTTTAATTTGAGGCCCGGCGGCCTAAATACCGTTCATGATTCACGTCTGTTCCCTCGCCCGCCTGCACGCCACCGTCGATGAAACCGGGGCCAAACACATTGTCACGCTGCTGCGGCTGACCGATCGCGTGCAGCGGCCGAGCCATATCGCGCCGGAAAATCATCTGATCCTTGCGGTCGACGACATCGCCGAGGCCCGCGAGGGCTATACCGTTCCCGGCACCGAGCATGTGGAACGCCTGATCGACTTCGTCGGCACCTGGGACCGCTGGCGCCGATGGTCGTGCATTGTTTTGCCGGCATCAGCCGCTCGACCGCCGGCGCCTTTGTCGCCGCCTGCGCGCTCAACCCGAACCGCGACGAGCACGAGATCGCGCAGGCTATTCGCCGCGCCTCGCGCACCGCGCAGCCCAACGTCGCTATCGTGTCGATCGCGGACGGCCTGCTCAAGCGCGACGGCCGCATGATCCGCGCCGTCGAGACGCTCGGCCCCGGCACCATGGCCGCCGAAGGCGACCCGTTCCAGCTCGATCTCGAGTGACCGGCATTTTGTCATGCGCTGACTTGACCCGCGCATCCGTCTCAATTGACAAAGCGATGGATTGCCGGATCAAGTCGGCAATGACAAAGGGTGGCGGGGACGACATGAGCGGTATGAGCTACGGGGTGGTGACGCCGGACACTCTCAAGTCCTATGACGGCCTGGACTTTCTGAAAGCCGTCATCGACGGCACACTGCCGCAGCCGCCGATCTGCGAGATCATGGGCTTTCATCTGACCGAAGCCGACAAAGGCCGCGCAGTGTTTACGGGCCTGCCGGAAGCCAGGCACTACAATCCCATCGGCTCGGTGCATGGCGGTTTCGCCGCGACCTTGCTCGATTCCTGTCTCGGCTGCGCCATCTTTTCAACCCTGCTCAAGGGCGACGCCTGGACCACGCTCGAACTCAAATTGAATTATGTGCGCGGCATGACCAAAGACACCGGTCCGGTGCGCGCCGAAGGCCGCATCATCCATCGCGGCCGAACCGTTGCGACGTCGGAAGGCGACATCAAAGACAGCTCTGGCAAGCTTTACGCCCATGCCACGACGACTTGCATGATTTTCCCGGCAAAAAATTAGGACAGCGACTGAGCGCTAGAACCACAGCCTAATGCCGGCGGTGAGGTATGTCGCGCCGCTCAGCGCGCCGCTGACGATGCCGTAAGCGCCGGAGCGGTGATGCAGGCGTACGATCAACTGCCGCTCTTTGTGATCCGGCATGGCGAAGGTCAGTTCGGGCGAAAAGAAATGCTGGATATGGGTGCCGGCGGGCGGGTCGAGCTTGGAATGCTCCTTCTCGAAATCGGAGATTCCGGTGGCGTAGTTCAGGCCGGTCGATAGGCCGAGCGTCGTGTAGATAAAGTTGTTCCACGGAAACGCGGTGTAGCGCACGTAGATCGCGCCCCAGAATTCGCCTTCCTGCTGATTGCCGAAGCGCTTGCCGGTGCCGGCCTCGGCTTCGATGTCGAAAATGCGAAACGCCGTGGCGATGCGGCGCGAGGCGGCAATGGCGACGATGCCGCCTTCGTCGTAGCCCCACGAGGTCGGCGGAATGGCCTTGAAGAAGATGTCCTGGACGTTGGAATTGACGGACTGGCCGGCGTAGACCGCAAACGCGCAATCGCCATTGCATGGCCGCAACGGGTTGCGCCATTCAAACCAGTCGGATGCTTGTGCGGATACTGTTAGACCGAAACTCACGCCTGAAAAAATCAACGCTACCAAACTTCGCGGTAGTCGCATGTCAAAGTCCGTCCGCTGAAACTCCTTGATGGCACCCGGATGAGCGCGAATCACTTCGCGCCATCATCGGGCGATCTTTGTTAATTTTGCCATTCAAAACAGCGTGCAGCGCGCGCGATGGAACTCGCGCGCGGGAACTTATCCGCAGAATTGGGTGCAGAAACTTAGTTGGCGTTGTTGGCGGTGATCGACGGCCGCAGACGGAGCGGCGAATTATCGGCGCGGTGCGTCACGCCGGCGCGGCCATTGCGGCGCGTGAACTCGCACGACGCAAAGCCCAGGCCGGAAACCGATCCGCGGAAGCTGTTGTCGTCGATGCGCTCGAGATTGAAGCACGGCGAAAACGGCATGCCGCGTACCTGGGCGCAGACCGCCTCGCCTTTTACTTGCAGCGTGCCGGCCGGCAGCATGGCGTAGCGCACCTGGCCGGAGCCCTGGAATTGGATGGAGCCGACCACGGAACCGTCGGAAAGAACCCGGCCCTGCCCGCGCGTGCCTTCGAAGCAGTTGTAAGCGAACAACTTGCCGACGACGAAACGCCGGGCTTCCTCGGCGCTCATCTCACCGGCAACCGCAGGGACGGCGGTGGCCAACAGGCCAACCGTTAACGCGAGACCACGCAACATTACCCAACTCCGACTGACGCCACCGGTTTACAAAAACGGGCACTGGTTCTTCAAGACTACCGAAGTATGCACCACTGATCGTCGACAAATCCTGAACATGTTTACCCGATTTTGACCACGATCCGGCCGCGGACCTGGCCGGCCAGGATGGCGCTGGCGGCGTCGGGAACGCCCGAAAGGCCTATTTCCCGGGTCATCGAGGCCAGTTTGAGGCGGTCAAGGTCGGTTTCCAGCCTTTTCCACGCCTCTCTGCGCTTCTCAATCGGGCACATCACCGAGTCGATGCCGTAAAGACACACCCCACGCAAAATAAACGGGGCGACCGAGGTCGGCAGGTCCATGCCGCCTGCCAGCCCGCAGGCGGCCACCGCGCCGCCGTAGCGGGTCATCGACAGGACGTTGGCAAGGGTCGTCGAACCGACCGCGTCGATGCCGCCGGCCCAGCGTTCCTTGGCCAGCATCTTGACCGGACCGGCGAGTTCCTTGCGCTCGACGATCTCCGAAGCGCCCAAGCCCTTGAGGTAGTCCGCCTCCTCCGGCCGTCCGGTGACGGCACTGACCGCAAAACCGCGCTTGGCCAGGATGGCGATGGCCACCGAGCCGACGCCGCCGGCGGCGCCGGTGACGACGATCGGGCCACGCGCGGGGGTGAGCCCATGGCCTTCCAGCGCCATGACCGCCAGCATCGCGGTGTAGCCGGCGGTGCCGATGGCCATGGCCTCGGCCGCGCTCATCGTCGCCGGCAGCGGCACCAGCCAGTCGCCTTTGACTTTGGCCTTTTCGCCATAGGCGCCGAGATGGGTCTCGCCGCAGCCCCAGCCGTTGAGAATGACTTTGTCGCCGGGCTTCCAGGCGGGGTTGGTCGAACTCTCCACCGTGCCGGCGAAGTCGATACCGGCGATCATCGGGAATCGGCGCACCACCGGCGCCTTGCCGGTGATGGCGAGCCCGTCTTTGTAATTGAGCGTGGAATATTCGACGCGGACGGTGACGTCGCCGTCCATCAGATTGGCTTCATCGAAGTCTGTCAGCGCCGCCTTGGTGCCGGTGTCCGACTTCTCTATCACGATTGCTTTGAATGTGCCCACGCGTGCCTCACTGCCTCACAAATGTTCCGGCATTCTTGGCGCGCTACGCTTGCCGGCGCAAGCCTCAGGCCGCCGCCAGATCCGGTCGCTCGACCGGCTTCTCGACGATGGGTACGTTGATGAGCGCTGAGATGATGCCTAGGACCGCCGACAGCCACCACACCACGTCATAGGACCCGGTACGTTCGTACAGCACGCCGCCGAGCCAGACGCCGAGGAAGCCGCCGACTTGGTGGCTGAAGAAGGCAAAGCCGAACAGCGTCGCCATCCAGCGCGTGCCGAACATCAAGGCAACCAGCGCCGAGGTCGGCGGCACGGTCGACAGCCACAGCAATCCCATGCTGCCGGCGAACACGATGGCCGAGGTCGGCGTAATCGGCAGCGTAATGAAAACCACCACGATGACCGAGCGCAAGACATAGATGATCGACAGCAGATAGCGCTTCGACATGCGGTCGCCGAGCCAGCCGGCGGTGATCGAACCGACGATGTTGAACAGTCCGATGGTGCCGATGGCCCAGGCGCCGACATCGACCGACAGGCCGCGGTCGACCAGATAGGCCGGCAAATGCACGGTGATGAACTGAAGCTGGAAGCCGCAGGTGAAGAAGCCGAGCACGAGAAGAACATACGAGCGGTGGCCGAAAGCTTCGGCCAAAGCCTGCATCAAGGACTGCTTTTGCGCGCCTCCCCGGCGGCGGCCCACGTCCATCGGCAGCGTGCGCACCGCGAGCGACAGCGGAATGATCAACAGCGTTATGAAGCCGAAGCCGACGAGCGCATGCTGCCAGCCGAACAAGCCGATGAAGGCGATCGCGAGCGGCGAGAACAAAAATTGGCCGAATGAGCCCGCAGCCGTGCCGACGCCGAAAGCCAGCGTGCGCATATGCGGCGGCAGCAGCTTGCTGAAACAGGCGATGACGATGGTGAACGAACTGGCGCCGATGCCGAGACCGGTCGTCGTCGCGGCGAGATCGAGCGCGCCCGGCGTGGTCGCATAGGCCATCTGGACAAGGCCGGCGCAATACAGCAAGCCACCCGCCACCAGCACCCGCATCGAGCCGAGACGGTCGGCAAGCGCGCCGAAGAACGGTTGCGACGCGCCCCAGACCAGCACTTGAATGGCCAGCGCCAGCCCGAAGACGTCGCGGCCCCAGCCATAGACCGACGACATCGGCGTCAGGTAAAGGCCGAGCGAGGCGCGCGGCCCGAAGCCGATGCAGCCGATAAGGCCGCCGCAAACGAGCACGACGAGCGGCGTCCGCCATCCGATCTGACCAAGTTTATCCGCCGCTGATGTAACCGACATCGTGAGCTATTCCCTTTGCATTGACGAGATGCGTACGTTGAAAATCGACGCGGACGCTGACGCAGCCGTCCCCCCAAGGTCGGCGTCGTCAAATCTTTGATGACGCGCTAGGCCGGAGCGGGAACCGCGCGCGCGATCGGTTTTTCGACGATGGGCAGGTTGATGAGCGCCGATATCAAGCCGAGCGCCACCGAAACCCACCATACCGCGTTATATGAACCGGTCCGCTCGAACAGAAAACCGCCCAGCCACACGCCGAGAAAACCGCCGACCTGGTGGCTGAAGAAAGCGAAGCCGAACAGCGTCGCCATCCAGCGCGTGCCGAACATCACCGCGACCAGCCCGGACGTCGGCGGTACGGTGGACAGCCACAGCAGACCGATGGATGCGCCGAAAATCATCGCCGAGACCGGCGTCACCGGCAGGCTGACGAAAGCCACAACCGCGACCGAACGCAGCAGATAGATCAGTGACAGCAGATAGCGCTTCGGCATGCGGTCGCCGAGCCAGCCGGCCATGACCGAGCCCACCATGTTGAACAGGCCGATGACGCCCAGCGTCCAGGCGCCGGCATCCACCGACAGGCCGCGATCGACGAGATAAGACGGCAAGTGCACGGTGATGAACAGCAACTGGAATCCGCAGGTGAAAAAACCGAGCACCAGTAAAATATAGGAGCGATGGCCGAAGGCTTCCGACAGCGCTTGCACCAGCGATTGGTGCTTGGCTGCGCCGGGCTTGGCGATCATGTCCATCGGTTCGGTGCGGATGGCGAAGGCCAGCGGAACCATCAGAAGGCTGATGGCCGCAAAGGCAAGTAGTGCGTGCTGCCAGCCCAATCCGCCGATGAACACCACAGCCAACGGCGAGAACAGGAACTGGCCGAATGAGCCGGCCGCGGTCCCCGCGCCGAATGCGATCGAGCGCCATTCCGGCGGCATCAGTTTGCCGAACGCCGCGATGACGAGCGTGAACGACGTGCCCGCGACCCCCATGCCCAGCAGCACGCCGGCGGAAAGGTCCAATATGCCGGGCGTGGTCGAATAAGCCATCGTCACAAGGCCGGCGCAGTACAGAACCGCGCCGACGCAGAGAACGCGGACAATGCCGAACCGGTCGGCGATGGCGCCGACGAAGGGCTGTGCCGTGCCCCAGACGATGATCTGCAAGGCCAGCGCCAGCGCGAACACGTCGCGGCTCCAGCCATAGGCCGACGACATCGGCGTCAGGAACAGGCCGAGCGCGGCGCGTGGCCCGTAGCCGAGCGCGCCGATCAGGCAGCCGCAAACCAGAATGACCAGCGGCGTACGCCACCCTATGGCCGGCTTGTTCGCTGCTGAGGGCACTGACATCGTGAGCCTGCTCCAACCGGATTGTCAGAACGCCGCGCCGATGAATCGGCGCTGCGGGTCGCGAACATAGGGGTTCGGCCGGTCAATCCATAACGAATATTCGTGATCCGAGCCATTTGCGGGACGGATAGCGGCGCGAATTGGCTGGAATTAGCAAGGAATTCTATGGCTGCGCGGGGCGCTTCCGCTCGCGCATTACAGCTTTGCGGCTGTCGCGGCGGTGGTTTTGGCGTCGCCCCACTTCGGCTCATTGGCGCCGTCGCCCCAATTGCGCGGCCGGTAGAACAGCAGCCCGCCGAGCCGATCCATTTTCTTCATCTCGCGGATCCAGTTCGGGTGCGCCCACCAGTCGTGATAGTGGGTCGACTTGGCCACTTCCGGCATCCACAACTTGCCATCGAGCATGTCGCGGGCGATGCGCTTGGCGCGGTCCCAGGCGTCCGGCTCGGTAACAATATCGGGCTTGCCGTCGCAGGCGAAGGTGAACTGGCAGGCCAGGTGGCGGTGCGAGTTCTGGTAGACGACGCCACAGACGTCGTTTGGATAGAACGGCGAGAACACCCGGTTCATCACCACCTGTGCGACCGCGATTTGCGCGCGCACCGGCTCGTCGCGGCTTTCGAAATAGACGGCGTTGGCGAGACACTTCTCGGCTTTGGCGCGCGCGGGACCTCTGAGCGACAGACGATCCGCCGGCGAACGCGGATGAGCATCGACGCCGGTGACCTCGCCTTTGGTCGCTATGCTCTCGCCGGCTTTGGGTTCGCCTGGCTCCGGCGGCAGCAAGGCCGACTGCTTGATGTCGATGTCGCCGGTCGCGCGCGACGCCAGCACGATCGGCGCTTCGCCCGGCGCCCAGGGCGCGATGGCTTCTTGTTCCGGCGCAATCGGGTCGGCGCCGAAAAACAGCATTCGTCTGTCATCTTTGCCGACGGCGCCTTTCGGCGCAACCGCGGTCAAATGCGCCGGCGGAATATCGGCATAAGGCAGATCGACATCGATTTCGGCGCTGTCCTGCTCACGCGCTTGCGGCAACTCATATTCGGTATAGGGCTCGAAACGCGCGGCATTCTTGTCGGTCTTTTCCGATACCTGGTCTTGCGGCTCCCGGTCGATCGCGGGCGGCAAAGGCGGCAGCGGCGCGCGCGCCCGCGAGATCATCGAGTCGCCTTTGGTCTTGCGATTGACGGTGGGGAATTGCAGCGGCGCCGTCGGATCGCCGAGCGGCTGCGCGCCGATCGAACCGGTGATGTCGGCGGGATCGAAATTCGCGAGAGCGTAGACCGGCGGCGGCGGAATGAGGGTTCCGATCGGGCGCGGCATGCTGAACATGGCGGCGTGAATGGTGCCGAAAGGCGATGCGATCAGCCGTTCGCGGACGCGTTCGGTGACGGCGGGCTGACGCGCGAGCAATGCGCCGAGATCCTGGAAGCCGATGGCGTTGGGCAGCAGCGTCATGATCAGCGCGCCAAGGCCGATCTGCGCAAACTTGCGGCGCCGCGGTGTGAGCCGTCGACGCCTGCGCAAAGTCGATCCGCCTACTGACCCACGTCTACTCAACGCAACACCGCAACAAAGTCCGGGCTGCCGCCGGAATGGCGGCAATGCGACAGGTTTTCTTATGGACTGATTAACCTTGCGAACGCGTTAACCGCCGTGCAGTACGACGAGGGAACTCACGGGCACCGGCCACGCCGTGGCCGACCTGCGGCTCGGGGTCGAGGACTTCCTGCAGAAGGTCGCGATGTAGCGGGAATCTTCGGCATGCCCCGCGCAGGCGGGACATCCAGCATCGCCCTCACTAGCGATTATCGAAAGCACTGTGTTTACTGGATCGTCCGCCTTCGCGGACGATGACAGTGATTATTACGCTTGGCTGGCCGCCGTCTTGCCCAACGCCGCCTGCGCCGCCGCAAGGCGCGCGATCGGCACGCGGAACGGCGAGCACGACACGTAATCCAGTTTGGCTTCGTGGCAGAAGGCGACAGATGCCGGATCGCCACCATGCTCCCCGCAGATGCCGACCTTGAGTTTCGGCCGCACTTTGCGGCCACGCTCGACGCCGATGCGGACCAGTTCGCCGACGCCCTGCTGATCAATCGAGACAAATGGATCCGCCGCCAAAATGCCGCGCGCGGTGTAGATGCCGAGGAAGCTCGCGGCGTCGTCGCGCGAAATGCCGAAGGTGGTCTGGGTCAGGTCGTTGGTGCCGAACGAGAAGAACGCGGCGGTTTCGGCGATTTCGCCGGCCATCAGGCAGGCGCGCGGCAACTCGATCATGGTGCCGACGTCGTAGGTAAGCTTGCTGCCGCTTTCCTTTTCGACTGCCGCCGCCATGGCATCGATGCGCGCCTTGACCAGATCGAACTCGGCTTTGGTGGCAATCAGCGGCACCATGACTTCGGGCCGCACCGGCTCGCCGGTGCGCTTGGCCGCTTCCACCGCCGCCTCGAAGATCGCGCGCGCCTGCATCTCGGCGATTTCCGGATAGGCAATGGCGATGCGGCAGCCGCGGAAGCCGAGCATCGGATTGAACTCGGCGAGTTCGCGGGCCCGGTTGGCGAGCTTCTTGGGATCGGCGCCCATGGCCGCGGCAACTTCGGCAATTTCCTCGTCGCCGTGCGGCAGGAACTCATGCAGCGGCGGATCGAGCAGACGGATGGTGACCGGACGCCCGGCCATGGTCTCGAACAGCTCGACGAAATCGTTGCGCTGCATCGGCAGCAGCTTGGCCAGCGCGGCGCGGCGCGACGTTTCATCGTCCGACAGGATCATCTCGCGCACCGCCTGGATGCGCTCGTCGTCGAAGAACATATGTTCGGTGCGGCACAGGCCGATGCCTTCGGCGCCGAAGCGCACCGCGGCTTTCGCGTCGGTCGGCGTGTCGGCATTGGCGCGCACGCCGAGCTTGCGCACCTTGTCGGCCCAGCCGATCAGCGTCGAGAATTCGCCGGAGAGCTCGGGCTGAACCATATCGATCTTGCCGGCCAGCACCTGGCCGGTCGAGCCGTCGACCGTGATGAAATCGCCTTGTTTAAATGTCTGACCGCCGGCGGTCATGGTGCCGGCGGCATAATCGACGCGCAGCGAACCGGCGCCGGAGACGCAGGGCTTGCCCATGCCGCGCGCAACCACGGCCGCGTGCGAGGTCATGCCGCCGCGGGTGGTGAGAATGCCTTCGGCGGCATGCATGCCGTGGATGTCTTCGGGCGAGGTCTCGACCCGCACCAGAATGACCCTGCGGCCGTCGGCCTTGAAAGCAGCCGCGTCATCCGGCGAGAACACGATCTCGCCGGAGGCAGCGCCAGGAGATGCCGGCAAACCGGTGGCGACGACACGACGGTGCGCGCGCGGATCGATGGTCGGGTGCAAGAGCTGGTCGAGCGTCAGCGGCTCGATGCGCAAAATCGCCTCGTTCTTGGAGATCAAGCCTTCGTTGGCAAGTTCGACCGCGATGCGCAGCGCCGCCTTGGCGGTGCGCTTGCCGGTGCGGGTCTGCAACATCCACAGCTTGCCATCCTCGACCGTGAATTCGAGGTCCTGCATATCGCGGTAGTGCTTTTCGAGCACGTTGTAGATGCGCGTAAGCTCGGCATAGGCCTTGGACAGCGTCGCTTCCATCGACGGCTTATCGGAGCCGGCTTCAAGCCGCGCGTCCTCGCTGATTTCCTGCGGCGTACGGATGCCGGCGACGACGTCCTCGCCTTGCGCGTTGATGAGGAATTCGCCGTAGAGCTTCTTCTCGCCGGTCGAGGGATTGCGGGTGAAGGCGACGCCGGTCGCCGAGGTGTCGCCCAGATTGCCGAACACCATGGCCTGTACGTTGACCGCGGTGCCCCAGCTCTCCGGAACGTTGTTGAGGCGGCGATAGGTGATGGCGCGCGCGTTCATCCAGGAGCCGAACACCGCGCCAATGGCGCCCCATAGCTGCTGCTCGGGATCTTGCGGGAAGTCGTTGCCGAGTTCGTCCTTGACCCGCTTCTTGTAGAGCCCGACCAGTTCGGCCCAGTCGTCGGCATTCAAATCGGTATCGAGACTATAGCCTTGCTTTTCCTTGTGGATGTCGAGCAGTTCCTCGAAATGCTCGTGGCCGACGCCGAGCACGACGTCGGAATACATGGTGATGAAGCGGCGATAGCTGTCATAGGCAAAGCGGCGGTCGCCGGATTGCTTGGCCAGCGCCTCGACCGTCTCGTCGTTGAGGCCGAGATTGAGCACGGTGTCCATCATGCCCGGCATCGAGGCGCGCGCGCCCGAACGAATGGAGACCAGCAGCGGGTTGGCTTTGTCGCCGAAGGTCTTTCCGGCGATACGGCCGACCTCGGCCAGCGCCTTGGTGACCTGGGCGCGCAGTTCTTTCGGGTATTGCTGCTTGTTAGCGTAATAGAAGGTGCAGACCTCGGTGGTCAGCGTGAAGCCCGGCGGCACCGGCAGGCCGAGATTGGCCATTTCGGCAAGCCCGGCGCCCTTGCCGCCCAGCAGGGCACGCATATTGGGTTTGCCCTCGGCCTTGCCGCCGCCAAACGAATAGACCCACTTGCCTTTCGGCAATTTCACCGCGGGCTTCGCCTTGGCCACGGGTATGGCTTTTTGAGCCTTCCGGACCGCCGGTTTTTTGGATTTTGCGCGCGGGCGCGAGGTTTTCCGTTTCGCCATGATCAAAAGCTCTTCGGTAGGCCGAGAAGCCCCTTAAAAGCACCGCCGATGCGGCCGAAGCAAGCCCGGCGTTATTGCTAATGAATCCCGAGCTTATCGAGCACCCCAAGGCCGACCAGGCCGATGAAGATCAAATAGATTGCGACGATCAAATTGAGCAGCCGGGGAATGACCAGAATGAGAATGCCGGCGATGAGCGCGACGATGGGCTGCAGGTGAGCGATGCCGATGACCATGAGGATTTTCCCTTGGGTTGGAGCGCTGGAGAAACGGCGAAGGCGGCGGAGGGTTCCGTACTTCCCTCACTCCGTTTGTTTACGGGGAGAGGTAACTACCCCTCAATCTTGGAAAAATCCGCCACGGCGCGGGTGGCTTCGCGGATTTCGTTGAGCAACTTGAGGCGGTTCTCGCGCAAGGCTTTATCGTCAGCGTTCACCGTGACCTTGTCGAAGAAGGCATCGACGAAGGGGCGCAAGCGCGCCAAGTGGCCCATGGCCCCTTCGAAGTCCTCGTTCTCAATGGCCCGCTTCGTCGCAATTTTGGCCCGATTAATCTCGTCCGCAAGTGTCTCTTCTTCAGGAAGCTTATAAAGATCACGGTTCGGCCCGCCGGCATAAATCGTAACTTCCTTCTTCTCCTCGATGCGGAGAATATTGGACGCTCGCTTGACGCCCGCGAGCAGATTCTTGCCATCGTCGGTGTCGAGGAATTTGCCGAGCGCCTCGACGCGACGGACGATCATCAAAAGATCGTCCTGGCCTTCAAGGGCAAACACTGCGTCGACGAGATCGTGCCGCGCGCCCTGCTCACGCAGTTGGACTTTGAGACGGTCGGCGAAGAAGGAAAGAAGTTCGCCACCCACTCCGTCATGCCCGGGCTTGACCCGGGCATCCACGTCTTTTTTCTTCTTGGTGGCCAAGGCGTGGATGGCCGGGACAAGCCCGGCCATGACGCCATAGTGTGTCGCTACGATGTTGAGCAATTTTAAGCGCAGTTGGTTATCCAAAATAATCCTAATTACCCCCAACGCCGCCCTGCGCAGCGCATATGGGTCCTTACTTCCCGTCGGTTTCTCGTCGATGGCCCAGAAGCCGACCAGCGTGTCGATCTTGTCGGCGAGCGCCACCGCGATCGATACCGGATCGGCCGGGACCATGTCGTCGGGGCCTTTCGGCTTGTAGTGATCCTCGCTCGCATGCGCGACGGCTTCGTCCTCGCCTTGCGCCTCGGCGTAATATTTCCCCATCAAGCCTTGCAACTCGGGGAATTCGCCGACGACTTCCGTCAAAAGATCGGCCTTGCACAATTGCGCGGCGCGTTCGGCCTTCGCCACGTCGGCGCCGACCAGCGGCGCCAATTGGCCGGCGAGCGCGGTGATGCGCGCGATGCGTTCGGCCTGCGTGCCCAGCTTTTCATGAAAGACAATTTGCTCGAACTTCGGCAGCCTATCTTCGAGACGGGTCTTCAAGTCGGTGTCGTAGAAGAACTTGGCATCGCTCAGGCGCGCGCGGATGACGCGTTCGTTGCCGGCCACGATGGCCTTGCCGTGGTCGCTGGCTTCGATGTTGGCGACCAGAATGAACTTGTTGACGAGCTTGGCGGTCTGCGGATCGCGCAGCACGAAGCATTTCTGGTTTGTGCGGATGGTGGCACGGATCACCTCGCCCGGAATGTCGAGAAACGCCTTGTCGAAAGAGCCCATCAGCGTCACCGGCCATTCGACCAGACCGGCGACCTCGGCCAGCAGGCCTTCGTCCTCGACCAGTTCATAGCCTTGCGCAAAGGCCAGATTCTTGGCGTCGGCGCGGATGATGTCCATGCGCCGGCTTGCGTCGAGCACGACCTTGGCCTTCTCAAGGGCATCGACGTAATCGTCGAAGCGCCGCACCGTAAACGCACCCGGCGCCATGAAACGATGGCCGCACGTCTCGTTGCCGACGGCAACGCCCTCGATGGCGAACTTCACAATTTCAGGGTCTTCGGTTTCGGGGCCGAAGGTCGCGATGATCGAATGCAGCGGACGCACCCAGGTCAGCGCGCCGGGCTTGGCCGACGCCGCGCCCCAACGCATCGACTTCGGCCACGGAAAGCTGCGCACGACCTCCGGCATCATCTCGGCGATGACGTCGATGGCGGGCTTGCCGGCCTTCTCGATGACGGCAACATAGAAGTCGCCTTTCTTGTCGGCTTGCACCTTGGCCTGATCGATCGACGTCAGCCCCGCGGCGCGCAGGAATCCGGCGATGGCCTGCTCGGGCGCGCCGACTTTCGGACCTTTACGCTCGTCCTTGATGTCAGGCTGGCGCACCGGCACGCCGTGCACCGACAGCGTCAGACGCCGCGGCGTCGCGAAGGCCTTGGCCCCTTCGTAGACGAGTCCGGCTGCCACCAGACGGTCGGTGACCATCTTTTTCAAATCCTCCGCGGCGCGGGCCTGCATGCGCGCGGGGATTTCTTCGGAGAAAAATTCGAGGAGAAGATCGGGCATGACTACCTGCCGCCGCCTTCGGTCGCGAGCCAGGCTTCGCCGCAGGCTTTCGCCAGTTCGCGCACACGCAAGATGTAGCTCTGCCGCTCGGTGACCGAAATCACGCCGCGCGCGTCGAGCAGATTGAAGACGTGGCTGGCCTTGATGCACTGGTCGTAGGCCGGCAGCGCCATCAGATGCACCTCGCGCTTGCCGTCTTGCCAGCCGGCGGCCAGATATTTCTGGCAGGCCGCTTCCGCCATCTTGAACTGCTCGAACAGCATTGCCGTGTCGGCGACTTCGAAATTGTGTTTGGAATATTCGCGCTCGGCTTGCAGGAACACGTCGCCGTAGGTGACCTTCTTGTCGCCGTCGAGCCCGTTGAAATTGAGATCGTAGACGCGGTCGACGCCCTGCACATACATCGCCAGGCGCTCGAGGCCGTAGGTCAACTCGCCGGCGACCGGCGCGCATTCGAAACCGGCGACCTGCTGGAAGTACGTGAACTGCGAGACCTCCATGCCATCGCACCAGCACTCCCAGCCCAGACCCCAGGCGCCGAGCGTCGGGCTTTCCCAGTCGTCCTCGACGAAGCGGATGTCGTGCAGCATCGGATCGACGCCGACGGCCCTGAGCGAGCCGAGATAAAGCTCCTGCAAGTCGGGCGGCGACGGCTTCAGGATGATCTGGAATTGGTAGTAGTGCTGCAGCCGGTTCGGGTTCTCGCCGTAGCGGCCGTCCTTCGGCCGCCGCGACGGCTGCACGTAGGCCGCATTCCACGGCTTGGGGCCGAGCGCGCGCAGCGTGGTGGCCGGGTGAAAAGTGCCCGCGCCGACTTCCATGTCATAGGGCTGCAAAATGACGCAGCCCCATGACGCCCAATATTGCTGCAGCGCGAGGATGAGTCCCTGGAACGAGCGCGCAGGGTCCAGATTGTGCGCCTGCGGTCGCCCCGCGGCGAGAAGTTCGGCGTCGGCCATCGTGTAACTACTTGATTCTGAAAGGTAAGAGTGGCCGGGACCCTATCGGCGGCGTTTTCGAGGGTCAAGTCGTGCCCGGTTTACCCAGAAACTTTACAGGATTTTGAACCGGAACCGATAGGCTCGCGACAAATTAGAGCAAAGCCATCTGGGACGAAGGAAATACCAATGATCGCTTTTCAGCTCCTCGGCCTGGTCTTCGCCACCTTGTTCTTCGGCGCCATGGTGTCCGGCAATCAGCGGATGCTCGCCCGTTAATTCAGGCAGCTAAGACCTAATAAGGCCGGTATTCGCCGGTCCGCGGATCGCGCCGCAAGGTCGGACGATTTTCCCGATCGTTGATCCGCACTTTCACCCGCCGGGCGTTATCCAGTTCTTCGTTGATCCGGCGCGCTTCCTTCACCGCCCAATGCACGATGACCGCGCCGCCAATGCGGCGAGCGACCATTTGACCAGCGGCGAGAGCAGAATCGACGGCATGATGGCTCCTTGTCATCGCTTCAGGCAGCGAGGCGCTTAAGACAACAAAGCTCGCGCCCAATCTAGGCGATTTCGCGGCTGGCCGCATTTACAATCCGTAACGTGCCCAGATGGCGCGGGCTTCCAGCGAAGACACCAGATCGTCGGCCAGCCCCTTGGCGTCGCCTAAGCCCAATTTCCGGCTGAAGAAACTGCGTTCGGCGCCGATCAGGGGCGTGCGCACTTTGTCGCCGAAACGGGTCCGCAGGAACGAGCGCACATCGCCAAGAGCGTCCGCCAGACCCAGCGTAATTCCGCCTTGCGCGGTCCAGAACTCCCCAGAGAACAAGGTCTTATCGGCGCCCTTGAGGCGCTCGCCGCGCCGCTCCTTCACCAGCGCGATAAAGTGCGCATGGATGTCTTTCTGGATCGCCTTGTAGCGTTTCACGTCGTCCGGCTTTTCCGGGAGAAAGGGGTCGAGAATCACTTTGTGTTCGCCCGACGTATAGAGGCGGCGCTCGACGCCTAGTTTGTCGAGCAGCTTGGGAAAACCGAACGAACCGCCAACCACACCGATCGAGCCGATGATCGAATATTGATCGCAGATGATCTCGTCGGCGGCGCAGGCCAGCATGTAGCCGCCCGATGCGCCGACATCCTCGACGAAGGCCAGCACCGGAATCTTCTTTTCCTCGGCCAATTGGCGGATACGGCGATAGATCAGATGCGATTGCGCCGGCGAGCCGCCCGGCGAGTTGATGACCAGCGCCACGGCGCGCGCGTTGCGCACGGCAAAGGCCTTTTCCAACGGGCGGGCGATGCTCGCGAGCATCAGACCGGGCCGCAGCGGCGTCGACACGCCAATCACGCCGGAGAGCCGTACGACGGGGACCACCGGAATATCGCCGCGCCATCGCGCCGGCAAAAGCCGGCGCAGGAAATCGAGCGGGCGCTTGAGAAGATCGGGCATAGGTTGAGTCGCCGCAGGTGGCATCTCAATCAGTTAGGCAGCATAGCGGCGCAAGTCAAAGAAAGAGGCGTGCTGCTCAAAGCCTGGGCGCGGCCTTAAAAAGCCCTTAGCGGCGCAAGGTAGCCTGGTACATGCAGTGCAGCATTTTCTGTCGTTTTGCGCGGCAAACCACTCATATTGCCTGTTTTTTAACTTTGGAATGCTTTTTGCAATGCAATACGGGTCACAATGAAGTGGCGAAGCTTAAGAGGCGGCCCTTATGGATCCGAAGATCACCATTTTGTTCTTGTTGATCGGTTGCGTCATCGGTCTCTCGCACCTCAATGAGGAGAATATGGGCCGCATGCGCCGCCAGTTCGTCAGCTTGAGCTGGCGCCAATTGGTGCCCCTGCGCCGCCGCTCTTAAGGCCCGAGTTCTAACGTCTCCCCATTGCGCAGGATCGCCTCCGCAGCCGCTGTCGGCCGGTTATCCGCATCATTGAGAATCAAAGCCGGATAGTCGGCGGGCTTGGCCCAGGCCTTAGCCTTCACCGCCCGCACCAGCACCCGAATAGCCGCGGCATTGGTGCGCGGCTTCACCGGCAACACGCCGGCGCCGCCGAATTCGCCGCGCAACGCTCCCAGCGCCTCCTCAAGACCGTCAGCCCGCCAGATCAGCGTCAGCACGCCCTGCGGCTTGAGCAGTGATGCGGCGGCGGCGATCCAGCGCGCCAGCAGACCCGGCCCGCCGGCATGCGCTAGGCGCCTCTGCGGATCGGGCGAGACATTCTGACGCGTGGCGTCGTGGAACGGCGGATTCATCAGCACGCGGTCGGCGCTGGCCGGTGCCAGGCCCGTGGCCTTCTCGACGTCCGCTTGAACCACCCTCACCCGCTCATCCAGCCGGTTGAGCTGCGCGTTGTCGGCCGCCAAGGCGCACAGCGCCGGGTTGATCTCGACCAAGATCACCGTGAGCCCTTCGACCCGCGACGCCAGCGCCAGACCCGCGCCGCCGACACCGGCGCCGAGATCGACCGCGACTTCGCCTGCGCGCGCCTGGGTCGCCGCCGCCAGCAAGATTGCGTCGTGGCCGACGCGATGGCCGCGCAACGGCTGGCGCAGCCGCAACCGGCCGCCTAGCACGGCGTCTTCGCTGGTGGCTAAGCTGTCGCGTTCAGCGCCCATCGGCGCGCAACTCGTGAGCAAGCCCGGCATCGGTGAGCAGCCGGCGCGCCGCCGCCACGTCATCCTCCGCCACCAGCACACGGCGCGGCAGGATGCCGAGCGAACCTTCCAGCACGCTCATGTTCTGGTCGAGCACCAGGTGCTTGATCTTGGCGCCGTCGAGCAGCGCGCCGATCGCCGAGACCAGGACCATGTCGTTGGTGCGGATGAGTTCACGCAAAATAGTACCTCGCCTGGAAAACCCTAATAGGGCACTATTCTAGGTACTTTGCTACCGGGCCAACAATGAATCGCGCGACCGAATGAAGCCTCTGCCTCGGTTTTTCCAATCCTGGCGCGATCCGGATGTTACGAAATCATTTTCGCGGCTGGTACCGTTTAGCTGGCGCGGCGAGTTATTGCTCTTTTGCGGCGGCATGCTGGCGTCGTTTCTCGTTGCCGGCTTCTGGTATCCCTACTGGCGCGTTGCCGACATGGATTTCTGGATCGTCTACAACGCTCTTCTGCTCAATGTCCCTCTTCCGCAGGAATATTTCGATCACCCCGGCTATCTATCGATCCTGCTGTTGAGTTATTGGCTGCGCGCGCTGCACAACCTCGGCATCGTGCAAGTCGCGTCCCTCGACGCATTGCCGCCGGTAAGCGATGCCCTGAGCTTTGCGCATGCCTGGACGATAGCGACGCGTGCCGGACGGATGCTGTCGCTTCTGTTGGCCATGGGCTTTGTTCTGGCCTTCTCATATTTGCTGCGGGCGCTGGTGCGCGACTGGCGGATCGCCGCGGTCGGCGGCTTTCTCCTGGCGTTTTCGGGCGGCATGGCGATGCAGATGCGCATCATGCGCACGGAGCTTCTGGCCGCCGGGCTTTTTATGACGGCGCTCCTGCTCCTGCTTAACGCTGCGACATACGGGCAGCGCTGGTGGCGGCCGGCTTTGATCGGTCTGGCCGGTCTTCTGATCACGCTCGCCCTCTTGAACAAGATACAGATCATTTTCCTGATCTGCGCATTGCCTGTGCTGACGCTGCCGTTTGGCTCAACGCCGCAACCCGGGTTTTGGAATGCGCCGCGGCGGGCGTGGCCGGCGCTCGCGGTCAGCGCCGCGGTAGCTCTGATCGCGATCTATCTTGCCAAGGAAACCGTGCAGGCCGGCCTCTCGAATGCCGGCGCGGCAAGCCTCAATTTGCCGGCGCTGGCTGTCTCCGCCGCGGTATATTGGACGTCGATCGCGATCTGGCTCGGGCTCGGCATGGCGGCCTATGCGGCAATATGGCGCGTCGCCGCGCTGGAAACATTGACCGCGATGTTCGCCGTTATTGCCGGCTGTATGATCGGGCTACTGGCGCTTTACGCACGCTATCAACCCGACGACGTACTCATCGTGTTTCATCCGCTGGAGCGGCTGTTTCAATTCGCGCAAGGCTCCGACCCCCGGCTTGCCGCGGGTTCGGTGCTGCAACATCTCGGCACATTGTCGCAATGGATCGGCGGCGTAATCATGCGGCGAACCTTCGTTTTGGAATCGTCGCCGCGGCCGGCGATTTTCCTGGAATGGTTCGTGATCGCGGCGACCGTGATCGCCATTCGCCGCCGTGAATGGCGTCTGGTGCTTCAAGTGGCGGCGCTGATGCTGACCGACTGGGGCGTCGATACCCTCGGCATGGCCCGCGGGCTAAAGCAGGAATATTTTATTCTGACCGATCCGCTCGCGATCATCGCGGCTGCGCTGTTGATTTCGAAACTCGTCGATTTGCAACGCCACCGTTGGACCTATCCGGTCGGCGTCGCGCTGATCGCCGCGCACGTCCTGGTGAGCCAGGCCGAGCCGGTGAAGCATATCTTCAGAACCGAGGGTCCCGAAGTCCTTTGCGGGCTCTATCACAACGCCAAGCGGGTCGAGCATTTGCCGGTCTGCAAGTAGATTAGCGCCGCCGTTCTTCGCCCGGTGCGCGATGCGACAGGTACGCCAGCAGTTTGGTTTCGCGACGGCCTCGCGTCACGGTGTCGAGCACCAACCCGACCGCGACCGATAGCGCCGCCAGCATCATCAAGCCGGTCGACAAGATCGCCGTCGGCAGGCGCGGCACCAGGCCGGTCTCAAAATATGTGATGAAAATCGGAATCGCCAAGACGATCGACACCGCCGCCAGCACACATCCGATGCCGGAAAAAAAAGTCAGCGGACGCTCTGCGCGATAAAGCTGGAGGATCATCATCAAGATGCGAAAGCCGTCGCGCCAGGTGTTGAGCTTGGACACCGAACCCACGGGCCGCGAATAATACGGCGTGTCGATCTCGGCCGCGGGCAGACTCAGTTCAAGCGCGTGGATTGTGAGTTCGGTTTCGATCTCGAAGCCGCCGGACAGCACGGGAAACGATTTGACGAAGCGGCGCGAGAACACGCGATAGCCGGACAACATGTCCTTGAAAGCCGGACCGAACACCGCGGCGACGAAACTGGAGAGCAGCCAATTGCCGGTGCGATGGCCGGCGCGATAGGCGGCCACTTCATAATCGACGCGGTTCGCCACCACCATGTCGAGCCGGTCGTCGAGCAGGCGCCCGATCATCTTCGGCGCACTGGGCGCATCGTAGGTGGCATCGCCATCGACCAGCACGTAAATGTCGGCTTCGATGTCGGTGAACATCCGCCGCACGACGAAGCCCTTGCCTTGGTTTTTTTCGTGGAACACCACGGCGCCTGCGGACCGGGCGGCGTCGGCGGTTCCGTCGGTCGAGTTATTGTCGAAAACGAAGACCGTCGCGCTCGGTAGCGCCGCCTGGAAATCCTTCACCACCTTGGCAATCGCCGCCACTTCGTTATAGCAGGGCACCAAAACAGCAATCTTATACCGCTCGAAGCCCTGCGGCATGACGGCGGCAACCCTGGACGTGCGTTTCGCCAACCGAAGCCCCCTTGATGCGCGTCAAAACGCGGTGTCCGGCTTTCTGAAACCATCGGACAAATCGACGCGGCCGCTAAAGTCCTTGCCGCAATACCATAGCGTTTCTATGCTCGCGTTGTCTTTCCTGCCCTGGAGAAGTGTTTTGGCCGTCGTTCTTCCGTTCGAGACTCCCCAAGCCGAGTCGATCCAGCGCCTCACCGAACTGGTGGCGGACGACATGGAACGCGTCAACGCAACCATCCTCGCGCGGACCGGTTCCGACGTGACCATGATCCCGGAGGTGGCCACGCACCTCATCTCTTCCGGCGGCAAACGGCTGCGGCCGATGCTGACTTTGGCCATGGCCAAGATCGCCGGCTATCCCGGCGACGGCCACGTCAAGCTCGCCGCCGCGGGTAGAGTTCATGCACACCGCGACACTGCTGCACGACGACGTGGTCGACGAAAGCGACATGCGCCGCGGCAAGGTCGCCGCCCGCATGGTGTGGGGCAACGAAGCGAGTGTCCTGGTCGGCGATTTCCTGCTCGGCCAGGCTTTCAAGATGATGGTCGAGGTCGGCAACCTGCACGCGCTCGACATTCTCTCGTCGGCCGCCGCGGTCATCGCCGAGGGCGAAGTGATGCAGCTCGGCGCCGCCAAGAACACCGCCACCAACGAAGATGAATACATGGCGGTGATCCGCGCCAAGACCGCGGAACTATTCGCCGCCGCCTGCGAAGTCAGCCCGGCGCTGGCGGTGAAGGAGAAATCCGAACAGGCGGCCTGTCGTTCGTTCGGCATGAATCTCGGCATCGCATTTCAGTTGATCGACGACGCGCTGGACTACGGCGGCACCTCGGCCAAGCTCGGCAAGAATGTCGGCGACGATTTTCGCGAGGGCAAGATCACGCTGCCGGTGGTGCTGTCGTTCCGCCGCGGCTCCGACAGCGAGCGCGCTTTCTGGAACCGCACGCTCGGCAAAGGCGAGATCGACGACGACGACCTCGACACCGCCATCGCGCTGATGGCCAAGCATCACGCCATCGAGGATACCGTCGGCGTGCGCGGCACTATGGCGCCATCGCCACCGACGCGCTGGCGCTGGTGCCGCCGTCAGAAATCAAAACCGCGCTGGAAGAAACCGTCGCGTTCTGTATCGCGCGCGCGCACTAGCGCATGATCCCGAAAAGTGGGAACCGGTTTTCGGATAAGATCATGCGCAGAAAAAGAATCTAATAAGGCTGGTAACCGGTCATCGGATCGCGGCTCAACTGCGCGCGGATGTTCGGATCCGGATCCTGCCCGACATATTTGCCGTATTGATAGACAGCCGGCGAACAGCCGTTCGGCTGCGGCGCCGGGCGGCCGAAATCAGATCGCGAAACGTGTAATTGAACTGAACCGGGCGATCGACGCATGCGCTGCGGACCTGCTTAGCCCCTTTGGCCTTCTTGGCGAGCGCCGGATCGGCGGCGGCAAAGTTCAAAACCATTGCCGAGGTCACGGCGGCCAGCACGATCCATTTGGACTTCATCGCGATCTCCCGTTGCCCGCTGCCTAGCGGCAAATCGTAAGCCTGGCAACGGTCTGCGGCAAAGCCGGCGATTTCAAGATCAACCGAGCGTCGTGGGATAAACGAACCAATCTTTGTGCTGAGCCTGCAACAGCCAAGCCGCGGCGGCGGCCTCGCCGGCCGAGGCAAAGAGGGCAAAGCATGTCGCGCCCGAACCCGACATGCGCGCCAGCAAGGCGTTTGGCAAAGCGCGCAACGCGTCGAGCACTTCGGCGACCGCCGGCGCGCAGGCAATAGCGCCTGACGTGAGATCGTTGCCATGCCGTTCGAGAAAGGCAATGAAGCCTTCGGCGCCAACCGGCACAGGTTCTGGAAGCGCCGTGCCGGATTGCGTGCCGGCGAATTTGGCGAAGACGTCACGCGTCGGCACAGCGACGCGCGGATTGATCAGCACCGCCGGCAGATGCGGCAGGTCGAGCGGCACCGAGAGCTTTTCACCAATTCCCCGCATCACGGTCGCGCGCGAGCCAAGGCACACCGGCACATCGGCGCCGGTCTCCAGCGCCGCGGCCATCAAGCGCGGATCGTCGCCGGCAAGGTTATTGAGGCGCGCCAGAAGGCGCAGCGCTGCTGCGGCATCGGCCGAGCCGCCGCCGATGCCGGCCGCCACCGGGATGTGCTTTTCGAGCTGGAAGCAGCCTGAAATCAGGCCATCGACGCACTTGCGCAGCGCCGCTTCGGCCTTGAGCACCAGATTGTCGGCGGCCGGCCCGCTCGGTCCGGCGAAGGGACCGGTGACCTCGAGCGAGGCCGCGGCGCCCGGCTCGAGCGTCAGCGTGTCGGCAAGATCGGCGAAGGCGACCAGGCTTTCAAGCTCGTGATAGCCGTCGGGCCTGCGGCCGACGATGCGCAAAGTGAGGTTGATCTTGGCGGGAGCCTTCTCGACCAGCGCAGCGGCCACGAGGAATCAACCCCCGTCGCCGCTCTTCTTGCCGGCTTTGGCTTGCGACGTGGTTTCGTCGGGCAGACCGTTCTTCAGCTTTTCCTCGATCTTCGGCAGGTCGTCCGGATCGGGCTTGAGGTCGCGCGCATGCGCCCACTGGAAGTTGGCTTCGAGCACGCGGCGATGCGCCAATAGGCGTCGCCGAGATGATCGTTGATGGTCGGGTCTTCCGGCTTGAGCTCGATGGCGCGTTCGAGTTGCTTGGTGGCTTCCTCGTAATTGCCGATACGGTAGTAGGCCCAGCCGAGCGAGTCGACGATGTAGCCGTCATCCGGCCGCTGCTGCACGGCGCGTTTGATCATGCCCATGCCGTCGTCGAGATTGATGCCCTGGTCGATCCAGGAATAGCCGAGATAATTGAGCACGTGCGGCTGGTCGGGGAACAGCTCGAGCGCCTTCTTGAGATCGGCTTCCGCCTTCGGCCACTGCTTGGAGCGCTCGTAGCAGATGCCACGGAAATAAAAGACCACCCAGTTCGCCTTGTCCGGCGTGCCGATGATGTCGACGGCCTTGGAATAGACGTCGGCGCATTCGGCGAACTTCTTGTGGCCGCGCTGGATGTTGCCCAGCGCCATGACCGCCTCGATATCGTCGGGATGCTGTTTGATCAGCGCATCGAGCGCCTTTTCAGCTTCGGCCGAGCGCTCCAGCGAGTCCAGGTTCGCGGCCATCTGGATCGCGGCGTTGCGGTGCAGCGGTGAATTGGCCGGAATGCGCTCATAGACGTTGATCGCCAGTTCCGGCTTCTTCAGCGATTCATAAAGATCGGCGAGCGACAGCAGCGCCAGCGGATGCGTCGGCGCGAGATGCAGCGCCAGTTGCAGATAGACGAGGCCGAGATCCTCACCGCCGCGGCGGCCGAGCGAGGCGCCGAGGCCGTAGAGCGCTTCGGCGGCGCCGGCCTGCGCATCGCGCACCAGGGGCCCTAGTTTCTCGCCGGCCTTGAGCTTGCTCATGGCCTCGACCACCAGCGGATGGCGCGGCAGAACTCTGTCGAAAGCCTCGAACACCGCAAGCGCTTCCTTCGGCGAACGGTTGCGCGACACCCAGCTGCCGTAAGCCTCGACCACGCGCAACGCGGAGGAGTCGAGCTTGTAGGCGCGCTCGAAACGTTTGCCGGCCTCAGCCGGGTTGTGGCGAGGTCGTAGATCATGCCGGCGTGCAGATCCTTGAAGATCGCGTACCAGTCCGGCCCCTGGAGCTTGTCGATCGCGGCGACTGCGCCCTTGCTGTCATTGGCGCCGGTCATGGCCCAGGCCGACAGCAGCGTCGCGGTCAGATCGGTGATCGGCCCGCGGATCGACTGTGTGAGATTGGTGCGCGCGGCGGCATATTGCTTGCGCTTGAGCGCCGAAACACCGAGCACCAGGCGCGACACGCGGTCGTTCTTGTCGGCGGCACCGACCCGCTCGGCATATTTCACCGCTTCGTCGATATCGC
The DNA here is from genome assembly GCA_037200245.1 of Pseudolabrys sp. Classification (GTDB taxonomy): domain Bacteria; phylum Pseudomonadota; class Alphaproteobacteria; order Rhizobiales; family Xanthobacteraceae; genus Pseudolabrys. Next base: position 73,896 of record JBBCIM010000009.1, read on the forward strand.
CGCCAACCAGCAGCGACAGGAACGTGCGGTCGAGCAGTTCGCTGTTTCTCGGATCGTATCTCAGCGCGGTGCGGTAATAGGCTGCCTCGATCGCGGCATCGCGCATGCGGCCGGCGTGGCGGGCGGCGAGATAGCTGCCCGAGGCGGTCAGCCCGGCCAGATCCTGTGCGGTCGGCGACTGAGCCGCGACAAGCTCTATCGGCATGCCTGCGAGAACGGCGGCAAGCGCGGTGCCGGCGATGCACCGGGCGAAGCTCAAGGAAATCACTGGCGATGCTCCAATAGGGCGTAAGGGGCGCGAAATTCGCTCAGCGCCGCCAAGGTTGAGGAAAGAATGGACTTTTTGCACCGCCCCCGCAAGAACGGCCATGGTTGTGCCCGGCGCTTAAGCTTGAAAACGCTGATGTGGCAGCATCGTGGCCGCAGCCTCGGTCACGATCACATGTTCGGGTAATTCGGCCCGCCGCTGCCCTCGGGGGGAACCCAGGTGATGTTCTGATTCGGGTCCTTGATGTCGCAGGTTTTGCAGTGGACGCAGTTCTGCGCGTTGATGACGTATTTAGGGTTTGCCGGCTTCCTCGACCCATTCATAGACACCGCCGGGCAATAGCGCGCCGACGGCCCGCCATAGACGTCGTGTTCGGACGACTTTTGCAGCGCCATGTCCTTCACCACGAGATGCGGCGGCTGGTCTTCCTCATGATTGGTGTTGGACAGGAATACCGACGACAGCCGGTCGAAGGTGAGCTTGCCGTCCGGCCGCGGGTAGGCAATCGGCGTGCATTCGGCCGCGGGCTTGAGCGATGCATAGTCCGGCTTGCCGTGCTTGAGCGTGCCGAACAGCGAGAAGCCGAGCGTGTTGCACCACATGTCGAAGCCGCCGAGCGCGATGCCGAGGAACGTGCCGAGCTTCGACCATAGCGGCTTGGCGTTGCGGACCTTCCACAAATCCTTGCCGATCGGCGAAGAGCGCCAGTTGGCTTCGTAATCGGCAAGTTCGTCGTGCTGGCGCCCACCGCTCAACGCAGCGGCGGCGGCTTCCGCCGCCATCATGCCCGACAGCATCGCGTTGTGGCTGCCCTTGATGCGCGCCACGTTCATGAAGCCGGCATCGCAGCCGATCAGCGCGCCGCCCGGAAACGACAGCTTCGGCACCGACTGATAGCCGCCTTCGGTCAGCGCGCGCGCGCCATAAGCCAGCCGCTTGCCGCCGGCGAATGTGTCGCGCACCAGCGGATGCGTCTTGAAACGCTGGAATTCCTCGAACGGCGACAGATAGGGATTGGTATAGTTGAGGTGCAGCACGAAGCCGACCGACACCAGATTGTCGTCGAAGTGATACAGGAACGTGCCGCCGCCGGTCTTGCCGTCGAGCGGCCAGCCGAACGAGTGCTGCACCAGGCCCTTGCGGTGCTTGTCGGGCGCGACCTGCCAAAGTTCCTTGATGCCGAGACCAAATTTCTGCGGCTCGCGCTCGTTGCCGAGATTGAACTTGGCGATGAGCTGCTTGCCGAGATTGCCGCGCGCGCCTTCGGCGAACAGCGTGTACTTGGCGCGCAGTTCCATCCCGCGCGTGAAGCTGGCGTTCGGCTCCTTGTTCTTGCCGATGCCCATGTCGCCGGTGGCGATACCGGCGACGGCGCCATTGTCGTCATACAAGACTTCCGCCGCGGCAAAGCCCGGATAGATATCGACGCCGAGCGCTTCCGCCTTGGTGCCGAGCCAGCGGCATACCGCGCCGAGCGAAACGATGAAGGTGCCGTGATTGTGCATCAGCGGCGGCATGGCAAAGTTCGGCAGCCGCAAGCCGCCGCTTGCCGTCAGCCAATAGAAACGGTCGTCGGTTACGGTGGTTTTGATCGGGGTATCTTCGGAGCGCCAGTCCGGGATGAGCTTGTCGATGCCGATCGGATCGATCACCGCGCCAGAGAGAATATGCGCGCCGACCTCGGAACCCTTTTCCACCACCACGACGGAAATGTCCGGATTGATCTGCTTGAGGCGAATGGCGGCCGCCAATCCGGCGGGCCCTGCGCCCACGACCACCACATCGAATTCCATCGCCTCGCGGGCGGACAGTTCAGCCATAGACGCCTCCGGTTTCTCATCCCTTTTCACCACTTTTGCCGGTTGGCGGCAATCGCGCGCCCATAGGCCTTCGTGGTAAAGTGCAACGATGATGGCATCGCCCGACAAACCCGCCCGCGACGTGCTGGACTTCTACCTGGAAGCCGGCGTCGATGCCTTGCTGGGTGAGGAGCCGGTCGACCGCTTCGCAGCCGTCGATGCCCCTGCTCCCGCGCCGGTCCGGGCACAGCCGGCCGTCGCGCCCGCGGAACTCGACAGGCCGCGGCCGGCTCAGGCGATGACGCCGCAGGCGCCCGACGAAGCAGCCCTTGCGGCACGGGAAGCTGCCAAGAGCGCCAAATCCCTCGACGAACTGCGCGCCATCCTGGAAAAGTTCGACGGCTGCGCGCTGAAGGCGACCGCGACAAAACTGGTGTTCGCCGACGGCAATCCGGCGGCCAAGATCATGTTCGTCGGCGAGGCGCCCGGCCGCGACGAGGACATCGAGGGGCTGCCCTTCGTCGGCCGCTCCGGCAAATTGCTCGACCGCATGTTGGCCGCCATCGGCCTCGACCGCAGTTCGGTCTACATCGCCAACATTGTGCCCTGGCGGCCGCCAGGCAACCGCACGCCGACGCCGCAGGAATCGCAAATCTGCCTGCCTTTCGTCAGGCGGCAAATCGAACTGGTCGATCCCGATATTCTGGTGTGCCTCGGCGGCCCCTCGGCGCAGACGCTGCTTGGCATCAAGGAAGGCATCACCAAGACGCGCGGCCGTTGGTACACCTTCAACACCGGAAAGCGCGAAATCCGCGCCATGCCGACCTTCCATCCGGCCTTTCTGCTGCGCAGCCCGCTGCAGAAGCGATTCGCTTGGCGAGATTTCCTGGCGATCAAGAAAGCCCTGGGCAACTAACGTCGCCCTTGCGCTCGCCGCCGGGCTTGTTATTCCAAGCCATGACGTGCTTCGCGCCTCACCTCCTCCCGATTGCATTCCGCATTTTTGCACTGTGCCTTGTGACGCACCCTGCTTTTGCACAGCAGCCGCCATCCTCGAAATTCGCACCGGTCGAAACGCCCATGATCGATGTCGAGTTTCTGAAAATGCCGCAGGGGGCGGCGAGCGACGGCAATAAATTCAAGGTCGACCGCTCCGACCAAACCGCGCCCGCCGTCAAAATCCCGAAAAGCTTCGACCTCGGTACGAGTCAGTTGGAAATCGACGCCCGGCATACCAAAGACGTCAGCGCGTCCGGCATTACGCCCGACAGCGGTGAGACCTCGAACCTGTCGAAGATCGCGCCCGGCCAAAGCAAGAGGGCGTCCTGCCGAATTATTTCGGCCTCAAGCTCAGCACGCCGACGCATTAGATTTATCTTTAGCGATACGCCACCAGCACCGCGCCGACGGCGATCAAGGCGATGCCGAGCCAGTTCGGCGCGCTCAGCCGCTCGCCGAGAAACACCACCCCGAAGATCGCGACCATGACCACCGACAGTTTGTCGATCGGCGCCACCTTGGCGGCCTCGCCGATTTTCAGCGCGCGGAAGTAACAGATCCATGACGCGCCGGTGGCGAGCCCCGACAGCAGCAGGAAAACGTAAGTTCGCGTCGATACGGAACCGGGCGACTGGAATTGTCCCGTCGCCAGCAAGATAAAGGCGAGCGTTACCAGGATAACAATGGTGCGGATGAAGGTCGCGAAGTCGGAATTGATGTTCTCGACACCGATTTGGCGAAGATCGCAGTCAATGCCGCGAAGATCGCCGACAATACCGCCCATATCTGCCAGGAAGAAAACAGGCTCATTCAAGGCTCCGTCATATCGGCAGTGGTGGCAGGGTGTGGACCCGCGGCAGGCGCCGTACGCAGCGCCGCTTCGATATACGCATGTATGGAACGGGATCATCTCGCAAAGACTTGTGAGTTGGGTCTATGATTATCTGACGCGACGCACCATACGGAGTGTGCGATGGATTTTGATCCTGTTTTGCTGGCGCGATTGCAGTTCGCCTTTACCATTACCTTCCACATCATCTTTCCGACTTTCACCATAGGCCTGTCGGCCTATATAGCGACGCTCGGCACGCTGTGGGTCTGGACCGATAACGAGCGCTTCCACGTCCTGATGAAGTTCTGGACCAAGATCTTCGCGGTGTCGTTCGCGATGGGTGTCGTCTCGGGCATCGTGATGTCCTACGAATTCGGCACCAATTGGAGCCGCTTCTCGGTCGCCGTCGGCAATGTGGTCGGGCCGCTGATCGGTTACGAAGTGCTCACCGCGTTTTTTCTCGAAGCGACCTTCCTCGGCGTCCTGCTGTTCGGCTTCAACAAGGTGCCGCCCTGGCTTTATGTACTGTCGGCTGCCATCGTCGCGGTCGGCACCTCGATGTCGGCGTTCTGGATTCTGTCGGCCAATAGCTGGATGCAGACGCCGGCCGGCTTCGAGATGCGCAACGGCGTCGCCTTCCCGACCGACTGGGTCGCCGCGGTGTTCAACCCGAGCTTCCCCTATCGTTTCGCGCATATGCTCAATGCGCGTACCTGACGACCGGCTTTGTCGTGCTGGCGGTCGGCGCGCGCTATCTCCTGGCCGGCAAGCACGTCGAGGCCGGCCGCACCATGATGCGCATGGCGATCGGCCTCACCGTCATCCTGGCGCCGCTGCAACTGATCATCGGCGATCAGCACGGCCTCAACACGCTCAAGCATCAGCCGATCAAGGTCGCGGCGATGGAAGCGCACTGGGACGGCACCAAGCCGGCGGATTTCCACATCTTCGCCTGGCCCGACGAGAAGGCCGGCATCAATCGCTTCGAGCTATCGATTCCCAAAGGCGCATCGCTGATCCTGACCCACCGCATGAACGGCCTGTTCCCGGGTCTTAACAGCGTACCGGAATCCGAGCGGCCGCCGGTGAAAAACGTATTCTTCGCCTTCCGCATCATGCTCGCGGTCGGCTTCTTCATGATCGCGGCGGCACTGCTTGGCGCCTTCCTGTGGTGGCGCGGCACGCTGTTCGAGACGCGCTGGTATTTGCGCGTCATGGCGCAGTGTTGGTGGCTCGGCTTCGTCGCCGTCATCGCCGGCTGGGTGGTGACCGAAAGCGGCCGTCAGCCCTGGATCGTCGAAGGCGTGTTGCGCACGGTCGACGCCACCTCGCCGGTGCCCGGCGCCAGCATCGCCGGCACGCTGGCACTGTTCGTGATCGTCTATGGCATCGTGTTCTCGATGGGCATCTACTACATCAACCGCCTGATCGAGAAAGGCCCCGAGGGCCGCGCCATCGAGGGGTCCGAAGGCTATCCGAGCCGTCCGTTGATGGCCGCTGGTGGCGCCGCCAGCGATGCTTTCGCCGGCAAGAGGTGACGCCATGGAATGGTATCTACCCGTCATCTGGGCGACGCTGATCGGCACCGCCGTCGCGATGTATGTGATCCTCGACGGTTTCGACCTCGGTATCGGCATCCTGTTTCCGTTCGCCAAGAGCGAGAGCGAGCGCGACCAGATGATGCGCTCGATCGCGCCGTTCTGGGACGGCAACGAAACCTGGCTGGTGCTGGGCGGCGGCGGACTGTGGGTCGCGTTTCCGCGTGCCTACGCAGTCGTCATGCCGGCCTTCTACCTGCCGGTCATCGTGATGCTGATCTCGCTGGTATTCCGTGGCGTCGCCTTCGAATTCCGCACCGTCTCGCACAGCAAGACCCGGTGGAATTTCGCCTTCGTTGCCGGCTCGACGCTGGCGGCCTTCGCGCAAGGCGTCATCCTCGGCGGGTTGATCGACGGCGTGCCGGTCAAGGACGGCGCCTATGCCGGCGGCGCGTTTCATTGGGCGACACCGTTTGGATTGTTTTGCGGGCTGGCGCTGGTCATTGGCTATGCCCTGCTTGGCGCAACCTGGCTGGTTATGAAAACGAAGGTCCGGTTGCCGACCGCGCGCGCCAGCACGCCAAGCTTCTGCTGATGGCGGTGCTCGCCTTCATGCGGTGATCAGTTTTGTGGACGCCGCTGGCCGAGCAGCGCATCGCCGAGCGCTGGTTCTCGCTGCCGAATTTCTATTTCCTGTGGCCGATCCCGGTGGTGACGGTGCTGGTCGCGTTTGCCTGCTTGGCGCTGGCTTGAAGGCGGCCGCGATGCGCCGCCCTTCCTTGCCGTAATCGCGCTGTTCCCTGCTCGGCTATCTCGGACTTGTGATCTCGAACTTCCCGTATCTGGTGCCGCCGACGATGACGGTTTGGGACACGGCGGCGGCGCCGGCGAGCCAGATTTTCATGCTGATCGGAACGCTGTTTTTATTGCCGATCATCCTCGGCTACGTCGCGTTCATCTACTGGCTGTTCCGCGGCAAGGTGCGCGAAGGCGAGAGCTATCACTGAATGCGCATGATCCCGAAAAGTGGGAACCGGTTTTCGGATAGATCATGCGCTAGGGATTTATTGGCCGCATCGCCGCCCAGCCGATCCTGATCAACGGCAGCCTGCCCTGAATCGATCGCGCGAAGGAGCGCGGCACTTCCGGCACCATCGTCGGGAATTGCGCCCTGAGCGATGTTGGCGGCGTGCCGGAATTGTCGGATGCCGGCCACACCAGCACACTGCCGCGCGGTGACGATATCGACGGGCGTGGCCCAGGGGCTGCGCTCCGGCGCCCAGGCAAAATAAAGACGCGGCCGGGTTGGGGCTGAGAGCGCGACCAGCGGGGCGATGCGGGCATCGCCGGTGACGAATTCAAGCTTCTTGCCGTGCGGCGCTGGAAATTTTCGCCGAAGAATGGCCCTCGGCGCGCGCCGGCTGCGCGATCCGCAGATCGACGCCCAGCGTCCACGGCATCACGAAGAGGCCGAGCACAACCAGCGCTGGCGGCACGACCAGAAGTCCAAGCCAGGCCGACGACGCCATTCGCTCGCGATAGAGAAACACCTGATCGCCGGCGGCGACCACGACGGCCAAGCCCGATAGCAGAACCAGCGGCGCCACGCGGTCGAGCGGTCGAGCCTGTCGCTGAAATATACAAAAAGCAACCGCGCAAATTGCGGGCGCCAGCGCGAAAAAATACACGAAGCCCCGCGCGAACGACCCAACCGGATTGCGATCGATCTCCGGCGCGCGGTCGCGCCAGCGGCGGCGCTTCTTCGGCCAGCCGCCTGGCGAGCGCCACCAACAGGAACAGGCCGAGATGGCTCGCCACCAGCGTCAGGCCGAGCCACATCGCGGGCGGCAAGTGGCCGGCCGCGGCGTTTGCTGTCGCTCGCGCCTGAGATGACCAGATCGCGCGCGGTTTCAAGCCAGGCGGCATGCGGAAACACCACGATCGCAAAAAGCGGTATCGCCACCCACGGCTCGGCGTGGCGGAAGCTGGCGCGGCCGGGCGAGGTCGCCAGCGTGAACACTACGATCAGCGCCAGCAGGATGACGCCGGCATAATTCGCCAAGAGCAGCAGGCCGAGCGCCAGCGCCGTCAGAAACCAATAACCACGCCGGCCCTCGCCGACCGCGCGCCAGTAATACAGCAGCGTCAGCGCCCAGAACGGCGCCGACAGCACCGCCGGGCCGAAGTCCGGGCTCGCACCGTGAAGGCGGCGATGCGATCATCAGCAATATGCCAAGCACGGCGTGACGCGTGCCGACGATCGCGGAGCCGAGCTTGAACACACCCCAATAGGCGACGACGATGCAGGCTTGCGCCAGCGCGTAGAGGGCCGAAGGCGCCGGCGATGCGGTAGGGCGATCTCGCCGAGCCAGAACGCCAGCGGCGGCCCGAGATAGCTGCCGAGCATGAATTCATGACCGATGGCCAGGAGTATGGGCACCTCGCCGGGCGGCGCGCTGTAAAACAGCGCCGGGCACAAGAGTCCAAAGGAACGCTTGCGACAGGGCGACGGTCCAAAACACCACCGCCGGGCGTCCGCGCAGGAACTCGATAATCAGCGATACGTAATGCATTGGCCCGGGACGGGTGAAGCGATGAAGCTAACCGGGCAGGGAATAGAGAAGCCGGGCTAAAGAGGCAACAACTCGGCAATGACCTCGTCGGAAACCGTGCCCAGCGCGGCGAGCTTGGCCGCCACCGGCGCAAACGACCGGCGGTGGTGGATGGTCGGCCCGAGCGCCGCCAGTGCGCGGAAATGCTCGGGCACGCTGTAGCCCATATGCCGCTCGAAGCCGTAGCCGGGATGCGCTAGGCCGAGCCGCTTCATCAGCCGGTCGCGGGTGACCTTGGCGACGATTGACGCCGCGGCAATCGAGGCCACCAGCGCATCGCCGCTGACCACCGCCTCACAGTCACAGCCGCAGTCGATCTTCATGTTGCCGTCGGACGAACACCAGCTTCGGCCGCACCGGCAGCGCCTTGACCGCGCGGGCCAGCGCCCAGAGCGAGGCACGCAAGAATATTGTCCGCGGTCGATGCGCTCGATGGAGCCAAAGGCCACCGCCACCTCGGCATTGGCGCAGAATCTTTTCGTAAAGCGCCTCGCGTTGCCCGGCATCGAGCTTTTGGAATCGTTGAGGCCGCGCGGAATACGCGCCGGATCGAGGATCACGGCGGCGGCTACGACGGGTCCGGCAAGGAGGTCCTCTGCCCGCCTCGTCGCAACCGGCGATGGGGAAGCAGCCCTTGTGAGCCAGCGCCGCTCGCGCCGGAAAGTCGGGCGCAAGACGGGCTCGTTGAGCGGCAGGCGTTGGGCCGCCTTGGATTTGGCTTTGGCTTGTTGGCCATGAGGAGCCGATCAACGCGCGCGACTCATGGCTTGTCAATTGCGCAGACCTCCCGTCGGTGAAATGCGGGATTTCGGGTTCCCTAGAACAAACTCATCTGCGCGTCGTCCAGGCTTGGGATGCCGGAAATGCTCGGTGCTCAGCGAGAATTTCGAGGTGTTGAGGCCGAGCTTCTCGCAGGCCACCTCGAAGCGCCGGCCGATCATCCAGGCGTAAGGTCCGCCGCCGGTCATGCGCTTGCCCCAGGTCGAATCGTAATCCTTGCCCGCCACGCGTATCGCGGATCAGCTTGAACACGTGGCGATAGCGGTCGGGATAATTCGCCATCAGCCATTCGCGGAACAGGTCGCGCACTTCAAGCGGCAGGCGCAGCAGCACGTAACCGGCTCCTTGACGCCGGCCGCCTGCGCCGCGTCGAGAATGCGTTCGATCTCCATGTCGTTGAGCGCCGGGATCACCGGCGCCACCATCACGGTCGCCGGCACACCGGCCTGCACAAGCCGCCGCAAGGTTTCCAGCCGCCGCATCGGCGTTGCCGCGCGCGGCTCCATCTTGCGCGCCAGTTCGGGATCGAGCGTCGTCACCGACAGCGCGACCTTCGCCAGCTTGCGCTCGGCCATGCGCGCCAGAATGTCGAGATCGCGCAACACCAGCGCCGACTTGGTGACGATCCCGACCGGATGGCCGGCGCGGTCGAGCACTTCGAGAATGCGGCGCATCACTTTGTAGCGCCGCTCGATCGGCTGATAGGGGTCGGTATTGGTGCCGATGGCGATGACCTTCGGCGAATAACCCGGCGACGCCAGTTCTTTTTCCAGAAGCTCGCCGCCTCCGGCTTCACGAATAATTTTGATTCGAAATCGAGACCGGGCGATAGGCCGAGATAGGCGTGCGTCGGCCGCGCGAAGCAGTAGACACAGCCGTGCTCGCAGCCGCGATAGGGATTGATCGAACGGTCGAAGCCGATGTCGGGCGAATCGTTGCGGGTGATGATTTTGCGCGTGGCGTCGGTCTGCACCGTGGTCTTGAACGGCGGCAATTCGTCGAGGCTGCGCCAAGCCGTCGTCGAAGGCGATGCGCGCCAGCGGCTCGTAGCGGCCCGAGGCATTGCTTTGCGCGCCCCCGGCCGCGCCGGCGTTCGAAACTCGACGGCAACGCCAAGCAGGACCGGTGAGGTCTTCAACACGTGCGCCCGCCGGTTCGGAGGGCAAGTCTTTCACCGGCGGGCGTTTGAGGGCTGTTGTGTATCGAGCCATGGGTCCACCTAGTTATCGACCATGAACATAACAAGACAATTTTTAAGGCCCACAATTTGCGCAGGAAGGGCCCGATCTCGTGGGAGGTATCGAGAGCCCACATGATATGGTGCAACCTCGTTCACAAGGCCCGGGTTCCGAATGCTGAGTGCGATCATTGCCAGTCACGAATCGGAGCGCACATTGGTGCCGAACGCTGGCGGCGCTAGTGCCGGGGAGCGACCGCCGGGCTGCTCGGCGAGGTGGTCGTGGCCGATGGCGGTTCTAGCGACGCCACCGCCGAAGTGGCCGACATTGCCCGGCTGCCGCTTTGTGACATCGAAAGACACGCTGGGCGCCCGTCTGAAGGCTGCCGCCGCAGGCACCCGCTCGCCTTGGGTGATTTTCCTGCGCGCAGGCTGCGTGCCGGAGCCGGGCTGGATCGAGGCCGCCGACCGTTTCATGCAAATGGCCGATCAACTCGATGGTGCGCGCCGCGCCGCCGTGTTTCGCCCGCCAGCCGCGGCCGATCTGTTGCACCCCGCGCCGGTCCGAACTGGTCGCCCTTGCTCCGCGTCATCTTCCGCGGCGGGGCCAAGCCCGAACAGGGCCTGCTGATCGCGCGGCGGTTCTACGACGAACTCGGCGGACATCCCGCAGCAACCGATGCCGAGGCGGCTTTTGCTGCGCAAGATCGGCCGGCACCGGATTGTGATGCTGACGGCCGGCGCGCGTCAGGTCATCTGACATATACTTGACTTAGTCAACTAACTGTCCGACCCTGCCGATGTCATGAAAACCGCCAGCGCACTCAGGCAACGCATCGCGGCGGTACGCCGCTTCAACCGCTTCTATACACGCCAGATCGGCGTGCTGCGCCGGACCTATCTCGGCAGCCCTTATTCGCTCGCCGAGATGCGCGTGCTCTACGAGATCGCCAATGGCGAGCGGCTGACCGCCAGCGACGTCGGCCGCGCGCTCGATCTCGACGCCGGCTACCTCAGCCGCGTGCTGCGCAATTTCGAGAAGCAAGGACTGATTGCGCGCAAGACGTCCGCGGAAGACGCCCGGCAGAGCCATCTCGCCCTGACCGCGCACGGGCGCAAGACTTTTGCGCCTTACGAAGAGCGTTCGCAGCAGCAAGCCCGGCGAGATGCTGGGCACGCTCAAGCCCGCGGACCAGACGCGCCTGGTCGCGGCGATGGACCACGATCGGCACGCTGCTCGGCGCCGGACGCTACCGAAAGCAAAAACCGAGCGGCGCATCATCCTGCGCGAGCCCAAGGCCGGCGACTTCGGCTGGATCGTGTCGCGCCACACGCCGAACTTTATTTGCAGGAATACGGCTGGGGCGAGCCGTTCGAAGGCTTGTGCGCGCAGATCGTCGCCGACTTCGTCAACAAATACGACGCCACCTGCGAGCGCTTGCTGGATCGCCGAGATGGACGGCGAGAACCGCCGGCTGCATCATGCTGGTGAAAGACGACGAACCCGGCACCGCCGCATCCGCCTGCTGATCGTCGATCCGAAAGCGCGCGGGCTGGGCCTCGGCCAGCGCCTCGCTGGCGAATGCGTCAAGTTCGCGCGCGAGCGTGGCTACAAGAAGATCACGCTATGGACCCACAGCAGCATCCTCACCGCCGCGCGCCATGTCTACGAGAAGGCGGGCTTCACCCTCACCTCCAGCGAGCCGCGCCATAGCTGGGGCAAGGACGTGGTGGCGGAATTCTGGGATTTGGACCTCTCTCCGTCCGCCTTGCCTTAGCTCGTCATGCCCGGCCTTGTGCCGGGCATCCACGCCTTGGCTTCATTTAAGCAAGAAAGACGTGGATGGCCGGGGCAAGCCCGGCCATGACAGGTGATTACGCCGTCGCGCCCTTGGCCTTTGCCCGCCGCATATGCTCGTCGAGCCGCGGCAAGATCTCCACGAAATTGCACGGCCGGTAGCGGTAGTCGAGCTGATGCACCAGGATGTCGTCCCAGGCGTCCTTGCAGGCGCCGGGCGACCCCGGCAGACAGAAAATATAGGTGGCGTTGGCGACGCCGGCGGTGGCGCGGGTCTGGATCGCCGAGGTGCCGATCTTCGGCACGCTAACCATCGTGAACAGCGTCGAGAAGCCGTCCATGCGCTTCTCGAACAGCGGCTCAACCGCCGCCGGCGTCACGTCGCGGCCGGTAAAGCCGGTGCCGCCGGTCGAATAACGACGTCGATGAATTTGTCCCGCGATCCAGGCTTTGACGCGCTGGCGGATCGCCTTGACCTCGTCCTTGACGATGGCGCGTTCCGCCAGCACGTGGCCGGCAGCGCGGATGCGCTCGACCAGCGTGTTGCCCGACTTGTCGTCGGCCAGTTCGCGTGTGTCGGATACCGTCAGCACCGCGATCTTGAGCGGCACGAATTGTCGCGTTTCGTCTATTCCGGGCATGGGCTGTTACTCACGCATGCCCCCGCCTATAGCATAGACCGTGGGCCGGCGCGCATCCACGCATACGCCGCCGGCCCTTGCCGCTTATTGCGCCTTGATATTGTTCTCTTTGACGACCTTGGCCCACTTCTTGAGGTCGGATTCGATTGAGGCACGGAACTCGTCCGGCGTATTGGCGACGACCTCGGCGCCGTCGGCAGCCATCTTTTCCTTGAACTCGGGGTCGGTGATGATCTTGACCACTTCGTCGTGCAATAGATCGACGATTGGGCGCGGCGTGCCACCGGGCGCCAAGAGACCGAACCAGGACAACACTTCGTAGCCGGCAAGCGACTCCGCGATGGTCGGCGCGTCCGGCGCACCGGCCGAACGTTTGGCACTGGTGACGCCGAGCAGCTTGAGCTGGCCGGCCTGCACCGACGGCATCGCCGCGGCGAGGACCGCCGAACGAGATGTCGACGTGGCCGCCGAGCAGATCGTGCAGCACGGCGCCGCTGCCTTTGTAGGGCACGTGCACCATCTTGATGCCGGCCATCGAGTTGAACAGTTCGCCCGCCATGTGCGACGGCGAACCGACGCCGGCCGAGGCAAAAGCTGATCGGCGTGCCGGACTTTGCCAGGGCGATGAGTTCGGCGATGTTCTTGGCCGGCAGGTCCGGCCGCGCGACGATAGCCTGTGTCGTCGAAGCGACGATCGTGATCGGCGCGAGTCGTGCACCGGGTCGAACGGTCATCGACGGATAGAGCGCCGGGCTGATCGCCAGCGTGCCGAGATAGCCCATCAGCAGCGTGTAGCCGTCGGGCGCGGACTTGGCGACGATTTTCGGTACCGAGATTGCCGTTGGCGCCGGCGCGGTTCTCAACATAGACGTTCTGGCCGAATTTGTCGGTGAGCTTCTTTGCCACCAGGCGCGCGAGGATGTCGGCGGTGCCGCCCGGCGAGAAGGGAACGACGATGCGCACCGGCCCGGTCGGGTAGGCCTCCCGCCGCGTTTGCCTTGCCGCCGCCGAGCGCGCCCAGCAGCGCGAGCGCGACCGCCGCGAGCGGAATTATCCAGCGTTTCGACGTCATGATTTCCTCCAAGTTTTTTGTTTGCGCGCGGGCGCTTTGACGCGCCCGCTCCGATTTGACGGCGACCCGACGATCACTCAGCGGCCGGCGAGCGCGAGCTCTGGCTTGGCTTGCGCCCGTGCCGGCTGCGCGCCGGTGCCCAACTGGGCCACCAGACCGGAGATGTCGCTCAGGTCTTCGGCGCCCATGACGGAGTCGCGCACGTTCATCACCTGGCGGTCGGTCAAGACGCGCTTGGCCAAGTTCTCGAACTTCGCGAATACGTCCGGCATCGGAGGCAAAGCAGAATTCGCTGCCGCGCTGCGCCTCGACGCGATCCTTCATCACCGTGCCGTCTTTGAGATGGACCTCGACCCGCGCGATGTAGCGGTGCTTGGGGCCCATGGCGGTGATCGCCGGATCGTGCACCAAACTGCCACCTTCTCGGAATAGGCGATGCGCTTGGGATCGCGGATCGACTCGTCGGTGAATTCGTCGACGAACACGTCGCCTTCCCAGCAGCAGCGTCGCAATCACGAAGGGCATGTTGAACTGCGCGTTGGTGATGCCGGCCGGTTCGTATTTCCCAGAAGGTGTGATCCATCATCACCTGGCCGCCGTGCACGACGATCTTGTCGACCCTCGTCGGCCTTGAAGTCGCGCTTCTGCTTGATGTTGCGGATCGCGTCCAAGGCGGTCTGCGTGCTCGCGGCGCTGGAATAGAATTTCAGGCCGACGCGCATGGTCTCGAAGTTGGTGCCCAGCCCCCGCCGTGAGTTCGTTGAGATCGAAGCGATCGGTGGATTGCGAAAACGTCGTGCAGAAGCCGCCGAACGGGCCTATCGAAGACGTTGGTGATGCCGGTGAAGCCTTCTTCCGCGAGCACCGCCGCATAAAGGCCGCTCTGGCAGGAGCGGCCGGCATGGCCGCGCTTCATCATCGCGCCGTACTGCACCGCCATGATGCCCGAGGCTTGGCTGCCCGCGAGACCGAGCGCATGCACGGTCTGGTCTTCGGACAATCCCAGCACCGAGCTGGACGACGCAGCCGACGCAAAAGCGCCGAGCGTGCCGCATGGATGCCAGCCGCCGCCGAGATGCACCTGGCCCATGCACTGGCCGATCCGCGGGGCCGGGTTTCGTAGCCGGCGACGACGGCGGTCAGGGAATTCCTTGCCGCTGACGGGGCCGCGGATTTCCACCGAGCGCGAAAACTGCCGGCACGGTCACGCAGCCGGTGTGCGTCATGCCCTGGCGGTGGATGTCGTCGATCTCGAAGCCCTGCACCATGGCGCCGTTGACGAAGACGGCGTGCGGCGCCGAAAGCTTCCTGTTGGTGCCCCATACCGTGCAGGCGGTCGAGGAATCGAGCTTGGAAAATGTATCGGTGAGGATGGCACCCCACGGCTTGGTGGCGGCGTAAAGCCCACAGCCGAAGGAAATCGAGGATCAAGAGCTTGACGCGATGCACGACCTCGGCCGGAATGTTGTCGTAGCGCAGCCCGGAAATGAAACGGGCAAGGCCACGCGTATATCGATCGTCCTGGCCGCCGTTGGTTCGTTGCATCGCTTCCTCCATTGATTTTGTTTTGCAGTGCCGTCGCACGAAGGCACTGACAATTTCTGAAACGAAGATGACCTTTTCGTTCCGCCCAGTGGTTTCGTGCGATGAAACTGATTTCACGTTAATGCCGCGGGCAAAAGGTCAAGCCGCATGTGCGCGGCGGCGACCCAATGGTCCCACCCGCAATCAAAAACATCGCACCCCTTACAGCGACGACGCCGCGAACGTATCGCAGGCCGAGAGCTTGCCTCTGTGGAAACCAGCGGTAAACCAGCGTTTGCGCTGCTCAGCCGAACCGTGGGTGAAGGCGTCGGGCACGACACGGCCTTGCGCCTGCCGCTGCAATGTAATCGTCGCCGATGGCGCTCGCGGTCTGCAACGCCGCATCGATGTCGCCGGGATCGAGGAACTGCTTGCTGCTGCTCGGAATGGTTCGCCCAGACGCCGGCATAGCAATCGGCTTGCAATTCAACGCGCACCTGAAGCCGGTTGGCGGCGACCTTGCTGCCTGCGGCCTGCTGCGCGGCCTGCTCCTTCGGCAAGGTGCCGAGCAAATTCTGCACGTGATGGCCGACCTCGTGCGCGATCACATAAGCCTGCGAGAATTTGCAGGCGTTGCCCGCGCAACCATGGAAGCGCGTCTCGATCTGTTTGAAGAACGAGGTGTCGAGATAGATGCGCTTGTCGTCGGACAATAGAACGGTCCCATCGCGGCTTGCGCAAACCCGCAACCGCCCTGCCTCGGCGTCCCTGAACAGCGCAGCTTCGGCGCGCGATATTGCCGGCCCATCTGACTGAAGATGTCGGTCCAGGTATCCTCGGTGTTGCCGAGCACCGCGGCGACGAACTGCCCGGCCTGGTCGGCTGGCACGCCAGTGCGCCGCGTCGGCTGCTGGTAGGGCTGCGAATAGCTGCCACCGCCGCGCGACACCATTTCGGCGCCGCCGATAAGCACGCTGGGATCAATGCCGAGCGCCCAGCCGATCAGACGAGCACCACCACGGTGCCGATGCCGAGGCCGCCACCGCCCATCGGCAGTCCGAAGCCGCCGCCTCCGCCACCGCCGCCGTCGCGATCGTCCTCGACGTTGTCACTGCGGCGAAAATCATCCCAGCGCATCTTAAAAAATCCTCCGGCCCTTATCGTGCAATCATCGCGCAAGGGCGCTGTTGCGTCCAATTACTACGTTTTCGCCGCATGCGTAGTTCCACTAAGCTCCCGTACCATAGGCAGAATTTGCCCAGTAATGGGACAGTTTCATAAACCGTTTTTTCACCTTGAGGGGTCATATTGCCGCCAAGTCGGTTGTAGGTCCCGCGTCTGCCGACCGCGTCGCCTGAGTCAGAGTATTGAGTCATGGTGTGTCGCGTCGCGGGGCGCCCTCACGGGCGCCCCGTGAGTTTTAGAGAACACCCCTCAACATCGCATCTTGATCGGCGACTGCGTCGCCGAGATGGCGAAGTTGCCGGCGGCGTCCGTCGATATGGTTTTCGCCGATCCGCCGTACAATCTCCAACTCGCCAACGATTTGAAGCGTCCGGACGATTCGCACGTCGATGCGGTCACCGACGATTGGGACAAGTTCGACAGCTTCGCGGCCTATGACACCTTCACCAAAGGCTGGCTCGATGCCTGCCGCCGCGTCCTCAAGCCGGCCGGTACCATCTGGGTGATCGGCTCCTATCACAACATCTTCCGCGTCGGCGCCATCAACATGGGGTTCTGGATCCTCAACGACGTAATCTGGCGCAAGACCAATCCGATGCCGAATTTCCGCGGCCGCCGTTTCACCAACGCGCACGAGACCATGATCTGGGCTTCGCGCGATGCCGACGCCAAGGGCTACACCTTCAATTACGAAGCGATCAAAGCCGGCAACGAAGACGTACAGGTGCGCTCGGACTGGACCTTCCCGCTCTGCACCGGCGAGGAACGGCTCAAGGGCAACGACGGCAAGAAGCTGCATCCGACGCAGAAGCCGGAAGCTTTGCTCGCCCGCGTCATTCTGTCGGCGTCGCGGCCGGACGACTGGTGCTCGACCCGTTCAACGGCACCGGCACCACCGGCGCCGTGGCCAAACGCCTTGGCCGCCGTTTCGTCGGCATCGAGCGCGAGGCGAAATACGCCAAGGCCGCGGAAAAGCGCATCGCCGACGTCCAGGTCGTGCCGTCGCCGTCGATCGCGCCGTTCGTGACCGCGCGCGAAGCGCCGCGCGTGGCGTTCTCGGCGCTGATCGAGCGCGGCATGGTGTCGCCCGGCGATCATCTGGTTGATGCCAAGAAGCGCTACAAGGCGACCGTGCGCGCCGACGGCGCGGTATCGCTCGGCGATACGGTGGGCTCGATCCACCGCATCGGCGCCGTGGCGCAAGGACATCGATGCCTGCAACGGCTGGACCTTCTGGCACGTGCAGACGCCGAAGGGCCTCAAACTGATCGACGACCTGCGCGCCCAGTTCCGCTCCGAGATGGCGGAAGCAGCGGAGTAGCCCGATCCGTCATCCTGAGGTGCGCGCCAATTGGCGCGCCTCGAAGGATGAACGGCCGCGGGCGTACGGGCCGGCGCCCTTCGAGGCTCGCGGAGCCTGTCATCGGGCCGCGCTTCGCGCGGACCCGTTGGCTCACACCTCAGGGTGACGGAGATAGGCCGATTACGATTTGGCGCTGACCACTTCCAACAACAATTCAAGCCCGCGCTTGGCGAAAGCTTCCATGTTGGCGCTGCGGCCGGCGCTGCCGGTTTCCAGCGTGATCGCGCGCTCGACCGGCCCGGCGATCGCGATGCAGCTATGGCCGGCCGCATCGCCGTAGCGATTCCCGTAGGGCCGGTCGCACCGGTCTCGCCCAAGCCCCAGGTCGCGCCGTGCTTCTCGCGAACGCGCCGCGCGCCCAACATCGCGTAAGGTTCGGTCGACGGCCGCAGGCCCTTCATCTCGGCATCGCCGATGCCGAGCAGCGCCAGCCCGCGCGACCTTGGTGTAGACCACCGCGCCGCCGATGAAGTAGGCCGAGGCGCCGGGCACCGCGAGCAATGCCGCCGCGATCAGACCGCCGGTCGAGGACTCGGCAATGGCGATGGTTTCCTTGCGCGCGATCAGTTGCGCGGCGATTTTTTCGGCGATCGGCAGCAGCGATTGCATGGCTTTAAATCTCCATCCCTGCCCCAGCTGGCACAGCACGCGAAACACGCCGACATCGGCGGCCGGAAATTCCTTCGCCAACCGTGCGCCGAGCACTTCGGCGTCGGCTTGGCGTAACGTGTCGACCATCAGGCAGGCTTTGATCTTCTTATCACCCCCGCGCAGCCGCTCTTCTTCCGCCAGCGGCTGACCGGCGGGATCGGTCGCGGTCCAGATTTCGCAGGAGGCAATGTAAGGGTGCGACGCCAAGAATTCAGCCTGCGACGTAAGGTGCTTCGTGTCCGGAGTCTCGTTGAACCGCGCCGTCACCGCATAAGCGCCGCGAAAACTGCCAACGCGCAGCGTGCGGTGGCACACAGTGCGGTTCATGTTGAGGAATATCTCCGACATCACGCGTTTGGTCATCGGGGGTGGGATTGTTCAGGCGATCGAGATAAGGCTTTGAGGTGAGGACGTCCGGCGAGGCGACCAGATAGAAATTGAAATAGCCGCACGCGCCTGAAATCGCCTGATGACGCCGGCCATAAAGAAAGCCGGGCACCGCCAGGCGTTCCAACAAATGTTCGCCCTGAAACCAGGCCTCGAATTCCTCTTCGAAGCCCGCCCGGCAGTCGTTGAAAATCGCGAGAATGCCCTGCTGCTGCATCGGCACGTTCACGCCTTGGCGCCGTGCTCGATATTGGCGCTGCGCGCCGGCACGCCGAACTCCCTGCGGCAGATATCGGCGAGCAGCGCGATGCCCTCGCGGATTTCGGCGTGCGATGGACTGGCAAAGCAACAGCCGCATGCGGCTCTTGCTGTGCACTTTGTCGGCCGACCAGTTCGGACCCGGATTGATGGCGACCCCGCCGGCCAGCGCGGCATTGTAGAGCTTCATGGTATCGACATTGTCCGGCAGCCTGACCCACAAAAAGATGCCGCCCGCCGGATAGTCGAACTCTGCCGCGGTGCCGAATTGCTCGTTGAGGGCGGCGACCAGCGTGTCGAGCTTCGTGCGCAAGGCGCGGCGCAATTCCGGCACGTGGGTTTCGAAATGCGCCTCACAATATTCGGCCAGCACCATCTGCTCGAGCGCGCCGGAACCGGCATCAGTCTTGAGCGCGAGCATACGCGACATGATCGCCCAGGGCGCGACGATGAAGCCCACGCGCAACGCCGGCGCCACCGATTTCGAGAACGAACCGATGTGAATGACGTTTTCGGTTTTGCTCATGGCGTAGAGCGAAGGCGGGCGCTTGCCGTCCCAGATCAAATCCGAGTAGCAGTCGTCCTCGAAGATCGGCACGCCGTAGTCGCCGGCGAGCTTGAGCAGCTTTTCGCGCCGTTCCATGTCGAGGATCGTCGCCGTCGGATTTTGCACCGTCGAATGGTGTAGATGAATTTCGGCCGAATGCCCTGGCGCTTGAGATCGGCGAGCGCGCCTTCCAGCGCGTCCATGCGCATGCCGCCTTGGTCGAGCGGAATGCCGACCACGTTGATGCCCATCCGCGTGTAGCGGTTGAGCGTGCCTTCGTAGCAATCCACTTCACAGATAATGGTGTCGCCGCGCGTCAGCAGCGCGCCGTTGACCAGATCGAGCGCCTGCAGCGAGCCTGACACGATCAGGATGTCGTCGGCGGTACAGTCAATGCTCGCGTCGCGCTTGAGCTTGCCGGTGAGGAACTCGCGCAGCGGCCGGTAGCCCTGCGGCCCGCTGCGCAGGCCGTATTGCGACAGCGTCCTGCCTTCGCGCGCCAGCACCGATTGCGCGGCCGACATCAGGCCTTCGACCGGCACCGCGTCGGGGTCGTTATTGCCGCCGGTGAAATTGTATTTCGGCGTCCCGGTCCATTTGACCGCGGGCGCCGGCAGTCCGGCCGGAAACAGCGGCGCGAAATCGAAGGCCATCGTCTCGTCCTCGACGGTTAACGCGCCGCAACCACCATGATCTCTACTTTGTAATCGGGCGTGGCGAGCCTGGCCTCGACCGTCGCCCGCGCCGGCGTGTTGCCCTGCGACACCCAGCCGTCCCAGACCGCGTTCATCTCGGCGAAATTGGCCATGTCGGTGATGTAGATATTGGCTGACAGCAATTTGGTCTTGTCGGTGCCGGCCTTGGCCAAAAGCCCATCGATCTGCGCCACGATGTCCTTGGTCTGGTCGGTGACGCTTCTGCCCTTGGGGTTATCGGCGACGATACCGGCCAGATAGACGGTATCCCCATGGACGACGGCCTTGCTCATGCGCGGGCCGACTTCGTAGCGCTCGATCTTCATGGCTTGCTCCCTGTCAATTCCACGTTTCTTTAAGCCGGATTCCTAGCGGTCTTTGTTGCGCTTGGGAACTCGCAAGGCCCCGGGACTTGATGCAGTAGCAATTCAATTTAAGGGAGGGTGCCCCCATGGGTTGGTTTACATCCGATATCGACACTTTCGACGAGCTGTTCGTGCACACCTTGCAGGACATCTATTACGCCGAGCATCAGATCCAGAAATCCATGCCCGATATGATCGAGAAGGCCTCCGATGCCGAGCTCAAAAAGGGCTTCCGGATGCACCTCAAGCAGACCAAGGGCCACATCAAGCGGCTCGACCGGGTGTTCAAGATGATCAAATCGGTGCCGCAAGGCACCAAGTGCCCGGCCATCGACGGCATTATCGAGGAAGCCAACGAAATCGCCGGCGAGATCGAGGACAAGGTCGTGCTCAACGCCGCGCTGATCGCGGCGGCGCAGGCCGTCGAGCACTACGAGATCACGCGCTACGGCACGCTGGCGGCCTGGGCCAAGGTCATCGGCCGCAACGACGTTGCCAAAATCCTGAATATGACGCTCAAGGAGGAAAAGGCGACCGACAAGAAACTCGGCGGCATCGCCAAGCGCAAGATCAACCGCAAGGCCGCGGCGCGCAAACTGCCCAAGCCCGACCGCACCGAACAGGCCGAAAACGCGTTCCTCAACGCTGCCGCGGGGATACCGGCGATTTGACCGTCATCGCGCGGCGCGCGCTTTTTACCTCTCAAATAGGGAGAGCGCATGCGCCAGCACTTTGCGCATCACCGTCGGCAACGCCTCGCCGCGCAGGTCGTCGACCTTTACCCAGCGTGCGCCCCTTCGGCGCCGCGGTGCCGCTCGGGGACCGCTGCGGCAAACACCGTCAGCTCCAGCGGAAAATGCGTGAACACATGCGTGACCACGCCGGCAAGCTTGCGCCATTTCGCGCGCGGCAGGCGCGGCGCGGCGTCGAGCGCGGTGTCCACATCGAAATCATGCACCCAATCGCTGCCGGGTACTTCCGTCATCGAGCCGAGCAGGCCTTTCTCGGGCCGCTGGCGCAGCAGCACACGGCCGTCGGCGCGCAACGCGACGAAGGCCGCGCCGCGGCGTAATTTGCCTTCGCGCTTGGGCGCCCTTGCGCGGGAATTCCTCCTGGCGGCCTTGCGCGCGCGCCACGCAGACCTCGGTCCACGGGCACAGTGCGCACGCCGGCCGCTTTGGCGAACAGATGGTGGCGCCGAGATCCATCAGCGCCTGCGCAAAATCGCCGGCGCGTTTCGGCGGCAATAACGATGTCGCCAGCCGCTTGATGGCAGGCTTGGCCGCCGGCAATTCTTCCTCGATCGCAAACAGCCGCGACACCACGCGCTCGACATTGCCGTCGACCGGCACCGCGTCGGCGTCGAAGGCAATCGCCGCCACCGCCGCCGCGGTGTAGTCGCCGATGCCGGGCAGCGCGCGCAGCGCTTCGAGGCTGTTCGGGAATTCACCGGCATGACGCTCGACGACGGCGCGGGCGCAGGCGTGCAGGTTGCGGGCGCGCGCGTAGTAGCCGAGCCCCGCCCAGGCGCGCAGCACGTCGTCGAGTTTAGTCTCGGCCAGCGCGGCCACCGTCGGCCAGCGCGACAGAAACTTGGCGTAATAAGGCCCGACGGTTTTCACCGTGGTCTGTTGCAGCATGATTTCCGACAGCCACACCGCATAAGGGTCGGCCAGCTCGCCGCGGGGCGCGCGCCACGGCAGGACGCGGCGATGGCGGTCGTACCAGGCCAAGAGCAGGTTAGGATCGGGGGTATTTTTTATACCGACCGCTTGCTGCTTACCCCCCTCCCGCCCGCCTTCGCTAAGGCTTCGGCGGGCGACCTCCCCCGCGAGGGGGGAGGTGAAGAAAGAAGGGCGTTCTTCTTTCTATGTTTGGGGACTGCTACGGTCATGGTTCAACGATGGCACAGGCCACCACGTT
>JBBCIM010000010.1:0-34252 GCA_037200245.1 Pseudolabrys sp.
ATGACAATCACAATGAAGGAAAAGACCATGTACGAAAATCTCCTCGCCAACGTCCCGACCGATCTGTGGATCGGCGGCAAGTGGCGCAAAGCCTCCGACGGCGCCCGTTTCGACGTCATCGATCCGGCGACCGAAAAGACCATCGCCTCGGTGGCGAGCGCGAGCGTTGAAGACGCCAAGGCCGCGATCGACGCCGCCGAAGCCGCTTTCCCGGGCTGGGCCGCCCGCAAGCCGCGCGAGCGCGCCGAAATTCTGCGCAAGGCCTTCGAAATCATCATGCGCGACGCCGAGCGCTTCGCCAAACTGATCACGCTGGAGAACGGCAAGGCGCTGTCCGACTCGCGCGGCGAAATCTCTTACGCCGCCGAGTTCTTTCGCTGGTACGCCGAAGAGGCCGTGCGTAACATCGGCCAGATCTCGATGGCGCCGGCTTCCGGTGCGCGCATCGTGGCGCAGCACAAGCCGGCCGGCATCGCTGTCCTGGTGACGCCGTGGAATTTCCCGGCCGCGATGGCCACGCGCAAGATCGGCCCTGCCTTGGCCGCCGGCTGTCCGGTGGTGTTGAAGCCTGCGTCCGACACGCCGCTCACCATGCTGGCGCTGATGCCGGCGCTGGAAGAGGCGGGCGTGCCAGCCGGCGTCGTGTCGTCAATGTCGTGCCGTCGCGCCGTTCGGGCCCGGTGGTCAGCGCCATGCTGCACGACAGCAGAGTGCGCGTGCTGTCTTTCACCGGCTCGACCGAAGTCGGCCGCAAGCTGCTCCACGAAGCCGCCGACAACATCATCAAACCGTCGATGGAACTGGGCGGCAACGCGCCGTTTCTGGTATTCGACGACGCCGACATCGATGCCGCGATCGACGGCGCCATGATTGCGAAATGAGAAACATGGGCGAGGCCTGCACTGCGGCCAACCGCTTCTACGTGCACGAGAAGGTGCACGACGAATTCGCCAAGAAGCTCACCGCCAAGATGTCGTCGCTCAAGATGGGCAACGGCCTCGACGACGGCGTCAATCTCGGGCCGCTGGTCAACAAAGACGGCCGCGACAAGGTCATCGAACTGGTCGACGACGCGGTCGCCAAAGGCGGCAAGGTTCTCACTGGCGGCAAGACGCCGGACGGCGTCGGCTACTTCTATCCGGCAACCGTCATCACCAACGTGTCCGACGACGCCAAGATGCTGAACGAGGAAATCTTCGGGCCGGTGGCGTCGATCCAGACCTTCAAGACCGAAAACGAGGCGATCACGCGCGCCAACGCGACCGAGTACGGCCTGGTGGCCTATCTCTATACCAAGGACCTCAGCCGCGGCATGCGCGTGTCGGAAAAGCTCGACTTCGGCATGATCGGTTTGAACCGCGGCCTGGTCTCGGACCCGGCGGCGCCGTTCGGCGGCACCAAGCAGTCCGGCCTCGGCCGCGAAGGCGCGCAGGAAGGCATGAAGGAATTTCAAGAGACGCAGTACGTGTCGGTGGTTTGGTGATGGGACTCGCATGAATAGCGGCGAATACAAACGCGCTCCCTCCCCCCTTGAGGGGAGGGTTGGGGAGGGGGGTCCTCTCTCCGTGACGCTGCGGTTCACTGCCTCCCCCCCTCCCGCCCACACTTCGCGTGGTCGGCCTCTCCCTCAAGGGGGAAGGCGAAGAAAAGAAAAGCGTGGGCCCTGCAATGGACGTCCTGATGCCGCAGCTCGGCGAAACGGTCGCCGAGGGCAAGATCACGAAATGGTTCAAGGCCGCCGGCGATGCGGTGAAGCCGGGCGAGAACCTGTTCGAGATCGAGACCGACAAGACGTCGATGGAAGTGCCGGCCACCAGCGCCGGTACACTGTCGGCAATTGCCTTCGGCGTCGGCGAGACGGCGAAAGTCGGCGTCGTGGTCGCGCAGATCCTCGCCGCCGGTGAGACGGCTTCTGCGCCTGCGAAGGCTGTGGCACGCGCCGCGCCGCCTGCTGCTGCCAAGCCTGCCGCACAAACGGCGGCACCGGCACCAATCGCGTCCGCCCCCATCAAAATGGACCCGTGGCGCGAGGTGCGCAGCCCCGAGCGTAATTTCGGGCCCGCGAAATTGGCGAGCGGCACTTTCGTCACGCCTTTGGCGCGGCGTCTCGCCGGCGAGCGCGGCATCGACCTTACGCGCATTTCCGGTTCCGGCCCGCGCGGCCGTATCGTCGCCGGCGACGTCGAGAAGGCCCCGCCCCCTGGCGCGAAGATGGCGACCGGCGCCAGCGCGACCCAGGTCAAGGCGCTGTACGAAGGCATTGCCTACGAGGAAGTGCCGCTCGACTCGATGCGCGCCGCCATCGCCAAGCGCCTGATCGAAGCCAAGCAGACCATCCCGCATTTCTATCTCACCACCGACATCGAGATCGGCCGCCTCGTCGCCATGCGCGAGGAGGCCAATGCCGCAGCGCCGGCGGCCAAGGACGGTACGCCGGCTTTCAGGCTCTCGCTCAACGATTTCATCATCAAGGCGTGGGCGGCTGCGCTGCAACGCATTTCCGCTGCCAATGCGATCTGGGCCGACGATCGCATTCTGCGCTTCAAGAACTCCGACGTCGGGGTCGCGGTGGCGCTCGACGGCGGGCTCATCACGCCCGTGATCCGCAACGCCGAGACCAAATCGCTGACCGCGATCTCGCACGAAATCCGCGATCTGGCCGCCCGCGCTCGCGACAAGAAGCTCAAGCCCAACGAATATCAGGGCGGCGCCAGCGCCATCTCCAATCTCGGCATGTATGGCGTGCGCGAATTCGCCGCCATCATCAATCCGCCGCACGCCACCATTCTCGCGGTCGGCGCCTCGCGCCGCGCTCCGATCGAGGCGGCGGACGGCAGCGTCAAGTTCGTCAGCCAGATGTCGGTCACATTGTCGTGCGACCATCGCGTCGTCGACGGCGCGCTCGGCGCCGAACTGCTGGCGGCCTTCAAGAGCTTTGTCGAAACGCCGGTCACCGCGTTGGTCTAACAGGAGCTGAACATGGCGAGCGAAAAGCCGGACGTATTGCTGGTCGGCGCGCGAAAGCCGGTCCTCATCAAAGGTCTCGAGCCCAGGGTCACGCTGCACGATTATCTCGGCGCCAAAGACCCGGACGTCTTCATCAAATCGGTTGCCGATAAAATCCGCGCCATTGCCATCGCCTATACCGCGAACAAAGTCGACGCGAATTTCCTCAGCAAGTTTCCCAAGCTCGAACAGATTTCGAGCTTCGGCGTCGGCTACGATCACATCGACGCCAAATGGGCGGGCCAGCACGGCATCGTCGTCACCAACACGCCGGAAGTGCTCAACGAGGAAGTCGCCGACACGGCGCTCGGCCTTCTGCTTTGCACGGTGCGCGAATTCCCGCAGGCGGATCGTATTCTTCGCGCCGGCAAATGGCCGAAGGCGCAGTATCCGCTGACCAAGGCAACGCTGCGCAACCGCACCGTCGGCATGGTCGGCATGGGCCGCATCGGCAAGGCCATCGCCAGGCGGCTGGAGGCCTTCGGCGTGCCGGTCGTCTACCACAGCCGCAATCCTCAGGCCGGCGTCGACTACAAGTACTATCCCAAGCTTATCGACATGGCGCGCGACGTCGATACGCTGATGGTGATCGTGCCGGGCGGCGCCGCGACGCGGAACATGATCAACGCCGAGGTGCTCAAGGCGCTCGGGCCGCAAGGCATCGTCATCAACATGGCGCGCGGCTCGGTGGTCGACGAGCAGGCTCTGATCGCGGCGCTCAAGGATCGCACCATCTACTCCGCCGGCCTCGACGTGTTCGCCAAGGAGCCGGAAGTGCCGAAAGAGCTGATCGCGATGGACAACATCGTGATGTTCCCGCATCTCGGCTCCTCGACCGAGGTGACGCGGGCTGCGATGGACCAACTCGTGGTCGACAACATTCTGGCCTGGGCGGACGGCAAGCCGCCGCTGACGCCGGTGCCGGAAACGCCATATCCGCCGAAGCGTTGAACCGTATGCGCCGCACCCTTCTATTCATCGCCCTGACGGCCAGCCTGATCGGGCCGGCGCTGGCGCAATCCGCCGCGCTCGGCGATTCCGCCAAGGCGCTGATCGGCACCTGGGAATTCTCCAACGCCGATCGCGACAAGACCTGCTCGGCGACGTTCAAGAGCGATCCGACCAAAGTCGGTTTCAAGGTCGAGTTCGACCAGAATTGCGCGAATCTGTTTCCGCTGGTGGCCAGCGTTGCCGGCTGGACGTTTCCGGAAGGCGATCTGCTGCGCTTGCTCGACGCTCAGGGCAAGGTGCTGGTGGAATTCAGCGAGGTCGAGGACGGCATCTACGAAGCGCCAACGCCGGGTCTCGGCGTGCTGTTCCTGCAAAATGCCGCTGCCGCCGGCCCGCCGCCGAAGCAGCCCGACGCGGTTGCCGGCACCTGGGCGGTGACGCGCCGCAACGGCGCAGCCGTTTGCACGCTCGGCCTGTCCGCTAATCCGGCCAAGGACGGCTTCGCGCTGATCGTGATGCCGGGCTGCGACGCCTCGATCGCCCGCTTGAACTTCACGCAATGGCAGCTTGATCGCGACCAGCTGATGCTGGTGCCGGCGCGCGGCAATCCATGGCGCTTCGAGGAGGTCGAAGGCGGCAACTGGCGCCGCGTCCCGGAAACCGCCGACGCGATCACGCTGGTCAGGCAGTAGAAGCACGTTGCCTGACGGCTTTGCTTGCCTGCCAGCAGATGTTGCCTATATTCCGCTCATGGCCCCGTCAAAAGCAGTCAAACTGACCGACCGGCAATTCGCGCGTATCTCGCGTGCGCTTGCCGAGCCGCGGCGCTATGAAATTCTCAAACAGATCGGCGCCTCGCAGTTGCCGTGCCCCTGTAGCGCCGTGCATGGCGCCCAGGACATCAGCGCCGCGACCTTGTCGCATCACATCAAGGAACTGGAGACTGCCGGCCTGGTGGAAATCGTGCGCGAGGGAAAATTCATGAACCTCATCGTGCAGCGCGACGTGATGCGCGCCTATCTCGACCGCCTGGCGGAAATCTAGCCCCGCCACAGCCCCCCGGTTCCGGCACATCATAGTTCGATTTCCATCGAACCGTCCCTTGACATCGCCCGGCCGACAGTTAGATGATTGTCTAATAATCGAACCGATGAGATCGGCTTTTGGAGAGTAAAATGAGCGATTTAACGGGCAAAGTGGCGGTCGTGACCGGTGCGTCAAAGGGCATCGGCGCGGGGATCGCCAAGAGTTTCGCGGCCGCCGGCGCTTCAGTGGTGGTCAATTACGCGTCGAGCAAGGAAGGCGCGGATCGCGTCGTAAAAGAGATCACTGGCAGCGGCGGCAAAGCCATCGCAGTGCAGGGCGACGTCTCCAAAGCAGCTGACGTAAAGCGTCTGTTCGCCGAGACGAAGAAAAACTTCGGCAAGCTCGACGTCCTCGTGAACAATGCCGGCATCTATAATTTCGCGCCGTTGGAAGCCGTCACAGAGACGGAGTTTCACCGCCAGTTCAACACCAACGTTCTGGGTTCGATTTTGACCACCCAGGAAGCGGTCAACCACTTCGGCAACAGCGGCGGCAGCGTGATCAACATCAGTTCGCTTGCGAGCACCCACAACATGCCGGCCACCACCGTCTATTCGGCGACCAAGAGCGCCCTCGACTCGGTCACACGTGTGCTGGCGAACGAGCTTGCCGGCAAAAAGATCCGCGTCAACACCATCGCTCCTGGCGGCGTCGAGACCGAAGGCACCCACGCCGCGGGCGTCATCGGCAGTGATCTAGAGAAGCAAATGATTGCCGGCACGCCGCTCGGCCGGCTCGGTCAGCCCGACGACATCGCGCGCGTCGCGCTGTTTCTGGCGTCCGACGATTCCGGCTGGGTCACCGGCGAACGCATCACCGCAGCGGGCGGGTATCGATAGCACTTATCCCTCTCCTTCGGGGGAGGGATAAATCAAATCAACTTCAAGCCCTTGAAGCTCACGTGGCCTTCCTTGCCGACGATGATGTGATCGTGCACGGCAATGCCTAGGGGCTTCGCCACGTCGACGATCGCCTGCGTCATCTGGATGTCGGCGCGCGACGGCGTGGGGTCGCCCGACGGGTGGTTGTGTACCAGGATCAGCGCGGTGGCCGATAGTTCGAGCGCGCGTTTGACCACCTCGCGCGGATAAACCGGCGTGTGATCGACCGTGCCGACCTGTTGCACCTCGTCGGCGATGAGTTGATTGCGCTTGTCGAGGAACAGCAGGCGGAATTGCTCCTTGTCGGCATAGGCCATGGCGGTGCGGCAATAGTCGATCACGCTCGACCACGACGACAGCACCGGGCGTTTCTGCACCTGGCCGCGCGCCAGCCGGCTTGCCGCCGCGTGCACGATCTTCAACTCGGTGATGGCGGCTTCGCCCATGCCTTTGATCTCGGCCAGCCGCGCGTTCGGCGCCGCCACGACCTCGGCGAACGAGCCGAATTTGGCGATCAATTCCTTGGCGAGCGGTTTGATGTCGCGCTGGGGGATGGCGCGAAACAAGATCAGTTCGAGCAGCTCATAGTCGCTGACGGCGTCGGCGCCGGCCTCGCGGAAGCGGGTGCGCAGCCTTTCGCGATGGCCGTGATAATGCGGCGCGCCTTCGGAAAGGCCGGCCCCTGCCTCGCTGTCCTGACGATCCGGAATGCTCAACGTCGCACCTCGCCGGCGCCAGTCTAGCGCAACCCGCCACAACGGACGAGGGTGATTTCGGCTAAGTCAGGCGGTGATCTTGTAGGGCGGCTTGTCCAGCCCGGCGGGCGAGAAAGTGAAAACCTCGACGCCGTCCTTGGTCACGCCGACGGTGTGCTCGAATTGGGCCGACAGCGAGCGGTCGCGCGTCACCGCGGTCCAGCCGTCCGACAGCACCTTCACGTGCGGGCGGCCGAGATTGATCATCGGCTCGACGTAAAGAACATGCCGGGCTTGAGCACGATGCCTTCGCCGGCGCGGCCGACGTGGACGATGTTCGGCTCGTCGTGAAATAGCCGGCCGAGGCCGTGGCCGCAGAAGTCGCGCACCACGCTCATGTGCTGCGCCTCGACATAGCTCTGGATCGCGGCGCCGATGTCGCCCGAGGTCGAGCCGGGGCGGATGGTGGCGATGCCGCGCATCATCGCCTCGTGCGTCACTTCGATCAGCCGCTCGGCGCGGCGCGGGATTTGGCCGACCGGATACATGCGGCTGGAATCGCCATGCCAGCCGTCGAAGATCAGCGTCACGTCGATATTGACGATGTCGCCTTCCTTCATCGGCTTGTCGGACGGGATGCCGTGGCAGACCACGTGATTGAGCGACGTGCAGGTCGATTTCTTGTAGCCGCGATACATCAGCGTCGCCGGCAGGGCTCCGTGGTCCATCGCGTAGTCGTGGACGAGCTTGTCGATCTTTTCCGTCGGCACGCCGGGCTGCACATATTCGGTGAGCATGTCGAGGCAGCGCGCGGTCAGTTGTCCGGCCTCGCGCATGCCGGCAAAGGCCGCAGGTCCGTGAATCTTGATCTGGCCGGTCTTGCGGAGGGGGGCGACGGCGGCGTCAACGTAGGTCATGGGCCTTAATGTAAGGCCTGGGACGACCGGCGCAAGGTTGCTGTCATCACCGGGCCGCCGCAAAGCGGCGTGACCCGGTGATCCCGCTCAGGAAAGCACTGTGGTTCCTGGGCGGGATGGCCGGGTCATAGGCGAGCGAAGCGACGCCGTCCTTTTGGACGGCTATGCCCGGCCATGACGAAAGTTTACGAAGCGATCTTGCCGCCCAATTCGTCCTCGATATGGGTGCGGATGATGTCGTCGAACGTCGCCTCGGCCTTGAAACCGAGTTCGGCGGCGCGTTTGGCGTCGAAGCGCTCCGACCAGCCGCTGACGATGCGCACCACCAGTTCGTCGGGCTCGCGGCGGATGCGCGCGGCCACTTTCGGCCCGGCAATGCGCGTCAGCGACTCGATCTGCTCGGCGACCGTGCAGCAGACGCCCGGCATCGCCAGATTGATGCGTGGCCCAAGCTGCTCGCGCGTCAGCCCGGCGGCGTGGATCAGAAACCCGACCGCCGAGCGCGGGCTGGCATGGGTGTGCCGCACGCTGTCGGCGACCGGCAGCACGGCCTCCATGCCCGCCAGCGGCTCGCGGATGATGCCGGAGAAGAAACCGGAGGCCGCCTTGTTCGGCTTGCCGGGCCTCACGCAGATCGTCGGCAGCCGAATGCCGACGCCGTCGAGAAAGCCGCGCCGGTTGTAGTCGGCGAGCAGCAATTCGCTGATGGCCTTTTGCGTGCCGTAGGAGGTCAGCGGCGTCAGATGGAAATCGTCCGGAATGGCGTAGGGAAACGGCGCGCCGAACACCGCGATCGACGAGGTGAAGATCATCTTCGGCTTATAGCCGCCGCCGGCGGTACGGATCGCTTCCAGCAGCGCGCGGGTGCCGTCGAGATTGACGTGATAGCCCTTCTCGAAATCGGTCTCGGCTTCGCCCGACACCACGCCGGCGAGGTGGAAGATCGCCTCCGGCCGTTCCGAAATCGCCTTTTCCGCGACGCCCGCTGCTGCGAGATCGCCCGCGCGAATCTTCACATGATCGGAAAAGCCCGCCGGCCTTGCCGGCGCGACAATGTCGACCAGGGTCAACTTGTCGATCGGCTGCCCGTTGAGCGCCCGGTCGATGACCAGGCGTTCGGTCAGCTTGCGGCCGATCATGCCGGCCGCGCCGGTAATCAGAACGTGCATCGTATCCTCCCGCTTTTTATTGTCGCGCGGTTACGCGCGTTTTTCATCCGCCGGCTCGAAGCGGTCGATACGGCGCAGATCCGGAAACATTCCCATCCAGGCTGCGACGACCAGCAGCGAGCCGAAGCCGCCGATCAGAACAGATGGTACCGCGCCGAGCCAGCCGGCCACCATGCCGGATTCGAACTCACCGAGTGTATTCGAAGACCCGACCAGCAGATAGTTGATAGCGCTGACCCGGCCGCGCATGGCGTCGGGGGTTTCGATCTGCACCAGCGAGAAGCGGATGACGACGCTTAGCGCATCGGACGCGCCCAGGCAGGCGAGCGCGGCCAGCGACAGCGGAAACCAGGTCGAGAGCCCGAAAACCACGGTGGTGATGCCGTAGATGCCCACCACGATGAACATCTTGCGGCCGATATGCCGTTCGACCGGATGGTTCGAGAGGATGATGGCGGTGACGAGTGCGCCCGCCGCCGGCGCCGCGCGCAGCACCCCGAGGCCCATCGGCCCGACGTTGAGAATATCCCTGGCGAAAATCGGCAGCAGGCCGGTGACGCCGCCGAGCAGCACGACGAACAAGTCGAGCGTGATGACGCCGAGCAGCCGCCGCCGCGTACGGACATATTCAAAACCGGCCAGCACCGAGGCGAAGGTCGGCGGATCGCGGCTCGGGACCGGACCTTTGACGCGCACCATGCTGATCAGTGTGATCGAGGTAACAAAGAACACCAGGCAGATCGGTCCGACCAGCTTCGGGTTGAGGGCATAGATCAAGCCGCCGAGCGCCGGTCCGCAGATGACAGCGATCTGATTGGCCGAAGTCCAGGCCGCCACCGAGCGCGACACCAGCGACTGCGGCACAAGCGTCGGTGCGAGCGCGTGCGCCGTCGGCATTTCGAAAGCGCGGGCGCAGCCGATCATGAACACCGCGGCGAACAGCAGGTCGCGGCTCAACACGCCGAAGTACAGCGCGCCTGCGATCATCACCGCGGCCAATGCGTAGATGCTCTGTGCGCCGCGCACGATCAGGCGGCGGTCGTAGCGGTCGGCGGCGTGCCCGATCAGCAGCGTCAGCACCACCGCCGGAACGAACTGGATCAGCCCGACCAGCCCGAGATCGTAGGCGCTGTTGGTGATGTCGTAGATCTGCCAGCCGATGGTCAGCGACAGCATGTGATAGCCCATGGTGGCGTTGAGCCGCGCCAGCCAGAACAAGACGAAAGGCCGCTGCTGCAACAGGCCGGCGGTCGTTTCCGGGCGCTCGCTCATTTCGGCACGCCGTTCAGCGCGCTCAAGCTGGCGATCTGCCGGCCCTGGGCGTCGAAGTTGTCGGGCGCCAGCCAGCGCTCGAAGCTCGCCTTGCGCGCCGGCCATTCGCTGTCGAGCATCGAGAACATCGCGTTGTCCCGGTTGCGGCCCTTGGCGATCAGAAGCTGGCGGAAGGTGCCTTCATAGGTAAAGCCATAGCGTAGCGCGGCCCGCCGCGACGCGGCATTGAGCGCGTTGCATTTCCATTCGTAGCGGCGGTAACCGAGCGTCTCGAAGGCATAACGCGCCAGCAGATATTGCGCCTCGGTACCGAGCGGCGTGCGTTGCAGCGCCGGCGAATAGAGCACATGGCCGACTTCGATGACGCGCATCTCCGGCCTGATTTCCATCAAGGTGAAATAGCCGACGGCGCGCCCGATGTCGTCGATAATCGCATAGGCGTAAGGATCGGCGGCCGCCGCGCGCTTGGCGATGAAGGCGGCGAACTCATCTGGGTTCGAAAAAGGCCCATCGGTCGAAATGTAAGTCCAGAGCGCGTCGTGGCCGCCGAATGCGGCCCAGAGGTGTTCCGCATGATCGGGGCGTAACTTTTCGAGATGCCCATAGCGGCCCTTGAGAGTCACCGGTCCGGGACGTTGCGTCGGCGTGGTGTCGACGGCTGCGCCGATCGGCTGCCCGGTAGAGGGATGAACGTCGGTACTCACGGCTTTGGCCGCTTGGCGAAGTCGTCGCGGAAGAAGGCGTTAAGCTCGGCGTTCGATATCACGCCAGCAAAGCTGTCGAACGTGCCTTGCTCGGCGATGGCGCGCGCGGATTTGATGAAAGCGTCCATCGCCACCCGCGCCATCGTGCCGCCGACGCTGATGCGCCGCACCCCCATGCCGGCGAGGTCCTTCACACTGAAACCGAAGGCGCCGCTGTTGAGAAAATTGACCGGCTTCGGCGCCACCGCCTTCACGGTCGCCTCGATCTGCTCGCGCGTCTTGATGCCTGGCGAATACAGGCAATCGGCGCCGGCGTCGGCAAAGGCCTTGAGCCGCCGGATAGTCTCGTCGAGATCGGGCCGGCCGCGGATGAAGCCCTCGGTGCGCGCGGTGAAAACGACGTCGGCGCCGGCTTTGTCGATGGCGGCGCGCGCCGCCTTCACGCGGGCCAGCGCAACATTGAAGTCGTACAGCGGCTGCGCCGTATCGCCGGTGGCGTCCTCGATTGAAAGCCCGGCAACGCCGGTCGCGACACAGCGCGTCACAATTCTCGGTCAGGCGGCCGATGTCGTCGGCATAGCCGTTCTCGAAATCGGCATTAACGGGAACGTCGGCAATGGCGGCAATCTCGCGGAAGTGGGCGAGCACTTCGTCGCAGGTGTGCGCGCCGTCGGCGAGGCCTTGAGAGTGGGCAAAGCCCGAACTGGTCGTCGCCAGCGCCTTGAAGCCGAGTCCCTTGCAGATAGCGCGCGGTGCCGGCGTTCCACGGATTGGGAATGACGAAGCAGCCGGCTTCGTGCAGCCGGCGAAAGGCGGCGCGTTTGGCGGCGGGCGAGGGGGTAGGCATGGCGGGTTCCCGGGGCGAGAAGCGTCGCGAACGTGCCATGATTGCGCGCAGCAGGACAATGCCATTCCGTGATGCAGCCATGAGCGCGGCTCATACATCGCTGCGACCGCTGGCCTTTCGCCGCCGTCTCCGTCAGATTGCGTCGCAAGACAAGAACACGCGCGGGGGAGCGAGACTTGGACAGTGTCGATTTCGATGCTTTGGAAGAGCAGGCACGGGCGAAAATGGCGCCGGCGTCCTGGGCCTTTTGCGCCGCCGGCGCCGACGATGAGATCAGCGCCAACGAGAACATTGCGGCATGGCGAAACCTGCGCCTGCGTCCGCGCGTTCTCAACGACGTCACCGCGACCGATACCGGCGTCACTGTCTTGGGTCACCGGCTGCCGCATCCGATTATGATCGCGCCGACCGGACGGCACAAATTGTTCAATGCGGAAGGCGAAGCCGCGACCGCGCGCGGCGCCGCGGCCGCGGGCAGCGCCTATGTGATGGCCAGCAATGCCAATGTGACGATTGAGGCCGTCGCCGCCGAGCGGCGCGCCGCGCCGCAGTGGTTCCAGCTTTACTATTGGCCGAACCGCGCCGAGGTCGAGGCCTTGATCGATCGCGTCGCCGCCGCGGGTTTGACCGCGCTGGTGCTGACCGTCGATGCGCCGACCGGCGGCTGGTCGCCACGCGCCGCGCGCGAGTAGCACGAGCCGTCGCCCGATATTCTCAACATCAACATGCCCGGCTCGCCGATGGCGCGGACGTTTTATCACCCGGATTTCGCCGGCAAGGTTTTGTATCCGGCGACCTGGTGCGAACTGGAATGGCTCGTGAAGCGCTCGCCGATTCCGGTTATCGTCAAAGGCGTGCTGCGCGCCGACGATGCGGTGCGCTGCATCGAGAGCGGCGCGCGCGCCATCATGGTGTCCAACCACGGCGGACGCCATCTCGACACCACGGTGACGACCGCCGCCGCGGTCGGCGAGATCGACGCGGCGCTGTCCGGCAAGGCCGAAGTCTATGTCGACGGTGGCATCCGCCGCGGCACGGATATTTTCAAGGCGCTGGCGCTCGGCGCCCGCGCCGTGATGATCGGCCGGCCGGCGATCTGGGGCCTTGCCGTGCACGGCGCTCAAGGCGTCACCGACGTCATCGAACACCTGCGCGTCGAACTGGTGCGCGCCATGCAGCTTTCCGGCACGGCAAAGCTCGCCGACATCACGCCGGATCTGCTGGCGCCCGCGCGAATTGCGTAAAACCCCCGACGACGCCGCCTATTCCGACAAGGAGTTGTGATCGGCTTTAACGCCGAATGTCCTTGTGCCGCCCCGCCGATTGACTAGAGCAGGGGGCAACGCACAGGAGACCATCATGCCGTCTCGTTCGCTCAAGCTCCTCGCTTGCGTCATCGGTTTAGCCGTAGCCGCCGTTCCCACTCACGCTGCCACGGCTAAAAAACACAAAAAGCTCGTCGCCGCCCGCACGACGGTTGCGGCAAAGAACCAATACCGCGGCGCCAACCTCTTCCCGGCCGGCCCGATCTATTTCGCCAACGACTATATGGGCGACGATCCGGACCCCTTCATTCGCCTGCAACTGCAACGCGACATGGGCCGTTATGGCGGCGATAATTGAGGCCGGGTCTCGCTCCTTAACATTTGATTTTCCTGGGCTAATCGGGTGAACTGCGCGCAAAATTGGGTCGCGCGGTTGCTTTTAAACCTCTCCGCGGACCGGCGCCGGGGAGTAATGCCATGCTGAAGACGATCGCGGCCTTCGACCGCATCGGCGAGGAAAACGCCTTCGCGGTTCTCGCCCGCGCCAACGCGCTGATCGCGCAAGGCCGCGACATCATCAATCTCGGCATCGGCCAGCCCGATTTCCGCACGCCTGAGTTCATCGTCGAAGCGGCGGTGAAAGCGTTGCGCGACGGCCATCACGGCTACACCGCGGCGAACGGCATCGTACCGCTGCGCGAGGCGGTCGCCGCCGATCTGCACAAGCGCTACCAGGTCGAGGTTTCGCCCGACAGCGTGATGATCATGCCCGGCGGCAAGCCCACCATGTTCATGTCGATTATGATGTTCGGCGAGCCGGGCGTGGAAATCATGTATCCCGATCCCGGCTTCCCGATCTATCGCTCGATGATCGAGTTCACCGGCGCCAAGCCCATACCGGTGCCGATCCGTGAGGAGAACGGCTTTGCCTTTTCTGCCGAAGAGACGCTCAAGCTGATCACGCCGAGGACGCGGTTGCTGATCCTCAACTCGCCGGCCAATCCGACCGGCGGCGTCACCGGCAGATCGGAAGTCGACAAGCTCGTCGCAGGGCTTGAGAAGTGGCCCGACGTCGCCATCATGTCGGACGAGATCTACGACCAGATGACCTATGACGGCGAGAAGCACGTTTGCCTCTTGTCCTATCCGTCGATCCGCGACCGGCTGATCCTGCTCAACGGCTGGTCGAAGACCTATGCCATGACCGGCTGGCGGCTCGGCTACGCGGTGTTTCCGGGCAAGCTCTACGACTACGCGCGCAAGCTTGCGGTGAACTTGCACTCTTGCGTCAACGCCTCGGCGCAATATGCCGGCCTCGCGGCGCTCAAAGGTCCGCAGGACGAAGTGCACAAGATGGTCGCCGAGTTCGACAAGCGCCGCAAAGTCGTGGTCGAAGGCCTGAATAAATTGCCCGGCGTGTCGTGTGCGACGCCGAAGGGCGCGTTCTATGCCTTCCCGAACGTGTCGCGCACCGGCTGGAAGGCCAAGGCGCTGGCGTCGTCGCTGCTGGAAGACGCCGGTGTCGCCATCATCGGCGGACCCGATTTCGGCATTCTCGGCGAGGGCTATGTGCGGCTGTCTTACGCCAACTCGACCGAGAACATCCTCAAGGCTCTCGACCGCATGCGGGAGTTCCTGCTGAGCCGCAAGGCGGCGTAATTTCTTTTTTCCCTCTCCCCAACGGGGAGAGGGTGGTCCGGCCGAAGGCCGGACCGGGTGAGGGGGCTTCGATGGTGAAGTACGAGCGTTCACCACGCGCCACGACGCACGCTCGCGCCATGCGCCGCGAGCAAACAGACTCGGAAAGAAAGCTTTGGCTGTTGTTGAGGGACCGCCGTTTGGGTGGGGCAAAATTTCGGCGTCAAGCGCCGATTGGGCGGTACATCGCGGACTTCATCTGCTTGGGCAGCAAGTTGATTGTTGAGGCTGATGGTGGCCAGCACGCAGATAGCGTGCATGATGCCGAACGCGATTTGTGGTTGGCAGACGAAGGCTACGTCGTCGTTCGCTACAGCAATATCGATATTCTAAAGAATCCAGAAGGAGTGCTTTCCGATCTCTTGATGCGACTTGAAGCGCGTCGGGAGCTTTTTAATCGCTCCCCCTCACCCCGTCTCGGATCGCTTTGCTCTCCTCAATCACCCTCTCCCCCGGAGGGGAGAGGGAAAAAAGAAACGCGCCGCCGCGCCTGATCAATCCGGAAACGGCGATTTGCTCGCGCCCGGCGCGGCGTCGTCGGAGCCTTTGGCCTTTTTGTCGGCCGCCAGTTCGTAGATCACGCGCGCGGGGCCGGGCTTGGCGAGTTTGGCGCCCCGCTTGTCGAGTGCGTCCCACAGCGCCAGCAGCACGTCGCTCTTGACGTTGGCGACGCCGGCCGCCGGGTCTTTGATCCAGAACCACAGCTCGAATTCGATCGCGGCATTGCCGAATTCCGACAGCATGCAGGCGGGCGCGGGCTTCGGCAAAACGCGCGATACGCTCAGCGCGGCATTCACTGCCGCCTCTTGCGCGCGGCGCGGGTCGCTGTCGTAGGTGGTGTTGAACTTGACGAACAGCCGCACCAGGTCGCTCGAATAAGTCCAGTTCGCCACCCGCTGGGTGATGAAGTCCTCGTTTGGGATCAGATATTCCCGGCCGTCGCGCGTATCGACCGAGGTGTAGCGCGCGCCCATCATGCCGACGCGGCCGAAATGATCGCCGACTGAAATCACGTCGCCGGGTTTGATCGACTTGTCGGCGAGCAGGATGATGCCGCTGACCAGGTTGGACACGATCTTTTGCAAGCCGAAGCCCAAGCCGACGCCGACCGCGCCGGAGAACAGCGCCAGCACCGACAGGTCGATGCCCATCGACGACAGCACGACCACGACCGCGAGCGTGATCAGCAGAATGCGGATGAGCTTGCTGATGAGAACCTGGATTGACGGCGTCAGATCGGTGAAGGTCTGCACCCGTCTTTCGATAAAATTGCCGGCCGCATTGGCCGCCCACAGCGTGATCAGCAGCAAGGCCGTGGTCTTGAGCAGCAGCAGCGGCGACAGCCGCAAGCCGCCGACCATGATCGACACCGAAGTCGCGTCCAGGCTCGCGGTCACGGGGTCCAGCAGCCGCAGGATGCTCAGCGCCGCGATAGTCCAGGCCGACACCGTGACGACTCGGTTGACGAACCGGTTCTGGATGATGCCGGCAATGATATTGATCACCACCCAGGCGGTGGTCAGGCTGATGGCGACGCCCAACAGGTAGGTGCGCGAATGGATGACGTCGGCGCGCAATCCGGCGCGGATCGCCAGCAGCACGAAGACGAAGGCGATGGCGCCCAAATGGGTGACGACGCCGCGCACGATCATGCGCAGGATCGGCGGCCAGCCCATGGTCAGTGCTAACAGATCGGCGCGCTTGCGGATCGCCGAGGCGATGCCGAGCGCGATAACGACCGCGAGCCCGATCAGACCGAACTGGATCGGCAGCCAGATCGAGGTCAACTCGGTGCGCAGCGAATGACGCGCCGCCTCGAGCAGGGCCGTTATCGCCTCGTGAAAATCGGAAAAATCCATGCGGACCCGCTCGTCGAACCGTTCCGCATAAGACTATGATTCGGGGTCTGAAGGCACGCTTATGCGCCGGCGCCGGTTTTAAGGTCGGTACGACGCAATAAGGCAATGAAAAGGCCAACGAAGGGCGAGGAAACGAGGAATGTCACAGCTATCGGTAGAACAGCGGATGATGCGGCAAAGCTGCCGCGATTTCGTCGACGATGTGGTGCTGCCGTTTATCAAGCAGAACTGGCAGCGCGAATGGTCGATGGACCCGCAAGGCCGCCTGCCGGCCAGCATCCTGGAAGGCGCCGAAAAGGTCGGCATCCGCACCCTTGGCGTGCCCGAAGAATTCGGCGGCGTCGAGCTCGAAAAGGGCACCGAGGTCGCGACCTTCGCCATGATCGCGGAAGAGATCGCGCGCGGCGATTCAGGCTTGGCCGACAAGCTGGTGCAGAACTGGAAAGTTTCCGTGCTGCTGCGCGAGCTGGCGCCGCGTCACTTGCAGGAGAAATGGTTCAAGCGTCTGGTCGAGGACCCGCAATTCCTGCTGGCTCATTGCCTGACCGAGCCGCGCGGCGCCTCCGACCGCTGGCTGCCTTACAACGTGCCGGAAGCCGCGATGCAGACCAAGGCGGTCAAGGCCGACGGCGGCTGGGTCATCAACGGCCGCAAGCAGTTCATCTCCAACGGCTACGACGCGGGCCTTTACGTCGTCTACGCCAACACCAATCCCAAGGTCGGCATGCTGCAAGGCGCGGCGTCGCCGAAGTGCTCAATCCCGACCTGCAGGCCGCGATCACCGACGTGCGCACCTCCGGCCTCAACATCATGATGTCGATGAAGGACGCCGGCAAACCGGTCTCCTTCGTCGAGGATTGCGCGGTGCCGCTCGAGCATCTCGCCGACTACACCACACGGCTCACGGAAATTTTCGAGAAGCACGGCACGCGCGGCACCTGGTACGCGCATGCCGGCTCCGGCTGCTTGCACGTGCGCCCGGTGCTCAATCTGCGGCTCGACAAAGACGTCCATGCCATGCGCGCGATTGCCGAGGAGGCCTTCGCCATGGTGCGCGAATACAAGGGCTCCCACTCCGGCGAACACGGCGACGGCCTGGTGCGTTCGGAATTCAACGAGCCGATGTTCGGCTCGCGCCTTGCGCGCGCCTTTGAGGAGGTCAAAGACCGCTTCGACCCGAACGGCCTGTACAATCCCGGCAAGGTGGTGCGGCCGCCCGAAATTCGACGACCGCAGCCTGTTCCGCTACACGCCGGACTATCGCGGCGAGGACATCAAGACGCATCTCGACTGGTCGGACTATTCCGGCAGCGGCGGCGGTTTCCAGGGCGCCGTCGAGATGTGCAACAACAACGGCGCCTGCCGCAAAATGGCCGGCGGCGCCATGTGCCCTTCTTATCGCGTCACCCGGGACGAGCGCGACGTCACGCGTGGCCGCGCCAACACCTTGCGGCTGGCTATCACCGGCCAGCTCGGCCCCGACGCCTTGGCGTCCGACGACATGGTCGAGACGCTCAAATACTGCGTCTCCTGCAAAGCGTGCCGGCGCGAATGTCCGACCGGCGTTGACATGGCGCGCATGAAGATCGAGGTGCAGGCCGCGCGCGCTGCCAAACATGGCCTCACCTTGCACGACCGGCTGGTCGGCTGGCTGCCGCACTATGCGCCCTTGGCGTCGCGCTGGCCGCATCTGTTCAACATGCGCGACAGCAGCCCGTTGTTGCGCCGCGTGTCGGAGACTTTCGCCCAGTTCTCGGCCAAGCGCAGCCTGCCGGCATGGCGCAGCGACATCTACCGCGACCGCTCCGATTGGAATTACAACGCGGCGACCGCGAAAGATCCCAAGCGCGACGTCGTGCTGTTCGCCGATACGTTCAACCGGTATTTCGAGCGCGAAAATATCGACGACACGCTGAACGTGCTGGTCGCCGGCGGCTATCGCGTCCATGCCGTTCTGCCGAAAGACGCCGATGCGCGTCCGTTGTGCTGCGGCCGCACGTTCCTGTCGGTCGGCCAGGTCGATCAGGCCCGTATTGAGATGGAGCGCACGCTTGAGGCGCTGACGCCTTATGTCGCGCGCGGCATTCCGGTGGTCGGCCTGGAGCCGAGTTGCTTGCTCACGTTCCGCGACGAGATGCCGGGCGCTGCTCAAATCCGACGCGGCGCGCGCGCTGTCGTCGCAGGCGCTGCTGCTGGAGGAATTTCTTGCCCACGAGCAAAAAGACGGCCGGCTGGCGCTGCCGCTCGGGCCTTTGCCGCAAAAAGCGCTGTTCCATGGCCACTGCCATCAGAAGGCCTTCGACGCCATGCGCGCGGTCGAAAGCGTGCTGAAGCTGATCCCGAGCTGAGCGTTTCGACCGTCGAATCGAGCTGCTGCGGCATGGCCGGTTCATTCGGCTATGACGCCGACACCATCGACGTGTCGCTGAAGATGGGCGAACTGTCGCTGCTGCCGGCGGTGCGAAAGGCGCCCGAGGATGCGTTGATCGTCGCCGACGGCACCTCGTGCCGGCATCAGATTCACGACGGCAGCGGGCGCGGCGCCATCCATGTCGCGCGGGTGCTGGCGATGAGCGTGGCGGCGGGCCGGTCCTGACGCTATTCCGCAGGGGTGGCGGCGGGAGCGGCTTTCTTGGCCAAGGTATGCCGCACCGCCGGGTATCGTCAGCCGCGCGAAGATCGGGATCACCAGCAGGCTGCAAATCGGCGACAGCAGCATACCGCCGACGATCACGCAGGCAAGCGGCTGCTGCACTTGTGAGCCGATGCCGGTGGACAACGCCGCCGGCACCAAGCCGATACAGGCCGAGAAGCCCGTCATGAAAATCTGCCGCATGCGGGTTTGCGCGGCGCCGACGATCGCTTCGTTGCGGGCAAGGCCCTCGTCCATAGCGCGGCGGATGTAGGATACCAGCAGAATGCCATCCATCGCCGACACGCCGAACAGCGAAATGAACCCGACCGCCGCCGACACGCTGGCATTGAGGCCTCCGACATAGAGCCCGAGAATTCCGCCGGCGACCGCGAAGGGAATGCCGCATAGCGCCAACAGGCTGTCGCGGATGGAATTAAAACAGCGTGTAGAGCAACATCATGATCAAAAGCAGGCTCAGCGGCACGATGACGGCGAGCCGCTTCTTGGCTTCGACCAGCGCGCCGAACTCGCCCGACCATTCGAGCCGATAGCCGTCTTTCAGCGGCACGTTCTTGGCGATGCGCTCCTGCGCCTCGGCGACGGTCGAACCGAGGTCGCGACCGCGCACGCTGTATTTGATCGGCACGAAGCGTTCCGTGTTCTCCCGGTAGATATAGGCGGCGCCGG
Organism: Pseudolabrys sp.; assembly: GCA_037200245.1. GTDB lineage: Bacteria > Pseudomonadota > Alphaproteobacteria > Rhizobiales > Xanthobacteraceae > Pseudolabrys. Next base: position 19,673 of record JBBCIM010000010.1, read on the forward strand.
TTTCCAGCCGCACGGTCGCGACGTCGCCGAGCGCGATATAGCTGGTCGGGGCTTTCGGATCGGCATTCGGCAGGGCGACGGGCACCGAACGGATGGATTCGATGTTGTCGCGATATTGCGCGGCCAGTCGTACCGTCAGCGGGAAGTTCATTTCGCCTTCGTAGATGCGCGTGACCTCTTGGCCGCCGATGGCGGCCTGCACCACGGTGTTCATGTCGCTGACGGTGATGCCGTAGCGCGCGGCCTTGGCGCGATCCACCTGGACCAACAAGTTCGGTTGGCCAAGCAGGTTGAAGGCGGCCGGATCCTGGATGCCCGGCACCTTGCTGAGTTCGTCCTTGACCGCCTTGGAAAGGCGCTCGAGTTCAAAGAGGCTGCGGCCGAAAATCTTGACCGAATTCTCGCCTTTTACGCCGGACACGGCCTCCTCGATATTGTCCTGGATATATTGCGAGAAGTTGAAGTCGACACCGATGAATTCGCTTTCCAGTCGCTCCGCCATCTCTCTCACCAATTTAGGCTTGGTCAGGCCGTCCGGCCATTCCTCGAACGGCTTGAGCGGCACGAAGAACTCGGCGATGAATGAACCATCGGGATCTGTGCCGTCTTCGCCGCGGCCTTGCTCCGAAACGACGGTGCGGACCGGCGCATAGCTGGCAATAATGTTGCGAATTTTGTTGGTCGTTTCCCGGCCGGCCTCAAGCGTAATGGTCGGCGGCAGCAGCGCGCGGATCCAGAGATTGCCTTCTTCCAGCTTGGGCAGGAACTCGGTGCCGAGCCGCATGCCCAGCCCGCCGCAGATCACCAGAAACGCGACCGCGACGATCGCGGCGATGCGCGCGTTGCGCACGGCCAGGCCCAACAACGGCTGATACAGGTCGCGCATCTTGCGCACGAGAAACGTTTCGACCTCGGCGACCTTGCTGGGCAACAGCAGCGACGACATCACCGGCGTCACCGTAAAGGTCGCGATGACTGCGCCGAGCAGCGCATAGGCATATGTCCGCGACATCGGCCCGAATATCTGTCCTTCGACGCCCTTCATTGTGAACAGCGGCAGGAAGGCGGCGATGGTGATGATCACCGAAAACAAGATGGCTTTGTCGACCTCTACAGCCGCGGTGAGGATGCGGTGCAGCTTGTCGCTCGGCCGGCTCTCGTGATCGGCCAGTTCGCGGCGAACGTGGTGGGCCAAATGACGAAACACATTCTCCACCATGATCACGGTACCGTCGACAATGATGCCGAGATCGATCGCGCCGACCGACAGGAGGTTGGCCGAATCGCCACGCAATACCGTGATGATGACCGCAAGAAATAGCGCCACTGGAATGGTCGCCGCCACGATGAGCGCGCAGCGCAGGTTGCCGAGAAATATCCATTGGATCAGGAAGATCAGCGCGATGCCGAACAGCATATTGTGCATGACCGTGCGCACGGTGATCGCGACCAAGTCGCCGCGGTCGTAGAAGGTGTCGATGCGCACGCCTGGCGGCAGGCTGCCGTCGTTGTTGATGCGGTCGATGGTGGCGCGCACGCGCGTCACCACATCCATCGTGCGCTCGTTCTTCTGCATCAGCACGATGCCGAACAGGACGTCGTCCTGGGAGTCGCGGCCGGCGATGCCCATGCGCGGCGTAAACCCGACCTGGTTCTTGGCAATATCGCTCAGTAAGACCGGCAATCCGCCTTGCTGGCTGAGGACAATGTTGTCGATGTCGGTGAGCGAACCGAGCGCGCCGATGCCGCGGACGTTCACAGACTGCTCGCCCACCGCGATGGTGCGACCGCCGACATTGGCATTACTGGTGGAAATAGCGCTGATGATCTGCGGCAAGGTCAGGCCATAGGCCCGCATCCGGTCCAGATCGATCTCGGCCTGGTATTCCTTGGTTTTGCCGCCCAAGGGCGAAATATCCGAGACGCCCGGCACAATGCGCAGTTTGCGCTCGACCACCCAGTCCTGCAGCGTCTTGAGCTCGATCAGGTCCATCCCCGGCGGACCTTTTAGCTGATAGCGCATGATTTCGCTAATGCCGCCGGCCGGTGAAATGACCGGCGTTACGGTGGCAGGAAGCGTTGCGTCCTTGAGACGGTTTGTGACCTGCTGGCGCACGAAATTATAGTCGCGGCCATATTCGAATTGCAGGCGGATGAAGCCGAGGGCGAACACGGTGTTCGAGCGGATGTAAGTGAGGCCGGGCGTGCTGGCGACGGCGACCTCCAGCGGCACGGTGACATAGCGCTCGACCTCTTCCGGCGATTGGCCGGGATACTGCGCGATGATCTCGATGATCGGCGGGGACGGATCGGGATAAGCCTCGACATTCAGAGTCGTAAACGCGGCATAGCCGATGCCGAGGAAGACCGCGAATGCAATGAGCGCCAGTGGCCGCCGTGACAGACAAAACGCGATCAGGTGGCGGAGCATAAACTTTTTTCTCTTTTGCGCATGATCTTGACCGAAAACCGGTTCCCGCTTTTCGGGATCATGCGCAGTTCAACTTCCGGCGGCGGCGCGGTCGACGAACAGGCTGCCCTTGGCGACGACTTTTTCGCCGAGGCTCAAACCGTCGAGAACCTGGACCATTTGTCCGTTGGAAAGCCCTGTCTTGATGATGCGTTGCTCGACGGCCCGGTCGTCGCGCGCGACCCAGACGCGTGCACTGTTGCCGTCGTAGATGACGGCTTCGCGCGGCACCGCCAGCGAGTTTTGGCCGTCGCCGGTCATGATCGTCACCCTGGCGAACATTTCGGGGCGCAGGATACCTTCGCTGTTATCGATCGTCGCGCGCACCAGCAGGCGCCGCGTACCCGCATCGAACGACGTCGCCACATAGGCAATATTGGCCGTGAACACCCGATTCGGGAAAGCCAGTACGCTGAAACGCAGCGACTGGCCGACTTTGACATTCTGTGCTTCGGCCTCGCGCACGTAGGCGACGAGCCAGACTGTCGACAGATCGCCAATAACGAAGGTGGCATCGTTGGCCGCCGGACTGTTCGACGTGGTGTTGATATATTGGCCGGGGCCGACCTTGCGCTGCACGACGGTGCCGGCGATCGGCGAATAGATCGTCGTCAGCGGGTTGATCGTGCCGGTCTCGCCGAACGTGGTGATTTCGGCGTCGGTCTTGCCGAGGATCTTTAAGCGGTTACGCACAGCTTCGAGAGAGATTTGCGTCGAGCGCAAATCGTTTTGCGCCGCCAGCGCTGCCGCTTGTGCCGTTTGCAAATCACGGAGGGGGCCGGCTTTGGATTCATAAAGCGACCTGCTCTGCTGTTCGACAAGCTTGGCCAAGTCCAGAGCGGATTTCGCTTTGTTCAGTCCTGCAACTGCGGTGATGAAATCGTTCTGCGCCTGCACCATGTCCGGCGCCTCAACCGTGAACAGCGGCTGGCCAGCGGTGACCACGTCGCCCGGCTTGGCGAGCAGCTTGAGGACGCGGCCGGCATAGGGCGAATAAACGAGGGTCGCGCGATCCTCGTCGATGGCAATCTTGCCCTCGGTCAGATGCTCGGCGCGAAATTCCAGTTCGCCGACCGCCGCCGTCGTCAGCGACGCCCACTGCTTCGGCGTTGGATAATACAGGTTGCCGACCCGCCGGCTCTGCTCGGATATGTCCGCTTCGGCAAACTTGTCGGCACGGCGGGCGAACGTCGTCACCGCCACCGCCAGCGTTATGCAAACGACCATGATCACCGCGGCGATGACGCCATTGCGGCTCAGCGCAAACGATCGCAGCTTCAGCAATGCCATCCGGTACCCAGCCAATCGTCGGTCCATCGCAGCCTCAGACTGCGCTATGTGCCTGACTTATAGTCAAGTTTTCGTGATATTGAATATTTGTTGCATAAACATCAACCGGTGGTTCCCCAGAGGCCCTTCGATCTAAAAAGCCGCCAAAACCGACTTAATTTCATCCGCATGTCATCCTTATTCGGAATAAGTTGCAATAAGGACGCCGGACGATAAGGTTGATGGAGCGTCCAAAAAGAGCCGTTGCGGCGGGTCATGACATTTTTTGCGTTGCGAGGGCTCAGGGCCGGCCTGACTTTGGCGGTGCTGGCAGCCGAACCTCTGGCGGCTCAGATCGTCGTGCCACCCGATGGCAACGGCGTCACCCATCCGTCGATCGCGACCAGCCTGCCGCACAATGGCGACCCCGCCGGTATTCGCAAAAGCCTGAGCGATCGCGGCATCACCTATAACCTGATCTACACTAACGACGTGTTGAGCAACTTGTCGGGCGGCACCAAGCGCGGCACGATTGATCAAGGCAAGGTCGAAGGACAACTGACGGTCAACCTGGAAAAGTTGGCCGGCTGGCGCGATCTGACGCTCTACGCCAACGCCTTTCAGATCGACAACACCGGCCGCTTCCGACGCGATTATATCGGCGGCATGAATACGATCGCCGCCATCGAAGCCAACACGGCGACGCGGCTTTCGGAATTATGGCTCGAGCGTAAATTTTTCGACGGTGCCGCCAGTTTCAGAATCGGCCAGCTTGCCGCCGACAACGAGTTCTTCTTCAGCGACCTCAGCAATATGTTCATGCAAACGGATTGGCCGACCATCGCGGCGGCCAATATTCCGGGCGGCGGTCCTGCCTATCCTCTGTCGACGCCAGGCGCGCGCGTGAAGTTCGACCACGGCAAGGACGTGTCGTTTCTGCTGGCGCTGTTCAACGGCGATCCGGCCGGGCCCTGCGCCGGCGATCCCGACACCTGCAATCGCTATGGTTTGAATTTCCGGGTGCGCGATCCGGCCTTTATTATCGGCGAGGCGCAATTCCGGTCCAATCAAGCCAAGGACGACCGCGGTCTTGCCCGAACCCTGAAGCTCGGCGGCTGGACCCATCTCGGCCAGTTCAACGATCAGCGCTTCGCCAACGATGGAACGTTGCTTGCCAATCCGGCGGGTAGCGGCATGCCGGCGCAGCATCGCGGCGACTTCGGCGTTTATGGCATCATCGACCAGCAGCTCTACCGGCCACGCCGCGCCGCGGCCGACGGCGGTATATCCGTTTTCGGCCTCGCCTCGGTCAGTCCGTCCGACCGCAATCTGGTCGATCTCCAGCTCAACGGTGGATTGATCTTTGCCGGCTTCGTGCCGCACCGGCCCGACGACCGTTTTGGTGCGAGCGTCGTCTATTCGCGCTTTTCCGGCAGCGTGGGTGCGTTCGATCAGGATGCGATCAATTTCACGGGAGCGCCGGGACCGGTTCGCGACTACGAGGCCAATCTCGAACTTTCATACGTCGCGCACATCGTCCCAGGCTGGACCGTGCAGCCGGATTTTCAATATGTCTGGCATCCGAGCGGCGTGGCTGGCCGCGACGCCAAGATCTTGGGCATCCGCACCATGCTGAAATTCTGACGCGCCTGAAAAAGGCGACCCGCCACCGATCTCGGGTTTACCCGAGATCGGCCAACTTAATGCGCAAGTCGGCTATAGCCGACTTGGGTGTGGGGACGGCACCGGGCGGGTCTTTGGGATCGGCGCAAGGGATGGACGGGACTGGCGCCGATCGCAGTTCCCAAGAAAGTCTAGTAGGGCGCGACGTCGCAGATCTTGTTGGTACGGACATTGCCCCAGCGGTCCATCCGGTCGACGTAGCGGCATTCGCGGTAGACCGGCGCGTCGTAATAGGCGTTGGCGGCGGCGATGCCGATCAGCGTGCCCGCGGCGATGCCGAAACCAAGGCCGTGGCCGAACTTGGGGTGGGCCTGGGCCTGCCCGCCGATGGCGGTGAAGGTGGTGGCGAGGGTGAGGGCGGCCAGCGCGGCGGTGATCTTCTTGGATTTGGTCATGGGTCTCTCCATCCGGTTGAATTCGAGGCGGCCGTCATGGCCGCATATCGATCAGTCGGAGGCGGCGGCGAAAAGGTTCAAGCCGGTTAGTGCGCTTCGAATCCAACGGTGAAGCCCAGCGTTAGCCAATTGGCATTTTCGCCGTTGAGATTGCGCCCGTAGATTACGGTGACGTCCAGATTCGACAGCGGCGACAGGCGCACCCCGGTCTGGAAACGGGGCTGCGTGATCGAAACGGTCTCACCGCGCGGCCCGGCCTGGCCGAAAACCTCGGCGATCAGGGCCACTTTAGGGGTTACGCCCCATTCCACCCCGGCGCCCCAGGTGGCGAAGTTGAACTTGGTCGGAGCGTCATAGAGCCAGCCGCCGTTGAGGTTGAGGCGGACGTGATGGCCGAGATCGAAACTGACCGGCACGTAGACATTGCCGCCGGTGCTCGCCCCGTTCACCATGTCCCAGTTGGCCTGCCCGGCGAGCCCGATGCCAATGCCGTTGGTCATCGGCAGCAAGGTCACCTTGCCGCTGACGCCGCCTTGCGTTTTCCACTCGCCGTTTTCCCGACTGCGCTGATATTCGGCGCCGATTTCGACCGGCACGCCGATTTTGACCACGCAGGTCGGCGACGTGGCGGCCATGAAATCTTTGTTGCTCGCGAAGGATATCCAGCTCTCGACGCTGCAGGAGCCGACGTCGTCGATTTCGTAGTCATCGACGTAGAAGACGCCATAGGTCGCGGTTGCGGGCAGCAGCGCTATGCCGGCCAGCAACAGGACACAGGGATACTTGAGCAAGGTCCCGGCCTGAGCCGCGTGCATGAGTGATTCGCCCTTGTGGAAAAGTACGGCTTTCTGAGTCCTTGTCCATTGCAAAGCGCGCGGCATTGCCCTCAGAGGCCTGGCAATGACATGCTGAGGCATGAAGTTCCGGATCGCGCATGCATTCATGTTGCTGGCGCTGGCGCTGGCCTCGGCCCCGGCGCAGGCGCTCGATGCCGTGCGCTTCGGCACCAATTGGGTGGCGGAGGCCGAGCACGGCGGCTACTACCAGGCGCTCGCCGACGGCACTTACGCCAAATACGGCCTCGACGTCACCATCGTGCCGGGCGGCCCGAACGTGAACAACCGCATCCTGCTGCCGGTCGGCAAGCTCGACTTCTTCATGAGCGCCAACACGCTGCAAAGTTTCGACGCCGTCGAGCAGGGCATCCCGACCATCACGGTGGCGGCGAGCTTCCAGAAGGACCCGCAGGTGCTGATCGCGCACCCCGGCGTGAACAAGCTCACCGATCTAAAAAACCTGACGCTGTTCGTCTCCAAGGAAGGCATGATCAGCTATTTCCAGTGGCTGAAGGCCGACTTCGGCTTCGATGAATCGAAAGTGAAGCCATACACCTTCAATGCGCAGCCGTTTCTCGCCGACAAAAATTCTGCGATGCAAGGCTACGTCACCTCCGAGCCTTACGCGATCGAAACGCAGGGCGGCTTCAAGCCCAAGGTGTTCCTGCTCGCCGACGAGGGCTTCAACGCCTATTCGACGCTGATCGAGACGCGGCGCGACCTCGTCGAGAAGCGGCCGGACCTTGTGCAGCGCTTTGTCGATGCCTCGGCGATCGGCTGGTATCACTATCTCTATGGCGACAGCCAGCCCGGCAACGAACTGATCAAGAAGCAAAACCCGGAAATGACCGACGCGCTGCTCTCCTATTCCATCGCCAAGATGAAGGAATACGGCATCGTCGATTCCGGCGACTCGCTCACGCTTGGCATCGGCGCCATGACCGATGCGCACATGAAGGATTTTTTGGACAAGATGGTGCGCGCCGGCGTCGTCAAGTCCGGCATCGATTTGAAACGCGCCTACACGCTGCAATTCGTCAACAAAGGCGTCGGCGTCGACTTGCGGCCGAAATGACTGTGGCGAGTGGACCCATCGTTTCGCTGCACAACGTCGGCAAGACGTTCGAGCGCGGCACGGTCGCGCTCGATGGTTTCGATCTCACGGTGCGGGCCGGCGAATTCGTATCGCTGTTAGGCCTGTCCGGCTGCGGCAAGTCGACGGCGCTGCGCATCATCGCGGGGCTCAGCAGCGCATCCGAAGGCAGCGTCGAAGGACCGGATGGCAAGATCGGTTTCGTGTTCCAGGAGCCGACTTTGATGCCCTGGGCAAGTGTTGCCGCCAACGTACGGCTGCCGCTCAAGCTGGCGCATGCCGATGAGGCGTCATCGCGCGACGCAGTCACTCGCGCGTTGGCGCGCGTCGGCTTGACCGAATTCGCCAATGCCTATCCGCGCGAACTGTCCGGCGGCATGAAGATGCGCGCCTCGATTGCCCGCGCGCTCGTCACCGAGCCCGAATTGCTGCTGATGGATGAGCCCTTCGCCGCGCTCGACGAGATCACGCGCTTCAAGCTCAACAACGATCTGTTGGCGGTGTGGCAGGAACTCCATCGCACGGCGATCTTCGTCACCCATTCGGTGTTCGAGTCGGTCTATCTGTCGCAGCGTATCGTGGTGATGACGCCGCGGCCAGGGCGGGTCTTTACCGAAATCGCGATCCCTGCGTCCTATCCGCGCGACGAGCGGTTCCGTACTTCGGCGGAATATGCCGGTTTTTGCCGCCAGGTCGCCGAGGCGCTCGCGCAAGCCATGGCGGGAGTTGCACCATGAGCGAACGCATTCAGCGTTTCGCGCTGCCAATTCTCGTGCTGGCGCTGGTCGTGCTGGCCTGGGACCTGATCGTGCGCGGCTTTGCCATTCCGCCTTTCGTGCTGCCGGCTCCAGGCCTCGTGTTGACGACGCTGATCGCGGATGCGGATCTGCTGTGGCAGTCGCTTCTGGTGACGCTGACCATCACCTTCGAGGGCTTCCTGCTCGCAGGCGTCGGCGGCATCACATTGGCCGTCGCCTTCAATCAATGGCGGCTGATCGAGCACGCGCTCTATCCTTACGCCGTCATCCTGCAAGTGACGCCGGTCGTCGCCATCGCGCCGCTGCTGCTGATCTATCTGCCGCAGCCTTTGGCGGTGCTGGCCTGCGCCTGGATCGTGGCGTTCTTTCCGGTGCTGGCCAACACCACGCTGGGCCTGAACTCGGTCGACCACAATCTGATCGCGCTGTTCGAATTGTACAAAGCGTCGCGCTGGCAGATGCTGTGGACTCTGAAACTGCCGGCGGCGCTGCCGCAGATGCTGGCGGGCCTGCGCATCGCCGGCGGCCTGTCGCTGATCGGCGCGGTGGTGGCCGAGATCGCCGCCGGCTCGGCCGGTGCAGGCTCGGGGCTGGCCTATCGCATCGCCGAATCCGGCTACCGGCTCAACATCCCGCGGATGTTTGCCGCATTGCTGCTGCTGTCGGCCGCCGGCGTCGCGATTTTCTTTGCCTTGTCGGCACTGTCGTATTTCGTGCTGCGCCGTTGGCACGAGAGTGCGATCCGGCGCGAGCTTTAAAACAGATAGCGGTCGGCGATCCCCAGCGCTGCCATCACCACGATCACCTCGATCAGACTGCGGTGCAGTTTGAAAGCCAGCACGGCCGCGATGATCGCCAGCACGGCGGCGTCGATATCGAGGGCGTAAGGGTCGAAGGCGTACCAGCGCAGCGGGCCGGCATGCATCTCCGTCAACTTGCCGAACAGCACATTGAGCGCGAACCAGACCGACAGATTGAGGATGACGCCAACAACCGCTGCAGTGATGGCAGCAAGCGCGCCGGAAAGCTGGCGGTTGGCGCGCAGTCGCTCGACGAAGGGGGCGCCGGCGAATATCCACAGCATCGACGGCACGAACGTGACCCATGTGGTCATCGCGGCGCCGAGCACGCCGGCGGTGACGGGTGAAAGCGGCGTGGCGTCGCGAAATGCGGCCAGGAAGCCGACGAATTGCGTGACCAGAATGAGCGGCCCGGGCGTGGTCTCCGCAAGGCCTAGGCCGTCGACCATCTCCGGCGCGGTCATCCAGTGGTAGGCCTCGACCGCCTGCTGCGCCATGTAAGCGAGCAGCGCATAGGCGCCGCCGAAGCTCACCACCGCGAGCTTGGAAAAGAACACGCCGATGCTTACCAGGATATTGTGCGGTCCCAAGGTAAGCGCTGCGAGCGCGACCGGCGCCCACCACAACAGCAGTCCGACGGCCGATGCGATGACGAATTGCCGCCAGCGGTCTTTGGCCGGCGGCGGTACGTCGACCGGCGTATCGGAGACGCCGAGCAAAGTCGGGTTGCTGCGAGACACCAGCCACCCGACGAGCGCCGCGGCGGCCACGATTAAGGGAAACGGCAGCGCCAGAAAAAAGATGCCGACGAAGGCCACCGCCGCTAAAGCCAACAGTACCCAGGTTTTCAGCGCGCGCTTGCCGATGCGGATCAGTGCCTCGATCACGATGACCAGCACGGCTGCCTTGATACCGAACAGCGCGCCGTCGACCGCGTCGATGCCGCGCCCGAGCGCGTAGAGCAGGCTCAAGGCCAGCATCACGAAGGCGCCGGGAATGACAAACAGGATGCCGGCCACCAATCCGCCGCGCACGCCATGCAGCAGCCAGCCGAGATAGGTGGCGAGCTTCTGCGCCTCCGGGCCCGGCAGCAGCATGCAGAAATTCAGCGCATGCAGGAACCGCGCGTCTTCGACCCATTTTTTCTCGTCGACGATGACGCGATGCATCAAGGCGATTTGCGCTGCCGGTCCGCCGAAATTGATGCAGCCGATTTCCAGCCAGACCTTGAAGGCTTCGCCAAAGCTTGAGTGCGCGGTTGCCTCAGACTTGCTCATGACTTCGCCGGCCGATTGTGGATCATCGAAAAATCGAGAACGGTACGATCAGCACCAGCCCCGACAATAGCAGCAATATCAGGATCACCTTGCGGAAGGCGGCATCGTCGAGATGGCCGTACAGCCGCAGCCCGCACCATGCGCCGAGCGCCAGCATCGGCAAACCGTAGACAAACAACCTGATCAAGTCGGTGGTGACGGCGCCGGCGACGCTCAGCGATATTGCCGTCAGCACGAAAGCCGCCAGAATGACCGGCTGGAAGATCGCGCGCTGCTCATCCTTCCGCCAGCCGCGGATCTGGCACCAGATAGTGATGATCGGCCCGCTCAGGCCCGTCATGCCGCCGAGCAATCCGTTGAGAACGCCGATGCCGACATCGGCGGCGACACCGGCATGCATCGGTTTGAGCGTAGGCCGCGCCAAGCCGTAGCTGCCGTAGCAGATCAGGAGGATCCCGACGCCTATCCGCAAATAATCCGGATCGACATAGGCGAGCAGCGCGGTGCCCGCTGGAACTCCGAACAGGCCGCCGGCGATGAAGGGTGCGATTCTTCGCCACGAAATGGCGTGCCGCAATTTCCAGATGGTGTAGCTCTGCAGCAGAATACCGTAGCCGACGATCAAAGCGGCGGTCTGGAGGGGCGTCAGGATGTGCAGCCAGATGCCGGATACCACCAGGCCCATGGCGAAGCCGGCCAGGCCTGACACCACGCCGCCGACGAATACCGATGCGAGAAAAAGGGCGAGAACCGCGCCATCCATGCGTCGCCCCTGACTTCGAACTGCCCAGCGCTTGGATGCAAAGCCCCGGGATGGATGGCTGCCATCTCAATGGGGAGGCTGCTATGTCCCCTGCAACCGATTATACGTTCATCGAACTATTCACTTTATCGACATGCCGGGCGACAAAATCAAGCCGAACCCAATCGCGCAGCAGCGCCGCCAGCGCCTCATCGGCATCGCCCTGATGTGCGCGACGGTGGCGGTGTTTGCGTGCCTCGACACCACCGCGAAATATCTCGGCACCCAGATGGACCCGCTTGAGGTCGCCTGGGCGCGCTACACCAGCGCCTTCGTGCTCACATTGTTTGTCTCGAATCCCATCACGCACCCCGCTCTGATCCGGACCAAGCGGCCGACGCTTCAGATCTTTCGGGCGTCGTTGCTGGTGGCGTCGACCGTGCTGAACTTCTTCGCCTTGCGCTGGATGCAGCTCGACGAAGTGCTGTCGATCGTCTTCACCTTTCCCTTTATTGTCGCCATCGCGTCCGGTCCGATTCTCGGCGAATGGCTGGGTTGGCGGCGTTGGACCGCCATCGGCGTCGGCTTCTGCGGTGTGCTGCTGATCGCACGGCCCGGCTTGGACGAGTTCAATCCGGCGGCGCTGTTATCCCTGGCGGCGACCATCTGCTACGGCATCTACGCGGTCCTGACCCGCGTCGTGTCGCGCGTCGACTCCAACCAGACGTCGCTGTTCTTCAACAACGCCGTCGGCGCGGTGGTGATGCTGCCGGTCATTCCCTTTGTCTGGCAGACGCCGTCGACTTGGCTGATCGCGCTGATGCTGCTCGGCATCGGCGTACTCGGCAGCCTCGGGCACTTCTTCCTGATCGCCGGCCACAAACTGGCGCCGGCCGCGGTGCTGTCGCCCTTCATCTATACGCAACTGATCTGGGTGGTGATCTTGGGCTATCTGGTGTTCGACCACGTGCCCAACGCCTGGACCATGGTGGGCGCGGCTATCGTGATCGGGTCCGGACTGTACCTGCTGTACCGCGAGCGCTATTTGGGCAAAAACACCACCAGCGAGGCCGTCATAGAGTAGGCGAGTTGCCGGTTGCAGGGACTTCGCCATAGGGGCTAAGTTTCCGGCCGAAAACAGAAACCGCACGTTTTCGAGGGAAGAAATGTCGACAGTGCAGGACCGGACGTCCGGTTTGAACGACGATATTGGCGAGCAGAAGCGCCTGGCGCTGTACCGCTCGCAAGTGCGCCTGCGCGAGGCCGAACAGCGCGCCTTCGACCTGTTCCTCCAGAACCTGGTGAAGGGCACCAGCCACCTGTCGCTCGGTCAGGAAGCGATCGCCGCCGGTTTTGGCGAAGCCATGGTGAAGGGCGACCTGTCCTTCTGTACCTATCGCGGCCACGCCCACACTTTGGCCCGCGGCGTCTCGGTGGAGAAGGTATTGGGCGAGCTGATGCAGAAGGACAATGGCCTGATGCGCGGCAAAGGCGGCTCGATGCACCTGACCTCCGAAGAGCACGGCGTGATGGGCTCCTACGCCATCATCGGCGCACATCTGCCGATCGCCTGCGGCGCCGCGTGGCGCGCGCAGTACAAAGGCGACAAGGATGTGTCGGTCTGCTTCTTCGGCGACGGTACCACCAATATCGGCGCCTTCCACGAGGCGCTGAACTTCGCAGCGGTGTGGAAGCTGCCGGTGGTCTTCGTCTGCGAAAACAATCTCTACATGGAATACACGCCGATCGGCGACGTCACGGCCGTGCAGCATCCAGCCGCCGACCGCGCCTCGGCCTACGGCCTCGAGCGTATCGTCATCGACGGAAACGACGCCGACGAAGTCTACCGCACGGCGCAGAAGGCTTTCGCCAAGGCGCGTGCCGGCGAGGGGCCGTCGCTGATCGAGTGCATGACCTATCGCCACAGCGGCCACTCGCGCGCCGACCCGGCCAAATATCGCCCCGAGGGCGAGCTGGAACGATGGAAGCTGCGCGGACCCGATCAAGATCTACCGCGAGCGTCTCACGCAGTTCGGCGTCAGCGATGCCACCATCGAAGAGATCGAAACCAGCGTGCGCAAGGAGGTCGACGATGCCACCGAAGCCTGCAAGGCCGCGCCGAATCCGCCGCTCGATATTTTGACAACCGATGTCTATGCCGACGGCGGCTGGGCGTGGAGAAACTAAGATGGCGGAAATAACCTATCGCGACGCAGTCGCCCGCGGTATCGCACAGGAAATGACGCGCGATCCCGATGTCGTGTTCCTCGGCGAGGACGTCGCCAAGGCCGGCGGCGTGTTCAAGGCGACCGTCGGTCTGTACGAGCAGTTCGGCCCCTTGCGCGTGCGCGACACGCCGATCTCCGAACAGGCGATCCTCGGCGCCGCCATGGGCGCGGCGATGACGGGCCTCAAGCCGATCGCGGAAATCATGTTCTCGGACTTTTTCGCGGTGTGCTTCGACTACATCGCCAACGAATTCCCTAAGAGCCGCTACATGTCGAACGGGCAGACCAAGTGCCCGCTGGTGGTGCGCACCGGCAACGGCGCGGGTTCGCGCTTCGGCGCGCAGCACTCCCAGAGCGTCGAGAACTGGTGCATGATGATCCCCGGCCTCAAGGTCGTCGCGCCCTCGACGCCGCTCGACGTCATCGGGCTGCTTGCGGCGTCGGTGCGCGATCCAGATCCGGTGATTTTCCTCGAACACAAATCGCTCTACGCCACCAAGGGCGAAGTGCCGGACGGCGAGATTGTCGACACGCTCGGCACCGCCAAGATCGTGCGGCAGGGCTCGGACTGCACCATCATCGCGCTGGCGCTGATGGTGTCGCGCGCCTTGGCCGCCGCTGAAACGCTGCACGCGGAACACGGCATCGACTGCGAAGTTATCGACGTGCGCTCGCTGGTGCCGCTCGACACCAAGACCATTCTCGGTTCGGTGGCCAAGACCCACCGGCTGTTCTCGGTCGAGGAAAATCCGAGGCTGTGCGGCTGGGGCGCCGAGATCGTCTCAATCGTCGCCGACGAAGCGTTCTACGACCTGGACGGTCCTCCAGTGAGAATCACAACGCCGCATATTCCGCTGCCGGCCGCCGACATTCTGGAAGACATCGTGCTGCCGACACCGGAGCGTATCGTCGACACGATACGGCGGAGTTTGGGGAATTGAATTGCTGTCGTCACCGGGCTTGTCCCGGTGACCCCGTTCAGGGACGCACAGTGCCTGACTAAGCGGGATGGCCGGGACAAGCCCAGCC
>JBBCIM010000011.1:0-72913 GCA_037200245.1 Pseudolabrys sp.
ATGTCGATCTATTCGAATCCTTATGCCGAGCCGGTCCTTATCGCCCTCGTCATTCTCTTCATCTGCGCGCTCGCATTGACGTGCCGTGGTGTCGTCAGGTTCTTCGCCGGCGATGATGAAGACCTTCATGCCGTAATGGTCCCGGTCGCTGAAATCCCGAAGTCGGCAGTACTCAATCATGAGGCCAAAGCGATGATCGAAGATGCTGCCGCGAAGTCATGCAGCGGCGCGATGATCGTACCTCTTATCTCTGAACACGCAACGCCCGCCCGTTCCGAACCCCGCCCCACAGCAAACTCGAACGCAAATCAAAACCCCGCGCCAAAAAGAAATCCGCGGCGAAGGTGCGATAGGTCGGTCATGGCGAAATTCACCTGGCCGGACGAGTTGATGGAGCGGGTCGACGCTATGCGTCTCGCCGGCAAACCATTCGTTGAAATCGGCAATGCCATCGGCCGCCCCGCAAAACACACAGCGACGGCACATGCCAATTGGCGCCGGCGCGAAGAGATCAACGCAGCCCGCGTTCGACCGTCAACAGCCTCCGTTTATGTCGTCTCGATTCCGCCTCCTGCCACGGCAATTGAAGAGCGCGATCGGCGACGCGCGGCGATATCGGAACGGAACGAAGCCATGGCCGCGCAAGGCAATCTTTCCTTCCTCGTCGGCGACCTTCCCCCTCCCGGATACTCCGCTCTTGATCGTATGAAGGGCAGGGTGGGGGCGTGAGCGATCTCATCCCGTATCGTATTGGCGACAGCATCGTTCGCATGAGCCAAGCGGACGCCGATGCTCTTGAACGCGATCGGCTCATGCTCGGCAACAATTTCATTTCATGCAACGCAGACGGCACCGCCGTTCGTGTCGATCCGACGTGCGTCAGCGTCAAATCGGAGGCGTCGAAGTCATGACCGCCGCCACAACCCTCACCATGGCCGATGGCGCCGGCATCGATCTCGATGCCGTGACGGCAGCCGACATTCACGCCCCCAGCATCATCGAGCAGGTCTGCAAGGAGGCGCGCTACAACGGCGCGACCACCGGCTTGATCTACTTCGTGGGACAGCATCTCGTGCTTGGCACCGAAGCCATGCTGCGCGATGGAGCGACAGAACTCGAGGCCGGCTGCTTCGTCGTGCACGATTGGCCCGAAGGGTTTTTCAAGGACGACCCGACGCCGAAGAAGCGTACGATCGCACGGCGCATCGAAAGCAAATGCGGCGTGACGGCGGATGCCTTCCGCAAGGTGCTTAAGGAAATCGACGACGAGCACGAAGCCGCTGTGCATGAAGCGGTAGGCTTGCCCTGGCCGATTCCGGAAGACGTCAAGCGCATCGTCAAACTCTACGACATCAAGATGTTCGTCACCGAGTGGCGGGATCTGATGGGCAACCGGCCGCACCCGGATTGGTCGCCCTATGAAGGCGTCGATCCGCTCCCAGAAACCATCGTGCCGTGGCCGTGGGAAGAATGCCGCGACCGCCTGACCGCGCTCGCCTATCGGCTATTGCCGAAGCTTCGGCTGGGAGAGCGTGAATGACATCGCCAATCCATCAGCGTCGATTACTTGCGGCTCGTGCGGCGCGCGCCGGAGCGGCTGGACCGTCGCCGTCGCGACTGTTCGAACTTTCACGCGTTGATCTGCGCGACATTCTCGCCTCAGCCGCGGCCAATACGGCGGCACTGCCTGTGGTGACCGATGACGAGAGCAACAACCGCTCCCGGCGCCTTGATCCAAAAGGCGGTGACGCATGACAGCGTCAACCATCCTCGGTCTCTTCCTCGCCGCCACGCTCTGCCTGGTGCTGCTCGGGATTTCCTTTTTCTCCCGTACAAAGCCCAACGGCCGCTACGTCAATGAACCTCTCGCCGACGCACAACACATTCACGGTGACGGCGCATGGATTCCAACAAAAGCGGAATATCCAAAGTCCGCCCGTATCCGCGACATGGATCAGGGACAGGTCGCATGATGAACACCTCACCCGTTCCCCGTTCAGAGGTCGTCAAATCCTACTGCCGCATCGGTACGGCGGAAGAGATCGCGTTCTGTCTAAACCTCCATTACCGCACGACCGATCTGACGGCGAAAAAAGTCGAGACGGTATGGGCGCAGGAATACGATACCAACATCGTCTTGCGTGAGCTCGGGGAGCGTCCGGCTAAGGGATTCTTGCCGAGTGAGAAGATGGTTGTGGCCGAGAAGCTTTTGGAGGCGGCATGAACAACGCCGATACGACTATAGCCACACCGGCGCATCTGCCTCCGTGCGCCGAAGCGCCGTCGGTAAAGCATGGCGCCCACAACGCCATAAAAACTCATTGTCCGCATGGGCATGAATATACACCGGAAAACACTCGCCGCTCGCAAGGCAAACGGAAGTGCCGAGCATGCGAGCGGGCTTTTTCAGCGCGCAAATATGCGAACGATCCAAGCAGGAAGTGTCGATATGACGCAGCAACATAGCGATCTGACCGAACGTCTTTGCCGCAGCCTCGCTTCTCACCTCGTGGAATCCGAACTGACGCTTTCTTGCGCCGAAGGCGATCTGTCCGAGTGGCGCAAGGAATGCGATGACGCCCGCGCTCTGATCGCGGAAGCCGGCTTCGATATCGACGTCCTCTATCCAGTCGAGGATCGTCCAGTTGTGACGCCAGAAGATGAAATGGACCCAGACCTTCTGGCGGAAATTCGAAGCGGGAAAAAGCCGCAATGACGGCATCCGTTCCCGCCAAACGTCTCGGCAAAGCCTTTCGCGCCATCACCGGCAACGGTGATCCCGGCCAGGTCATCTCATTCGCACGGCAATGGGGCATAGACGGCCGGCTGGGCCGCCGTGCCGCCAAGGATATCGAGATCAACGCCTCGGCCTATCTGCGGCTCTGTGGCGCCGTCGGCATCGATCCCGCGACTGGCAGGCCCGCGCCTGCGGAAGAATTCACCGATATTGATTGGCGGCTGGTGTCGCTTACCGTCTGCATGACGCTGATCGAGAAGTCGCTGTCAATCCGCGCCGCGGCGAAACGCTGGAAGCTTTCCCCGGCAGCCGTCGTGCGCCTGCGGGAAGGCGAGCCCGTCAACGTCGAAAACTTCTTGGCGTTCTGCAAGGCGACGGGAGCCAAGCCCACCAAATTCCGCACCCGCGTTCCTGTGTTTCACGGGAAACAGTCGGTGGAACAGGTGGAGCACGTATGAGCAAACAGCGCCTGCATCACGTATTGCGCGATCCATATCTTGCCGCGCGGCTTGCCGCTGCTCTTGAGGCGCACAGCGCCGCCGAGGCACAATTTGTCGCCGCCGATCAGAGTGCTGATCGCGGCAAACTAGCCGACGCTGCTGAGACCTTTCTGCGCACGGAACGCCAAATTGGCCAAATATTGGTGGAATCGCAGCGCCGCAAGGATGCATGGATCGCGCAAGCCCGGAAGGCCTTTTCGCCTAGTTACAAAGAAAGCTGCGCAGTTTGTGGGAAGTTCAAATCCATAGCGCATGCCCACCACGTGGTGCCCCTTTCCGAACAATACGATCGCGGTTTTGAAGAGCCTGATCAAGAGCATGTCTGGCTATGCCCCAATCATCACGCGATCATCCATGTTCTGATCTACCCACATGAAGACATGGCGGCCAAAGGCCGGGTCAGCGCCGGCCCAATCTCTGATCTGGAAGAGGGCGAAATGGGAGCCGTCATGGCACTCCTGGGCCGTTCCGGGAGAGGCAAGTGACCGCCCTCCTGAAATACGACGTTGCCTGCCGCGCCATTGCTGAGGCGCGATCTTTCGACGACGTGCGCGACTGGGAAGACAAGGCCGCGGCCGTGCGGGAATACGCGCGCCGCGCCAACAACCGGACCATGGAAATCGATGCCCTCGAAATCCGGGAACGGGCGCGCCGTCGTCGAGGTCAATTACTCACCGAACTCCGCCTCGCCGGACTTCTGCACGAAGGCAAGCCGAAGGAAAACGTCACTGGCCAAGTACAATTAGCCGGTCGGATGACGCTCGAGGAATTGAACACGACACGCAATGAGTCGTCGCGCGATCAAAAGCTCGCTGCCCTCGATGGCAACAGTTTTGAGAGGCTTCTGGCGCGCTGTCGGGACTACATGGCGGAGCATCCCGAAAAGCACACCATGGACGTTCTGCGGGCCAAGGACGGGCCAATAAACGGTGCACGTTCGGTCATGGGTTCGCGCATCGAAACCCGACGATAGCCTCGACTATTTCCCGACGCCGCCATGGGCCACGCGGGCGCTGATCGAAAAGGTGCTGCGGCCACATCTTGGGACCGAGCCGCTGCGGAGCGCATGGGAGCCGGCCTGCGGGGAAGGGCACATCGCCGAAGTGCTGACAGAGTATTTCGACAACGTCGCCGCAACCGATATCCATGCCTATGGCTATGGCGCCGGCGACGAGGATTTTCTGAAATCTAAAATCGGTTGCCCCGCCGATTGGATCGTGACGAACCCACCTTTCGGCGACATGACCGAGCCGTTCGTCTTGCGGGCGCTCGATCTTGCCCGCGTCGGCATCGCCATGTTCGTGCGCCTCCAATGGCTGGAAAGCGTAGGGCGCTACGAAGCAATCTTCCGCGACAATCCGCCGACCATCATAGCGTTCTTTGCCGAGCGCGTACCGCTGTGCAAGGGCCGATGGGATCCCGAAGGCTCAACCGCCACGGCCTATATCTGGCTCGTCTGGGCGAAGGGCACCGAACCGCGCGCTCCCACTCTGGATTCCGCCAGGCTGTCGCGATGCGCTGACGCATCCTGACGACGCCATTCGTTTTACTACGAATCCGGTGACGAAGAAAATTCATTGCGACGAGCCCTTCAACCCCGCCACCGGCGAGATTGAGAGGGTGGAATGACGCTGGGCTCCCATCAAAAGACCATAGGAATCTCCCAGGTCCAATTCCCGGAAGGTGAATTCGGCCTCGACGATCTCTACCGCGTCTTCGCATCGCATCCGAAGGCGAAGACGAGCGCCAACGTCAAGGAAAAGCTGCGGCAGACTTTGTCGCGCGGCGGCTTTGAGCGCGTCGCGCGCGGGAAATATCGGAGGGCGGCGTGAGAGAAGCCTTCCTCGACGGAAAAATCGAACTATTGCCGGGCGATTGCCTTCAGATTTTGCGCGGGCTTCCAGCCGATAGCGTCGATTCCGTCGTCACTGACCCACCCTATGGCCTCGAATTTATGGGCAAAGGGTGGGATGGAGCGGACGGCTTCCGCAGGTCACTCAATAAAGCCGACGCCGGCCGGGAAAATGTGTTCGGCCGCACGTCACGGACATCGCCGGAATATCGATCGGGCCATCTATTCCAAGAATTCATCTACGCCGTCCTCGCTTGAACTCCTGCGGGTGCTCAAGCCGGGCGGCCACATGATCGCGTTTGGCGGAACGCGAACCTATCACCGGCTGGCGTGCGGCATCGAAGATGCGGGCTTTGAGATACGCGATCAGGGCGCTTGGTGCTACGGGCAAGGTTTTCCGAAGTCGTTAGATGTCAGCAAGGCAATCGACAAAGCTGCAGGTGCCGAGCGCGAAATAATCTCGCAAGGTGTCGCAGCAAAACGAATGATCCCCGGCGCCGACCAGCACAAGGACGGTTGGGAAAAGAATAACGGTCGCATCTATGTGCCAACTGATACCGCTCCGGCGACCGATGCCGCGGCTGAATGGCAAGGCTGGGGCACGGCGCTGAAACCATCATGGGAGCCGATCTGCGTTGCTCGTAAGCCGCTGTCGGAGGGCACTGTCGCCGCGAACGTGCTGCGCTGGCGAACCGGCGCGCTGAATATTGATGCGTGTCGGGTTCCCACGGACGAAACCATCACGGCAACGCGCAACATCGCGCTCGGTTCGTCCAGGGGCGGCTTTTATGCTGCCGCGCAAAACACCGGGCGTCTACATTCAGCAAGAGGGCGGCCGCTGGCCCGCCAACGTGGTGCATGACGGCTCGGATGAAGTGGTCGGGGCGTTTCCGTCCGCAGGTGGCCAACAGGGACGCGCCAAGATCGGCGGCGACAAAAAGGGCAGCATTTACGGGGATTTTGGCGCGAACAAAACGACCAATCCCGAACCGCGTGGCGACTCCGGTTCTGCCGCTCGTTTCTTCTATACGGCCAAAGCCGATGATGATGATCGCATTGGATCAAAACATCCGACGGTGAAGCCGGTCGACCTGATGCAATGGCTCGTGCGGCTCGTCACCCCACGCGGCGGACTCATCCTTGATCCGTTCGCCGGCACAGGAACGACGGGCGAGGCCGCTTGGCGCGAAGGCTTCCGCGCAATCCTGATCGAACGCGAAGAGGAATATCAAGCCGACATAGCTCGACGCATGGCGCTGTGCCTTGCGGGGCCGGAAGAGAGACGACGTGAATCGATCAAAGCGAAGATGAAAGACAAGCCGCAAATGCTCGCACCGAACGATCTGTTCGCTCCATGAATATCACCCCGCGCTTATCAAAACCAACCCGTCCCGTCCTGCGCTGGCACGGCGGCAAGTGGAAACTCGCACCCTGGATCATCTCGCATTTCCCCAGGCATCGGGTTTACGTCGAGCCCTTCGGCGGGGCTGCGAGCGTGTTGCTGCGGAAAGAACGCAGCTATGCCGAGGTCTACAATGATCTCGACGAAGAGGCTGTGAACCTGTTTCGTGTTCTACAAGAGCCGCTCAAAGCTGCCCGGCTGCATCGACTGTTAGAACTAACGCCGTTTTCGCGTCTCGAATTTGAACTCGCCTATACGCCGGTCGAAAACGACGACGCGATTGAGCGCGCTCGGCGGCTGATCATCCGCGCATTCATGGGGCACGGTTCGGATGCGCATGCCGCAAAGGCTTCAGGCTTTCGCGCGAACAGCAATAAGTCGGGCTCCACGCCGGCGCATGATTGGGTGAACTATCCGACCGCGCTTCATAAAACGGTCGAGCGATTGCGCGGCGTCGTCGTCGAATGTCGGAACGCCGTCGATATCATGCAGCGGCACGACGGGAGAGAAACGCTTCACTATGTAGACCCACCCTATCTGCCCGAAACGCGAAGCTGGCAGAAGACCGGCAAGGGCAGCGGTAACTACACGCACGAACTATCGCCAGACGACCACGCGCGGCTCCTGGAGCTTTTAAAAACGCTTGTCGGCATGGTGGTGCTGTCCGGCTATCCGTCGCCGCTCTACGACGACGCGCTGCCCGACTGGCGACGTATTGAAATCGGCGCACATGCCGATGGCGCGCTGGATCGAACGGAAGTGATCTGGATCAACCCGGCCTGCGCCGCGGCGTTAGACCGCGAAGGCAAAGCCTTCAAGCAACGCCAACTCTTCGAACCTCCGATCACCAGTGGTGACCATCAAAAACCAAATGCGGAAATTGTCCGCCCATAAAAACTAAGCCGCGATCAACGCGACCTCTTTCAGATCAGTATCTGTAAGCGTTTCAAAATCGAGTTGAACCGAAATTAAGGCGGCCGGAGCGATTGTGTATCGCGTCCTCGGTCGCCATGCGCGGGAATTTGTCCATAACAGGAGAATGGAAAATGTCTGAATTGAAAAACGTAATAGCGGCAATTGGCGCAATCCTGGACGCCAAGACAGAAAGTGAGACCGCGGTCGCGGTTCAAAATGCGCGCGAAGTGGCCGAGAGCACCATTGATATGCTCGAAAGCACGATCAGCAGCGACAATAAACTGATCGATAAACTGGAAGAGGTTGCCGAGGGCAAATCCGGGGATATCGCTGATGCAGTCGATCAATTCCTTGACGAAGTCGAGCGACCTGTCGGTACGCTCGACTTCACCATTCCGAAAACGAAAGCCGTCAGCCGCGCCGTCCTCCGACTTTACGATTCCGTCAACCGAAATTTGTGAGGCATCATGAAATTCACCGCAGAACGTGACGCGCTCGTCGGCGCCATCGCTTTCGTGCATGTCGGCAAGCGCAACGACAATATCCCGATTCTTGCCAACGTCTTGCTGACGGCGCGCGAAGGAAATCTGTGGCTGCTATCGCATGCGCTGGACTACTGCGCGGAAATGTCATGCCCAGCCGAAGTCGAGACCGCGGGCTCGACGACGGTCGCTGCCCACGACCTCGCCGGGCTGCTCGGCTCGGCACCGGAAGGCTCTCAGGTCGTCTGCGAATTGGACGGCTCTCGGCTCAAGGTCAAATTCGGCCGCAGTGTGTACAGGCTTGGGACGCTGCCGGCCACGGATTATCCCAACGCCTTGGCGTGCGATCCGACGGATAAGATCGACCTGACTTCCGAACAGGCACTGCGCCTTTTCGGCGAACCTGAGTTCGCGACCGACAACGGCATGTCTGCGGCGTATCGCGCTGGCATCTATTTGCACAACGCCAAAAGCAAGACTGTCTCGACAGTGGCTACTTGCGGCGTTCAGTTGGCGCGGACCTCCATCGAGGGCCTGCCGCCGGTCGACGCCGACGTCATCGTCACCCAGCAAACCGCCCGCGAGATTGTCCGCGCGGCGAAGGCTGGCCCAGTCCACCTCGAATGGTCGGAAAACTTGCTCGTAGTCGAGAGCGGCGCGTGGCGCTTCACCACCAAGCTGATCGATTCCCAGTTTCCAGAATACGAGCAACTGATCGGCGATTTCAGAGAAAGCCCGCGCTTCCTGTTCGACCGCAAATCTCTACTCCACGCCGTGGAACGGCTATCGCTGGTTGCCGACAAAGGCACGATCGAATTTGAATGGGATGTGGAGCCGTCGTTGGCCCGGCTGCATGTCGGCGGCGATGCTGGGCTTGAGAGTGTCGATTGCGTGGCTCCTGGAATGGATGCCGGATCGTTCAAGGTGCCGCCGTCGCAGTTTGTGAGCCTGCTCAAGGCTGTCGATTCAGATGTTGTAGAAATCTTCTTCAGTGGACCCGGTCGCCCTCTTCAAATTCAAATCCCGACGCGGCCACACTACGTAGCGCTTCAAACATTGTCGGCATAGCGGATCGCATGACGCTGACCATCCGCACAGACCCAGAATGCACCGGCCGGCGCATCGTCTCCAAAGACGGCCCGCCGGTCGCCGACATCATCGCGCCGGCGCGGGGCACTGGCATGACGGTCTGCGTCTTCGGACCAATTCCGGGTGGGCTATCGAAACACGTCAACGACATGGCGGAAGCCAAGGAACTGATCGAGGCGGCGACCGCGCGATGATCACCCCCCGCAAACACATCTCCAACTTCGCGGCCGTGGGCGGCCATCAAGATGGGATTTCCAATTGCGCCGATTCTGCGCCTCGCCGTCCCGGCGCGGCAACTCTTCGGCATGAATTGCTCCCGTTAATCCGGTTATGCACAGGTGCTCAATGAGCATGCTAAGCACCATCATTGACACCGCTGTCGCCGCGGTCGTCGCCGAACATCCAAAACTGTTCGAGCCGAAGTCAATCGACCGCGCCCAAAAACTTCTGACGCGCGAGATCGTAAAATCGCTGACGCGTGAGCCACGCGGCGATGGCGAAGCCGCGCCTGCCGCGGCCGGACCGGCGTCATTTGAGCGTGTGACCGCCGACGATGAGCGGGGCATTGCTTACTGTAATCTTCGCGCCATCGCCGGCGAGTTGGCAAAGCCCACGCGTGCGAGCAATGGCGACATTTATCTGCCGGCCGAAGCGGCTGGTCCAGAAGTTCTGCCGTTCGCAAAACTACCGCCGCGCGAGCAATGGGCGGTCATCACCGATCTCGCCCAACTAACGGCCTGGCGTGAATTCTTCGACGCGACCTTGCCAAACCTGGCGCGGCGGCCGTTCGCCGGCGTTGCACCGTGGCCATGGCCGCCATCGAAAGCCGGCAAAGTCTACGAACCCAAGCCTGAAGGCGCAGCGGAATGACCGATCGACGTTACTCCATCATTCCAGCGCGCGCCGTGGCCGACCCGCGATTGGAAGGCCGCGACCTTCAGGTGCTGTGCTTCCTTGGCATGCACACGGATAAGCTCGGCTGGTGTTTTCTCGGGCAGGGTATGATTGCCGAAAAAATTGGCTGCGGCCGGTCAACAGTGCAGCGTTCGGTCGCGCGGCTGATCGATGCCGGCTTTGTCGAGACCCGCGAGTTCAACGGCGCGCGCCCCCATGCGTGCCATGCATACCGGGTCATAATGGATCTGGACGACCCACAATTGACGCCTCCCACCGATGCCGACGATGACGATAGTGACGGTTCGAGGTGCCCACAGGGCGGGCACCTCACCCGGAGGTGCATCACCAGCGGGCACCGGTGCCCAGCCTAGGACGGGCACCTCGGATGCCGAGGTGCCCACGCATGCATGGGCACATAACGACCAAGACTCTGGTGGTAGTGGTGGTGACGCGCGCGCGCGATGCTTGATTAGTCCCCGAAGCCTTTCAACTCGCCGAAGAGATCGGCGCAATCGCGGGCTATCCCAAACCGATCGACTGGCCAATCGGCTGGTACGGCTCTCCCGAGAGGGTCGATGCCTGGCTCAAGGAAGGCTGGAAACGCGAAACCGCGATAGCCGTGGCGCATGCCGTCATGGCATCCAAGCGCGACGGGCCACCCCAGACCATCCAGTATTTCGAGAAAGCCATCTCACGCGAGATGGCCCGCCAATCAGCCCCACTGCCGACGACGGAGCAAGCCAGTGTTCAAACAGATCGTCATAGCGGCGCGCGGAATGGAGGCAAACCTCGATCCCAAGGGCATGCATTCGCCGGCCTCTCTGCCCGTTTGCGCAGCGGACAAGCCGCCGGTTCGGACTGACCGGACATGCGACATCGAAATTCCCAGCAACGTTTGGTCGCCCTGCAGGGTAGATGGCGAGCCGCGGCCCGTCATTCGCGCGTTGATGCAGCATGAACAATTGGCGCTGACCAAGCGGCAGGGTGACCTCATCTCGGCGCTGGTGCCATTTACGAACGCGCAGACTGACCGCGTTGCACTGGCGATCTCCGACATGTTCGCGGGCTTCCGTTCTGTCACGCGCAATATCGATGCTGAATCCGCCGTGGCAATGATCGACGGCATCCGCCGCTTATTGGCGCCGTTGCCTGCGTGGGCAATCGAGGAAGGCTGTCGGGATATCCAACGCGGCAAAGCTGGTCTCGACCACAAATTTCTGCCGAACGACAACGAAATCTATGACGTCATCGAAAGGCTGGTGAAGCCTTACCGTGACCGTCTGCTGGAATGCGAAGCCCTGCTTAGCGCTCCGGTCGAATCTAATCTCTCGAAAACAGGGTGAGGGCTGAATGTTGGCAAAAACACCGGGTAATCTCAGTGCGGTTTGGGATGCGATTAGTGGCCCTGCCGAGCGTGCGATCAAAGAACGCGTTGAGCGGCAGAACCCGGTCGATGCCGAAATCTCGGAAGGCCCAGCGCAATGGTTTCTGATTCGGACGTTTCCAGGCGATGATGCGCGTGCTCTGCGCTGGCTCGCCCGCCGTCGGTTCGGCGCCTTCCGCCCGATGCAGCAGCGCCGAGACAAGCTAACCGGGAAATCGGTTCAAGGATGGGAAGCCGCGTTTCCGGGTTGGATTTTCGTGCTGTGCTGGGATGTGAACAAGATGCACGCCCGGATCATGTCGACACCCGGCGTGATGGGTCTGTTGTGCGACCCGGCCACCAATAAACCGGTGCCAATCGATGACGAATTCATTGATCGGGTTCGTACCCTGAGTTGGGTCTATGACGACAATGCCCCACCTCCCGGCTACGTAAGTTCGCGGGCTGCGCGCTCGGTAAGGCGAATGAAGCCGCAGAGCAAAAAATTACCAAGTCGCACCAAAACAAAACTCCACAGGCTTAAGAAGGCACTCAAGCGGCAAGGCAGGTGGGAGTCTTCCACATGGGAGACCGCAAATACACTTGCACCCCACGAGAGAATCGCCTTACTTCAGCGAACGCTTAATGCACCTTCCATCAGACCTTAGTCTGTTAACCGGTTTCGGCGCACTTCTGCCGATATAATTCGGGGATCGTGTGCGGTTCTAGGTAAAGCGAAGCTATGCCCACAAGCCCGGCCATTGTGCCGGGCTTTGTCGTTCATAGGGTGTATGGACTTGCACCGCCCGTGCTTCCGGGCAGACGCCAAGCGAGGACGCCATGTGAACGCCCACCACGGCACCGTGAGTGTCAGCGCAAGGATTGAAGCCAAGCCCGGTGCAGCAATGCATCGGGCTTTTGCTTTCATAGGATAGGGTATCACCTTGGGGAGTGCGGACGCCAACACGTCACGCGCATCTGATCCAAGGCGAAAGCTCGGGTTTCCTCCCCTACGTTTAGTCTTGAACCAACTTCGGGCGCTGTGCTCAGTCTGAGCCGGCGCCCTTTTTGTAGATGCAGAAGCTAAGGACATTACGCACCAAGCTGCGGCAATCCACCCGCACAGGTACCTTGACGGTAAAGCCAAAGGCGGCTGATCCGTTCTACCTCTCCGCTGAATGGAAGTCCCTGATGCGGGCCATCATTAAGGCCCGTGGTCGACGGTGCCAAGATGAGCAGCACGACCCTGCAAAGCCGCGCGAAGGCGTCCGCCTCTATGGCGACCACATAGTCGAGATCAAGGATAGTGGTGCGAAGCTAGACCCAGCCAACGTGCTGTTGCGCTGCGCTCCCTGTCACGGTCGCAAGACCGCCGAGGCCAGAGCCGAGCGGGCAAAGGCATAGGGGGGGTGGTCGAAAGTCTGGGCGGATAGGGAGCATCTACCGCATGGGTGTCATGCACAAACTTTTTTTCTGGGCCCGGACCTTTGATTAATCAAAGCCCAATCAAAGAAATCAAACGGCCATGAGTGAGAGCACCGACCCGGCGCCGGCCAAGTCGAAAAGAGGCGGGAAACGCCCCGGTGCTGGCCGGAAGTCAAAGGGTCACAAAGCATCGTCGGCGTTACCCGACATTGATCTGGCGGCGGCCCTGGCCGCCGCAGCGCCTGACGATATCGAGTCGGCCGCCCAGGTTCATGCCCGGGACGCGATCACATCGCTGGTCAAGCAGCTCTGCCACGGCAAGAGCGAGACGGCCAAAGTCAACGCTGCGAACGCGATTCTGGATCGCGGCTACGGTAAGCCATCGGTCGATGTCGGCGGTCTATCGCAGATGTCGCTCTTCGGCGGGCACCGGCCGGCTGCCGTGGTCGGCGATGAGGTTCGGGGGGAAGCCCGCAAATACGCCAATCTGGCAATCGAAGTGTTGCGGTCGATCTCAACGCGCGGCGAAACCGAAGGTGCGCGTGTGTCGGCTTCCAAATCCCTACTAGATCGCGGCGTCGGCACGGTGCAGACCGCCAAGGTGCCGGAAGGAGTGACGCCAAAGGTCATGGGTAAAAAGGAAGAGGCCGCCGTCGCGGCTCGCAATGCCGCCGCCGGCAAGTATGCGCCGCCGCTTGCGCCTGGCGCGGCTAAGAAATTAGAGCCCGTCGAGTGAACTTCGTTCCCTCATGGTCGACGGCGTGTCTGGACTGGAAGGAGCGCATCGTCGCCCGCGAGTCGCTGGTGACGTTCGGCGCGTTGTTTCCCGATGAGGCCGAAGCGGCCTTGTCGATCTTCCGGGATCTGAGGCTTGTCGACGTTCTCGACAGGCCGACGATCGAAGAAGCCTGCCTGCCGTGGGTGTTCGATCTGCCGCGGGCGCTGTTCGGTTCGTATGATGCGTCGACCGGTCGCCGCCTGATTCGTTACATCTTCGAGTGTGTCGCTAAGAAAAATACCAAGTCGACGATCGCTGCCGGCGTGATGGTTACGGCGCTGTTGCGCAACTGGCGAGAGTCCGGCGAGTTCTACATCCTGGCGCCGACGAAGGAAGTTGCCGACAATTCATATTTTCCGGCGCGTGACATGATCCGCGCCGACTCCGCGCTGCTCGATCTGTTACACGTCAATGAAGGGCAGCGACTGATCACGCATCGGACGACCGGTGCGTTCCTCAAAATCGTCGCCGCCGACAGCGAAACGGTCTCCGGCAAAAAGACGATAGGTCTGCTGATCGACGAACTCTGGTTGTTCGGGCAACGCGCCAACGCGGAGTCGATGATCCGCGAAGCGGAGGGTGGTCTCAATTCGCGGCCCGAAGGTTTTGTGATCTATCTGTCAACTCAATCGCCGAAGCCGCCGGCGGGCATCTTCGAACAGAAGCTGAAAGACTTCCGCAACATCCGCGACGGCAAGCTGGTCGATCCTCAATCGCTTCCGATCATCTACGAATTTCCGGAAGAGATGATCAAGTCGAAGGCTTATGAGAAGCCGGAGAACTGGTACATCCCGAATCCGAACTGGGGGAAGTCAGTCGACCCGACGTTCCTGATCGGCAAGCGCGCCGAAGCGGTGCGCGGCGGCAAGTCCTCGGTGATCGATTGGGATGCGAAGTATCTCAATCTCCAAGCTGGAATGTCGCAGCGGGCCGATGGCTGGGCCGGCGCTGAAGTCTGGGATCGCGGAGTCGACAAGACGCTGACGCTCGATGCGCTACTCGAACGCAGCGAGGTTGTGACAATCGGCCTCGACGGCGGCGGCAATGACGATCTGCTCGGCATTGGTGTGATGGGCCGGGAAAAGAAAACGAAGCGCTGGCTAGGCTGGGCTCATGCCTTCATCTCGGACATCGGGATAGAACGCCGCAAGGCGAACATCGAAGAATACAATAAGTTCGAAAGGGAACGAACACTTACCAAATTCAAGTTCGTCGATCATTTCGAAGATCTTGACCTAGAACAATTGCCGATGGGTTACGAGCCACCGCTTCCTGACGACATTCAATATATCGTCGATCTTGTGGTGAAGGTGCGTGACCTTGGTCTGTTGGCGCAAGTCGGCGTCGATGCTGCCGGCATCGGCGGCATTGTCGATGCGCTCGCAAAGGTTAATATCACGCAAGACGCAGAAACCTTAGATGCCGTGCGTCAGGGCATCGGTTTGATGGGTGCCTACAAGACGCTGGAACGAAAGCTTGGCGACCGCACCTTTTTGCATTGTGGGTCGGCGCTGCTCAATTGGTGCGTCGGTAACGCACAAGTCGTCCTGACGTCGACGGCCTCGCGCATCGCGCGCGAAGAGGCAGGCTTCGGAAAGATTGATCCGCTCGTGGCACTTTTCAACGCAGCGCACCTGATGAGCCTTAATCCCGAAGCCAGCGGGCAGTCTGTCTTCGACACGATGAGTGACGAAGACGCGCAATCAGGCGTCGCCAAGCCGCTGACGGCTAACGAAGAGATGGCCATCCTTCGCGACCACAAGCATCCACGTTGGAATGAAGTGCGAGACACCTATAACGCGCGTCTCGCCGCACAAGACATCGAGGAATTCGTCTAGATGTTCGACGGACTGCGCGATCGTATGGCTGGTGGATTGCTCGCCGTCGCCAACCGGCTGACGGGTGACAAGTATCCCGGCGCGTCGCGTGTCGCATCCGGTGCTCGGACCCTTGCCGGCGTGGTCATCACGCCGGACACTGCTGTTACGATCTCCGCGGTGTGGGCGTGCCTTCGCTATCTGTCGCAGACCGTTGCGGTGCTGCCATGGCATGTGATGCTCGACGGCAAGTCGGGTGCCGAGATTAAGAAGTCGCATCCGGTCGACTATCTGATCTGGAAGCGGCCGAACAAGGAATGGTCGTCGTTCCAGTTCAAGGAAACCCTGACGCATTGGGCGCTGCGCTGGGGCAACGGCTATGCCGAGATCGAGCGAGATCAACTCGATCGTCCGTTTGCGTTGTGGCCGAGTCATCCGGAGCGCGTCGAATGCTGCCGTGCGACCGAAGATGCTATCAGCAGTTCGGGGCGAGATATCGCTACCGGCGATCTATTCTATGAAGTGAACAACGGTACCGGCGAGAAGATTATCATCGCCGCGGTCGACATGTTTCACCTTCGTGGGTTCGGCGAAGGCGTTCTCGGCGTCAATGTCATCGACTATGCGTCGCAGTCGCTCGGCTGGGCTCGCGCAATTCAGTTGTTCGGTGCGTCCGCTTTCGGCAACGGCATGAACGTCGCCGGCGTCGTCATCAACAAGAAGCCCTTGAAACCCGATGGCCTGAAGCGTCAGAGAGCCCAATTCGAACAACTCTACAAAGGCCCGCGCAACGCCAACAAGACGGTGTTCCTCGACAACGATGCGGAGTGGAAGGCCATCGGCATGTCGCCTGAAAAGGCGCAGATGATCGATGCGAGCTATCTTTTGATTGAGGAAGTCTGCCGTTGGTTTGGCGTGCCGCCGCACAAGGTCATGCACCTGCTGCGCGCGACGTTCTCGAATATCGAACATCAGGCGATCGAGGTCGTTGTCGATTCAGTTACGCCTTGGGTCAAGCGTTTCGAAGACGAGGCCGATTTCAAGTTGTTCGGCGCGCAGAACCGGCAAGGGTTCTATACGAAGATGAACATGCGCGCGCTGCTGCGCGGCGATTTCAAGAGCCAGAATGAAGGTCTTGAAATCATGCGCCGGAATGGCGCGCTCAACGCCGATGACTGGCGAGACTATCTCGACATGAACAAGATGCCGGCTGGCGATGGCGGCGACAAATATGTGATGCAGTCGCAGTACACCACTCTCGAAAATATCGGTGAAACTCCAACACCAACCCCGTCTGCAGCGTCTCCATCTTCGGCCTCATCGGGTACCGCGTCCGATCCGGAAGAGACAGACGACATGCCGAACGATGCCGCCGCGCATGCGCTCGTCGACTCCATCGCGGAATTGCTGGAACCGGTAGCCTGATGTCGAAACAGCCGATCATCCTCAACCGCGCGACCAAGCCGCCGGAAAAACCAACGCCGTTCGCTAAACTGTGCGCGTCGGTCGGCGATGTGGTCAAACGCGTGATTGCACTCGAAGCGCGCGCACCGATTGCCGGCCCGCAGGGCGATCGCGGCGAAGCCGGTCCTCAGGGTGTTGCCGGCGACCGTGGCCAGCCCGGCGAGATGGGCCCGCAGGGGCCGCAGGGCCTGGCCGGTGAGTGCGGTCCTCAGGGCGAGGTTGGCGCTATCGGGCCGCAGGGCCCGCATGGCGATATCGGACTCAAGGGCGAGCGCGGTGAGACCGGTCCGCAAGGTGCGGTCGGCGAACGGGGCCCGTCTGGTGAAATTGGTCTGCAGGGGCCTCAAGGCGCTCTCGGTGAGCGCGGTCCTCAAGGCGAGGTTGGGCCGCGTGGCCTGCAGGGTGAGCAAGGCATTCCTGGCCGGGATGGTCGGGATGGCCCGCAAGGCTTGCAGGGCGAGGCCGGCGCTGTCGGCCCCCGCGGCGAGATGGGCCTTCAAGGGCCGGCAGGTCCGCAGGGCGCCGTCGGCGAGCGCGGGCCTCAGGGTGAAGCGGGCCCGCAGGGGCCAGTCGGTTTGCAGGGCGAGCGCGGTGAAGCGGGTCCGCAAGGTCCGCAGGGCGCCGTCGGCGAGCGCGGGCCTCAGGGTGAAGCGGGCCCGCAGGGGCCAGTCGGTTTGCAGGGCGAGCGCGGTGAAGCGGGTCCGCAAGGTCCGCAGGGCGCCGTCGGCGAGCGCGGGCCTCAGGGTGAACGCGGATTGATGGGCCCGCGTGGTGAGTCCGGTCCGCAAGGCGAGCGTGGCACTGACGGCACGGCCGTCGAAATGAGCGACGACTATCCGGCCGATCTGGATGTCAAGGACCTTCGCAATCTCCGCATCCGCGATCTGACGGTCGCCGGCGTGACCTATCAAATTCTGACCCGCAACTAGGATCATCGACGATGTCGAACATCATCCGTTTGCCGAAAGGCAAACAGGCGCCGAAGGCTTCGGGGTATCGCATCATCGCACGCGCCGACGAGACGGCCGAGCTTTATATCTACGGCGCCATCGGCGGCGACTGGTTCGGCGAAGGCATCACCGCGAAGCAGGTCGCCGACGATCTCAAGGCGCTCGGCAAGGTGAAAAGCATCGACGTTCGGATCAACTCCGAAGGTGGCAACGTGTTCGACGGCAAGGCGATTTATTCGCTGCTCGTCGAAAACAAAGCCGACATCAACGTCAAGATTGACGGTTTGGCTGCATCCGCAGCGTCGTTTATCGCTATGGCAGGCAACAAGATTGAGATCGCCGAAGGCGCCTTCGTCATGATCCACGACGCCTATGGCGTTTCCTTCGGGCGCGCCGAAGACATGCGGAAATACGCCGATCTGCTCGACACGGTGAACGAAACGATCCGGGAGGTCTATTCGGCGCGCACCAAGCAAACCGACAAGCAGATCAATACCTGGATGAAAGACGAGACATGGTTCACCGCGAAGGAAGCGGTTGCCAATGGCTTCGCCGACAAGATGACCGAGAACCTGAAAGTTGCGGCATCGGTTTCACATCCGAATCGTTTCAAGAAACTGCCATCGGCGCTGTTGCCGCGTCGAGCCGCGGCGCAGGCGCAAATCGCCGCGCTCGCGCGCATCTAACCATTTCCGAAATTCCGGCTTGCCGGAATGCCCGCAACGCGCGCCTAGGGCACGCGCAAACCCGCGCCGTCGTGAGACGCCGCTTTCCTTGAAAGGGAAAACTATGAAGACGACCGCATTGCGGGCCGCGACGTGCGGTCTGCTTCTCAGTGCCGCGAGCGTTTCGCTCGCGAATCCCTTCGCCTTCGTTATGGATGTCAACGCTGCAACACGCATCGCGGCGTTGGAAGCTAAGCGTCTGGAGTTGTTCAATGCGTCCGAATCCATCGTCAATGGCGGTGAAGCCGATGGCGATCTGACCGAAGATCAACTCGACACCATCACCGCCAATACGACTGAGATCGAGAAACTTGACAAGCAGATCGCCGCGCTCTCGGCTTTGCTGCCGAAGGGGCAGGGCCGCAAGACCGCACCGGAAGCGCGTACCGAGGCGAACGGCGGCGGGCGCCAGACCGTGCATGCGACCGCTCGCGACAACCAGCGGCACAATTTCATCAACATGGGCGAATTCGCCATGGCGGTGCGTGCCAAGACGAACGGTGAGGTCGAAAAC
The DNA here is from genome assembly GCA_037200245.1 of Pseudolabrys sp. Lineage (GTDB taxonomy): Bacteria > Pseudomonadota > Alphaproteobacteria > Rhizobiales > Xanthobacteraceae > Pseudolabrys. Next base: position 18,911 of record JBBCIM010000011.1, read on the forward strand.
GACGGTGTCAAGAAGCTGCTCAATGCCGTCACAACTTACGGCAATGAAGGTGCCGGCGCCGACGGCGGCTTCCTGGTTCCGCCCGAGTTCTCGCGCGAGATCTGGAAGAAAGTCGAAGCGGAAGAGAATCTGATGAATCGCTGTGTGCCGCTCACGCCTGGCGGTAACAGCATGACCATCCCCAAGGATGAAACCACGCCGTGGGGCACCGCCGGCCTGCAGGTCTACTGGGACGGTGAAGCGCAGACCATCGCCGACAGCAAGGCCACGTTCGAACAGTCGACGATCCGCCTCAACAAGCTTACCGCGCTGGCCGCGGCGACTGACGAACTTCTGGAAGATGCGCCTGGTTACGAATCGTGGATCATGGCCAAGGTGCCGGGCATCATGACCCACAAGATCAACACCGCGATCTTGGACGGCGGCGGCGTAGGCATGCCGCTCGGCGCGCTCAAGTCAGCATCGCTGATCTCGGTTGCGAAGGAAACCTCGCAGCCGGCCGATACCGTCTGGTTCGCCAACATCCAGAAGATGTGGGGCCGCATGTACGCGCCGTGGCGCCGCAACGCAGTCTGGATCGTCAACCAGGACGTTGAAGCCCAGCTTGAGGCGATGGCGTTCCAGCCGGCCGGGGCGAGTTCGCAGTTGCCGACCGCAGCCTCGACCCCAGTCTATCTGCCGCCCGGCGGCATTGCCGATGCACCGTATGGCCGCCTCAAGGGCCGTCCGGTCATTCCGCTGCAGGCCGCCAAGACCATCGGCGACCAGGGCGACATCATGCTGATCGATTTCAACCAGTATTGGATTCTGCGCAAGGCCGCAGGCCCGAAGGTGGATACGTCGATCCACCTGCTGTTCGATCAGTCCAAAACCGCCTTCCGTTTCGTCTGGCGCATGGCCGGCCAGCCGGCGTGGTCGGCCGCGATCACGCCGCAGAACGGTGCCAACACGCTGTCATGGGCCGTTGCTCTCGACGCGCGCTGATAGTTAGCGGGCCGGTTTAATCCGGCCCGCGCTCTCTTTCCCATCATCGCGCCGTGACGGCGCCATATCTCACGAAAGATCGAACACATGAACCAACATATTCTCGAAAAGGTCGATATCGTTTCGGCCATCATCCCGCTCAGTCTCGGCACCGCGCGCGCCGGTGACGTCGTCTCCATGAAGAACTGGGGTCGTTGTGCCATCGTGTTCTTCAAGGACATCGGTGTGAACGGCGAGGATGTCACGCTCACCGTCGAGCAGTGCACGTCGGTTGCCCCATCGAACGCCAAGGCGCTCAACTTCACCCGCGTCGATACCAAGCAGGGTGTCGCCCTGACCGCCATCGGTACATGGACGCAGGTCGCGCAAGCGGCCGGCAACACCTACACCAACACCGATCTCGGCGGCAACCAGGCGCTGCTGGTGATCGACATCAAGGCAGAAGACCTCGACGCCGACAATAACTTCGATTGCATCCGCGTGTCGTCCAGCGATGCCGGCACCACGACATGGCTCGGCGCCGCGCTCTACATCCTGCACGAACCGCGCTACGCCAAGGCTGGCGGCGTCTCGGCGATCATCGACTAGTCGTCCATCGAGTCGATTAACGATCATGAGCCCCGGCGGCAACGCCGGGGCTTTTGCATTTAGTAGAGACTGAAATTTCCGCGCGCGAGGTGATAGCCATGGCGACCACGAAGATCACGTTCACCAAGGACCACAAGGTCAAGCAGGGCGACGGCAAAGGGCCGCACTACAAGACCGGCGAGACGCATGATCTCGAAATCTCCTATGCCGAGAAGTACAAGCGGCTCGGTCTTGCCGTCGACTATGTCGCGCCGAAGCCGGTGCCGCGCGCCGAAAAGGCCAAGGCACCGCAGCGCAAAGATGGCGATATCGAGTCCGTCGAAATCCGGCAGGAAACTGTACCGGGCGGGCAGCGCACGCTCTATGCGGCAAAACCTTGGCCGAAGGTGACGCGTATCGCCGATGAAATGTTGACCGATCCGGACGCCGCGTTGGTCGTGAAGGATGGGCACGTCACCATCACCGTCGCCAATGGCTTTGCGACCTATAAACTCAGTGCCGACGCCGGCATGGGCTATCGCGACTGCGATCTGGTTGATTCCAAATACGAGGAAGCGCCGGCGAAGAAGTAGTTCTGTGCGCGCATTCGAGTATTGGGCCTCCGGCAACGGCCTGGATAATATCACGCCGGCCGGAAAGGCATGGCCGGAAGGTGAGGAATTTCCTGACGTGTTGCGGGAAGCCGTTGGTGACCGCAGCGTGGTAGAGTTTGGCTGCGGCACGGGACGACTTGCAAAGATATTCTCGGCGGATCGATACATCGGTGTCGATATATGTTTCGCGGCGATCTTGCAGGCCCGTATGGTTGTGCAGGGGTATTCCTTTCGGCGGATAACAGAGGCATCGACCTTGCCTGACGCCGATGTGACACTGGCACATACAATTTTGCTTCATATCCCCGACGAAGATATTGAGCGAACGGCTGGCCGGTTTCGCAGTGGCGGCGTTATAGTATCGGAAATCCTTGGACGGAAGTGGCGCCGTAGTGGCAATCCTCCGGTCTTCAATCGCGAGCAGGCGGAATATGAGCATGTTTTTGCTGGGCTTGGCTTTCATCTCGAAGATGTCCGCGAGTTGCCATATCCGCACTATCGAGACACGAACCTGACGCTGCTGACGTTTGCGAAATGAAGCGAGTGTTAGTCGTTGCTCATCCGGACGATGAGGCCCTTTGGTTCGGCGGGTTGCTGATTTCCGAGCCTGGCGATTGGACCGTTATCTGCTGTTCGATCCCACGCACCGATCCAGATCGCGCCTGGAAATTCTTCGCGGCCTGCGAACTGCTCGGGGCAAAGGCAAAGCTTCTGCCATTCACCGAAGCGCCGGCAAATTCCGACATCGAACATCTCGATCTGCTGGAACTATCGAGTTTCGATGAGATCGTGACGCACAGCGCGGCCGGTGAATATGGTCATCGGCACCACATTGGAATTCACCGCCACATCGCCGCGCACTGGCCAGAGAAGATGGTCGCTGGCTGTTATGGCAAAGTCTCTGGCGCAAAGGTCGTCGCGCTGACCGCGGCGCAAGGCGAGCGCAAGATTGCGGCGCTGAGTTGCTACAGCCATGTTTCGCCGAGCGACGGTCAACCTAAATGGCAAGCGCTGCTTGACCGATACGGAAGCAAATTCGATTTGGGTGTCGAGACGTATGAACGCTATTGCGCTTGATTATCAGACACCGGCCCGGATGGGCTTGAAGCGCCAAGCGGTGCCGTTGCCGGCCGATCTGAAGGGCAAATCCGTACTCGATGTCGGCTGCGACATGGCGCAATGGATGTGGCTTTGCGCGGAACGTGGTGCGGCGCGTGTGGTGGGTGTCGACCGGAACCGCGATGTGCGCGGAGCCGGCCATGTCGACCTTCTACAACGGAACTACAATGAGGCGGTCGAGCGCGGATTGACCGAGCGCTGCAATATCGATTTTCGATGGCGGAACCTTGGCAAGCAGTGGATGGAGGTGCCCGGGCGTTTCGATGTTGTGCTCTGCCTTTCGATGTATCACCACTGGTTCGAGAATTGCGGCCATCATCAGCCGATCTGGTTCTGGCTGTGGCGGCATTGTAAGGCCAATGCCGAGTTGCTCTGGGAAGGCCCGGTTGACGATAGCGATCCGGTCGTGCGGGCGAATGTGTCGCCATGCAATCGTGCCGCTTACACGCGCTCGGCAATTCTGGGTGCGGCGAGCGAGTATTTCACCGCGGAGAAGATTGGGCCGGCGCTACACGAACCGACGCGCGAGGTTTGGCGCTTCCGGCCGCGCGCAATTCGCCGCGATGCAGTCGAAGGTGAAATGGTGGACGGCGTCGGCGGCGCGACGAAAGCGTTCAAATATGCAAATGGACGCAGAATCGAAGAGATCGCCAATGTTATCGGTATTGAGATGGTGCCGGGTTCGCTGAATATCCGGCTCGATTCCGACTTCGATTTCGGGCGCGGCTATTATCCTGGTGAAATCCTCGATGTCGTGGATCGCTATAACGGCTTTGATTCACCATGGGCTCCGCGGCGCGCGCGGTTTTATCCGGTGACCGTGGATGGTGTCGGTGCCTTAGTATTCCGCTTCGAGGGAGAGGAATACAACGGTCGGTTCGTCGAGTTGATATCGGATTGCGTTTTGCGTGACCGTGTGGCCGGTCCGCGCGTCGTCGTGCAGCGATGCTGATCGATTGGGTCGTCGAACGGCCTGGACTGCGCCTCGGTTTGGGCGACAGCGTCAACTATGAAGGCGATGCCGATCTGGCGTTCTCGCATCTGTATGGGCCTCTACCTCGGCAACTGGTTGGCAAGCCGGCCATCATCAACGTGTTTGGCAACAAGAAGACCAGAGCTGAGGAATGGTGCGGCGCGGAGCTTCACGAGGTTTCGAAGTGGGGCCGGGGTCTGACCAATACAATCTATGTCGCGAACATGCCGCACATTCCGCAACACGATCTCCGTGATCTTGTCGAGGATGATTTCGGTGCCAGCCGCGGCTGGTTCCCGGACGAACTGTGTGAGGTACTTTTGATCGGGCAGCCAGCGCTGAAGTACGGTGGCTCGGTGTTTGACGGGTTCATGGGTCGCGGAACTGTCGGCATGATATGTCAGCGCTTGAAGACAGATTTCGTCGGCATCGACCGTGATCCGGTGCGCGTGCAAATGGCCAGGGAATATCTTGGATGCTGACGGTCGCTTGTGTCCTGAAATCCGGCGGCATTTACGATACGACGTGGGTCGCTCGGCTCAAAGCCGGCGTCGCGCGCCATCTCCCGATTGACCATCGGTTTGTATGTCTATCCGATGTCGACGTGCCATGCGAGCGCATTGCGCTTGAACACGATTGGCCGGGTTGGTGGAGTAAGATCGAGTTGTTCAAGTTGCCGGGTCCGGTGCTGTATTTCGATTTGGATACAGCCATCGTCGGCGATCTGACCGACGTCGCCGCTGCTGCGGTCGGGCATGCAACAATCGTGTTGCAGGATTTCTATCGTTTGGGTAACGGCATCGGGTCTGGGGTGATGGCATGGAGCGATCTCGACCTCGTTCGCGGGCTTTATGATCGATTCCTTGCAGACCCCGATAGTTGGACGAAACGTATCGGAGGTCGCGGCGATCAAGGCTTCCTTGAAGAGGCGGGCTGGGCCTTACATTACGATCGTTGGCAGATGATCCTTCGGGGGCAGATCGTGTCTTATAAGGTCCATTGCCGCGGCGGTATCTCGCCGGTTAATGGCCAGGTCACAGGGAGTGGCATCCCGTCGAACGCGCGCGTGGTCTGCCTGCACGGTCGGCCAAAGTTTGCCGACATGCCTGCTGCCGATCCGGTGCGTCATGCGTGGGAGTTCGCCGCGTGAATGCGGCAGCGAACCTGCAAAATCCCATCAAGCCATGGGAGAACGAATTCTGGACACCGGTCCCGCTGTTCAACGGCGAGACCGTATTCTGCGTCGCCTCCGGGCCAAGTCTGACGCAAGAGATTGCGGACAAGCTACCGGCGTCACGCACCATCGTCGTCAACTCGTCGTGTAGGCTCAAGCCGGATGCGGCGGTGCTGTATTTTACCGATAGTGGTTGGTACGCCGAGCGGCGCGAGTTGGTGGCGAATTGGCCGGGGCTGGTCGTTTCGATGGCCCGCTCGCTGCGCGAGAGTTGAATGCACCGGGGCAACCGACCGTGCGTGGATGGGTGCGCATTCTTCGCGTCAAGGGCCTTGGAGCGCCACCGTTTCCGCCGCGCGTCAACGGCAAGCCGGCATTCCCTCCGGTTGGCTCTGCGGGCGTGCAGCAGGGCAGGAACAGCGGCAATACGGCAGTGGCGCTCGCCATCGCGATGGGTGCGAAGCGGGTCTGCCTGGTCGGTTATGATTGCCGCATAGTCGCGGGCCGCGAACACTTTCACAGCGAATACAAAGGTCCCCGCGATCTGTCGCTATACGATAACGAATTCCGGCTGGCGTTCGACGGTTGGAACGAAGCCGCGATCAATTCCGGCGTCGAAATCCTCAACTGCACGCCGGGCTCAGCTATCACCGAATTCCCGTTCGCCGATCTGGATGAGGTCTTGCGGTGAATTCAATCTTGGCTGTCACCGTGCCCGCATCGGATCTGACGCTGCTCACGCTTGATGAGCTGCGCGATGCGACCGGTGTGACCTCCGGGCAGGATGCGAAGCTTGCGGCGCTGGGCCGCGCAGTGGCTTCCGCCATCACCTCGCGATGCAATGTCCCAGCCGCCGGCGCGCATACGCCGACGCTGCGAGTGGAAACGCTGTCGGAAAGCTTTCGTCTGGAGTGTCCGGTCGATGAACTGGTACTCGGACGTCGTCCGGTTACCGAGATCGTTTCCGTCACCGAAGGCGGCGTCTTGCTCACGGCGGACGAATACGAACTGCATGCCGGCGCCGGCATTCTCTACCGGCTTTGCAACCCGGAGCGTGCCTGGTGGTCGTCGTGTGGCAAGACCATGGTGGTCTATAGCGCTGGGTGGGCGTCCGTTCCGGAGAATCTCCGCAGCGCCGCAAAGAAGCTGGCAACGCTGCTGTGGTCAGAAGGCGGGCGCGATCCGAGCTTGCGCAGTTTCGAACTCCCGGACGTCATCAGCAAGACCTATTGGGTTGGGCCTACCGACGACCCGTTGATCTCGAATGAGATTGACGATCTCTTGCGCGACTACATCAATCCGATGGTGGGCTGACATGAACAATCCCGGCACCAAAAATCTCGGTGATCGCGCGATCACGACGGCGCTGACGAGCGAAGTGATCACCTCGGCCCCGGACAGCCAGGGCGCGACGCAAAGGCTATATCGAAGGTCTTGAGGGGATGTTGGCGGCGACGCTGTCGGCGAATTTCGCCTACGGTTCTGGTGGCACGTCGTGCAAGGTCGCTATCGAGAACAGCGACAATCAAGGTTCAACGTGGACCGAGGTTGCCCGGTTTGCCTTCACGACCGCCAGCGCTGAAAAGAAGATGAATCTGTCGGCGCTCGCCGAAAAAACTTGCCGCAGTGACGCCCGGAGCGCTCAGTGACGATACCGGCCTGTCCGGCATCTTCGGCGATCGCTGGCGCGCGAAGATTACGACGGTTGGCACCTATGCCGGCAATACCTCGGTCTCGGTTCGCTTGAACGCGCGATGACGACCGACGCAATCAAGGCGGCCTATGCCGCCGAACTCAAAGAAACGATCATTGTGCGCCGCTATACCGGCGCTGGTATCAATCGGCCTCATTTCGACGCTGCAGCGCGGGCAAGGCGTGGGGTTTATGCCGCCAAGGATATGGTCGGCACGGTGCAGCAAGGCGATACGCACGTGCTGGTGTTCACCGATGATCTAATCGCGCGCGGCTTTGCGCTGCCAGTTCTCAATACCGACAAGGTTGTGGTGAAGGGCAAGGAATTGGCGATCATCAATCCGGGACTGCGCAAGGCGCCTGACGGTACTGTCATCGTCAACGAGCTTCAGGCACGCGGATGACAACGTCGAGCGACGCTCATTCATTCATCCGCGCGCGGATGGAAAGCAACGTTCCGACTTGTCCGCCGGATGGCGTTCCGCTGAAGCTGCGTTGGCGCGGTGAGGATGGCGGGCCGCTGCCAGATAACCCATCGGCATTCGCATTCACGATATTTGATGCGGCGATGTCCAGCGTCATCGAGACCGGCGGCGGTCGCGGTCGCAACCGTCATCGTAATCCGGCATCCGCCGAAGTCTTCATCTTCGTACCGAATGGCTGGGGATTAAAGCCAGCGACCGATCTCGCGGAGACAATTGCGGCACTGTTTCGATCCGTCAACGAAAGCGGCGTGTTCGTCGACAGCGCGACGGTTTATCCCGGCGGCCCCGGTTCCGAGTTGAGTATTCCCGGACTGCCGTCAGAGGTTGAGAACTACATGTGGTCCGCCGTCGGTATTGAGTATCGCTTCGATCTGATCGGCTAACGCTATTGCCCTTTGAACACGGTCCCTGGGCAGGACCGCTCGCGCCGTCGTCGAGACGCCGCATTCCCTTTGATGGAGCCTCTTCATGGCCGATCTTCTCGAATCCACTGCCGAGCGACTTGTCGTCAAAGTGTATAGTTCGGCGATCATCGATCCGACCGTCGAGGCGGTGCCTGCGTCGGACCCAGCGACGACCGGCGGGCAGGTCCTGCGTTATGTAAGCCACAGCTTCTCGCTGGCCAAGGATGCTTATACGCCTGCTGAAATGCGGACCGACAAGCAGACGCCGATGGAAAAGCACGGCACGCGGCGCGTGCCCGGCACCATCAACGGGCTGCTGTCGTGCTCGACCTACAAAGACCTGTTCGCGGCCTGTCTCGGCGGTACATGGACGTCTTCGCTGATCACTGCATCGCAGACCGATTTCACATCGGTATCCGCAGACAACACTACGAGCAAATTCACTTTCGGCGGCGGCAACCCGGTGACTAAGGGCTTGCGCGCCGGGACGATGCTGCAGTTCGCCAATCTTTCCGACGTGGACAATAACGGCAAGACCTTTACCATTGTCGGCTTCGGTGGGTCGAATAACCGTCAGATGACGGTCTATCCGGCGCCGGACACCATGACTGCGGATTCCGCATTCACGATGACGGCGGTCGGAAATAGCTTGATCATGCCGTCATCGAACCACGTAAAGCGGAAATATGCGGTCGAAGTGTCGAATTCGGACGGCGATATCTCGCGGCTGTTCACCGAGGGTCGCTTCTCCGGCTTTGACTTCTCGATCGCGCCGAATGCGAGCGCTACCATCAATTTCTCAGGCCTATGGCGCAACCGTAAGGTCTACAGTGGGGTTACTGCGCCGTTCTTTACCGCGCCGACCGCTGAGACCACGACCGACATCATCTCGTCGATGGATGGCTTGCTGGTGCTTAACAGTTCGATCGTTGGCGTTGCCACGGGACTTTCTGTCAAGTTCAACCGTGCGCCGACCGCGCCGGCCCAACTGCATCGGCAGGGTTTGACACCCGGCATTCTGCTCGCCAATGCAGTTGTCACTGGCGACTTCACGGTGTTCCTACAGGATACAACGTTCCTCGATTTGTTCGACGATCCGACTACGTTGCAAGCAACCGAATTCGGGTTGCTGTGCTATCTGCCGGCATCAGCGGCAATCGCACCCGATGCCATGACGATGTTTCTGCCGCGCATCAAGATCAATTCGAATGCCGAGTCGATTGTGGACGGCGCCAAGGCGATCCAGTGTGGCTATGCCGCCGGACGCTATCTCGGCACGACGGCGTCGACCGGTATCGAAAGCACCACCATTCAACTCTGCGATACGACCGTCTCGTAACGCAGAACAATAATCCCCGCCGCCATGGGGACAGACGCAAAGCCGTGCCGCAGCGATGCTGCCACGGTCGAGCGGTTGCGCAACCGGGGCCGCGGTGCTGGCGGGCATTGCGGCCCCATCCTTCCGCTAAAGGGAAAATGAACATGACAAAGACAAGTTTTGGCTCCCTCTGGGGAGATGTGACGGCGCCGTTCCGCGTAGTTCTTATTGATCCACAGACCGATCTTACGCTTGAAGATAGTGCCGGCAACGAAGCCTTTATCGAAGTGCTATCGGCGCAGAGCGAGGTTGGCCGTAAGTTCGATAAGGAACAGCGCGCTCAATTCCAGCGCCGCGCCATGCGAGGTCGCAACCAGCAGATCATCGAAGACGACCAGCTCGAGCAGAACATAGCCAAGCTAGCTCGGTTGACGGTCGCATGGCATTTGGTCGATCCGCTCACCAAAGAAGCGCTCGACGTACCGCTGTCGGTCGAAACTGCAACTGAATTCTATTCTCTGCCGCTTGCGCATTCGTTCTATCTGCAAGCGTTCCTTGGAGCGAATGAAGCAGCAAATTTTATCAAGGGCTCGCCGAAGATCTGATCGTCTACGCCGAGCATATATTCCGAGAATCGAAGACGCTAAGTGACGGAGCCAGCGTCAAGGAACATGCCGACGCTGCCAAACGGATACTGGCCAAGCTGCCGGGTCGGACGAAGTCGGCGAAGGCCAAGGCCGAGACCGCTTCGGCGACATCAACAGAACCCGAATTTCCACGCGAGTTGATCTACCTATGGAACTGGTTCTGGCAAATCCTCGAGGGGGTTTCGCCGAACGGCATGGTGCCGACGGCGATTGGATGGTGTGATCTGGTGGCATGGTGTGAGTTGACCGGCGAGGCTCCGGAACCGTGGGAGGCGCGGCTACTGGTGCGGTTGGCAAGCTTGCGCGCTGCGATCCTGTCCGAAGCGGCAAAGACTCCGTCCGCGTCGTCCTGAGGGCAAACGGCGATGGGGGTGAAAAGGGTCGACTCCGTCTCGCGCGACATTGAGGCCATGGTACGCGCCGATCTTTCACCAGCCGAGCAAGGCAAGGTGATCGCGCAATACGTCAAGGAAGGTATAGACGAGGCCGATCAAGCCAATCGGCGGGTGTTGGGACGGGTGCCACCACGGACGATCACGGTCGATGGCCGGTCGGGCGCGCCGATTGAGACGGTCAACCCAAAGGGCGGATCGATCATCGTCGAATGGGAATTGGTGGCTGACGTCCTCGTTTGGATTGGGCAGACTTTGCACGACAGGTCTCCAATTGTATCTGGAGCGTAACCGGAACGCTCATACGTTGCTGGCGGATAATGCCGAAGTCGACCCCGGCGCCGAAATTCCAATCGCCGAACAATATATATTTATCAATACCGTTCCTTATGCGCGCCGCATAGAAATTGGAAAAACAAAATCAGGGCGGGATTTTGTAGTTAGCGTACCCAACAGAATTTACGAAAGAACTGCGCAGGATGCCAAGGCGCGATTTAATAATATCGCGAAGATCCAATTTAATTATCTAGAATTAGAGGGTTCCTATCGCATCAACGGCAAAATGCAATCGCAAACGCCGCGCTATGCGACGGTCAAGTTCGTAAAGTAACGCAGCGTCATTGGGTCGGAACAAGCGCATCTGGCGAGCCAGCGCATTGGGTCACGTATGGTGCGGGCGAAGCAAAAACTCGCATTCGTCGCCATAAGGTAGGTGAAGCGGTGAAGTCTCCCGCTATCATCGTCACCATGAGCAAGTAATAATCCATGGCCGATATCCAAGAAGCCATCCGCCGGCTGCGCTATATTTTCACCTCGGAAGGTGCGGACAATGTCGCGTCGGATCAGGCCAAGATCAAGACGACATTCGAGCAGACCGACAAAGCGTCATTATCGCTCGACAAGTCATTCTCTAATCTCGAGCGGCGCTATGTTGCCGGTGTTAAGGCACAGCAGGGACTACGAAAAGGTCCAACGTCAGGTCAATGCCGCAGTCCAACAGAATCCGGCGTTGCAAGAACGTGCGAATGCTATTCTTGCGGCCGCCGCCGATCGTTACGGTCAGGCAAGCTTTGCCTCGCGGGCATTCACAGCGGCAACGTCTGGTGTCTCGGCGCAGTTGATTGCGTTATCGGCCGGTGCTGGCCCCGTGGGGACATTCCTATCGGCGTTGGGGCCCTGGGGTTTGGCGGCTGCGGTTGGTATCGGTGCTGCCGAAAAGGCCATTGGCGCAATGTCGGATGCCGCAGACAAACTTGCGAGCAAGGCGGTTCAATTAAAGAATTTTGAGACTATTACCGGGCTAACCACGACACAGATACAGGTCTTGCAGGAAGCGGGCAGCGACTTTGGTTTGACGGCACAAGATGTTGGCGGTTTCATTGATCATTTTGCGACACAACTTACCGACCTGCGGTCCGCATCTGGGCCACTCTATGACATTTTACGGAAGATTTCACCAGAGTTGGCGCAACAGGCGCTAGTTGCGAAAGGCGTGGCTGCGCAGATCGATATCCTGGCCGCCGCATATAAGCGCGCAGGAGAAGATGGCCCAGCCTTGTTAAGGGCGGCTGGTGGCCGCAGTGGCGTAGGCGCTGCGCCATTGATTGATGCGGTCGGTAATGCGGGCGGTATGGCCACGATGTCGGCGGAAATGAACAAAGCGAGTTTTCTTACCAATCAAGAAGCGGAGTCATTGCGTAAGCTGAAGGCCGAAAATGATTCACTTGCGGAACACGTCCGCGATAATATTGCGAGCATTTTCAGCGAGCGCGTGCTCTCCAATCAGGTGCAGGCCCGCAAAGAAATGGAAGGAATCACGCAATGGATGCGCGGCTTCAGTATTAGCCAAGCATGGGCGGATTTCACCGGTTGGTTTGACAAGCGCACCGGCGGGTTGCTGAGCGGCTTGCTCGGCACACCTGCCCTTCCAGGGCAGACTGCTAGTGGTGGTGTCGCTGTTCCGACGATTCCAGTCACATCCGGCGGAGCATTGCCACAGCAGCATTGCCTCGCGAAGATCCAACGGCGACGGCTAACAAATATAAGGAGGTTGTCTCTGCGCTCGGAAGTGCGGCAACGGCCACGGAGCGATATAACCAGCGCGTCCTGACGCTGAAGGCATCCCTCGCCGACGGAAAGATAGATCAAGACACCTATAACCGCGCTATCGCCGGTGCCAATGTCGAATTGGGGTCGGGTGCGATTAATGCGCGCATTGGTGCGCTTGGTGAGATGGCCGGAGTCAGCGACATATTGCTACAAAAACAATATGCGATCAATAAAGCCAATCTCGAGGGTGCCGGCATTACCCAGGCGCAATCCAATGCCATTCTCGAAAGCCTTCGCAACCGCACGCTCGGCATTGACGTCATTCGCGCAAGCACCGACGCTCAGAATGTCGAGGCCGAAACCATCGGCATGTCGGCTGGTGCAGCAGCGGAATATACAGCCGTGCAGAACCGGCTTAATGAGGCAAAGCGCAACGGGCAGGTCCTCATAGAATCCGAGATTGCGGCAATCAGGGCCAACGCCGCCGCGCTCGGCGAAGCCGCGCAGCGGACGGACAATCTGCGTGCCGGCTACACGATCTTCAGCGGCACGATGCAGGATTTGAACCAGCAGATCAGGCAGAACGGTTTGAATTGGAATACGCTGGGCACCGTGGCAACAAATGCGCTTGGTCGTATCAGCGATAAGCTGATGCAAATGGCCACGGACAATTTGTGGAAAGCGGCGTTCCCGACAGGCGGCGCCGGCGGCGGCGGCGGAATATTTAGTCTTTTCAGCAGTATCTTCGGTGGGGGCGGCGGGCTGACAAACGTCGTAGGCGGCGCGGGCTCGCTGCCTGTGCCGACATTTGCCGCCAACGGAAATGTGTTCGGCGGTCCCGGAATCAATGCCTATTCAAACCAAATCATCTCGCGGCCGACCGTTTTCGCGTTTGCCAATGGTGCCGGTATCATGGGTGAGGATGGCGATGAAGGTGTGCTGCCTCTGACGCGCGTCAATGGCAAGCTTGGCGTGCATGCAGCCGGTGCCGGCCGCGGCGCTGGTGCTGCGCCGCAGGTGTTCAACTATGTAGACAACCGCGTCTATCACGATACATCGCCGCAGGTCGTTGCCGCCATTCAAGCGCGCGACAAGCAGGAATGGCCGAAGAAGAAGGCCGAAATTTTCGCAGAGATGCGCAAGCAACGCGGGCGGGATCCGAATGCGTTCGCGCCGGCGTGATCCGAAATGACTATTGAAACATGGCCGTTCGATTCATTGCCGGAGATGCGCAGTTTTCGACTGCGGGCATTTAATATTTCCGCGATGGCATCGCAGACCCAAGAGTTAATTCCTGGTGGGCTCATGGTCCAGCGGTTCGAAGCGAAGTTGACAATGCCTGACATGGAAGAAGATCGGTGGCGCGATCACGACGGATTGTTTGCGGCTCTGGCCGGCACCGGCGGAAAGATTCGTTTATGGGATCATGCTCGCACCGAGCCTTACTATAACCAGACTGTTGTCGAATCGGAGTCTTTCTGGTCTGGCGGCGCGCGATGGTCTGGCGGCGCGGCCTGGGCGTCCGGCAAACTTCCGCCGATGGTCGCCGTGGGAGAATCGCGCGCGCGCGGTCAATCCAACGTCTTGTTGAAAGGATTCCCACCGTCGCTGAGCGGTGTGCTTCGCCGCGGCGATCTTTTTGAGATCATGCCAAATGGCACCCCAGCCGACTATGGCCATCTTTATGTCGTGACGCGCTGGGCCAATAGCAATGCGGACGGTCATGCAAGGGTTTATTTCCGCGATGGCCTTCGTAAGGGAGTTCGACCCGGCGATATGTGCGTCATCGGCGGCGGCGGGTTGAAACCGTCCAGCGTATTCCGTCTCGCCTCCGATGACGAGGGCAATATCGATGTGCGCGATGCGATGATCGGTTCATTCGGCGTGAGCTTCAGCGAAGTGCTGCCGCACGCATGACAATCCTCACGACGGCGGGATTGGCCGAGTCGATCGCGAGGGGATGGGGAACGCGGACACTCGCCGCGATCAATCATCCCGTTCCGGCAGTGTTCGAAATCTGGCCTGACGGCATCATTCGCTTGTGGGATGGCGTCGGTGTTCTGCGTTACGGCGCCAAGGACTGGCGCGGCATCGGACCGTTTGGCGCGGTAACGGGTATCGGCGGATCGAAAACCCTGATGATCCGTACGGTGACGTTTATTCTGTCCGGCATTCCAGCGAATGAAACAGTCTATCTCGATCCGCTGTTGCGGAACAGGCCGGCGCAGGCATGGACCGCCGGCATGGATGAGAATGGAGTCAAGGTAAACGGCGAGCCGTATCAGGAAGTCGACGGGCTGGTCGATTATCAGACGTTGAAGTCGGATGACAACGGCATTCAGTCCATTGAAATGACGATCGGTGAGCGGTCTATTCGATCGAGCGCGCGCAGAGCCTCGCTTATACGCCTGAGTGGGCGAACAATTACCTGGCGTCGTGGCGCGAGCGCAATATCGGCGGTGCGCGCATTACCGGATACGACCGCATGGCCGAGCTTTCCGATGCAACCCGCTCATGGACCAAGACATGATCCGCGTCGCGACGTTCGACGATCTGCCGGCATTGGTGGAATTGTCGCGCCTTTATCATCGTGAGGCGCACGCATGGTTGCCGTTCGACCCCGATTATGTCCGCGAGCAGTTTCGCGCGCGTTGCATCGATACCGTCGACGGCATGGTCTGGCTGCTCGAGGATAAAGGCGAAGCGCAGGGGTATCTCGCGGCCATGGTGTCCAAGTTTTTTGCCGCCCCTGTTCTTGTGGCGGTCGAGCTCGCTTGGTTCGTCAAGCCGGCGCGCGCGGGCATGGGTCCGCGCTGGTCGACGATTTTGAATCCTGGGCGAAATGGAAGGGCTGCGTTGGATGCAGTCTGTCGATGAACGAATTCCCCGATCCGAAGCGCAGCGCCGCACTGGCGCGCCTTTATGCCGGCCGCGGCTACAAGCCGTATGAGCGCGGCTTTCTGAAGATATTTTAATGCCTGTCATTACTACACTTATAGCAATCATCGCAGCCGCGCTGCCTGCGATCGGCCCGGTATCATTAGCACTTGGCACCGCCGGGTTCGGGTTTGCTACCGGCTCATGGGCGATCGCTTCGGCGATCGTTTATGGCACGTTGGCGGTCGGATTGTCATATGCGCAGTACGCTTTGGCGCGAACCCAAACCGGACAAGGTGGTGGCATCGCTGCAGACTCTCCAGCGAGCATCAATGCGCCGGAGGTTCGCGGCAACGTCAAGAGCGCAACGCCATCGCAGCGAATCCCGATTGGAGAATTGCGTACCGGCGGCGCGATGTTCCTCTATGAAGTAAAGCCGCCCTATCTCTATATCGGATTTCTCTATTCGTCTTTGCCGATCAGCGACTATGGCACGCTTTATGTCGGCGAGAAGAAAATCGCCTTCGCGTCTCTGCCTGAGAATACAATTGTGTCGCCCTTGGCCGTCGACGGGCAACCGAACTTTGCAGGGCGCTTGCAAGTCTGCGTGCAGCGCGGATCGCTAAATCAGGGCCGCAATGCGCTGATCGCGTCCGATTTCCCGGAATTCGACGAACATTTCCTGACGCCTGGCGTGGCGAATGTCGTGTTCAAATGTGACTACGGCGACGATGCCGACGAATTCCTGGCGCTATGGGGGAATGTTCAGATCCCCAGTATGCAATGGGTATTGAAGGGCGTGCCACTCCCCGATCCGCGCGTCCCAGGGCATCGGCTGTCGTTCGACATGAACGATCCGGAGGATTTCTACAACGCCATTGCGACGTGGTCATACAACGATACAGCGGCGCTGGCGCAGGCATTCTGGGCGATGATGCCGTTTGGCCTTAAGGCGGGTCCGGCGAGAATCGATTGGCAGAAAAGCGTTAAGGAGTCCGCCAATTTCGACGACGAGGCCGTGCCGCTGGCGGACGGCGGCTCGCAGAAGCGCTATGTGGTGTCGTGCCTTGCGACATTGGCCGATAAGCCGAATACGGTAATGGAGGCGATGTTCACCGCAAATCGCGGATTTCCCTCGCAGCACGCGGGTCTCTTCAAGATCAATTCCTCGCAGCCGCGCGAGCCCGTGCTGACCATCACCGACGATATGCTGATCGGTGGCTTTGAATTCCGCCGGCTCAAGCCGAAAAAGGACCTGGTCAATATCGGGCGCTGCCGCTTTATTTCGCCCGACGACGAATGGCAGGACGCGGACGGCCCGGTTCTCCGGCTTGACGACCTGATCGAGAGCGATGGCGAAGAATTAGAACAGACGGTTCGTCTATCGTGCACGCCGACATACCAGCGCGCTCAACGGCTGCTCAAGGGTTTCGTCGCTGAAGCGCGCCTCGACAAATTTCTCACGTGCCACGTATCCATGCGCGCCTACGGGTTGCGCGAAGGAATGATTGTCCGGCGCTTTTCAGAGACGGACGCTATGCATCGCAGAATGGTTTGTACTCGGTCGAAGAATGGCAGTTAACCGCCGACCGTTCATCGCTCGGTCTATCGTTGTCGGAATATAACCCGGTCATCGCTCGGGACTGGAATGCCGCCAACGATGAAAGCCCGTTTTCGCGTGAAGCCGCTTAAGGGCTGACATGACAGCACACGCCGCAATCGCCGCCGTTCCGAAAACTGGCACGGGGTCAGCTAATCAGACGCTATTGCAGGCGCTGCTGGTATCTGGCTTTGCAATAATTCTTGGCGCCGGCGAAGACCCGGAATCTTTCGATCCACGCGGTCAAGATGGAGGCCCGGTTGTCCAGGTCATCGGCTATAACGGCTCATGGTTCTGGTATAACGAAACCGACGCGACGACGGGCCATGACGGTGTGACGTGCATCCGGCCATCCATGGTCGGATGGTGCTACAAGGTCACCGGCGTCGATCTGCTGATAACTCACGTCATATCGATGACGTTGGCCGACCCCCCCGATCCGGACGATATCGACGAAGAGGCGCGGCCGTCGAACGGCGATGCGTACCTTGTACCGACAGGCGGCACGTGGCCGTCCGGCAAGGAAGATCATATCGCGGTCTGGGTCGAGGCGCGCCGGGAGTGGTTTTATATAGCGCCGAAGGCCGGATGGTTCGTCTGGGTTCCGGGAAACATTTCAGATACGGCATATCACTACGATTCGGTGCAGTCGGCGTGGATTGTCGGCCTTGGTGCCGGTAACCGCCGCACCATGACGGTGCGCGAATGGGAACGCCACGGCCTGTCGCGGCCGGGTGGCAAGCCGTTCCCGCGGCCCGACGATCTCGCCTTCCTGCTGGTGCCGGCCGGCGTGCAGGGCCCGGGCTTCCTGATGCTGCCGAACTTCCGCGCCATCATGAAATACAACCCGGCCGAGGCCTATGCGCTGGCCATCGGCCATCTGGCGGACCGGCTGCGCGGCGGCGAGGCGTTTGCGCAAAGCTGGCCGCGCTATGAGCGCGTGCTGTCGCACAGCGAGCGGCTGGAACTGCAACAGCTCCTGGCCACCCACGGCTATGACGTCGGCGAGCCGGACGGCCACCTCGGCAGCCGCACACGGGCTGCAATCCGCGATTTCCAGGCCAAAATCGGCCAGGTTCCCGACGGCTTTGCCTCGGCGGTGGTGCTCGATCGGCTGCGGACGCGTTAGGCCCGTTAGCGCATGATCCCGAAAAGTGGGAACCGGTTTTCGGACAGGATCATGCGCCTTGGGCAAGTAACTAACCTGCCATCATCGAGTTGACATTTTTGGCGTCCTATTGACCCATTGCGCAGGCGGCAAAGGCGTTGGGGCATTCGCATGTTTGGGAAAATCCGGTTTTCACGTTGGCTTGTCGGAGCGGCCATTCTGGCCGCGGCGAATGCGCCAGCGTCGTGGCGATTGAATTTGCCTTCACGGCCTCCGCCCAGGCGCAGTTCTTCGACAGCCGCGGGCCGTTCCGCCAGCGGCCGCAACGCTCCGGCGGTTTCTTCGACGGCTTCTTCGGGCCGTCGAACCGCCCGGCTTACGAAGGCGGCGACAGCGAGCGCGAGCCGCAGCTCTCCGCGCCTGTCGACAGTTCGCGCGCGCCGAGCCCGCGCAAGCCGGACAAGGATCAGGCCCCGCCGACCACGTCGATCGTGGTGCTGGGCGACGGCATGGCCGACTGGCTGGCCTATGGCCTGGAAGACGCGTTCGGCGATGCGCCGGAAATCGGCATCATCCGCAAGAACAAGCAGCGCTCCGGTCTGCTGCATTACGACACCAAAGGCGATCTCGACTGGTGGCACGTCGCGCGCGACCTGCTGGCGCCGGAAAAGCCGAGCTACGTTGTCATGATGCTCGGCGTCAGCGACCGGCAGAACATCACCAGCCGCGATCTCGCCAAGGAAGCCGACAAGAAAGAAGCGGAGAAGAAGAAGGCCGACGTCGCCAAGGATGCAGCCAAAGACGCCGCCAAGCCCGATGCGGCAAAGCCCGAGGGCGCTGCGCCGGACGCTGCCAAGCCCGACACCGACAAAAGCGCGCAGACCAAAGACGCCGCGCCGGAAAAAGACATCGACGAGCCCGATCCGATCATCGCGCCGGAGCCTTCGCGCGGTAAAAGCGCCAACGGCACGCTCGAATTCCGCACCGACCAGTGGGCGCAGGTTTATTCGCGACGCATCGACGAGACCGTCGCCGCGCTCAAGAGCAAAGGCGTGCCGGTGTTCTGGGTCGGCCTGCCGGCAATCAAGGGCCCGAAGTCGACCGCCGACGCCGTGTATCTCAACGACCTCTATCGCGCGCGGGCCGAGAAGGCCGGCGCCATTTATATCGACGTCTGGGACGGTTTCGTCGACGAAGGCGGCAAGTTCACCACCAACGGCCCCGATTACGAAGGCCAGGTGCGCCGGCTGCGCTCGGGCGACGGCGTCTATTTCACCAAATACGGCGCCCGCAAGCTGGCGCATTACGTCGAGCGCGAGTTGCGCCGCTACATGAGCAACCGCTTGCTCCAGGTTTCGCTGCCGTCAGGCCCGGTGGCGCCGCTGCCGTCCGACGGCAAGTCCGCGGCGCGGCCTTTGGCCGGGCCGGTGGTGCCGCTGACGATTACGCCGGGAAATTCCGACGAATTGCTCGGCGGCTCGGGCTCCGGCTCCGCGCATGGCGACGCCATCGCCACCAACGTGCTGGTCAAGGGCCAGACCGTGGCGCCGCCGGCCGGCCGTGCCGACGATTTCGTCTGGCGGCAAGGCACCGATGCCAATGCCTCGGTACGGCGCCGATGCCCGAGCCCCCGGTGGCGCGCCATCCCGGTGACGACGCCGGCAATGACGAATTCCGCGCTGACGCCCGTGAAAGAGCCCGACGAAGCCAAGCCTGCGGTCAAGACCAAGGTGCAGCGCGACGACAGACCGAGGACGGTGCAGAACGCGCCGCCGCGCCAGGCGGCCGCGCCGCCGCAGCAGCGGCCGCCGTCTAATCCGTTTAGCTGGTTCCGGTAATCGGCAGCGAACGCCCGCGTTAACGCGGCAGCGTCGTCGTTCCCATCAGGAATTTGTCGACCGCGTGGGCGCACTGACGGCCTTCGCGGATCGCCCACACCACCAGCGACTGGCCGCGGCGCATGTCGCCGGCGGCGAACACTTTCGGCACGGAGGTGAGGTAGGCGTTGGTGTCCGCGCTGACATTGCCGCGCTGATCAAGCGCGACGTTGAGCGACTTGATCATGCCATCGTGCAGCGGATGCACGAAACCCATGGCGAGCAGCACGAGATCGGCTTCGACCTCGAATTCGGTGCCGGGGAGCGGCTTGAACTTGGCGTCGAGGCGGGCGACGTGCAGCTTTTTCACCTGGCCATTGTCGCCGGTGAATTTCTGCGTGCCGACGGCGAAGTCGCGTTCGACGCCTTCCTGATGGCTCGACGAGGTGCGCATCTTCAGCGGCCAATCCGGCCAGGTGAGCAGCTTGTTCTCGTGCTCGGGCGGCTGCGGCATGATCTCGAAATTGACAACCGATACCGCGCCCTGCCGGATCGAGGTGCCGATGCAGTCGGAGCCGGTGTCGCCGCCGCCGATGACGACGACCTTCTTGCCCTTGGCGAGGATCGGCTCGATCTCGCCGAGCGGCTCATTGCTGCCGCGGCGGTTCTGCTGCGGCAGGAAGTCCATGGCGAAATGGATACCTTTGAGTTCGCGGCCCGGGATCGGCAGGTCGCGCGCCTTTTCGGAGCCGCCCGATAGCACCACGGCGTCGTGGTCCTTGAGCAATTGCTCGACCGGCAGATTGACGCCGACATCGGCGCCGTAATGAAACGTCACGCCTTCTGCCTGCATCTGCGCGACGCGGCGGTCGACGTGAACCTTTTCCATCTTGAAATCGGGAATGCCGTAGCGCAGCAGGCCGCCGGCCTTGGCCCAGCGCTCATAGACATGGACATCGTGGCCGGCGCGCGCGAGTTGCTGCGCGCAGGCGAGGCCCGCGGGCCCTGAGCCGACCACGGCGACTTTCTTGCCGGTCTTGTGCGGCGCGACGTCGGGCTTCAAGCCCTGCGCAATGGCGCGGTCGGCGATCTCGCACTCGATGGTTTTGATGGTGACCGGATTGTCGTCGATATTGAGCGTGCAGGACGCTTCGCAGGGCGCCGGGCAGACCCGGCCGGTGAATTCCGGGAAGTTGTTGGTCGAGTGCAGATTGCGCGCGGCTTCGTCCCAGTTGCCGCGATAGACCAGGTCGTTCCAGTCCGGGATCTGGTTGTTGACCGGGCATCCGGTCGGCTGGCCGCTGATGCGGCTGGTGCCGTGGCAATAGGGCACGCCGCAATCCATGCAGCGCGCCGCCTGGTCGCGCACTTCTTTTTCCGGCAGCGGCACGACGAATTCATGCCAGTGCTTGATACGCTCCGCGACCGGAGCGTATTTGCGATCGTGCCGATCGATTTCGAGAAATCCGGTGACCTTACCCATACTACTCCGCCGCCTGCATGTGGCGGCCTTTTCCTTTGCCATCTCCGCGAGCGCGCGGCGGTATTCGACCGGCATCACCTTCCGGAACAGCGGACGATAGCGTTTCCAGTCGGCGAGGATTTCGGCCGCACGTTTCGAATTGGTATAGCGCGCGTGGCTGGAAATCAAAGCATGCAGCCGCTCGGCGTCCATGGTGGTGAGGTCCGCCATGATGTCGACGCGGCCGTGCGATTCCAGCTCGGCGCCGAACTCGGTCTCGGCGATCTCTTCTTCTTCCGGCACCGGCTCCAGTTCGACCATCGCCATGTTGCAGCGAGACTTGAAGGTGCCGTCCTCGTCGATAACGTAGGCGATGCCGCCCCGACATGCCGGCCGCGAAGTTGCGGCCGGTCTGGCCGAGCACGACGACGACGCCGCCGGTCATATATTCGCAGCCATGGTCGCCGGTGCCCTCGACAACGACGGTGGCGCCGGAGTTGCGCACGGCGAAGCGCTCGCCGGCGACGCCGCGGAAATAGCATTCGCCGCCAATGGCGCCGTACAGCACGGTGTTGCCGACGATGATGGACTCTTCCGGCACGATGCCGCTATCGGCCGGCGGCTTGATGACGATGCGCCCACCCGACAGGCCCTTGCCGACATAGTCGTTGGCTTCGCCTTCCAGTTCGAAGGTGATGCCGCGCGCCAGCCAGGCGCCGAAGCTTTGCCCGGCGGTGCCGGTCAGCCGCACGTGAATAGTACCGTCCGGCAGTCCCTCATGGCCGTAACGCTTGGCGACCTCGCCCGACAGCATGGCGCCGGCGGCGCGGTTGACGCTGGCGATCTGCGTCTGCAGCCGCACCGGCGCGCCGCGATCGAGGGCTGCCTGCGACTCGGCGATCAGCTTGAGGTCGAGGATCTTATCGAGGTGGTGATCCTGCTTCTCGCAGTTGAAGATCGCGGTGCCTTTTCGCCGCCTTCGGCATCAGGAACAGCTTGAGAAATCCAGGCCCTTGGCCTTCCAATGCGCCACCAGCTTGCGCTGGTCGAGCATGTCCATCTGGCCGACCATCTCGCTGAAGCTGCGGAAGCCGAGCGTGGCCATGATCTCGCGCACTTCCTCGGCGACGAAGAAGAAATAATTGATGACGTGCTCGGGCTGGCCCTTGAAGCGCTTGCGCAACACCGGGTCCTGGGTGGCGATGCCGACCGGGCAGGTGTTGAGATGGCACTTGCGCATCATGATGCAGCCGGCCGCGATCAGCGGCGCGGTGGCAAAGCCGAATTCGTCGGCCCCGAGCATGGCGCCGACCACGACGTCGCGGCCGGTGCGGACGCCGCCGTCGACCTGCACCGCGATGCGGCCGCGCAGGCGGTTGGCGACCAGCGTCTGATGGGTCTCGGCGAGGCCGATTTCCCACGGCGAACCCGCATGCTTGAGCGAGGTTAAGGGGGAGGCGCCGGTGCCGCCTTCGTAGCCGGAGATCGTCACATGATCGGCGCGCGCTTTGGAGACGCCGGCGGCGACCGTGCCGACGCCGACTTCGGAGACGAGCTTGACCGACACGTCGCCGGTCGGGTTGACGTTCTTGAGGTCGAAGATCAACTGCGCCAGGTCTTCGATCGAATAGATGTCGTGGTGCGGCGGCGGCGAGATCAGGCCGACGCCGGGCGTCGAATAGCGCACCTTGGCGATGGTCTTGTCGACCTTGTGACCGGGCAATTGTCCGCCTTCGCCGGGCTTGGCGCCCTGCGCCATCTTGATCTGCATCATGTCCGAGTTGACGAGATACTCGGCCGTCACGCCGAAGCGGCCCGACGCCACCTGCTTGATGGCCGAGCGCATGCTGTCGCCATTCGGCAGCGGCTTGAAGCGATCCGATTCCTCGCCGCCTTCGCCGGTATTCGACTTGCCGCCGATCCGGTTCATGGCGATGGCGAGCGTGGTGTGCGCCTCGCGCGAGATCGAGCCATAGGACATGGCGCCGGTCGAGAAGCGGTGCACGATGTTCTTGGCCGGCTCGACTTCGTCGAGCGGCACCGGCTTGCGGCCGGTATCGTGCGCGGTCTTGATTTCGAACAGGCCGCGGATGGTCAGCAGCCGTTCGTTCTGCTCGTTCACGACCTCGGCGAAGGCGCGGTAATGCTCCTGCGAGTTGCCGCGCACCGCGTGCTGGAGCTGCTTGACGGTCTCGGCGGTCCAGACATGGTCCTCGCCGCGCACGCGCACGGCGTAGTCGCCGCCGACGTCGAGCATGTTGCGGTAGATCGGCGCGTCGCTGAAGGCGTCGCGATGACGGCGCACGCTTTCTTCGGCGATCTCGGCAAGGCCCACGCCCTCGATGCGGGTATGGGTGCCGGTGAAGAATTGGTCGACGAATTCCTGCCGCAGCCCGACCGCGTCGAAAATCTGCGCGCCGCAATAGGACTGGTAGGTCGAGATGCCCATCTTCGACATGACCTTGAGCAGGCCCTTGTCGATCGACTTGATGTAGCGCTTGACCACTTCCTTCTCGTCGAGCTTTTGCGGCAGATCGTCCTTCATGGCGATCAGCGTTTCGAAGGCGAGATAGGGGTTGATGGCTTCGGCGCCGTAGCCGGCCAGGCAGGCGAAGTGATGCACTTCGCGCGGTTCACCGGTTTCCAGCACCAAGCCGACCGAAGTGCGCAAGCCGGCGCGGATCAGGTGATGATGCACGGCGGCGCAGGCCAGGAGTGCCGGGATCGGAACGCGGTCGGCGCTGGCCTTGCGGTCCGACAGAATGATGATGTTGCACTTCTTGCGCACTTCTTCTTCGGCGCGCAGGCACAGTTCTTCGATGGCAAAGCCCATCCCAGACGCGCCGTGCTCGGCCGGATAGGTGATGTCGAAGGTCTTGGAGTGGAAATGATCGCCGGTCATCTCCGAGATCGAGCGGATCTTTTCCAGGTCGTCGTTGGTGAGGATCGGCTGGCGCACTTCCAGACGCTTGGTGTGCGACATGCCTTCCAGATCGAATAAATTCGGCCGCGGCCCGATGATCGACACTAGGCTCATCACCAGTTCTTCGCGGATCGGATCGATCGGCGGGTTGGTGACCTGCGCGAAGTTCTGCTTGAAATAGGTGAACAGGGGCTTCGGCTTGTCGGACAGCGCCGAAATCGGCGCGTCGTTGCCCATTGAGCCGATGGCTTCCTCGCCGGTGGTGCCCATCGGCGTCATCAAAAGCTTGATATCTTCCTGGGTGTAGCCGAAGGCCTGCTGGCGATCGAGCAAAGCGAGGTTCGAGATCGGCGCGTGGTTCGCCGTGCCGGGCAGTTCCTCCAGCACGATCTGCGTGCGCTGCAGCCACTCCTTGTAGGGATGGCTCTTGGCCAAAGTCGCCTTCAATTCCTCGTCGGGAATGAGCCGGCCCTCGTCGAGGTCGACCAGTAGCATCTTGCCAGGCTGCAGGCGCCATTTCTTGACGATGTCCTTTTCCGGGATCGGCAGCACGCCCATTTCGGAGGCCATGACGATGCGGTCATCGCGCGTCAGCAGATAGCGCGCCGGGCGCAGGCCGTTGCGGTCGAGCGTCGCGCCGATCTGGCGGCCGTTGGTGAAGGCAATCGCGGCAGGGCCGTCCCACGGCTCCATCAGTGCGGCGTTGTATTCGTAGAACGCGCGGCGTTCCTCGTTCATGAGCGGATTGCCCGCCCATGCTTCGGGGATCATCATCATCATGGCATGGGCGAGCGAATAGCCGCCTTGCACCAGGAATTCGAGCGCGTTGTCGAAGCACGCGGTGTCGGACTGGCCCTCGTAGGAGATCGGCCACAGCTTGTTGATGTCGGCGCCGAACAGCGGCGACGACACGGAAGCCTGGCGCGCCGCCATCCAGTTGTTGTTGCCGCGCAGCGTGTTGATTTCGCCGTTATGCGCGACGAAACGGTACGG
The DNA here is from genome assembly GCA_037200245.1 of Pseudolabrys sp. Classification (GTDB taxonomy): domain Bacteria; phylum Pseudomonadota; class Alphaproteobacteria; order Rhizobiales; family Xanthobacteraceae; genus Pseudolabrys. The sequence continues at coordinate 44,109 of JBBCIM010000011.1, forward strand.
ATGCGCCAGCGACCAGGTCGGGAAGGTGTTGGTCGAGAAACGCTGATGCACCAGCGCAATGGCGCTTTCGAAATCCGGATCGTGCAGGTCGGGGTAGTAGCTGCCGAGCTGGTCGGCGAGGAACATGCCCTTGTAGATCACGGTGCGGCACGAGATCGACACTGGGTAATAGCCCGAGGTGCGGCGTTCGCGCCGGCGATAGATGGCGTTCGAGATCGACTTGCGCAGGATGTAGAGCCGGCGCTCGAATTCGTCCTCGGTGGATTTCTTTTGCCGCGGCCGATGAAGACCTGCAGTGTGCCGGTTCGGTCGGCTTGACCGATTCCCCGAGCGACGAATTATCCTTCGGCACCTCGCGCCAGCCGAGCAGCACGAAACCTTCGCGCTCGATCATTTCCGCATAGATGTCGCGGATGATCTGCCGCCAGTTGGCGTCCCGCGGCATGAATAACTGTCCGACCGCGTATTCGCCGGGTTCCGGCAGCGTGAAACCGAGGCGCTTGGCTTCCTTGGCGAAAAACTTGTGCGGGATCTGCACCAGGATGCCGGCGCCGTCGCCCATGCGCGGGTCGGCGCCGGTGGCGCCGCGATGCTCGAGATTGCAGAGAATGCGCAGACCGTCCTGGACGATCAAATGCGACTTGCGGCCCTTGATATCGGCGATGAAGCCGACGCCGCAGGAATCCTTGTCGAGCGCGGGATCGTACAGACCCGCTGCCGCCGGCACGCCGGGGTCGGCGGTCGAGCCGGGAAACGGCGCAAAGGAGCCGGCATGCCAGGCAACCTCGCGCTTACCAGAACCAACGCTGCTTTCGTCCTTGCTCATCTCGCCCTGCCTCGCCGCTGCCGATGCGTCCGCACTTCGGCCTTCGGCGTACCCGCCTGATCCGCAGGGCCGTCGTGGCCCTTCCAGCTGAGGCGTAACCAATCTCGAAAGGCCGATTTGCCGGCCGTTACCGCCGTAGCGGCCCGCCAAAAAGCGCCCGCTCCATCCGCCCCAGTGATCATATAGGACAGCATTGCTGTCCTAATAGACCATGCCAAATTTTGCACCGCCATACAAGGCAGGTCCACGCCGGATTTAAGTGAAACCTTTCGATTTGTTGCGGCGCCGCCTTCCCAGCAAGCAAGAAGGGGACCACGTAGCCGTACTTGGCGCAATACCGTTGCGCGGCCGCCAGCGCCGAAATTGCGTGGCGGGTTAACCGTTTAAGGGTGAATCCGGGAAAAAGCGGCGGTCCCGCGCGGCTTGGCTATGGTGCGGAAAATAGCCTTGGAGATTTCCATGACCGATATGACAGCTAACACGCGCCGCCCTCTCGATAACGGATCGGGCGAGGTGGCCATGTCGCGCCTGGCCGACCGGCTGATGGCGCTGGCGCCGCCGCCGCTGGAACTGTCGCCGAATACGATCATGAAGCCGTCGCCGGCGGTCGCCGCGGCGCTCGCCACCACCCAGGCCATGACGAAGCGGGCCGCCGAACGGGCGCGCCGTTCGCGCTCGGTGATCGGTCTGATGGTCGACGGTTTCGTCGGCGCCTGCTCGCTGTTGCCTTACGCGCTGGTCGCGCTCGGGCTTCGTCTGGCGATGGCGCGGGTGTTCTTCCTTGACGGCCAGACCAAGGTCGAAGGCCCGCACGTGCCGCTGCATGTGCCGACCAGCCTGCAGGATTTCGATTTCACGCTGGTGCTGCCGATGGAAGTGAAGGCGCAGACCTTCGGCGCATTCCTCAATTACACGGCGTTGCCGGTGCCGCCGGTGCTAGCCGCTTACGCCGTGAGCTACGCCGAATTCATCCTGCCGATCATGCTTGTGCTGGGCTTGGGCACACGCTTCGCCGCGCTCGGCCTGTTGATCATGACCGCCTTGATCAGATTTACGTGATGCCGCAGGCGCTGTGGAGCGTTCACATCTACTGGGCGTCGATGCTGATGGTGCTGGTCTCGCTCGGCGGCGGACAGATCTCGATCGACCACATCATCCGCTTCATCGCGAGACGGTAACGCCGATGAAAAAGCGGCTGACAGTCGGCGTGGTGCTTGCGGTGTTTGCCGGCACGCTGACCTTTGTCGCCGCCAGTTCGGTCAAGCGCGAGCAGGTGACCGAGGCCGACGCGCTGCCGGCCTATGAAATCGTCGCCACCCGCCCGCGCGATGGGCCTCAACCCGCTGAACGAGCCGCTGCGCCGCGGGCCTTATTACATCCTGCACGCCACCGATCCGCGCGGCATCGAAATGCGCGTGGTCGCCGACGCGCAACTCGGCGATATCCTCTCGGTCACGCCGGCGCAACGCTCGAATACCGCGAACTACACGCGCGGGCCCCGTATCATTCATGTGCCGCAGGCCGGCGACCGCGACCCGCGCGCCAATTCGCGCGCCAGCGTCAATGAACGCGACGAGCCCGACGTCGGCAACGATGACGACGACGCCGAACCGGCGGCGCCGCCGCAGTACGGCTCGCGCCGCCGCCTTCGCCACCGCCGCGCAAGCAAGCGCCGGCCAAGACGCCGCGCTGGCAACAGCCTGCCGAAGCGGAACCGTTGCCGCAACGCCGCAGCGACGCCCCGCCGCCGCCGAGCCAGCGCCGCGCCGTATTGAGCGTGCCGCCACCACCGGCCGAAGGCCCGTCGCCGATCCGACCGACCCCGCGCTTTGGGCAAGCGGAGCAGGGCGAGAAGTTCTCCAGCCCCCAATCTGATTTGCCGCCGGCGGATGCCACGCCGCGGCAATAATCGGCTGCTTTATTGACGCCGCGCTGAGTGCCGAGCCAATTTCGTGGCTATAATGTCGTGGCCGGCGGCCGTTGCAGCCGGATAGCGCCGTGCACGAGAACCCTCCGCGATGACGACCCTCAAATCCCGTATCGGCGCCGTTGTTATTCCGCTGCTGCCGTTCAATCGCCGGACCTTCGACATTCTGCGCTACGAACTGCGCGCGGCGCTGACGACCTTGCTCAATACGATCAGCCCGGCGCGCCGCGCGCAGATGAGGTCAATCGCGCGGCAATGCGACCTGTCGATCAATGTCGGCAGCGGCGGCCGCGGTCTGCCGGACTGGGTGAATATCGAACTCACCCGGCACGGCGACACGACCTTGTGCCTCGATATCCGGCGGCCCCTGCCTTTCGCCGACGGCTCGGCGCGGCGCATTCTGGCCGAGCACGTCATCGAGCATATGGAATTCCGGCAAGACGTCCGCGCCTGTTGCGCGAGTTTCATCGGGTCTTGGCGCCGGGCGGCGTCGTGCGCATCATCGTGCCCGACGCGGAGCGCTTCGTGAAAGCCTATGCCAGCAACGACAGCGAACTCTGGCGCCAGCTGGGCTGGGACATGGCGGATTTGCCGCCGGACATCTACACGCCGATGCACGTCGTCAATCACGTCTTCCATCAGGGCGGCGAACATCTGTTCGCCTATGACTTCGAAACGATGAAATGGGTCCTGCGGCAGGCGGGCTTTGCGACCATCGCTAGGCAAAGTTTTGGGGTGTCCAGCGATCCGGGTCTCGCGATCGATCAGGAAAACCACCGGCCTTATTCGCTCTACGTCGAAGCGATCAAATAGCGCAAAATAAAAGCGCCCCGGAAAGTCCGGGGCGCTCCGTCATTACGACCGTCAGCCGATTAGGCCGCCGCTTTGGTCTCGATGGTCTGCGGCTTTGCCTGGCCCAAGTCTGGCCATTGCCGATCGGGATCTGGCGCGGCTTCTTGGCCTCGGGGATTTCGCGCACGAGATCGACGTGCAGCAATCCGTTCTCGAGGGCAGCGGCCTTCACCTGGACGTAGTCGGCAAGCTGGAATACGCGCTCGAAGGCGCGCGCGGCGATACCCTGATAGAGCACTTCGCCGGCCTCGCCTTCCTTGGCCTGCTTGGAGCCGCGTATGGTCAGCGTGTTCTCTTTCGATTCGATCGAAAGTTCGTTCTCGGCAAAGCCGGCGACCGCGACACTGACGCGGTATTCGTTGTCCGACGTGCGCTCGATGTTATAGGGCGGGTAGCCCGGGGCGGATTCAAAGCCGTCCAGCATCGAGAACAGCCGGTCGAAGCCGACAGTGGAACGATAGAGGGGAGCAAGATCGAAAGTTCGCATAGCATATCCTCCTTGAGGTGAGCGACATGCGGGCGGTCCGCCAAATGGCCGAACCAAACGCCCGTGCGCAGCCGGTATGGCCTGCGCAAGGCAGATATGGGATTGTCGGTTTCGGCTCGCAAGAGGCCGGCGCCAATCCGGAAAATAAAGAAAGATCAATTAGTTATCCGATATGAGACTTATTTCCATTCCCGCTAATCCGGTGCCCGACCATGTGGTGACCGGCAGCATCAAGACCCCCGACGGGGTTAACTTGCGTTTTGCGCGCTGGGATCCGCCGCCCGGCCGCAAAGGCACCGTGGTGCTGCTGCAAGGCCGCGCCGAATACATCGAGAAATATTTCGAGACCGCGCGCGATCTGCGCGCCCGCGCTTTGCCGTTGCGGCCTTCGACTGGCGCGGCCAGGGCCTGTCCGACCGCGCGCTGCCCGATCGCCACAAAGGCTACGTGCGCAATTTCGCCGAATACGCCACCGACCTCGACGCCATCATGGAGCAGGTGGTGCTGCCGGATTGCCCGCCGCCGATCTTTGCCCTTGGGCATTCGATGGGCGGCGCCATCGCCATTCGCGCCTGTCATGACGGCAGCCGCTGGTTCGAGCGCGTGGTGCTGTCGGCGCCGATGCTGGCGCTGCGCTCCAGCCGGTTCATGCCGCTGGCCGGGCCGATGGCGCGCATCTTGCGGATGATGGGACGCGGCTCCGCTTACATTCCGACCGGACACGCCGACTCGACCGGCTCGGAAGATTTCCTCGGCAACGTGCTCACCTCCGACCCGGTGCGCTTTGCCCGCAATGCCGCGGTGCTGGAGGAGGCGCCCGAACTCGGCCTCGGCTCGCCGACCATTGCCTGGGCCGATGCCGCGATGCGCGCGATGAAAGGTTTTGCCGAGCCGAATTACGCGGCGGTGATCCGCCAGCCGATTTTGATGGTGGCAGCCGGCCGCGACGAGGTGGTGTCGACCCCCAGCGATCGAAACTTTCGGCATCAATCTGCTGGCCGGCCGGCATCTCATTCTACCGGGCAGCCGGCACGAGATCCTGCAAGAGCAGGATCATTATCGCGGCCAGTTCTGGGCGGCGTTCGACGCCTTCGTGCCGGGCACGCCGCGTTTTTGACGCTCAGTGCCGCCGCCGCGGCTGATAGAACTGGTTGCGCACGCAAAAGCCGCCGATGCCGCGCACCGTCGCCATGCATTGATTGAAGCTGGTGAAGCCGCAGTTCCTGCCGCCGCCACCACCGCGTCCGCCGTATTGCGCGCACCACGGATATTCGGCGGCCTTGGCGGAGCCGCCGGCGAAGGCCGCCAGCGTGGCGATCGCGAGCCCTGCGATCAGCAGCGAAATATATCTGGTCATGATCCTGCTCCCGGTTGCGACTTAAAGAACCCGCGATCAAGGAAATGGTTCGTTCGCGGTTGCGAGAGAAACGAACGGGCCGGCGAGCAAGCCGTCCATGCCCTGCCAGACCGGATTTCGCCATGGCTTTTCCCGTCGCGCTGGCGATAACATCCCAGTCAAAAAACCGATCCTGGCTGGGAGGATTGAATGCGCAAGGTGCTGACGTTTCCTGTTGCTTTGCTTTGGGCCTCGATGCATGTGGCCTTGCCCGCCGCTGCGGAAGAATGGCCGACGCGCCCCGTCACCATGGTCATCGTCTATCCCGTCGGCGGCACGTTAGATATCACCGGGCGCATTTTGGCCGCGCGCTTGTCGCAGGTTCTGGGCCAGCCGGTAATCGTCGAGAATGTCAGCGGCGCCGCCGGCGTCAACGGCACCAACCACGTTGTGCACTCAGCGCCCGACGGCTACCGGTTCGCCTTGTCCGACATCGGCCCGATCGCGTTGAGTCAAACTCTGCACAAAAAGCCGCTGTACAACTCCGCCACCGACCTGACGCCCGTCGGACTGGTCGCCTTGCTGCCCAGCGTGCTGATCGCACGCAAAGATTTGCCCGCGAATAATCTGCAGCAGCTTGCGGCTTACGCAAAGGCGAACCCGGGGCACATGCAATACGCCTCCTCGGGCACCGGCGGTTTGAACCATCTCGCCTATACGCTGATCGATCTGGCGACCGGGGCCAAGGCGACCTACGTGCCGTATCGCGGCGGCGCCAACGCCATCCAGGATCTGATCGCGGGGCGGATCGATTCCAATGCACCAGCACGCCGGGCGCGGCGCCACAGATCGAAGGCGACCAAGTAAAGGGTCTCGCCGTGCTGACGCATGACCGCTCGCCGCGGCTGCCGAATCTGGCCTCGGCCTACGAGCAAGGCTTCACCGACCTCGAAGCGTTCCTGTGGCTAGGGTTCTGCTTCCCGAAAGGCACACCGGCGGCGATCGTGGAAAAACTCAATGCGGCGACGCTCGCCACCTTGGATACGCCTATGGTGCAGGCGCGACTTAAAGATGTCGGCGCCGAACTCGTCCCGCCCGAGCGAAGGTCGCCGGAGTATCTGGCGAAATTTGTCGTGAGCGAAACGGCCAAATGGGCGCCGATCATCAGCGCTGCCGGACTGGCGGGGCAATGATGCAAGCATCCAAGTCGCGCCGCGGCTTTTCCACTTTCCGACACGCGCGAAATGGCGCACCCTGCCGGCGAAAAAAATCCCCGTCAAAAACAAGAACGGTTTGAAAATCCCATGAAGATCGTGATCCCGGACGACTACCAGAATCTCGTCGATCAACTCGACTGCTACAAACTGATCAAGCACAACGACATCACCCGCTATCGCGAGCCGGCGCGCGATCTCGATCAACTGGTCGAGCGTCTGGCCGGTGCCGACGTCGTGGTCTCGATCCGCGAGCGGGTCGAATTCTCCCGCGCGCTGCTGGAGCGGCTGCCGAAGCTCAAGCTGATCGCGCTGGTCGGGCGCAATTCGCACGTCATCGATTTCAAAGCCTGCACCGAACTCGGCATTCCGGTGACGACCGGCAAGAGCAATTCTCCGGTCGCGCCGGCGGAATTGACGGTCGCCTTGATGGTGGCGGCGCGGCGCAACATCGCGCTGGAAGCCGAGCGCATGAAGCGCGGCGACTGGCCGTGCACGCTGTCGCATCGATTGCGCGGCTCAACCTTGGGCATTTTTGGTCTCGGCGCGATCGGTCAACTGGTTGCCGAGGCTGGCCACGGCATGGGCATGGAAGTTCTGGTTTACGGCCAGGCGGCGTCCGCGGCCAAAGCCAAAGCCGCGGGCTATGCCGTCGCGCGCGACAAGGCCGAGCTGTTTCGAACGCTCCGACGTTCTCTCGCTTCATGTGCGGTTGCGGCCGGATACGGCCGGCATCGTCAGCGCCGAGGATCTCGCGCGCATGAAGCCGACGTCGCTCCTGGTCAATACATCGCGGGCCGAATTGATCGCTACGGGCGCGCTGCTTGATGGCTTGCGCAATGGCCGGCCGGGCTATGCCGCCGTCGACGTCTACGAGCGGGAGCCGATCGTGAACGGCGATCATCCGTTCCTGAAGATGCCGAACGTGCTATGCACGCCGCATCTCGGCTGGGCAGAGTGGACGAATTTCGAACTCTATTTCCGCGAAATCTTCGAACAGATCGTGCTGTTCGAGCAGGGGCGCGGCGATGCGGCTTGCCAATCCAGAGGTCGTTGCGCGCCGGGGGATAGGCGGCCGATCGTCGCCGTAGACAAAAAGCCGGCATCAGACCGGCCATGGAGGAAGCGTCATGAAGTCCGCACTGAGACTACTCGTCATTGCATCGAGCCTGTTCGCTACCACGCTGGCGCAGGCGCAAAGCTATCCGGACCGGCCGGTGAAACTGCTGGTGCCGCTCGCCGCTGCCAGCGCGGTCGACATCGTCGCGCGTGTCGTCGGCGACAAGATGGGCACGATCCTCGGCCAGCGTCTGTACGTTGAAAATCAGCCCGGCGCGGCCGGCATGATCGGCATGCGCGCGGTCGCCCACAGTGCGCCGGACGGCTACACCATCGTGGTGGCGAACGACAGCGTCCTCACCATGATTCCGAACGTCAAATCGGATGCCGGCTACGATCCGCAGAAGGATTTTGTGCCCGTAGCGCGTCTGGCGAACATCCCGCTCGCGCTGATCGCGACCCCGAGTTTTCCAGCGAAAAACATCGAAGAGATGATCGCGCTCGCCAAGGACAAGCCCGGGGTCATCAATTATGCGTCAGGCGGCATCGGCAGCCCGCAGCACATCGCCATAGAGGTGCTGATGCGCTCGGCGGGAATCCAGCTCACCCATGTTCCGTATCGCGGCATTACGCCCGCGGTGGCCGGCATCGTCGCCGGCGATGTGCCGCTCGGCTTCACCGCCGTATCGGCGGTGTTCCCGCTGCTTGCGGACAATCGCGTCAAGCTCTTAGGCGTCAGTACCGCGCAGCGTTTGGCGCAGGCGCCGGACCTGCCGACGATTTCGGAAGGCGGACTGCCCGGCTACAGCTTCGTCGCTTGGTGCGCGATGTTCGCGCCGGCCAACACGCCGCCCGACGTGGTCAAGAAATTGAATGCCGCAGCGCTCCAGGCCATGAAGGACCCGGACGTGCAGAAGCGCCTGGTCGATCTCGGATTTCAGATCGCGCCCGGCACGCCGGAGGAACTGGGCGCCTATCTGCGCGTCGAATATCAGCGCACGGGCGATCTGATCCGGGCGGCCAATATCAAGGTGGAGTAGGGGACGAGGTGCGCCGCACGTAAGTGCGGGCCTTAAGCCTTCAACATCTCGAGCGCCGCGGTGTGCACGCGTTTGTCGGAAGCAGCAATGATGCGGCCGCCGCCTTGCGCCGGCCGTTCTCCCAGGTGGTGACGATGCCGCCGGCACCGGTGATGATCGGGATCAGCGGCACGATGTCGTGCGGCTTGATCTCGGTTTCGATGACCAGATCGATGAGCCCGGGCGGCGAGCATGCAGTAGGCGTAGCAATCGCCGCCGTAGCGCGACAGCTTCACCGCCTTTTCCACGCGGCCGAAAATAGCGCGGTCGGTCTCGTTCATCAGCAGCGGGCTGGTGGTGAACAGCACGGCGTCGCTCAACGTCGCGCACGAGCGCACGTGCAGATCGCGTTCGCCCGCCGGTCCGCGGTAATGCGCCGCGCCGCTGTCGCCGGAAAACCATTCCTTCGTGAACGGCTGATGCATCATGCCGAACACCGGCTCGCCGAAACGCATCAGGCCGATCAGCGTGCCCCAGGCCACCATGCCGGAGATGAAGGATTTGGTGCCGTCGATCGGGTCGAGCACCCAGACATATTCGGCCTCGGTGTGTTCGGAGCCGTATTCCTCGCCGAGGATGCCATGCGCGGGAAAGGTTTGCCGGATCATGGCGCGCATCGCGTCTTCCGCCGCGCGGTCGGCCGCGGTGACGGGGTCGAAGCGCCGGTCTGCTTGTTCTCGATCGCCAAGGCGGTGCGGAAGAACGGCAGGATGGTCTTGCCCGCCGCGCTGGCGAGCCGATCGACGAAGCTTGAGAAATCGATGGCGGTCATGGGTCCTGCTTATCACGGCAATGCCAAAAGCCTGCTGGGACCCGCCGACGCGCAATTCACATTTATTGGATGCGAGTTGGCTCCTGCGCTGGCCCCGCGAGCTTTAGATTTTCGCATAGCTGAAAACCGATGCCCGAATCCGGCTCTGAGCTATGCAAAAATAGCATGGGAATTCGACGATCCACCCTTGATTTTTGTGCATCGCGGTGTAGTTTATTGCAATGCGGTAGCGAGAGCTATCGTTGCCCTCCTTGGGCGTTTCCTCCCTAGACTTGGCCGCTCTTCAGTGAGCGGCCCTTTTTTTTGGGCTTATTCTGATCGTGCCGGCGGGTTAGTTGACCCGAGTACCGAGCCTACTCGGCGGCAGCCCGGTAGGGGCGGAGTTCCTCCAGCGGGATCTCGCCGAGGCGCCGCGCCAAGGTTTCCAGGTCCGCCGCGAGCCTGGCAAAGCCGCTGACGCGTTCGTAGCGGGCCTCATCCATATAAAGCGCGCGGTTGATCTCCAACTGCAGCGAATGCAGCCCGGCGGCCGGATTGCCGTAATGTTCGGTGATAAAGCCCCCGGCATAGGGCTTATTGCGGCTCACGGTGTAGCCCAGCGTCCGCAGCGTCTTTTCGACGGTCTCAGCCACGACGCCGACGCAACTGGTGCCGTAGCGGTCGCCGAGCACGAATTCCGGCCGCGGCCGTTCGTCCTTGTGGCCGGCGCTCGACGGCATCGAATGGCAGTCGATCAGCATGGCGGTGCCGAAATCCCGGTGCAGCTTGGTGAACAGCCGCCGCAGCGCGCGGTGATAGGGCTTGTACAGGCTCTCGATGCGCTGCAGCGCGTCGTCCACCGGGATGCGCCGGTCGTAGATCTCCTGGGCGTCCCCGACCACCCGCGCCACGGTTCCAAGGCCTCCGGCCACCCGCATCGAGCGGGTATTGGCGAATGAGGGCAGGCGGCCTTCGAACATACGCGGGTCGAGTTCGTAGGGCTCGCGGTTCACGTCGACAAAGCAGCGCGGAAAATGCGCCCCGCATCAGCGGGTAGCCGCGGTCGACGACGCCGGCGAACAGGGCGTCGACGAAACTGTCTTCCGAACGGCGCAACGTGCCGACGTCGAGCCTTGAGGTAGCCAGGAAGGCCCGCGGGTAGGTCGAGCCGCTGTGCGGCGAATTGAACAAAACCGGCCCGCTAAAGGCCGCCGGTTCAACGATGTCGAAGGGTGGGTCGAGTTCGTCGCGAAGGTCAGTCATGAAGGGAGGCGGCCTTGCCGGGTCCGATTACCGTTGCAGTGGAGGCTATTTGAGCGCCTCCTATACTTTCTATTGTCCATGCACCGGGGGATAAAGCCAAGCGGAGCTTTAGGTTCACCCGATATTTACCCCGGGTAAGTCTTATGGGGCGGTTGGGGCAGGCCACCCGCGTACAAGTGGTTAAGGGGCGTAAAGCGTTATGTCGAAGATCCTGCTGGCTGAAGACGACACCGATATGCGGCGCTTTCTGGTCAAGGCGCTCCAAAATGCCGGTTTTCGACGTGACCTCGTATGACAATGGGCTGTCGGCCTACCAGCGGCTGCGCGAGGAGCCGTTCGAACTGCTCCTGACCGATATCGTGATGCCGGAAATGGACGGCATCGAGCTGGCGCGCCGCGCGGCGGAACTCGATCCCGACATCAAGATCATGTTCATCACCGGCTTTGCCGCGGTGGCGCTCAACGCCGATTCCACCGCGCCCAAGCAGGCCAAGGTGCTCAAGCCGATCCACTTGCGCGACCTCGTCAATGAGGTCCACAAGATGCTGGCGGCCTAAGCGACGCAGCGTTTCGCACTCCAACTTGACCATTCCCGCATACGGGCCATGTCGCATGCCGCGGTCGATTGCCAGCGGCGAATAGCAGGCGCAAATTCCGGCCGCTCGCAACCCGAGTCGGAATTGTATTGCTTTGAACCCGCCAAGCCCTCCCGCGTCCATCCCCACGATCTTTTTTGTATTCCTGCGCATCGGTCTGCTGAGCTTCGGCGGCGGCCTGTCGGGCTGGATTTTCCGCGACGTGGTGTTGATCCGGCGTTGGATCGAGGAAGACGAGTTCCTTTCGGGGCTTGCCGTCAGCCAGATCTTGCCCGGCGCCAATGTTGCAAACCTCTCGATTTATATCGGCCATAAACTAAAAGGCCCGCTCGGCGCTGCCGCGGCGATCGGCGGACTTCTGGCGGGTCCGTTCTTTGCCGTGATCGGGTTTGCCACCGTCTACAACGTGTTGCGGACGCTGCCTTTCGTCGAAGCGGGGCTCGACGGCGTCGCGGCTGCGGCGATCGGCTTGGTCCTTATCATCGCGCTTAAAGGTGCGAAGCGCGCCACGCGTACGCCGGAGGCGCTGATCGCGTTCGTCGTCAGTTTCGGGGCCGTCGGATTGCTGCATTGGTCGCTGCTGTTGGTCGTCGTCATTGTTGGACCGCTTTCGGTGCTCGCGGCCTGGTTCAGGAAGCCGGCCGATGCGTGACGATCTGCCCTTAGGTCTGCTCATTGTCTTTGTGCCGTTTTCGCTGGTGTCGATCGGTGGCGGCGTCAGTGTCATGGCCGGCATCCAGCATCAGGTCGTCGACGTGCATCATTGGGTGACGGCACGTGAGTTCGTCGATCTGTTCGCGCTGTCGCGCGCCTCGCCCGGTCCAGGCACGATGCTGGCCACTCTGATCGGATGGCACGTCTGGGGCTGGACCGGCGCTTTGCTGGCGACCCTGGGGCTTTTCCTGCCATCGTCGCTGCTTTGCTACAGCGTGGTCAGGGTCTGGAACCGTCACCGCGGCAAAGAATGGCATACGGCGCTGGAGCGGGGGCTTGGCCCCGGTAGGCAGCGGGCTCATGCTTGCCGGCGTCGTGGCGATTTTGGGAATCGGCAGCGGCGGCCTGTTGACATGGGCGATCGCGCTCGGCTCGGCGGCGCTGTTAACCTGGCAGCCGAGATTGCACCCGATGCTGCTTTTTGCCCTCGGGGCTTTGATATTTAACCTCGTCGGGCCTTATGTCCTAGGTTAACGGCGATCTGCGACAGGCCGGAAAGAGGCTCTGACCGGTCTTGTCACCCCGGCAGGGAGCCGATAAGACCAAGCCAATACGGGCGCGTAGCTCAGCGGAAGAGCACCTCCTTGACATGGAGGGGGTCACAGGTTCGATCCCTGTCGCGCCCACCATTTTTTCTAAGCTTTACTGCATTCTTTGGCATCATGCGGGCACCGATCGCCTCAAGGTCAGCCCGGTTCAATCGCGCTTCAATCGCAAATAACGGTCTTCGGCACCGCTCAGCCAACAGCGAAATGATGCAATCTGTCGCCAGCGCCACGTCGGCCAGCGCCATCGGGTCGGTTCCTTCGTAATTGTCCGTCGTGCGGGAGCCGTCGCGCACGACATGGGCAAGCCAAAGCGAGCGCTGTTCGCGCGACACGCGGCGAAACAACATCTTGGTTTGGTCTGCCATGAAGTGCCGGAAACTCTTCTGCGAAAAACCGGCGAGCCCGAGTTCGCTGCCGATGCGCCGCCACGCACGCTTGGTCGTTTTGACCCGCTTGCCCTTGTAGAGCAGCAGCGCCTTCGACGCTGTACCGCCGCAGGCTTCGCGTTTGGCCTTGTCTTCCGCTTGCCATCGCTGCAACCAGTCGGCAAGGCATTGCGTGAGCGGCTGCACCGCGCGACGTTTGTTGGTCGGCACCCAGTTTGCCGGGGCGAGATCGATGGTCATCGCCGTCCAATCGACCTGATGCTCCGGATCGAAATCGGTGACGGCTTCCGGTCGCGCCCATGTGCAAAGTTCGAGAATGGCAAAGCGGAATAGATGCTCGGCTTTGACCGAGTCCAGAATGGCGGCCATCTCATCGAGCGATTGCGTCTTGCGCCGCGGCGGTCGTGATTTGACCCCGAGCTCGGTCGCCACCCGTTCCTGACGCATGACGATCTCAGGCGCCGACGCGATCATAGCCGCCTCGACCGGCGCGCCGATCGGGTCCGTGCGCATCTTAACCTTCGCGCCATCCTCGAAAGCCGATCGCATGACGTTGAAGTGTCGCGCGATGGTGGCCGGCGCGTGGTGATATTTGCTGCGCATCCATTTTGCGCATTCAAGTTGCCGCGATGGTGTCCAGTAAGAAACCGGCGCCGTCATCTGGCCCTGCATCTCAAGGTGTTCGGTAAAGAGTTCGACGGCGCGTTCGGCCACCTCTTCGGAGGCAATTGCCTGCGCATGGTCGTCGAGATAGGACTTGAGCACCGCAAGCGTCATGACTTGACCAGCGCCAGGTGCGCTGCCTTGCCCTGTTGTTTGGGGCGCTGCCGTGACAAGGGTTGCGAGCGCGATCTTGGCTTCCTTGACATCTGCCGTGCCAAGGCTGCGGCGGCGCACTGCTCGAGCTCCGGGGTCATTCCGGCAGGCGTACCAGATGCCGCCCCGGTCGGGGTGGGGCTGGGCAAGGTAGTAGTCGCCGATCTGGAAACGGTCGCCGGAGGCGGGGTTTCGGCTACTACGCTTTGACATGCTGGCACCCTCAAATAGACCCGATCGATGTATTCCTGCACTTGCGAAGGCGTGTAGCAAGGCCCTCCCTGGACTTGGGGAAAGCGTAGAAACCGATTTGCGGAGGATTGGACTTGCGGGCGCGCCTGAGTTCGCGGGCCGAAAGCCCCGGCCACATCTCAAGCACCCTGGCTTCGGTCAGAAAATCCTCGGGTTTGACAAGGATGTTCACCGCCGCTCCCCCGTCGCCCGGATGACGACCGATCCATCCATCTTTTTCTTGAGGTAATGTCCTCGACCAAAGGGGAGTTGTTTGCGCCAGGGGTCTTTGATTCCGGCTGCGAGATCGGCAACACGGTTTGCCTTGGCGATGACGGGGAGATCGTAGGAATCCGTTTTCTGGCGCCAGCAGGTCTTGGTTAATGCCGCACAGTTCTCAATCGAATTGTCCGAGACAGGTTGTCGGGGTTCACATGCTCATAGAACGTGTTGCCGATGCCGAGCGATCGTCCACAGCCTTCAACCGAAAACCCGGCACGCCGGCACGTGCTAGCCGGTGACATTCGCAAATGCCTCCGGAGCGCGCGAAGGCCTGGCGCTGGGTTTTCTTTGGTGAAGTTGTTGCGGCGATGGGTCATGCAATATCCTTCGCGCCGACCGGACTAGATCGATGCGCCGACCGATCCACTTCATGACGTTCACGGCCATCGAGTTGCCAAGCGCTTTGTATCGCGGACCATCCGCCGCTGGCTTTCCGCGAAAAGGGATCAGGGTGTAATTGTCTGGAAAGGCTTGCAGTCGCTCGCATTCGATAGGCATCAACCGGCGCACGGCCCATTTGGCTTGGCCACTATTGTGCCCGGGCCCGGCGATGAAGGATTTACTGGCACCGCCGCTTCCGGCCCGGATGTTAGCGGTGTCGTGAGGACCTTCGAATTGTGATCCACCCTCACGCCCGCGCATATCGAACGCGACCGTGGGACCTGGAAAGCCGGTGTCCATTGATCCAGCTATATCGCCGCAGGTGACGACATCGGATTGCCGAGCGTCGAATGCTATCGTCGGCGCGTGACCTTCCGACGTAGGGGATGGCATGCATCGCCTGGTTGAGGGTTACTTCGGTTGGCCTTGCTGGTGATCTGGGTGGTGTCGAATGCGATGGCGGGTACGTGCGAACTCGCTACCGTCGGCGATGGATCGCCTGGTTCTCCGATGCCGGTGCCCGGGGCACCGCCGCTCGCGCCGCTTTGTCTGTTGTTTGTGAATTTTTCGCCACGACTGGCTTGGCGCATGTCGATGGGAATCGGCATGGCGACAATATTAATATCATCCTCTTGCCGCCGGCCGGCATAACCACCTTTGCCCGAACTCTCCGCACCGCGCGTGAGAGATGCGGCCACCTGATTGACGATGAATAGACCTGCTCCGGCATCGATGTGCTGGTTGTCGTGACCTTGGAGCCGACCGTAATTGGCATCGAGAGTTGGAGCCACGGCCACGAAGGTTTCGCTGGCAAATCCTGGCGGCCCTTGGGCCCGGCGTGCGCTTGCAGCGCTGTGGCCACGTCGATCGATCCAGACGTGTTATTGCCGCCGAAAGCTATCAATCCTCCATCGCAATCGAAGTCGGTTCCGAGTCCGCCACCTCCTGTAGGGCGCGCGCTAATTGTGTGGGCAGTTCTTTGCCCCGCTTCCCGGCGCGGCGCAGAATTCCACGACAGGCTTTCGGGCTCAAAAAAATACCGCAGCGGAACGTCGCCAGTCTCGAGAATTTCCGACAACGATGACACGCCGTCGTCGCTGAGGGACAGCCCGTCCAAACCCGTCCACTCGCACGTATTGAGCGTCAAGAACCGTAGTGCCCACCCATACCCGAGTTCTGAAAATCCGGCCAAGATGGAGTTGAGGGCGTGTAGTTCTTCTGAATCGAACTCGTCTTCAGTATCCATTTCCTGTCCGTCCGCCTTCCAAATCCAGCGGTGCTTCCGGCGGACGTGGATCGGGCGCGTCGTAGGATGTGCTGGATAGGACGCCGGGGACGTTTTCCCAAACGATCCACTCGGGGCGATATCGATCAGCGATTGCAAGAAAGGTGAGGGCGAGGTTGCCGCGCGGGTCAGCAGGCCTTTACGTAATCCTGCGACCGAGAAACTTTGGCACGGGGTTCCTCCGACGAGAACATCGATATCTGCATCCGGCCATTCCTTGAATTTCGTCATGTCTCCAAGATTGGGGACATTTGGATATCGGAACGCCAGCAACGCAGAGGGGAAATCGGGACCGTTCTTGTAGTCGTGATCCGGATCGAACTGAGAGAACGCGAATGGCGTCCAGCCGAGCGGATGCCATGCGACGGTTGCCGCCTCAATGCCGCTGCAAACTGAGAGATAGTGGAAGCCCATCACCCCACCATCTTCTTCAACGGAGACAATTTACTCGCCGCAGCCAACAAAGCTTCATGGAAAGAGCAAGAGATAGAGCGGACGGAGCAAGCGACCATGAGGTTTTCGGGGGAGACCGAAGTTCTCGATCATCATCGTATTGGGTTTTTATTAGAATAGTCGGTAAACCCGTTTTGCTTGGCGTAGTCGCTGACTTGCCCGTTGTCGGTCGGGAAAAAATGCCCGAGCGTACGGTCGGCCAACTCTCGACGATCATCAGACCACGCAAAAATCGGCTTGCCGATCATGTCGGCCCGGCCACATTCGTCCGCCGTACCGGTGTCCATATGGATGCCGCGGAAGGGAGAGATGTCTGCGATCACGGCGTTGCATCGCAAGATCATGTTGATGCAGCCTTGCCGGATCGTATGTGCAGCTTGGATGGGCGTCAGTCCCTTGACGTCGATGTCGCCAGGCCAGAATCCCCAAAAGCCAAACGCCCGGCATTGGCGCTTGAGCTCAGCGCCGTATTGCTCTGCGTCTTTCCGGAATATGCCGGGACCGGCGAGGTAGATGAGGGGTGATGGATTCATGATCCGCGCCCCACGACATAGAGGGCGCGCGGCTTGCCTTCACCGTTTTTCACCCGAAGATATTTGTCTGTCTCACAGAGAATGTTCGGTACGTCGCTGAAGTCCATTTTTACCGCTGTGGCGTCCTGTACTACGCGATAGATCGCTCGCATCTCACTCAGGGCCTGGCCTTGCGAGAGGCTGAATCCGACGGGCCGACCATGCAGCCTATTGAGTCCGCGGATTGTTCCCGGGCCTGCGGCGGCCCACGTCTGGATGTCTGCGGCACCAGACAGCAGCGACGTGAAGCGAATGTCGACGACGGCTTGATAGGCCATGAACTGGCCCCATCCGTTTGATCTTGTGATGAGTTCGTGCGTCCGTTGCAACGTTACATTCGTGCCTCGAAAATGATCCGCAAAGGTATTGCGGCGCTGCCATAACGCGCCAATGACCGTCTCGGCGATATAGGATTGCTTATCCGCGCCCTTGGTCGACGGAGCCGAAATCATATAAGCGCCGGTATAGACTTTCTCGCCTCGATCCTTGCGGGCGTTTAACTCGCGGGCGATGGCTGGGCAGGGATCAAAGTTGTCTGTGCCGGGCCACGCGCCGGCGGCCATTAACTCTGCAAGAGTGTCAGGCCAATTGATTTGTCGTGCGATGCAGAGCATCAGCCACAGATAAGGATGGTCTGGATATCTCTCACGAATATTCTGTCGAATCCAGACTGTGCCCCGATCATGCTCGCGTTTTACGTTGCAAAACCGGTAGGTCGAAAGAATTGGGTCGTCGGTCCATGGATGTAGGTCGCCGCGATCCTTGCGAACGCGGATTTGCTCACGCTCTTTGACCCATCCGAAAAGTGGGTGCGTAGTCCGGCTGCATATTCACGCCTTCTCCATGCGCCAGCTCGCCGGCGTTAGCCGTATGATGTCGGCCAGCATCCGCTCGGCTTCTGCGTTGGCCAAAGTCTCCGCGTCACGCTTGGCCACGATGGCGCGGGCGAGATCGGTTCCGGTCTGGCTCAGTCTCACAAACTTCCGGCCCGGCAATTTCTCGTTGATCGAATAGATCGCCAGTTGTTCGGAGAGCATCGCCTCGACGGTGCTGTCGTAAAATCGCGCGCCGTTGCAGCTAAACCAGCCACCATCGCGGCGTGACAGCGCACCAAATTGATGCATTTCGATAAGCGCGCGTTTGACGACGGAAAGCCTCATAGCTCGCTATCCTCCCCGCAATAGACACAAGCCCTGAATTGATCGGCACGCTGTATTGATGCTGGCCGGACGGACTCTTGATGCAGAGATCGACGACGTTGCCGAAACCATCATCTTCAACCTCGCCCACGGCTTCCTTTGCATCGTCGATCTCGATGCATTCGGGCTCGGAGCCAGCGCCTAGTTTGATGCAGATGGATCGGGACATGGGTTTACGCCGCCGCTTTAGCGGCGATCTCCGGCCCTTTGTCACCAAGCGCGGCGCGCAAGGCGTTTTGCAGTTCGGTCAGTTTGGCTTCGGCTCGCACTGCGCGCGCGCCGGCTTGAGCGGCACCCTCGCACTCGTATTGGGTTTCTCGATATTGCTCGACGACACAGCGCATCAACTCGGCCGTAATGGCTTCGATGCCGACGCACAGCTTGAGCCAGCCATCCTCAAAACTGATCTCGCCGGTTTCTAGTAGCTGCTCAACCCAATCTGCAATCGTTGCCTGACCTTCGTCGGATGGATTTGAACCCCAAAGATTTGTCCGGATTGCATCGGCAACTCCGTCCTTTTCGCAAGCACCATTCCGAATTTCGGGGCATCGTCGATGGCGTAGAACAAGGCGACTTTCTCGGTCATTTCATTCTCCTTTTTTGTGACGGCGCCTACGCGCTCTCCGCTTCCTTAGTCCCGCTCACCTCTTCGTCGGCGTCCAAAATCTTTTCCATTCGGTCAGCCGCAGTACGCGCATCCTTGATCGCTTGGCGAAGGCGCGTCGAATAGGCCGCGCCGAAATAACTATCTTTCCAATTCGCGACGTGGCTCATCGTGATTGAAAATTCAGCGGCGCCTCGATCAAACTTGGTTTGCTCTGCCATCATATGCCTCTCGATCTGCGTTCGTATGGTGATTTACGATCTGTAAGACTTCCTCCGGCCGCAGCGGCTCTTGATACGCAGAAACTTCCGATGCGGCCGGAGGTGACCGACGACGACTACGAACTCCACTGACTGACGCAACAAACTCATCGAGAGGAATAAAAAACGCCGCGGCCAAGCCTGATTGAGCGTTGACCGCGGCGCCACTCCGCCGGAAGGGGATCGACAGGGAGGGTTGTCGAACGGCGGAATTAATTGACGACATCGCGAGCCTCGCGCATCTGATTCACGATGTATTCGGATAGCCCGGCTTCGCTGCTATTTCGGATCGTAAACCACGACATTTCGATGGTGTAGATCTTGTCGTCCATCACGATGCCGACTTTGAAACTCTCTTTGCCGCGCGCGGCCTCGATCTTCTCGGCAAACCGAACGTCAATCTTGTCGCCGCGCTCGGCCGCCTTGATCGTCGCCGCGATCTTGTCGGCCTGTTTTCTCAGGGTGCTGAGTGGGGAATGCTTGGTCGTCATGAGCCGCGACTCACTGTGCCGATCTCGACGGGCTCTTTCCCACTCGGGGTAATGTCGCGCTCGCGGCAAGTGTATGCAGTGGGGTCACCTTCGCGGCTGAGGATGTAGGAAACGACACGCCGGCCGACCTGCTTCATCAGCGGACGTGGTTCACCGACCAAATCGGCCATTGCGTCGTCTGGCGAGAAGCCGGGCGGGATGGCAACAAGCACGATCAATTCCGCCGGAAAGTGTCCTACGGCTTGATTGCGGCGGACCTTAACCACGTCCCCCGCGTTTGAACTTCGCCTCAGGGCATGGCGGCGTCACGCCGCGCTCGCCGACGATGCGATGAAGTGTTCCGCAGCCAATTAGGAAGGCTTGTTCTCCGCTCATGTGCCAACCTTCGGGCCTTCGCGCCCGTCCATCTCGTACCAAGTGAATTCGCCGTTCTCGCCGACGGGGAGAAAGGCCACGGCAAGTTGTACAGAAGGCGCCGCTATAGAACTCGGGATCGCGGGCGTAAGTCTCCGCAATATCCCGGCTCATTGTGGTGATCTTGCCGCACTTCAAATGCCGATAGGCATCGCGGTAAGGCCGCACAAAGCCCTTGGCGCGCTCGGTCGGTGTCAGAACGACGTAGCCCTTTTGTTGCCCACTCTCAGGCTTGATCTCGCGATGATCTTCCGTGACCGCGCCGCCGCCGGATAACTGCCGAGCCGATCTGTCGACCGGGATTGTTGCTGCGGCTTCGCGTTTTGCCTCTTCAAGCATTTCGCGCGCAACGCTTACCGCGTTGCCCTTACTCGAAACGGCGCGCTGGGCATCATTGAGCGCATCGACGGCGCGGTCATAAACGATCTGCGCGCGCTCAAGTTTCGTCGTCGACTCTTCGGGAAGGCTGTAGAGACCCATTACGCATTCCCCGCTCGTTCGGACTCGGGCGCCGGCTGCGGCCCTTCCGGCCAGGTCGGTCGAGCGCCGGCCTGCTCTTCGAGAATGTCGGACACCGCATCGCGCATCATGTCCATGAAGGCTTGCTTGCGCGTCGGATTGTCAGTGACAAACCGAATTGCGATAGAGCCGAGAAGGATCGCGCCATCCATCGTGCCCGGCAGGGCATAATAGGCGTTCCCACGAATTGCCTTCGTGGCGCATGGCGAGCCGACCTACCTTGGTGGTTTGCTGCGACATCAGGCTTTCTCCACGACGCGACGGAGAACAGCGTCGATCATCGTATGCGTTTCTTCCGGCGACCAGCGTCGAAATGCGCCGCCACTTCGCAAGCGGCGGTGATGCAATCGATATCGATACGGGGCGAGACGCTTAGCCTTGAGTGCGGCCAGCAACCGGTCAGCGACGGCATTTGCAACGGGATGAATGATCATGATGTTCGCGCCCCATTGCCGGCGGCGCAGATCAAGAGAGTTTCGAAATCGTCCGCCCGAATGCGCCCTTCAACTGTTTCTCTGCCGGTTGAACCGTTGAACGTCGGGCAGATCGTTGGGCGCACACGCGCTTCGATGCGGCGACGATCTTCGATATCTTGCCTGTTTCGGCCAGGTCCGTTTGTTTATTGGTGCCGGGAGACCAGCAACGCATGGCCGGCAGCCGTGAGGATGACAGAGGGGCCGACACATCGATCAGTTGAGGTTGTTCGATCATGGCAAGTTCAACAATTTGATCGCGCAGGAAGTCGCTGGTTTCTTCGTCAAGAGCAATCTTGTTGGCGGAAATATCCTTCAGAATTCCGATTTGGATTAGGCTGAGCTTCTGCGTCGCGGATGCTTCTGATTTCGCCGATGCCCTTGTCACCGGCTGAAGGAAAAGAGACTGCAAATCAAACTCAGGATCGCGTCCAGGGTAGTCAGGACACATGGTCCACCCGCTGGAATCTGAAGATCCCTTGCGTCGGCGGCGCCATGCAACAGGAGCGCCTAATCCTCTCTGTTCGAACGGTCCGGCCTCCAATGGCTTCCATGCGATGGGATCAGGCTCGGAATCATGGTCATCCATCCAATAGGCTTCGTCGCCAGAAATTGAACTGTGCCACCATCCCTCGAATACGCCACGGCCAGCGACGTAAAGCGTAATGCGCCGTCCTGTTCGCGGGGCTTCGTCCATGGGAAGCCACCCGTTCAAAAGTTTTTTCATTTATTTCTCGTCGGTGTCAGGGGCTGCGGAATGCAGAAAAGACATTCGACCTCGACCAACTGGAAAAGTTTTGATATCCCTGCTTTCGTAAATGCCGCGCCCGTCACAATGTTTGCAGGCGGCGCGTGTGAGTGCAGCGCGCATACCCGGCATATCTTCGCCGAGTGACTCGAAGGAGTACCCAACCGTATTCGCGGTGATAAACTTTGCCTGATGCTCGATATGGTCGATGGCAAGTTTCAGCGCGGCGGAAAGTGTCATCATGGTGCGCGACCTGCCTGCTTGATCGCCGCCGTCGACCCAATTACAAGGCGCCGCGTGTTCATGTCGTAAGTGCAGGGAATAACGTCGGTCATCCGGTAAGCTGAGATACCGGTGCGAAGCGCCTTCGGATCAACGGCGATGATGCTGATTTTCGCGGTTGCCGATTGTGACGCAGACCAGGGCGGTTTCGGCCTGATCGAGCAAGACGAGAAGCTTTGCGACAGTCGCCCCATAAACCACGCCAGCACGCTCAATCGAGCCGCTTGCCTCACGGCGCATGGTGCGGTCGTCTGCGTGTCCGGGTGTCGCTGCCATAACCCTCTCCGAATGTCGGTGAGGTTGCGAGGGGAATTCCCACACAACCCGATTATCGTTAAGCTGCCCGTCGCTGCCTGAATGAGGCGGGACGAGGGGGTGCTTCATGTTGCGATTTGCGATGCTGGCTGCGTGCGCGGTGGCTTTGGCCGGGTGTGCGACTGTCGTCCGCGGATCGACTGAACGTTTCGACGTTCAATCCGCGCCTGCTGGTGCCTTGGCCAAATTCATGATTACCCCGTTGTGCGATCGGGAGTGTTTGCAGAAAAACTATCCCGAAACGGCTGCCCAGGTCGGTGATCGCGCTGATTGGAAAACTTCCGCGCCGGACTGTGTGACACCGTGCTCGATCACTTTGCAGCGCTCTGATGTCGTGACCATAACCTTGATCAAAGAGGGCCATCTGCCGCGCACTGTGATGGTTCGCCCCCGCGTCGCAAAGAGCGCTGTGCTGGTCGCCGGCAATGCAGGTGATAGGCGGCGCCGCCGGCTTGCTGGTCGATGCGGCCAGCGGCGCTACCCTTGACCATTGCCCAAACCCGCTGATGGTCACGTTGCTGCGGTAGGAAGTCGCGAGGCAGAGGTGCCCATCAGCGATGTTTGTGTTCCTCGTCCCGAGGATGATGTCGGAAGTCGACCGGCCTATCGAGACTAATGGGGAAGCAGGTGCTGGCATCATTCCCTCTCCGATATTCGGTGAGGGAAATATGGGACACATTGTCCCCTGTGTCAAGGACGATCTGTCCCGGCGAGGTTAGTGACCTGCGCCGCGCCTCCGACCTGGTTTTTTCTCATTGGGTTGGGCCGAGCGCTCCAACACTTCCTCGAGCAATTCCTTGAGTGTGGGTCGCGCCGATTGCGCACAGTTTAGGTAGAAGAAACATAGGGAATTGGCTGCCAGCTCTATTTTTCCATTTTTTGTACCGATCTACGCCAACGTTAAGAAGGCTAGCCATCTCTTCGTCGCGGCGCTTTCCCTGAATCTCGCGCAAACGCTCCTGGAAAGCCTCCCGGAAACGTCGATCAATAATTTCGGTATCTTGGTGTTCCATTGCGCGGACATTATGTCCTCCCTCTTTTTCACAGTCAGGGGACATGATGGCCTTGACGTTAGGGACAATTTGGCCCATTTTGTCGGACATGATTTGTTCATTCCGATCCATCATTGAGCTTTGGCCCGAAAGGATTGATTTGGCGTCGGCGATCGGCGCTACGCCATCGCAAGTTTCAAAATGGTGGCAACGCGACGCCATTCCGTCCGAATGGTGGTCGGCAATCATCGGTACGAGTGTGGCAGCAGAAGCAGGGGTTACCTCCGACCTTTTGACTAATCTGGCGGCTCGGGCCGCTCCCTTGCGCTTGGCCGAGGCCCGCGCATGACCTATCTGAATCACTTCTCCCATGTTGCCCCCCGGCGTTTTTTTTGTTCGGGCGGCTTGCTTCCCGCCTCTGGGGAAGGATCATCCGACGCTCGCGTGGCGGGAGTCCACAACGAAGTGTTCCGAGTTCTCGGAATCCTAGCTCTCGTCGAACGTCATCGCGCGGAGTTGGTCCATTTCGTAGGATTCGATGCGCCGGGCCTCGCCACGCCAGATGTCCTCGGTCCGACGGACATCCCAGCCCAACAATTCGGCCGTCCGGTTGATGCGGGCCTTGATGCTTTCGTTCTCCCGGATGACCCCGGCCACGCGCTTGACGAGGGCCAGGGCTTCCTGCCGTTGCGCTTGCCCGTGCCGCGGTCTCGGCGCCAGTCGCGCCCCGTTGGCGCGCAATCATGGCACGCGCCCGATCGAACACTCCCTCCATGCCGAGCCACACATCGGGCTGCCACAACAGTTTGACCACGATCCGATTGACCGGGCCGTCGGGGCCGGGCTCGGCCGCATAGTAGCTCACCCTGACCCGGTAACCGGCCATCTCGACCGACGAGACCGCCGTGACTGCCAGTTCGGCTGCACTTCCATCGTCGATCGCCTCTGCGAAGATCATGGCCGCGCCCTTCTTGATGACGAGTTGACGGCCTCGGTTCTAGCAGAAGATGCCCCGGCGCATTGTGGTCATTTTGAAGCAGCGCGCTTGCGCCACCACTCTGCCTGGGGAGCAAGGGCTGGTGAAAGCAATTCCAATTCTGTTGTCGCGTTCGTAGGGGCTGCGTCATGGGTGAGCCGCCATCGGCCTGACTTGGCTGTGAACCTTGTCAGTCGAATTCGAAGCGAAGCTGTCGCTCGGAAGGTTTGTTCGCCGGCTTATGGTCTTCGCCGCGTTTGTGGTCTTCCACATAGCGTCGATCACCGCGAATCCAGCGAGGGTATTTCCGAACGTAGACGTGCTTCGAACCTCTGCCACGCCTTCGCATGGCAGCATCACCTCCTTTCGGATCGCAGCGAGGCTTTGTCCTCGCCTTTGAGCGGCGGTTCTGACGCCGCCCTGGGGCACGATCGCGAATCCGATAAGGAGCCGATGGCGGCTCATCTGGTATTTCAGCGGTTCAATCAAAGTGTGTCCAGTAGCGTTGTATGTGGGGTGTGGTTCTCATGGCCGAAGCATCGGCTGCCGCGCGTAAAAGCGCAAAAAGCCCGAGTGCAAAACTTTGCACTTCAAAGGGCAAAGTCTTGCACCAAATTCTTCCTTTCGAGTTGTTTTTACGAACGATTTGGCCCCACGATCGAGCAAAGAATTACTGCAGGGTCACAGGCAAATCACTGCGGACAGCGAAATACAAACTCGCCGGCGGCGTGCCGGACTTCGAAGATGCCGTCGCTATCCTGCGCAGCGAACACGGCTTCGATTTTCTCCAGCACGTCATGGGTGAAGCGAAACCGAAATGGTGGCGCGGGGTCATCAAGGCCCGCAGCCTGGGCGACATGCGTCGGCAACTCAGCGAACAGCAGCGCCGCATTGCGCAGCTCGAACTTGCTATCGATTGATGATCGGAGGGTCGCGTGACGCTTCCGTTCCATCCCCTCGCTGATCTATTCCCGCTGATCGAGGGAAAAGATTTCGACGATCTCGTGGCGTCGATTAAGGCAGGCGGTCAGCACAATCCCATCGTGATGCTGAACGGCGAGATACTAGACGGCCGCAACCGGTATCGAGCGTGTTTGGCGGCTGGGGTTGCGCCGCGCTTCGAAGATTTCGGCGCCGGCGACCCTGTGCGCTTTGTGATGGACCACAACATACATCGTCGCCACCTAAACGAAAGTCAGCGCGGCATGATCGCAGCGAAGCTTGCGACCATGAAGATGGGCGACAACCAGCACCAGAAAGAGGGAGTGGAAATTTCCACTCCCTCAATACCGCCTCACAGGCCGCGGAAATGTTGAACGTCGATCGGCACACTGTTTTTGCTGCCAAAAAAGTTCTCAACGAAGGCACGGCAGAAGAAATCAAAGCGGTCGAACAAGGGGCTGCCGCCGTAAGCACCATCGCCAAACAAATCCGCGCCAAGATGCCGCGCGAGCGCCGCGCCGCTGCGCAAGACGTGCCGCAAAGCCAGCGCGGCAAAAACCCTCAGCGAATTGAGAACCAACGGCTCAATGCGCTTATTTGGGCACAGATACGCGACGGACTCAGTGCCCTTACGAGCCTTCCAATGCCAGTAGATGTTGTTGCGATCGTGCGTGCTCATGACAAAGCGGGCCTTGTCGATAGTCGACTAAAGGCCGCGTTCGAATGGCTTCAGGAGTTCAACGATGCATGGTGCAACCGTGACCAAGCTGAAAAGCAAGCCGAAGGCCGAAGCGCCGGAGATCATAACGCTGACGCCGGAACGAGCGACCGCGCTGCTTGAGCACAATACGCTCAACCGGCCGCTCAATGACCAGCACGTCAAGCGCCTGGCTGGGCAAATCCAGGCGGGCAAGTGGCGCTTCAATGGCGACACGATCAAGGTGTCGGACGATGGTGCGGTGCTCGACGGTCAGCATCGCTTGTGGGCCGTGATCGAGGCCAAGGCTGCGGTCGAAACGATTATCGTTCGCGGTATCGAACGCGATGCGTTTGCCACCATTGATACATTGCGCCGGCCCCGCTCGGGCGCCGATGTGGTCGCGCTAAGCGGGACTACTCGTCACCGCAACATCATCGCTTCGGCAGTCCAATGGCTGATCCGCTTCCAGCGCAACGCGCTTGAAGATTATAAAGCGCCGCAGCACCGCGTCGAGAATTCTGACGTTGAAGAAGCGTTTGCCGCTCATCCCGGCATCGTCCGCGCGGTCGACCGCGCAATGACCGCGCGCAGCATTGGCAATCCTTCGATCACAGGTTTCATCTATTACCTTCTGGCGAATCGCAATCCTGAGATCGCCGAGCGTTTTATCGAAACGCTCCGCGAGCCTGGGCGTGCCAGCGTCGAAGACCCATTCTTTCGGCTTCGCACCTACTTCACCGCCGATCACCGCAAACGCAAAGAGCCGGTGATGACCATCGCCTTGGCGATCAAGGCCTGCAACGCGGCGGCGAAAGGCCAATCGATCAAAGTGCTGAGTTGGAAAAACCAAGGCCAAAACCCTGAGGCTTTTCCGAAACTGGACGTCCCGAGCAAGATTACACCACGGTAAAAATCAAAATGCTCACGCATATTTTCAATTCGAATGGCGGACGGACGAAGCTTAGGCCCGTGAGCGCAGACGCTGGATTGTTTCGGCAATCCGAACGACCCTGCGCAAGCCGGGGTGGGAAGCGAGCGGTCCAGTCCATTCGGATATTCGGCGGCGGGCGCGCGAAGGCTCTCATTTTCAATGATGAGACTGACCAGGCAGTGATGCTCGGTTCAACCGCCGCCGAATTTAAATTCCCTTCGGGAGCCGGCCCAGGCATCCAACAGCCCAGGTCAATGACATGCGGGTTCGATCTTCACCGTCAACCTGTATCGGGAAGGGCGCGTGATCGCGCTACATGCCCCGCCGGCTCCCGAAACTTTTCATGCGGGGTGGCGGCGTGACCAACATCGCTGTGACCATTCCCCAAAATACCCTTGTTGATCGACTGCGGACACTTGCATCGGATCTGACGGGAGAGAACCGCCATACCGACGCTCTCCTTGTCGATCTGGCGATCCAAGCAATTCAGGTTCGTGGCGATGCCGAGACTCAAAGAGTCGTGGCAATTGTTGATGCCTCTTTGCGCTGCGGAAAATTTGACGTCGCTATCGACGACGTTTTTCAGCGCCGGACAACGTGCGCATGACTCTCCGCGAACGCCTCAACAACTTACAGATCATCATCCTCCGCTCCCTCATAAAGCGGGGAGGCAACGTCACGCCCGTCAGCATTCCGGCATGGCAGCGTAAAGCCGCCGTCACCATGTGGCGCCGCGGCTTGATCGAAGTCTGGTTTCGCAAATCGCGCGATGGCTGTGCCGGCAGCGGACCGTTCTTTTTACTCACCATTTTCGGAGCGCGTCTCGCGCTTGAATTCTACACCCGGCGCCTCGCGGTTCATCAGGGGCGGAACAAACTCAATGATCAACCATCCGAATCGCAGCAAGGCAAAGACCGCGACGGCGCCTAAGATCACGGCAACTGTCGTTCGCAAGGTGCTCAAGCTTGTCGACGCCGGCCTCGTCAAGGGCGTTGGCAACCCCAAGCCCGGCGAAATGTGCGTGGAAGCGGCTGTCTGCTACGCGCTCGGTCTGCCTCATGGCGATGACCCGAAATGCGTCGCGCCGGTTCTTCGTTCGCTGAAAATCAGGCTGAACGATTCCAACTGGTCGTCGAACGCGGCGCGCGCGTCGGGACTCCGCCGGCTGGCCGTCATCCAACTCGGTAGTGTTGGTTTTCTTGACGAGAGCGAATTCATCAAGCGCGTCCTCGCGGTTGTCATTCGCAAGATGTTCCCGCCGGCATTTTGCGCTGTTGCTGCGGTCCAAAAGGACGAAACGAAAAAAGCCAAGTGGATCGATCTCGCTTCGCGCTGCGAAGCAGCGCCAGAACAAATTTCGGCGCGCGAAGCGCGACAATTTTTTATAGAGCTAAGAGATAACGCTGCCGCCTACGCCGCGGCTGCCGCCGACGCCGCCTACGCCGCGGCTGCCGCCGACGCCGCCTACGCCGCGGCTGCCGCCTACGCCGCGGCTGCCGCCTACGCCGCGGCTGCCGCCGACGCCGCGGCTGCCGCCTACGCCGCGGCTGCCGCCTACGCCGCGGCTGCTGCCGCCGACGCCGCGGCTGCCGCCGACGCCGCGGCTGCCGCCGACGCCGCCGCCAAGAATATTGTGAAAGCGCGCGATGGCGCGCTTTCAAGATTTGCCGAAGAGGTTGTCCAAATTCTCGTCGCGATGGGCGTACCCGGCGCGAAGTGGCTCGAACTTACCGAGGCAGCATAACGAACCTCTGATCGCCAGTCGTGATCCCGCAGCTTGTTGCTGCGGTCATTGTCTCAAATTCTGTACCTGTAGCGTTCCTTCGTGCGTGTTCTGAATTGATCCAGCGTCGTTAGGCGTTCGCTTAACGAAGCGTCATGTTCACACCATGGGGAAAGCC
>JBBCIM010000012.1:0-101981 GCA_037200245.1 Pseudolabrys sp.
TTGAAAACCATCGGACGGCGGAGCTTTCTCAAGACGGCGGGCGGGCTGGTATTGGCGGGTGGCGCACTGACCCGGCTGGCAACCCCCGCGATCGCGCAGGACAAATGGCCGAGCAGGCCGGTGCGCTTCATCGTGCCGCTGGCGCCCGGCGGCGCCATCGACTTTGTCGCGCGGCAATGCGGTCAGATATTATCCCAGGACCTCGGCCAGCAAATCGTCGTCGAAAACCGTACCGGCGCGGGCGGTACGCTCGGCATGGATACGGCCTGGAAGGCAACGCCGGACGGCTACACGATCCTGATCACCAACGATAACGCGGCGAGCGCGCCGCATATCCTGAAGCTCGATCACGATTATACCCAGGTGCTGATCCCGGTGATCGACATCGCGCACCAGCCGCAGGTGTTCGCCGTGCATCCGTCGCTCAACGTGAATTCGGTCAAGGAGTATGTCGACAACGCCAAGAAGAATCCGGCGTCGGCTTTGCCTCGTCCGGCGTCGGGTCCAACCAGCACGTCGTCGGCGAATGGTTCGCCAAGGAAGCCGGCATCAGGCTCGAGCACGTGCCGTATCGCGGCGCCGGCCAGGCGGTGACCGATCTGCTCGCCGGCCACGTCAAGTCGGCCTTTCTCGGGCCGACCGCGCTGATCAATCATCACCGCGCCGGCTCGATCAAGATCATCGCGCAGACGTCGAGCAAACGCGCGCCGACGCTGCAGGACATCCCGACACTGGAAGAGTCCGGCTACAAGGGATTGGTCCTGGAAGCCTGGTACGCCGCCTTCGCGCCGCCGGGCAATGCCCAAGGAACTGGTGATGCAGGTCAACCGGGCGATCCAGAAATCGCTGTCGGATCCCAAGCTTCTTGAGAACTTCACCAAGGGCTCGCTCGAAGCCGTGGGCGGCACACCGGAGGCGCTCGACAAGCTGGCGAAGGCGGATTCCAAGAAATACGAACGCCTGGTCAGGGAGCTCAACATCAGCGCCGCGGGATGATCGCCATGGCGGTCATCGGTCGGCGCGGCTTCATCACGGGCGCGGGCGGTTTGGCCCTGGCGGGCGGCCTGTGGCCGGCGCCGGCGCCGGCGCAGACTCCAAGTGCGTCAGGTTGGCCGACCAAACCTGTGCGATTCATCGTGCCGCTGGCGGCCGGGGGCGCGATGGATTTCGCCGCGCGGCAATGCAGCGTGGTGCTGTCGCACAATCTCGGGCAACAGGTCGTCGTCGAAAACCGCACCGGCGCCGGCGGCACCATCGGCATGGACACGGCGATGAAGGCCGCGCCCGACGGCTACACCTTCCTCATCACCAACGACAATGCGGCGATCGCGCCGCATATTCTCAACCTGCCTTACGACTACACCAAGGAACTGCTGCCGGTGATCGTCATCACGCGGCAGCCGATCGGCTTTGCGGTGCATCCTTCGCTGCGCGTCAAAACCGTCGCGGGAACTGGTGGCCTATGCTAAGCAGAATCCGGATCTCGGCTTTGCCTCGTCCGGCGTCGGCTCCAACCAGCATGTCCTCGGCGCATGGTTCGCGCGCGAGGCCGGCATCAAGCTCGAACACGTGCCCTATCGCGGTGCCGGGCAGGCGGTGACCGATCTGCTCGCCGGCCACGTGAAATTCGGCATTCTCGGGCCGGCCGCTTTGGTGCCGCACGCCAAGGCCGGCACGCTCATCATGATCGCGCAGACCGGCGAAAAGCGTAACGCGGCTTTGCCCGACGTGCCGACGCTGGTCGAGGCCGGCTACAAAGGGATGGTGCTGGAATCGTGGTTCGGCCTGTTCGCGCCGAAGGGCACGCCGGGCGAATTGATCGCGGCGCTCAACGCCGCGACGCAGGCCGCGCTCGGCGATGCGATGCTGCGCGAGAATTTCGCCAAGGCCTCGCTCGATGCGGCCGGCGGCCCGCCGGAGGCGCTCGGCACCTTGGCGCGCGCGGATTCGGAGAAATATGCGCGGCTGGTGAAAGAACTGCACATCACGGCGGGGTAGGGCAAAGCGTCAAACCCCGCGCTGCTTCTTCAGCCGGTCGATGTAGTCCTCGATGTCCGGCGGCAGCGATTTCAAGCCGGCCTGGCCCGCCAGCGACAAAATCGGGGCGTAATTGCGAGCCGGCAAGGAACGCCGGTTCGCGGCCGGCCGGTATGATGCGGTCGAAGATCACTACCATCAGCACCGCCAGCAGGCCGATGCGCACCGCGCCCAACAGCGCGCCGGCGAAGCGGTCGAGGATGCCGATGCGCGGGCCGACGACTTCGGCGATGGCGTGGCGCATCAGCGCGCTGAGCACGATGCCGATGACGAGAAAGATGCCGGTATAGACCATCCAGTTTTGCGCCGGCTGGAGATGGAGCTGATCCATCGCGCCCGGGGTGATATAGGGCGCCACCGCAACCGCGAGCGGCGCCGCCACCAGATAGCCGAAGATGGTCGCGAGGCTGCGCAGCAGGCCGGCGTGAAAGCCCATCACCACGGCGAAGAACAGACAGATATAGACCGCGTCGTCGAAGAGATTGGTCGAACCCATGCGCGACCCTAACGGGATTCGCGCGCACACAGCAATGTGTGATCGCCTTTGCGCTGTCGCCGATCCGCGCTACGGTTTGCCGAAAGACAAATTAGCAAAGGAGCCGTGCCATGGCGTTCACAGTGAGCAGCAAGAGTTTCAAGGACGGCGACTATCTCGCCAAGGACCACGTGCTGTCCGGCCGATTACGGCTTCGGTTGCGCCGGCGGCAATCAATCGCCGCATCTGGCCTGGAGTGGCGCGCCGGCCGGTACCAAGAGCTTCGCCGTGTCCTGCTACGATCCCGACGCGCCGACCGGCTCCGGCTTCTGGCATTGGGTGGTGGTGAACATTCCGGCCAACGTGACCGAGCTGCTGCCCGGCGCCGGCAGCGCGGGCGGCAAATTGCCCGCCGGCGCGCTGACGACGCGCACCGATTACGGCGCCCCTGGTTACGGCGGCCCGTGCCCGCCGGAGGGTGATCACCCGCATCGCTATCTGTTCACGGTGTTCGCGGTCGGCGAAGAAAAGCTCGACGTCACCGCCGACACCTCGGCCGCGGTGATCGGCTTCAACCTGCATTTCAAGACGCTCGCGAAGGGCCACGATCATGGGGCTGTATAAGCGGTGACGTGAACTTTATCCCTCCCCTGCTTGCGGGGGAGGGCGGCGAGCCATAGCGCGTCCTTCGCCGCGCATGGCGAGCGGGTGGGGCTGTTTTTGAGTGACACGATGCCCACCCGGCCGCCGGCGCTCCGGAGGGCGGCCCTCCCCTTGCAGGGGAGGGATTATAGAGTGGACCGTTCGACGCAGGCTGCTAAGTTTAGCTGCCGGCTCTTGGGGGGGTCCAACGATGTCAACCGCCGCGCTCCGCGCGTGCCGAGAGCACGCGCTTTATCAATCGCTGTTCGTGCAGGTTCTGGCCGCGCTGGTGCTTGGCGTCATTCTCGGCGTCGCGGTGCCCGATTTCGCCATCAGCCTGAAGATTCTCAGCGACGCCTTCCTCAAGCTGATCTCGATTGATCGTCGCGCCGATCGTGTTCTGCGTGGTGGTGCATGGCATCGCCGGCGCCGGCGACCTCAAGAAGGTCGGGCGCGTCGGCGTCAAGGCGCTGCTCTATTTCGAGGTCATGACCACGGTGGCGCTGATGCTCGGCATCGTGCTGGCCTTCGCCTTCGGCCCCGGCCACGGCATGAACATCAACCCGGCGACGCTCGATGCCAAGGGCGATGGCGACCGCGGCCGACAACGCCCACAAGCTGCAAGGCGGCGGCATCGGCAGCTTCGTCCTCAACATCATTCCGACCACGTCCATCGACGCGCTGTCGCGCAACGACGTGCTGCAGGTGCTGTTCTTCGCGGTGCTGTTCGGCGTGGCGCTGGCGCTGGTCGGCGGCGAAAAAGGCGGCCGCGTCACGGCGCTGATCGACGCTGTGGCGACCGTGCTGTTCCGCATGATGGGGCTGATTGTGCGCGTCGCGCCGCTCGGCGTGCTCGGCGCGGTGGCCTACACGGTCGGGCGCTACGGTGTCGGTTCGTTGAAGCAACTCCTCTCGCTGGGTGGCGCTGTTCTATGTCTCTGTGGCGGTGTTCGTCTTCGTCGTGCTCGGCACGGTGATGCGCGCTCGCCGGCATCAGCATTCTCAAATTCCCTTGCCTATATGCGCGAGGAACTGACCATCGTGCTGGCCACGGCGTCATCCGACGCGGTGCTGCCGCAGATCATGCGCAAGATCGAGCGCATGGGCGTGAAGGACAGCGTCGTCGGCCTGGTCATCCCGACCGGCTATTCGTTCAACCTCGACGCCTTCTCGATCTATCTGACGCTGGCGGTGGTGTTTATCGCGCAGGCCACCAACACGCCGCTGTCGCTCGGCGATCTGCTGCTGGTGCTCGGCGTCTCGCTGGTGACCTCGAAGGGCGCGCATGGCGTGCCGGGCTCGGCCATCGTCATCCTCGCGGCGACGCTCAACGCGGTGCCGAGCATCCCGGCCATCGGCTTGGTGCTGGTGCTCTCCGTCGACTGGTTCATCGGCATGGCGCGCGCGCTGGGTAACCTGATCGGCAATTGCGTCGCCACCGTCGTCATCGCGGCCTGGGAGGGGCGACCTCGACCGCGCCAAGGCGGACGAGGTGCTCAGCGGTAAGGCCGTCGTCGATGTGACCGCGGGGATAGGAGCGCGCGGTCCCGCGGGCCGCCGGCGCTTTACAGCGCCGGCGTTATCCCGTCGCGTCCGACCAGGAAGCGCAACGGCCTCGCGCGGGCCTTCGCCCGGGCTGCCTGATGTTGACGACGACCTTCGCGCCCGATGTCAACTCGGACACCTTGCCCGGCTCGAAGCTCACGATGGAGGTTTCCGGCGTGACCAAAACTTTCTTCTCTTCGTTCTTGTATTTGAGGGTCAACTACTCGGCGCCGTCATTGCTTTTCACCTGATCGGCCACGGCGCCGTTCGTCATCGAGCTGTTAGGGCGAACGTCATAAGCCCGCGTGCCCTCGTTGGTGCCGCGCGCCGACTCCGGAAAGAGGTGAACCGACACCGCTTTCTGCGCACCGCTGGCTTCAGGCACGCTGGCGACACCGACGAATGCATTCGGCTTGATGTCGGCCAGAGAAATCTTGCGCAGGCCGACGATGGCGGTCTTGTCCGTCAACTCGACGGAAAGCGTCTGATTGTCCCTTGTCTTGATGGTGACGGTCTTGCCGGCGATGCCGAGAATCTCGCCGCGCACGGTCGAAACCGGCGGTTGCTGGGCAAAGCCGGGCGATGACAGCGCCAGAACGACGGCGATCGCTTTCGCGAGCTGGATTGCGGTATTTGCTTTGTGCGGCATGACTGTCTCCGGATGATGGGCGCGCAATGCAGCCGAATGCGACGGGAAGCGTCAATAGTCGCAACAAAAATGGAAAAAATGATTTCAGGTCTTGCGAGATGATCAATTCAAGTATTCTAAAAAAATTCCATCGCCACTAGCTTCCATCTCAAGCGGTGGGACGAATTCAGCGTCGTCATCGCGGCCTTGGGGCGGCCTCGGCCGGGCCAAGGCGGGCGAGGTGCTCCGCGGCAGGGCCGTGGCGGACGTGACGGCAGGCTAGCGCCATTTCGCGGTTCCGCGATGGAACTTTTGCGCGGTTCGGTGCATTAATAGGAGAGCGATAAACCCCTCCGAGGGCCGCAACGGCGCGCCCTGAAGATTCGAGCCGCCGGGCTCAATCGCTCAAAGTTTTCAAAAGGGATCACACACCATGCGTATTTCATCGGGATTGCGGGCAAGGTTTGGTTGCGTTGACGGCGCTTCGCCGGGCGTCAGCGTTTCGTCGGCGGCTTTCGCCGACAGCGGCACCCATCAGCATCAGGATCGTCAAAGCCGGTTTCGTGATCGGCGGTTCGGCGGGCAGCGGCGTTCTCACGTTTCACGCCAGCGCTATCCGCTGTCGATCGGGGGCCTGAGCTACGGCTTCACCTTCGGCGCGTCCGAGACGAACTTCCACGGCCGGGTCGACAACATCCGCCCGTCCGTCCGACGTCGCGGGCGTCTACGGCCAGGCCGGCGCCGGCGCCGCCATCGGCCGCGGCGCGCAGGCTGTGGTCTTGGCCAACCAGAACGGTGCCACCTTGACACTGTCCGGCCGCCAGGTCGGCGCCATCGTCAGCGCCGATCTCAGCGGGCTGGCGCTGTCGTTGCGCCGCTAAGCCGGACGCCACCTTGCAATGAGATGGCCGGGAGCAATCCCGGCCAATTTTTTTTTGGCGTTGCGAGCGGCGCGAGCCGACGCCAAGACATGCGCCAAGACATGCGTCATCGCCCGTATTCTTTGTGTGGCCCCGGGGAGGCCGTCGTCCCATGCCTTGCCTTCTCGCCTCCCTCGTCAAACGGAGGGCGCGCGGAACGCCGGGGGCCACAACAGCCCCGCAGCCTCTGTGTGATTGGTGAGTTAGATTCACAACGAGTTAGTCACCACGAAGTTGCCGGATCCCCCGGCGCTCCGCGCGCGGTGTTTCTTAGGTTTTGCTCCGCGTTGGTCTCGGTGGTCGACCCGTTCGTTCGCTTGCGTCAGTTACAGACGCCACGACGTCCCCACCGGCAAGCCCCGGCCACTCGGCCGCATGCGCTGACCGGCATGCTATCGGCCTACCGGGCCGTCAGGGGGCCCTAACGTGCAGCGGCACGCCGGACACAAACGCGGCTTGGGACCGGCCGGAAGGGCATTTGCGTCGCATCTCCAACGCCCCTTCCAGCCACCGCTCCCCCGCCAACGTCTAATGACGCTGATCAAACGCCCCTCGTAGCAAGGGCGGGATATGTGGATATATATCCTAGGTATATAGGCCCGTCAACGGGCATGGTAGGATTATTTTTTAGGGGGGTGCGCGGCGGTTGGTTTCGGCCCCCCTGTGATGGGTGGGCCTTCCGTGCACTCTGGCTTCGATATGATGGCGCCGATTCGGAGGTGACCACATGAAGCGCGCCGAACTTATGAAAATGGTCGAAAGTCGCAAGTAAGCCGCTTGTAAAACTCTTTCCTGGAAAGAGCTCGCCACTCCGAATGCTTAGCTTCCCGGAAGGTGAGTGTTCTCGAGCGACATTTGCTGTTGTAGGGTGCCGACCATCCGGATACTGCCCGAGAAGCTGTAGCGGTATGCCGCGATTTATTCGGTATCGGGCCTTCTGAAACAGAATATGAAATGCCCGCCTATATATTCGACCTTGTCCGACCACGATCCAGAAAAAATGAGGCTCTACAATCTATCGATCAAATACGAATTACCCAATTTGAAACGGACGATGATCTCACTGACGATGAAACGGTAAAAGTATTGGAAGGGTTTGGTCTCGATTTTACAGATGACCGCGGCCATCCGCTCCTCTGCACCCAAGCTTTTTAGCAGGGTAGCTGAATTTGCAGCAAAGGGCATGAAAGGCGCCAAATTGCCTGACCAGGCAGTGGCCCAACTTGCGAAGCTTGAAGATTGGTTGACGAAAGAGCGCGATGCCTATCTGGCGAATAAGAAGAAGCGCGGACTATCTTAGCAACCAGCTATCCGCATGGATGGCAGCAGAATGCGGGTCTGGCTACTATTGCCTGAGGGTGCACACCGCCGATTAGTGAAATGTTTTTGATGCTTCGCTATGTTTTGCTTCGCCTGAGGCTTCTTTCGCAGCGTTCAAAAGTTGCTTGGCAAGCATTGCTTCCAACATCTTTTCAAGCTCGCTCACATCATTATTGCCGGCGTTCAGTGCAAGGTCTGCTGCTTCGAGTGCTTTATAGTAGGGGGTTTTATCGCCTGCGATTTGCTCTGGGATGGTTGGCGCACCGGGCAATAGACTATCGAGCTTAGCGCTTAAAACGATATATGCGACTGCGCGAGCGGTGCGGCCATTTCCATCGGAAAACGGATGAATCCAGTTTAGCTTCCAAAGGACGTAGGCGCAGAGATGAACAGCATTCTTCTCCGTCCAATGCTCGTTCACGTACTCGCACAACAACTCTACTTCTTCCGAGACAAACGCCTCATCTGGTGGTTGGTGCCCGCTGCCGCCAATCTTGACAGGAGTATTCCGCCAAGTTCCCGCCAAAGGATGCAGTCCGTCGAGAGCTGCCTTATGGAGTCGCAAAATTGTGCTTGAGCGCAGGCGGAAAGGACGCTCAGCGTCTTTGACGTGCGTCCGGATAATCTCAAGCGCTAAGTCGAATTGCCGGATACCATTTTCCGCCTCGCGTCGCGCTATTTCATCGGCATCCGTAAGTACGGGCGCGGTTTCCGCTATGCTGTGCCGGTCAGCGGACACGGTTTTGCTATGTTTTTTTCACTTCAATGCGAGCTTCGAGTTCCGCGACCATTTCACGGGTAATACGCTCGTTTTCTATATGCGTGTTCCCGTATGCAAAGCTGCGGCGCTGCTCTCGCAATTGATTCGGGGTCATTTCAATTTCGCGAGTCCGATCAATGAGTTCTTGGAGTTCTTTTGTCATTGACCCTGTCTCCTGCTTTCACGATCCATATAGGAACTATTCACGTTCACGTAAAGTTCCTAATTAGTTATAAACGACATTTCAGAGCTGGCTGTCGGGGCGCAAAAGGTTCCATTTTCGCCCTAAAACGCCTTATTGCTCTGCCTCACCAGCCCTGCATTCCTCTCCGCATGCGCGGCTTCTGAATCCAAAGCGGTGGTGTGCGGCGCCTTGACCTTGTCGGCATCGATATAAACCTGCTGGCCCATGGCGTTGAACTTGTCGGACATTTCTCTCATGCCTTTCTCGGCCTCATCCTTCGAGACGGCGCTACGCGCCTCCTCAGGATGAGGGTTAAGCCCGAGCGCCGTCTTCTCGTTGCCGCCCAAGCTCGCCGCATAATCGCGCACTGTCCTGCGTGATCTTCATCGAGCAGAACTTCGGCCCGCACATCGAGCAGAAATGCGCTAACCTTGTGCGCTTCCTTCGGCAGCGTCTCGTCGTGATAGCTGCGCGCGGTCTCGGGATCGAGCCCTAAGTTGAACTGGTCCTGCCAGCGGAAGTCGAAGCGCGCGCGGCTGAGCGCGTCGTCGCGCAATTGCGCCGCCGGGTGGCCCTTGGCCAGGTCGGCCGCGTGCGCCGCGATCTTGTAGGTGATGACGCCTTCCTTGACGTCGTCGCGGTCGGGCAGGGCCGAGGTGCTGGTCGGGCAGGCCGAGGTGCTCCTTCGGCGTCACGTAGCAGAGCATGGCGCAGCCGAACCAGCCGATCATGGCGGCGCCGATGCCGGAGGTGATGTGGTCGTAGCCCGGAGCGATGTCGGTCGTGAGCGGCCCCAGCGTATAGAACGGCGCCTCGCCGCATTCCTTGAGCTGCTTGTCCATGTTGATCTTGACCTTGTGCATCGGCACGTGGCCGGGGCCTTCGATCATGACCTGGCAGCCTTTCTTCCAGGCGACCTGCGTGAGTTCGCCGAGCGTTTCGAGTTCGGCGAATTGCGCGCGGTCATTGGCGTCGGCGATCGAGCCGGGCCGCAGGCCGTCGCCGAGCGAGAACGACACGTCGTATTTGCGCATGATGTCGCAGATCTCGTCGAAGCGCTCGTAGAGGAAGCTCTCCTTGTGCCGCGACAGGCACCACTTGGCCATGATCGAGCCGCCGCGCGAGACGATGCCGGTGACGCGGTTTGCGGTCAGCGGCACGTAGGCGAGCCGCACGCCGGCGTGGATGGTGAAATAATCGACGCCCTGTTCGCACTGCTCGATCAGCGTGTCCTTGTAGCATTCCCAATCGAGCTTGACCGGATCGCCGTCGACCTTCTCCAGCGCCTGATAAATGGGAACGGTGCCGATCGGCACCGGCGAGTTGCGCAAAATCCATTCGCGGGTGTTGTGGATGTTTCGGCCGGTGGAGAGGTCCATCACGGTGTCGGCGCCCCAGCGGATCGACCACACCATCTTCTCGATTTCTTCTTCCACGGAAGAAGAGACAGCGGAGTTGCCGATATTGGCGTTGATCTTCACCAGGAAATTGCGGCCGATGATCATCGGCTCGAGTTCGGCGTGGTTGATGTTCGACGGGATGATGGCGCGGCCGCGCGCGATTTCCGAGCGCACGAATTCCGGCGTCACGAAAGCGGGCAGTTCGCCGCCGAACTGCTCGCCGTCGGCGAGTGCGGCCTCGGCGCGGTCCAGCATCTTCTTGCGGCCGACATTCTCGCGTTCGGCGACGTAGATCATTTCCTTGGTGACGATCCCGGCACGGGCCAATTCGTATTGGGTGATGGGGGCGCCTTCGAGCGCGCGCCACGGCTTCGGCGTGTTGGGGAAATTGCGGGCGAGGTATTTGCCGGTGGCGTTGCCGTTGTCGACCGGCTGGATCGGGCGGCCGTCATATTCCTCGACGCCGCCGCGTTCCTTGACCCATTCGATGCGGGTGCGGGCGAGGCCCTTCTCGACGTCGATGGCGACGTCGGGGTCCGAGTAAGGCCCGGTGGTGTCGTAGACCGGAAAGTTCGGTTCCTTGGCGGTGGGCTCAAGGACGATCTCGCGCAGCGGCACGCGCAGTTCGGGCGCGGCGTCGGGCGACGAATAGATTTTGCGCGAGGCGGGGAGCGGACCGGTGGTGACCTTCGGCGTGACCAGATCGGCGGCGGTGATCGGCTTATTCATGGGAGTCTCCTGCCTCTAACCTCATGCTGAGGAGCGCACGAAGTGCGCGTCTCGAAGCATGTTCATATTGCCCATCCTTCGAGACGGCCGCTCGCGCAGCCTCCTCAGGATGAGGATTGTGGTTGCTGATCCTGCCGAAGGAAGGTGCATCAAGTCCCTGTCCCTTCGCCGGCATGACCCGGATCAGGTTCAAAGGGTTTTTCTCAGCCCGTTGCGGGGCACCCCTCGGAACGGGGCTAATCTAGGCCGTTGTGGGGGGGTGTCAACGCGTTGATCATAAACTTGTCGTCACGGGGCTTATCAGGCGCCGATCGCCGCTTTCACCTTGGCCGGGTTCAGCGGGAGTTCGCGGATACGCACGCCGGTGGCGCGTTTGACGCCGTTGGCGATGGCGGCTCCGGTCGGTCCCTGGCCGGCTTCGCCGGTGCCGAGGAAGGGCATATCCGGCCTGTCGATGACGTGGACGGCGACACTCTCCGGGACGGCGGGAAAGCGCAGGATGGGATAGCTCGACCAGTCGCGGCTGGTGATCTCCGTGGCGCTGAAGGTGACCTCCTCGAGCGTGGTCCAACTCGTCGACTGCACGATGGCGCCTTCGATCTGGTTGCGGATGCCGTCGTGGTTGACGGCCTCGCCGCTGTCGACGGCGGCGACGACCTTGCCGACCTTGACGATGCCGGTCTGGCGGTCGACCGAGCATCGCCACGGCGCAATAGGCGCCGAGATTCTTGTAGCGGGCAAAGGCGAAGCCCTGGCCCTGGCCGCGCGGCAGCGTAACGTTCGGCTGCCAGCCGAATTCCTGCGCCGCCTTGGTGACGACGTCGCGGGCGCGCGGGTCTGCAAGATGCCTGAGACGGAATTCGACCGGGTCGGTGTTCGCCGCATCGGCCATCTCGTCCATGAAACTCTCGATCGAGAACACGTTCATATAGGCGCCGAGCCCGCGCAAAGCCGAGACGCGAATCGGCATACCCGGAATGAAGCGGCTGATGACGCGCGCGTTCGGCAGCACGTAGAGAGGAATGGAGTTGCGGTCGCCACCGCCTTCCGGCTGCGGGATCGGCATCGGTTTGTCCGGCGCGAACGGCGTCGCCAACTGTTGGCCGGCCAATAGATTGCCGGCGCCGCCCGGACGCATATTGTGCGTGTTGCTCCAGACTTCGTATTGCCAGTCGATCAGTTTGCCGTGGGCATCGAGGCGACGCAGAGACATTCGTCGACATCGCCGGACCGAACGGCTCCCAGCCATGCTCCTGCTCGCGCATCAACTGAACGCGGATCGGGCGGCCGGGCAAAGCGCGCGCGATGAGCGCTGCGGTCGGCGGCGCTGTCGTCGGCGCCATTGTGGCCGTAGCAGCCGGACCCTTCGGTATGAATGCAGCGGATCTGGTCAAGCGGCATGGCAAGCAGTTTCGACAATGCGCTGCGCAGCGGGAACATGCCTTGGCCGTGACTCCACACCGTCAGCTTATCGCCCTCCATCAGCGCCAGTGCGCAGGACGGGCCGATCGAGGCATGCGACTGGTACGGCCGGCTGTACGACGCCGTGAGCGACTTGACCCCGGTCTGGCCGATGACGCCGCGATCGAGAATGGTGGTGTCGTCATGCGGCAGCGCCCGCAGCACCGCCCTGAGTGTCGCTCTGCTTCGGCAATTTGGTCTGATCGTCCCCAGCGCGCGACATCTTCCAAGACATGCATGGCGAGAATGGCCTGCTCCTCACGCTCGGCGACGACCGCGAGGAAGCTGCCGTCGCGAACGACCTTGACGACGCCGGGCAGTTTTTCGACCGCGGCGGTATCGACACTTGCGAGCCTGGCGCCGTAGCCGGGCGGTCGTACCACGCGCGCAATGCAACATGCCTTCGGGCCGCATGTCCCTGCACGTACATTTCACCGCCGGTGAGCTTGCCGGGGATGTCGACGCGATCGAACGGCTTGCCCATGACGGCGAGCGCGGACGACGGCTTGATCCTGGTCTCGGCGCGGAAGTCGCGGTGCTGGTCGAGGCCGTCGACCAGTTCGCCGTAGCTGACCTTGCGCGCGTCCGGCGCGGTGATGACGCCATTGGCGGATTTCAGATCGGTAGCGTTCACGGAAAGCCGCGCGGCGGCCAGTTCGATCAGCGTGGCGTGCAGGTCGGCGGCGGCATAGCGGATCGCGGTGCCGCAATCCTGCATCGAATGGCTGCCGGCGGTGTAGCCTTCATCGGTCGTCAGCGCGGTGTCGGCGGTGATCATGGTGATCGAGGAGGCGGACAAGTCGAGTTCCTCGGCGGCGCACTGGATGAAAGCGGTTTTTACACCGGTGCCTAGTTCGGCCTTGCCGGCGAAAACGGTGACGTGGCCGTTGGCTTCCAGCCTGATCCACGAGTCGAGCCTGGGGTATTTCGACAGATCCCCGGGCGAAGGCTTGGCAGCAGGCGCCACACCCGGGGCTGGCATCACGCCTTGCGCGAAGGCGTCGCGCATCGAGAAGGCGATGACCAGCGCACCGGTGCCTGCCAGAAATGCGCGGCGTGAATGCGGGGCGTTCATCGGACCACCTCGGCGGTGTGCGTCTCGCTCAAGGCGCGGCGGATGGCCCGCAGGATTCGAATCTGCGTGCCGCAGCGGCAGAGATTGGGCGCCATGTAGTCGCGGATCTCGGATTCGCTGGCGCGCGGCTTGTGGTCGATCAAAGCCTGCGCGCGCATCACCATGCCGGGGATGCAGTAACCGCATTGCGCGGCCTGCTCGGCGATGAAGGCACGCTGCACGGGACCGGGATTGTCCGGCGTGCCGAGGCCCTCCAGCGTGGTGACGTTGCGGCCTTCGAGCACCGAGATCGGCGTCAGACAGGCGTAGACCGGCTCCTTGTCGAGCAGCACGGTGCAGGCGCCGCACTGGCCGAGGCCGCAACCGAACTTGGCGGCGTTGAGCTTGAGGTCGTTGCGCAGCACGTACAGCAGCGGCGTAGCAGGCGCGGCGTCGATCTGATGCCGCTTGCCGTTAACGGTGAGTGTCACCATGACGATATCCTTCAAGAGCCGTTATTCTTGCGCGCTTGAGCGAGGCGTGTGTCGACGCCGGTCCATTGCGGCTTGTCGCTGAAGTGGCCGCGGACATAAGCGACGAGCGCGACGATCTGCGCATCGGTTAGGGCCGCCGAGAAGCCCGGCATGATAAAGCCGCGCTCGTTCGCCTGCGGATGAATGCCGGACAGAATGATGTGCAACAGGTTGCCGGCATCGGGTGCATTGACGGAATCGCTGAGCGACAGATCGACCGGCCGCGCGCGTGGCGCCTGACCGCCGCTGCGGTGACAGGTGGCGCAAGCGCCGGCAAAGATCGTCGCGCCGTCGGTCGTCGCTGTATTGCCGCCGCTGCCCGTGGTTGATGCGGCGAGACTCTCGACTTTCAGTGTCTTTTCGCGCGCGGCTTTGAGCGCGGTATCGGCGCGTTGCGCCTTGGCGGCATCGTCGGTGCCGGACAGCGAGGCGATGTAGATGGCGATTGCGCGGACGTCGGCTTCCGGCACCTTGGCGAGATTTTCCGCGACCGGCGCCATCGGGCCTGAGGCGTGGCCGTGATAGGCGTCGAAGCCATTGCGCAGGTACTGGTACGCGGTTTCGGCAGTCCATGGCGCCGCCGCCCGTGACGTCTCGTTGAGCGCCGGCGCATGCCAGTCTTCGGAAACGCCGCCGTTAAAGGCTTCGCTTGTCTTCTCGGCGCCGAGCGCGTTGCGCGGCGTGTGGCAGGCGCCGCAGTGGCCGAGACCTTCGGCGAGATAACGGCCGCGATTCCAGGCATCGCTCTGCGCCGGATCGGGCGCCACCGGACCGCGGCGCAGGAACAGAAGTTTCCAGCCGGCGGCGGCGAGCCGGATGTTCAGCGGGAAGGGAATCTCGGGCTGCTTGTTGGTCTGCTGCACCGCGTCGCGCGTCATCAGAAAGCTGTAGATCGCGTCGATGTCCGGTTGTCGGTGGCGCGGGTGAAGTGATCGTAGGAAACGCAGGATAAAGATGTTCGCCCTTGCGTGTGACGCCCTCGCGCATGGCGCGGCGGAAGGCGGCCTGCGACCAGTTACCGATGCCGGTATCCTGATCGGGTGTGATGTTGCTGCCGTAGATAGTGCCGAACGGCGTTTCGACCGGATAACGCCGGCAAAAGGCTGGCCCCCGGACTGGGTGTGGCAGACAGCGCAACTGCCGATCGCAACAAGCGCCGCACCCTTGGCGACGACTGCGGGATCGTAGGTGGCTGCGTCTACCGCGCGCACAGGCGCGATTTCGCCGTGCCAGGCCCAGGCATAGAAGCCGCCCAAGCCGATTACGGCGATGACGAAAAGTCCGAGTAACGCGCGTTGCAACATAAAAAGGACCCGCCGATCAGCACGACAACCTCCCGCCCGGAACTCGGTTCCGTCATGGCGTATATGTTTAGATGGCAGCCCAATATAAAATTGGCCGTAACCACGCCGAAATTCGAACGCATGCGCACGGCTGCGAGAAACACTAAACCGAGCGCTTTTTGCGGGCCATGGCGAGGTCCTGGTCCATTTCCTCGGCCAGAAGGTCGGCGACGATTTTACCGACTTTCGACAGTTGCTTGCGGCCGTCGAGCGCGACGCTGACTTTCTGCGGTTCCGCCGATTTGTCGCGCACCGGTAAGAATACCAACGAGCCCTCGATGATCTCTGGCGCGGCGTCGAGTTCCGAGGTGAAGGCGACGTGGCGGCCGCTGGTTGCCAATATCTTGAGAAGCTGCAGCGAATTGGTCTCGACCATGGTGCGGTCCTTGGCGAAGAGCCAGGCATGGTGCGTCTCCAGATAGCGCCGGATCGGCAGCAGCTTGCTTTGCAGCGCGATGGGGGTAAGCCATCACCTCCTGCATGCTCACGGTCTTGTTCTTGGCCAGCACGTGGTCGGGCGCCACCACGCAACCGAACGGCAGGTCGCGGGTCCACAGGATATGCACGCCGCGGTGCGGCGTCAGGTTGAAGGCGGCAATCAGGTCTGCCGAGCCTTCGACCAAAGCGGCGACCGCCTCGTCGGTGCTCTCGATGCGTACTTCGAGCGAAATGCGCGGGTGGCGGACGGCGAGTTCGTCGATCAGGCGCGGCAGATAGCCGTTGGCGTGGCTGTCCATCGCCACCAGCCGGACGTGGCCTTGATTGATGCCCTGCATCTGCTCGAGTTCGGAGGCGACGCGCCGTTCCTCGGATTTCCAGCGCCGGGCCAGCGCCACGACCGAATTGCCGGCCGAGGTCAACCGCATCCCCTTGGAAAAGCGCTCGAACAAAGTGACGCCGAGGTCGCTCTCCAGCTTGAGGATCTGCCGGTTGATGGCGGAAGCGGCGATGTTGAGCTCTTTGGCGGCGCGCTGGATCGAGCCGGCGCGGGCGACCTGATCGACATAGCGCAACGCCGCCGGAACGAGGGAATTCTGCATTCTGGACCATACTAATTTTGAGTACGCAGAATTGCTTAAACGGCGCTGGACGGCAATGCCCCAGCGGCCTC
Organism: Pseudolabrys sp.; assembly: GCA_037200245.1. Taxonomy (GTDB): domain Bacteria; phylum Pseudomonadota; class Alphaproteobacteria; order Rhizobiales; family Xanthobacteraceae; genus Pseudolabrys. The sequence continues at coordinate 16,143 of JBBCIM010000012.1, forward strand.
ATGATGCGTCGGCCAAGGCCTTAAGGTCTGGTGCTGTGGCAGAGGCCGGGGCCACGAGAGGCGGATGCGAAGAGCGGCCTGGTGCGCGCTGACAATGGGGCAAAGTCTGTCGCTGCGCGCAGCGGCCCACCGGCTGACCCTCGACAACATCACGCAGCGCTTCAACGATTTCACGGCGGTCGCCGACATCAATCTCGACGTCGCCGGCGGCGAACTGGTGGCTTTGCTCGGGCCGTCGGGCTGCGGCAAGTCGACATTGCTGCGCATCATGTCAGGCTTCATCCGCCAGACCGAAGGCCGCGTGCTGTTCGACGGCGAGGCGGTCGACCATCTGACGCCGAGCCAGCGCGGCGTCGGCATTGTGTTCCAGAACTACGCGCTGTTTCCGCATATGACGGTGGCGGAAAATGTCGCTTACGGTTTGCAGGCGCGCAAATGGCCGCGCGACAAAATCGCGCCCGCGCGTCGCCGAGATGCTGGCGCTGGTGCATATGAGCGAGTTCGCGCAGCGTAAACCGCGGCAATTGTTCCGGCGGCCAGCAACAGCGCATCGCACTGGCGCGCTGCCTCGCCATCGATCCGAAAGTGCTGCTGCTCGACGAGCCGTTCGGCGCGCTCGACAAGAACTTGCGGCTCGACATGCAGATCGAGGTCAAGCGCTTGCAGCGCGAGTCCGGCGTGACCACGATTCTCGTCACGCACGACCAGGAAGAAGCATTGTCGATGGCCGATCGCATCGCCGTGATGTCGCGCGGCAAATCGAGCAGGTATCGACGCCGACGGAAATCTATGACCTGCCGCGCACGCTGTTCGTCAATCAATTCGTCGGCACCACCAATGTGTTGCCGGGCGAATTCTTCAACGCCGGCGCCGGCGCGCAAGTGCGGCTGCCCCGGCGGCGGCGGCATCGATGTGCCGAAGGTGCCGGGCTTCACCGATGGCAGCAAGGTTGCGGCGTCGATCCGGCCCGAGCAGTTGCACGTCGTGCCGGCCGGCGCGCTTGGGCTGCCGGGCATCGTCAAGGCGGTGATGCCGCTTGGCGCGCATGTCGTCCTACGAGATCGAAATCGGCCCCGGCCTGTCGCTCAAGGTGAGCGAGCCGCGCGAGGGCCAGATCGTCATGCGGCAAACCGGCGAGGCAGTGAGCGTCGCGCCGACATCGCCGGATGCCTGTCACATCTTTCCAGCCACCCTGACCCTAGGAGTTTGACCATGATCTATCGTATCGACCGCCGCCGACTGATGACCGGTGCTGCCGCGCTCGGCGCAGGCCTCGCCATGCCGGCCCTCGTGCGCGCGCAATCCAAGACGCTGGTGGCGGCGACGTTTCCCGGCACCTGGAACGAGGCCGACCGCAACATCATCTCGCCGGCCTTCAAGGCGGCGACGGGCGCCGCGGGTGACGCAATCGATCGTGCTCGGCACCGACCAAGTGGCGCGCCTGACCGCGGCCAAAGGCAACAAGCCGCCGTTCGACGTTGCGTTCTTCGACACGCCGCAGGTGCTCGATGCGGTCAAGGAAGGTCTGATCGTCGAATATCCGGCGGCGCAATCGCCGAGTTTCTCCGGGCTCATCCCGAAATTCCAGGACAAATGGGGCCCGAAGATCACCATGCAGGTGATCGGCATCGGCTATAACCCGAAGAAGATCTCCAGCGCGCCGAAGAGCTGGGACGATCTGTACGATCCGAAATATAAAGGCCGCGTCGGCCTGACCGCACTCAACAGCCAGCTCGGCATTGCCTTCCTGGCCGAGCTCAACCGCATCAAAGGCGGCACCGAGGAGAATTTCGAGCCGGCCTTCAAGGCGTTGCGCGAGTTGCTGCCGAATGTCGGCGCAATCGGCGCCAATCTCGCGCCTTCGCCACGCTGTGGCAGCAGGAGCAGATCGACATCGCGCCGTATAACTTCAACTTCGTGCAGACGTTGAAGGCCAAGGACGTGCCGGTCGAGTTCGCGATCCCCGACACCGGCGCCGCCGGGTGGGAGACCAGCCTGCATCTGGTCGCCAACGCGGCCGAGCCGGAGCTCGCGGTCAAATACATCGACCTGCATATCGATCCGGCGATCCAGGCGCAGACCATGAAGCCGCCTTACGACGTGATCCCGACCAGTTCGAAGGTCGCGCTGGAAGGCGCGATTACCAAATCGCTGGCCAAGACCCACGACGATCTCGGCAAGGTGAAGGGCTTCGACTGGGCCAAGCTCAACCCGCAACGCGGCGCCCTGATCGAACGGTTCAACAGAGAGATCAAGGTGTGAGCCTTCTTCTTCACCTCTCCCATAGGGAGAGGTCGACCGCGCGCAGCGCGGGCGGGTGAGGGATTATGGCCTATTGAGAGTCACTTGCCCCCTCACCCCAACCCTCTCCCCCCAGGGGAGAGGGAGTTCGCCTCAGATGACGAGCCGCCAGGGCTAAAAGAGAGATGAAAATCGCCGAATCCAAACTGGTGCTGCCGCTGGCGGCGTTGTTCGTCGCGTTTTTCGTGGCGCCGTTGGCGGTCCTCATTCTGCTGTCCTTGCACGGCGAGGCGGCGATGCGGACCTGGACCGTGGCGAACTACGCCAAGTTCTTCGGCGACTCCTTCAACTATTCGATCCTGGTCGAGACGCTGTTTCTCGGCGTCAAGGCGACGCTGGTCTGTCTTGCCTTCGGCTACCCGATCGCCTGGATATGCACGCGCGCGAGCCCGCGCGTGCAAAGCGTGATCGTATTCCTGGTGATCCTGCCGATTTTGACCAGCGTTGTGGTGCGCACCTTCGGCTGGATCGTCATTCTCGGCCGCCAGGGCGTCATCAATCAGATATTGCTCGGGCTCGGCGTCATCCACGACCCGCTCAAGCTGCTCTACACCGAGACCGGCGTCGTGATGGTGCTGGCGCAGGTGCAGATGCCGCTAATGGTGCTGCCGATCCTGACGGTAATGTCGAAGATCGACGCCAATCTGTCCGACGCCTCCCGCGTGCTCGGCGCGGGCGAATGGAAGACGCTGTGGCGCATCACCATCCCGCTGTCGCTGCCGGGCGTCATCGCCGGCTGCATTTTGACGTTTACCGCCTGTATCACGGCTTTCGTGACGCAGACGCTGATCGGCGGCGCGCGGCTCATCTACATGCCGCTACACATCTACCAGCAGGCGGTCGGCGCCAATAACTGGCCGTTCGCGGCGGCGATCTCCGTGATCTTCATGGTGGCGGTGCTGATCATCGTCGGCATTCTGGGCGCGCTCGGGCGCAGGAGCGAGACTTATGCCCGCCCCTAAGTACGCCATCGACTGGGAAGCCGCGTCGCTGCGCATCGTGTTCATATGCATGGCAATCTTCGCCATGGTGTTCCTGATCGCGCCGACCGTGATCGTGCTGGTCACGTCGCTGACGCCGTCGGAATCGCTGAAATTCCCGCCGCCGGGACTGTCGCTGCGCTGGTACTACGCGCTGCTCGATGCCGACCAGATGCAGCGTGCCGCCTGGAACAGTCTGGTGATCGCGTTCTGGACCACGATCATCTCGGTGCTGCTCGGCACCGCGGCGTCGATCGCGATTGCGCGCAGCCGCTCGCCCTGGGTGCGCGCCTGCGACGTGCTGTTCATGTCGCCGCTGTTGTTGCCGGCGCTGGCTTTCGGTTTCGCGGCGCTGGTCTATATCAACAAGCTCGGCCTGTCGCCGAACATTCCGCTGCTGGTGCTCGGCCACGTCATCGTCTGCGTGCCGTTCATCCTGCGCACCACCATCGCGGCGCTATCGCAGCTCGATCCGGCGCTGCTCGACGCCTCGCACAGCCTCGGCGGCAGCCAGTGGATGACGTTCCGCCGTGTCACGCTGCCGCTGATCGCGCCGGGCCTGGGCTCGGGCGCGTTTCTCGCCTTCATGGCGTCGTTCGACAATGTGCCCGTGTCGCTGTTCCTGGCCGACGAGCGCACCGAGGTGCTGCCGATCCATCTCTGGCAGCAGATCGATACCAACCTCGACGTGCGCACCGCGGCGGCCTCCGGCGTCATCGTCATCTTCACAATTGTGCTGATGCTGATTGCCGAGCGCATGGCGGGCTTCACCCAGCAAATGCGCTAGCGCATGAGAAAATTGTAGGAGCGATGCCGGGCATTTCAATTCACGTAGTCGATGTATCGCGCGGCGTTATCGCCGCCGGCATGCGCGTCGAACTGCATGTCATTGCCGATAATGGCGAGCCGGCCTTGCTGGTGCAGGGCGCGATCGGCGCCAAGGGGCTGCTTGAAAAGCCGGAACTCGCGGCGACGTTCAAGTCCGGCGCCTATGCCGCGTTGTTCCATGTCGGCGAATATTATCGCGAAGCAGGCGTGAATTTACCGGTGGTGCCGTTTCTCGACGTGGTGTATTTCCACTTCGGCATCGCCGATCCGGCGCAGCATTATCATCTGCCGTTCAAATGCACGCCGTGGGGCTATTCCTGTTTCCGCGGCGGCGCGTGACGCCTACATCCTCGGCAATTCGCTGACCGCGACCTTGGCCGTGCCGGCAGGGCACATAGCGGCGATGTTGTCTATCTCGATCCGCGCTGCCGCGACGGCCGCGCGCAATCGGTCCAGCGCCGGGGGGATCGGCCGATCCTGCAGGCACGCAGCCTCGAGCGCGCGACAGGCCGCTGCCAACTGTACGAATCCGAGCTGGCCGGCCAAGGCCACGACCTTATGGGCGGCCATCTGCAACCGTTCGCGATCGTGCGCTGCGGCATCGGGGTCCGGCCAGGTTGTGGGAAAGTTCGCGACCGCGGCCTTGAGGTCGCGCGCGAAGCCCGAAACTTTGGCATGGCTGGTGAATAGGCGGAGCTCGTCGAGCGCGGTCTTGTCATGAATAAGAACATTCCGCGCCGGATTTGCTTGTCTCGCCGGTAATGTAGCAGTTCGCATGCGCTCGACAATATTCGAAACCGCCTGCAACAACTCGGTCTTATCGATCGGTTTGGCTATGTGGCCGTCCATGCCAGCCGCCTTGAAGCGGGTGACTTGATCCGGCAGCACATTCGCGGTCAGCGCGACGATCGGCAATCCGCCCTTGCCGCGCTTCAGCAGGCGTATTTGGTGCGTCGCTTCGAGGCCGTCCATCCCCGGCATCTGGATATCCATGAGGACAAGGTCGAAATATTCCTTCTTGATGGATTGTATCGCGTGGAGCGCGTCGGCCGCGAGGGTGACCCTGTGCCCGGCTCTTGTGAGGATGTTCTTGCAAAGGTCGCGATTCATTTCGACGTCGTCGACCACCAGAATCCGCAGCGATTGCTTGTTCTGACTGACGAGAACCCCTTCCGGCGGGTCGATCTCGTCGGCGGTCGGCAAAGCGATTGAAAAATAGAACGTGCTGCCCTTGCCAAACGTGCTCTTGATTTCGATAGTGCCGTGCATGGCATGGACAATATGGCGGGAGATCGAGAGTCCAAGTCCGGTTCCGCCGAACGTGCGGGACGTCGAATTGTTCGCCTGGTTAAAGCGTTGAAAGAGTTTTTGTTGTTCTTCCGCCGAGATTCCGATGCCGGTGTCTTTAACCTTGAACTGAAGCATGGCGCTATCGTTTGGTCCGAGTACGCTCTCCAAGGTTAGAGTCACCGATCCGGTGGCGGTAAATTTCACCGCATTGTTCAACAGATTGATCAGAACCTGACGGAGCCGGAGCGCATCGCCGACGAAAAAATCCGGCACGTCCCGGCCCACACGCAAGGCAATCGGCAATTCCTTGACGTCCGCGGCCGGCCGGACGATGTGGATGCAGCTATCGAGCAGGTCGCGAATGCTGAATTTGCTCGGTAAAAGCGCCACCCCATGGGCGTCGATTTTCGACAAATCCAGAATATCATCGACAATAACGCGGAGCGCATTGCCCGCCTCAAATATCCGAGCGGCCTTTTTATGCGAATCGGGGGTTAGCGCCGTATCCTCCCGCAACAAATCGGCGTAGCCGATGATGCCATTGAGCGGAGTTCTTATCTCGTGACTCATATTGGCAAGAAATTCCGCCTTGGCTGCGGTGGCCTGTTCGGCGCGTTCTTTGGCCACATTCAATTCGAGGTGGATCGCTTTGGCATCCGAAATGTCGCGCGTCACGTTGGCAAACCCGATCAGACGCCCGCTCGGATCGCGCAGCGCGGTCGTTACGACCGCTGCGCAATACCGGCTACCGTCCGACCGTATGTGCCAGCCTTCCGTCCTGTAGACGCCTAGCTCGGTGGCAAGCCTGAGGACATACTGCGGCAACAAGTTTGTCTGATCGTCGGGCGGATAGAATATCTTGAAATGCTCGCCGATAACCGTCTTTGCGTCGTAACCGGTGACCCGTTCGGCGCCGCGGTTCCAGTTGCTGACCCTGCCATCGGCATCCAGCATGAAAATCGCGTGGTCGGAGATACCGTCCACCATCAAACGGAATCGCTGTTCAATTGCGAGCAAAGCGGCGTGTTGTTTTTGGCGGCGTACGGCCGCGAATATGCTGATCGACCCGGTTAATACCAGCAGCAGCAGGATCGCTGCCGAGACGCCGCCGACGACCCGACTCAAGACACGCCAGTCCGATAGAGCCACCGACAGCGGCCTGGATGCCGACAAAGCGAAACGACGATCCTTAAGCCACCGCGCCGCGGTGATTGCGCCGCCGATGGAAGTCGCGCCCTCGACGATGCCAAGAGTGGATACCTGTTCGGAATCTCCCAATTGCTTGAAGATCGGTGACGCGGCCAGCGACTTTCCGATCTGATCGTCTCGCCACGGGGTGCCGGCGATAAGATGAAAGTTTCTATCGACCAAAATTACATCGCCGTCTTCCCCCACATTTCGGTACAACAATTCGGAATAGATGAACTTCGTGTCGATGACGGCGACGATAATGTCAGTGACGACGCCAGCGCCGTCGCGCTTGGGCACGCCACTCAAAATCTGCCATTGATCGTCGAACCGGTTAAGCGTCGGCTCGGCAATAAAATATTCGTCGCCCGCCCCGGGCCCGCTTGCGAAATGCGATATGATCGGTGAGCCGGCTATATTGACCGAGGGAGGCGGGATAGAGCGGGACGAATGCTCAATATTGCCGTCGGGTGCCATGATTGCAAGCGCGCGGATGAAAGGCGCGGCATCGGCCGTAACCTTTAACAACTCGAAAGCATTGATCGCCGGCGTATCCTTGCGGACATGCGACCGAATGCTTTCCAGGGCATCTCTTGTGCTGGCGAACATGTGGTCGATGGCGACGCCGGTGACATCGATGACCTGTTGCAGTTGCGTTTCTTCGCGCACGATAATCTTCTGGCGCAGCGACACGAAGACATAATAATTAATGACCAGCAATAATCCGGCCATCGCCGCAGCCGCTAACGACCACCCCAGCACCATGCGGCGAGGAAGCGATTCTCGTACTTCCGAGCGCCTATCCGTTAATCTTTGCATCGGCCGCCGGCGGCAGCCACGGGGCTCATGTACGAACCTCGAGCCTTTCGAACGCGCAAAAAGTCTCCAGCGCTGTGAACAGCTCTTGGACATCGAATTGCTTCTTGAGAATTTGCGCGGCGCCGGCCCGGCCCATGATTTCCCGTCTCAACAACTGCTCGGTCTGGTCGTCGATTTTTTTGCCGCTCAACACAATGACGGGAATATTTTCGGTAGCCGGCGAGCTGCGCAGCCGTGCGAGAAGGTAGCGAGCGTCGCCGTCCGGCATATCGTAATCGGATATTATGACGCTGGGGCGCTCGCGGCACGCGATCCGGTAGGCTTCAATCGCATTGGCCGCGCAGATCGTGTCGATGCCATGCTTGCCGAGTCGGCTGGCCAGAAACGTTCCGATTGCTGGGTCGTCGTCGACGACAAGTACGCGAGGGCGCTGCGGCACGACGTCGGCTACGGGCGTGCCGTCGCTTTGCGGGACGCCGTCGGCCATGCCGGGATGAATGTTCATCAAGACGGCTTCCACGTCCTTCCAGAGGTTGGGTCCCTTGTGGCTGTAATACATGCCCATGCTTTCGCAGCGCACGGCGACGGCCGGGCTTAATCGGCCGGTCACGACGATCACATTGATCGGTTTGTGGCAGGTTTCGAGCAGGCGGGCACTGGCGGAAATGCCGTCCAGCGCCGGCATGCCGACATCGACAATGACGACGTCCGGGCGGCTATGACGGGCCTTGATGAGCATTTGCATTCCGTTGACCGCGGTCTCGACTGAAAAGCCCATCTTTCTGCATCGGTCGGCGAGCAGCTTGACGATCGCCGGATCGTCGTCGGCAATGAGCAACTGCGGCACATGATGGGTTTCGGCGGTCGCAAGCATAAGAGGCTCCGTTCCGGTGGCCGTAAGCAGTCCTGCTCAGATCTCGGATCTGATGCGGGCAAGCAGTGTGTCAAGCGCGTGTTCGACGCCGCGCGATGTCTGGTGGCCGTCGCGTAGTTCGATAATGGCGTCGTCGAGGGCGCTGGCCGCCAGGCTCACGGATTCGAAATCGTAAGTGCCGGCAGCGCCCGCAAGATTGTGAATGCACGTTTGCAGGCCAGCGGGGACGACCGCGTAATCCGACTTGATCCAGGCCCGCCGTAATCGTTCGATTGTTTTTGCATCCGCGCGAAGGCGTTCGACAAAGTCGTATGTCGTTTCGACAAGCAAGCCGTCGTTCTTAGAGGCAACGGCAACGATATTCAGATGATGGCGCATGGATTGCGCAAGGGTCTTCAGCTTATAAGGCTTAGCGATGACGCCTTCGGCGCCGAGCATCATCAGTTTCTCGACGTCGGACGGTTGTGCCCGTGCGGTCGTGAAAACCAACGGAATTTCCGCGGTCGATGTGTTTTGGCGCAACTGCCGCAGTACGGCCGGCCCGTCCATGTCTTGCATGGCGACGTCGCAAAGAATCAGATGCGGCATCCAGGTGGCGCATTTCGCGCATCCGTCTTCGCCGTTGCCGCAGGTCATCACCGTGAACGCCGGATCATGACTGAGCGTCGACGCCACGATGTCGAGCATTGCCGGGTCGTCGTCTATTTGAAGGATACGAAACGTCACGTTGCCGCCTTTCGGGACATGCGAACGTCAACACTATGTTCGCCAGACGACTGAGCGGGCTTAAACATTAAAATTGCATATTTTGTATTGCTACGAGTCAACCTAACCGTTGATGGCGATCTCGCAACCGTACTGTCTCCGGTAAAATCGTGCCGCTCCGACAGACGTTCTAAGTATAACTACGTGCCGCGATCACGAGTCACATGGGCACGAGTGACCGCGTCACATCCTCGGCAATTCGCTGACCGCGACCTTGGCCGTGCCGTCGGCTTCCGCGATCACGCGCAGCGTGTTGGAGTCGAACTCGATGCCGGTCAGGCGCAACTCCTGCACCGTGGCGTCGATTTTCACGCCGCCGGAATCCTTGGTGAAGTCGGCGAGCGCCGCGGCAATCTTGGCGCGGGCGTCGGCGGCGAAGGGCTTCAAATCGATCACGGCGTTGTCGGCAACCGCCTGCTGCAAATACGGCACGGCGGCTTGCGCCGCGGCGCCCAGGAGGCCGAAGGCCGCCTCCGATTCCACGGCAAGCGTCAAATCAGTCAGGCGCAGGATCTGGGTCTGCGGATCGAGCGCCGGCTTGCCCCAGATATGCACGGTGGCCTCGGCCCCGAAGCCGAACCAGCTCTTGCGCTCGCGCACCTTGACCCGCAGCGAGATCAGCAGCCGTTCGCCGGCAGCGGCGAGGCTGGCGTTGCGCACCTCGACCTCGACCGGCCCGCTGTTGTCGTCAGGATAACGGTGGCCTTTGAGCTGGGCTTCGAGAAGCTTGTTGAGTTCGATGAACGGCATATCGATGGGTACGCCGACGCTGAGCTTGCCGTTCTCCATCGGCGGCACCAGTTCGAGCTGCGCCGGGAACGGGCAATTCGGCTTGGTCGCCGCCGGCACGATGCGGGTTTCGGCCTGCACGCCGACGGTGAGCGTGACGTTGCGGGCGTCGACCTGCGGCTGCGCCGCGGCGGCGCGAACCGGGCGCATTTCCAGCCAAAGCTGCGGCAGGCCGGTCTTGTCGCCGCCGAGCGGAATGGAGCGGCACATCTTGGCCCATTGCTCGCGCGCCGCGCGCTCGATCGTCGGGTCGTTGCGCAGCCGGTTCTGCAGATTGGCGACCTGGGCGTTGACCTCGCGGTCGATCAAAGGCTTGGCCTCGCTCGCCATGTTGATTTTGATGCCGGCCACCGACAACGCGCTGTCGCCGAGCGTGACCTGGGCCGCGAGGTTGGGCTCGAGCCGCCAGTTGGCGGTCAGCGCCGGCTTCGAGCGCACCGTGACCTGCCCGCGTATTTCGACGCGCTGGTCGAGCACGTTGCTGGTGAGCTTGCCGACATCCTTGCCCAGTGCGCCATTGAGCAGCCCGGTGATGCCGCCGGCGATATTGCCGACCTGCCCCGCGATTTGTCCGGTGATCTTCAGGCTGCCGTTGAGCGGCGTGACGATGGTCAGTTCGTTCGGCGCGCCCGTGATCGCCATGGCGCCGCGGCCGACGGTGATGCCGATATCGGCCTTGGACAGCAGGCTCGACACCGGATTGTCGTTCTTGCCGGCGAGATCGCGCGGCGCGGCGTTATCGAGGCTTTGGCGGATGGCGGCCAGCGCCACCGCGACCGGGGCGATGACGTAAGACGCGCGGCTGACCGGTTGCAGCGGCGGCAGCTTGGGCAGGCTGGCGACGGCCTTCTTGGCCTCGTTCTCGGCCGGCAGGAAGCGGTCGAGCGCCCACAAGGTGACGGCGAAAAACACCGCCACGACGCAGATGGCGCCGAGTGCCAGACGGAATGTCCGCGAGCGACCGAACAGACGGATCGGCGCGGTGGCGGCGTAGATGGCTCTATCGAGGATTTCGCGCATTGCGACTCCCGCCCGACTCGTCGGCGCGTGAATCTTAGGGGGCCGCCGCCGCGGATGCCAGCCAGATATCGTGCCTCGCCGGGGGCAGGTCTTATACGGCGACCTTGAGAGACGTGCGCTTCTGTCTGCGCGCTTCCATCTGCCTTTTGAAGAACCGATAGCCGCTTCCGCCGTTCGCCTTCGAAGCGCAGAGCGCCAGATCCGCATTCTTCATAAGTTGATCTGGGCCCGAGCCATCGTTAGGCGCGATTGCGATTCCGATGCTTGTTCCGATGATGATTCGGCGATCGTCGATCCAATAGGGCGCGCTCACCGAGGCAATCAGACGCATCGCAAGGGAGATCGCGTCGGTCGGGCCGAACAACGGTTCCTGCACAATTGCAAACTCATCTCCGCCCAGCCGGGCTACGATGTCAGTCTCACGGACGCAGCCGCGCATGCGACCGGCTACCGCTTGCAACAGCTTGTCTCCGGTTGGATGGCCAAGCGTATCGTTGACGCGCTTGAAATGATCGAGGTCCAGGCTAAGCACCGCGAAGCCGCCGTTCGGCGGCACGCGCAAAAGAAGGTTTTCTATTTTTTCATAAAAGAGCACGCGGTTCGCCAAATCCGTGAGTGGGTCGTGATGGGCCATATGGGAAGTCTGATTTTCCGTTTGCCGGCGTTCGGTAATGTCTTCGAACGTGATCACGTATCCGCCATCAGTCATCGGCGTACACGAGGCGTTAAACGTCCGCCTCGCGGGCTGCCGCAAGCTCGTGCGCTTCGCGCTCGTCATGTTTGACGCGCGGAATCCACGCGATATTCAAGATCGCCGGATGATTTTCTATCAGCTAATGGAAAAAATCCTCGAATTGTTCGCGCGTGACAAGCTTGCTGGATGAATCGGACAAGGCCCGCACGGCGTAAAGCTTGTCCCAGTAATCGCCGATCCCATTTTCCAAAACGATGGCTTGGTTTTCGGCCCGGCCGGCATACTGCAGCTCAATCGCGCGGTTTTCCGAATTGACCGCCAATTGCCAGCCGGCGATGGAATCGACGAAGCTTAACAAAGGCATTGCTTACGTGTGAAGGCAACGCCGGCAAGTCATCGGGCATCGTGCATATTTGCTCACCAACCTTGGCGTTGGTTAGCGGCGCATGACGCAATTCGAGCGAGTTGAAGAGATGCCGCACGGGCTATGGGTTGCGGATGGCAGCCGCGATACGAATCGCGCTCGGCAGCATCGCTGCCGGTGCCCAATTCATCAGGTGGGAACTTGAAGGGGTCTAAGGCGAGCTTGGCAGGCGCGGCCTCATCGGCCGCGCCGCCAGATCAAGCTTCTTCCGCCGTGCGCGGGTTGTGGTCGAGCGAGGTCAGCGGGATGGCATCGACGAGAGCTTTCGGCTTGCGCAGCCGCACGTAGATCTGCCCGACGATCAGGACTACGCAGAGGCCGACGAACACGGCGCTGATCGGGTGCTTGATGAACACCAGCGCGTCGCCGCGCGAGATCAACATGGCGCGGCGGAAGTTTTCCTCGAAGCGCGGCCCCAGCACGAAGCCGAGCAAAATCGGCGCCGGGTGGAAGTCGAGCAGCAGCAGCAGATATCCGACCAAGCCGATGACGACCGTCTCGCCGACCTGGAACATGTCGTTGTTGGTCGAATAGACGCCGATGCAGACGAAGAAGAGCGCGCTCGGATAGAGATACTTGTACGGGATGGTCAACAGCTTCACCCAGATGCCGATCATCGGCACGTTGAGCACGACCAGCATGATGTTGCCGATCCAGAAGCTCGCCACCAGGCCCCAGAAGATATCCGGATGCTCGCTGATCAACTGCGGGCCGGGCACGATGCCTTGGATCATCAGCGCGCCGAGGATCAACGCCATGACGGCGTCGCCCGGGATGCCGAGGCTCATGGTCGGGATGAAGTCGCCCTGAACCGACGAGTGGGTCGAGGCTTCCGGGCAGGCGACGCCTTCGATCATGCCGGTGCCGAACTTCTCCGGCGTCTTCGATATCTTCTTTTCGGTCGCGTAGGAGATGAACGAGGCGATGGTCGGGCCTGTGCCGGGAATGAGGGCACACAGGCTGCCGATCAAGGTGCCGCGGATCATGGCCGGCCAGGAGCGGCGCAGTTCGTCGCGGGTCGGCCGCAGGTCCTTGAACTTGACGTTGGTGTACTTGGTGTCGACTTCGGAGAGCTGATTGACGCTCTTCATGAACTCGGCGATGCCGAACAGGCCGAGCGCCAGCGCCACGATCTCGACGCCGTCGAACAGATTCGGGATGCCGAAGGTGAAACGCGGCGTGCCGGTCTCGATGTCGCTGCCGACGATACCGAGTAGCAGCCCGCATACGGTCATGGCGACGCCCTTGAGCGGCGAGCCGCGCGCCAGCGTCGAACCGGCCAGCAGGCCGAGCAGCATCAGCGAACAGATTTCCGCGGGGCCGAATTTAAGCGCGACCGTCACCAGGATCGGCGACAGGAAGATCATCTCGGTAATGCCCCACGACGCGCCGACGAAAGACGAGATCACGGTGATGCCGAGAGCGGCGCCGCCGCGGCCCTGCTTGGTGAGCGGGAAGCCGTCGAGACATGTCACTGCGTGCGGTGGATGGCATGGAAGATTGAGCAGGATCGAGCAGATCGCACCGCCGTATTGCGCGCCGTAGAACACGCCGGCAAGCATCAGGATGGCGCCGACCGGCTTGATGCCGAAGGTCAGCGGCAGAAGGATGGAGATGGTGGCGAGAGGACCCATGCCCGGCAGCACGCCGACCATGTTGCCGACCAGCACGCCGACGAAGCACCACATCAGATTATGGGGCTCGAAGGCGACGCCGAAGCCGTACCAGAGATCCGTGAACGCTTGGCCGATCATTAGAAACCCCAACGGAAGAGCGGGAACGGCAACTGCAGAACATAAGAGAACAGCAGGCAGCCCGGTATGGTGATACACAGTGCGAGCAGGGCCGAGCCTTTCAAGGTCGCCGTGCGGTCGCCGAGCGCGGACACGAAGACACAGGAAAAGGTCCCCGCCGCCATTCCGAAGTAGTGGCCAAGAATGATGAAGCAGACCGGGCCGGCGAGGATGCAGAACCAGCCCAGCCACTCCTTGTTCTTCGGCAGAATTTCTTCGTCGTCACCGAGCGGAGTGACCAGCGCCGTTCCGAAGATCATGACGCCGATGAAGGTGAGCACGATGCCGAGGATGAATGGAAACATCCCGGGGCCCATGTGCATGAGCGTGCCGGTATTATAGGTGGTGGAATTGAGGGTGACCCCGGCGCCCAGCAAGGTCATCAGACCGCCGGCATAAAAATCACGTTTTCTGAAGAGCGTATCAAACACGGTACAGTCCCCTCCCTGGGGCAATTTGTCTTCCGGGACTTTTGCCCCGTTCCTTAACCTATGCCGCGGCAGGCCCTACGTTAAAGTTCTGTAATGTTGTGTTCATGCGAAATTTACGCGCGCAAGTCGTTGCGTTTCCGGAATAAATCAACAGTGTCAGTGTGATGATATAATGTGCTACAACTTTAGTCATAGGCTGGACGTCATTTTCGCTTGACGAAAACGAAACTCTTCAACGTGAGCGATTGTCTTTCGCGCGTTCAACGTGTCGAGCCGGCGCGATGCAGCTTCAAAACCGTATAAACGGCATCGCTCGCAGGCGTCGGGATGTTCAGACTGCGGCCGAGCGCACGAACCTTGCCGGTGAGCCAATCGAGTTCAAGGCGATTGCCCCGTTCCAAATCGTGAGCCATCGAGGCCTTCATGCCCGGCTCGACCTTGGTGGTCACGAAATCCATGCGGCCTTCGACATAGTCCGGCCCCAGCGCGACGCCGCTCGCCTTGGCGACGGCCACCGCTTCCTCGATCAGATGACGGAAGAATTCGCGCAATTCGGGATCGGCGGCGATCGGCCCGATCGACGAGCGCAGCGCCGACGTTGCGCCCGCCATCGCCGACAGGAAAGCGAATTTCTCCCAGCGCTCGCGCGCGATGTCGGCGGATAGATCGATATCGAGCTTGGCCGCTTTGCCGGCGTCGGCGAAGGCCTGCAATTGCGGATCGGCGCGCTTGTCCGCGCGGCCGAAGCGCATCTTGGCAAAATGACTGGTGTGTTTGATGAGGCCGGGGGCTGCGATAGTCGAGGCAATATAGGCGACGCCGCCGGCGGTCTGTTCGGCGCCCAGGATCGGCGCCACGCGCTCGACGCTGTCAACGCCGTTCTGCAACGTGATGACGCGGGTGTGCGGGCCGACCAGCGGACGCGCGAGTTCCGCGGCCGTCTCGGTGTCCCACAGTTTGACCGCAAACAGCACGATGTCGACCGGGCCGACGGCCGCGGGATTGTCGGTGGCGTTTGGCTTGGCGATATGCAGATCGCCGTGCACGCTTTCGATGGTCAGGCCCTTGGTCTTGAGCGCTTCGAGATTGGCGCCGCGCGCAATGAAGTGCACGTCGTGGCCGGCGGCCGCCATGCGCGCGCCGAAATAACCGCCGACCGCGCCCGCCGCCATCGCTGCAATTTTCATGGCTGCTTTCCTCCTCGATGGATTCGAAATGGGGGCAACTACTTCTTTGCGCCGACGAGAGCCGCCGCCGCGCGGCCGGCTGCCTCTATATATAGAGGGTCGCGGTGAATCAGCATCGTCGAAAATGCGCCGTCCATCAGGATGACGATCTGCCGCGCCAGCTCATCCGCTTTTTTCCTGCCATCGGCGGCGATGACATCTGCAAGCCAGGCTTCGACCGCTGTCTTATGCTTCGCCCCGACCTTAATCGCTGGATGACCTGGCATCGCCGCCAGTTCGGCAGCGGTGCGCAAAAATCCGCAGCCCTTCCATTTCGGATGCCGCGCCGACTGGGCGAGATGGGTGAAGATGCTTTCGATCTTCGCCGGCAGCGGCCCTTTCGCCTGGGCAAACCATTTCGCGAATACCGCGAGGTTGGGCGCATCGCGGGCTTCGAGATAGGCGGCGATCAGATCGTCCTTGCTTTCGAAATGATAATACAGCGTCCGCTTGGTCAGCCCCGCTTTCGCGGCCACCGCATCGACGCTGACGCTGCGGATGCCTTCACCGTAGAACAGCTTGGATGCGGCTTCGAGAATGCGGGCGCGTGTGGCCGTGGCGTCTTTGGGCATGGTCCAATGTATACCGTATAGTGAGTATACACAACGCTTGTGCTCATGCTTCCTCATTTTACAATTGAAACGAGGTGCTCAATGCCAAATGTGCTGTTCGACGTACGCGACCGCATCGCGCTGCTGACCTTTAACAGGCCGGAGAAACTTAACGCATTGAGTTATGGCTTGATCGACGAGATGATGACGTGGCTCGACGAAATCGAAGCCGACCCCGGTATTCAAGCCATTATTCTGACCGGAAACGGCCGGGCTTTCTCCGCGGGCGCCGATATTCCCGAATTTGCGAAAAGCGTCCATGCCGGTGTCGATGTGGCTGTCCGCGACTTCGTCCGCCGCGGTCAGGCCCTGACGGCACGGCTCGAGGCCTTCACGAAACCCATAATCGCTGCCGTCAATGGCATCGCATTTGGCGGCGGCTGTGAGATCACCGAAGCGGTGCATATTGCGATCGCCAGCGATCAGGCGACTTTCGCCAAGCCGGAAATCAATATTGGCATGCCGCCGACATTCGGCGGCACGCAAAGGTTGCCGCGATTGGCAGGGCGCAAACGCGCACTCGAATTATTGCTGACAGGAGATACCTTTTCCCCGCAGCGTGCGTTCGACATTGGGTTGGTCAACAAGGTGGTGCCTCACGCCGAATTGCTCAGCGCGTCGCGCGATATGGCTCATCGCATTATACGGCATTCGCCGTTAGCGGCCGCGGGGATCCTCACCGCGGTGACGCGCGGTATAAACACCAGCATCGGCGAGGGACTTCAGATCGAGAGCGAGCAATTCGCGCGGATCGCGCCGACCCATGATCTTCGCGAAGGATTAGGCGCGTGGATCGCGCGCCGCGTGCCGCTGTACAATGGATCCTGGACCGAGGAGCCGGGAACATGATCGCCGTCATCTTCGAATCCTGGCCGAAGTCGGGCAAGGCGCAAACCTATCTCGACATGGGCGCAGCGCTTGCCTCGCATCTCAGCACTCTCGATGGCTTCATATCGATCGAGCGATTTCAAAGCTTCGTTGATCCTGGAAAGCTGCTGGCGTTTTCGTTCTGGCGCGACGAAGCGGCCATCGAGGCTTGGCGGAAAAACGACATCCACCGCACGATCCAATCAAGAAGCGGGGAGGTGTGTTCGAAGACTACCGGCTGCGTGTTGCCGCTGTAGTGCGCGACTACACCATGTCTGCGCGTGAACAGGCGCCAGCCGACAGCAGGGATGCCCACGCGTAAACGGCGCGCCGCCAAAAAAATGCCCGGCATGACAGCCGGGCAAGTTGTTTTGGGGGAGGTTCAGTAAGTAGACGAGGTCTAGTACAGGCCGTTGGTCTGGATGGTGGCCCAGGTGCGCTCCGCGCCGCTCTGTCGAACGGGCGCGTAGGAAGAAGTCATCGGCGCCGGGGCCTTCGCCTGGGCGACGGTGGTCGAACCGGTCATCGGCAGCACCACAACTTTGGCACCGACGGCAACGCGATTGTAGAGATCGGTTACGTCTTCGTTGGTGAGGCGGATGCAGCCGCTCGACACGTTCTTGCCGATGGTGGTCGGGTCGTTGGTGCCGTGGATGCGATATTCGCTGGTGCCGAGATACATGGCGCGGGCGCCGAGCGGATTGCCGGGGCCGCCCATGGTCATGCGCGGCAGATAAGGCTGGCGCTTGATCATTTCGGCGGGCGGATACCAATCCGGCCACTCGGCCTTGCGGGCGATCTGCTTGACGCCGGCCCAGGTGAAACCTTCACGGCCGACGCCGATGCCGTAGCGCATCGCCTTGCCGCCGCCGAGCACGTAATAGAGATAGGTGTTGGGCGTGTCGATCACGATGGTGCCGGGGGCTTCGTTGCTCGAGTAGTTGACGACCTGGCGCTGAAAGCGCGGATCGAGCTGAGCGTCTTCGGTCGCGTCATTCTGTTCGATGGGGGCGTATTGCGGCTGCGCCTGGGTCTGCGGCGCAAAGAGAGCGAACAACGGTTCGGCCTGCGCGGCCCCGCACGTCAGAGCGCTCGCGGCGATCAGCGCCGTCAGTGAAACGTTGAAAGTGAACTTCTTGCTCATGACACCCTCCGACCAATTCCTCGCCATCATTCGTCGAGGCAAGCGTCGAGAGGGTTCATTGGTTCCTGTTCAAGCGGTGCTCATATGTTCGCGAACGGACGGAACCAAAGCGCCGGATCGAATTGGCAAGGTCTCGTTAAGCTTTGGCCTGCCGCCAGCCCACCACGGCCTCCGGAATGCTGTCGGTTGAGGCGAAATAGGGCTTGATGTCGATGAGCGGCGTGTCGTCGAGGCAGTCGAGCCCGATCACCGAAAGGACGCCGTTCTCGATGCCGAGCAGCCGCACCGCGCTGAGCGCGATCGGATTGGGCCGGGCGGGCGAGCGCAGGGCAAAAGTGCCGTGACCGGCGCCGTAATGACCCGGCACCTGGACGACGATGTTTCGCGGCGACTTATCCATCCAATAGAGCAGCCAGAGATGGCTGCAGGTCTCCACGTCCTGGAGGCCGTCGCGGAAGCCCTCGTCCAGCTCGACGGTACAGATGGCATCGGATTCCTTGCCGTTGCGCGGGCAGTCCTTGCGCTCTTTCCAGGGCGTGCGGATACGGCCGATGAAGTAGACCCCCGCGTTGGGCGCCTCCGGCAGGTCGACGGTCTTTTCGCCCTCGCGGACGCCGAACTCTTTGGCGGTCATGGCCATCCCTCGTTCTCAGCCGTTCCTTAGCGCGATTAATGTGCAATTTCAGGCAAGAACAGGACCCCAACAGGGGATGAACGCTATCGGCGGGGAGAAGAGCTTGCAGGGGCTTGTTTCAACGTATAAAGATATCTTTATGTGGTGGGAACCGGCCCATGCAGCCCTTCATCGGCTTTGAATGAGTGACACCGCGCAGCTTGGATTCGAGGCCCTCAACGCCGCCCTTAAGGCGGCGGGCGAGGAAACGCGGCTACGTGTGTTGGCGCTGCTGGGCGAAGCCGAACTGACCGTGTCCGACCTCACCGACATCCTGCGCCAATCGCAGCCGCGCATATCGCGCCACCTCAAGCTTCTGGCCGAGGCCGGGCTGATCGAGCGCTTCCGCGAGGGCACCTGGGCTTTCTTCCGGCTGGCCGAGCATGGCGGCGGGGCGGAACTCGCCCGCGCGCTGCTGGCCCGCCTCAATCCGGCCGATCCCACCATCGCCCGCGACCGCGACCGGCTGGCCTCGGTGCGCACGGCGCGGGCCGCCGCCGCCCAAGCCTATTTCCGCGAGCACGCGGCCGAGTGGGACCGCATCCGCAAGCTGCACGTCGCCGACGCCGCGGTCGAAGACGCGATCCGCGCAGCGCTGTCCGATAAGCCGTTCCGCTCGCTCTTGGATCTCGGCACCGGCACCGGGCGCATGCTTGAATTGTTCGGCCGTGAGATTGAGCGCGGTCTTGGCCTCGATCTGTCGCTCGACATGCTGCTGTTGGCGCGCGACCGGCTGGAACGCGCCGGGCTGAAGCATTGCAGCGTGCGCCAGGGCGATCTCTACGATCTGGCGCTGCCCGACGATTCCTTCGACGTCGTCATCCTGCATCAGGTGCTGCACTTCCTCGACGACGGCGCGCGCGCCATTCGCGAAGCCGCGCGCGTGCTGCGGCCCGGCGGTCGCCTGCTGGTCGTCGACTTTGCGCCGCATGAACTGGAATTCCTGCGCGAGCAGCACGCCCATCGCCGCCTCGGCTTTTCGCCTGAGACCGTGACGCAATGGATGACGGCGTCGGGCCTGGAGCCGGTGATGCATAAGAGCCTGTCGCCGGAGCCCGGCAGCGACGGCAAGATCGCCGTGTCGCTGTGGCTGGCGCGGGACGCCCGCGCGCTGATGGCGCAGCCGCACCGGCGCGAGGTCGCGTGATGAATAGTGCCATCCGCCTCAGCCGCAATGAGCCCGGTGCGCAAGGCATCGCCGTGTCGTTCGAATTCTTCCCGCCCAAAGACGAGGCGATGGAGAAGATTCTGTGGGAGTCGATCGAGCGTCTGGCGCCGCTGGCGCCGAATTTCGTCTCCGTGACCTATGGCGCCGGCGGCACGACGCGCGAACGCACCCACGCCACGGTAAAACGCATTCTCACCGAAACGGCGCTGACGCCGGCTGCGCATCTGACTTGCGTCGCCGCGACGCGCGACGAGATCGACCGGATCGTGCGCAATTATCATGAGGTCGGCGTGCGCCACATCGTGGCGCTGCGCGGCGATCCGTTGGCCGGCGCAGGCGCCAAATACGCGCCGCATCCGGGCGGCTACGAGACTTCGGCCGCTTTGGTCGCGGGCATCAAGCGCATCGCCTCCGATTTCGAAGTCTCGGTCTCGGCCTATCCGGAAAAACATCCCGATAGCCCGACGGTTGCCGCCGATATCGACATGCTCAAGCGCAAGGTCGATGCCGGGGCAGGCCGCGCTATCACGCAGTTCTTCTTCGAGAACGATCTGTACTTCCGCTATCTCGACAAGGTGCGGGCGCGCGGTATCGATATTCCGATCGTGCCGGGCATTCTGCCGGTGCAGAACTTCAAGGCGGCGACCAATTTCGCTACGCGCGCCGGCGCCTCGATACCGGCCTGGCTGGCCGAGCGTTTCCACGGCCTCGATAACGATCCGGCGACGCGCAAGCTGATCGCCGCCGCGGTCGCGGCCGAGCAGGTCATCGACCTGGTCGACCGCGGCGTCACCAATTTCCACTTCTACACCATGAACCGCGCGGACCTGGTCTACGCGATTTGCCACCTGCTGGGCCTGCGGCCGGCAGTGGAACAGGCCGCCTGATCATGCCCAACACGCCTTACGCCAGTGCCCGCGCTGCATTTCTTGCGACCATGAAGGAGCGCATTTTGGTGCTCGACGGCGCCATGGGCACCATGATCCAGGAGCTCAAGCTCGACGAGCAGGGCTATCGCGGCGCGCGCTTCGACGCCTGGAACCGCGAAGTGCGCGGCAACAACGATCTGCTGAATTTGAGCCGCCCGGAGGCTGTGCGCGAAATTCATCTGAAATATTTCCGCGCCGGCGCCGATGTCGTCTCGACCAACACATTCTCCTCGACGGCGATTGCGCAGGCCGATTATGGCATGGAGCACATCGCCTACGAGCTCAACAAAGCCGGCGCGACGCTGGCGCGCGAAGCCGCAGCAGCGGCCGAGAAGGAAGACGGCCGCCGCCGCTTCGTCGCCGGCGCTTTGGGCCCGACCAACCGCACGGCATCGATCTCGCCGGACGTGTCGAACCCCGGCTTCCGCGCCATCAGCTTCGACCAGTTGCGCGTCGCCTACGGCGAACAGATCAAGGGCCTGCTCGACGGCGGCGCCGACCTGCTGCTGATCGAAACCATTTTCGACACGCTCAACGCCAAGGCCGCCATCTACGCCATCGCCGAAGCCTGTGACGAGCGCGGTATCGACGTTCCGGTGATGATCTCCGGCACCATCACCGACCGCTCGGGCCGTTTGCTGTCGGGGCAGACTCCGGCGGCGTTCTGGAATTCGGTGCGGCACGCCAACCCGATCACGATCGGCCTGAACTGCGCGCTCGGGGCCGCCGAGATGCGCGCCCACATCGAAGAGCTCGGCCGCATCTCGGATTCATATGTCTGTGCCTATCCGAACGCCGGCCTGCCGAACGAGTTCGGATACTACGACGAGAGCCCGGAATATATGGCCGAGTTGCTCGGCGAATTCGCCGGTGCCGGTCTGGTCAACGTGGTTGGCGGCTGCTGCGGCACCACGCCCGATCACATCGCGGCGATCGCCAAGGCGGTGGCCGGCAAGGCGCCGCGCAAGCTGCCGGATATTCCCCGGCAGTTGCGGCTGTCGGGTCTTGAGGCATTCTCGCTGACGCCGGAAATTCCTTTCGTCAATGTCGGCGAGCGCACCAACGTCACCGGCTCGGCCAAATTCCGCAAGCTGATCACCGCCGGCGATTACTCCAGCGCGCTCTCCATTGCGCGCGAGCAGGTCGAGAACGGCGCGCAGGTCATCGACGTCAACATGGACGAAGGCCTGCTCGATTCCGAGCAAGCGATGGTGACGTTCCTTAATTTGATCGCGGCCGAGCCCGACATCGCGCGCGTGCCGGTGATGGTCGATAGTTCGAAATTCTCGGTGATCGAAGCGGGCTTGAAATGCCTGCAAGGCAAGCCGGTGGTCAATTCGATTTCGATGAAGGAAGGCGAGGCGGCTTTCATCGCGCACGCCAAGATCGTGCGCCGTCACGGCGCCGCCGTGGTGGTGATGGCGTTCGACGAAAAGGGCCAGGCCGACACCTTCGAACGCAAGACCACGATCTGCAAACGCGCCTACGACATCCTGACCGAGCAGGTCGGCTTTCCGCCGGAAGACATCATCTTCGATCCCAACATCTTCGCCATCGCCACCGGCATGGAGGAGCATAATAATTACGGAGTCGACTTCATCGAGGCGACGCGCTGGATCCGGGCCAACCTGCCGCATGTTCATGTCTCGGGCGGCGTGTCGAATCTGTCGTTCTCGTTCCGAGGCAACGAGCGCGTGCGCGAGGCCATGCATTCGGTGTTTCTGTTCCACGCCATCAAGGCCGGCATGGATTTAGGAATAGTCAATGCCGGGCAGATGGCGGTCTATGACGACCTCGATCCGGAATTGCGCGAAGCCTGCGAGGACGTGGTGCTCAACAAGCGCCCCGACGCCTCTGAGCGGCTGCTGGCGCTGGCCGACAAATTCCGCGGCGCGGGCCAGGAGGCAAAACAAGTCGATCTGGCCTGGCGCGACCGCCCGGTCGAAAAGCGGTTGGCGCATGCGCTGGTGCACGGCATCACCGATTTCATCGAGACCGACACCGAGGAAGCGCGCCTGCGCGCGACACGGCCGCTCGACGTCATCGAAGGCCCGCTGATGGACGGCATGAATATCGTCGGCGACCTATTCGGCTCCGGCAAGATGTTTCTGCCGCAGGTGGTGAAGTCGGCGCGCGTCATGAAGCAGGCGGTCGCTTATCTGATGCCGTTCATGGATAAAGAGAAAGAAGAGCGCAGACTTGCCGGGGGCGCGGCCGAGCGCTCGTCCAACGGCAAGATCGTGATGGCGACGGTCAAGGGCGACGTCCACGACATCGGCAAGAACATCGTCGGCGTCGTGCTGGCCTGCAACAACTACGAGGTCATCGATCTCGGCGTCATGGTGCCGGCGGCGAAGATTCTCGAAACCGCGCGCGCCGAGAAGGCCGACATCATCGGCCTGTCCGGCCTGATCACGCCGTCATTGGACGAAATGTGCCACGTCGCCGCCGAGATGGAACGCCAAGGCTTCGATCTGCCCCTGATGATCGGCGGCGCCACGACCAGCCGCGTGCACACGGCGGTGAAGATCCATCCGAACTACCGGCGCGGCCAGGCGGTGTATGTCAACGACGCCAGCCGGGCGGTCGGCGTGGCGCAGGCGCTCATGTCGGCGGACAACAAGGCAGCTTACGTGTCTGACTTGCGCGGCGAATACGTCAAGATCGCCGCGGCGCATGCCCGCGCGCAGGAAGACAAAGTGCGGCTGCCGCTGGCAAAGGCCCGCGCCAATGCGCTCAAGCTCGATTGGTCGAACTACGTGCCGCCGAAGCCGTGCTTCCTCGGCACCAAGGTGTTCGACGATTATCCGATTGCCGAACTGGTCGAGTACATCGACTGGACGCCGTTCTTCGCGACCTGGGAATTGAGCGGAAAATTCCCGGCCATTCTCGATGACGCGAAATTCGGCGCGGCCGCGCGGCCGCTGTACGACGACGCGCGCGCCATGCTGGACCAGATCGTGAAAGAGAAGTGGTTCAAAGCCAGTGCGGTGGCGGGCTTCTGGCCGGCCAATGCCGTCGGCGACGACATCCAAATTTATGCCGACGAGGCGCGCGGCAAGCCCATCGCGACTTTGCATTCGCTGCGCCAGCAGTTGTCGAAGCGCGAAGGCCGCTTCAACGAGGCGCTGTCCGATCTGGTGGCGCCGCGCGACAGCGGCGTGGCGGATTATATCGGCGCCTTCACCGTCACCGCCGGCATCGGTGAGGACGTGGTCGCCGAGCGATTCAAGCGGGCGAACGACGACTACTCGGCGATCATGGTCAGCGCGCTGGCCGACCGGCTGGCGGAGGCTTTCGCCGAACGCCTGCATCAACGTGTGCGCCAGGAATTTTGGGGCTACGAGCCGAACGAGACGCTGAGCCGCGATGACATGATCGCGGAAAAATATCGCGGCATCCGTCCGGCGCCGGGTTATCCGGCGCAGCCCGACCATACCGAGAAGGGCACACTGTTCCGTCTGCTCGATTCGGAGCGCATCGGCGTCAAGCTGACCGAGAGCTATGCGATGTGGCCGGGTGCCGCGGTGTGCGGGCTCTACTTCAGCCACCCGCAGAGCCACTACTTCGGCGTTGGCAAGATCGAACGTGATCAGGTCGAGGATTACGCCAAGCGCAAAGGCTGGAGCATCGCCGAATGCGAGCGCTGGCTGGCGCCGATCCTCAATTACAATCCACACGCGGCGGCGAGCGACGCGGCGGCGTAAATGTTTGCGTGTCATGGCCGGGCATAGCCCGTCGAAGACGGGCGTAAACGCCCTTATGACCCGGCCATCTCGCTTAGGAATGCACGGCGCCTAAGCGGGATCACCGGGACAAGCCCCGGTGATGACAGTTGAATTTGGTACAGCGTCTTCTTTTAACAATCGAAAACAAACACCGGAGAAGCTTCCCTCTCCGGTGTCGTATCAGTTCAACCGAATCTATTTTTCAGCTCGATTGCTTGGCGGCGTGATCGTCGGCCTCTTGGACTTTAGAACGCTCCCAGTAAAACAGCACCGACGAACAGAAACACGGCGCATACCGCAAGCACTTCAGGTCTCAAGGTAAGGTCCACGGTTCGTGCCTCCCTTGTTGATGTGAGTTGAAGCTAGCACACAACGCCAATGCCTCGAAGTGCGTTGCCGGCAAATTCTGGGAGATGCGCCATGCACCGCGCACATGGCGGGGAACCGGTTGATTGCGCGATGCAATATTCTGCGTTGCCGAAAATTGCAGCGCTTTGCACGCAGTGCACAACGAAAACCGGGTGGGCGTTTGCACGAAATCAAGCGCAAACCCGGTGTTACGGGTGGTGATCGGGTCCCGCCGCAGCAGAATTGCATGCGCCGCCATGCCGCACGCTTGCGCGTTCACCGGAATGTTATTGGCATGCAAGTGCGCGGCTCGTTGGGCGTTTATTGACTCAATTTATTGTTGGATTCGATATTCAGCGCCGGAATTGATATGAGACGGGTGATCACAGTCTGAAACGGCACGCCGCTCAAAGATGCCGTCAGCTCTTCGACTTTCAAGTCAGGGAAAAAACATGCCAGGGTTTCGTCATTCGGTTGCGCTGCTCGGTCTTATGGCCGCGCTGGTGTTGCCAGCCGCGTCCGCGGTCGCGCAAACGCCTGCCTGGCCGCAGCGGCCGGTCAAGTTCATCATTCCGCTCGGGCCCGGCTCCGGCGTCGATATCACCGCGCGCGTATTCGCCGATAAGCTGTCGCAGAAATGGGGCCAGCCGGTGGTGGTCGAGAACCGTCCCGGCGGCGACGCCTTCGTCGCCATCACCGCGGTGACCAGCGCGCATGATGATCATATTCTCCTGTTCGCGCCGGCATCGACTTTCACCGCGCATCCGCTGCTGCACGCCAAGCTGCCTTACGACATCAACGAACTCGCGCCGGTCGCACGCGTGACCAATACCTTGATCGCGCTATGCGTGCCGACCGGCATCGACGTCAACACCATCAAGGAACTGGTCGTCAAGATCAAAGCCGGGCCGGGCAAGTTGAACTATGCCTCGGTGACCGGCGCCAACGATCTGCTGTTCGCGGCCTTCCTCAAGACCGAACAACTCGACATGGCGAAGGTGCCGTACAAGGATCCGGTGCAGGCGATCAACGATCTGGCCGAAGGCCGCATCCAGGCTTTCGTCGGCGCCTATGCGATCATGCGGCCGCAGGTGCAGACCGGAAAGGTGAAGGTCATCGCGCTGACCAACCTGCAACACGCGGCTGCGCTGCCGGATATTCCGACCGCGAAGGAAGCGGGCTTCGTTTCGCTGGAATTCGAAGGCCTGGTCGGCCTGCTGGGGCCGCGCGAATTGGCGCCGGCGGTGCGCGAGCGCATCGCCGCCGACATTCGCGAGATCGCCGCCGACCCGGCCGTGGTCTCGCGGCTGGCCTCGACCGGGCAGGTGATCAGCCCCGGCTCGCCGGCTGAATTCGGCAAGGCGCTCGCCGATCAGCGCGCCGCCGTCGACAAGATCGGCAAGGTTCTGGACATCAAGCCGCCGGAGTGATGAGCCGCATGATCCGGTCGGTGGCACGGCGTGCCGTTGGCATCACCAGAAAGCCGGTGGTGGCGGCGACCGGCCAGGCGATGACATAGGCCTTGATCCACTGGCCAAGGAAATCCGCGCGGAAGCCGAGATTGAGAAAGGTGACCAGCAGCGTCACCATGAGCACCATCATGGCCGACATGATCGTGGCTAGAATAAATCGCGGCTTGGCGTCCATGGGGGTACCTCTTTTTTTGCGCCGAGATGTGAACGCAAAGCGCGTGGAGGATCAAGGCTGCCGGTAACGGTTCCTTATCCATAACAAATCGGTCACCGTTAGCGTTGAAGACCCGTTAAACAAAACGCCCGCATTTTCATCACCATGAAGGGTGTGTGGCGTTTCTATCTGGGCGGCGCGGTGCTGTTGCTGACTTTGGCCGGCTGCGGCCGCAGCCTGCTGCAAACCGGCGAGCGCGCCTCGTGGCGGCACCAGGCCGAGGTCGAGTGCCTCAAGTCGGGCGCAGTTAAAGTCGGTTCGGCAGTGGTGCAGATCTCGCCGATCGAAGGCCCCGGCATGTGCGGGGCGGATTTCCCGCTCAAGGTCGCGGCGTTGGGCGAGGGCTCCGCCGCCGTCGGTTACGGCGACGAAATGCGCCCGCCCGGCGCGGTGCCGAATGGCTCCCCGGGACAATTGCCGCGCTGGCCGGTGAACGAGCCGCGCTACGCTCCACCCGCGCCCATGCAGCCAATTGCGGTGCAACCGGTGCAGTCGCAGCCGGCGCAAGGAACCGGCGGCCAGATGCGCTGGACGCCCGGCCCGCCGCCGACCGAGCGGCGCGCGCCCGCGATCGAGCCGCCCGAAGTGAGCACACCGGTGGGGCGGCCTATGCCGATCAACGCGCCGGGCGTCGCGCCTTATCCCGATGACATTCCCGACGACGCCATATTGCCGCCCGGCCGCGCCACGGCGCCGCGCGCGATGACGCGTCCGCAACAGCCGGCCTACAACGCGCCGCTCTACGAACAGCCGGCGCAACGCGCATTGCCGCCGCTGGGACCGTCGCGCGGTCCACAAACGACCGGCGCGATCGCGCCGGCGGCCTTGACGCCGCCAGCGACGCTCGCCTGTCCGCTGGTATCCGC
This sequence comes from Pseudolabrys sp., assembly GCA_037200245.1. GTDB lineage: Bacteria > Pseudomonadota > Alphaproteobacteria > Rhizobiales > Xanthobacteraceae > Pseudolabrys. The sequence continues at coordinate 43,585 of JBBCIM010000012.1, forward strand.
GCTCGATCGCTGGGTTGCCGACGGCGTGCAGCCGGCGGCAATGCATTGGTTCCGAACGCAGGTTGTCGAGATCAAGCAGATCTCGGCCTATTCATGCCGCGGCATGGTCGGCGCCGGCATTTCGCATATTTCCGAGCATGCCTTTGGCAATGCGCTGGATGTCGCCGGCTTCGTGCTGGCCGACGGCCGCAAGATTACGGTGAAGGACGGCTGGCATGGCACGCCGGAAGAGCAGGGCTTCCTGCACGACGTGCAGCTTTTCGCCTGCGAGACTTTCACCACCGTGCTGTCGCCCGGCTACAACGCCGAGCATTACAATCACATACATGTCGATTTGATGCGGCGCGCGAGCGGCCGGCGGCCTTGCCGGCCGGATGCGATTCCCGGCGAAGTCGTCGCCGCCAAGGCGCGCGCGATTTACGCCAGCAAGCAGCGCGGGCCGGCCTATACAGGCTCGATTGCGACCAAAGCCAGCGGCAAATCGCCGACGGCGATCCCCGGCGAGGATGGCTTCGCGGATGACGACGATGACGCCGTGACGGGGTCAATCGCCGACATGAAGGCGAAATCGCAGGCGATGATGACGCCCGGCGCCGATGGCGAATTCGACGACGACGATGTCACCGGCTCGATCCCGGCCTGGCCGCGCGTGCCGAAGGCCTCGAACGCGGTTTACTGCCGGCGACGCGGCGATCCGCGCCGAAGAGCGCCGGTCCAAGCTTCAATAGGCTCTCGATCGGATTACGCGTCTGCGAGGGACTTCGCGGCCGGAACGCCGCGCGCGGAATCGTTCGGATTTTTAAACGCATAGACGTCCATGCGCAGCACGCTGTAGGTCGCGCTCGCATGCAGCCGTGAGGCTTGCGCGTTCTCGCCGGCCGCGCCGAGAGCCGCGTAGAGCGGCAGAAGATGCTCTTCGGTCGGGTGGTTCTTGGCCGCAAACGGCGCCTGACGACGGTAGTCGAGCAGATTGGCGGTTTGGCCGCTTATCAGGGCGGCGTCGAACCAATCGGCAAATGAGTTGACCCAATCCGGCGAGGCGTCGTTGGGGCCGTGGCCGCGAAACTCCGACAGATCGTGCGTGAAACTGCCGCTGCCGATAATCAGCACGCCTTCCTGCCGCAACGGCGCCAAAGCGCGTCCGACGCGAAGGTGGTGCTCGGGCCCGAGATGCGGCTGGACCGAGAGTTGGAGAACGGGAATGTCGGCCTGCGGATACATCAGCAGCAACGGCACCCAGGCGCCGTGATCGAGGCCGCGGCGTTGATCGGTTTTGCAATCGAGCCCGGCGGCGCCCAGCAGTTCCGCTACGCGCGCGGCGACAGCCGGCGAGCCTGGCGCTGGGTAGCGCATTTCATAAAGCGCGCGGGGGAATCCGCCGAAGTCGTGAATGGTGTCGTTACGGTCCACCGCGCTGACCGTGGGCTGTGCGGTCTCCCAATGCGCCGAGATCACGACAATGGCCTTGGGCCGTTCAAGCGACTGGCCGAGCTGGCTGAGAAACGTGCGCGCCGGGGTGTCGGTGAGCGGCAAGGTCGGCGCGCCGTGCGACAGAAAGAGACTTGGCATTGTCATGACGTTACCTCCGGCAGCCCGGGACCGGATGTCCGGCCCCGCTGCCTCGTTCAACGTGAGTATGTGCCGGTGAGATTGCCAGTGGCGCTATCGGTGCGTAACGCGCGCAACGCATAGATGCCGTCGCCGAGCAAAGCTTGGACGATCAGGGCGACGATCCAGAATGCCGGATATTCCCAGCCGCCATGCGCGTTGTCGAAGAAGAACCCGGCGCCGCCGTGCACGGTGAAAATGGCGCCCAGCAAAATCGGCGTCAGCAGGACCGCCACGAAACGGGTCCAAAGTCCAAGAACGAGGGCGACGCCGCCGAGGACTTCGGCCGCGATGGTGATATAGGCGAGCGCCGGCGGCAGTCCGACGCTGCCGAAAAACGCTGCCGTTCCGGCAGGCGTGAAAACAAAAAGCTTCAGGCTGGCGTGCGCAAGAAAAAGGGCGCCGAGGCTGACGCGCAGCAGTAACGCGGCGTAGGGAGCGGTGCGGGCATCGATCATGGGTATCTCCTGATTGGTTGTCCCGAATATCGTATATTCTTACAGGTGTGATAACGTGCTATCTGACACTTACAGCTCACATTATTCGAGTGAGATACCCCGAATGCTGGATCGGCTCACCGGCCTGGAAGTCTTCGCGAAGGTAGCCGCCGCCGGCAGCTTTTCGGCTGCCGGCCGGGCCTTGGGCCTGTCGCAGACCATGGTGACCAAGCATATCGCGGCGCTGGAAGCGCGGCTGGGGATGAAGCTTTTTCACCGCAGCACGCGCCGGCTTTCGATCACCGACGCCGGCCGCACCTACCTCGAAGCTTCCGAGCGCATCCTTGCCGATATGGAGGCCGCCGACGCCGCCGTGGCGGCGGAGCGGGTCGAACCCAGGGGCTTGCTGCGGCTCAACGCTCCTGTGGCCTTCGGTGCGCGCCAGATCGCCCCTTTGCTGAACGAGTTCGCCACGGCGCATCCGCACGTGACCGTCGAACTCGGCCTCAACGATCGCCTGGTCGACCTCGCCGAGGAGGGATGGGATCTGGCGATCCGCATCGGCAGCCTCAGCGATTCAAGCATGATCGCCCGCAGGCTGGCGCCCTGCCGCACCGTGGTCTGCGCAGCGCCCGCCTACCTCGAAGCGCACGGCATGCCGCGCAGGGTTTCGGAGTTGGCGGGCCGCAACTGTCTCGGTTACACGCTGTCGCGCCTGACGGGCGCCGACCGCTGGACGTTCGGCGCGCGCGGCGACGTGACGGTCAAGGTGTCCGGGAATCTGCGCGCCAACAACGGCGATGCGTTGCGCGCCGCGGCGATCGCCGGGCAGGGCATCATTTATCAGCCGAGCTTTGTCGTTGCCGGCGACCTGCGCAGCGGCAGGCTCGTTGCGCTCACTCTCGATCATCCCACCGTCGAGTTCGGCGGCATCTACGCGGTCTATCTGCCCGACCGCCATCCGCCCGCCAAAGTGCGCGCCTTCATCGATTTCATTGCAGACCATTTTTTGCCGGAGCCGCCGTGGGATGCCGCGCCAGCGGCTCACTGAGAGGGAACGCCGGGCGGGCTTGCGGCGTTGCGCTTCGGTTATTCACCGAGGTGCGCCGCCATGCCCAAAGCTTCCGCGAAGAGTTCCAAAGCCGCCAAGTCGTCGCGGCAACGCAGCTTCCAGCGCGAGGCCGACGCCACCGCGCGGCGCGAGCGCGCGATCCAGCGCGGCATCGAGCGCAGCGACCGCCATCCGCCGAAGAAGAAAAGCGGTGCGATGCAAGCCGGCGCGCGCAAATATCCGGCGCCGCCGTTTCCCAAACAGCATCTGCCAAAGCCCGGTCACGAGGCCGGTCTTGATCTCGCGCCGATGTATGACGCGCCGCATTACAAAGGTTCGGAAAAGCTGCTCGACAAAGTGGCGCTGATCACGGGAGCGGATTCCGGCATCGGCCGCGCCGTCGCCGTGCTGTTTGCGCGCGAAGGGGCCGACGTCGCGGTGGGGTATCTCAACGAACACGAGGACGCCGAAGAGACCAAACGCGCGGTCGAGAAGGAAGGCCGCCGCTGCATTCTGCTGCCGGGCGATGTCTCCAATCCGAAATACTGTCAGGACGCTGTCAGGCGCACCGTCGACGAGTTGGGTCAACTCGACATCCTCGTCAACAACGCGGCGTTCCAGGAACACGTCAACACGTTCGAGGACCTGACCGACGAGCATTTCGACCGCACCATCAAGACCAATCTCTATGGCTATTTCTACATGGCCAAGGCGGCGGTGCCTGAAATGAAAAGCGGCAGCGCCATTGTGATGACGGGCTCGGTGACGGGCCTGCTCGGCAACAAGATGCTGCTGGACTATTCGATGACCAAAGGCGGCATTCACGCCTTCACGCGCTCGCTGGCGACGCATCTCATCGACCGCGGCATTCGCGTCAACGCGGTGGCGCCGGGGCCGGTATGGACGCCGCTCAATCCGGCCGACCGCACCGCGGAGGCGGTGAGCAAATTCGGTGGTGAAACGCCGATGAAACGCGCGGCGCAGCCGGAGGAAATCGCGCCGGCTTACGTGTTTCTCGCGGCGCCAAGCTGCTCGAGCTACATTACCGGCGAAGTCCTGCCGATCATCGGCGGCTACAGCGGCGGGTGATGCTCACTCGTCGTCGCCCTGGTCTTTGGGATTTTTCGTCCCGGCCAGCAATCCCAACATCGTGGCGGTGGTCGAGCTGAACGCGATGCCGGCGCCCGCGAAGGCATCGCGCAACGCCCGTACCACCGCGTCGCGCGCTGCACCGTCCGAGCCGGGTCCGAGAATTGCGTAGACGTTAAGACGATATTTGACGTCGCCATCCTCGATCGCCGATGCGCGCAGGCTGGGTTTGCGATCGGGCACAAGCACTTTGCCGAGCAACGGCTCGATGGCGCGCATTGCCGTTTCCTCGACATGCCGGATCGGCACGTCCACACCAACGGTGAAGGGAATAGTCACTTCGGTGAAGCGCGTGGGCCGTGAGCGGTTGACGATGGTCGCCTGCGACATGACCGAGTTCGGGATGGTGACCATGTCCAGATTGGAATTGCGGACCTGCGTGGTGCGCCAGGTCATTTCATGAATGACGCCCCGCACCCCGGCGCCGTCGGCTTTGAGCTCGACCCAGTCGCCGATCTGGAACGGCCGTTCGATCCCGAGCATCACCCCGGAGAAGAAATCGAGAATGATCTTCTGCGTGGCAAAGCCGACGATGATGCCGGCCGCGCCGGAGGTGAGCCCGATGCCGTGCAGGTCGAGATCGAACGCGTAGGATGCCACCCACAATCCGGCCGTCGCATAGAGCAGGATAGTCACGAAGTTGCGCAGGATCGACGGCGCCTGCTGCAAGGAATCGATGCGGCCCGCCGGTTGCGCCGGCCAGACGAAAGCCAACAGCGCGGCGTTGATCGTGTAAGCGATCGCGAAGGCGATCAATGTGACGAGTCCGGCGGTGACGACGGCGTTGCTGGTGATGCCTATGGTCACCAATACGGCGGCCACATCGGCGCGCAGGAAATCCAGGACGATACCGACCAGCACGATGACCAGGCCGGTCGATACGCGCAGCACGGCCGGCGTCAGGCCGAAGAATACCAGCAGCAGCTTCCCAGATGCGATCAACGCGAGCGGGATCGCGATCGCCCAGATCAGCCGGCGCATGCCGGTGACCGCGCTCCAGCCCTCGACCGGGATTGCGGCCATTTCGATCCGGCCGCCCGGGATGCGCACGGCCACTTTGGCGGCGTCGCTCGCGGCGTCGAACATGGCGGCATCGCCCGTGAACGGCGGCTGTGGCATCTGCCCGACGACAAGGCGCAGCGCCTGGCGGTATTTCGGCGGCTGCGCGCAGGCGCCGAGCGGGCAGACGACGGCATTGCGGTCGATAAAGACGGTGGCAAAGCCCCAGAGCCGTTCGCGCGACGGCGGACCTTCGCCGACATAGATCGGCTGGCGATAGACGAACACTTCGCTGCGCGTGAAGCTGACCGGACCCGAGAGGATCGGCGCGCCGCTCGCGACCGATCTGTCGATCTCCACGGCGTCCGACGGCACTTGGCGCAAGTCGGCGCCGATGCGCTCAGGGTCGGCCGGCGACATATGGCTGATCTTGCCGTCGCGTGCGAGTTGCAACCGAAACCAGGCGAGGATGCAGCTGGCGAATGCGCTCGGCGTAACGATCGAAGCTGATCTCGGAAAAATTCGGATCGGCCTCGACGAAGGTCGATAGATTCTGGATCACCGCGACGTCATCACTGATGTCGTGCGTGGCGTGCGATGCCGCGACCTCGAGTTCGTTGGTGATCTGACTGCGCCGCACATGGCTTTCGCGCTCGGCCTCGAACTTGTCCAGCACCGCGGCAAAGCCGAGCACCAGCAACAGCACGCCGGTGCTTCCGGCCGCGGCCCAGGCTCGGGCACGCGCGGTCTGGCGCGTGCGCGCGCTCATGAGCATCAGCACCAGGCCGCCGATGAACAGCGCCAAAGCGCCGCCGATCGCGCGGATCATGAAACGATGCGGCGCCGCCTCGATCCATCCCTCGACCGGGACCGCAGCGATCTCGATGCGCACGCCCGGAATGCTGACGAAGGCCAATTGCGCGCGCGATGCCGGATCGAACAGGGCGGCGTCGCCGGTAAAAGGCGCTTGCGCGACGTCATCGACGACGACGCGCACAGCCACGCGATATTTCGGTTTGCTTTCGCACAGGCCGAGCGGACAGACGATGGCGTCATCGTCGACCAGCAGCCCGGCGTAGCCCCAGAACGACCCGCTCCCAGGCTTGCCGTCGCCGAGAAAGATCGGCCGCGCATAGAGAAAGACGTCGTCTTTGGCACTCGTCTTGAACGGGCCGACCATGACGACCGAGCCTTTTTGCTCGGCCGCGACGGCGGCAGGCTCCGGCGGCGTCAGTTTGCGCTCGATGCGCGGGAAACTTTCGGCGTCCAAAGGCGGGCGATCGCTGTAGAGAATCTTGCCGTCGCGCGCGACGAAGACGCGCCGCAAGCTGTCGCGGCCGCGGCGGAAATTGCGCGTGTAATTGTTGAAACTTGCAGCATCGAGGTCGGGGTGGCCGCTCACCAGCGCCACCAAGCCCTGGACCACGGCGACTTGCTGGGTCAAATCGCGCGTCAGCCGGTCGGCGGTAAGCTCGATCTCGGCTTCCACCGTGCCCATCTGGCGCTGTAGTGAAATCCGGGCGTCGCGCTGCTCGATCAGTCCTACGCTCACAACGAGAACGGCAACGGCCAGAACGGCGCAAGCCGCGCCCCAACGCAATCGCTTCCAATTCATCGCTGAGTTGCCCCGAAGCCCCGATGTTTCGCCCTTTTAAGGCAATATCGGCGGAGCCTGCGCAAGCAAAATCGTCGTGGCGATATTCGAAAGGCCGATGTTCCAAACAAGGAACCGAAGCGGCCTCAGAACGCCGCTTCCAGCAGCATCGCGGCGAACAAAATCAACCCGGCGTCGCGGTTCGATTTGAACTGCCGCAGGCAATGCGCGGAATCGTGAATGTCGAGCCGCAGCACCTGCCAGGCGAGGTGGGCGGCGAAGGCGATCAGCCCGATCACGAAGATCAAGCCACCGCCGGCCATCAATCCGGCAATGCCGATCAGCACGACCGCGCCGGCATAGAAGATCGTCAGCATCGCCGCGGTGCGCTCGCCGAACAGCAGCGCGGTCGACTTGATACCGATCAAGAGATCGTCCTCGCGATCCTGATGTGCGTAGATCGTATCGTAGCCGATCACCCAAGAGATCGATCCGGCATAGAGAACGATGGCCGGCCAATCGAGCGGGCTGCCGTCTTAGCCAGTTCTTCAAGCCGTGCCGGTTGGCATGCAAATGGGGCAATTCGCGCGCCATATAGCGGGCTTGCGATTCGACCCAATATTGCATCGGCTTTCGATCGTCGTGGATCACCGCGCTATTGAGCCTGCCCACAGGGCCCTCTACAGACCAGCCTTCGGTATGGCCTTTGTCGAATACCGTAATTCGAGAATGCCGAAACAGAATAGTATTGGCCGGATACAACGAATTCCGCAGCCTGTGGCCATAGATCGCGTATTCGAACCCGATCTCATATCCATTGAATGACGTATCCGCCTGAAGCGTGGAGAGTTCATTGGCAAGCTCGGGCGTCACTTCATAATCGGCGTCCAAGCGGAGAATCCATTCGGTTCTGACACTCGTTTCGGTTATTGCATAACGCCACTGTTGGTGGTGCGTGTCGAACTTGCGATGGAAAACTCTCACATTTTCATAGGCGGCAAGAATTTCAAGTGTGCCATCGGTGCTGCCGCTATCCACGACCACGATGTCCGAAGCCCAGCTTAATGCGGAAAGCGTGCGTTGAATGTTTGGCGCTTCATTCCATGTTAGAATGACCGGCGTTATGGAAGGTATCATCGACAAGGTGGAGTTTCCGATGCTGGTGAATGGAAAGCTTCACGCGTGCTTTAGGATGACTTTTCAAAGAACTCTTTTCAAGCTTAAACCCTCTTTAGTCGCCGTGCTCAAACTTGGCTAGCGCCTGCATTTGCCTCGCCACTTCACCTTGAAATCGGAAAATTGACTTGATCATCCTTGGGCTCAATGTATTTCACGCGGATTCGTCAGCTTGTGTCGTTCGTGACGGTAAGCTTATTGCCGCCGTGGAAGAGGAGCGGCTGCGCCGAATCAAGCACTGGGCCGGATTCCCGGCCGAGTCGATCCGCTATTGCTTGAAGGAGGCGGGCGTAACGCTCTCCGACGTGGACGCTATCGCGATCAATCAGAACAGCGGCGCAAATTTCCTACGCAAGGTTGCCTATATCGCGACAAAGCGGCCTCACGTCAGCCTTATCATCGATCGCATCCGCAATCGAAATGCCCGCCTGGGCATACCTGAACTTCTTGCGCAGCATTTTTCCGGCAATAGCTTTCGCGGCTCCTTGATTAACGTCGAGCATCATCGAGCGCATCTGTCGTCGGCCTTCCATGTCTCGCCTTTCGAAAACGCGACGGTGGTGTCGGTCGATGGTTTTGGCGACTTCGCCAGCGCGGCTTGGGGAATCGGACGAGGGACGACGATCGATATCGAAGGGCGCGTCTATTTCCCCCATTCGCTCGGCATATTCTACCAGGCGCTGACGCAATTCCTCGGCTTTCCGCATTATGGCGATGAATACAAAGTCATGGGGCTCGCACCGTACGGCAAGCCGGCGTTCCTGACGGAGATGCGCCAGATCGCGCGATTGCGCGGCGACGGCGGCTTTGAACTCGACCTGAACTACTTCCGGCACCACAAAGAGGGCGTCTCCTATACCTGGACAGAGGGCATCCCCGAAGTGGGTAGGATATTTTCACCTGCTCTCGCGGAGCTCCTCGGGCCAGCCCGCAGCCCGGATGAGCCGATCACGCCTCGCCATCAAGACTTGGCGTGCTCGATCCAAGCCATGTACGAGGAAGCTTTCTTCAACCTGTTGGATGTGTTGCAAGCGCGGCACGGCCAGACGGCGATTTCAATCGCCGGCGGTTGCGGAATGAATTCTGTCGCGAACGGCAAGATACGGCGCCGGACTAAATACGAGCGTGTCTATGTGCAATCGGCGGCGGGCGACGCGGGCGGAGCCATAGGCGCGGCATTTTCGGTGTGGCACGAAATGGGCGGCAAACGCGATTTCGTCATGGACCACGCTTATTGGGGGCCGTCGTACGGACAAAACGAGATCGACGAATTGCTCCAGGCCCGCGCTCAAGATCTTTCCGCGGCGTGCACTATCGAGACGATAGACGATGAAGACGATCTCTGCATGCGCGTGGCCGCTTCCATGGCCAAGGGCGAAGTCGTTGGCTGGTTCCAAGGAAGGTTGGAGTGGGGTCCGCGTGCGCTCGGCAATCGTTCGATTGTTTGCGATCCGCGCCGCGCCGATATGAAAAACATTCTAAACGCCAAGATCAAGCGCCGCGAATCGTTTCGGCCATTTGCTCCTTCCGTGAAACAAGAGGCCGTGACGGAATGGTTCGAGGAGGACGACAATGTCCCCTTCATGATGCAGGTCTATCAGGTGCGTGAGGCTAAACGCGCGCAAATTCCCCGCCGTCACCCATGTTGACGGTTCAGGCCGCCTGCAGACAGTGTCGCGCGCGACGAATCCGAGGTATTATAAGCTTATCGAGGCTTTCGAGCGGCTCACCGGCGTGCCTATGGTGCTGAACACGTCGTTTAACGAGAATGAGCCGGTGGTTTGCAGACCGCAGGAGGCGCTGGACTGCTTCCTGCGCACCCAAATGGACGTGCTTGTTCTCGGCAACACTTTTATTCGGCGTGCCCAGCCGCAAATCTAATCGGGCCTTCATGCATGCCGGCCAAACGAGCGACAATGAACATGAAAGGCGGGCAGTCACCTCGCGGCGGGGTTCGCGGCGAGCGACAAGCTGGTTGAGTATTGCAATTATAATTGCGGACGTTGCATGGCTGGGACACGCCGCTCTTCTTCGTGAGGCCTTACGGCTATGGGTCGTTTCTGAAAATATCGACCGTCCCGCAGACGCCGTTCTTGTGCTCGGTGGCGGCGTTGACTTTCTGCCCCTTGCGGCCGCCGACCTCTATAAACGAGGCCTTGCCAAGCGAATCCTATTGTCCAATTCGGGTGGCAATCCGAGCATGGCGTTGGGTCGTGAGTACCTAAATGCCAATCTCAACCGGGCAAAATTGATAAAGCTCGGCGTCCCGCCATCGGCCATCGAGACCGTGGGAGCTAATTTGTCCAACACCTATGAAGAAGCAGCGGCCCTCGTGTGGACAAAGGTCAATCATGCGACCGGCCTTATCGTGCCGGCGCAATTATTCCACAGCCGGCGTGTCCAGTGGATATTTCGTCGGGAGTTTGCTGCGGAGCAAATAGAAGTCTACGTGATCGGAGTGCCACAAGGCAATTATGACGCCAGCAAGTGGTGGCAAAGCTGGCAGGGCTTTTCAAGTTTCGCAAACGAGGCGGCAAAATACCTGTTCTATCGGCTTCGTTACTGGTGATCGATCGGCCCAGTTAGGTGGCAACCGGGCCAGATTCGCTTTCGAGTTCTGCTACTCTCACGTCTTTCGCCATTAAGAAGCATGAATCGATAAAAACGATCGAAGTGCAGTGGCGCAGCGAAACACCCGGTGCAAATCCGTAGAAGTCAACGCGGCTGTACGAAAAATTCTGCCTATGTTGGACGGCAGTGGCGGTCGCGATAGCGGCGCCGTATGGAATTATAGCTGCTACCGGAATCGTTTTCAAAGTAATCCGCTACGATGGGCGTTCGACCCAACTATTGGACAAAATGCTTCACGGCCTGACGTCTCGCTCAGCCTGTTACACCTTCACGCTCGGAACGTGAGCGCAAAAGGCGCAAGCGAATAATTTCGATCGCCGACGCAGCGAAAACAATCCAATAGATATCCAGATATGCTCGATAACTGGTTGCCCCGAAAAATACGGCTGTGACCGCGGCAAACGAGACAAATTGGGCGTAAAAAATTGAGTGCTCCCGCCAATGACGGCGGCCCAGCCACATGCCCCACAACCCAAGGATCATTATAGGTGCGTAAAATGCCGCATGGGCGAGGTTCGGCCAAAAACTATGGCGAGGGCTGGGCAACCAGCCAAACGCGTCCACAATTTTCAAGAAGCCGTTGGCAAGAGTTTGCCACGGGTGCTGCTGAATATAGTCCAGTCCTTTGTTCAAGAACCATCGATCCGATAGGGCTTTATTGGATCCGAGTTCCGTCAATTTAGCTTTGTCCTGCGACGTCAACGCACCCAATGCAATCGTTTGGCTACGGTCGATACTTTCCCTTGGGTAACGGCTGAATGTATTGGGGTTGTTGCCGAGCCACAGAAAGAAGCCGGTCTGAGTGCTAAGGGCCGCCGATCCGGTGAGTTGATACGTCCGGAGCAACCACGGCGACACTGTCAGCGCGCCGACGCTAGCGCAAAGAGCCGCTGCCAAAAGCCTCCGGCGCCAAGGCGCTGCATGTGCGCCGCCGAGAGCTGCGAGCCATAGCGGAGCAAACAATGCCATGGGCGCAAGATTGGCGCGAGTCAGGACCGCGGCTCCAAGTGCGAGACCGGCGGCCGCACCTGTCAGAACAGATCCACCTCGCCGCGCGCGCAACAGCAGCACCATCGAAAGAGCCATCAGAAATGTGAATAAACCGGTTTCTTGGAGCGCCGTGTCGTGCACCACGTAATAGGGGTAAATGGCCGTGAAGAGGGCGGCGACTATCGCCGCCATGTTGCCGAATAGTTCGCGCGCAAGCATAGCCGCGCACCATACCGTGCCGGTGCCTACAAGCGCCTGAGCAATAAGCAGGGGAACAAACGCCTGATTTCCGAAAGTTACCGCGGCGAGAAACATCGGATATAGCGGGACGCGGAAGGTCGCTGGCAAATTGCCGCCAGATGCAAGGCCGTTTCCGGCCGCGATATTCTTCGCAAGATCAAAGAAGAAGCCGTAGCCGTTTTCCCAGAAGTCTGGAGCGCCGGAATGCCAACGGACAGCCATACGTAACGCGAAAGCGAGAATAAGTATCCACGTCAATTTGCGATAGAACGGCAAGAGGGTCCTGCAATGTCTATGGAACATCGTTAATGCGCATGGTAGCCGTTCCATTCAGCGTTCGAAAGCACAGAACCGACAATTCCGAATAAGGCTACCGATTTTCAATCGGTTATTATGACCCTCGTCTGCGATCAACGGTTTCAACGGAAGCACCAGCCCTCGATGCAGTTACGGGTACCCCCTGAATTCCATCTGCTTTGCCTGGCCTCGAGGTCTGCGAAATACATGGATGTGGAGGCTTTGCGGCGCGCGATTGCGGCAACGTCGGATTGGCCGGCCGTGGTCGAGGGGGCTCGACGAAATCGGATCGCGCCGGCGGTGCTGTCATCGCTGCGGGCTGACGCTGCCTCGCAAATTCCGGCCGACGTTCTCTCTGCATTGCGCCATGACGCGGTCCTCGCCGTGAGCCGCAGCCTTGGCCAAATTCCGGCGCTTGAAAGTCTGTGTGCCACTTTAACCGAAGCGAAAATCAGGTTCTTGATTGTTAAAGGACTGCCACTGTCATTCCAACTTTACGGCGACCCGGCGCGCCGTTGCGCCGACGACATCGATGTGCTGGTTGCGCCGGATCAATTTTGGCAGGCGGACGGCGCGCTGACTCAGTCTGGCTATCGATGCACCACCGAGTTGCGACCGGCCGCGCGATACGCTTCATACACGTATTGGATCAAGGATCTCACTTATACCAACAAAGCTTTCTCGACATCCGTCGAGCTCCACCATCGCCTGACGGCCAACCCGTATCTTCTTGAATGGCCGTTCGATGAAATCTGGAACGAAAGGGTGCATGTGCGCATCGGCCAAGCCGACGTCCCGACGCTGCCAAGCGGTCGTCTGCCACTTTATTTGTTTGCACACGGCGCCAATCATGGATGGGAGCGCCTTCGCTGGCTGCTGGATCTAACGGCCGTCCTGGAAGGACCGACGCGCGTTGACGCAATTGTGGCCGAAGCGGAACCGCTAGGTCTTGGCCCGGCCATGTTGCAAACGCTTGTGTTGGCGCACGAATTGTTAGGATTTCCATTAGCGCCTCAGGTCCTCGACCGTGCAGGCAAGAGCCTGCGTGTGAAATGGCTCGACGTCTGCCTAAACCAATTTCGCGGACGCTCGCTCTGGCGCCGCCGGCCGCCAATGAAATCCTGGGATTGGCTTTGGCAATTTTCAGTCTGGTTCTTTATTTATAATCTTTCGCTCAAAGCCGATTGGCGGTATCGCGCGCATCAAAGTGCGGCGATGTGGATTCATCCTCCGGATTGGAACATCATTCGTCTGCCGCCTGCGTTGTTTTGGTTGTATCCGCTAATTCGGCCGTTCATATGGATGAATCGGCGTTGGCAGAAGTGACCCGAGCGAGGGAATAATTCATTGATATTGCTGGCTTTCCCGTTATGAAATGGCATAATTAGCGCCGTTATTCGGAGCTAGTATTGGGCTTATGAACGCTTTGTCGCTTGCCAGCATGGTTATCAAAACGGACGGCGTTCCAGACGCCGAGGTCGACAGCGAAGTCGTCATTTTGGGCGTCGAAAGGAACGTCTGCTACGGTTTGAACTCTGTCGGGTCGCGCGTTTGGCAATTATTAGGCGACCGGATCCAGGTCAGCGATATCTGCAAAACCCTGCGAAGCGAATACGACGTCGATGCCTCGGTTTGCGAGGGACAGGTGCTGGCGCTCCTGGAAAACATGCGATCGGAAGGACTCATCCAGATTTGCGACGATTCTCGCGGTCCATCGCTAAATTCGGCATCGTCTTGATCCGGGGCGCTTAGCGTGTCGGTGATCGCGGGTTTGTGGCGGCTCGACGACCGCCCCGACGCAGCCGATGGTTGCGCACGCATGCTTGCCGCCCAGGAGATGTACGGCCGCGACGGCGGCGCGCAATGGGCCGACGGCCCCGTCGCGCTCGGACGCCGGCTGACGCGGCTTTTGCCCGAGGATACGTTCGACCGCCAGCCGCTGCTCGGTGCGGGCGGCAAATTCGTCCTGGTCGCCGACGTCCGGCTGGATAATCGCGATGACCTGGCGCCAGCCTTAGGGATTCCCAGCGAGCGCGCCCGCGGTCTATGCGACGCGGCGATCCTGCTCGCGGCATTCGAGAAATGGGACGATGATTGCTGCGACCGTCTGATCGGCGATTATGCGTTCGCGCTGTGGGACGCCAACAACAAGCGTCTGCTGCTGGCGCGGAGTCCCATGGGGCACCGCCCGCTTCATTTTCATCGCGGCAAGGATTTCTTCGCCTTCGCGTCCATGCCGAAGGGTCTGCACACGCTTCCCGAGGTGCCATACGCACCGGATGAAGACAAAGTCGCGGAGTTGCTGGCGTTACTGCCGGATGCTGACAACACTCATAGCTTTTTCGCCGGTATCGAGCGGGTGTTGCCGGGGCACCTCGTCACAATCGCCGCCGCCGGTGTTGCCACGCGCCGCCATTGGCAGCCGCAACGTCGCACCATCAAGCTTCGCGGCGCCGAGGAATATACGCAGGCGATGCGTCACCATCTCGACGAGGCGGTGCGCTGCCGGCTGCGGGCGACGACGGAAATCGGCGCGCAGCTCAGCGGCGGATTCGACAGTGCGGCTGTCGTCACGACCGCGGCGCGCTTGTTGGCGCCGCAAGGCCGCAAAGTGACGGCTTTTACCGCGGTGCCCCGCGAAGGCTATGATGGCCCGGTGCCATTCCGCCGCATTGGCGACGAAGGCCCGCTAGCAGCCGCGACGGCCGCGATGCATCCCAACATCGAGCACGTCTTTGTTCGCGCCGGCGGCCGGGCCCTGCTGGACGATCTCGACCGGACCTTTCTGCTGTACGATCAGCCATTTAATAATCTATGCAACATGGGCTGGATCCACGGCATCAATGACGCCGCGCGCGACCGCAAGCTCAAGGTTCTGCTGTCCGGCGCGATGGGCAATATGACGGTGAGCTACGATGGCCAGGAACTGCTGCCGGAACTGTTCCGTGGCGGCCATTGGCTGCGCTGGCGGCGCGAGGCAGCGGCGCTGGTCCGGCGGCGGCGCATGCGCTGGCGCGGCATTTTGGCGAAGACTTTCAGCGCCTGGATTCCGGTGCCAGTCTGGCAATGGCTTAACCGTATGGCCCGCGGCCACGCCAATGATATTTCTATCAATACTGCGGTAAATCCGAGTCGTGTTTCGGAACTCGACTTGCACGCGCGAGCGCGTGAACGGGGGCTGGATTTCTCCTACCGTCCGCGCACCGATGGGTTCGAAGCGCGGCTTTGGGTCCTGCGCCGCCGCGACGTCGGAAACTACAACAAAGGCATTCTCGGCGGCTGGGGTATCGATGTGCGCGATCCGACGGAAGACCGGCGGCTGGTCGAGTTCTGCCTCGCCGTGCCTACCGAGCAGTTCCTCGCCAACGGCGAGCTGAAAGCGCTCGGCCGGCGCGTGCTCGCCGACCGTGTGCCGCGCGTGGTTCTGGACCAAACGCAAAAGGGATACCAGGCCGTCGACTGGCACGAGCGGTTCACGGCGGCGCGGCCTGGAATCGAAGCGGAGCTTGCCCGTTTGCAGGCCTGCGCGCCGGCGGCCCGCGCGCTCGATCTCGCGCGCCTGCAAACGCTCGTGGAGAATTGGCCGGCAGAAGGCTGGGAGCGTGACGATGTTAGAGCCTCCTACCGGGCTGCACTCGGCCGTGGTATTTCAAGCGGCTATTTCTTGCGCCGAGCCACCGGTGGAAACCGCTGATGATGGATTATCTGCTGTGCGGCTGGCGCGTCCGGTCCCAATTGACGTTGCCCGAACTGCTGCCTTGGTCTGGAGACGATCGTGTTCCCGATGTCGAGATAATTCTCGGCACGGTTCCGGACCATCTCGATGGTGCCAAGTCCGCAGGCCCGCTGATCGAGGTCGGCCCCGACAATAGCTGCCGGTTGGAGATCAAACGCGTCGCGCGCTATTTGGTCAGCGAGGGCCGGCGCGTGGTCATCGAAACGGCGAACGCCGGTGAAGATGCGGCCGTCCGCGCATTCCTGCTGGGGACCGGGTTTGCCATGCTTTGCCTCCAGCGAGGACTTTTCCCGCTGCATGCCAGCAGCGTTCGGATCGGCGACTCCTGTATCGCGCTGGCGGGCTCCAGCGGCATGGGCAAGTCCACGCTTGCTGCCACCCTTGTCAAACGCGGCGCTTCGCTAACCGCCGATGACGTCTCGGTGGTCGATCTGTCCGCGCCTGCTTCGCCTTCGATACTGCCCGCTTATCCTCAAATGAAGTTGTGGCGCAACAGTCTCGACAATCTCGACATTGCGGCGGAAGGATTACTCCGCGTCCGGCGCAGTTTTGAGAAATATGCCGTGCCGGCTGCGACGTTTTTCGATTCCAGGCCTGTGCGGCTTGCCGCCATCTACGGGCTCGCCGACGCCGGCGGTATGCAGCAAGCTGAGATCGGCCGTCTGGACGGACTCGACGCACTGGGTGAGCTGACGATGAATTTCTACAGGAGACGGTTGGCCGCCGCGATGAACCTGCAAAACGATTCGATGCGCGCCGCGCTGAAAATTCTCGCGGCGGTGCCGCTCTATCGGCTGCCTCTGACACGCTCATTCGATGCGCTCGGCGCTATCGCGGAAGAATTGCTCAGCCGCCACCGGTCCGGCCTGCCGTCATGATCGGCATCGTGTGGCTCGCGTCCTATCCGAAGTCGGGCAACACCTGGCTGCGGCTCGCGCTTGAGAGCCTCATGGCCGGCGGCGCGCCGGTCCGTCTCAACCACGTCAAGCAGTTGCGCCTCGGGGCCGCGAGCAGAAGTCTGCTGGAAGAGGTCCTTGGCGTTGACACCTCCGACCTGTCGCATGAGGAAATCGAGGAACTGCGGCCGCGCTGCTATGAGGCCATCGCTCGCGACGCCAAACGTCCGCTATTTATGAAGGTGCACGACGCTCGGATATCGACCGCCGGGGGCGAGCCGTTATTCCCCCCTGATATCACATCGGCCGCGATCTATATTGTCCGGGATCCGCGCGACGTCGCCGTGTCTTATGCCTATCATTCTGGTGTTTCGATCGACGCCATGATCGGCATCATGGCGAACCCCCGATATGTCGCGGCCCGTGGGGTCTCCTCGATGTCTGCGAGCGTTCCGCAGCGCTACCTCAGTTGGAGCGCCCACGTCGAAAGCTGGCTGGACACCCCGGATATGAAGATTCTGCTGCTTCGATACGAAGACATGGTGCGGGATTTCGCCACTGAGCTCGGGCGTGTGGCGGCGTTTCTCGGCATGGAACCGTCGCCCGGAGCGATCGCCGGCGCGGTGGCCGCGACCCGGTTCGAACGCCTCCAAGAGGCCGAAGCCTCGGAGGGGTTTCGGGAGCTAGCCCCAACGGCCGCTCGTTTTTTCCGAAAAGGGGTGGCGGGAGGTTGGCGGACCGATTTAAGCGATAAACAAGTTCGCCAAATTGAATCCGACCAGGGGGTCGCGATGAAACGAATGAAGTATGCTTAAAAGCTTCCGGCCGTCGGGTAAAAGGAGACCCTGCCGAAACTAGGAATCTAATCTCTAACTGATTATCAGGTTAGGAAGTGCCAGCGCCTTCCGGCGTACCGGTGGGGTTAGCATGTGTGATTTCGTCAATCTCACGAATCACCAATACCGGAAGCTCCCACACCTTTTTAGGCGCCTTCTGGTCATTTTTGTCGCCGCCGGAATTCATCGCAAGCCCCAATCTTAACTTCTTAGAAGCCATTCAGCCCAGAAACCAACATTACGGTATTGGCAAACCAGCCAATTTTCAACCTAGAACAGACTTATTACCAAATTATCTCACTCACGTGGCCCGTTTGCCACACTCGTTTGTATTGTTTCTACACGCATCTGATTGTTTTTGAAGCCGTTTAAACCCTTAATTCCTACGCCCCCCTCATACGGGATTATGAGACATAACCACTGCTTATTTACAGTAGTGTTTTGTTTTTTTGCAACCCCATGCAATCATAGGCGGCAAAAATGGGGGGTGCATGGCAACTAAGATGGAGATTTTAGCTCAAATGCAGCGCTCTTCGAGGAGCCTTGCAGAGTCTGCGGCGAAAGAGGGATTCCAGTCCCTAGCCTACATATTCACCATGGCGGAGATAGAGTCTTCTGCACTGCAGGACCCAAAGTCTCCAGGCACCCTAAAAAGGTTAGGTTGGGGCTATAGGCCTCTGCCTCAGCCTCCGCAGAGCGGCGTTTCAAACCAGCCGTGGCAAGGCCATCACCAGCTCCAACAAGCCGAGCGCGCAAATGACCACGGCGGCCAGCCGCCGGCGGGCGGCGCGGTCGGCCACGAATAGCGCGAAAAAGCGAATCGGATTGCGCGGCAGCAAGAAATTCGTGGAGCGACGGTAGGCTTCGAATTCGGGGAAAGCGCGCGCCAGAACGGCTTCCTCGTAAATGGCGCGCGCCACTTCCACGCCGGCGATCAGAATGAACAGCACGGCCGCCGCGGCCGATCGATATTGCACGAACATGGCAAAGACGATGGCGACTTCGCACAGGTACAAAGGATGCCGGACCATTTTATAGGGGCCGTCCGTCACCAGGCGGCGCGCCTCCGGCATGATGCTGAACGAGCGCCCGAGGAAGGTGAGCGTCACAACCGCCATGGCGGCGGCGACCAGGCTCAGCGCCACGGATATGAAATTGACCGCGAGATTTGACGGCGCCCGCTCCAAAAACAGAAACATCGGCGAAAGAACGATAGCCGCCAGCGGCGCAAGCCGCGGCAAAATCCTGGCCGACTTTGCGATGGGCCGAAGCCGGAATACCGGCAGAATTGCAAACAGCGCGATGAACATCCACTGACAGACGCGCGCGAGCACCGTCATAACGACTCCGGAATCGGGTGTGCCGAGGGGGCTCGGCCGCGCGAGGACTTGATTGAGAAAAACCACGACATCGAAAAACAGGACGAACAACGAATAGGCAATTAACGCGGCGCGCATCGTCCAATCGTAATAGCGGCTTTGTTCGAGCCTTTGGCGAAGTTCGCTAAACGGCATACAAGAGCCCTTGAGGATCGGCCCGCTTGCGCGGCACCGACACGTGTCGCACCTTACGGCCGATGACCTTGTCTTTAAAATAGGGCGTAATATGACTTACGTCGATTCGCCCGGCCCTGCGCTTCAAGGATAACAGATGCATCTGCAACGACGAATTCTGGTCACCGGCGGCTCGGGATTTCTAGGCTCGCACCTGTGCGAGAGGTTGCTGAAAGATGGCGCCAACGTCATTTGTCTCGACAATTTTTTTACCGGCGCGCGCACCAATATCGAGCATCTGTTCGACAACAAACATTTCGAACTCATTCGCCACGACGTGACGTTTCCGATCTATCTCGAGATCGATCAGATCTACAATCTGGCCTGTCCGGCGTCGCCGATCCATTATCAACACGATCCGGTGCAGACGACCAAGACCAGCGTTCACGGCGCAATCAACATGCTGGGCCTCGCCAAGCGCGTGAAGGCGAAAATCATGCAGGCCTCGACCTCCGAGGTCTACGGCGACCCGGACATTCATCCGCAGACCGAGGACTATTGGGGCCACGTCAACCCGATCGGCCCGCGCTCCTGCTACGACGAGGGTAAGCGCTGCGCCGAGACGCTGTTCTTCGACTATTGGCGGCAGCACAAGTTGCGCATCAAAGTGGCGCGCATCTTCAATACCTACGGTCCGCGCATGCATCCCAATGACGGGCGGGTTGTGTCGAACTTCATCGTGCAGGCCTTGCTTGGCCAAGACATAACAATTTACGGAGACGGCTCGCAGACCCGCTCGTTCTGCTACGTCGACGATTTGATCGAGGGCTTTGTTCGCCTGATGGCAACCGAAGACCAGGTGACCGGCCCGATCAACATCGGCAATCCGAACGAATTCACCATCCTGCAGTTGGCCACCATGATAATCGATATGGTCGGCGCAAAATCGAAGATCGTGCGGCGGCCTCTGCCGGAAAACGATCCGCGGCAGCGCCAGCCGAACATCGCGCTGGCCAAGAAACACCTGGATTGGGAGCCGCGCACCCAGCTCACGGAGGGGCTCGCGCGCACCATTGCCTATTTTGAGAAGCTTCTGGCAGAACACGATACGAAGGAAATTCTAGCGCGGTAACGGCGAACGCCGCCGATGCATTCGGCATCGTTTAGGGCGCCCGTTGAGGAAACGTATTGAATGATTATGCCGAGGGCCTGTGCCTTACAGAGTTCTACTAGGGCCTAAGGCAAGAGTGAAGCAATTCGTATTGTATGGGTTCCCATGACTGACTGGCCGTTCGACGAAAAACGCAAACTTGATCACCTGCTAACACGAACCGTTCCACTTCGAGACGATGTTTTCCGCTGCCGCGATGACGATGGCTATAACAATTCATTCGCGTTGCAATGGCGCACTTTCAAGTCCAATCAGATCGATGCTGTCAGCGGCACCGATCTCACCGCTCGCAGATTTCATGATACTGGATGGTCACCCGACGACCTTCGCGGAAAGCTCACTCTCGAGGCCGGGTGCGGAGCTGGTAGATTCACGCGTCTGCTGGCCGAAGCTGGTGCGGATGTCGTTGCCATTGATTATTCAGCGGCAGTCGATGTGTGCCGCGAAATGAACGGTCACTTTCCTAACGTGCTATTCATGCAATGTGATATTCTCGAAATGCCGCTCCGACCGGAAAGTTTCGAATACGTGTTTTGTTACGGAGTGTTGCAGCATACATCCAACCCTAAAACTACGTTTTTAGCGCTAACGCATGGTAGCGCCCGGTGGCCACCTTGCCATCGACATTTATCTCAAAGATGGCCAGGTCGACTGGTGGAAGTCGAAATATCTTTGGCGATGGCTGACAACGCGCATCGCTCCCGAGCGTCTATTAAATTTTCTTGAGTGGTTTATCCCGAAATGGCTTCCGATCGATTCATTCATCAAGCGCATCCCATTCGCGGGCAAGTATCTCGGTGCGATTATTCCTTGCTGGAATTTCACGTTCAGCGGCCTCTCGCCAGATCAGCAGCGGGTAGGGCTGTTTTGGATACATTCGACGCGCTCTCACTGCGCCGATAATCCGGCGCGCTTAAGTGAAGTTAAAGAGTAGTTCGCTGAACTTGGATGGAGCGACGTGGAAGTGCGCACAGGTGGGAATGGGATCGTCGGGACCGCGAGACGACCGCGGTCTATTGTCGACGGATCGCAAAAATAGAAATTTCGATAGAGACGTCTGCGTGGCCCGCGTACCCCGCTCAAGGAGGGGACTCGCGCGCACCATTGCCTATTTCGAGAAACTTCTGGCGGAACACGATACGAGGGAAATTCTAGCACGGCGGTTATTTGAATCGCATTGGCGTGTGTCC
The DNA here is from genome assembly GCA_037200245.1 of Pseudolabrys sp. Taxonomy (GTDB): domain Bacteria; phylum Pseudomonadota; class Alphaproteobacteria; order Rhizobiales; family Xanthobacteraceae; genus Pseudolabrys. The sequence continues at coordinate 65,079 of JBBCIM010000012.1, forward strand.
GCGGCGCTTAATGCGTTTCCGTGCCACCTCGCGGTTTCGCTCGGCGGACAAGATCAAATATATGTCGGGGATTCGATCAGCCAGCGATCCTTGGCCGTCAGCCGAACGACCACTTCAAGCTGGTCGCGAAAACGAGCCGACATCCATGGCCACGACCTCATAACCAAGCAGGCGTAGCGCCGCAGAAAGGTGCAAGTAGTGACTGCCAATGTCGAGAACGCGTCCGCCATGAGGGCAAAGCTCGGTGACCCGGCGCAATGTTCGCTCAAATCGAATCTTGTGTTCGGCAAAATAGGCAGCGTCAGCTTTATATTCGTCGCCGGCAACCAAGGCCGCCACGTCGCGCAGAGCAATGTCGATGGCTTCTTCTCGATCGTCCGGCATATTTGAAACTTGCGTGTTCATAGAGATAGCCTTGCCTTGATCCTCGCCCCGTACCGGCCGTGTCTGACAATAGTGATGCTACGGCTTTGTCTCAGAATCAAAAGGAATAGCGGCCGCGCCGTCCAAACAGCGTGCGCAAGCTCGCCATTTTGCTCTTTCGCCTGATCGCGAGGCGCCCGATCCAAAACCATTAAGGCCCAAATCCGCTTTATAAATCAATCAAGCGTTCGCCAGGGCTTTCGCGCCCCTTGAAAACGCTGTAAATGGCAGATTCCTCTGTGTAATCCCCTTTCGCGCAGGAAAATGCCGGCTTTGAACAAACCGTCTGCCAAACCGACCGTTTCGGCGTCAAACGAGGCCGTCCATGCCGATCTCACCGTGGTTGGCGGCGGCGGCCATGTCGGGATTCCGCTGGTGCTGGCCTTCGCCGAGGCCGGGCTGACGGTTAACGTCAACGACCTCAACGTCGAGGTGCTGGCGTCGCTGCGCGCGGGAAAACTGCCGTTCATCGAGCATGGCGCCGCGCCGCTCTTGAGCAAGGCGCTGGCCATTAACCGACTGATCTTCACCTCGTCGGCAAGCGCCATCAGTCAAAGTGGACCGGTCGTCGTCACCATCGGCACGCCTGTCGACGAGTTTCTCAACCCGGTGCAAAAAGCGGTGCAGGATTGCATCGACAGCCTGCTGCCGTTCATGGCCGATGGGCAGTTGCTTGTGCTGCGCTCGACGGTCTATCCCGGCACCACATCTTGGCTCGATGCCTATCTCAAGCGGCTAGGACGCAATATCAAAGTCGCATTCTGTCCGGAGCGCGTTGTGCAAGGCAACGGCATCAAGGAATTGCGCGAGATGCCGCAGATCATCAGCGGCATGTCGCAGGAAGCCGAGGACGAGGCGGTGGCCTTGTTCCAGAAGATTTCGCCCGAACTGGTGGTGATCAAGCCGCTGGAGGCCGAATTCGCCAAGCTGTTCAGCAACGCTTATCGTTACATCGAGTTCGCGGCCACCAACCAGTTCTATATGATCGCGAAATCCGCCGGCGCCGACTATCAGGCGATTACCAAAGCGATGAAGCACAATTATCCGCGGCTGAAGACGCTGCCGCGGCCGGGCTTTGCCGCCGGGCCCTGTCTGTTCAAGGACACGATGCAGCTCGCCGCGTTTGCGCGCAATCAATTCGGTCTCGGCCAGGCGGCGATGCAGGTCAACGAGGGCCTGGTGCTCAATTTGGTCGACGATCTGCGCCGCGCTTACGACATCGCCAACATGACCGTCGGCCTCTTAGGCATGGCGTTCAAGGCCGAGATCGACGATACGCGCGCGTCCTTGAGCTACAAGCTCAAGCGTACGTTGCAGATGTCGGCGCGCGAAGTGCTCACCACCGATCCGTTCGTGACTACCGATCCGAACTTGGTGCCGCTCGATCAAGTGGTCGAGCGCAGCGACATTTTGATTCTGTGCACGCCGCATTCCACCTATGCGGACGCCGATCTGAAGGGAAAGCCGGTGGTCGACGTCTGGGGCTTCCTGACGAACGCGAATGTCGTGTACTAGCGCATGATCCCGCCCAGTGGGGACCGGCCGCCGGAACGTATCGAGAGTCCACAAAACGTGACGCCGCGGCTCGATATCGTCATCCCGGTCTATAATGAAGGCAACATCATCCTGGCGACGCTGGCCGAACTGCGCGGGCGCGTGGTCACCAAGTCGCGCATCCTCATCTGCTACGACAAGCCCGACGATGACACCTTGTCGACCATTCACGCCCATTCCGAGCAAGTCGAAGGGCTTGAGATCGAATATGTGCGCAACCGGTCACGCGGCGCACATGGTGCGGTGATGAGCGGCTTTGCCGCCAGCCGCGCGCCGTTCGTGCTGGTGTTTCCCGCCGACGACGATTTCAACGCCGGCATTATCGACGCAATGGTTGCCAAAGCCGAGCAGGGCGCCGATGTGGTCTGCGCCAGCCGCTTCATTCCGGGCGGCAGCATGGTTGGCTGCCCCTGGCTTAAAGCCACGCTGGTTCGTACCGCGGCCTTCACGCTGTATTATCTGGCGCGCCTGCCGACCCGCGATGCGACCAACGGTTTCCGACTGTTTTCGCGCCGTGTGATCGACCGCGTGGAAATCGAATCCGGCCAGGGCTTCTGCTTCAGTCTAGAATTGCTGGTAAAGTGCCATCGGCTCGGCTGGCCGGTGACGGACGTGCCGGCGCAATGGATCGAGCGCAAGCAAGGGGCCAGCCGCTTCAAGGTGCTCAATTGGGTGCCGTCTTATCTGCGCTGGTATCTCTACGCCTTTGCGACCACCTTTCTGCGCCTGCCGGCCAAAAGCGTGAAGCAGCGGACCGGTTGGAAGATTGCGATATGATGCAAAAGCTGACCTCACGCCAGATATTGATCGTCCTGCACGATCTGCTCGCCACCGTGGCGGCGATCGTCGTCACGTTCTACATGCGCTTCGAGGACGCGCGGCTTTACGACAAACTGGTCGGGCTCGAAGTCTTTCTGCCGTTTTTTTTGCTCTACGCGGCCGCCGTCTATTTCATCTTCGGCATGCACCGCAACAAGTGGCGCTTCACGTCGGTTCCAGATCTCTACAACATCTTCCGCGTCGCTTCGGTGCTGGCGATATCGCTGCTGGCGCTCGACTACGTGCTGCTGTCGCCGAACGTCTATGGCACGTTCTTCTTCGGCAAGATCACCATCCTGCTGTACTGGTTTTTGCAGATGGCCTTTCTCGGGGGCTCGCGCGTCGCCTACCGTTATTTCCATTACGCACGCACCCTGCAGCGCGCCAAGGTCGGCGATGCGACGCCGACTTTGGTGCTCGGCCGCGCCGCCGATGCCGAAGTGCTGCTGCGTGCCATCGAGAGCGGCGCGGTCAAGCACATCTGGCCGGTCGGTGTGCTGTCGCCGTCGAATGCCGATCGCGGCCAATCGATCCGCGGTATTCCCGTATTGGGCGACATCGACGATCTCGAGCGGGTCGTTTCCGATCTGGCCGGGCGCAATACGCGGGTGACGCGGCTGGTGCTGGCGCCGTCGGCGCTGTCGCCGGAGGCGCGGCCCGAATCGATTTTGATGCGCGCGCGCCGGCTGGGCTTGAGTCTCAGCCAGTTGCCGTCGTTCGAGGCGGGCGGGCCGCCGGTGCAACTTGCGCCGGTGGCGGTCGAGGACCTGCTGCTGCGCCCCAGCGTGCGCATCGACTATCGCCGGCTCGAGGAGTTCGTCGCCGGCAAGACCATCGTCGTTACCGGCGGCGGCGGTTCGATCGGCTCGGAAATCTGCAACCGCATGATCGCCTTCGGCGCGGCGCGTCTTCTGGTGATCGAGAACTCCGAGCCGGCTTTGCACGCGGTGCTGGAAGATCTCAACGGCAAGGAAAGCAGCGCCGAGATTTCCGGCCGGATCGCCGATATCCGCGACCGCCAGCGCGTCACCAATCTGATCGTCGACTTCAAGCCGGACATCGTGTTTCACGCCGCTGCGCTCAAGCACGTGCCGTTGCTGGAACGCGACTGGGACGAAGGCATCAAGACCAACGTGTTCGGCTCGATCAACGTCGCCGATGCCGCTGCCGCTGCCGGTGCGACCGCGATGGTGATGATCTCGACCGACAAGGCCATCGAGCCGGTGTCGGTGCTGGGTGCGACCAAGCGCCTGGCGGAAATGTACTGCGAGGCGCTTGACGACGAGTTCGGTCGTCACGACGGCGACGGGAAGCGCGCGATGCGGCTCATCTCCGTGCGGTTCGGCAATGTGCTGGCGTCGAACGGCTCGGTGGTGCCGAAATTCAAGGCGCAGATCGAGGCCGGCGGCCCGGTCACCGTGACGCATCCCGACATGGTGCGTTACTTCATGACCATCCGCGAGGCCTGCGATCTGGTCGTCACCGCGGCGACCCACGCCTTGGCGCCCGAGCGCACCGACGTTTCGGTCTATGTGCTCAACATGGGCCAGCCGGTAAAGATCGTCGACCTCGCCGAACGCATCATCCGGCTCAGCGGCCTGGAGCCGGGGCGCGACATCAAGATCACCTTCACCGGTATCCGGCCCGGCGAGCGGCTGCACGAGATCCTGTTCGCGCGCCAGGAAGAAATGACCGAGATCGGAATTCCGGGCATCGTCGCGGCGAAGCCGGTGCGGCCGACGCTTGAATCGATCCGGGGTTGGGTGGCGCGGCTGGAGCAGGGACTGGCGCGCAACGATCACGCCGTCATCTACAACGTGCTGCGCGATGCGGTGCCGGAATTTCGCGGCGAAGCGGCGTAAGATATGATCCGAGCGTGGCCACAAGCTCCGCTCATTCCCGCGAAAGCGGGAGTCCAGGGCGACATATCGTGATGTCAGTGTTTTTGACCCTGGGTCCCCATCACAAGTCGGCTGTAGCCGACTTGTGCACGTTTGATTGCCGACATCGGGTATACCCGATGTCGGCGCGTGGGGACGAACGGGAGGGGTGGTGTTCCGAATGGATCTAGCAAGGTTCTTCAAAGCCGAATTTGCCGAGCACCACGACGTCGCGCGGCGCAGCGAGGCGGCCTTGTCCGAGGCCTTCGCCGCGCTGGTTGGAGCCTGCGTCACATCGATCAATGGCGGCGGCAAACTGTTGTTCTTCGGCAATGGCGGCAGCGCCGGCGACGCCCAGCACCTCGCGACCGAATTGACCATCCGCTACAAGACCAACCGCGCGGCGATCGCCGCCATCGCCCTGACCACCGACACCTCCGCGCTGACGGCCGCCGGTAACGATCTCGGCTTCGAGCGCATCTTCGCCCGCCAGATCGAGGCTCTCGGCAAACCGGGCGACATCGCCATCGCCATCTCGACCTCGGGCAAGAGCCCGAATGTTACCGCCGCGCTGAAACAGGCCAAATCCATGCGGCTCGTCACGGCGGCGCTGGGCGGCAAGGGCGGCGGCGACCTCGCCGGGTTCGCGGATCACCTGCTGGTGGTGCCGTCGGATACCACCGCCCGGATCCAGGAAATGCACATTTTGCTGGGTCAGATGCTGTGCGGCGCCCTGGAAATAGAGCTCGGGCTGCTCTGAACGCCCCGGATGAAAATTTCACATTGCGAAATCAACAATTCCGATGCTGAAAAGCCTTGACTCGTCTCGCGGGTCCGACTTCCCTGCGCCCAGGGAGAACGCACAAATGGACGCAACAATCCTGCCCGGACCGGGCATAAAGGCACGTCCGTCAAATTCAGACGCCAAAGCCGACCGTCACAGCATTCAATCGGTCGACCGCGCGCTGTATTTGCTGGAAACCATCGCAGAAGCCGGCGGCGAGGCCACGCTCACTGACCTTTCCACCCGCACCGGCCTTAACATCTCGACCTGTCATCATCTACTGGCGACCCTGATCAAGCGCGGCTTTGCCGCCAAGGTGCAGGGCCGCCGGCTTTACGCACTCGGGCCGCGAATCCTGTACCTGTCGCATGCCTGCCTTCAGGTCGATCTGCCGCGCCGCGCCGAGCCCTATCTCGAAGCCGTCAACCGAGCCACCGGCGAGACCGTTCATCTCGCCGGTCTCCAGGGCGACAGTGTCGTTACGCTGGCGGTGCGCGAGGCGCGCCACGCGGTGCGCGTCGATACCGGCAAGGTCGGCAAGGTCGAAGCGCCGCATGCCACCTCGGTCGGCAAGGCCATGATGGCCTGGCTGCCGGAGGATGAGATCCGCCGCATCGTCGGCCAGAGCATGAAGCGCTTCACCGAGCACACCATCACCGAATTCCCGGAATTCGTCGAAGCCCTGCGTCACGTACGCCGCAACGGCTACGCGATCGATCGCGAAGAATTCCTGCCCGGCGTGATCTGCGTCGGCGCGGCTATTCGGGATCAGGCCGGCACCGTCATCGGCGCCATCAGCGCCTCGACGCCGACCATGCGCGCGACCGACGAGCACATCGCGCTGATGCGCGATGAAATCAGCGCCGCGACGCGCGCGTTGTCCGCCGAATTCGGCGAGCCCAACTCGCAACCGAACGTGCCGCAGGCCGTCGCCAATTGAGCGGCCGGCGTCGCGCCGAATTCAAACGAAATATTTCGTGTCAGGAGAAAACATGTACGCGCCCGCCGGAGTGAAGACAAATCACAACGAATTTCCGATTCCGGACAGCATGAAGGCCTGGGTGCTCGGCGATCCGGGCCAGCTCAGCATGACCGACAAGACCATGCCGGTGCCGAAAAAGGCCGAGGTGCTGGTGCGCATCGACGCGGTCGCGATCTGTGCGACCGATCTCGAGATCATCTATCACGGCCCGCCGGCCTCGATCCAAGGCGGCCTGCCGTTCAACAAGGGTTTCACGCCGGGCCATGAATACATGGGCACCGTGGTGGCGCTCGGGCCGGGCGTCGATGAATACAAGATCGGCACCCGCGTCGCGGTCGAAATCCACGCCGGCTGCGGCCAATGCAAGCGCTGCCGCGAAGGCATGTACACCTCGTGCCACAACTATGGCCTCAATTACGGCGATGTCGACAAGGGCCATCGCGCCAATGGCTTCACCACCGACGGCGGCTTTTGCGAATACCAGGTCAATCACGTCAACACGCTGGTGGCGATCCCGGACGAGATGTCGGACGAGGAGGGCACGCTGGTCGTGACCGCGGGCACCGCGATGTATGCTTTGACCGAGCTCGGCGGACTTGTCGCGGGTGAAAGTGTCGTGGTCACCGGCCCGGGTCCCATCGGCCTGATGGCGGTGGCGGTCGCAAAGGCGCTCGGCGCCCAGCCCGTCATTCTCACCGGCACGCGCGACAACCGTCTCGATATCGGCAAGCAGCTCGGCGCCGATGCGGTGATCAATATCCGCAAGACCCCCGATGTGGTCGCCGAAGTGAAGAAACTCAACGGCGGCAAGGGCGTTGACTACGTGGTCGAGTGCTCGGCGGCGACCAGCGCGGTCAACGATGCGGTGCGCATGGTCAATCGTGGCGGGCGCGTCTGCCTCGCGGCCTTCGCGCACGAGGAAGTGCCGGTCGATGTCGCGCACATCGTGCGCAACAACATCTACCTCTACGGCATCCGCGGCGAGGGCAAGAGCGCGACGCATCGCGCCGAGGCCTTCATGAACCAGAAGCGCTTCGACGCCACGCTGATCCACACCCACACCTTCCCGCTCGACGATCTGCCGACCGCGATCCGCTACGCCAAGGACCGTGTCGACGACGCCATCAAGGTGGTGGTGAAGGCGAAATACGACGCCGCGCAGAAAGAAGCGGCGGAGTAGCCAAGCTGTCGTCCCCGCGAAGGCGGGGACCCAGCGCTTTCGTTTCAAGGGCTGGATCGTCCGCTTTCGCGGACGATGACGGCAACGGAATTGGGCAAAATCGCATGCTCATCTGCGACGAATATCTGACGCCCACGATGCTCGCCGACGCCTTCGCGGCGATGGCACGCAATCGCGGGCGTTGCCGCATCGTCGCCGGCTGCACCGATACGCTGCCCTGGGCGCGCGAGGGCCGCGCCGGCGACGTCAATATTCCGGTGCTGATCGATGTCTCCAAGATTCCCGAGTTGAACGAGTTGCGCGTCGACGAGCGCCGCGTGCGCATGGGCGCGGCGACGGCCATCCAGCGCTTCCTCGACGATCCGGCTCTGGCGCGCGCGTTGCCGAGCATGCCACGCTGCGCGGTGTGGTTTGCCGACGATCAGATTCGCGCCCAGGCCACCATTGGCGGCAATATCGTCAATGCCTCGCCGGCCGCCGACGCCACGCCTTGTCTGATCGCGCACGAGGCCAACGTCGAACTCGTGTCGGCCGCTGGCCGCCGCACCATGCCGCTGCGCGACTTCATTACCGGGCCGGGCAAGACCCAATTGGCCGAGGGCGAATTGCTCACCGCTGTCGAGTGCGACGCACTGCCGGGCTATGGCGGCAGCTTCGAGAAAGTCGGGCACCGCCGCTCGCTGGTGATCTCGATCGTCTGCCTCTCCGTGCTGGTGAAGCTCGACCGCGACGGCCGCATCTTCGAGGACGTTCGTCTGAGCATCGCCGGCATTCGGCCTATCCCGCGCCGCCTGCGCGAGATCGAGGACTTCCTGCGCGGCAAGGTGCTGACCGCCGCGTTGCTGGAAGAAGCCGCCGACTTGCCGCTCGATCTGGTGCAATCGCGCACGCGCCAAGAGTACCGCCGCGATGTGGTGCGCGGTTTCCTGGTGCGCGGGCTTATCAGTGCTGCCAAGCGGGCCGGCGCGCATCCGGACGGCCTGACGCTGGAGATGGAGGCGGCCTATGGCTGACATCCATCTTGAGGCGACCGTCAACGGCCGCAAAATTTCGCGCAACGCCAAGCCGCATCTGCGGCTGCTCGATTTCATCCGCGATGACCTCCATCTGACCGGCAACAAGGAAGGCTGTGGCGCCGGCGAATGCGGCACCTGTTCGGTCTTCGTCGATGGCGTGCTGATGAAATCCTGCCTGCTGCCGGTGGCCAAGGCGCAAGGCGCCAAGATCGACACCGTCGAGTCGCTTGCCAAGACCGGCGAGTTGAGCGTGCTGCAAAAGGCCTTTCACAAGGCCGGCGCCAGCCAATGCGGCTACTGCATTCCCGGCATGGTGATGGCGGCGACCGCGGCGCTGCGGATCAACCCGTTCGCCGACCGCGAGGAAATCAAGGAACGTCTTGGCGGCAATATCTGCCGTTGCACCGGCTATCAGAAGATATTCGACGCGGTGGAGCTTGCCCGCGACGTGCAGAACGGCCACCTTCCGGCCTCGGCGCTCCTGGAAGACGAAATCCCCGAGGGCGACGTCATCGGCAAGAACGTGCGGCGCATCGATGCTCCCAGCAAAGTGTCGGGCCGCCTGAAATATGCAGGTGACATGACCCTGCCGGACATGCTGCATGTCCAGGTGCTGCGCTCGCCGCATGCTCACGCCCGCATCGTCTCGATTGATACATCCGCGGCGCAAGCCATGGACGGCGTCGAAGGCGTCATCACCTCGGCCGACGTGCCGGGTGAGGACGGTTTCGGCGTCTTCGTCAATGACCAGCCGGTCATGGCGCGCGGCAAGGTGCGTTATGTCGGCGAAGCCGTCGCCGCCGTTGCCGCAGAGGACGTGCTCACGGCCAAGCGCGCGCTCGCGGCGATCAAGGTCGTCTACGAGCAGCTTCGCCCGGTGTTCGATCCGGACGAAGCGATGCGTCCCGGTGCCCCGGCGGTCCACGATTACGCGCCTGACAATATCACCAAGCATATCCCGATCCGCGTCGGCGACGTGGAAGCCGGCTTTGCCGAGTCCGATCTCGTCGTCGAGGAAACCTATTCGACGCAGGCCATCGAGCACGCCTATCTCGAGCCCGAAGCCGGACTGTCTTACGTCGACCCCGACGGCGTCGTCGTCGTGGTATCGCCGAGCCAGAACATCACCCATCACCGCCACATGCTGGCGCGCATCATCGCCAAGCCGATCAGCAAAGTGCGCTTCATCATGAGCCCGGTCGGCGGCGGCTTCGGCGGCAAAGAGGACATGATCTACCAGGGCATGCTGGCGCTGCTGGCGATGAAGACGCGGCGCCCGGTGCGGCTGGTGTTCACCCGCGAGGAATCGATCATCTCGACCGCCAAGCGCCATCCCTCGCGCACGTCGTTGCGCATGGGGTTGATGCGCGACGGCCGCATCCGCGCGCTGGAGATGCGCATGGTCTGCGACGGCGGCGCCTACGGCCTGTCGACCGAAGGCGTTATGCGCAAAGCCGCGATCCTGGCGGCAGGGCCTTACGTCATTCCCAACGTTAAGGTCGACACCTACGGCATCTACACCAACAACACTCCGTCCGGCGCCTTCCGCTCGTTCGGCGCGTTGCAGACGGCATTCGCGACCGAGAGCCATCTCGACATCTGCGCCGAGAAGCTCGGCATCGATCCGTTCGAGATCAGGCGCATCAACGCGATGCGCGATGGCGCCACGACCCACACCAAGGCCAGGCTCGGCTCGGTCAGCCTGATGCGCGCGCTCGATGCCGCCGAAAAATCGTCGGGCTGGGAAAAGGGCGCGCCGGCCTCGCGCGGCGCGACGCGAAGCGATCTCGGCCATGACGACGTGCGGCCGGCGGTGTCACTCGGCGCGCGTTTTGCTGGCGACGATAAGCAAGAGGCGGCTGAATAATGGCCCGGCGGCGCGGACGAGGCATGGCGGCCTGCTGGTACGGCATCGCGCGCACCGCGACGGTCGACCGCGCCGCCGCCTGGGCGGAAATCGACGATGGCGGCAGCGCCAAGATCGTCACCGGCGTCACCGAGATCGGAGAAGGCATCCTCACGGTGCTGGCGCAGATCGCCGCGCACGAAATGGGCGTCAAGGCCGAGCACGTCGTCATCGGCGACAACGACACCGCGCGCGCGCCGGAAGCAGCCCATGCCGGCGCCAGCCGCCAGACCTACATGATCGGCAACGTGGTCGCCTTGGCCTCGCGCGAGGCCCGCAAGAAGCTGGTCGACGTTATGGCCGGCATCTGGGACGTCGAGGTCGACTTGATCCACACCGGCAATGGCGAAATCTGGGCCGAGAATACCAACCACCGCATCACCATGGGCGAGGCGGTGCATTGCGCCAAATCGAGGGGAGTGGTGCCGGTCGGCTCGGCCACTTTCGGCACCGACACCACCGGGCTCGATCCGGTCGACGGCGCTGGACGCCCCTGGCAGGCTTACGTGTTCGGCTGTCAGGTAGCTGAGGTCGAAGTGGATACGGTCACCGGCGAGGTTCAGGTGTTGGGCATCTGGGCGGCCCACGACGTCGGCCGCGCCGTCAATCCGCAGGGCGTCGAGGGCCAGATCGAGGGCGGCATCGTGCAGGCGCTCGGCCAGGGCCTGATGGAAGACTACGTCCTGGCCGACGGCCACACCTCGACGTCGGGTTTTGCCAAATACATTCTGCCGACCTCGCTCGACGTGCCGCGCGTCAATTCGATCATCATCGAGGACCCGGATCCGATCGGGCCGCTTGGCGTCAAAGGCATCGGCGAGCCGGCCATGGTGCCGACCATTCCGGCGGTGATGAATGCGATCTACGACGCCGTTGGCGTCCGCATTTTCGACCTGCCGGCGACGCCGGAAAAAGTGTTGATGGCGATGCGGGCTAAACGGCGACAGGCGGCGGAGTAGGCGATGCTCACGCGCGCTCCCGAAAACGACGCCGTCGGCCAGATGCGCGAGCGCGCCCGCGCCATCGCGCAGGCCGGCGGCGTCGAACAGGCGCTTAGCCGAGGCGCCGTCCCGAAGCTGATCGAGTGCACGCTGTCGGAAGCGCTCGTGCTCGGCCTCTTGAAGCAGGGCGTGCGCAAATACTTCGCCATCTTTGGCCATGGCTCGACCGATCTCGGCAACGTGCTGCGCATCTACGAGGAAGAGGGCGCCAGCCGCACGATCAATTGCCGCAACGAAGTGGAGATGGCGCATGCCGCCACCGCGCTGCGCTGGCAATATGGCGAGCTGTCGGCCGTCGTAACTTCAATAGGTCCCGGCGCCATGCAGGCTTTCGCCGGCTCTCTGGCCGCGGCCTCGAATGGCGTCGGCGTCTATCACATCTACGGCGACGAGACGACGTTCGGCGAAGGCTACAACATGCAGCAGGTGCCCAAGGAAGAGCAGGGCGCTTTCGGCCGCATGACCGCGATCCTCGGCCAGTCTTATGTGCTGCACACACCCGAAGCCGTGCGCGACGCGCTGCGCCGCGGCGCGCTATGCGTGAACCATCCTTATCGCGCAGGTCCCTTTTATCTGCTGCTGCCGCTCAACACCCAGCCGGCCAAGTTGACGGTCAATCTCGCCGCGCTGCCGGCACGGCCGGATTTGCTGAAGCTCGCGCCCGCCGACGATGCCGCGATCGAAGACGCGGCGAAGCTGATCGCAAGCAGCGCCAAGGTCGCGATCAAGGCCGGTGGCGGCACGCGCGGCCATGACGCGGCGATCCGGAAACTTGCCGAGGCGGCGAGCGCCGCGGTGGTGCTGTCCCCCGGTTCGACCGGCGTGCTGCCGGATGCGCATCCTCAGAACATGCATGTCGGCGGCTCGAAAGGCTCGATCAGCGGCAACTACGCCATGACGGAAGCCGACCTCTTGATCGTCGTCGGCTCGCGCGCAGTATGCCAAGCCGACTGCTCCGGCATCGGCTACAAGTCGGCCAAGGCCGTCATCAACATCAATGGCGAGTTGGCCGACGCGCTGCATTACAACAACACCGTGGCCCTCATCGGCGACATCGGCGCCGTGGCGGAACGTCTGGCGGCGAAGCTCGGCGCCGCTAAAAACAAAGCCGAATGGCTAAAAGCCTGCGCCACCAAGAAAGCCGAATGGGCCGCTTATAAAGGCCGGCGTTTCGATGCCGCGCCGATGCCCGACGAAGTTTGGGGCAAGCCGGTGCTCGGCCAGCCTGCCGCGATCAAGATCGTTGCCGACTTCGCCAAGAAGATCGATGCCGCCAAATTCTTCGATGCCGGCGACGTGCAGGCCAACGGTTTCCAGATCGTCGAGGACGACCGCACAGGCGACACCTATACCGAGACCGGCGCCTCCTACATGGGCTTTGCCGTCAGCGCCTTGCTGGCGTCCGCCGCCGCTGGCAAGCCGCGTTACAGCATCGCCTTCACCGGCGATGGCTCCTTCATGATGAACCCGCAGATACTGATCGACGCGGTCGAGCACGGCGTGCGCGGCATGATCGTCATCTTCGACAACCGCCGCATGGCTGCGATCACCGGGCTTCAGATTGCGCAATACAACGCCGAATTCCGCACCAATGACCGTGTCCCGGTCGATTACGTCCGGCTCGCAAGCGCGGTGTCGGGCGTGCATGCGGCCTTCGGCGGCGACACCGCCGATGCCTTCCGCGCGGCGCTCAAGGCCGCCAAGGCCTACGACGGCCTCTCGGTCGTGCACGTGCCGGTCTATTGCGGGCCGGACGAATTGGGCGGCCTCGGCGCCTGGGGCCAATGGAACGTCGGCAACTGGTGCGAGGACGTGCAGAAGGCCTGGATCGCGCAGGATTTGTAGGAACCCCGCGCGAGCATTCGCCGTTGCCAATGAACGGAGCGCCCGCGTGACTGAGCAACCGATTAAATCCTTGAAAGCCCTGCACGCCGCCGAGGCGGAGTGCACACGCTGCCCCCTGTACAAACATGCGACGCAGGTCGTATCCGGCGAAGGCCCAGCGCGGGCGCGGATCATGATGGTCGGCGAGCAGCCGGGCGAGCAGGAAGACCTCCAGGGCAAGCCCTTCGTCGGGCCGGCGGGGCGTGTCCTCAACGAGGCGCTGGGCGATGCCGGCATCGAGCGCGCCGACGTGTTCGTCACCAACGCCGTCAAGCATTTCAAATTCGAGCAACGCGGCAAGCGCCGCCTGCACAAGAGGCCGAACGCCTATGAGATCGATCGCTGCCACCGGTGGCTCGAGCTTGAACGCGGCATCGTCAAGCCGCAGCTTGTGGTCGCGCTTGGCGCCACGGCCGTGCGCAGCATCACAGGCAAGCCGACGCCGGTCGGCGGTATCCGCGGTCGCTTGTTGCCTATGCAGAACGGCAAGCAGATGCTCGCGACCATTCATCCTTCTTACATTCTGCGCATTCGCGACGACGCGGACAAAGCATCGCAATACAAGCAATTCGTCGCCGATCTCAAAATCTGCGCCAAGGCGCTGGCCAAGACGGCTTGATTGGCCGGCGGCGCTCCCGACGGTGTGCGCACATAAGGAATGGATGCGCCACTCGGTGCTCCATCTCCTCGATATCGCATGTCGGGTTTACCCGATATGCGCAGGTAAAAAGTCGAGGGGGAAGAAAGGAGACTACGGCCTACCCGGGGCCTGTAAAGAATGCGGGCGGCGGAGCGTTGGCTATCCGTTGTCGTCCCCGGGCAGGCGGGGTAAACACAAGCGGGGCCGTGATTACTGGATGCCCGCCTTCGCGGGCATGACAGTTGAGCGCAAAAGCGCCGTTCCGGAATGACGAGTGAACCGGCTGTTTGAAATCCGAATGGAAGAGCGACTAATCGATCGTCACGGCCTTGCCGCTGCGCGACGACGCGGCCACCGCCTGCATCACCGCGACCGTGTTGACGATCTCCTGCGGCGCGATCGCGAATTTGACGCCGCTCGCCACAGCATCGGCAAAGGCTTCGAGTTCAGCGCGCTCCTTGTCGGCGGCGTCCAACGTTAAGCGTTCGACCTTGCCCGCGAGGTCGGAGGCGATCAGCTCGGTCTCGCCGCGCATTTCCAGCGCACCTTTCGAACCGAAGACGTGAATGCGGTAGAAGGCGCTGGTCGCGTGCAGCGTGCCGAGATAGCCGGTGACGCCGCTCTTGAAGCGCAACAGACACGCCGTCGTATCGTCGACGTCGATGGCAAGCTGCAACCGGCCGCTGAAGGCGAACACGGTGTCGATCAATCCGGCGATGTGCACCATGCTGTCGATTACATGCACGCCGCGCGCGGTCATCGAGCCGCCGGGACTTTCGAACTGGTTCGAGCGCCAGTTGTCCGGCTCGATCTGGTAACTCGGCGGCCCGGAGAATTGTCCCTCGATGTGGCGCACCTGGCCGATCTCGCCGGCGGCGATGCGGCGTGTCATCTCGATATAGGCTGGAGCATAGCGGCGGTTGAAGCCGACCATCAGCGTGACGCCGGCGGCTTTGCAGGCGGCAATCGCCGCCTCGGCGTCCTCGCGCGTCAGCGTGAACGGCTTTTCCACGAACACGTGCTTGCCGACCTTGGCGGCGGCGACGATTTCGGCGGCGTGCTGGGAATGCGGCGTGCACAGCACGACAGCGTCGATCTTCGGATCGGCCAGCACATCGGCATAGAGGGCGGTTACGGCCAAGCCGAAGCGCGCGGCAAGGGGGCCTTTGCCGGCCGGATCGCGGCTGACGATGCTGGCAAAGCCGAATTTGCCGCTTTTGCCCGCGACTGACTCGATCAGCCGCGTGCCCCAGTGTCCGGCCCCGCAAATCGCCGCGCGTAGCATGCTTTGCCCTAATATATCGGAAGGGAACTCAAACCCGCCCCTCGCGGTTGATATTGCAGGTTTGCCCGCCCGCAAAGGCCTTTTGCGGGTAATCAGGAGTTCCCATGACAGACAAACTGGCGGAAAAGCCCAAGCAGCACGCCGAAGACGAGCGCGAACGAATCAAGGACGAGGAAGACAAGGTTGTCGTCAATTCGGACGAAAGCTTCCCGGCGAGCGACCCGCCGTCCTTCAATCCGGGAATCACCGGGCCGGGCGATGTGAAAAAGAAGAAGGCACAAAGTAAGCATTAGCGTCGACGGCTAGAATTTCATATTCAGCAGCTTCTCGGCATTGCCACAAAAGAGCTTGCGCTGGTCACCCGGCGCAAGCTCTAGCTTTTTGACCGCCTCGATGGTCGGCGCGATGGGCCCGAGCGGCGTGTCGGTTGCAAACACCACGTGGTCGGCGCCGAAAAATTCAAAGCCGCAACGCAACGCGTGCATGCCGCCGCCGAACATCGCGGTGTCGGCATAGAAGTCCTGCAGGTAGTCCGTGTGCGGCCGTTTCAGCGACGGCAGGATTTGCGAGTAGTCTTCGTCCGAGGTGCGCTGGCCCAGAACCTTGAGCCCGTTGCCTTCGCGGCCGTCGAAATACGGGATCATGCCGCCGAGATGGTGGGTGACGATCTTGAGTTTCGGATGGCGATCGAGCAGGCCGCAGAACACCAGCCGCAGCATCGCCACCGAGGTGTCGTAGGGCCAGCCGAAGCACCACCACATTTCGAAACGCGATTTCTTCTCGGACGGATAATCCGGCATCGATGCGGTGCGCACCGGATGCAGCCAGATCACGGCGTCGAGTTCGGCCATGGCGGCAAAGATCGGCTCGAACTTCGGATCGTCGAGCGGCTCTCCGGCGGTGCTGGTATAGATCAGCACGCCGCGCGCACCGAGATCCTTGATGGCGCGCCGCGCCTCAGCGACCGAGCCTTCAACGTCGGTCAGGCACAAAGCCGCGGCGAAGGCCGGGAAGCGTTCTGGATATTTGCGGCACAGCTCGGCCATCGAATCGTTGGCGATACGCGCAAGGTTAAGGCCGGCGTCGGGCTTGGCGATATCCTCCAGCGCCGGATTGGGCAGCGAGATGATCTGCCGGTAGTCGCCGAACTGATCCATTTCCTTGAAACGTGCGTCGAGATCGAACAGCTTGGTGACGCCACGCAACCGCTTGCCGAGGTTCTCCAGCATCGGCGCGACTTTGGTCATCTCCTGGAAGAAGCGGTCCGGAAAGATGTGGCAATAAATGTCGATGATAGTCTCGGCCATAATTCAGGTGTCCTGCGCGCGGGCTTTTTTCAGGTGCTGCAAAATTTTCGAACGCAATGCCGTCTGTTGCTCCGGCGTCCATGTGCGGAAGCCTTCGCCGGATTTGAACCCGAGCTTGCCGTCCTTCACCAGCTTCTCCAAATAGGGCGATGGGCCGGGCCTGCTGTCGATGTCCGGCAGCACAATGCTGTGAATGGCCAGCGTCAAGTCGAGGCCGACCATATCGGCATTCTCCAGCGGCCCGAACACGGCGAGCCTGCGGCCGAACGCCGCCTTGATGACATTGTCCACGGTCTCGGCATCGCAGATGCCGTTTTCGACCAGCGATATCGCCTCGCGCCACAGTGCGTGTTGCAGCCGATTGCCGATGAAGCCCGGCACGTCCTTCTTCACATGCGCCGGCGTCTTACCGGCATCGGCGTGCAGCTTCATGGTGAAATCGATGACCGCGGGCGACGTCCACTGTGTTTCGATGACTTCGACCAGCGGCACCAGAAACGGCGGATTCCACCAGTGGGTGCCAAGCGCGCGCTCGCGCCGCTTGAGCCCTTCCATGATCTGGGTGATCGGAATGACGGACGTGTTGCTGGCGAGGATGGTGTCGGAGCGCACGTGATGTTCGACCTCGGCGAAGATTTTCTGCTTCAGCAGCAGGTCTTCCAGCACGGCTTCGACGACGTAATCGGCGTCGCGCACGGCGAGGCTAAGATCGCCCTCTGGCGTGACGCGGTTCACCGCGCTCTGGTCGTCGCCGAGGTCTTTTAGATTGGTGAGGATGCGATCTTTCGCCGTCGCCAGCGTTTTCTCGAACGAGTCATAGATCATTACATCGTGGCCGGCGAGCGCGAATACCTGCGCGATGCCGTGTCCCATGAGTCCGGCGCCGATCACGCTTATACGCGCTTTGGCCATGCTTTATCCCGCCGTGTAGCCGCCGTCGGCGTAAAGGATGTGGCCGGTATAGAAATCCGACGCCTTGGAGGCGAGGAACAGCAACGGACCGGCGAGATCTTCCGGCTCACCCAAGCGGCCCTTCGGTACGCGGGCGAGAAAACCTTTGCGAACGGTCTGAGCGCGCTCGGTGTCCTCATACATCCAGGCGGTGAGCGGCGAGCGGAAGACGGTCGGGCCCAGCGCATTCACGGTGATGCCGGTGTCGCCCCATTCGCAACCCAAGGCCTTGGTGATGCCGTCGACCGCCGACTTCGACGCGCAATAGGCGGTGTAGCCGGCCGGATGGCCGAGCAGACCGCGCGCGGACGAGGTGAGAATGACCTTGCCACCTTGGCCCTGCTTGAGCATCTGCCGGCCGGCGGCGCGTGCCATCAGCCAAGACTGCGTGACGTTGGCGTCCATGACGTCGAGGAAATCTTCGGCCTTCTGATCGACGATCTTCGACACCTTGTTGAGGCCCGAGGCGACCACCAGGATGTCGAGCCGGCCGAACTTGTCGACCGCGGCCTTGACGATACTGTCGCAGTTTTCTTCCGAGCTTGGCCGAAGTGCTACGATCTCGGTCTTTACTTCGTCCTTGGCGCCAAGCGCCTCGCATTCGGCGGCGACTTTCTTGATCTCGTCGACTTTGCCGCCGACGAGCACCACATTCGCGCCCGCGCCGGTCAGCACCTTGGCCGACAACGCGCCGAACGCGCCCGACGCGCCGATGACGATCGCGGTCTTGCCCTTGATGTCGAACAGCGACAACGGGTTTTTCAGGAATGCTTCAGGCATTCTGGTGTTCCTAACTATTTCGGCGGCATGGCCACCGCGACGACGATGGAGCAAACCTCATTGCCGCGGTTGACGATCTCACGCATCTCGTTGGGTTCGATCACACAGGAGTCGTTGGCCTTGAGTACCGTCTCCTTGCCGTCGACGATGACGGTTAGTTCGCCGCGAATGACGAAATAGACCTTCTCGGGCGGCGAGGCGTCAGGCCCTGCGCCGCCGCCAGGCAGGAAGTGCGAATAACCGAACACCAAGCCCTTGGTGCCGCCGGCCTCGGCGCCGAACATCCGTAGAGACGTGTTGCCGCGGTGATGGGGCGCGTCGTAGGCCTTGGCGTCGTTGAAACGTTTGACGTGCATTAGAATTTGCTCCCGCGTTCGATGCGGTACTTGCCACTCGGATCGGTGATGGCGACAAGACGCACAATGCAGCCGTCGCCGCGATCCCAATTCCACGGGAAATAGGCGAAGGTGACGCGCTTGCCGGTGACCTTGTCGAGATCGCCGCCGACATTCTCGATGCCCATGATGCCGTTCGAGAACAGGATGCGGTGCACCGGCTCCCATTCGGGGAAGTCGTCTTTCCAATCGCGGCCGCCCGACCACTCCTTGTATTCCGCGGCGAGATGCGGGTGCAGCGGGCCATTGCGGTGCGGGCCGATTGCTGTGGCAAGCGGATGATCATTAGCCTGGGTATCGTGGCCGACAACCTTGACCTTCTTCTCGACGAACCATTTGCCCGCCGACGGCACAAATCCCGGACACTTGCAGAAATAGTCTTCGCTGTCCTCGTACTGGTGATGCCAGCCGGTATTGACAATCACGACGTCGCGCGGTCGCACGATCTTGCCGGCGGCCTTTTCCAGGTCGTCATACGTGATCTGTTCCCACTTCTTCTTTGGGATAGAGACCACGATACCGGAGCCGAAGAAATGCGGCAGCGGTACTTCGTCGATGAACGGCGTGCCCTGAATGACGTGCGCGGGCGCATCGATATGCGTGGTGTTGTGCATCGAGGTGGTGATGCGCTGCGACAGCACACCCGATTTCGCCATATAGTGGATGCGTTCGATCTTGACGTCCTCGAAATACGGCCAGTTCGGGGACTGATAGCCGAAGCGATGGGACAGATTGACGAACTCCAGCCCCATGCTGTTCTTCATGTTCTCTTCAAACATCACGCCGCGAATTTTTTTCGCCACGGCATCCTCCCCTTTTTTAAGTTTCTCAGCTTGTCGTCTGGGCCCCGCGGTCAGGCGGCGACGGAATTCATCTGGGCCTCCAAAGCACGTTTTGTCGCCAACAGCCGTTCGGCGATCACCGCGTGACGGTCGGAAAAGCGTTGCGACGGCACCGGCACTGAAATCGCCACCGGATTGCCGAGCGGGTCGTGCAAGGCGACGCCGACCGCGCAGATGCCTTGCGTGTGCTCCTCGCGATCGTATGCGACGCCGGCCCGGCGCACGGTCTTGAGGTCCGCGAGCAGTGCGTCGAGTCGCTGTAGCGTCTTCGGCGTGCGCGGTTGAAAAACGTGGCCGATCAGGGCTTCGATGGCCGGATCGGACAGTTGCGCCAGATAGGCCTTGCCGTTGGCGGTGCAATACAGCGGAAAGGTTTCGCCGACCGCCGACACCGTGCGCAGGCGCTGCGAGCCAATCACCTGATCGATAAAGACGAGGTGGTCTTTCTTGACCGTCGAGAGGTCGACGGTCTCGTGCAGTTCCTCGCTCAGACGCTCGAGATAGGGCCGCGCCAGTGACACGAAATCGCTGCGGACCGATGCCGCGAGCCGCAAAATGGTCGGGCCGAGCCGCACGCGCCCGTTCGGCGTCGCGGCGATAACCAGCTTCTCAGTTTCCAGCGCGGCGACGATGCGCTGCACGGTCGAGCGCGCGAGGTTCACGCGTTGCGCGATCTGGCCGAGGCTCAGCCCGGAATTTTCGTCTTCCAGTGCGCGCAAGATGCTCGCGGCGCGCGCGATCACCTGCACCTGGCTTTTGTCGTTGGCGATGTGGCGGATCATCGACGCACTCACTCGTAACGCTCCTCTCCGGACGTTTCTGGCGATCTTCGTCGCCTTGCATCGTGGGACACGTTAGCCCAATATCCGATACAGCGGAAAGAGAAAAAATCAGGCTGGGCTGGGAGGAAATGGATGGTCCAGAAGATCGCGCTCGAAGAACATTTCATCTCGTCCGGTCTGGTCGACTATTGGCGGCCGACGATGACGGAAGTCCCGACGCAGGTGACCGAGCAACTGTTCAAGCGGCTCAGCGATTTTGGCGATTTGCGTTTGCAAACAATGGACAAGGCCGGCATCGCCAAAGCGGTGCTGTCGATCGCGGGCCCGGGTGTACAGGCCGAACGCGATGGCGCCACCGCGACACGCAAGGCTGCCGAGGCCAACGATTTTCTCGCGCGCGAAATCCAAAAGCGGCCAGATCGCTATGCGGGTCTCGCCCACATCGCGGTACAGCAGTCCAACGCCGCTGCCGACGAACTCGAGCGCTGCATGCGCGATCTGAAATTCTGCGGCGCGATGATCAATGGCCATACGCTCGGCCAATATCTCGACGATCCGATGCTCGCGCCGTTCTGGGAGCGGGCGGAAGCGCTGGGCGCGACCGTCTACATTCATCCGACCGATCCGGTCACGCCGGCACCGGTGCTCAATGGCGTGGCGGCGCTGCGCCGCGCGACATGGGAGTGGGGCTTCGAGACCGGTTCACACGCTTTGCGTCTCGTGTTCAGCGGCCTGTTCGACCGTTTCCCGAAGGCCAAGGTCGCGCTCGGCCACATGGGCGAGACGCTGCCTTATCTGCTGTGGCGTTTCGATAGCCGCGCGAAATTATACAACGTCAAACTCGCCAAGCCGCCATCGCAATACATCAAGGACAATATCGCGGTGACGGTGTCGGGCGTGTTCGCAACCGAGCCGCTACGCTGCGCGCTCGACGCGCTCGGACGTGACCGCGTGATGTTTGCCGCCGACTATCCGTTCGAAAGCGCGGAGGAGGCGGGACATTTCATGGACACGGTGCCACTCGACGAGTCGTTGCGCGCCGACGTGGCGTACAACAACGCGGCGAAGCTTTTCGGCCTCTGATTACTTAATCACCCGTACCGGCTTGCCGTCGAGCCAAGCGCGAATGTCCTCGACGATCTCAGGATACATTTTCGCGTAGTTCTGTTGGCTGACGTAGCCGAGATGCGGCGTGAGCACGACATTGTCCATCTTGCGGAACGGATGACCGAGCGGCAGCGGCTCGACGTCGAACACATCGAGGCCGGCGCCGGCGATCGATTTGGATTGCAGCGTTGCGATCAGCGCCTTCTCATCGACAAGCGGCCCGCGCGATGTGTTGACGAGAAACGCAGTCTTTTTCATCAGACCGAGTTCCTTGGTGCCGACGATGCCGCGCGTGCGATCGCTCAGCACCACATGCAGGCTGAGGATGTCGGCCTGACGGAATAGGTCCTCCTTCGACACATACTCCGCGCCGCCTTCCTTCGCCTTCTCCGGCGTTAGGTTCTGGCTCCAGGCGATCACCTTCATGCCGAAGGCCTTGGCGACGCCGGCGACGCGCTGACCGAGTTTGCCGAGGCCCAGCACGCCGAGCGTGAGGCCTTCGAGATCCTGGCCCATCGTGATCTGCCACGGCTCGCCCGCTTTCATCCGCGCGTTCTCGAAGCCGATCCGGCGCGTCAGTTCGAGGATCAGGCCGACGGCAATGCCGGCGGTTGGGCTGCCGAAACCGCCGGTGCCGCAAACCGTGACGCCGCGCTCGGCGCAGGCCTTAAGGTCGATCGAGGCATTGCGGGCGCCGGTGGTGATCAGCAGCTTCAGTTCCGGCAGGCCCTCGATCACCTTGCGGTTAAAGGGCGTGCGTTCGCGCATCATGTTGACGATGGCGAATCCCTGCAGCGCCTTGATGACGGCGTCATCGTCGCCGAGCGGGGCGTTGAAGACCTTGACCTCGACGTCTTTGCCGATCGACGACCAATCGGCGAGTTTCAGGGCCACATTCTGATAATCGTCGAGAATAGCGGCGCGAAGCATACGCGAGCTCCTTATGGGGACTGAGCTTGTTCCAGGGCGCGCAATTTAGAGCCGGCGAACCGAAAAGATAGGGGGGTGCCGGGCGGTCGCCTATGCGCCGTGCTTGGCCCGCCAGGCCGGGCCGGGGCCGCGCATGTAATGCAGTTCCGGGCGGTAAGGCCGCAGGGCGTCGCGGGTCAACTCCCGCCAAAAGGCGGCGACCGCGCTGCCGAGGCCGGCAAAGGGGCGCGGCAGGAAGACCGCCGCCGAACCCGAAATGGCCATGATGGCCCGACCCATGACGCGATCCCCAAAACGGTGCGGACATCATTGGTCCGCTGAACCTTGGTCGTTCCCATGAGCTCCCAAGTTCATCTGCGGGGAAGCATGCGCGGCAGGCGTTAAGACCGGGTTCTTAAGCGACCCGGAACGAGCTTCGAATTGCAAATAGCCTTTCCGGAGTTTTACTTGCGGTCGCTGGCGGGCCGCCGCTCAGCTTGCTCTTTGGCGCCCGCGTCGCTACATCAGCATCGAATTTCCCGACATAGCGCCCCGGCTGCGTGGATTTGCGCGCACGCACCTTGCCGGATCAGCAGAGGTTTTGAAGGTCAATGAACGGTCGCCAATTCATCTATCACATGCAGGGCCTGACCAAGGCCTACCCGGCCGGCAAGAAGGTGCTGGAGAACGTCAATCTGTCGTTTTACCCGGACGCCAAGATCGGCGTGCTCGGCGTCAACGGTTCGGGCAAGTCGACGCTGCTGCGCATCATGGCCGGCATCGATACCGAGTTCACCGGCGAAGGCTGGGTCGCGGAAGGCGCGCGCGTTGGCTACCTGGAACAGGAGCCGCAGCTCGACGGGAGCAAGTCGGTGCGCGAGAACGTGATGGAAGGCGTCGCCGCCAAGAAGGCGATCCTCGACCGCTATAATGAGATCGCGTCGAATTACTCCGACGAAACCGCCGACGAGATGGCGAAGCTGCAGGACGAGATCGATTCCAAGAATTTGTGGGACCTCGACAGCCAGGTCGATCTGGCCATGGACGCGCTGCGCTGCCCGGCCGATGACGCCGATATTTCCAAGCTGTCCGGCGGCGAGAAACGCCGCGTCGCGCTGTGCCGGCTACTGCTCGACCAGCCCGACCTGCTCCTGCTCGACGAGCCGACCAACCATCTCGACGCCGAAAGCGTGAACTGGCTGGAAGGCCATTTGCGGAAATATCCGGGCGCCATCCTGATCGTGACCCATGATCGCTACTTCCTCGACAACGTCACCGGCTGGATTCTCGAACTAGACCACGGCCGTGGCATTCCCTATGAGGGCAACTACACCTCGTGGCTCAAGCAGAAGCAGAAGCGGCTGGAACAGGAAGCGCGCGAGGACGAAACGCGCCAGCGCACATTGCAGCGTGAAAGCGAATGGATCCAGTCGTCGCCCAAGGCACGGCAGGCAAAATCCAAGGCGCGCTATCAGCGCTACGACGAACTGCTCAAGATTGCCAACGCCAAGGTCAACACCACGGCGCAGATCACGATCCCCGTCGCCGAACGGCTCGGCGACAACGTGGTCGATTTCGATCATCTCAAAAAAGGCTTCGGCGGCAATCTGCTGATCGACGACCTGACGTTTCGGCTGCCGCCCGGCGGCATCGTCGGCGTCATCGGCCCGAACGGCGCCGGCAAGACCACGCTGTTCCGCATGATCACCGGGCAGGATAAGCCGGACGAGGGCACCATCAAGGTCGGCGAGTCGGTGCATCTCGGTTACGTCGACCAGTCGCGCGATGCGCTCGACGGCAAGAAGACCGTGTGGGAGGAAATCTCCAACGGCCAGGACCTGATCCTGCTCGGCAAGAAGGAAGTGAATTCGCGCGCCTATTGCTCGCTGTTCAACTTCAAGGGCGCCGACCAGCAGAAGAAGGTCGGCACGCTATCGGGCGGCGAGCGCAACCGCGTGCACCTCGCCAAGATGCTGCGCACCGGCGCCAATCTGCTGCTGCTCGACGAGCCGACCAACGACCTCGACGTCGATACGCTGCGCGCGCTGGAAGAGGCGCTGGAGGATTTCGCGGGCTGCGCCGTCATCATCAGCCACGATCGCTGGTTCCTCGATCGCATCGCCACGCACATCTTGGCGTTCGAGGGTGACAGCCATGTCGAGTGGTTCGAGGGCAACTTCCAGGACTACGAAGCCGACAAGATGCGCCGCCTGGGCCAGGACTCAATCATCCCGCACCGGCTGAAGTATAAGAAGTTTTCAAGGTAGGCATTTTCTGCTAAGAAAACCGCATGACCGAAGCCGAAAGCATCGTGCTGGAGCACCTGCGCCATATCCGCGGCGCGGTCGATGGCTTGCGCGACGATATGCGCGAGGTCAAAGGCCAGCTTGGTATTCTTGAGAGCCAATATGCGAACTTGTCCAATCGCATGGACCGGCTGGATGGCCGGGTTGAGAGAATAGAGCGCCGTCTCGACTTCACCGAGGCCTGAACTTCGGGCCATGCGCTATCTCATCGCCAGCGGGTTGCCATCCGCTCAACTGTCGAAGGGCTGCACGCTGGTCGCCGATGGCGAGGCGATTGCGCTGGAGACGCCGTGGACTTTCGGCGCGCCGCTGATCGCGCGGGTCGATGACGGCGCCGATCTGTCGATCTTGAACAAACCGGGCATCAGCGCCTTCCTGGTCGAAGGTCAGGCCGAACCCAATACTGGCCAAGCCTTCGCTATCGGCGCTCACATCATGCGCGACCCGGAAGGCTTCAAGCCTTATGCGCTCGGCGTGCCGCCGGTGATCAAGAATTACGGCTGCCACTATGTCGCGCGCGGCGGCGCGGTGACAACGCTGTCGGGTTCGTTCGTGCCGGACCGCGTCGTGCTGATGCAATTTCCGGATGCCGACCGCATGGTCGATTTCTATTTCTGCGACGGCTACGCGCCGCTGCTGCCGATCCGCCTGAAGACCACCGAGCCGCGCTTTGTCGTGATGGCGCGTTCGGGCGCGATGCCGGAGCGGGCGCGGCGCATCATTGCCGCGCGGCTGCCCGGGGCTCTGGCGAATTAAACACTGTGCGCGGCGAATAACGGCGCATCTTAACGGGCGATTTACCGTCCACTGTCCGTTCTCTGATTCGCGGATGTTGCTCGAACGTTCGTGTTTTTCGCCGATGATGTGGCGCGGATTCGGCGCGCGGCTAGATGTAGCGGTTGTTACCATTATTCGGCGTCGCGAATCGCCTATAACGATTCGCGCGCGGCGCTCCGGCCGCCTCACAAGGATAACGCCATGTCGATGGCCGCCGACGACGCCATTCCGCCGAAAGATTTTCCGGGCTTGCGTCCTCTGCCGACGCTAATCTTCGGCTCGCGCTGGCTGCAATTGCCGCTCTATCTCGGGCTGATCGTCGCGCAGGGCGTCTACGTCATCCTGTTCCTCAAGGAACTCTGGCACCTCGTGCTCGGCGCCACGCAGTTCAACGAGCAGGAAATCATGCTGGTGGTGCTCGGCCTTATCGACGTGGTGATGATCTCCAATTTGCTGACCATGGTCATTGTCGGCGGATACGAGACTTTCGTATCGCGGTTAGAATTGGAAAAGCATCCGGATCAGCCGGAATGGCTTTCGCACGTCAATGCCAGCGTGCTGAAGATCAAGCTCGCCATGGCGATCATCGGCATCTCGTCGATCCATCTGCTGCGCACGTTCATCTATGCCGGTTCGCTCGGCAAAGAGGGTATCCCCTATACGGAAACCGGCGTGATGTGGCAGGTCATCATCCACGGTCTGTTCGTGCTGTCGGCGATCGGCATTGCCTACGTTGAGCGGCTGGGCCAGACGGCTTACGCCAAGCACGGGCATTAGGGCGTCTTGCGCAAGCTTGCGGCCATTGTCCTCGCCACCGCGCTGCTGATCCCGGCGGCCGCTCGCGCCGACGCCGCATTCCAGCAATGGCTGCAATCGACGTGGCCGCAGGCGCAAGCGCTCGGCGTGTCGCGTGCCATCTTCGACAACGCGACGCGTGGACTGGAACCGGATCTGTCGCTGCCCGATCTGGTGATTCCGGGCCGGCCGGAAAAGGCGCCGCCAGGGCAGGCCGAGTTCGTGCAGACGCCGGGGCAATATCTGCGCGAGCCGACTTTCGACCGCCTCGCCGCACGCGGGCGTCAACTCGCCGCGCAATACCGCGATACGCTGGCGCGCATCGAAAAGGAATTCGGCGTCCCGGGCAATGTCGTGCTGGCGATCTGGGCGCGCGAAACCGACTATGGCGGCTATACGCTGCCGCTCGACGCCATCCGTACGCTGGCGACGCAGGCTTACATCGGCAAGCGCAAGGAATTCTTCGCCAATGAATTTCTGCACGCGCTGAAGATGATGCAGGACGGCGTGCCGCGCGCCGACATGCGCTCGTCCTGGGGCGGGGCCCTTGGGCTCACGCAGTTTCTGCCGTCGGAGTATTACAAGTACGGCGTCGATTTCGACGGCGACGGCCGCGCCGACATTTTTCATTCGGTGCCGGATGCTTTGGCTTCGGCGGCAAAGCAGCTTGCCGGCAAAGGCTGGCAGGCGGGCGAACGCTGGGCCTACGAAGTGCGGGCGCCGCAGAACGCCGATTGCAGCATCGGCGTACCGGACGTCACGATGCCGATCGGCGAGTGGCTCAAACGCGGCTTTGCTCTGGCGGATAATCGCAAACTGAGCGCCGCGGAGTTCGCACTATCGGCATCGCTGTTGCAGCCGGAAGGCGCCTACGGGCCGTCGTTCCTGACGCCGAAGAACTACTACGTCATCAAAGACTATAATTTTTCCGATCTCTACGTTGCTGTTCGTCGGTCACCTGAGCGACCGCATTGCCGGCAGCAGTGCCTTCGTGACGCCGTGGAGCAAGGCCGCGCAACTCAAGACCAAAGAGGTCGAGTTGATGCAGAATCGGCTGACGGCATTGGGGCTGTACAAGGACAAGGTCGACGGCAAGGCGGGGATGCTGACCCGCGCTGCGCTCGGGGCCTATCAAAAGAAGAATGGCCTGAAGGTCGACTGCTGGCCGACCGCCGCGGTGCTGGAGCACATGCGGCGGTGAGCCGATTTATGTTTTGCGCAATTTCGCGCGCGTATTAATCGCAAACCTCGATGCGGCGGGTGCGATAGCCGTAGCCATCCCAATAGCGATGACGTTCCAAATGGCAAACCGGGCCGTCGACATATTCCGGCGGTTCGGCATAGGCCGGCGGCGGGGGCGCGTAGGCAGGGGCGGGCTCGACGTAGCGCGGCTGGCTGTTGGCGATCGCCGAACCGATGATGGCGCCGGCGGCCAGGCCGCCGATGAGGCCGGCGCCGACGGCGCAGCCGCGGCAGTTGGCTTGCGCCGAAGAGGGCGCCGCCGCAGCCACCATGGCGGCCGCGGCGAGCGTGACGATCATGCGATGCATTGGGTCTCTCCCAGGGCCTTGGGTTAATTCGGCCCGATCATGCACCGGAGTCTATTACCTGCCCGTTTACGCCTTTACGGACAGATGAAGCGCGGGCGGGTCCAGCCGACGACATTGCCGTAGCCGTCGCGGAGCGGGCGTCGGGCCCAGTAGCCGCCGGGGCAGCTTGCCGGGTAGGCGCGCCGTAGCCTTCATAGACGACGTAGCCGGGAGCCGGGCCGTAGTAGCGGGGGCCGCTATTGGCGATGGCAGCACCGGCGACAATACCGAGACCAAGGGCCGCGGCGCCGACACCGAAAGCACAATTGCCACGGCAACGCGCATCGGCGGTGGTCGGAACGCTCAGACTTCCCACGGCGATGGTCGCCACCGCGGCGATCGCAAGAATGACCTTCTTCATCTGGTTATCCCTCTAAAGATGACGCCGGCCGGGGCCAGCCGCAGGGTGGCAAATTTAGAGCCTGTCCCGGCTCCGATGAAGGAGGCAGGCCCAATATGTCGAAAATTTGATCCGGAAGGCTCAGTGTTATCCCCCAAAAAAAGCCCGGATTCTCCACAGAGACCGGGCTTTTTCCATTCGTTTAGATCGGCCGGTCAGTCGCACACGCGGACGCGGCGCAGACGCCAGTTCCAGCCGTCCCAGACCCGCTGACGGGTCCAGTAGCAAGCCGGGCCGCCATAATAAACCGGGCCGGGGCTGTAGGCGTAATAGGGCCCCCCGCCGTAATAGCCGTTGGCAGCCGAGCCGATGATGGCGCCGGCGGCGAGGGCCGCCGATGATGCCGGCGGCGATCCGTCCGCCGCGGG
This sequence comes from Pseudolabrys sp., assembly GCA_037200245.1. Taxonomy (GTDB): domain Bacteria; phylum Pseudomonadota; class Alphaproteobacteria; order Rhizobiales; family Xanthobacteraceae; genus Pseudolabrys. The sequence continues at coordinate 93,741 of JBBCIM010000012.1, forward strand.
CTTCGGCCGGTTGAGGCGCTGCCACGGCCGCGACGGCTAAGGTCGCAATGGTGGCGAGCACTGTCAGGGTTTTGGTCATCTTGGTCATGACACACCTTCCTTATTTGCTTTCGTCGGTCGTCTTTGTTGAACGGCCGAACCGGGCATTCCCTGCGATTTTCGTCCGCAGCGGTAACGTTTGCCTCGGTACCCAGGTTCCGGCTTTACGCGTGAATGCGCGGTGAATGAGGCGTTTGGAATGGCCGCGGCGGGCGTTTTCGCGGATTAAATTTCTGCAAGAATCCGGCAATCTTTGCGGCGCGATTGCGGCGGACTCGCTTAGCGGCCGAGCGTTCCCAGCATGCGCTGCAACATACTGCCGCGTTCGGCGCGCGCAGCGGTGGCGGCGGCCGCGGACCGGATTTTGTGCACGCGCGTTTTGGCACTGCGTGTTTTGGTCACGACCTTGGCGACCGGCTTGGCCGCGGGCTTGCGGCTGCGCCGGCGCTTTGCCGGTCGTGGCGTCTTCGCGCGCGTTTTGTGGGGCGACGATTTGGCCAAGGATTTTGCTTTGCGCGTTTTGCGCCGTGCCGCCTTCTTGCGGTGGTGCATGGCGCGGCGTCCGACGCTCCCCAGAAACAACTTTTCCAGGGGATAGCTGAGCCTTCGGATCGCCGCCTTGAGCGGCAGCCAATCGACCGCGGCGATGTCGCGCATCAAATCGTAGCTTGGCCGCGCCGCCGCCTGCATGTGCCAGAACTGCACCACCTTCGGCCGGCCGCGCGCCCGGTAGGTGATGGCACCGAGGAATTCGCGCACGCGCACGCGATGGCCGGTTTCCTCGACCACTTCGCGGCGCGCGCCGACGATCGGGCGCTCGTCGATTTCAGCTTGCCGCGCGGCAGCACCCAGCGATCGTCCTTGCTGCGCTGAACGACGGCGACCAGCGGCCGCGCGCCGTTGCGCACCACGATGCCGCCCGCCGCGTGAATGATCTTGCCGGCCAAGTTTTGGCGCTCCCTCGACGGATTCGTTTAGCAAATATAGCGCGCCGCATGGGTGAAATGCGCGGCGGCTTGTGGGCAAGTCGCTGTCACACGCCGGTCATGGTGCCGCTCTGAGTGCGCGGTGCGGGGGTGATGACGGCGCAAGCGTCTACGCCCGTATTCTTTACCGGCCCCGGGTAGGCCGTAGTCCTTTTGCGGCCTTCGGATAAGAACCGAGGGCGCGCGGAACGCCACGGGTCCGATATGGACCCACGCGCCTCGACGCCTCGCGACATCGAGGCTTGTCGAAGCATTGAAATACGCAAGTCCACCAAACCCATGGCGTCCCGCGCGCGGTGTTTGTGAGGTTTGCTCCGCGTCGGTCTCGGTGGTCGACCCTCCGTTCGCTTGCGTCAGTTACAGACGCCACGACGTTCCACCGGCAAGCCCCGGTCACTCGGCCGCATGCGCTGACAGGCATGCTTGGCCTACCGGACCGTCAGGGGGCCCTAACGTGCAGCGGCACGCCGGACACAACGCGGCTTGGACCGCCGGACAAGGGAAACTGGCGCCGCATCTCCGACGCCCCCGTCCGGCACCGCTCCCCGCCTCAACGTCTGGAGACGCTGATCAAACGCCCCTCGGTAGCAGAGGCGGGATGTATCTAGGATTACATGCCTTGGGACTATAGTCAATAGCCTTCTTGTCATTGCGGGGTATGACGGAGCCTTGTCGCCTGCGGCGTGCGCCGTCACTTCCACAACATCATCGCCGCTGCCATCAGCGCCAGCAAGGCCGCTATCATGATGCCGGCGTGCAGGGGGCTCGACATCATGTGCCGCACGATGCCGAAGCGAGAGCCTTCGGGGATCAGCGCCATGCCGCAATAGGGGCATTTGCCCGGCGCTGCCTTAATGACGTCCGGATGCATCGGGCAGATGTAGAACGGTCCCGTGTTGCCGTGCGGCTCAGTCATGACGCGCGTGCCTTAGGCTTCGAGCGCGCGCCGGCGTTCTTCGAATTCGGTCTTGTCGATTTCACCGCGGGCGAAGCGCTCTTTGAGAATCTGCGCCGCGGAATCGACGCCGCGGCCACCGTGGCGGCTGCGCATCATGAAGAACATCATCAGCACGCAGCAGGCGACCAGCACCAGCATGAACATCGGGCCGAAATACATCCAGGGCCCCGGTCCATAATAATCATTCCACATCATGGCGTCCTCCTGTGCAGACAATCACAATGCACGCACCGCGTGCAAAGCGCGTTGACCTGGATCAACGGGATTAAGCCCGCCGGCTTTGGCTATTTGGCCTCGGAATCCTTGATGCTCTTCGACGAGCCATCGGGCGCCGCCTGCATGCCGGCGGGCGTTTCGCCTTGCGGGCTTTCCGCCGGGGCGCCGCCGGTGGTGGTGTTTATCGGGCCTGTCTTGCCCTGCGGCTGGGTCTCGCCTTTGGTTTCGGGCAAGGAGGTTGTGCCCGTGCTGTGGCCGGATTTATCGGTCGGGCTCGGCTGGCTTTGCGCCGAAGCGTTTTGCGGCAGCGCCAATGCGGCGGCCGACATCAGGCAGATGGCAATTGTTGCGCGACGCATGGTGGTTGCTCCCGTGGACCGTAGGGGCAACGGTCGCCGGAACAAGGGGTTCCATCAGGCCGATCAGTTAAACTTCAACCCCGCCGCCTGCGCGATCTGCAGGTTGAGATCGATCTCGCGCTTGTTCATGGCGTCCATCTCGGCCGGCGATAGCGCTTGCGGCTCGACGCCTTGCTTGGCCAGCCGGTCCTGCACGTCCGGCAGCGCCAGCGCCTTGGCGACTTCGGCATTCAAGCGGTTTGACGATCTCGCGCGGCGTCTTGGCCGGCGCCAGCATGCCGGTCCAATAATTGTAGTCGGAATTCTTGTAGCCGGCCTCGATCGTCGTCGGGATCTCGGGTAGCGAGGGCGAACGCTTCGCGGACGACACCGCCAGCGCCTGCAACTGTCCGTTCTGGATGAACGGCAGGCCGGACGAAATGCCGATGAAGACAAAGTCGACGCGGCCGGTCATCACCTCGGTGAGCGCTTCCGGCCCGCCGCGGAACGGCACATGCGTCCCCTTGAAGCCGGCGCTGATGCGGAAGCGCTCGGCCGCCCAATGCGTGGCACTGCCGACGCCGGCCGAGGCATAGGTCATGTTGCCTTCATTGGCCTTGGCGACGAAGTCTTTCAGCGACTTGAAACCTTTCGACGGCGCCACCAGCAGCACGTTCGGTACGCTGCCGAACGATGCGACGCAGGCGAAGTCGTTCGCGGCGTCGTAAGGCAGATTGGGATAGGCGGCGGGGTGCACCGGAATGCGCAGCGGCGTTGACGAGCAGCGTGTAGCCGTCGGGGTCGGCCTTGGCGACCAGCGCCGAGCCGAGGCTGCCGCCGGCGCCGCCGCGATTTTCCACGACCCATGGTCTGGCCGAGCTGGCGCGACAGCGGATCGAGCACGATGCGGCCGATGATGTCGATGGTGCTGCCGGCGCTGAAGGGCACGACGGCGCGAATGGTCTTGGCGGTGGGCCAGGCGCCTTCGGCGCGCGCCAAGCTTGGCAGCGCGGGCGCTGCCAAGGCTCCGGCGGCCAACGTCAAAAAGCGGCGGCGGTGAGCGGCGGTCATTTCAATCCTCCCTGACGTCCCGTGCGCCTTTTTACGGTGGCGCATCGTGGTTGATGCGCCATGATGGCATGGCGTTGTTTTTCTGTCATCGCCAGGGCTTGACCGGACTGTGCATGATGCGGTCCAACACTTGCCGGCAACGCCCGGCCTGACTGGGTCCGACAGAAACGAAATGGGAGAAACGTCATGGCGACCTATACGTGGGATCACATCCACCTGCGCACCCCCGACCCCGAAGCCACCGTGGCCTGGTTCGAGCGCATGCTCGGCGCCGAGATCATCCGCACGCCTCAAGGTGGCAAGACGCGCATCGATATGAAACTCGGCGGCGCTAATATCTTCATCGCGCCGGTTGCGCCCGGCGAAAAAGTCAACGACGCACCGATGGTGCCGTATCAAGGCCTCGACCATTTCGGCCTGAAGGTGTCGGGCATCGACGCCATTGCCGCCGAGCTCAAGGCGAAGGGCTGCGAGTTCACCAAGGAACCGCACGTGCCGCGCCCCGGCATCAAGATCTGCTTCCTGCGCGGACCGCAGGGCGTCTCGATCGAACTCCTGGATCGCGACCCGAAATACGTCTGAGCGCGTTTGCCGCGGCAACGCGTCGAATTATTACACGCCGGGCGAAGTGACGCACTCGAGGGGTTCGGCCGTTTCTTTGGGACAAGGCCGCCGATGCGGTTGCCTTGCGCGGCCGTGCCGCTTAGATGTCAAACTGGGCGGCTATGCGAAAGGACGTCGGATGCGGGCGTTTGTGTTGGTGTTGGGCGCAAGCCTGCTCGCGATGTCGGGAACTTCGCTATCGGCCGCCGACGCCAAGTTCGAGAGAAGCCTCAAGATGCTCGATCCGTCGGCTCGGCTCGAGCAGCTTTGCGACTACACCGCGATGACGCAGATCCGCGCCACCGACAAGAATTTCCGTCCCGATCGCGCCATCGCCAACGCCATGACAGAACCGGTGGTCAGCGCCGACACCGTGGAGGCCAAAGGCGGGGCATTCCGCAGTCGCGGCAAGTGGTACGCGCTCACCTACCGCTGCCAAGCGACCCCAGACCATATGGCGGTGATCAGCTTCAACTTCACAATCGGCGCGGAAATCCCCGAGACCAAATGGGCCGCATTCGGCCTGTGGGACTGAATTTTCCGCGTGAGCGCGGCGGTTAGGGCTCGAAAAGCGCTCGAAACGGCTTATATCCGGTCAAGCAAAATAATGGCGGGCATGCTAGAGTGCACGCGATGACCCGGCGTACGACCGATTCGCGGCAAATGGCCGAAATGGCCTTCAAGGCAGCGACCACGAAGCCCGCGCCCACCGCACCGAAAGCACCGTCAGTTCCCGGCGCCAAGGAGCTCGTATCCTTGCGCATCGACCGTGACGTGCTCGATTTCTTCCAGGAGGACGGCCCGGGCTGGCAAGACCGTATCAACGACGCGCTGCGAGCCGCCGCCGGCAAATAACCGGCGCGATCCAAGCACGGCCCTTTTTTACTCATTTAACCAATGGAGATTGCATTGGCCGACGACAGCAAGAAGAACGCGGCGAATAATCAATTCCGGGAAACTGCGCCAGGCCGAGGAAGGCAAGCGCGCGATGACCGAATACGAGAATGCGGCGATCGCCAACCGTGCCAAGACGGCGCGGCTGAAGGCGTTGCGGCTGGCCCGCGACGCGCAGGAAGCGGCGGAACTCGCCGCCAATCCGCCGCCGCCGGCGAAGAAAAAGAAAACCGCCAGAAGAAAGAAGCGGCCGAAAGCTAGGCCCTCCGCGCCGGTTCGCCGGCATATCGTTACAACCAACCCGGTTTGCGTGCTTGGCCCGGCGCGGGGTTGTGTCACAAGTCTGTCTGCAATCTGTAGTTTTATTATCGTATGAAATGCCTTATAGGTTGTATCGTCCGCAACGAACAACCGGGGAGGCTTTCCATGGCACGCCTAGCGCTCAAACTTGCCGGCCTGCTGGCGCCGCTCGCCGCCGTTCTGATGGCTGGCTCGCAGCCCGCGGCGGCGCAGACCAAGCCTTGCGTCGCGCCGCTCGGCTGGTGGGAGTCCAAGGGCCTCGAACCCTTCTTCACAAGCCCGGCGGCAACACGCCGCAGACCGATTGCGACTTCCAGCTCTGGTCCTGGAGCGCGCTGGTGCACTGGGTGCAGCCCGATCCGAAAACCGGCGTGCCGATTTTCCTGACGCTGCCGACCTACGATCAACTGGTGCCGAACAAGCCTACCGGTGTGAAGGGCGAGGCGCTGGTCGGCCCGCATACGCTGACGCTGCGGCCGCGCAACGACCAGCCGAAGGCGCTCGGCTCGTTCGAGCAGGCGGGGCCGGGCGGCGTGCTGGTCGATCAGAACGGCCGCGCCGTCTATTACGCCCACCCACATGGACCCGATCTATTTCAATTTCACACAGAAATATTTCGGCGACCAGAGCTACAAGGCGGCGCCGCCGACGCTGAATTACCCGGTCGGCGCTACCGTGATCAAGAGTTCGTGGCGCATCGTGGCGGCGGGTGAGAACGTCGACAACGCCTACACCACGACCGCGACCATCGATCTCCTGGAGAGCGACGGCAAAGGCAAACTTCAGACCAGCGGCAAGACGCAAAACGGCGTCAAGGTGGCGCTGGTCGGCATTCACGTCGTCGGCGTCATCAACCAGCATCCGAAATTCGCCTGGGCGACGTTCGAGCAGATCGCCAACTCGCCCGATCTGCCGCCGAACATGGATCCAAAGTCGCCCGATCCCGTGAGTACGCAGGGCTACACCTTCTACAAAGCCGGCACGCCCGCCAATGCCAGCAACATCCTGGCCAAGAACCTCACCATCGATCCGGCGACGCAGGTCATCGCGCCGATCACCAACGTGTTCCAGCAGTTCAAGCATGGCGGCGCCACGCCCGCCTTGCGCGTTGCCGATATCGATTCCATCAACGCCAACTTCCAATCGACGATCAAAGGCGAGCCGGCCAAAGTGATCGATCCGGTGTTCGCCAACTACAAACTGACCGGCACGGTGTGGATGCTCGCCAACACGCTCAAGCCCGGCGACGGCAACATGGATCAGGAGGCGATCGGCTCGATCGATCTCGACAACTCGACGCTGGAGACCTTCGTGCAGGGCACCGGCACCAACTGCTTCACCTGCCACAACACCAGCGGCGGGCAGCTCCTATCCGGGCAAGAACATCAACACCAGCCACATCATCCTGAGCAAGCTGAAGCCGACGGCGGCGATCCAGCAGATGCGGTGAGGTCAGGGCGCCGCTTCAGCCCGCATCAGGGCCGCGGCGGCGCCGACGATGACGGCAAGTGCTAAGCACCAGAAGCCGACGAACCAGAACAGCGTTGCCGCGGTGGCGCAGCCGGCGGCGAAATACAGAATGCTGAGCGACAGCCGGCCGAAGCGGGCGCGGATCGCCGCGGCGTTTTGCGGATCGGCGCCGCTGATGAGATCGACCAGGTCGATAGTGGCTTGCGTGGTCGAGCCGGTCATCAGCGTGGTCGGCGGCAGGCTCGACAGATGCACGCGCTGCAGCGCGTTTTGCAGCGCCATCGCGGCGATGCCGGCAAAGCCGGTGAGCAGCGCCGCCGGACTGTCGGGATTGGGGAAGGGTCCGAACCTTACCGCCAGCGCGAAGAAGGCGACCAGCAGCGCGACTTCGACGCTAAGCAGAATGCGCAGCACAGGCTTCTTGCGCCCGCGCAGGAAGCCGCCGGCGAGCCGCGCCAGCGCGATGACCAGAATGAACATCGGCAGCGCCAGGATCTTGCCGATGATGCCGTGGCTGCCGAGCACCAAGGCCGCGCCGAGCGTGACGAAGTTGCCGGTAACGTGCGCGGGTGAACAGCCCGGCGAGGCCTAAGAAGCCGGTGGTGTCGACGAAGCCGCCGTTGAACGACAGCAAAGCGGCAATCGCGTCGCGTCCGCTCGGCCGTTTCATGCGGCCGGCGCCAGCGCCCGGTTCTGCTCGGCCAGCGCGCAGCGCCCGGGCGAAGGGAATAATTTGAGCATCGTCGCCCCTTCTTCTCGATGTGGCGGCCACCAATCTCGGGTCTACCCGAGATTGGTATTATAGCGCGCAAGTCGGCTATAGCCGACTTGCGATGCTTCGAGACGCGCCCATCGCAGCCAAGTGTACGCAGGCCGCGCCTGCTATGGTGCGCTCCTCGGCATAAGGCCGATTTCTAATCTCAGCCCTTGTCCTTGATCGTGGTGTTGGGGCGATCGCTACCACTGGCGGTTTCGCGATGCCACTTGCCCTTCTCGTCCTCGAATTCGATTTCCGCGGTCTCGCCCGGAACTTTCTGTTCGGCGGCGGCGGATTTCGCAGCGCGCAACGCGGCGGCATGCGTGGGATAGGGCTCTGAAAACACGCCGCCGGCTTTGTAGGCCCAGCCGCCATCGTGTTCGACGATCTCGTAAGTCACTTCGGGCATCGGTTTCCTCATAAGGTTTGTCACGGCAACATTAGTCTAAAACTAGCACGCCAGCGATTGGTTGCGCGCGGTAAAAACAGCGCCGCGCCGGGCGGCAAATCGAGACTTGCCAGATACGGCGTCGTTTCGCATGATCTCCCGGTAAAGCTGTGCAATAATGCAGCCAATAACAAGACTCGATAATCTTTAGGGAGGATTCT